>CAWILF010000028.1:0-487025 GCA_963836885.1 uncultured Flavobacteriaceae bacterium | reverse complement strand
TTTTGGGCGCATACACCCTAGCGCCATTTGATGATGCTGGTGGACATATCAACGTGCATCAGGGATATCATTACCACACCACGACAGGTCTAAGTACTAAAATTGAACAGAAGGATGGTCATTCAACACTAATAGGCTATGCACTCGATGGCATAGGCATTTATGAAAACACTGATGCGCACGGAAAAAAAGCGACTGATCTGGATGAGCTACGTGGACATAGTGATACAGCGAGAGGTTATCATTATCATGTTGACCAAGCTGGTGCTAACAACTTCATTAATGGATTAAAGGGTGCGTATGCTAAATAATTCACAGGTTAAAACCATGATAATGAGTTTCTAAAAGGATCTCGCTACTCGTATGTGAAATCCGTTTTTCTTGAAGATTGCACCAGAAAAAAAGGTCGATCATTATATTGAAATTACTCATTTTCTTTTGGCCAGTAATCGTGACCCTGCCTGCCAGAGGCACCTGCCTGCCAGAGGAACGACAGGCAGGCGACAGGCAGGCGTGAAGGGGTTACAGATCCTGAGTGCGCTTAAAGTTGCAAATAATAAATTACGCATCGCCGAAAAAGCGATTCTAATTCTATGCCTTGCTGAAATCCCTAAAAACTCTGTTTTGAGTTTTCCACATAACAAAGAACCACACTTTAGCAAAGTGTGGTTCTTTGAGTGTCGTGACCTCGAAGGGACAGAGTTCAAACTTTTTGAATGAGGATATAAATTTAATACTCTCAAAATCAAGTCAATTGAAAATTTAAGTTTTAACTTACTCTTTACAAGAGTAAAGAAACGAATCCTTCATAAGGATTAAAAACAGCTGAAATATTATTTGATTATTTCTACCAATTCATTTTAAGTATGGCTGAACCCTTTTTGATCTCAACGCAATTAAACCCAAAATAGGCCCTATTGCCAAGAGTACATAAACGGCATTTGACCCAGTCACCGCTATCAATTTAGTGATAAGCTGAATACTAATGATGGTTATTGAAAACCCAATACAATTAACAATGGTTAGTGCTGTACCCTTTATTTGCGCCGGTGCGTTTTGAGCTACTAGGGTGGACAGTAGCGGTGAATCTGCAATGACGACCATACCCCAAAACATAAGAAATCCAATAAACAAGAATTCAAGTTCGGTATAAAATAATGACGGAGCAACGAGGCAACACAAACCTGATAACCCTAATGCAACAGTAGCTGTCTTCTTAGTTCCTATTTTTTGTGCTACATAGCCTCCAATTACGCAGGCCAATCCACCTATTCCTATTATTAAAAAGGATAGTATTGGAATGTTCAAGATGGCATCAGAATGCTGAAGACAATATGCTTTTAGCAGTAAAGGCGCTATCGCCCAAAATGCATATAATTCCCACATATGACCGAAATAACCAAAAGCCACAGAGCGAAACTCTCGATTTTGAAATACTTTAAAAAACGTTCCGAAATCAGTTCCCTGGCTAGCTTTTCTATAAGGACCATCTGGCACTATACTTACCATTAAAACTCCTCCCAGAACTGCAAGTAACGATGTCGTTATGAGAACAGATTCCCAAGAAAAACTAGTGGTAATATCCTTAAGTAGATGAGGAAAAGCCGTACCTAATACTAAGGCACCAACTAGAAACCCAAGTGATTTACCAAGTCCTTTTTCGTAATAATCTGCAGCGATTTTCATACCGATAGGATAAATACCTGCAAGGAAAAAACCGGTAAGAAAGCGAAGTAAAAGTAAACTCATTAATCCATTACCTTCCCAAATTACAGCGAGGTTAAAAAGCGAGCCTAGCAAAGCACTTATTAAAAACACCTTGGAAGGAGAAAACCGATCTGCAATAGTCAAGATTGCAAAAGTTAATGTACCAATAATAAACCCTAATTGGACAGCAGACGTTAAATGCTCTAGTGCACTTGCTGGCAAACCATAAGTCGAAATAAGATCGTTAATTACACTATTTCCAGCAAACCATAATGAGGTGCAGCAAAACTGAGACAGCACAATTACAGGAAGAATTAACTTAGAGTTTCTCAATTAAATGACATTGAATTTTATAACATTTCTAAGAAAAAAATTAGCCCATAGACCTAATAGAAGTCTATCAGAATCTCAAAAACCTACAACGGTATATTCCCGTGCTTCTTTTTAGGCAAGGATACTACTTTGTTTTGAAGATTAGTAAATGCTTTTATTAACTTTCTTCTAGTGTTCTTGGGTTCAATAACCTCATCTATAAAACCTCTTGCTGCTGCGCTGTAAGGATTTGCAAACTTCTCAGCATACTCAGCTTCTTTTTCAGCTAGTTTAGCTTCTGGATCTTCAGCAGATTTAATTTCTTTTCTAAAGATAATTTCACTAGCGCCTTTAGCTCCCATTACTGCAATTTCTGCACCTGGCCAGGCATAATTCATATCTGCGCCTATATGTTTAGAGTTCATTACATCATAAGCACCACCGTACGCTTTTCTCGTGATCACGGTCACTTTGGGAACTGTCGCTTCGCTTAAAGCATATAATAATTTTGCTCCATTTGTTATAATACCATTCCATTCTTGGTCTGTTCCTGGCAGAAAACCAGGTACATCTACTAATACTAATAAGTGGAATATTAAAACAATCACAAAATCGTGTAAAACGAGCTGCTTTTTTAGAACTTTCTACATCTAGAACTCCTGCAAGACTTATAGGTTGATTTGCAACAATACCGATACATTTACCTGCTAATCGTGCAAAACCCACCACAATATTATCTGCATAGTCTTTGTGAATTTCAAAGAAAGAATCTCTATCTATAATTTCCTCAATAACACGTCGCATATCGTACGGTTGATTTGCGATTTTCAGGAACAATAGTTTCTAAACCTTCTCGTATCTTCATCACCTAACGTAAATGGTAAATCAGCTGGTTTATCCTCACAATTCTGAGGCATATAACTCACCATCTGCTTGATTTGATTGATACATTGAATATCATTTGCAGCCGTTAAATGAGTGACACCAGATTTTGTTGCGTGTGTTGCAGCGCCACCTAATTCTTCGGCAGTTACGATTTCATTTGTTACTGTTTTTACCACATTGGGTCCAGTGACAAACATATAACTAGAGTTCTCCACCATCAACGTAAAATCTGTCATTGCAGGAGAATACACAGCACCACCAGCACAAGGTCCCATTATAGCAGATATTTGGGGAATCACACCAGACGCCATTACATTTCTATGAAAGATATCTGCATAGCCACCTAGTGATCGTCACTCCTTCTTGAATTCTAGCACCACCGCTATCATTAAGACCAATTACTGGAACACCTATTTTCATAGCCATATCCATAATCTTACATATTTTTTCGGCGTGCGTCTCTGATAGTGCGCCACCAAAAACCGTAAAATCCTGTGCAAACACACACACTTGTCTTCCATTGATAGTTCCATAACCAGTCACCACGCCATCACCATAAAACAGTTGTTTATCCATTTCAAAATCTGTGGTACGATGCGTCACTAAAGCACCCATTTCTTCAAACGAGCCTTCATCCAGTAAAAAATGTAAACGTTCTCTTGCTGTTAATTTCCCTTTTGCGTGTTGTTTGTCAATACGTTCTTGACCACCGCCTAGATTTGCTTGGCCAACTTATCTGCTAGAATCTGTTTTTTATCTTTCATTGCTGCTGTTCAAATTCGATTTGTATTCTACAACTAGTTACGTTTCTTCCAATTTGTGGAAGTGGATACTGGTATTTTTAATGTTTTTTGATTTTCTAGAAATAGTTTTAAGACCTACCATCGCCGCAACTTCTCGTTCTTCCTCATATTTTTTCTCCAATTGCTCTGGAGCATAATAATTTTTAACAAAGTGCGTGTCAAAATTTCCAGAAGTAAAAGCCTCGTACTCACAAACAAATTTGCCAAAAGGAAGTGTGGTTGCAACACCTTCTACTTTGTAATCATCAATTGCTTTAATCATTAATTGAATCGCTTCGGCTCTATTTTTTCCGTAGGTGATTAATTTTGAAAGCATAGGATCGTAATAAATAGGTACTTCCATACCTTCTTCAAAACCATCATCTACACGAATCCCTTCGCCTACTGGAGTTTTGTAAGTAGAAAGTGTTCCTATGCTGGGCATAAAATTTTCCAATGGATCTTCAGCATATACTCTTACTTCTAGTGCGTGACCGTTTATCTTTAAATCTTCTTGTGCAAAGGCCAATTTTTCGCCTCGAGCGACTTTAATTTGTTGTTCCACCAGATCTACTCCAGCAATTAATTCTGATACAGGATGTTCTACCTGCAAGCGTGTGTTCATTTCAAGAAAATAGAAATTTTTATGCTCGTCTAGCAAGAATTCTACGGTTCCTGCACCTACATAATCACAGGCTCTAGCCACTTTTATAGCCGCTTCTCCCATCGCTTTGCGTATCGCAGGAGTGAGCACTGCAGATGGTGCTTCTTCCACCACTTTTTGATGGCGTCGTTGCACGCTACATTCTCTTTCAAAAAGATGTACCGTATTCCCATGAGTATCTGCAAGGACTTGGATTTCTATGTGCCGTGGCGAGCTTACATATTTTTCAATGAAAACCGCGCCGTCACCGAAGGCAGCTTTGGCTTCACTTATGGCACGATCCATTTGCTCTGGTAACTCTTCTATACTGTTCACCACTCGCATTCCTTTACCACCACCACCAGCAGATGCTTTAATTAAAATAGGAAAACCAATTTCTGTGGCTACTTTTTTTGCTAAAGCAACATCTGTAATAGCTTCTTCAATCCCTGGAACCATAGGAATGTCATAATCTCGTAACAGCTTCCTTTGCAGCAAGTTTATTTCCCATCACTTCTAATGGCGTGAGGTTTGGGTCCTATGAAGATTATTCCAGCATCCTCGACTAACTGAGCAAAGGTTGCATTTTCACTAAGAAAACCATATCCACGGATGGATGCGCATCTGCTCCGGTATCTTTTGCTGCTTGAATTACTTTTTCCATCACCAGATAAGACTCTGAAGATGGAGCTAGACCGAGCAAAACGGCTTCATCTGCAAAACGAACGTGAGGTGCGCCACGATCTGCTTCAGAATACACTGCTACGGTTTTAATTCCCATTTTTTGAGCAGTTTTCATCACTCTTATGGCAATTTCGCCGCGGTTTGCTATTAATATTTTCTTCATATTTCTTGTTGTTTTACGCTTTCGCGAAAGCGGTATACTAACAGTTATCTAGGGTTGTATTTATTATAAAACCTTAAGACTCCATCGCTATAATTAGTTGCCCTTTTACCACAGAATCATCAACCTTCACCTCTACAGACTTCACGGTACCTATGCCGTCTGCAAGAATGGTATTCTCCATTTTCATAGCAGAAAGCACAAAAAGTGGCGTGCCTTCTTCAATCGCGTCGCCAGGTTTTACCAGAACTTCTACGATGTAGCCAGGCATAGGTGCCATAAAATCATTTGATAGTGTTTCCGTTTTTTCTAAAAGACCCATTTGCGCGACCATTGTGTCGTAAGCATCATCAATTTTTACCTCATAACGGTTCCCATTTACAGAAATGGTCATCGTTTTATCTAGGATATTCTTAGATAGTAATTTCACATTAAAAGCTTGATTATCTTTCAGTAAATGAAAATCTGTTTGCGAGGTTTGATGCAAGTCTAGCGTAGCAATAGCCTCAGTGCTCAAAGTAAAATCCTGATGATCAACGTGTATGGTGTAGGTACTCATAAATGCCATATTTTAAATAAAGGTAACTAGAAATAGGTGTTATAGTACATTATCCATTATATCTTGAACACATTCTGGATTAAGTAGTGTGCTGGTATCTCCTAAATTGCTGGTGTCTTTACTTGCGATTTTTCTCAAAATACGGCGCATAATTTTACCTGAGCGTGTTTTAGGTAATCCGTTAGTAAATTGGATTTTATTCAACTTTGCGATAGGTCCTATTTGTTCGGTAATAATTTGATTTATTTCTTTTCTTAGGTTATCGTGATTTCTAGTTTCTCCTGTTTCCTTTAAGGTTACATAGCCATACAATGCATTTCCTTTTACATCGTGTGGGAATCCTACGATGGCACTTTCTGAAACGGCTGGATGTTCATTTATGGCATCTTCAATAGGTGCTGTCCCTAGGTTGTGACCAGAAACGATAATGACATCATCTACACGTCCTGTGATCCTGTAATAACCTACTTCATCTCTTAGTGCTCCATCTCCTGTGAAGTACATATTATCATAAGCAGAGAAATAGGTGTCTTTATATCGTTGATGATTGCCCCAAATCGTTCGAGCTATACTAGGCCACGGGAATTTAATGCACAGTCTTCCATCTACTTGATTTCCTCTAATTTCTTGACCATTCTCATCCATTAAAGTAGGTTGTATCCCAATAAACGGAAGCGTCGCGTAGGTAGGTTTTGTAGGTGTTGCAAAAGGAATAGGCGTAATCATTATTCCGCCAGTTTCTGTTTGCCACCAGGTATCTACGATAGGTGCTTTTTTCTTTCCTATATTATCATCATACCAGTGCCAAGCCTCTTCATTAATAGGCTCACCTACCGTTCCTAAAACTTTGAGCGAAGATAAATCGTGTTTTTCTACGTGATCCACACCTTCTTTGGCTAGGGCTCTAATTGCGGTAGGTGCGGTATAGAATTGCGTTACTTTATGTTTCTCAACAACTTCCCAGAAACGTCCATAATCTGGATAGCTAGGAACACCTTCAAATAATACTGTGGTAGCTCCATTTGCGAGTGGACCGTACACAATATAACTGTGTCCAGTAATCCAGCCAACGTCTGCCGTACACCAGTAAACGTCTTCTTCTTTATATTGAAAAACATTTTTAAAAGTATAAGCACTGTAAACCATATAACCAGCAGTGGTGTGTACCATGCCTTTGGGCATTCCTGTAGAGCCCGATGTGTATAAGATAAATAATGGATCTTCTGCATCCATTACCGTGGCAACAAGCTGGTCTGAAGCCTCGTCTAGCAATGGTTGCAGCCACTCATCGCGATCTTCTTGCATATTAATAGAAGTATTGATCCTTTTTACAACCAGTACAGTTGCTACATCTTTACAATCTGTTAGAGCATCATCTACTAATCCTTTAAGATCAATAGTTTTTGCGCCACGATAAGAACCATCTGATGTGATCACCATTTTACAATTAGAGTCTTTAATTCTAGTCGCTAGGGCAGTAGAAGAGAACCCTGCAAATACTACAGAATGAATAGCTCCGATTCTAGCACATGCTAATACGGCGATAGCCAACTCTGGTATCATAGGCAAATAAATACAAACCCGATCTCCTTTAATTATTCCTTTTGCTATTAAAACGTTGGCAAACTTATTAACGCGATGGTATAAATCTTTATAGGTAATATGCTCAGCAGGTTCTTTTGGGTCATTAGGTTCAAATAAAATCGCTGTTTTATCACCGCGAGTAGCTAGGTGCCTATCGATACAGTTTTCAGTAATATTCAGTTTTGCCCCTTCAAACCACTTGACTTCTGGTTTTTTAAAATCCCAGCTCAAAACGTTATCCCATTTTTTGCGCCATAGAAAATGTTCTTCTGCTATTTCTTCCCAAAACGCTTCAGGATTACGGACAGATTTTCTATAAACTTGGTAGTATTCTTCTAAGTGTTTTATGTGATAATTGCTCATTAAGTATAATTTTTTATTTATGAATCCCGATGTTCTGGGCTTGATATATGGTTTTTATTTCTTCTATAATAGTAACGTCATCTATGGTAGATGGCACGTTGTATTGATATTCATCTGCAATGTTGCGCAGTAGTTTTCTTAAGATTTTTCCAGAGCGTGTTTTAGGCAATCGTTTTACAACCAGCACATCTCTAAATGATGCCACGGCACCTATTTCTTTACGCACGTCTTGAATAATCTCTTTTTGAATGACACTATCTTCAGCATCTTGTTCTGATTTTAAAACGATAAGTCCTAAAGGTTTTTGACCTTTAAGATCGCAGTGCACGCCAAAAACAGCACATTCTGCAACGGCTTTGTGGGACGCTACTATTTCTTCCATTTCGGCAGTAGAGAGTCTGTGTCCGGCCACGTTAATAATGTCATCTACGCGACCTGTAATAAACACATAGCCATCTTCATCTTTATAACCGCCATCACCAGAAAAATAATAGTTGGGAAAGCGCTCCAGATAACCAGATTTAAATCGCTGTGGATTACCCCACAAATTACTTAATGTACCTGGTGGTAATGGCAGTTTTACAGTTACAAAACCTTCTACTCCAGCTTCTACTTCTTCTCCAGACTCATTTAAGATCTGGATATCATAACCACATACAGGAAATCCTGCAGATCCTGGTTTTACATTTTGTAATTCTACACCTACCATATTTGCTAGCATAGGCCAGCCGCTCTCGGTTTGCCACCAGTGGTCTATTACAGGAACTTTTAGTTTTTCTTGTGTCCAGGTTAAGGTCGATACATCACATCGTTCTCCTGCGAGGAACTGGTATTTTAAACTGGATAGATCATATTTTTCAATGAATTTACCGTCAGGATCTTCCTTTTTAATCGCTCTAATTGCTGTAGGAGCCGTAAACATTACTTTTACTTGATGCTCACTAATCACACGCCAGAAGGTAGAAGCATCTGGAGTTTTTATAGGTTTTCCTTCAAATAAAATGGTGGTGTTTCTATTCAATAATGGGCCATAAACAATAAAACTATGCCCTACAACCCAGCCTACATCACTTGCCGCCCAGAAGGTATCACCTTCGTTTATGCCGTAAACATATTTCATAGAAAACTTTAAAGCCGTCGCATAGCCGCCAGTGTCTCTTATAATGCCTTTGGGTGTTCCCGTGGTGCCTGAGGTATATAATATATAGGAAGGATGCGTGGAGTTTACTGGAATCGCATCAATAGAACGAGCGATTTCTACTAAATTCTCGTAATCTACGTCATAGGCCTTTTTAGTTATTTCTACACCTAGTTTTCGGTCGTAAACGATGACGTGTTTTGGTTTGTGTTCCGCTTTCGCGAAAGCGTCATCTACAAAAGGCTTATACGGTATAATACGATCAATTTCTACTCCATTTGAAGCGGTAATTATTGCCTTAGGTTTACAGTCATCTATACGGATAGCGAGCTCGTGTGGCGCAAAACCGCCAAATACCACCGAATGTATTACACCAATTCTAGCACACGCAAGCATTGCATACAGTGCTTGCGGAATCATAGGCATATAAATTATTACAGTATCTCCTTTTTCAAGACCTAAACTCTGTAGACCTCTAGCCAGCTTTGACACCTCTTTATGTAACTTATAAAAGGTAATGTGCTCCTTTGTATGAGTTACTGGCGAGTCATAAATGATGGCGTTTTGAGATCCGTATCCATCTTTAATATGTTTATCTATACAGAGATAACTCAAGTTGAGTTCGCCATCTTCAAACCACTGATTGTGATCATAGTTGTCTTTTGACAAAATAGTTTGAGGTGGTTTGTACCAGTCCAATTCATTGGCTTGTTTTTGCCAAAATTGCTCTGGATGGTCTATACTTTCTCGATACAGCTGGGCGTAGCTCATTGCTTCACGTGTTTTGCACCGAACAGACCGAACCAATTAGGATTGAGCACCTTTAGCTTTATGAGAGACCAAGGCATAGCAATAAGGCAAATGCCTATTACAAGAGATTGTAATGCACTTACACCTGCTTCACTTTCAAACTTTACTCTAAAGAATAAAGTTATGATGACGTAGATAGTAATAATAATATCTGACGTACGTGGGTTTATTTGAAATTTCACGTCTTTAAATTTTAATTAAACATCGTTTGTTTGCACACAAAACCAATATTTAAAAAAGACTTATAAGACTTTTTTAAGCCAATAGTTCCAGTATTTCTGAGACTATTTTTTTTACTGAAAAAGGTTTTATTAAATATTTATCTGCTCCGAGCTTTATACCTTTTTCAATATCTGAAGCTTTATTTTTTGCGGTTAAGAAAACTACTTTAGTAGCGTCTAAACTTGCTGTGTTTTTTATGTGTTTTAACGTTTGATATCCATCTACATTAGGCATCATAATATCGAGTAAAACAACATCTGGAATGGCTGTTTTTAAAATCTCTAATGCCTCGCTACCATCTCTTGCAATAAACACTTCAAAGCCTTTCATTTTGAAAGCATATTCTAGCGACATTACAATATTAGGCTCATCATCTACGATTAAAATCTTCTCCTTCATAAATTCGGTTACAATTTAACTAATTGGTAGTGTAAAAACAAACTTTGCGCCTGTTTTTATCTGCTTGTCTGCCCAAATTTTACCGTTATGTTTTTGCACGATCTGTCTAGTAATAGCAAGACCTAAGCCGCTTCCTTCTGGTTTAATTGTATTTTGATGTTGTGATTGATAAAACTTGTCAAAAATATAATCAATGTCTTCTTTAGGAATACCCTTACCGTTATCTGTAACGGTAAGCTCTAGGACTTCATTTCCTAATTTGTAATTGATCTCTATAACACCTGTATCTGGCTCGCAAAATTTAATAGCATTTGAAATTAAATTTGTAAATACCTGAAGGATTCTGTCTTCATCATACTCAAGCTTAAAATGATGCACATTTTTCACATTGATTTTTATATTCTTCTTTGCAGCAATGTGCTGTATGCTGGCGACTGCTTTTTCAATTGTTTTTTGAACATCTAGGTACTGCATATCTAGACGCAACCTGCCTGTTTCTAGCTTTTCAAAATCAAGGATGTTATTTATGAGCCTGCCTAGTCGGTCTGAATCTTGTAATATGTTTTTTAAGAACTGCTTTTTAATCTCACGCGGCATATCGTCTTCATCATCCATCAGTAATTCTGTGGCTGCTCTTATTCCAGTGATAGGTGTTTTTAACTCGTGAGCAACGGTGTCTAGAAACTCATCCTTTTGCTTGTCTTTTACAACAAGTTCTTGATTTGCGTTTTTTAATTTAGAGGACAGTTGTGATAATTCGTTAGACTTTTCAGTGAGTATCTTATTACTTACAATATTCTCCTTAGACTCCTCTAGTATCTTCAATACTTCGACAAGGCTTATTTGCTCTTCTTTTACCACACTGGCAATTAAAATTTTTGCCGAAGCGCTACCTATACTACCAGTTAGCAGTTTTTCAGAAAAATTGATAAGTCGGGCATCTGCCAATTGTGTGTCTAAGGGTAATTTATATTTCGTGAAAAAGAGTTTTAAAGCTCTGTCTGCTCTTTCATTTCCTAAAAATCGAACGAGTACACTTTTTATATCTGCCACGTAGGCTTCTCCTTTCCATACTAAGGCATTATCCTGCAAAGCAGTGAAATTATTACTATCTACAAACATTTCGGCATAGTTGCGTTCGCGATAATTGCCTTTTGAAATCAATGAGAATACTAGATACCCCAAGAGGTTAAATAATATACTCCAGAAAAAAGCGTGGGCTGGCGGACTCAAAAAATCAATACCAAATAAAGCGTAAGGCTTGAGTGCGGCAATCCCATTTAAGCCGTATTGAGTAAAATCATCTGAACCTGTGTATGCTGCAATCGTAAATGGAAGTATTAATGTATAAACTGTAATACAAAATCCTATAATGATACCAGCAATGGCACCTTTTGAAGAACCACGATTCCAAAAAAGTCCGATAAAAAATGATGGAGCAAGTTGCGCTATTATTACAAAAGATATTAATCCTATGGAGTATAGGGACAACTCTCTTGAAAAGGAGATATAGAAAAAATATGCAATCGTGATGATTGTAAAGATTGAAATACGACGGATATTTTTAATATATCGCTCGTTACGTTCGGTTTGGTTTCTTATAAACTTTTCAAGAAAACCATAAGGAATAATAAGGTTATTACTTACCATTATCGATAGTGCAAGTGTTGAGAGTACTACCATAGAAATAACTGCCGAAAATCCACCGAGAAATACCAATGTTGCTAAGAATGAATTCCCATTTTCTAATGGTAATAGCAACGTGTAATATTCTGCATTTGCACTATTGTCAAAAGTAATTTTACCTGCCCAAGCAATGAAAATCACAAATACATTGAATAGCAGTAGATAAAGCGGAAATAACCAGATAGCCTTTTTTAGATATTTTTCTCGATTGTTTTCTAATACCGAAACTTGAAATTGTCTAGGTAAGAGGAAGATGGCCATAAAAGAAAGACCTATCATAAAGAACCAATTAAATCCATCTTCTAATCCAGAAAGTGTGGTCAGTTCTCTAAAATTGCTTGCTTTTGAAATTTGATTATAAATGTCTGTTGTTCCATCAAAAAGGTAAAAGGTTATATAAATCCCGACGATCAAAAAGAAAACCAATTTCAAAACAGATTCAAAGGCTACCGAAGCTACAATCCCTTTGTGTTTTTCTGAAGCATCTGCTTTCTGAGTTCCAAAGAAAGTGGCAAATACAGCCAGTAATAATGCTACATAAAAGGTTGAGTCGTCAAAAATACTAGTTGAAACATAACCAGTCTTATCCGACATAATTTCAAATGTTTCGGAAACAGCTTTAAGTTGAAGTGAGATGTAAGGAATGGTTCCTAACAAGCAAACAATAGTTACTAGGGCTCCTAAAAATCTATTGTTTCCATAGCGTAACGAGATAAAATCTGCTATGGATGATATTTTATTTTGTTTAGAAATCCTGATGACTTTCCGAAGTACTAAAATCCAGAGTGGTGCCGCGATGACTGGTCCCAGATAAATCGGTAGAAAATCAATTCCAGAATTTGCTGCAATACCTATACTTCCATAATACGGTCCAAGCAGAGCAATATACGGCAAGCGACAAGGTGTACACATACGGATTATTAATCCACTTGCTTTTTTTCTTCTTTTCTGCAAACAATGCAATGTAAAATAACACTGCCAGATAGACTATGATGATAATTATGAGGGTATAATTATTCATAATGTCTTTTTAAAACAATGCTAGATATAACAATAGAAAGTAACCAAATAGAAAAAATCGAAAAGTAAAACGTAGGAATTCCCCAGACTGCTCCTTCAAAATTAAAAATCAATACAAAAGGTATATTGAATACTAAAAATAAGGCAATCGAGAGGACGATTAATTTCTGTTCGTGACGTTTTTTCATCTACTATGCAACAAATAAATTTAGAGTTCTTCTTTTAGCTTTTGAAAGTAGTGTTTTTTAATTACAAATAAAATCAGCATTGCTATTGGAGCAATGCTGATTTCTTACTAACTAATTTAAGATAAGCGCTCTGTAATATTAAAATAAGTTTTTAAAACCTACAGAGTTTCTTGTTTAGTGACCAGAAGCTTCTCCTGCTCCTGAAGGTATTCTGATATTTTCTACAATATCTTGAACATCTGAAGGTGGTGCAGGTGTCATTCTAGATATAATTACCGAAAAGATAAAGTTTACAAACATTGCGATAGATCCAAATCCTTCTGGAGAGATTCCAAACCACCAGCTAGACTTTAATCCAGCAACTGCTTCTTTTCCTCCATCAAAAATTCCGAATTTGAATTTCAGCATATAGAATACCATAAGTGATAATCCAATAATCATACCTGCAATAGCTCCTTCTTTATTCATACGCTTGTCGAATATTCCCAATACAATGGCGGGAAAGAATGAGGCGGCGGCCAGCCCAAAGGCGAGCGCGACGACTGCGGCGACAAAACCTGGTGGATTGATACCGAAATATCCAGCGATAACTACAGCTACTGCTGCAGCTAACCTTGCAGCGATAAGTTCTCCTTTTTCACTAATTTTTGGCATCAATATCTTCTTGAATAAATCGTGAGAAATTGAAGATGCAATCACTAATAATAATCCAGCGGCTGTAGACAATGCAGCTGCTAAGCCACCTGCACCTACAAGTGCAATTACCCAGTTAGGTAGTTTTGCAATTTCTGGATTTGCTAGTACCATTATATCTCGATCTATAGTAAGTTCATTAGTTGCAGGATCTGCAACATATTGAACAACACCGTCGTTATTTTTATCTTCAAAACCTAAAAGTCCTGTTTTCTCCCAATTTCCAAACCATTCAGGAAGCTGTTCATACTCCTCATTACTAACTGTTTCTATAAGATTTACTCTTGCAAATACAGCAACTGCAGGAACAGTTGTGTACATAATTGCAATAAACAATAGTGCCCAACCAGCCGATTTACGTGCGTCCTTCACTTTTTTAACGGTAAAGAACCGAACAATTACATGCGGTAAACCTGCAGTACCAGCCATAAGTGCTAGCGTTATCATAAAAACATCAGTCATAGATTTGCCACCTGTGGTATATTCACTAAAACCAAGCTCGGCGTGTAGACCGTCTAACTTGTCTAAGAGATATACGCCATCTTCTCCTGCTCCTCCAAATCCTAACTGAGGAATAGATATTCCCTGTCATTTCAAAAGAGATAAAAATAGCAGGTACCATAAATGCAAAGATGAGTACGCAATATTGTGCTACTTGCGTGTATGTAATCCCTTTCATTCCTCCTAAAACAGCATAGAAAAGTACGATTGCCATACCAATGTAAACACCGTTATCGATACTCACTTCTAAGTATCTAGAAAATACAATTCCCACACCTCTCATTTGACCAGCTACATACGTAAATGACACGATTAAAGCTGCGATGACAGCAACAATCCGTGCTACGTTTGAGTAATATCGATCTCCTATAAAATCAGGTACTGTAAATTTTCCGAACTTCCGCAAATAAGGCGCGAGCAGTAGTGCTAGAAGTACATAGCCGCCAGTCCATCCCATAAGATAGACAGAGCCATCGTAGCCGCCAAAGGATACAATACCTGCGAGTGATATAAATGATGCCGCAGACATCCAGTCTGCAGCTGTAGCCATTCCGTTAACGATAGGGTGAACACCACCACCTGCTACATAAAATTCTTTTGATGATCCTGCTCTAGCCCAAATTGCAATCCCTATGTAGAGCGCAAATGTGATTCCTACGAGTATCCAGGTCCAAGTTAATATTCCCATAATATATTTGTTTTTCTGTTAGTTAGTTTATTCGTCCACTCCGTATTTTTTGTCCAGCTTATTCATCAAGTCTTATGTAGACAAATATGAGTACGACAAATACATAGATTGATCCTTGTTGTGCAAACCAAAATCCTAGTTTAAATCCACCCATTTTAATCGTGTTTAATTGGTCTACCAGTAGGATACCAAAGACAAAAGAAACCAAAAACCAAATGGACAGTAGAATCGTTAAGTACTTTAGGTTTTCTTTCCAGTACGCCGTTGCGTTTTTTTGTTTTTCTGACATTTTTTAAGTTTTAAGTGGCTTATAGATAAATCATTGCTTGTATAGTCACTAATCCATTTGCATCTGCATCTCCGATTTTAGTATTAGAGTAGTCTATACTTAATTTAGAATGATGACCTGTAAAGAAAAGGTTTGCACCTAGTTTGAATTGGTTTGCATTGTCATCTATGACATCAATAGAGCGTGTGGAGTACGCAAGATATGGTTGTATTCTTGTCTTGTCCTTATCGCCTGGGATTACATAACCGACGTGTCCGTATAGCATTCCACCAGTGGCATAAGGACCAAAATTGTAATCCTCACCATAGTTATTATTTTGATAGGTCGCGTACGCTGTAATAGCAGAGCCGTTAGTTCCAAGAGGCGCATCGTAAAATGCATCTACTGCAAAAATGCTTACATCATCTGCGGTTCCGTCGGCTTTTACGACACCATTAGGATGGCTAAAGAAACCTGCACCGATATTGAAAACCGTCTTACTTCCCATATAGGTACCTACCTTATATGGAAGCGCATTAGATTCTTGGTCCAAAAAGTTAAAGTCAAAATACCCTTGAAATACTTTGCCAGCATCTGCTGAACCTAAAATTCTTCTTCCTCCATACACTGTAACGCCATCTGCTATTGGATCCCTGTTATCTAAAGTGCTTGTTCCGGCTTGATTGACAGCAACACGATATTGAAGTTTCCCTAGTTTTCCCTTAGCATAGACACCTATATGTCTTGCAAACTGATCCGAAAGACCAATAGTAGCCCAAGACGATCTATTATTATCTAAGGTCAGCATATTAAGGGTGCTTTGATTATTCAATCGAGATATACCGTTCCAATAATGCAGACCAGCGCCCACATAGTGGTTATTAGTTGCTTTCCATTCTCCCCAAAAGTCGTGAAAGAAGAGTTGAGACCTTTCTCCAGTTCCAATAGGACTTTGATTTCCTGCATTGAGACTATTTAATCCGAAATGAGCTACCAGAGAAAATTTATCACTGAATTTTGTCCAAGTAAGAACACGTGCTCTTCTTATAGAGAAACTAGTTTTTTCAACGCCATCAGGAACATTATCATTGTGTTGTGCCCAAAATTGACCCCAGGCTATGATTCTTAGATACTTTGTACCGTCATCATCAAAGTTAAGTTTGTATCCCGATCCATATCCTTCCTCAGACTGAGAATATACAGACATCATAAAGAGCGAGAATAAGAATACTAAATAGTGCTTTTTCTTCATTTGTTTTTAATTAGGTTAGTAGTGTATTGGTTTTATGTGCACTGCTAATCTCTAAAAAACTATTTGTTAATGAAAAACTAATATAGTTATCTGTTAATAATATAGTTTAATCTCTGAAACGCTCCCATTTTATAAGCATAAATTTATCACCTAGCTCAGTAACTACAACACCTGCACCTTTAATATTACTTGCATCGCTAAAGTAAAGTGCTAGCTCAGAAACATTTAAAATTTTATAAGTTGGATGATAGTTGGTGTTTGCTGGACGCTTTATGTTGTATTTTTTCACCCAATTCATAACACTCACGTGAGAAATTCCTAGAATACGTTCAATCTCTCGATAGGTCAATCCTTCTAAATAGAGCTGAAGGGCTTTATTTACATAGTAATTATCGATTTTCTTTCCCATTTTTTCCACGGTAAAAGAATAGCCGCAATCTTTGCATTTATAGCGCTGTCTGTCATTTATGATTCCGCTTTTGATATTTTTTTGAGAACTGCAGTTAGGACAATATTTCATACTATACTTATTTAGCATAAATATAGTAATTTAGCAATAAATATAGATACTATCTGGAATAGTTCGTAACAATTTAAAGGTTTAATTTATACTTTACTTGCTATTCTAGCTGCCTTTACGTCTCATTTACGGACTATAAATTAATGAAGAAAATCGATTTTTGTTTTACCATTGATTTGTATGAAAACTAAAAGATATTTCTCAGGTAGGACTTAAACGATAGCTAACGATTAAAGTTAAATTATTCTCAATCAAATTAAAAATAAGATCTAAAAGTTCAAACCTGTTAACTATTGAAAATCAAATACTTAAATTATACTGTGAAAAGTAGGTAAAAAAAAGGCTCTTTAAACAATTGGTTTAAAGAGCTTTAAATAAAATTGTGACCTCGGAGGGATTCAAACCCCCAACCCTCAGAGCCGAAATCTGATGCGCTATTCAGTTGCGCCACGAGGCCTATGATAACGCAAATATAACCGAGTTCTTGAGAAATCAGTTAAAAATATCCGTACAATCTAATTTGAGATCTGGGAATAGGGGAGTGGTTATGATACCTTCTGCTTTTTCAAACTGGAGATTCAACTCATAGACTCCGTTTTTATTTAATACGTAGGTGTCAATTCCTTTTTCAGCCGGACTTACGATCCAATACTCCTTGACGCCATTCTCCTCATAGAGATTATACTTTTCATTGTAATCCTTTTTTGCGGTAGATTTTGAAAGTACTTCTATTATTAAATCTGGCGCTCCCGTGCATCCAGCTTCGGTTAGTTTTGCGGGATCACAAATGACACAGATATCAGGTTGTACTACGGTGTTGGACTCCTCAGCAGAACCTATATTTTTAATTAAAACAACGTCAAATGGTGATTGATAGACCTCGCATTTTTTGTTTTCGAGATAATTCCATATAGGTTGCCAAAAATTGTCCCCTCAATTTTTTGATGAATGCGTTTAGGCGCCGGACTCATTTTATGAATCCATCCCTTGATCAATTCTACGCGTTCGTCAAAGTGCCAATTCAGATAATCCTTATAGGTATATCTTTTGGTCAGATCCAGATCTTCAAAACGATGTATGATATTGCTCATAAGGTAAAGTTACGAAAACTTACTCTTTTTAGTA
This sequence comes from uncultured Flavobacteriaceae bacterium, assembly GCA_963836885.1. Taxonomy (GTDB): domain Bacteria; phylum Bacteroidota; class Bacteroidia; order Flavobacteriales; family Flavobacteriaceae; genus Nonlabens. The sequence goes on along the minus strand of CAWILF010000028.1, from coordinate 468,836 downwards.
AATCGGTAACGCTTGTAAATTTTAATTGAAGAATTATCAATGTTTTATTACGGGTCACTAAATTTTTTGAAACTTGTATTCAAGTCATAAGCACAACGTTTCTGTTGTTGGGATCACGCATAGATCTGGTTTAAAAAAATCATGCTAAGAAAGTGTATCGTTAAGGCAGCAGGCGCAAAATTATGCAAGCTCAAAGCATCATTATAGCCAGCATAAAAAGCAGATTGTTTAGAAAGCAAATTGCAAAGACAAGATGAATACCTAATTGGTTATCGTTTGTTTAAATGAGGTCTAGCAGTCAGTTATCTCAATGAGTATAAATGAAAGTCAATTTAGGACAATTGCCCTATTTTAAAAGCTATTTAAATGGGGCAATTTTGTTTTACATAAATAAGATACCGTGAAAATTGTAACCAAATTAATAATTACCGCAATAATACTGCTTAGTCTTTCTTTGCATGCTCAAAAGCCTATCTGGCAGCTGGCGCCACTCAATTTTATACCTGATGCACGTAGTCAAGATGCTCAGCAGGTGCAAGGTGACGTTTATAGTATAAATGATCTATACTATGACGATAATGGAAGTGTATGCAGGCGTTCTTACAGAAGGGTTGATCAATACTTGGAAATGGACGGTTGAAGATATTAACGAGCCAGATTTCCCAGGGACAGTGCGTGAGTATGATGCTAACAATAATTTGGTGCGGCTTATTTTCTATGATGCAGGCGTTCTGGATCGTAGTTTTGAATATCAATATAATACATCTAATCTTGTTACAACCGCGCTCACTGACGGTAAGGTCACAAGCACCTATAGCTATGATGCAAAAAATAGGATTACAGTTTTTGTGAACCTAGATCCCTTAAATGCACATACAAAAGAATTTAAGTACCGACAAGATGGTGAGCTTCTTAAGGTAACCCAAGTTAGAATTACTGAAGTTGGCAAAAAGAAACAAAAAGAAACTTCAGAATTACATTTTCTAAATGGATTGGAAGTTTTTAATAGTACTAAAACTACTCAAAATACCTATGAATTTGATCATCATAATAATTGGATTTCTAAAACAATTCTTTACGCTGGTGAGCTGGAACCTATCACAGATTCCCGCACGATTACCTACCACAGTGAGCGACCTAAGGCAGAGGAGTTGAGCATTATAAAAGATTTTATAAATGACGATGTAACGCAACCTACTTTTCATCTCAAGGTTAATGGTCAAGAGAGTGAAATATTCACGTTGAAACACGTTCCAGATGTCGATGCGGTATTTATTTACAATAATCTTACAGGAGATTACTTCTATGCGCTGGACACGATGAAATCTTCCCATGCGCTTAAAACCGTTTATAGTGTTAAAAGTGCTTATGTCGCCACACCTTATATAGCAATTTACGTAGAGAATGACCTCATTATATTGGACAGGAATATGCAATTGGATAACAGCCAGATAGCAACCGCCATGCTTGGAATAGCGCGAGTGTTTTACGATAAGATATCAGGCATGACCTATTTTCACATGAACGCGTTGTATGATGACATGCCCATTGTTCCATTACAAAAAATAGATCAAGCAGTAAAAGCTTTTTATGTGATTACAAATGAAGATACCTTGGTAATTGTAGATAAAGGCATTTCTGTGTTTGATGACCGCGATGTAATTATTAAATATCTCAAAAGTGGAAATCCTGTAATGCTTATAGATGGCATTCCCAGCTATGTATTGCCGCCATTTGAAACGATGACGCGCAATCGTATAGGTCTTGCCGATGATTATATAAGTGGTGATTTGTTTGATAAAACACCTTAGCAATTGCATTATGAATGTTTATACAGAATTCTTTTTACAGACCTGGGGTACTGCGCTAGGTATTTTAATTATAGTATGGATTATGGCGCTAAGCTTGGGTAAAAGCCCATCTAGTCGCCACAAATGGTTGGTCATACCTGCATTAGTGCTCGCCATTTATTGTATACTAACAGCTTGGTTATGGGTATATTTTATGGTGGTGTTTGTATGTCTGCCGTTTTTTATCGTCTCTGTGGTATTGGCATATTTAGGTTTCAGGGTTGGCGGTACAACTAGACTGCTCAAAATAACGTGGCGGTGTCAGGTCGCGGCATTGTTTATTGCGTTTGCCTCATTTGTGCTCCTACTTATCTTTGACTAGTTAAGTTATAGGAGCTTGCAGCAATTTTTTAAAGAAGATCTCAAATGATCTTACAATCGTGACACAATTGAACTATATAAAATTATTAGCGTCCCATTTAAAAGTTGTTTTTCCTTTCTATCCTCAATTTAATTTTTGACAAGCTGTATTCATCTAATCGACACCATTCTTTTGGCGTGGTTGTAAGCTTATTAAAAATCGTGCAATCCTAAATAAATAGTAGGAAGCAAGTCATCTAGTTAGAGGCAAATATTGACTCTTTATCAGAATATAATGATATAAATACGCCTACTTTAAGGCAATTGCCCTATTTCAAAACTTGTTGAATTAGGGCAATTTTGCTGAAATAAACAACCCTGTTTAAAACCACAATCATGATCAAAAAAACGTACCTAAGCCTTTTAATGTCAATTGCAATTTCCTTTGTTTCCTGCGACACCGCTTCTAGCCAAATAGACAACGATCTAGCAACAATGGATGCGCCTCAAGGAACTACAGAACTTGTAGAAAAAACAATGATCTATAAATATGGGACCAACGAGATCAAACCTAGAAGTATTTCAACTTTTACGTTTAATCAAGACGGAAACTTTTTAACACATACCCAGCTCTTTCCAGATGGTAAAAAGAATTCTCAGGAGTACTTTTATGATGATCAAGGCCGTGTTTCCAAGATAACAGATTACTCCTACAGTGCTAACAGCACGGCTATAAAAACTTATACTTATAAAGGCGAGAATCCGCTTACTATCACTGTTGCTGTGCAAAATGGTCAGAATTACATTCCTAAAATTGTTCAGTACTTTGATGGAAAGGACAAAGTGAAAGAAGAGATCTACAATAATGAAGGGGTGATGAGAGAGCGTACAGAGATCGATGGCGGTACACGTACCAGTACTTCTTATGATAATAGTGGTAATTTGAGCAGTAAAAAAGTCCAAACTTTCAAAAACGGAAAAGAAGTAAAAAGAATCAACTATGATGAAAAAGGCGACGTGTTCAGCGGGTTGGAATACGAGTTAGATAAGAATGATAACATGATACGTTCGTGGATACTTGATGAGAACATGAATCGGGATAAAGAGAGCTTTGGATACTACTATACCTACGATAATGATGCTTGGACACTTAGAGTAGGTCGTGAAATAAGAGATTATGGATCTGGACCAGTGGCAAATATCAAAGTACGCGAGATTAAAGGTGCAACTACAGCGTCTATCACTGAGGCAGAAATTAAAGCAGCACTGGGAAAGATCAAATTATAAAAAGATAAAAAACGTACTATTAATTTGTTGGTATCTCGCTTTCGCGAAAGCGGAATTGTAAAAATCATTTACACTGTTTTTAAAAGAATATCAGCCCATGTTGTAGAGATTAAAGCAACAATATTTCCAGATGCAGCAAAGACGAATGCAATAAGAATTTATGCCCGTCGAGCAATCACTTGATTCATTTGTAAATAAGAGAGTAACCCTGGAGATCGTTAGCGCTTAAGTAACGTGAAAACCAACTGTAATAAGCTTTGAGTCAAGTTTTTACAAGATTACGCTCATGCATCAAGATTAACCATTTATGTTTCTAACCAGTATTTCTTTTTGTCTTACCGATAAATTTTGAAACCTATTTTTGAAATTAATAGCGATATTGAAATCATATACCTGTAAAAAAAAATAAAAGACAATGTCAAGATCATTCTAAGATTTAGCGAATTAAACACGTAACATACGACAAGTATTAGTTCGATTTTTAACTCTTCTACTGATGTAATTTCTGGAGTTATCTCAGGCATTGCCTTAAGGTTCTGAACCATTGGTATTCTTACACGGATACCTGCACATTCACAATTTGTAGACTGATACAGATATTTGAATAGTCTTTTGGATATTTGGAAATTGCATGCATGATCAAATTTTATGACTTCAATACATCTTTTATATCGGCTGACTTTTTAAACATAGAATTTGCAAAAGGACATAAAGGTAAGATCTTGATGTTTTTTTCTCGTGCCATCTCAACAATTTTGTAGAGCATTTGCTTTCCGACTCCTTTGCCTTTAAACTCTGGCTCAACTTCTGTATGGTCTATAATGATAAGCTCTGTTCCTGCTTTAGAATAGGTCATCATACCAGCTTTTACTTCGTTTTCTTTTGCTATTACAAAGCCTTTGGCATCTAATTCTTTGAGTTGTAGTTCCATTATTCCTTCTCCTTCTCAATCACTAAATAATCTAATTTCAACTTATTAAAAGCCTCATTAAACTTCTCAATATCAGAATTCAATACCTCATTGAAAATAGCTAGCTGCTGTTCAATTTCGGCAGTGAGTTCGTTTTTTACTTCTATGCTTTGAGAAGTAGGAGCAAAGTCACCTATTTGTGCTAAGCTATTCAAATGCGCCAATTTATTAGTGAGCCGTATGGGAAAATTCAAGGGATCCTGACCACTGCGGTTTTGGGTTTGGTAGAGTGCTTTTTCCACTTCATCAAATTTCTTTTTCATCTCTTTAGACATAGCGATCATGTCTTTAATTCCTTGTTCCTCTCGGTCGCCGTAAAGGGATTCAAAAGCGGACAACTTTTTGTTAAATGAACGTATGTTTTTGATGGATTTATGCGCTTTGTCCACTGTCGCATTTATCTCACTGACAAAATCAAATTGCGCCTGCATATCCTTTTTAGAGGCTTCACTAATGGGAGATGTTCTTATATAAATGGCTTCCATTTGTGTCTCTCCATTTACTTCTAATTCCACGATATAGTTTCCTGGTGTGGCTTTAGGGCCATTAAGATTTGCCCACCATAAAATCATGCCGTCTAACTTTTCGGCACCGTCATAAACGGTATCCCAGTTAAATACGTTAGCTCCAGATTTGGGCTCTAATTTATCATCTTTTGCAAAGTTTGAAAACTCTTTGATCAGTTGGCTTTTATTATCCTTGAATCTTAAAGTGATACTGTCCGTTTCTTTTACCTCTGGAATATAATAATGAACCTGAACTCCAGCTGGATGATTTGCACCTGCAGTTAGTGATCCAGAACGACCATTTCCATCCATACGATAAGACTCTTTAGGTTGGAATAAAATAGGTTTTTGATCTCGCTTTCCTGCCTTGCCGGCAGGCAGGCGCGAAAGCGGAACAGAAAAAGCATCTCTAACCAATCCTAAATCATCGTGAATCCATAAGCTTCTTCCCTGTGTGGCGATCACTAGGTTACTATCCTTTACGGCAAGATCTGTAATGGGAACGATGGGCAGATTCATCTGGAAGGATTTCCATGAATTCCCGTCGTCCGTGGAAAGGTACAAGCCAGTTTCTGTACCAGCATACAGCATTCCTTGCACCACATCATCTTCACGCACGACTCTGGTAAAATGCTCTGCAGGAATTCCATCGGTAATTTTTTTCCACGATTTACCGTAGTCGGTAGTTTTATATAAATAAGGAGTAAAATCGCCCAATTTATAGCGAGTTGCCGCCAGATAACAAGTCGCAGCGTCATAACGACTGGGTTCTATACTATTGATTTGTGCCCATTCTGGCAAATCTTTGGGTGTGATATTGCTCCAGTTCTTGCCACCATCTTTTGAGATATGAACGAGTCCATCATCACTTCCTACCCAAAGTTCGCCAGCTTTTAAAGGCGACTCTGCTGCGGCAAAAATGGTACAGTAATACTCAACACTGGTATTATCCTGTGTAATCGGCCCGCCACTGGAAACCAGTTTTGTAGGATCGTTTCTAGTCAAATCTGGTGAAATGGTTTCCCAGCTTTGACCTTCATTAGTCGTTACATGAACGTTGTTTGAAAACGCATAAAGTTTATTGGGTTCATGTTTTGAGAATAGGATGGGAAAATTCCACTGAAACCTATATTTCATTCCTTCTGCGCCGTGACCCATGGGATTGTCCGGCCACACGTTGATCGCGCGCTGTGATTTGGTCTTGTGATTATAACGGGTCAGATAGCCGCCATAACTGCCACCATAAACGATGTCGTTATCCTTGGGATCTACCGCTATGTGTGCGCTCTCGCCACCAGCGGTTCCTTCCCAGTCGTCTTCGGTAATGCTGCTGCCCGTTGTCCTGTGCGGTATTCTTATCGTGCCATTATCCTGTTGCGCGACATAGATGCGGTAGGGAAAGGCATCGTCGGTCGTGACTCTGTAATATTGCGCTGTCGGCTGATTGTGATACGTGCTCCAGGTCTCACCGCCGTCGTAGGTAATCTGCGCGCCGCCATCGTCTCCCATGATCATGCGGTCGGGATCTTCTGGAGCGATCCATAGATCGTGATGATCGCCATGAGGTGCGCGTGCGCTGGAAAAATTCTTGCCACCATCGGTGCTTTTGTGATAGTTGACATTAACCACGTAGAGTTTATCTACATCTTCCGTATCTGCATAAATACGTGTATAATACCAGGCGCGCTGTCTTAGGCTGCGGTCATCGTTAGTTTTTTTCCAGGTAAGCCCAGCGTCATCACTGCGGTACAAACCACCTTGATCCTTATTTTCCACAATGGCATACAATCGATCAGAATCTACTGGCGAGACTGTGATTCCCATAATCCCGAGCGTGCCTTTTGCAAATCCTTCATTAGTTGAAATTTCCTTCCAGGTCTCGCCATAATCGGTGCTTTTCCAGATGGCGCTGCCATCGCCACCGCTAGATAAACTATAAGGAGTACGTTGTACACGCCAAGTTGTGGCATATAAATTACGAGGATTACTTGGGTCAATGATCAAATCTACCGCGCCAGCAAGATCGTTGGTGTACAATTTTTTAGTCCAGGTTTTTCCGCCATCAGTTGATTTATAGACACCTCTTTCAGTGGTAGGTTTATAGATGTCTCCCAGCACGGCTGCATACACGGTGTTGTAATCGTTAGGGTCGATGACTATTCTGGGAACGTGCCTACTTTTGGGCAGTCCAGCTTGCGTCCATGTTTTGCCCGCATTTTCTGTTTTCCAAATTCCATAACCGCTGGAAACATTCCCGCGCAGGGTTTTCTCACCACCACCTACGTAGATCACATTATGATCACTGGGCGCGACGCTCACAGCTCCTATGGAACCTCCAAAATACCCATCAGAGATATTGCTCCACGTACGACCACCGTCCATAGTTTTCCAAACACCGCCACCCGTACTACCAAAGTAGAATAAGTTGGGTTTCCCGGGAACTCCCGTTACAGCAGCACTTCTTCCACCACGGAATGGTCCCAGCTGTCGAAATTCCTGTGATCTGTAGAACTTTTCCTCAACTGGTGGCGCTGGAAGTTGTTGGGCTGTTGCTTTCGCGAAAGCGGAACCCATAAAAATGAATAGAACGATAAAAAGTTTGTTCATGGTGGAGAATTTGGTTTAAAGATAAGGTGTAGTGGGAAATATTTAAAAATCTAGGGCAATTGCCTTATTGTGCTGGTTTACAACTTCCCACATATTTGTAGGTAACTAAAAACTTAATTATGAAAACGATCATCCCATTATTTCTACTTCTATTTCTTGCCGCGAGCTGCGACCTGGACGGTTATGGCCCTAGCGTTAGCACTAATAATGTAGAAGTCTATTACAAGCCCGATGGCGTAAAGGACCAGGCAAAAAACTTTTCTGTTATGCTGGACACGCTGGGATATGGTGCTGACGGCATGGTGAGTTTCCAGATCATAAAGGATAGTCTCATCCATATCAATATGGTTACACAAGATCAATATCACACCGACGAGAGCATGGATTACTCGCTCAACGCCATCTCGCTGCTCAGTTCCATGCAGGTCTTTAAGGAGGATGATGTGCAGTTGCACCTGTGCGACGATAGCTTTAACCGTGTGCGGTCTCTGGAAAAGGTTAGAAGTCAACAATGATCGCGCTTACGGTAGTCATATTTGTGCTGGTCGTGGCTATTGTCCTGGTATTGACCTTACGCTATGAGGGCAGGGCAGAGGGGACTGGTAAAGCTCAAATGTGGTTGCTTGTGCCTGCACTTATACTGGGAGTCTATAGTTTGTGTACCTGCTGGTTCTGGCCCTATTATGCGGTTTTTTATATCTGCTTGCCGTTTTATCTTCTGGCGGTGCTGCTTACCGGTATTTCCTACAGGTTGTACGGCACGAGTAGTTTTTTAAAAAAGATCTGCATACTACTGGCGACAGTTCCCGTGGTGTCGTTGATATTCTTTCTATTGATACTTGGTTTTGACTAACAGCTTCAGGATTAAATTCCAAATTCTCAAAATTCTAAATCTCAAATCTCAAATCTCAAATCTCAAATCTCAAATCTCAAATCTCAAATTCTCAAAATTCTCAAAATTCCAAATTCCAAATTCCAAATTCCAAATGTCCAAATTCCAAATGTCCATATTCCATATTCTAAATTCCAAATTCCAAATCTCAAATCTCAAAATCTAAAAACCCAATTATGAAACCTATACTATATATTTCCCTATCACTTGCTTTTATTCTAACCGGGTGTTACCATGAGAGCCAAAACCTCATTCCAGAATGCGGAACGGTAAAAACACTTACAGTGAATAAAGAATACACCGATAAGTACCAGCTCAATGATTTTGAATTTACGCTAGATTATTATGACGGTATGGAACTGGACATGCCCGAGGCTGGAAAGAAGAACTATGAGTTTTTTGGGATGGAAAAGCGCAATGAGAAAGGTGCGTTGCTCGAGTCCTTTACCATAGGTTCCTTTGAAATGACTGGTGGTGAGGATGAGGGACTTTCTGACCGATATCTAAGTCTTCTGGAAATGATGAAGGATAATTTTACCTACGGTTACCAATTGGAAAATATAGAATCTGGAATCAAGCAAGTAAACGGCGAGGATTACCACATCTACGATGCCGTCGGGATCAAGAAAAGTGATGATGAAGATGCGACCAGCACACAACAACCAGAAAAGCACCTGTTGAGGATGGCCATTATTCCCTCACAGCTCAATCCGCGGGAAGGTCTGACAGTGATTATGACGGCAACCGAGGATTCTAGGATAAAAACACAGGCCGACTTTGAACAAAATGGTTGTATGTCCCTTTCATTTAATTCCCTGAGACTCAAATAGAATCGTTGGTTAGAGCAAATGACCTAAACAATTAATTTCTAATTACATAACCATGAAATACCACTTTATATTATTGGCGCTTTTAGTTATCGGATGCACTGGCGTTTCACCGGGAGATTACCGGGTGGGAACCGTCGCGGGAATGATTCCCTATGCAGTCTCTAATTATGATCTTAAAGGCGACGTGGTGGCGATGGATCAGACTTTTCTCAACAATAGCTATGATACCGATGTCCTGAACAAATACGATACTGAAAAACATACTTTTAAAGATGGTTTTTTAGAAAAACACACCAGAGAAGGACTCAATGGTGGCAAATACCGTGTCAATGAAACTAGCGCGAGCTTTAAGGAAGGACTACCCATTATGTACACAACTACCCGAAGCGGCGGATCTACCACGGTTGCAAATTATGAATATGATGCAGACCGGCGCATGATCGTCGAAAAATCTGGATCCTTTACCACGGTATTTGACTATGACGGTTCACGACTGGTGAGCAAAGAGGTTTTTAAGGGAGAAAGTAAAACCTATCGGCAAAAATACACCTATGAATATGATGGCAATGGAAACATTGAAAAGAGCAGCTTAACTCTTAAGGATGAAGCAACGGGAGATTCAAAGCTGTCCAGTTATAAACTTTATAATAACGGCGCTATTGTTCAAGACTTTATGATGAAGGATGGGCAGGAAGAACTTTACGCCGCCCATAAACTGGATAATCACGGAAACTACACCAGTAAAACAGATAAATACGACCATACGGAAACGGTCGAGTACATCTACGACGACCGTGGCAACTGGAATCTGGCCATGAATCATACAGATGAGGAATCCGTCTATGTGCGCCAGCGTGTGATCACTTATAAGGATGGGACAATAACGGGAGAAAAGTATAATGACGCAGAAGTCATTGCTGCTCTTCTCGACCTTGACTTTGATGTGGATAGCTATGCAGAATATTTGATGACCATTAATTATATGCGCGATAAGCAGTAAACCAAATGTTGGCAATTTGAACGAACCGCCCTGATTTTTGGAACTATTACTTTCTAGAACTTTGATCGCACCGACTTTTGCCAATCCGTAAAAACTACCTTTATGAAAAATTACTTTAAGATTTCCCACAGTTTTAAGATTATATCCATGGCTGTTGTGGTTTTAGCTTTCGCGAAAGCGGAATCCTCACAAGCCCAATCCTACCATCAAGACCTGCCGCCCATCACTCAAAAGTCCGCTCCATCGGTCAATGAGGTGACCCGCATACAGGTAGCCACCTACAAGGCAGACAGCACTGGGCATGAGCCACTTATGCAGCAGGTGTATAATTACAACGAGAATGGATTATTGTTTCAGGACTACCGCCGCATCTATGGAAAATATGGTAGTGAGACGCTGGATGCCTACCACTATACGGGAACGAGGCTGGACAGTATGGAAACCACGGCGAGTGCGCAAAACTTCAATAGCGTTTCAAAATATTCCCACGACCCAAAAGGTAGAATCATTAAAGAGGTCTCTACGGGAGTCTATGCAAACTATGAGCGAGATTACAGCTATGACGATCAGGGACGCATCTCAAAAATTGTCATGAATCATAAAACGGGAAATAAAATCACGACCCATTTTTTTTATACCGGCAAAAAGCTGGATCGAGTGGAGCAGCGGGAAGGGAAGAATGTACAAGAAGAACAACTGGAGCTTACCTTCTATCATGGTGAGAAGCCCTTTGCCCACTACAAGCAAAGCGATGAAATACTTACGGTCTATCAGACCAACAGGGGGACGCAGAGCGATAAAATAGCAGTCAGGGATGTAGTAATGAATGTGGAAAAATTGCGCAGTGCGGTGAGCGACGATACAGAATTCCAAAAACAATTCAACAGGTTGATGCCTGGAGCAATGGTCAACCACCAGACTTTTGATGCTACCGAAACAACCTCAGGAGACTGGACCAAAAGATACGATTACAAAGATCAATATGGCAGGGAGACAAAGAGTTATGTTTTTAGAAAGTTATATTTTAAGGATGGAAGTACCGTGGGCAGTACAGATTTTAATGAACTGTTTGTGAATAGATATAACAGGAACTGATGATAACCCAACAATCCATGATGATCGCTGCACAGGCCAGTTCTCAGGCAATTCTCGTCTATATATTTTTTATACCAGTTATTGTACTGCTATTTTTAATGGCAAGACAGGAAAGGTATTACTCTAGTTTGTTTCTTGAAATGGATAAGCGATTATGGGTTTTGGAGAATGACGGCCTCTTGCAAAAACAGCGCATTAAAGACAATCGACGCATGATGTATTATGAACTTAATAGGTTGCACGATAAATTTTCCAACCGATTGCAGCGGGAAAAAGTCACTTTTGAAAAATTAGGTCTATCTTTTCAGACGGGTAGTTGTAAAAAACTACTGGAGATGCATATTAAAATCTGGAAGTCATGAAAATACGTTATGCAATTGTAGATGATAATTCATTCCTGCTCCACGCTACTAAGGAAAAGTTATCGTTTTTTGAGGATTTTGACCTGCGCTTTACCGCCATCCATGGAAAGCAGTGTATGGAAATGCTGAGTGAAAATTCCCATATAGATGTCATTCTAATGGATATAGAGATGCCCGTAATGGATGGTGTGGATACCACTGCGGTGGTAAAAAAACTCTACCCGCATATAAAGATCATAATGCTCACGGTTTTTGACAATGATGAGTTGATCTTCAACGCGATCCAGGCGGGTGCCGATGGGTATCTGCTCAAAGAGGTAAGCCCAGAGAACCTTAAGGATGGGATCATAGAGACAATGGAGGGCGGCGCTGCAATGACGCCAGCAATTGCCCTGAAGACCTTAAGGTTGTTGCGCAATCCCGCCTCAATAAGTAATAACTGCGAAGACTTCAAACTTTCAGATCGCGAACTCGACGTGCTGGAACAACTGGGAAAGGGACTCAGCTATACCAAAATTGCCGATAACTTGTTCCTCTCCCCCAGTACCGTGCGCAAGCATATAGAAAATATCTATAAGAAATTACAGGTACATTCAAAACTTGAAGCGGTTCAAAAAGCAAGGAAGAATAATCTTATTTGAAGTCACTTAAAGCAACAATTGAATATAGATCGCTGCGCTGATGGATTATAGAATATGGATTTTGTGTGGTTAGTTGGAATCCCGTGTAAGCTCTTTGGTGTCATTATTCATCAATAAAATCGTTTGCTCATACCCACCTTGATTCGGTTTTAATTTTTATGCGTGCGAGATCAAGGCCATTTTTGGGAGGAAAGCTAAAATCTTTGCTTGGTTCAGCTTTGTCGGAAGGAAAAGGCTTAATTTATTGGGATTTATCAAGAATCTCGGAATTGATAAGAATTTCCAGTTTTTTTCTAATCAACTAATCAACTAATCAACTAATCATTAATCCCCACTTTAAGCTTATTTGATCTCAGTCTTTAATAAGATGACGGTACCGTTTTCTGGTGAAGATTCTATGTCCAATGATCCTTTCAGATGCTCCGCACGTTCCTTCATGTTGCGCAGGCCATTTCCGTCATTTACATTTTCTGGAATAAATCCGCTGCCATTATCACTTATCGCCACTTTTAGTTTATTACCCGTACTTTGCAGATCTACATCAATCGCTTTGCTGCCAGAATATTTAATCGCATTGTTGATCGCCTCTTGAATGATCCTAAAAACATGCATCCCGTTAACAGAGTTGAATGAAGCACTGTCCTGATGGTCGGGTACAGGGTTTATGTTTATTTCTATGCCCGTATTTTGCGCCTGGCTCGTATAGGTTATTAACCGCTCGTTGAGGTCTTGCAGGCTTATGCGATCCTTGTTCATCGCCCAGATCGTATCGCGCAGTTCTCCGATCGTGGATCTGGTAAAACTGCTCAGGCTTTCCATCTTCTCATTTGCAACCTCAGCAGATACGTTTTTGGCGTACTTTAAATTATCCAGCGAGGAGATCAAAAATGTGAGCTGACTCCCTATATTATCATGGAGGTCACGGGAAATGCGCAGCCGTTGTTCCTGGAGTCGGTTCTGGGTCTGTATTTTTGCCTTTGCCTGTCTCAGTTCATTTTCTTGCTGGAGCTGTCGATTCTTGAGCTGCTGTTGTCGATAGAGCAGCGTTCCCAGTAAAATGGCGGCGAGCAAAACAAGTCCCAAGATCCATAATAGGGTATTGCGATCCTTGACTTCGATTTTTCTTTCAAGAATTTCTGTGCGCTGCTCTGCCAGTTCGCGGTCCTTTTTCTCGGACTGGTATTTTTTATCTAGTTCTGTACTGATCTTTACGGCATCCTCGCGATACATCTTTTCCCACAGTGCCTTGTATTTATTTAGATATACAAAGGCACTGTCCTGCTCATTGAGATAGATGTAGGCCTCGTTGAGCGATGGATAGGCGACGAGCAGTCGTTCCTGGTTATTGTTCTTTTCAAAAATGGCGATCGCCTGCCTGAACTGGCTCACCGCAGCTTCATAGTTTTTCTGATCCAGTTTAATGTTTGCGATACTTACCATGGAGGTTGCAGCCTCGTTCATGTCGCCCAGTTGCGTTTTTATTTTAAGTGATTCTTCAAAAAGTATTAGCGCATCATCATATTTGTTATCTACGATTAAAAGACTACCCAGATTCTGGTCAACGGCCGCCAAAGTAGTATAGTTACCAGTTTCCATGGCAAGTGCTCTAGCTTCTTCAAGAGTACGTTTTTGCCTTTTTAGATTCCTTGAGGTCCACATAGAGTGCACCTAGGTTGGACTTTACGTTTGCCAGTCCTATTTTATTATCAGAGCCGGTTAGGATCTCCTCAGACCGTTTGTAGCTTTCCAGTGCCTTGTCCATATTGCCCAGCGATTTATAGAGTACGCCCAGGTTACTCAATGTAGTCGCGGTAATTGCAAGATATTGAGGGTCGCTCTCAAAAAATTTTAGTGCCATGATGTAATGCTCCATGGCCTTTTTGGGACGTGATGCACTTTGATATACCGCGCCCAGGTTGGAATTGATCTTTGCGACGTTGAGACTGTCATTGAGCTTTTTGTATGCCTTTTTGCTCTCAATGTATAATTTTATTGCCTTATCATAATCGCCAGATCGGTAAACGTATCCTGCCAGCTCTTTTTGGTTGGTATTGGACGCATTTACATCACCTATTCTATCAATTAATCGTTGCGCCTTTTTATTGTAATGAAAGCAGGAATCTATATTGCTGGTCTGGCTGAACCACGCAATATCCTGAAACGCCTTAATACTATCGGTTACATTTTGCGCATTTTTGAGTGCTAGTCGCGACTGGTCAAGTGGGTTTTGACCGATGGATAGAACTGGCAACAGTAGGAATAAAACACGAATTTTCATACACAAGTAGTTAACAAGTAGGCTAATATACATTTTATTAATAAATTGTTAAAAAACGAGGGTTTTATTTTTGTTACGCTTTCGCGAAAGCGGAACTATTCAAAATCCTACACAACTAAAATCCACTAAGACGCCACCAATCGAAACCGTTGAAAATTCATTGTATACTTCAATGAATTAGGGAAGTATGTTGAGTATATGGATTTCAAGGGAACTTTACGCATTGAGGCTGTAAATGACACCTCTTTCTACAAAGTGATATCCCGTCAAACGAGTGATAGCAGTAGGCAGGGGATTTCTACTGTTTTCTAAAGGTGAGCGGTGAGAGCCCGGTTTGCTTTTTGAAAAATTTTGAGAAATGGCTGGGCTCATTGTAGCCTAATTCGTTAGCGATTTCCTCGGCACTTTTATCGGTATATAGCAGCAGTCGTTTTGCCTCAACGGTGATGCGATCATTGATAATGCGCAAGGGTGAGGGTGCGTCGTGTTTTTTGAAGAAGTTGGAAAGTGTTTTTGGAGACTTAGCGAGCAGTTCTGCATAATCTGCGACTTGGTGTTTTTCCTTAAAATGATGTTCTACAAGAATATTGAACTTTCTTAGAAGCTCCACTTGCTTGATGCTCATGTTTTCCATAAAACCTGAGTTTCTTAGGATGCGGGTCGCGTTCATGATCATTCTTTTGAGTAGCGTGCGCAATACCTCGCCCTGGAGGTTATCCTCGATCTGAAACTCTTGCTTTATCAATGTGAGCACGGCCTCAAAACTGCCGTTTTGTTCCCTGTTCAATCGTACTGTCGCAATATCGTAGGATCTGTAGAACAGCAGGCCCATACAGGAAGTTTCATGGTCATTTTCTAGGATGCAATAAAACTCCCTATTGAACAAATATGAAACGACACCGGCATTGGATATGGGTATTTCCACGGTATGGAGCGGTGTACAAAAGAGTATTTCGCCAGCCTTGAGGTTTACGTGCGATCCATCTACGACTACCATCGCATGATCTTCCCTGCACCATATAATCCTGTACAGTTCCTTTTCTGTTAGAAGTTTTAAGCCGGCCTCGCATTGAAAGCTGGTAACAATGAATCTCGCGCTATCCTTTGGGTTTTGGTATTCGAATTTCATGGGGCTAATATACCGTCAAAACTTAATAAAATTACTAAAAACAGCTGGTATGGATACTAATATGCCTGTGGTAAAAGTAGGTAGTGTTTAGGTGCTTTTTCGCTTTCGCGAAAGCGATAATCACATTAAATTATCTAGAAAAGATAGTTACATCTAGCATAAAAAGACATTTTCAAATATACTTTTCACACTAGAATAAACTCCATGAAATCATGCTTAAAACATTGGTAGTCAAAATGTTGATTGTTTAAACTCCACTATTGTTTACAGATCCAACTTTAGATCAACGTAGTTTTTTTTTCGATTAACTACACTTTTAACGTGTTTTAATTGGCATTGAACAAATCACTCAGATATTTACTGCTAACATTTTGATATTAAGATTATTGTATCTCTACTTAGCTTCGTTTTAATCGCCTTTCAAAAGGCGATAAGTTCAAAAAAGGTAGGTATATGTCCAAAAAACAGCTTTTTTTCTGATCTATTGCCCATAAGTCCAAAAAAAGTCATTATCTATTTTAAATTTGCAGATTCAAATATCCCCACACATTAAGATGGTTACAAAATTACCTAAGTGCTTTTTACAGACGTCAATGATCTCTTCAAGAGTTTCAGTCCTACACGGCTATGGTTGTAATTCTAAAGACCTTCTTGCAAGTAAATCTTCCGTGCACATGAATAATTCAATATCTAAGTTTTTTTCCATTATATTTTTGTTGTTCTGCGCACTAGGCTTTGCCCAGCAATCACAGACCATTGTTCAAAATACGCCCGGCACTTATACGTTTACGGTTCCAGCGGGTGTAACTGAGGTGACAGTGGCAACCTGGGGTGCCGGTGGACGCGGAGGATCTGGAAACCAAACGAATCTTCCAGCTCCCAATGATGGGTTCGGTACGTATGGTGGTGGCGGTGGTGGTGCCTATTCAAGGTCTGTCATTGCGGTTACTCCAGGACAGGTGATAACCTATGTGGTAGGTGCTGGATCAACTACTGCGGCAGCAGGAGGTTTTTCAAATGCAACCCTGGGTGGCACTGTGATAGTAAGAGCAAATGGAGGTAATTCAGTGGCAAACAACGCTACCGCAGGTGCAACTGGTGGTATTGCTACTACTGGAATAGGTACGGTTAGATTTGCTGGAGGTAATGGAGCGGCGCGAGTCACCTTGCCAGGAGGTGGAGGTTCATCGTCAGGAACTGCTGTTAATGGAAACAATGCAAGTGGTACAGCTGGCGGCACGGCTCCCGCGGGAGGAGGAAATGGTGGTACAGCAAGCAATAGTTCTGCAACTCCACCCGCGCAACTTGCAGGCGCCCAGCCTGGTGGTGGAGGAGCGGGTTCAGTGTACTCCAATACTGGAGCTGGCGGCGTCGGAGGTCCCGGTGGAAATGGTAGGGTGCAATTATCCTTTATTAGAACTGCGACTCCGAGAGATTGCATTAGTGGAACCTCAAGTGCTGCACAATTGACGTTTCAAAACGGAACGGCTACTACGGTAAACGGTAACACCGCGCGTCGATTTACGAATGTCGCAAATAATATAAATGCAGAAGTAGTTGATCTTGGTGGCTTTGTAACCAGCATTGACACAGATGTTGTTGCATCTCCAGCATCCTTAACTTCTGTATTGAATACAAATATAGCAGGTGATCGATCCAGTCTCCTGCAAATTAATTTTTATAATGCTACTATAGGTAATGGGTTTACTACCCCCATTCAGCTAAATTTTTATGCCACAGCCTTTGATATAGATGGTGGTGGTGGAACTACTACCTTGCGTGAATATGTGGAGCTTAGTTCTCCCGATGCATTTGCGCAAGAAACGACTGGAAGTTCTGTAAATATTACCGAGAGCGGTTTTTTTCCTACTGGAACTATAAGGGGGCAGTCAAATACCGCTACTATAAATGATGATGGTACGAGCCTAGAAAATTTAGACTTTGCATTTACTTCTTATTATGTAAATCGATCTTCTTTTAATTATAGAGTCGGTAAGATCGGAAACGCTGAAGGTGAACGATTTTTCACGTTAGCTTTTAGAGATGTAGTTTATACCAACCCAAATAGAACATTTAGTACAAATCCTGCGATATGTGGTATTTCTCGTATTGGTGGGGCACCGCAGCCAGGTGTTAGGATAGAACTCTATAATTCAGCAAACACTTTTATAACTTCTGCAATTACAGATTCTAATGGAGCTTTTCAGTTTGACTTAGGCCCTAATAGTAGTGGCAGCTATTTTATCCGTGAAATAAATCCTACCGAAGTTATTTCTACTTCTGATAGTGATGGCGGGCCTAATTTTGATCAAGTGCAAGTTTCTATCAACCTCAACTCTGCTGATGTTAGTTTTGGTAATATCGCTTTAGATACTGATAATGATGGTATCCCAAATAATGTTGACATCGATGACGATGGAGATGGTATTTTGGATGTAAATGAAAATGGTTGCTTTACAACCGCGGTTACTTCTAGTACAGGGGTTTCCAATCCTGGTAACATCACTGGTGCCGTTAATGGAACAGTTGCATCATGGACTACTAATGGGAACATTGCGGTATTTGACTTCGGTCAGGTCTATCCAGCGGGAACGCGTTATCAATTTACCTGGAAACGTGTTGCGGGACAAACAGGAACTGCTATTCCTATAATAAATGAGTCTAGTAAGCCCTGGCTCTGGATTTGTCCGCAATCTCAATGCACCACAATCCAGTCAGGATAATTTTGAAACGGATATTGTTATTGCCAATACGGCATTCCGTTATTTACAAATCACCAAACAGAGTGACCCAAGTGTTACAGATTTTGATATAGACTCTATTGCGGTATTCTGCTCAACCGATACTGATGGTGACGGCATTATTAATCGGTTGGATCTTGACTCTGATAATGATGGTATTCCGGACATCATCGAGGCACAGAGCACTTTGGGCTACGCAGCCCCCAGTGGTGTCGATTCAGATAATGATGGACTTGTTAACACTTATGACACTACGCCTACTGGAAGTGCGGACGGGACAGGTTCAGTAGGAATTACTGCTGTAAATACCGATAGTGCCAATGATGCAATTCCAGATTATCTGGATCTTGATTCTGATAACGATGGTGCTTTTGACATTAATGAAACAGGGTTTGAACTTCCTGATGGAAACAATGACGGCCGCACCGATGGGAATGTGGGCAACAATGGACTGGATAACAGCCTAGAGATCGCAGACAACTATACCGATGCTAACGGTGCTTTTGATAATACCCAAGCAGACAATTTTAGGGATTCTGACAGTGATGTGAACACGGGTGGCAATGTGGATTATAGAGATGCAATAGTCAATGTCGCTCCGATAATAGCCAATAATGATACTGGCAGTACAGCAGTTGGTGTAACATCCAATAATAATGTATTAAATGTATTGAATAATGATACTTTTAATGGTAACTCAGGCGCCGTTGAAAATGTCGTATTTACCCAAATATCGACTTCAAATCCGGGAGTTACTTTAAATACAACAACGGGAGCAATAAGTGTTGCTAATACTAGTTCCTGCTGGCAATTATGTACTTACCTATAATATATGTCAGACTGGTGCTCCTACTAATTGTAACAATGCCACGGTCAGGATTATAGTTACAAGAGATACTGACGGTGATGGTATTCTTGACAGTGTGGATATTGATATCGACAAGATGGAATCTTGACATGAAGTAGAAGGAGTCACACTGCCCAGTCAGAGACTCGTTCCCTTCGGGACGTACGTTATATTCAGCGCAAATCCTGGAACATCAGACGGGACTCCTTTTACGGAGGCAATGGTGCAAATGGAGCACAGAGAAACTTTGTACCTACCCCTTGGCTCAATAGAATACACCTATATTTACAGGGAACCACTATCTTTTACAGGTACGCCTGTTCAAACAAGTTGCCTACTTTCAATGCTGGAGTTAGCAGGACTTATATCATGCTTACAACCCCAAACTGACTGTGCCCAATGGTATTCATGCTACAATATTTTTAAGAAATCAAGAATTCCACCGCTTACAATTTTAGATTCAAGATTGGGGGACTGGATAATCAAGATCGTATTAATTCTCGGCAAGTCTCAATGGAGTGAATGTGCCTGTCTACAATCAACAGATATTAATCTATGCAAATCTTATCTTGCAACTCCCCACAGGACTAGGTAACGAGCAATTCTACGACAGGTAACCTTGCTCCAGCTAGTTCCATTCAAATCACGGAAATGACCCTGTGGATCAGATTACTAAGTGCTTCAAGTAAGAACCGGCGTTATTGCTGGTAACTCTACGGTTTTCCATTTTATGAATTCATTTATTGTACACTCTTGATAGTGACGGTGATGGCATTAGTAATGCCTACGACCTAGACTCTGACAACGATGGTATTCCAGACAATATTGAAGCACAATCTACGCTGGGTTATATTACTCCATCTGGAACAGACTCAGACAATGACGGTCTGGACAATGCGTATGATACAACACCTAATGGTAACTCAAATGGAAATGGCTCAAACGGCCTAACTCCAGTCAATACCGATAGTGCCAACGATACAATTCCAGATTTTCTGGATCTTGACTCTGATAATGATGGTGTTTTTGACATTAATGAGTCTGGAAGTGGACTTGCCGATGGCGATAATGATGGAAGAACCAATGGCAACGTTGGTGTAAATGGATTGGATAACTCTTTGGAGTCTAATGATAACTACGTTTCCGTTAAAGGGAATTTTGACAACACACAAGCTGACAACTTTGACGATACTGATGGCGATGTGAATTTTGGAGGCGATGTAGATTATAGGGACAGTACTAATACAACGGTACCAATTGTGGCTAATAATGATAGCGGCAATCAACAGCAGGGAGTAGCTAATAATAACGTGGTAAACGTACTTCTCAATGATACCATTAATGGTAATCAGGCGACAACTGCAAACGTGGTGCTTTCACTATTAAATTCACCAGATCCAGGAATTACATTAAATACATCGACTGGTGCTGTAGGTGTATCCGACACGGTTTCAGCGGGAACTTATAATCTTACCTATAATATTTGCCAGACTGGTATTCCTACTAACTGTGATAACGCAATAGTTACAATAATCGTAGGATCTAATGGTGATACAGACAACGATGGTGTTCCAGATGATGTGGATATAGATGATGACAACGATGGGATATTGGACATTGATGAAGGTTGTGATAGCCAGCAAGCAGCAATACCTAATGCTGACGAGATCTTTCTTACCATATCATCACCCGCAGCAGTTTTTAGATACGATCTAGATACCAAAACTAGAACCCAGATACGTACGTTGCCTACTAATCATAATGCGTTGGCGTTTAATACTGCAGACCGGTTCATGTGGGCTTTCAGCATTTCTACAACTCCCAACCAGATAAGGGTTTACGATCCAGCAAATAACTGGACGCAAGTAACGACAGGCATTCCCGCAACTACGATACCATCTGGTGCTGCTGCCGGAACATTTGATCCCATTAAAAAAGAATTTGTGGTCAACAACAGCAATACGGTTTACATCATTGATGGTAACCCATTGAATACCGCAACTTATGGAACTATCTTAAGACAATTCTCCTACACGGGCGGTGCACTTACAGATACGGCATTTAATAGCAACGATGGATTTATATATGCCATAAGAAATGAAACCGCAAGTAGTCAGCCGGCCACATTGACCAGAATTAATACAAATTTGAATACTGTTGTCAATGTAGGAACTGTAACGGGCATTCCCAAAGGTATTTACAGCCGCGCCTTCTATAAAAGTGATGGCTTGCTTTACTTCATCAACAACACTTCACGTAACCTTTACTCAATAGATCTTTCTGTTGGGCTGGTTGGTACTCTAGTAGATACATTAACTGGTCTATCGGCAAATTCTGGAAGGGATGCCGCGAGTATTCCTAATGTAGGATTTACAGGAGCGATAGCTTGTAGGGATACTGATGGAGATGGCATTCCCGACTCACTAGATCTAGACTCTGACAACGATGGTATTCCTGATAATATTGAAGCTCAATCTACATTGGGTTATATAGCGCCCACGGGTAATGTAGGAGCTAATGGACTGGATGCAGCATACGAGAATAACGATTCTCAAACGGCTACCGGATTACAACCTGTCAATACAGATGGTCTGGACACTCCAGATTATTTGGATCTTGATTCTGATAACGATGGTGTTTTTGACATCAACGAGTCTGGAAGTGGACTTACCGATGGAAATAATGATGGTAGAACTGATGGGAACGTTGGGGTAAATGGACTGGACAACTCTTTAGAGTCTAATGATAATTACGCTTCCGCGAAAGGGAACTTCGATAATACCCAAGAGGACAATTTTGATGACTCCGACGGCGATGTAAATCTGGGTGGGGACTTGGACTACCGGGATGATACGGTAACAGTATTCCCTTTAATAGCGGTTAATGATGGAGATACAGTGTCTGCTGGTATTGCTAACAGTAACATACTTAATGTTCTTGATAATGACAGGTTCAATAGCGGCCAGGCAACTACAACTAATGTTGTTATTACACAATTGACGAGTTCAAATCCTGGTTTGGCCTTGGATGAAACCACTGGAGCAATTAGCATCACAGATAACGTTCCCGTTGGAACCTATACCATTACCTATAATATCTGTCAAGCTGGAGTGCCCACTAATTGTGATGATGCTACTGTTACCATAATTGTTGAGACCGACACAGATCAGGACGGTATTGTGGATAGTGTTGATATTGATGACGACAATGATGGTATATTAGACTCCATTGAATGTACCGCTGGTAGCGAGTTATCCAATATGTCTCTTAGCAGCGGTACAGCTGCAGATGTTCCATCTTACAGTACCAACTACCCGATCCCGGCAGGTACTGATAGAAAGGTACTTTTTACCCTCAGTTCAGAATATACACCTGGTGCAACATCCACAACTCAAAATGCCGTGGTTACCTTAGGTGGGGTAACAATGGATCAATTGGGAATAAATTATGGAGTTGCCTTTGGTAATAATAATAATTATATCGCGGTATATGAACTGGATGAGGCCGATATAGGTTCTGTTTCTGGATCAACCCTGGAAATTACGGCTACAGTAACCAATCAAGCTTTTTCTGGATATATTTTTACGGTTGAAAACCTGAATAGTAATGCCATAAATCCAATTTTCTTTGATATCTCATCAAACAATGGACAGACGGAATTCATTAATTATAGTTCACCCGCAATTAATACAAACGTATCTGATCTTACTTATGTATTTGCCAATAGTGGTGATTCAGATGCAGTTTTTACCTTCAATAATGGAATCGACCTTATCGTAGATGTTGGAGCCGCAGGTTCTGGTATCGGTGGTGCAAGATTAGTTTCATTGTCATCGGGCGATAAGGTGCTATCCGGGAATATTGATCCCGCAAGACGTAGTTCAGGTGTGGTATTCAATCTTTCTCCGCAATGTTCGGACTCGGACAACGACGGTATCGCAGATTTTCTAGATTTGGATTCTGATAACGATGGAATACCTGACAATATTGAGGCTCAATCCACATTGGGATATGTGGCACCATCGGGAATCGATAGCGATAATGACGGTTTGGATAATGCTTACGATACAACACCTAATGGAAACAGCAATGGTGATGGTTCACTAGGTCTAAGTCTAGTAAACACAGATGGTATCGATGGTCCGGATTACTTGGATCTAGATTCTGACAATGACGGAATATTTGACATCAATGAGTCTGGAAGCGGACTTACCGATGGAAATAATGATGGTAGAACTGATGGGAACGTTGGGGTTAACGGTCTAGACAATACATTAGAGTCTGCAGATGACTACACCTCAGTAAAAGGTAATTTTGACGATACACAAGCTGACAACTTTGACGATACTGACGGCGATGTGAATTTTGGTGGAGATGTGGATTATCGCGATGATGAAGCAAATGTTGTACCCATTGTTGCTAATGATGATAGTGGAAATCACAATGCAGGTACAGTCAATAATAATTTATTGAACGTATTAACTAATGATACCATTAATGGAATTCAAGCAACTACTTCAAATGTTGTGTTGACTCAATTAACAACCTCTAATCCTGGAGTTGCATTAGACACGGCAACGGGAGCAATAAGTGTTTCTGGTGCAGTACCCAATGGTACATATACATTGACCTATAATATATGTCAGGCTGGAGTTCCAACCAATTGTGACCCTGCAACAGTTACCATAACCGTCGAAAATGATACAGATGGCGATGGTATTCCAGATAATGTAGATATTGATGATGATAATGATGGAATATTGGATACCGAGGAAGATGCGTCTAGATGTGTCACGGTAACATCGCAACTTGCAAATGGAACCATAACAGTTGAAGACTCTAACGCTCAAAGTGGGCAAAATGATCCCAATGCTGTCGATGATAATGCCGCAACCGCAGATCAAGGAGTTGCAATGAACAGTCCCGTCCACTATATAGTATTTGATCTGGGTCAGATTTATGAAGCTGGCACTATAGTTAGATTTGACATTTGGGGGAATAGTACCCAGACCAGGACAGTGACTAATTCCGAAGTTCCTTCTGGTTCTTATGACTCTAGCGGTGGATCTAATCCCATAACAACTCAGGTCAATGTAAACAGCACTGATTTTTACAACTATACATTAACTGGCAGCACGAGATTTGTACAAGTAGACATGATTGCTCGTGCGGGAGGTAGAACAGAGTGGATTGAAGTGGACATTATTACTAACTGTATGACTTCTAATATTGATCTGGATAATGATGGTATCATAAATTCACTCGATCTGGATAGTGACAATGATGGAATCCCAGATAACATTGAGGCACAATCCACGCTGGGTTATGTTGCGCCCAATGGAGTTGTAGGAGCTAACGGACTTGACTCCGCCTACGAAAACAACGATACGCAAGGAGCAACTGGACTAACTCCGCTCAACACAGACGGAAACGGACAACCAGATTATTTGGATTTGGATTCCGACGATGATGCTATTTTTGACATCATTGAATCCGGCAGCGGACTTACCGATGGTGATAATGATGGTAGAACAGATGGGAATGTAGGTGTAAATGGATTAGATGATTCTTTAGAGTCTAGTGATGATTAC
Organism: uncultured Flavobacteriaceae bacterium; assembly: GCA_963836885.1. Classification (GTDB taxonomy): domain Bacteria; phylum Bacteroidota; class Bacteroidia; order Flavobacteriales; family Flavobacteriaceae; genus Nonlabens. The sequence goes on along the minus strand of CAWILF010000028.1, from coordinate 443,910 downwards.
GCTTCCGCGAAAGGGAACTTCGACGACACACAATTCGATAACTTCGATGATTCAGATGGCGATGTAAATGCTGGAGGTGATGTTGACTATCGAGACGACTCCATTCAAAATTTGGTTATTGAAGCTAACAATGATGCGGCTATACACCAACAGGGCATTTTTGGCGACAATATCATCAATGTATTGGACAATGACACTCTAGGCGGTGCTAATGCAACACCGGCAAATGTTACCATAACAACTATTTCTTCGGATAATGCAGGAATTACCCTTGATGCATCTGGTAATATAGATGTTGCAGCTGCTGTGCCAGACGGTACCTACCAGCTAGTGTATCAAATTTGTCAAGCTACTGATGGAACCAATTGCGATACCGCAACGGTTACAGTAATTGTCGGAGACGGAGATACCGACGGTGATGGTATTCCAGATGATGTAGATATTGATGATGATAATGATGGTATATTAGACACTGAGGAAAATCCCTTCTCCTGTGCTCCCATAGGTGGTTTGGACGGTTATAGAGAGTATATTTATTCTACTGGGGTAGCTACGGCAAATCAAATGACCTTTTCAAATATTGGAACCCAGGGTTCAACTTCCATTGACATGCGCATAACAACGCTGTCTGGAACAGTAAATTATTCAACTACCGGTAATGCCGACTGTGCTGGACCCAATGGATTTGCTATAAATCAAGCTGGACCAGGTGCTCGTGTGCGATTTGAGTTTTTTCAAAATGGAACGACAACGCCTATTGTTTTAAATAACTATGCGCTATTGATGGATGATTTTGATGATCCAGAATCCATCGAACTTGAATTAGATGATCTTATTGGTTACGCTTTCGCGACAGCTAACCCATTTGTATTTAATACGGGAGCTGACTTTTTACAAATAGACAGTAATGATGATAATGCAGATGAGTTTATCTTTTATTACTCAAATGTATCTCAATTTGAAATGAACTTTACCAGTGCAACACCTCGAAACTTCTGTTTCTCGACTGATGACGACGGTATTGATTACAGCACTTTTACGTGTGTTCAACAAAATCCTAATGGATCGGGAGGTTTAGACTCTGATGGTGATGGTATAACTAATGAAAAAGACCTAGACTCTGACAACGACGGTATTCCTGACAATATTGAGGCTCAATCAACTTTGGGCTATATAGCTCCATTGGGAATCGATAGCGATAATGATGGATTAGATAATGCTTATGATACAACTCCTAATGGAAATAGTAATGGTGATGGATCACTAGGTCTGACGCCTGAAAATACAGATGGTATCGATAGACCTGATTACTTGGATCTGGATTCTGACAATGATGGAATATTTGACATTAATGAATCTGGAAGTGGACTGACCGATGGAGACAATGATGGTAGGACTGACGGTTCAACTGGAGTAAATGGACTCGATGACACGCTAGAGTCAGCAGATGACTACACTTCAGTAAAAGGAGACTTTGACGATACCCAAGCAGATAATTTTGACGATGAGGATGGCGATGTAAATTTTGGTGGTGATGTAGATTATCGGGATGACACAACGGACATTATTCCTATTGTGGCAAATGATGATAGCGGTAACCACATTGCGGGAACTAATGACAATAATGTTTTAAATGTTCTTGACAATGATACTCTCAACGGTAATCAAGCTAATATTGCAAATGTTGTTATAACCCAATTGACAACTTCTAACCCAGGTGTAACTTTAAATACCGCAACTGGAGCAATTAATGTTGCCGACACTGTACCTGCAGGAACATATACGCTAACCTATAATATTTGTCAGGATGGTGTTCCCACTAATTGTGACGATGCTACAGTTACAATAATTGTAAATACTGATACCGATGGTGATGGTATTCCTGATGATGTAGATATTGATGACGATAATGATGGTATTTTAGATACTGAAGAGTGTCCAATTATAGAAGCAGAAGAGACGTTTACATATACAGGTGCAGATCAGACCTATACTATTCCAGCAGGAGCAACGTCTATAACGGCTAAAATATGGGGCGCTGGTGGAAGAGGTGACCAACAAGCTGGAAGAGGTACTGGTGGAGCAGGTGGTTTCACTGAAATAACGATACCCGTGAGTTCCATCTCATCACCTAACTTAATTGTAACTGTCGGCCAGGGCGGTAATAGCTCTACCGGTTCCAGAACTTATGGTAATGGTGGTGCTGGATTAATAGCATCAGGTCGAAATCATGGAGCAGGAGGAGGTTTGTCAGGTATAAGTCTTGTCGCTCTAAACAATGCAGGATCTGTAAATGTTAATTAATATGGAATTTCTTCAGGAACCGGTGGTGGTTTAGTTGGAACAACGGGTAATGATACTGCTACCAACGTTAATGGAAGTGGTGGAACTCAAACAGCTGGCGGTACTAGTTTCAATGGGAACGCTGGCGCCTATTTATTAGGTGGTAATGCTATTCTCAATGGAGGAGCTGGTGGCGGTGGATACTACGGTGGTGGAAGCGGGTCTTTTACTAACAGTAATGAAGGAAATGGGGGCGGAGGTTCAGGCTATATATCTCCATTAGCGACTTCTGGCTCAACTACTGCGGGAAATCTACAAGTACCACCTTCCCAAGGTGATCCCGATTATGTAGCGGGTGTTGGTGTTGGAGGAAATTCTGGAGCTGGCAACGGAGGAAATGGTTTGATAATCATCACTGCCCAGATCAGTAGTCCGTCAAGTTGTGATGCAGATAGTGATGGTGTATTTGATCAATTTGATCTTGATTCAGATAATGATGGAATCCCTGATAATATTGAAGCACAATCTACTTTGGGTTACATTACTCCATCTGGTGATGACACTGATAATGATGGTTTAGATGACGCTTATGATGCTACGCCCAACGGGAATGCCAATGGTAATGGATCGATAGGATTAATCCCTGTAAATACGGATAGTGCAAATGATTCTATACCAGATTACCTAGATCTTGACTCTGACAATGATGGGGTCTTTTGATATTGTTGAGTCTGGAAGTGGTCTTACCGATAATAATAATGACGGTAGAACTGACGAAATGTAGGCATCAATGGACTGGATAATGCTATTGATACCGCAGATGACTATACAGATGTGAATGGGATCATTAATGATCCAGCGAATGATTTGTTAGATGAAGATAATGATGTTGCAGCGGGCGGAGATGTAGATTATAGGGATGATTTGGTGATCGATGCTGTTGATGACACGGCTACGACAGACGAAGATGTGCCAGTTGTGATTGATATATTTGATAACGACAATGATATACCTACTACGGGAACTCTGGTAACCACTCAACCTGCAAATGGAACGGTTGTAATTACAGATCCAAACAATACGCCAAATGATCCAAGCGACGATGTAGTAACTTATACTCCAGATCCTGATTTCAATGGAATTGACACGTTTAACTATACTATCTGTAATGCAAACAGTATTTGTGATACAGCAACCGTAACGGTAACCGTAAACGAAGTGGACGATCTGCCACTTGCTGTGGATGATACCGCAACAGTTGCAGAAGATAGTGGTGTTACTTCTATCGATGTTACGAACAATGACGACTTCGGTGGTGATGGTCCGAGCATAGGAACAATTACGCTACCAAGTGCGACCTCTGCAAATGGAGGAACGCTAACCGTAAATGACAATGGAACTCCCAATGATCCAACAGATGACGAGGTGAATTATACACCAGCTCTGAACTTTAGTGGAACTGATACCTTTGATTACACCATTACCGATGCCGATGGAGACACCTCTACGGCAACCGTGACGGTAACCGTAAACGAAGTGGATGATCTGCCACTTGCTGTGGATGATACCGCAACAGTTGCAGAAGATAGTGGTGTTACTTCTATCGATGTTACGAACAATGACGACTTCGGTGGTGATGGTCCGAGCATAGGAACAATTACGCTACCAAGTGCGACCTCTGCAAATGGAGGAACGCTAACCGTAAATGATAATGGAACTCCCAATGATCCAACAGATGATGAGGTGAATTATACACCAGCACTGAACTTTAACGGAACTGATACCTTTGATTATACCATCACAGATGCTGATGGTGACACTTCTACGGCAACAGTAACTGTAACAGTGACGGGTGTTAATGACTTACCAGTTGCAATCTCAGACTCAATAACAATTACTGAGAATAGTGGTGCTGTAATTATTGATGTTACAAACAATGATAATTTTGGTGGAGATGGACCTAACAATGGGACTATTTTATTGCCAGTTGCAACTTCTGTAAATGGCGGATCGCTTACGGTAAATAATGGAGGAACACCTAATGATCCTACAGACGATACGGTAACCTACACCCCAGCCGCAGATTTTAATGGAATTGATACTTTTCAATACACAATTACAGATTCCAATGGGGATACATCTACTACAACAGTTACTGTAGTGGTACAAAGAGATACCGATGCTGATGGTATTCCCGATAGTGTTGATATAGATGATGACAACGATGGGATTATCGATACAGTGGAAGAGCCTAATACTGACTATGAAATCAACTTCAACGCTAATGCACAAGGCTGGCGAACCGATACCAGAGATGGAGGAGGTCTTGGATTTGATAATTCTGACAGTAGTCCGGTTCACTCAACAGCTAGTATTGTGAGAGATTGTCCATTTCAAGTGGGTCCAGGATCTGGTGCGGTTATTCCTTCAAGTCCATCAGGCAGTAATTTTATTTTAGATACGGATTTTAGGGGGAATGAGACATTTTTCCAAAATCCATCTGACTTGAACCAAAATTTATCGGCAACCTTAAACGGTACGCTTTCTTTCTATCATATTAATGGAAGATTGGATGGTTTACCTAGTACTCAAGGAGCAACACCTACCATGAACATTTCCTTAAGAGGTGCGGGAACCACTATTACAACAACTATAAATGCTACTGGTTTCAATAATGGAGTTTGGAGATTGATCACTTTAAATCTGAATGACGCAAATTGGTCAGGTAGTGCGGCAGATTTAGCAAATGTGTTGGCAGATTTAGATAGAATCCGTATTCAAACGGAATTTATTTTGGACGCAGTAGATGGATGTGAAAATAGAGAATACTTCGGACTGGACGATATTAAATTTAGTGGTAATGGTCTGGACAGTGATCTAGATGGCATCCGTGACAGTTTAGATCTAGATGCTGACAACGACGGTATTCCAGATAATATTGAAGGACAATCTACTTTGGGTTATATTACTCCATCTGGTGATGACACTGATAATGATGGTTTAGATGACGCTTATGACGCTACTCCCAACGGTAATCCTAATGGAGCCGGATCCCTTGGTGTTACGCCGGTAAATACGGACAGTGCCAACGATGCAATCCCAGATTATCTAGATCTAGATTCAGACAACGACGGCCTTTTTGATATCGTTGAGTCTGGGGATAATTTGCCCGATAACAACAATGATGGTAGAACCGATGATCCGGTAGGAGAGAATGGTCTGGATGACAATATAGACAGTCCTGGTAACGAAGATAATTACACTGATGTAAATGGTATCATCAATAATCCATCAAACGATCTTGACGATCTGGACAATGATGTAAACAACGGTGGTGATGTTGATTACCGAGATGCAGAGAACTTCACGGTGGACATGCCTACCCAGACTGTATTGGAGAATAATGTATTTACCTCGATAAGTCCAACGCTCGACAACGCACCTATAGGAACAATTACCTATACACTTACGGGAATTGATGCCAATCGCTTCACGATAGATCCCAATACTGGAGTCGTAAGTATGGTAGCGCGAGACTTTGAGAATCCGGTAGATGATAATGCGAACAACTTTTATAACCTTATCATTACGGCAACTTCAAGTGCGGGAGGTTCAGCTAGCGATCCATTTACAGTTGTTGTCAACAACGAGTGTGAAGATGTGGATGTGGTAATGAACAAGTTGAGAGCAATAGATCCGATAGGGGATGCACAAGGTAACACGGGAACACTACAGGTAGAAGTAACTGATGCGGCTGGAGACCAAGAGCCAATGTACAAGTAGTAATTACCAAAGAGTCCGGTCCAGGAACCATAGCAGCGGCAACGGGAACAACTAATGCCTCTGGTTTTTATACCACGACGGTAAGCAGTGGATCGGCTGGTATAGCTACGTATTCCGCTAGGTATGCATCTACTACTGGCGCTGCTGATGCAGATGTAGAGCTGGGTAATCCGACAAGGGTCCGCTTCCTGTCCAACATCAATGACCGTGAAGCACTTGGAGAGGTAGGTATTGCAACAGCGACACCACATCCATCAAGTGTGCTCGAGGTAAGCGGTGATGACAAGGGACTTCTTATACCAAGTGTAGCTTTGACAAGCTGTTCTGATACGGTAACCATTCCTAGACCTGCAGTATCATTGTTGGTTTACAATACAAATCCTTCACCTTCATTAGCAATTGGATTTGTATATTTCGACGGTTCGGACTGGAGAAGTATTTGTGAGGAGCGCAAACAGACCAGACAGTAAGATCATCTGAGTTTGATATTAGGCAAACGATGAAAAATTATAAATAACAAAAATTAATACCATTTGTATTATGGAGTTTAATAAAAAAATAATAATGAACATTATACTGGCTTCCGCCTTTATAATGTTCACCGTATCTACTTCTGACGCTGAAAATATGGAGGTTGATGAAATGGCACCATATTCCGTAAATGACTATGGAGATCAGGGCGTGTTGGAAAACAATGCATACACCAGTCCCGCGGCGGGAGTTTCGGGAAGTCCAGTGGGCGCGGTTACCTACAGCCTCTCTGGCGTTGATGCGGGTAACTTCACAATTGACCCTGCCACTGGAGTTGTGAGTATGGTCGCTCGAGATTATGAAAATCCACTTGATGCTGATGGAAATAACCTGTATAGCGTTATCGTTACGGGAACAGACGCTGACTCAAACACAGCAACCAGGGAACTGGATGTAGTGGTCTTTAACGACTGTAGTGGTGCAGATGGTCCTTCAGTATTTAAGTTGTCCGCGCCAGACTCACTTGGGGATACCATGGGAGATGAGGCAACCCTACAATTAAGACTCCTAGGCCCGGGAGGAACGCCCATACAGGGAGTGGCAGTGATTTTCAGCAGAACTTCTGGTAATGCAACGATCACGACTCCATCGGGCAATTCTGGTGCTGATGGTCTGTTTACCAGTCAGATAACCGGTAACAGTATTGGGGTGTCCATGTTTACGGCCATGTATGATAGCTCAGGTGATGGAACTCCAGATACAACGGTAACCTTGGGATCACCTACGGCGATACAATTTACCAGCGATGTTTCTAGTTTTGCAATACGTGGTATGGTGGGAATAGGAACCGAAGATCCACATCCATCGAGTGTACTAGAAGTTGCGGGAACAGAGAAAGGTGTACTTATACCAAGAATAGGTCTTACCAGCTCTACAGACACCGAAACAATCGAAAATCCAGCGGTATCTTTACTTATCTATAATACAAATGCCGCTGCAATGGATGTAGGCTTTGTATTCTGGAACGGTACCGAGTGGCAAAATGTTTGTACGAGATAGTAAAGAATATAGTTCAAACTATTTCAGTAGGATAATAGGAATTAAGGAAATATTTCAACTCAAAAAGAGTGGGAACAAACTGGGTGAAAACGGATTTAGAGTCTAAAAACAGGCACTGATCAATTGCCCTAACCAAATATAAAATGATGAAAAATATAAATAGAACTTTGGGATTGATGATACTTGTATCACTACCCTTTATTTCAAATGCTTCAGATAGAATCAAGACAGCTCCAGATGTGGATCGGTCTGAGATCATTGCAATCGACGCGGTGGGTGATATGCTGGGAGATAGTGGAGAAGTAGGTGTTGTTGTAAAGGATGCTTACGGCAAACCTGTTGAAGGAGTCCTGGTCGTGCTCAATATAGAGAACGGCGCGGCAAAGCTGACCAAGGTTTCTGGAATTACAGATGAACAGGGAAAATTTGGTTCTTGGCTGTTCAGCAATGTGCAGACGGTAGCGACCATTTCCGCATCGATTGATACCAACAACGATGGATCAGTGGATACCAAGATCAAACGTACCGAACAGATTGCTTTCATAGATAGTTTAATGCTCAATAATGGCGTGGGGATCAACATAGAAAATGTTGACGATAGTGCAGTACTTCACGTATTTTCTAATGATAGAGGTGTGCTTATTCCTAGAGTATCTTTACAAGGCTGTTCTGATAAGGTAACTATTTTAGATCCTGCGCTGTCTTTATTGGTTTTCAATACTAACGGTTCTGACTCATTGGATATCGGTTACGTTTACTTTGATGGAACCGACTGGAGAAATTTCAGATTTCAGTAAATTGATCAAGTTTTAATAATTTAAAGTGGGGCATATTGTCCCATTTTTTTTGGTCTTGATGTTTACCGCTCTTCTTGTTTTGATACCGCTTTCGCGAAAGCGGAACTTCCTACAAACTTTCAATCATTATTTCTAAGCATAAATTAACCTTAGGGTCTTGTTGAGTGCCGATCATTATGGGACTTCAATCCAAATGATGTCATCCAGAAACGAAATACAATCTTCCAACTACTATTGTAGATTAAAATCATCTGATTTTTCACAACATATGGATCAACTATTAAAGAAATGCGCGAAACAGGAGTACATCACATTCAATCACTCGCTTTACCTACATCTAGCACGTTGAGTTGATAATATTCCCTGTATCTTATTAAATACCATGGGCTGTAAATACTGAATTTTCAAGTCCTGTCCTCACCCATGTAAGTCGCTAATCGTTTAAATTAGCAGCATATTCAATTGTTATGCATTATATCACGGCGATTATTGTTGGATTGACCTTAGGGCTTATATTCATTTTAATAGTGAATGAATATGAGCGCAACCAGCGTTTGGAAAAGTTCAATAGGTATAAGAAAAAGTCCACCTACCATCTCAAAATAATCCAGACAGGATTGGACAAGTTGAAATCGATCCAACACCCATCCACCAAGCAAACTGCAGAATTATATATTTATGAGACAGCGTTGCAGGACTCAGTGAACGATCTTGAAAAAGTAAAACTTACAATACAGTGGCTGCACAATTTTTATCGTCAAAATTTTATAGAAAAGAACATCAACTATAAAATAAACTTTACCAAAAATTCGACGGCCGTATGGTCGCCACAGGATTATCTCAACATAATTATAGTATTGAACGAGGCAATTTACAATGCGGCAATGCACTCATCTTCACCGTTTATTTTCAGTATTTGTTTTCTGGAAGAAAATAAACACGAATTCATAACCCACGATAATGGAATAGGCTTCAGTGAAAAAGAAATTACAGGCACTGGGGGAATAGCGCGCATGAAAAAGCTTGCAAACAAACTCGACGCTACATTAAAAATAAGCAGTATCGCAGGGATGGGAACAAAAATCACCCTTCGTTTACCGCATTAGTCCAGTTTTCAAATTAATTGGCCTGTAGGAGTTCCTCAATTTCTTCTAAAAGCAACCATTGGCTAGAGTGATCTTCCATTGTGGATTTCTTAATCTGCTGGAGCTCGTCCATGCAGTTCTTTGAACCGTCGCTTGATCGTATGGACCTTACCCTTTGATAGTAATTTTGGACAGTTTTCTCCTCTTGGGTGTAGGTCGTTTTTTCTGTTTTGGTTTCGCTTTCGTGGTAAACGAGATCAAAACTGTAGTAATCTGCCGGGCCAGCGTATGCACTGATTATTTCCTTGCCTACTGCGAGGTGCAGGACACCATCTTCCGGAGAGAATAAGACTTCGTCCTTATAGGTGACGGTGCAATCCGTAAACTGGATGAGCATCAACTTACCATTGATGTTACGCATTCCCGTTATGTTGAGTCCTTCTACTTTTATCCCACTCTCAAAGGTAAATTCTATACGTTCATTATCATAAAAGTTGTAGGCCTGGAGATCTCGTGGACCCATGTCTTCTATGGCAAGGTTGATTCCCTTCAACTTGCCTATGGGCGATAGGAAACCATGGGGATGCGTTTGAATCCCGTGACCGATCAGTTCTTTTTCCCTAAAGGAAAGCGCAGACGCGCCCTCGGTTTTGAAAAAGACGACGTCGTTATCCTCATTCTTGATCATGCGTGAGAATACTCCAGAAATCTGTAGTCCGGTGCTCAACTCGATGGTTCCCAACGATTTTGAGTCGATCAGTTTTTGCAGGCCGCGGTGTCCTCCCTTGCGCACCGCCATGGTATTTGCAAATTCTTCAAGAACTTCACTCAGGTGCGCAAAATTGGGCGTTACATATAAATGGGGTTGTTGACGGGTAATATCAAAGTCCTGATAGGCAGCCTCTATGCTGTACGGTCTTTTTTCCACGCTAGGTTCCAGACAGGACTTGCTCTCACCGATACTTGAAAGCAGACCAGCTCCATATAACTTGGGATCTTCAAGGCTTCCCACCAGGCCATATTCCACCGTCCACCAGTGCAGGTTTCTAATGAGCGACATCTCGCTGGGTTCTACTTTTTTGTTTTGAAGTCTTTCAATGGTAGCTTCAGAAGCTGCAATTTTTAAATCCAGCGCGGCCTCATCCTTTTCAGACCTCATTTCTTTTAAAATGGATAATTCCCGCACCGCCTCGTACATTTCATGATCATGAGCGCTGGAGATTGCCTTGCTTCCTATCTCTCCAAAACGTCTTAAATATTCCGCATAATCTGGGCTGGCGATAATTGGAGCGTGACCTGCCGCCTCGTGGATAATGTCTGGTGCGGGCGTGTAGGCGATATTCTCAAATTTTCTTATGTCGGCTGCAATTACCAAAATCTTATACGCCTGAAACTCCATAAATGCCGCTGGCGGTATAAAACCATCTACGGCAACCGCGGCCCAGCCTATTTCCCTCAAGATGCGATTCATTCCATACATGGATGGAATATCATCGATCGAGATTCCAGTTTTCCTAAGTCCAGCGAGGTAGGATCCATGCGCGACCTTCCCTAGGTACTCGACGTTCTTGCGCATCACATATCGCCATACCGCTTGATCCTGAGCTGTATATAGCTCATAGTTTTGAGGTTTTATAAACTGTTTGAGGTGTGGTGGCAACCGCTCGATAAGCGGGTTGGTCTCGATGTGTTCTAGCATGGTTCAAAATTAATTCATTAATCTTTAAACCGCCTTGCCTTAACCTATAAAATAGATTCTGGTTTTCCCTTACGGCGTATCTTTACAGCATGACCACTCGTAAAAAAGAAATCCTCAAGACCGCTGCGGTCCTGTTTAAAAACCGCGGCTACTCTGCCATTACCATGCGGGATCTTGCTGGTGAGATGGACATAAAAGCTGCGAGCCTATACAATCACATTTCGGGAAAGCACGAGATTCTCGCGCACCTCATCCTCAAGGTGGCCCATGAGTTTTCAAAGGGTATGACAATGGTGATGATGGAAGATGTGTCAGCTTTCGCGAAAGCGGAACACCTCATCAACCTCCACATAAAAATAGCATTAAAATACACCGCCGAAATTGCCGTGCTCAACAACGACTGGATGCACCTGGAAGGCCAGCAGTTCCAAGAGTACATCGAACTGCGCAGAGAATACGAGAAAAATTTCAAGATAATTTTGCAAAACGGAATTGCAAGCGGCGAGTTCAAAACCTTCCACGTGGACACCATGCTGTTCAATCTACTTTCCACACTGCGTTCCATCTATTTATGGATACCAAAAAGATCGGCCATGGAAATAGCCGATCTTCAGAAGGAGTTGCCTCAAATGTTGTTGAAGGGAATTGCTAACTAGGCATCTTGCTCCTCTAGCGTAGGATAATCTGTATAGCCCTCACGTCCCTGGGAATAAAAGGTATCCTGGTTCCAGTCTGCAGTTTTTGCCTTATGTTCAAACCTGTGGGCAAGATCTGGATTGCTGATAAATAGTTTTCCAAATGCCACACAATCTGCTTCCTTATCTGCGATGACCTTGTTTCCGGACTCTCTGTCAAATTCGTTATTGATCATCAAATTACCATTATAAATGGGGCGGTAATGTCTAGAGATATTAGAAACTAGATGATCGACATTGCTTACATCCGTGAAAGGCTCGGATAAGTGCAGATATGCAAGATCATGTTCATTGAGCTTTTCAATAATATAGTCAAAAAACGGAATCGTGTCTGGTGTGGAAGTAATGCCAAAAACGCCCTCAAGTGATGGATTCATGCGGCAGCCTATACGGTTTTCTGGAAAGTGTTCCTTTACGGCTTCCAATACCTCAAAGAAAAATCGAGCTTTGTTCTTATTGCTACCTCCATACTCATCGGTTCTTAAATTTGACTTGTTGTTGAAGAACTGATGGATCAAATAGCCATTGGAACTGTGGATCTCCACGCCATCAAAACCTGCTTTTTTGGCATTTGCCGCTGCATGTCCGAATTCTTTCACGGTCTGTTTGATCTCTTCAATTGACATCGCGTGTGGCGTTACCGTCTGTTTTTTCTCGCCTTTGGAATTGCGCAGTTCGGTTTCAGGGTTTACCGCGCTCGGTGCCCAGGGTAGTTGTCCATCGTGATAGTCGGGTAGGGATGTTCTCCCTACGTGCCACAACTGGATAAAAATCTTACCACCGGCATCGTGGACACTATCCACCACTTTTTTCCAGCCTTGGGTTTGCGCGTCATTAAATATTCCAGCGACAAAAGGATAGCCGCGGGCTTTTTCTGAGACCTCACTTCCCTCAGTGATGATCAATCCTGCGCCAGCCCGCTGCGTGTAATAATCTACGTGCTTCTGTACCGGTGCCTGATGCTCGTTATCGGCACGGCATCGCGTCATCGGAGCCATGATGACTCGGTTCTTTATCTCTATTGCTCCCAATTGTAAAGGTTGTAACAGTGGTTGTCTATCGCTCATAATGTGTTGTTTGGAACAAATTTATTGTACCTACAACTATTAGCGGGTTAATGCAGCGTTAATTGGGCATACTTTGAGAATACGGCAATTGCCCTATTGTGAAAAAAGTGACATGGGTTCATCTTTGAAAAAAATAACCTTAACAACTTTGATATGAAAATCATATTTCTAAACCTGATGATTGCTTCTCTAATACTCCTTGCTGGAAGTAAAGTTGAGGCTCAAGAGCTAAGCGAATTCAAAACTAAATTTGATGACCCTGGACAAAAGCCCAAAAAGAATGCATCAAATGAAGTGTACATCTCTAATTTCAACGTCCTTGTAGAAGTGTACCGGGAAGATGTGGATTATAAGGGAAAACGTGAATTTAGAGGTAAGGGTAGAGCAGAGGCCACCGCCCAGGCTGCGCTAGGATTGCTAGGTGTGGAAGGCGATCTATTACAACAAAAAGTCGATCAGCTCTACTCTGAAATGCTCAATGATCTTAAAGAGAAAGGATTTACAATAATTGGTGCGAATAAAGCTGCTGAAACCGATTTTTATAAAAAAGCAGTTCCCTTTAAAGGTCCTATAGTTAGAGAGAGTGTTAATCCAGGGATGTTGGAGATTATCCCGACCCAATTTAGTGGATTTGCATCTGCAAAAACGGCTGAAGAGGGATCGTCAAAAAAGCAAGGTAGGTTCAGCAATTTTAAACAACTAGGTACTATGATTACCGGCGGGAATCATGCACTGTCAAAAGACCTGGACGATGCCATAATCTTAGACGTTAATCTGGTCATGAGCTGGAGTGAGACAGGTGGTAGCTGGTTGACCAATATGGCTGGAGCAAATGCTCAAATCAAGACTAATCTCGCTCTGGGTTCCAAAGCCATTAGTGCTCCCAAGACAAAGGGTTTGAGATCAAAGGGTGCTGAGGATTACTATAATCTTGAAACTGCTTTTAATGTAGCTCAGGGTACGGGATTAAAAAAGGTAATGTGGAAAGGCTATTTGAAAAATCCCATCTATATAAATGGAGTCATTGAAGATACTAAAGTACAATCTTTCAATAAAGGGGAAGTCGCAACTTCTTTTGACAACACAATATACAAAGTAACGACATGGACCAGTACTATTTCTGAAAACGCGAAGATGATAGAAGTAGATAGCAAATTATTTGCAGATGCGCTTTACCTATCTGGACAAAAGTTCCTTGAGGACCAAATAAGCTATCTCGTGGATAAATACAAGGGTTGATCTCTGTGAACCTTCGATCTTTTTCTCACAGACCATATAAATTGTAATTTAAAGTATTCCTTCAACAAACATGAGACATGCGGTTGTATTTGATCAATGCTGCCCAGATTTTAAGGGAAATACAACAAATAAACTTTAAAAAAAACAAATACCACTCCGGCCGCAGCAGCGCAGTAAATTACATTAGGGGATGTTAGGCACTGTAAGGCTGGAGTAACTTTATTAAAATTAAATAATCTCAAAATCAATTACCATGAAAAACTTAAAACAGGCACTAAAGATTTTATTCATCACTATCGCGCTCACGGCCGTATCGTGCAGCAGCGATGACGACTCTGGTAACGGAGCAGGAGCAGCCGGAAACGGGCAGGTAGTTGCCACCATAGATGGAACTTCCTTCCAGTCCATTGCTCAAGGTACGCAAGCAGTAAGCGTGACCAATGCTGGATTTACCAGCATTACCATATCGGCAATTAACCTCAATGGGCAGGCGTTGAATATCTTTATCAACAGCAATAATGTAGAGGAAACCAGTTATGATCTCACCGACGCTAGTGGATCCTTAGTTTCTGCAACTTATACTATTGTTGATACCCAGACCTTTGAAAGCATGAGCTATGCATCGCCCTTTCTCAATAGTGGTGATGTAGGTACAATAACCATTACCTCGCTAACAGATACCAACATACAGGGGACGTTTGAATTTGATATGAGCAATCAGGATATGCCCAGTGATATCAAATCGGTAACCAATGGATCGTTCAACCTTGACTTTACCGCAATATAATTGTAGGGTTGCGTTTTCATAATTAAAGACCTGTACGCTTAAGTACGGGTTTTTTAATGTCTTTTTGCTAATTCTTCTTCAATGTCAGATAAAGAAAAGCCTTTTGCCTTGAGCAAGACCAAGTAATGATACATGAGGTCACCGGCTTCATATAAGAAATCCTCATCTTTTCCATTGACGGCATCTATGACGGTTTCCACCGCTTCTTCTCCTACTTTTTGTGCGACCTTATTAATTCCTTTTTGGATCAATGAATAGGTGTAAGATCCTTCTACTTGATCGTCAATGCGCTGGTGAATAGTTTTTTCAAGATCATAAATCGAAAAGTTTTCTTTATCGTTTTTATTTGTTAAGCTTTCCTGCCTGTCGTGCCTTGGCAGGCTGGCGCGAAAGCTGACATCCTCAATACCTTCATCAAAACAGGTAATTGTTCCCTTATGACAAGTCGGCCCATGAGCATGCGCGTGGATCAATATTGCATCCTCATCGCAGTCAATTTTTATATCTACAACATCTAAAAAGTTGTTTGAAGATTCTCCTTTTGTCCAAAGTCGTTGTTTACTTCGGGAGAAAAAAGTAACTCTTTTTCCTTTTTAGTTTTGTTGAAGGCCTCCTCATTCATATAACCCAGCATGAGTACTTGATTGCTAGTGGCATCTTGAATGATTACGGGCAATAGACCGTCGGTGTTTTTATTGAAATTTGGGGTCATATTCTGTGTTCTTCTATGAACTTAAAAGGAGTAAAAACATCTATTGTTGATGGTTTAAACCCCTTTTTATCGTTTGTAATTATGCAATCACATTGAGCTTCTAGAGCGCTCTGGTATTGAAGTGAGTCTTCAAAATCTTTCCATTTATTTTGAAAACTCCGTTTAACTTGGGACTCATTCATGATAGAAATAGATCCTAATTTGGGCAAAAGCTTCTAATCTTTTTAAACTATCACGAACTTTGTAGTGAGCGCTTAATATATAGTGAGCATTTGCTATTGATAAAGGCGTGATAACAACCTTAAACCGTCTTTTTAAAATGATATTCATAGTACTGGTTGCCAGAATATGACCATCTCTTTTTTCATGAAATAGATCAATAATAATATTATTATCTAGAAACACTTTCATTCTCCATATTTTTTAATCAAGTATTCAGCTTTGGATTTTTTGTAATCAAAATTTTCATCGATCTCTACGTATGGGTCGTTGCTGATTAACTTCTTCAATTCTTTTAAATCAGGATGGAGGTCATCGTGCTTAGGATCAACTTCCTTTTTGACATGTGTTCTTAACATATCTTCTATGAATTTTGAAAGACTCGTACCTCTTTCTTTGACATATTCCTTGGCAAGTTCAATGACTTCTTTATCCAGTTTAAGCGTGAGTTTAGTATCCATGATCGATGATTTATTCAAATGTACGTATAAAAATAATACTGTACGTACAGTTAGTCTAGTTTTGCAAGTTGATCAAAACGTACTGCAACTCCAGCATCATATAAAAGGCTTTTTAACTGGGGAACAGGTAACTCGCCAAAATGAAATATACTCGCCGCAAGTCCAGCACTCGCATGCGTATCCTTGAATAATTGCTCAAAATGAGCCGCAGTTCCACCACCACCAGATGCTATTATGGGAATGTTCAGCTTTCGCGAAAGCAAATCAGTAATCTCCAGTGCAAATCCATTTTTAACGCCGTCATGATCCATACTGGTCAGTAGAATTTCTCCAGCTCCTCGTCGTTCACATTCCTCACACCAGGCGACAGTTTCCAGCTCAGTCTCCACCCTGCCACCAGCAACAAAAACCTTATTTGTCAAGCCGTCGCAGGACGGCTTCGCTCTATGCTTTCCTGCTTTCTTTTTATCGTTTTCATTTTCACCATCCTTCTCACTCATGACTCCTGACTCATAATTCATGACTTTTTTACCAGTCAAGTCTTTTCCTGACAAATCTGTTCCTTGCTTTTTCTCATCCTTAAAATCGCTTGCATCTTCAATTCTGGATTCTGAATTCTGAATTCTACATTGTTTTGTGTCCACCGCAACCACAACACACTGACTGCCCAACTCTGCAGCAAGTTCATTGATGAGATCAGGTCTTTTAACCGCGGCACTGTTGATGGCGATTTTGTCGGCGCCGGCTTTGATGATTTCTTTGGCGAGTTTTACATCGTTAATTCCACCGCCCACGGTAAACGGAATGTTTAAAACAGCTGCAATTTCACGCACGAGCGGTACTAGTGTTTCTCGTTTTTCAATGGTCGCCGTAATGTCTAAAAAGCACAACTCATCAGCGCCTTGTTCTGCATACTGCCTAGCCAGAGTTACAGGGTCGCCCGCATCCCTCAAGCCGACAAAGTTGACTCCCTTTACCGTTCTACCATCTTTGATATCTAAACACGGAATGATTCGTTTTTTGAGACTCATAAAAATTCTCTTAACTCTTTAAAGGTAATGCGACCTTCATAAATCGCCTTACCGATAATGGCGCCTTCACAACCTATTTCCTGTAAACTAATCACGTCTTTTATAGTCGTGACACCACCACTGGCGATCAATTTAATATCTGACGTGGTTGCTGAGGGGATAATTTCATCTGCTGGATTTCCAGATTCTATAGATAATATATCTCTATAAAGATTATAGCTAGGCCCGGCGAGCATACCATCTTTTGCAATGTCGGTGCAAATGACATAATTAATATTTTTCTTGTTCCATGCTTTTATAAACTCCACAACTTCTAGCTCGCTGCTTTCTAACCAACCGTGAGTTGCGACCATTCCATCTTTTGCATCTGCTCCTAGAATAATCTTGTCAGCACCATAGGTAGAGATCCAGTTTTCAAAGACTGCTGGATTCTTTACGGCAATGCTCCCGCCAGTTACTTGTTTTGCGCCACTTTCAAAAACAAGTTTTATATCCTCGTCAGATTTTACACCACCGCCAAAATCGACCTGCAAACCGGTCTGGGAAGCAATTCGTTCCAAGACTTTCCAGTTAACTACGTGAGCATTTTTTGCACCATCCAGATCTACAAGGTGTAAATAGTTGATTCCGTTAGCTTCAAACTCCTTAGCCACCTCCAGCGGATTTTCATTGTAAACTGTTTTTTGGTTATAATCTCCCTGAGAAAGTCGTACGCATTTCCCATCGATGATATCTATTGCAGGTATAATTCTCATATTGCTTTCGCGAAAGCGGAATCCCAAAAATCCCCTTACTTTCTATTTTAAAAACACTGTTCAAAGTGTTGTTCATTATTATAATTGTCAAGCCGTCGCAGGACAGCCTTTCTCTGTTATTTCGTCTCAATTATAGTAAGTTTCTCCCATAACCTTCAACATATACCATCAATTCAGAATTCAGAATTAATTTTCATTTCAACAAAATTCCTCAAAATAATTTCTCCCACACCAGCACTTTTCTCAGGGTGAAACTGGGTTGCATAAAAATTATCTTTTTGTAGTACACTGCTAAAAGGTAAGATGTAATCACAAGCCGCCACCGTATCCTCACAAATCTCGGCATAATAGGAGTGGACGTAGTAAACGTCTTCTTTTCCTGTGAGTTTGCGCAGGAGCTTTGATTTGCGTTTTCTAAATTTAGTGATTTCACTAGTGTATTTAAGAGCTACACCTAGATTACATTTTCCGTCAGTATAAACAGTGTTGCCAAGTTCTCCGTCAGGAGAAAAGGTATGTTGAGTTTCTCCGTCAGGAGGAAAAGTATGTTGAGTTTCTCCGTCAGGAGCAAAAGTATGTCGAGTTTCTCCGTCAGGAGAAACAAAACCCACACTGGCTCCCCTTCCCGTGGAAGGGGCTGGGGGTTGGTTGGATGTCTTTACCTTAACCCTCACTTTATCAACTACATCAATAATAGAACTAACAACACTACCCACGTGCTCGTAAACGTCCTCATTATAAAAACGGATTACAGTATAGTCCAGATCATCTAAAACATCTTGACGTTGTTGATCTTTTTGTTTTTGAAAATCATGTATTGATCCATCTACTTCAATGATAATTTTGAGCTCATCGCATACAAAATCTGGAATAAAAGGACCGACTGGCTTTTGTCTTTTAAATTGTGCTCCAGTTTGACGTGATTTTATGTATTGCCATAATTGAGCTTCGGCTTTAGTAGGATTGCTGCGCATTTCTCGTGCAAAACCTTTAAGTTTATTCCAATGATAGGAGGTTGTGGAATAATGCTGCGGAACCCCCAAATCCCCTAAAGGGGACTTTTCCTCTCCTTGTGGATTACCGCTATATCCTATTTTGAGTTCATAGTTCTCAAGAGTGTCATGTCTATTGGTTCTTATCAATCCCAAATCATTCCACCCCATATGAGGGACTTTGAAACTATGGAATTTATTCACCCCTTGGGGGGTTAGGGGGGAAACCTTTTCACCCGTACATCAAAGATCCCCAAACATTCCGTATCACCTTCCTCACTATGATTACACATCAATTGCATTCCCAGACATATCCCTAAAACAGGTTGTTTCAGTTCTTTGATAACTTTGTCCAGTCCTCGTTCACGCAGATATTTCATGGCAGTTCCAGCCTCTCCCACACCTGGAAAAATGACTTTATCGGCTTTTTTTAGAAGTTCAGGATCATCAGTAACGATACTTTCAACACCCAGTCTGTTGAGTGCGTTTGTAACGCTTCCTATATTTCCCGCATTATATTTTACGATGGCGATCATAAAGTTCCTTTGGTGCTGGGCAGTTTACCGTCGCCTGTTTGTTTAATGGCCATTTTTATAGCTTTGGCAAATGCTTTAAATATCGACTCGATTTTGTGGTGTTCGTTGTCTCCCTCTACCTTTATGTTGAGGTTGCATTTTGCGGCATCGCTGAATGATTTAAAGAAGTGAAAGAACAATTCGGTAGGCATATCGCCCACGTATTCACGTTTAAAATCGGCTTCCCAGACGATCCATGGCCTTCCGCCAAAATCAATCGCCACCTGTGCCAGTGAGTCGTCCATGGGCAATAAAAATCCATATCTATTGATGCCTTTTTTAGAGGATAACGCTTTCGCGAAAGCGTCACCTAAAGCAATCGCCGTATCTTCAATAGTGTGATGCTCGTCGATTTCAAGATCTCCATTTACTTTAATATCGAGATCCAGTGATCCGTGACGTTGCAACTGTTCCAACATGTGATCGTAAAATTTCAACCCAGTATCGATCGTTCCAGATCCAGACCCGTCCAGGTTTAACGTGATGGAGATGTCGGTCTCATTAGTTTTGCGAGCAACGGTCACTTTGCGCGGCTGACCACGTAAAAACTGAAAAATCTCTTTCCAAGAATCTGTTTTTAAAACTACCAACTCATCTTCAAAAGTAGAGTCATCAGTAATGGACGGCAGCTGTATTCCCTTGCAGCCCAGGTTTTTTGCCAGTTGCATATCACTATTGCGATCACCTATTACAAAACTATTTTCAAGATCGTAATTACCTTTAATATAATGAGTAAGTAATCCAGTTTCTGGTTTGCGAGTAGGCGCATTTTGCTCAGGAAACGATCGATCGATCAACACTTCACTGAAGTGAACGCCTTCATTTTCCAGCACGTTCATCATCAGATTGTGTACCGGCCAGAAAGGTGTTTTCCGGAAAACTATCCGTCCCCAATCCGTCCTGATTTGTCACCATTACAAGTTCATAATCCAGCTCACGCGCAATGCGGTGCAACTGAGTAATCGCCATCGGTAAAAACTCCAGCTTTTCAAAACTGTCCAGTTGATAATCGGTGGGTGGCTCTTTGACGATCGTACCGTCCCGATCTATAAATAATACTTTTTTCATAAGTCAAGCCGTCGCAGGACGGCTCCGCTTTTTAATTAAACTTAAACTCATTTAAACGACTATTACGCTTACACCTAATCATATTTTTTAAGCACCTTAATCAACTGCTCACACTCTACTGTAATTCTCACGGTAAATCACAAACAATTTTTATTTCAGTTATCGCGACTTTTCATGATGTTGATATTAAAGCAAAAAGTTTTTTCACCCTCAATCTTTTCCCACTTCCTTTTGCAATTTTATTTTGTCAAGAGATGTTTTAATTAATCCTATCCCAACAATAAATGAACATATAGGAATAAAATAATCATCCCCTTGGAAAATTTGGTAAATGGATATGATAGCTGAAGCACCGCCAAGTGCTATTAAAAAATAAGAACCTAAATTGTTCATATAGTTGATGTTTTATCTAGTTGATATTTTTTCAATTCCCTAATCAAAGCCTCACACTCCACTGTAGTTCCCACAGTAAATCGCAAACAATTTTTAATCTGACCGGTGCGGTTTCTGATGATGATGTCTTTTTCTCTTAAGTAATTATAAAGATCAGTTGCATCAATTACTTCTGCAAGAATAAAATTGGCTTCGCTGGGATAAACATGTTTGACAAAATCAAAACTCTCCAAAACCGAAGATAGCATCTTGCGATTTGCTTTGATTTCACTAATCTGGGTTTTGGTTTGTTCCGTATTGTTGAGTGCTTTGACGACCGCTAGTTGGGATAATTCATTAACGTTATACGGCGGTTTTGTCTTATTAAACAGCGCAATAATTTCAGGCGATGCAAAGGCAAAACCTGTGCGCGCACCAGCAAGTCCATGTGCTTTGGACATGGTTTGCAACACCACGAGATTGGGATAATCTTCCAGCCGATTGATAAAACTCTTGTTTTCAGTAAAATCTTGATACGCTTCATCGACCACGATAATTCCATTGAAGTTTCCAAACAATCGATCCATATTGCGCTGATTATCTAACATTTCGGCTTCAAATTGTGGGGCAAAAGGCATATCCATCATTCCGCCTTTAGTATAGTTATCTGCGGTCCAGTCGTGCTTTAAATCGGCCTTGAGCAATGCATTTCCAGTTGGATTATTAGGTGAGCAGATCCATAATAATTTTGCTTTCGCGAAAGCGGTACTATTCAAAATTCCATCAACATCTAGAGTGAAATCATCTTTCAACGGAACTTCGACTACTCTAACATCGTTGATCGCTGCGCTCACCTCATACATACCATAAGTCGGAGGACAGATAATAACCTGATCCTTTCCAGGCTCGCAAAAAATACGGTACAATAAATCAATCGCCTCATCACTACCATTTCCAACAAAAATTTGATCCTCATTAATATCTTTTTGTGCAGCAAGAATTTGTTTTATTTTATTCTGTAATGGATCTGGGTAGCGATTCAAGTTAAGATTTATGAGTTCAGAGTTATGAGTTGCTGACTCCGGCGATTTTAATTCTGCACTATTGTATGGATTTTCATTAGCATCCAGCAATGTGAGCGTATTATTATCGCTACCATATAATTTAAACTCACTACGGGCGCTGGAATAAGGTTTCAAATTCCAGATGTTTTTACGAACGATGTTTTTTAAATTGAATTCCATATTTGATGTGTCATTCCGCTGCATAGCGGAATCGCTTAATTGTTTTTCTCGATTTTCTTCAACCTCACACTCACCGCATTTTTATGCGCATCTAATCCCTCGGCGGCCGCCATGATTTCTACGACAGGACCTAGATTATTGATGCCGACTTGAGTAGCTTTTTGGTAGGTTACTTTATTTACAAACGAGTCCACAGAAACACCACTATAATTGCGCGCATAACCATAAGTAGGCAGGGTGTGGTTTGTCCCGCTGGCGTAATCGCCTAAACTCTCACAGGTGTAAGCACCTATAAATATAGAGCCAGCAACCGTAATTTGATCAGCTAGTTCTTCTGCATTTTGCGTGTTTATGATCAGGTGCTCGGGTGCGTATGCGTCCGACCATAGGATGCATTGTTCTAGATCTTTCAAAACAATGATTTTGCTGTTTTCTAGTGCTTTTTCGGCAGTCTGCTTTCGCGAAAGCGTAACAATTTGAACATCAATTTCTTTGTTTACAGCTTTGGCCAACTCTTCTGAATCGGTCAAAAGAATGACTTGGGAATCAAAGCCGTGTTCTGCTTGAGCCAGTAAATCTGCGGCAACAAAAGCAGGATTTGCAAACTGATCTGCAATTACCAGCACCTCACTGGGTCCAGCGGGCATATCTATTGCCACTCCTTGTTGTTGTGCGAGTTCTTTGGCGCGAGTGACAAAAGCGTTTCCTGGGCCAAAAATCTTATCTACCGCTGGAATGCTCTCAGTGCCATAGGTCATTGCGGCTATGGCTTGCGCTCCACCGGCTTTATAGATTTCAGTAACGCCGCACAGATTTGCGGTATATAGAACTACTGGATTTATAGTTCCATTTTCATCGGTAGGACTGCATAAAACTACGCGCTCATTACCTGCGATACGCGCGGGAATTGCCAGCATCAATACCGTCGAAAATAGTGGGGCAGATCCTCCAGGAATGTACAGGCCTACCTTTTTAATGGGGAGCGACTTTCTCCAGCAGGTTATTCCCGGCATGGTCTCTACCACCGGATATTCTCTGGTGAAACAGAGGTCATGAAACTTATAAATGTTCTCATAAGCCACTTGAATGGCTTCTTTTAAATGAGTTGGCACTTGATTTATGGCAGCATTAATTTCTGCATTATTAACTCGTAATCGATCCAGTTTTGCATGGTCAAATTTCTCTGCAAATGCATACAACGCCTGATCGCCGTTATCTCTAACCAACTGAATAATATCCTTTACCGCAGCGTCCACATTTGCGCGCTCCTGTTGCGGGCGTTCCAGCAATTGAGAACGCTCTGTGTTTTCTGGATATAGAATAGTAGTTATCATGCGATTAATTTTTCAATCGGACTTACTAAAATACCCTGTGCGCCTGCCTCTTTAAGGGAGTCGATGACGTTCCAGAAATTATCTTCCTCAATTACAGAATGCATGCTGCACCAGCCTTCCTCGGCAAGTGGGAGCACGGTAGGACTTTTCATTCCTGGTAAAATAGCGGTAATCGCCTCCACTTTATCTATAGGAGCGTTGAGCAGGATGTATTTGTTCTTTTTGGCATTTTGAACCGCTTCCATACGGAAGAGCAGTTTTTCTAGTAAGGATTTTTTCTCATCATTTAGAGTAGGATTTGAAATAAGAACGGCTTCACTATACATAATGGTTTCCACTTCTTTGAAACCATTCATAATAAGCGTAGATCCCGTTGAGACAATGTCACAAATTCCCTCGGCAAGACCTATACCTGGTGCAATTTCTACAGATCCGCCTATTTCTTCAGTAGTGGCGTTGATGCCTTTTTCTGCAAAGAATTTCTTTACAATCGTAGTATAACTACTGGCAACTCGCTTACCGTTAAACCATTCCAGTCCCGTATAATCGACATCTTTTTGAACGGCAAGACTAAGACGGCAACCTGCAAAACCTAATTGTTTTATTACATCTACATTCTGGTCTTTTTCCTCTACCTCATTAAGCCCCAAAATTCCCAAATCAGCCACGCCCTGCGCCACATATTGCGGGATATCATCATCTCTCAAAAAAAGGATTTCTAGCGGAAAATTTTTTGCTTGGGTTGATAATTTACGACCGCCATTGTCAAATTTGATTCCGCAATCCCTCAACAGCTGTAATGACTTGTCTGATAGGCGACCCGACTTCTGGACAGCGATGCGTATGCCGTTGAAGCTGGTTGGTTTGTTTCTGTTTACTTCTGTTGAATTAGTCTTGTTGTCCATTGTTTTTGTTTGATCTTTTAGCTGTAAAAAGACGGTAGTGTTAGTTTTAATTCTCCATTTTTGGGGAATAAAAAAACCGCCTGCAATTACAGACGGTTTATATATATTGAATGTACTTCAATCCATATTACCTCGCCTGTAGCGGTGCAAGATGGTGGTGATGTACGTTTTTGTTTCTCATGGGTGTGCAAATCTAGTTGGCATTCCGCTTTCGCGAAAGCGAAACCCCCAAAAATATCATTTCTTTAACTTTATAAGATCTTACCGCCCACATTTTCCAAGATAACGCGCGGATCTGTTTTCAGAAATTCTTCCAGTGAAAAACCTCGATGGCCTACTAGAAGTGTCCTCGCACCAGGAAATTTCTTGGTAAAACTCTCCATGCCCGTCGTGTAGCCCTCAACCCCACTTTTAACCTCAATGCCCAGTACAAAATCCTCGTCATGGATCACAAAATCCACCTCATCATTGCGCTCGCGCCAGTAACTGACTTGAAAACCGCCCTCGATGCTTGCATTGTATAAATGAGCTCCCACGGCACTTTCCACCCAGCGTCCCCATTGTATGGGCTTCATCAATGCGCTTTCCATATCTAGTGTTTGCTGAGCAGAAAAGAGCGCATTATTCTGAACCTGAAACTTAGGACTGCTGCTGTACTTGCGCACCTCGTTATGCGTGAACTTTTCCAGTCCCGCTAACAGTCCCGCGGTGTCCAGCAATTCTAGATAATGGGACAAAGTTGTCACATTTCCAGCATCCTGTAACTGTCCCTTGATTTTATTATAGGAAAGTATCTGACCGGTAAAGTTGCTGCCTATCTTAAATAATTTACCCAATAATGCAGGTTTATCCACCCGGGTAAGCATCAAGATATCCTTTTCAATACTGGTTTTAATAAACGACGAGTTGATGTAGTTTTTCCACCTGCGCCAGTCTTTTCTATAACTCGCCGCGCCGGGATATCCCCCATAAAAGATGTATTCATCAAGTGTTACATCATGCAGTTCCTGCATCTCGGAATAGCTCCAGTGGGGAACGTAAATACTTTCAAACCTTCCCGTAAGAGACTCGGTGAGGCCTTGCTGTAGCATAAGTCTCGATGAACCTAAAAGAACGACCTTTAATTCAATCCCGCTGGCAGTGTCGGCATCCCATTCTCTCTTAACCTGCTCTGACCAGTTGTTGATTTTTTGGATTTCATCCAGAATGAGAACCGCACTTTTAGCGCCTTGTACGGTTATGTTGAGCCTTGCGGTCTGCCATTGCTGTAGGATCCAGTCTCTAGCATCGGGATCTACCGCATCTGCAGTTTCTATATGAACTGGTTGCGTAGTTTTTTTTGCAACTTGTCTTGCAGCTGTTGTTTTGCCAGTTTGACGAGGTCCATAAAGTACTTGAATGTGACCTCTCGGCTCATTTTCAATACGCTCAAATAATTCTTCAAAAGCTTGTCTAACTAACACCTTATCTCATAATTGTGGGTCACAAATATACGTCTATTGAGAATATTGTAACGCTCTATTGAGAATTTTGTTCAAAAACTTTGAGAATTTTGTAACGCTCTATTGAGAATTTTGTAAAGAAACTTTGAGAATTTTGTAATAAATAAACAGCTGTTAATGTGTTGTTTAAGTCTATTTTACAGATTTCACATAATTTTTTATTGAATTTTCTAGGCTCAACTTTGAGTTGGAAATCTGTCGTATAAACTCGCTGCCTATAATCGCTCCATTCACATACTGACAGGCCTGCATAAAATCGGCTTGAGTTTTAATATTGAAACCAGTCAGAACAGGAGTTTTTAGATTTAGATCTTTTAAATAGTGTAAATATGAAGAAGCACTGGAAAAATCATTTTTGGAGCCTGTCGTACTTGAGCTACTCACGGCATAAATGAATGCCGTGGATTCCTGATCAATTTCCCTGATGCGCTTTTCTGAGGTGTTGGGAGTAACGAGAAATACATTACTTATGTGGTATTTCTCAAATGTAGTCCTGTATAATTTTAGATAGATATCCATGGGCAGATCTGGAATGATTAACCCATCCACGCCTACTTCATGACATTCTCGACAAAATCGTTCCATCCCATATTGCATGACTGGATTAAAGTATCCCATGAGCAACAACGGCAAGGTAGAATTAGGGTGATCCTGTTTAAACTCTCTAAGCTGACTGAATAAAACATTTATAGACATCCCGTTTTCTAAAGCTATTTTACTGCTTTCTTGAATCGTGGGCCCATCAGCAAGTGGATCGCTAAAGGGTATTCCAATTTCTACAAGATCTGCTGAGGTTTGCGATAGTGTCTCTATAATTGTGTTTGTATCATCCAGTTGTGGATACCCAGCAGTAAAGAATATGTTCAATAAGTTTTTAGGCTTAGATTGAAATAATTGGGTCAGTTTATTTTTCATCGATTCGATATTAATTCTGAATTCTGAATTCTGAATTTCGTTATTCGTTATTCGTTATTCGTTATTCGTTATTGGTTTTGTGCTATGTGAGAACTCATTGTGCTGCCGATATTTCTGTACTTCCTCTCTATAAAAACTCGTCGGATGCAGGTAGGGGAAAACTGGGAAACCTACTTTCGTATTTCAAGTTCAAGTTCATACAGCGCACGAACACCCATTGCCTATCGGCATTTCCCTCAAGGGAAAAGGGTTCAAGTTCGAGTTCAGGTTCAGGTTCAAGTTCAAGTTCAAGTTCGAATTCGAATTCGAGTTCATTTTCCTTACAAATCCAGTTCCTCCATATAGGTACTCATATCTTTATCACCACGTCCAGAGAGGTTGATTACAACTCGATCTGTAGGTTTAAATTTGATATCTTTTAATACTGAAAATGCGTGTGCGGTTTCCAGCGCAGGAATTATTCCTTCTAATCGACTGCATTCCACAGCTGCTTTAAGAGCATCTTCATCAGTAACTGCCATGTATTGAGCACGTTCAGAAACTTTGAGCCATGCGTGTGCAGGGCCTATTCCAGGATAATCCAGTCCAGCGGAAATACTATGGGGCTCAACAACTTGACCATCTGCATCTTGCATCATTATGGATCTGCTGGCGTGCAAAACTCCCGGAGTTCCCAGTGTTAAAGTTGCTGCGGTTTTGCCAGAATGAACTCCCATACCTGCCGCTTCAACGCCTATAAGTTGAACGCTTTCATCATCCAGAAAATGATAAAAAGCTCCCATCGCATTAGAACCGCCACCTACGCAAGCGATGACATAATCCGGGAGTCCATTTAATTGCTCTTTTATTTCCTTTGAAATGATGGATTGATAACGTGCGACCATATCAGGGTAGGGATGTGGCCCCACTACAGATCCTATGATATAATGGGTGTCGTCTGGATTGTTGATCCAGTCACGCATCGCCTCATTAGTAGCATCTTTTAGGGTTTTAGAACCACTGGTTGCTGGGCGTACCGTTGCTCCCAGCATTTTCATGCGCGCCACATTGGGCGCTTGTCGCTCAATGTCTTTTTCTCCCATATAAACAATGCATTCCAATCCCTTGAGAGCGCAGACTGTGGCGGTTGCTACGCCATGCTGTCCCGCACCCGTCTCTGCAATGATGCGTTTCTTGCCCAGTTTTTCAGCGAGCAAAATCTGTCCAACGGTATTGTTTACTTTGTGAGCACCCGTGTGGCACAGGTCCTCTCTCTTGAGCCAGATTTCAGCTCCGTATTTTTCTGACAATCGTTTTGCATGAAATAGGGGAGTCGGCCTGCCTACATAATCACGTAACAATTGGTGGAATTCTATTTGAAATTCTTCACTTTGCTCAATTTTTAAATAATTTTCCTTGAGTTCCTCAATATTGGGATAAAGCAGTTCGGGAATAAATGCACCGCCGAACTCGCCATAAAAACCACTTTCATCTACTTGATACTTGCTCATTTTCTAAATGCTTTTACAAATTGTTCTATTTCCTCGATATTTTTGAGTCCGGGAGAAGACTCAAACTTTGAATTGAGATCGACTCCCATAAAGGAATCATGTTTGAAGGTTTTTATGCGCCCTACATCATCAAGGCCTATTCCTCCACTCAGGAAAAATGGGACTTTGCCCTTATAATTCTCTAATTGTTGCCAGTCAAATTGCTTTCCAGAACCACCATATCCTGGAGTTGCGGTGTCAAATACAAAAAATAATTTGCCCATAAATGACTCGGCCAGTTGCGCCCATTCGCTGAGGGTGTTGAAATCAAAATCTTCGCTGATCTGGAATGCCTTAAATATTTTAAAATCTAGTTCTAGTAACGCTTTCGCGAAAGCGGGATCCTCATCACCATGCAACTGAATAATATCCAATTGCAAGGGAATGATATCTTTTATGATATTCTCAAAAGTCTCATTTACATAAACGCCCACCGTTCCTTTATTGAAGGTGGTATGCTCCAAAGCTTTCAAGTCGGCATCATTTACATATCTTTTGCTTTTGGGATATCTGATCAATCCCATAAAGTCAAAATCCAGCTGTTGCAGGGCTTCTATATTTTCGGGACTTCGCATCCCGCAAACTTTAATAAGCATGGTTCAGTTTTTCAATAAATTGCCTACAGCTTGCACCGGGATCATCGGTCTTCATAAAATGTTCACCAATTAAAAACCCGGCATAACCTGCCCTTCTAAGTTCATTGACCACCTCGGGATCAGATATTCCACTTTCACTTACCGCAACTACATCCGGCGGAAACTGTTTTATCAAATTCATACTTGTCTGAATATCAGTTTTAAATTGTGTAAGGTCACGGTTGTTCACACCGATGATATAACTGTGTTGAGGCAACCCAGTCATAACCTTTTTAATGCGGTCCAACTCTTCCTTGTTGTGAACTTCAAACAATATGGAAAGGCCCAGATTTACTGCTTCCATTGAAAGCGTTATTAATTGCTCGTGGTTCAAGCATGCAGCTATCAATAGGATAGCGTCTGCGCCATAGGCTTTGGACTCGTGGACTTGATAGAGGTCTATCATAAAATCCTTTCTCAGAACAGGAATGTCAACGGCTGGCCTTACCACGCTCAGATCATTTAGCGATCCTCCAAAAAATGGTTCATCGGTCAGGCAGCTTATGGCGCTCGCACCAGCATTTTCATAACCTTGTACCACACTTTTCAACCTCACGGGACATTCAAAGGAGCCCTTGCTGGGGCTGCGCCGTTTGTGCTCTGCAATGATGCCACTGCCGTTTAAAAGAGCATCCTTTAGAGATAATGGAGTCCTTTTGTAATGGGGCATGGATCTTAGTTCGGCCAGTGAGGTGTTCTTCTTGCGTTCTATGAGGTCTATACCGGTCTGGTCGATTATTTTTTTTAGTATATCTGCCATTTTGGATTGGGTTCTATTGAATTGAACAATTGGTTTTTATTGAAGTTGCAGTAATTGATGAAACGCTCTCAGCGCCTTTCCATCCTTTAAGGAAGTAGCTGCAAGCTCAAATGCGGTGATCAGGTCCAGGTCTCTAGCTACAGAAATTGCGGTAGCGGCATTTGCCAGTACCACGTTTGTTTGCGCTTCTGTCCCTTTGTTTTCCAGTACATTTTGAAAAATCACAGCGGCCTCTTCTATACTGTTGCCACCATAAATTTCTTGTTGGCCCAACTTTTTTAGGTCAAAATATGAAGCACTTACATCCATAGTACCATTGTGGGTCGCAATACGGGCAGAACCTGTCAAGCTTATCTCATCATAACCGTCGTGAGCGTGGATGATGGCGTACTTTTTATCGGCTTCCTTCTGGAATAGATACTCATAATTACGTGCGAGTTGTAGATTAAAAACACCTACACTTTGAAGTTTTGGCCGGGCTGGATTTACAAGTGGTCCCAGCATATTGAAAAATGTCTTTGTGCCTAATTCCTTTCTTATGGGCGCGACGGCCTTCATCGCCGGGTGGAATAACGGTGCGTGCAAAAAACAGATATTGGCACTATCGATCTGACGCTCCAGCAGTTCTTTATCGCTCGTAAAATGAAACCCAAGAAATTCCATCACGTTAGAGGATCCACTAACGGAGCTTACTCCATAATTACCGTGTTTTGCAACTTTGACGCCAGCTCCGGCAGTTACAAAACTGGCAAGCGTGGAAATATTGAACGTATTTTTTCCATCGCCTCCCGTCCCGCATAGATCTATGGGATTATATTTTTTAAGGTCTATTAAAATAGCCTGTTCCAGCATGGCGTCCCTAAATCCCGCGAGTTCTTCCACGGTTATTCCCCTCATGCCATACACGGTAAGAAATGCTGCGATCTGGGAATCGTTTACCTCGCCCTTTGTTATGGAAGTTAGAATGTGGTGGGCACGCTTTCGCGAAAGCGTCTTATGTTCAAAGAGTTCTCTTAATAGGTCTTTCATCTAGATAAGTTCTAAGAAATTTTTGAGCATGGTTTTTCCCTGCGGTGTCATGATACTTTCTGGATGAAATTGCACGCCATAGACGGGAAGTGTCTTGTGTTTCAAAGCCATGATCTGTCCGTTTTCATCTACCGCCGTTATTTCAAGGTCTGAAGGAAAGCTCTGCTCCTCGGCGGCCCAGGAATGGTAGCGACCTGCCTCAAACTGCCGGTCCACGTCCTTGAAAAAGGGATCGCCATAGTGCTCCATTACCGTGGAGACGCCATGATAGACCTTATCCAGATTTATGATCTTACCGCCATAGACCTCTGTAATTGCTTGATGTCCCAGACATATTCCCAAGAGAGGCTTTTTACCCGCCAAAAATTTTATAATTGGTAACAGCTGTCCTGCCTCACTGGGTATTCCCGGTCCTGGCGAGAGCAGGATGGCATCAAAGTCCAGGCATTCCCCAGGTGTAATCTCGTCGTTGCGCCTTACCAAAACCTCAACTTCCAGATCCTCGAGATAATGGACAAGATTATAGGTAAACGAGTCGTAGTTATCTATAACTAGTATCTTCTTTTTCATTGAGCTCCTTTTATAAATTTGCCGTATCGATCAATATGGGCAAGAACTTCACTACCGTCGTTGCATTTTTTACGTATTTTAAGATCTTTTGTTATAACACCGCTGCATAATGGATTTCCTACCGTATTAGCTAGAATATAACTGTCTATAATTTTAAGATCTTTTGAGTAGGTTCTTAGTATCATTTGATACTTGGCTCCTTTGCCGCCTTCGTAGTTAGTCAGTAATAATACCATCACGCTGAACTTATCATTCTTTTCAATAAACACTCCCTTTTTTATCTCGCTGCCCAGCATTTTATTAAAGTCCAGCGGCTCTAAATATATGGCCACGCTATCATTAAATTTTTTAAACTCCATGTTAGGGACAAAGGAAAGCGATGGGTTATCATTTTTTGTGATCAAAGTTGCTTCGAATAGAGGCATTTTGTCTGAACATGAAATCATGGTAAATATGATTACCATGATGATCGGTGTAATTTTTTTAGTCATTTTTATTTGCTTTTTGGATCGCCGTTCTTAGCGCATTGGTTTTATTATAAACTTCTTGAGTCTCATCTTCAATATTGCTTTCTATCACCACTCCCGCGCCAGCCCTAAATTCCAGCTGATTGTTGCGCGATAGAATACTGCGTATGATGATGGCATGGTTAAAATCGCCATTAAAACCTAAAAAACCGATCGCGCCACCATAAAACTCCCGGGAGGAATTTTCATAGCCATCTATGAGTTGCATGGCCTTGAACTTTGGCGCACCGCTCAAGGTTCCAGCTGGAAAAGTGTCGCCTATAAGATCGATTTTATGCTCGTTGTCTATACTTCCCGTTACCTTGCTCACCATGTGAATGACGTGGGAATAGAAGTGGATGTCCTGATAGTCGGACACGGTTACATTTTTTGCGTGGCGGCTCAGGTCGTTTCTGGCGAGATCGACCAGCATGACGTGTTCTGCGGTTTCTTTGGGATCTGTTTTCAGGTTTTCGGCAGCTTTTAGATCTGCGGTATCGTTTCCGGTACGCTTGTAGGTGCCGGCAATGGGCTGGATGCTCGCTTGCCGGCCCTTGATGAGCAATTGAGCCTCTGGCGAACTCCCGAAGATCCTAAAACTCCCGTAATCGAAGTAAAATAAATACGGACTGGGATTGATCGCACGCAACTGTCGGTACACTTCAAAGTCATCGCCCGTGTATTGCTGGGTAAACTTCCTGGACAGTACCATTTGAAAAACATCACCTCGCTGGCAGTGCTCTTTTCCCTTGACGACCAGTTTTTTGAATTGGTCATCGGTCATTTCAGACGTTTCATCGCTGGAACAGGAAAAGCCATAGGTGGTCACGTCCCGATGTTCTATAATGCCGGTGATCTCCTCCAGATTTTCCTGCCCATTTTCATAGACGTGATCAAAGATATATAGCTGATTGTAAAAATGGTCAAAAACGATAACATTCTGATAGACATGGTATAACGCTCTGGGAATGTGGGTTGTTTCGCTTTCCTGCCTCGCCGGCAGGCAGGCGCGAAAGCGGAATTCTATATTCTCAAAGTGCTGCACGGCATCATAGCCCAAGTAACCAAAAAGTCCCTGAATGGGAAATGGAAATTTATGTATCGGCTCTTTAAATTTATTTTTAAATTGGGTCAGTTTTTCAGTCAGCTTAAAGTTGCTGTTCAACTCCTCACTGTGCAACCTGTCGTCTGGAAGTGAATATGAAAAATGCGTCTGATCCACCTTGAACTCTGCAACTGGGTTGCAGCAAATAAATGAATAGCTGTTGTTGCGCTTTCCATATTCATTGGACTCCAGCAAGATGCTGTTGGGATATTTATCCCTCAACCGCATGTAAATGGCGACTGGCGTGAGCGTGTCGGCGAGGACGTTTTTATGTGTTGATCTAGGGGCAAACATGAGCTTGGATTTCGTTCAAAAGTAAAAAGGCCTACCGTGAAGCAGACCTTTTAATATATTTTATTAATGGGGCGACCTACGGCTGTTGAGCTGTATGATTCCACCACCATAATTGTATGTTGTTTTTCATTACTGCAAATATAGGGGTTAGGTATCGCTGTTTCAAAGATTAATATGTTATAGAAATAAGAATTTTATAAAAGTTATTTTTCTAAAAATTTTCTTAAAACAAAAACTCGATATATATTTGACGCTTAATCAACACATTAATTTATTATGAAAAAAGTACTTTTTAATGCTATCATGGTAGCAAGTTTATGTTTAATGCTTACATCATGCTACACATATCAATATAATGTAGGTAGCGGTTCTCAGACTGGTGTAGTTGTCAAGGAGAAAAATCATTATTTAATTTATGGGCTTGCTCCAATCGGTACTTCCGACCCAGTTGCAATGGCAGGTGGCGCTAAGGATTATACTGTAAAAATTGAGCACACATTTGTAGATGGTCTTTTAAATGCAATTACTTTTGGGATTTACAACCCGACGACTACCACGGTAACTAAATAAGTGATTTAATCTTATTATAGATTATGAAGAAGTTTTTGCTTTATACTGGTGTCGTTTTATGTCTTTTTGGTTTGTTTCCATTTTTCAAATATGTTTTTGATTTTGATATATTATCAAGCTATGGTCAGGGTTATATTTTTGGAAAAGTATTATTGATTGGAATTGGCATAATTATGATCTTGT
The DNA here is from genome assembly GCA_963836885.1 of uncultured Flavobacteriaceae bacterium. Taxonomy (GTDB): domain Bacteria; phylum Bacteroidota; class Bacteroidia; order Flavobacteriales; family Flavobacteriaceae; genus Nonlabens. The sequence goes on along the minus strand of CAWILF010000028.1, from coordinate 409,679 downwards.
ATGGATCTAATGCTTTGAAGTTCAGTAAACAAAACTAGCATAGTTTAAATATTTTAAAAAGGCTGCCTACTGGCAGCCTTTTTTGATTCTACAATATCTTATTGAACTTATTTCTTAATATCCTTTATCATGTACTCCGCTTACTGCACGGCCGCTAGGATCATTCATGTTTTTAAAGGCTGCGTCCCATTCCAGCGCTACCGGTGTAGAACAGGCAACCGACTTTATGGACGGTACGCAAGAAGCCGCCGCATCACTAGGGAAATGTGACGAGAAGATACTGCGGTAGTAATATTCTTCTTTGTTCTGTGGTGGGTTGATCTTGAATTTATGGGAAGCTGCTGCTAGCATCTCGTCCGTGATTTCTTTTTCTACCACTTCTTTTAAGGTGTCGATCCAGTTATAGCCTACACCGTCAGAAAACTGCTCTTTCTGCCTCCAGGCGACGCTTTTGGGCAAATAATCTTCAAAGGCCTCTCTTAAAATGTGCTTTTCCATTTTTCCATTGCCACACATTTTGTCTTTTGGGTTGAGACTCATTGCAACATCAATAAATTTCTTGTCCAGAAATGGGACTCGACCTTCAATTCCCCAGGCGGCAAGGGATTTATTGGCTCTTAGGTTATCGTATAGGTGCAATGTGTCCAGTTTGCGGACGGTTTCTTTATGAAATTCTTCTGCGTTGGGAGCTTTGTGGAAATATAAGTAACCACCGAATATCTCATCACTTCCCTCACCAGATAAAACCATTTTGATTCCCATGGATTTTATAACCCGTGCCAGTAAATACATGGGCGTGGAAGCTCTGATGGTAGTTACATCATAGGTTTCTAAGTAGTAAACTACATCTTTTATAGCATCCAGTCCTTCTTGAATGGTAAAGGTGATACCGTGATGAACCGTCCCTATGTGATCTGCCACCTTTTGCGCAGCTTCGAGGTCTGGACTTCCTTCAAGTCCTATGGCAAAAGAATGCAGTTGTGGCCACCATGCCTCAGCATAATCTCCACTTTCCACACGGCGTGCCGCATACTTTTTTGCCACGGCACTCACTATAGAGCTGTCCAAACCTCCCGACAGTAATACGCCATAGGGCACATCACTCATCAAGTGGCGGTGAACGGAGTCCTCCAGCGCTTTTTTGAGATCTTTTATGGAGCTTGTGTTATTTTTTACATGGTCGTATTCTTTCCAGTCGCGCTGGTACCATTGAACGAATTTCTTATCGGTACTGTGATAAAAATTTCCAGGTGGGAAAGGAGCAATCTCTTTGCAGGTTCCTTCCAAGGCTTTGAGTTCGCTGGCAACATAAAATTGTCCCATTTCGTCCGTTCCATAATATAATGGAATAATTCCCTGATGGTCGCGCGCGCATAAATAAGTATCTGTGTTGCTGTCGTAAAGTGCAAAGGCAAACATTCCGACCAGATCATCCAGAAACTCAATTCCTTTATCTTCATAAAGTGCTAGGATTACCTCGCAGTCAGATTTGGTTTTAAAGGGATAGTTGGGATATTGAGCGCGCAGTTCCTGATGGTTATATATTTCTCCATTAACGGCCAGCACGATACTTCCATCCTTGCTATATAAGGGTTGGCCACCCGAAGTAGGATCGACAATAGTCAGACGTTCGTGAGCGAGGATCGCATTATCACTACAATAAATTCCCGACCAGTCCGGCCCACGGTGACGTAGTTTTTTAGAAAGTTCGAGAATATTCTGTCTTTGCTCGTCACCACTTTTTTTTAATTCGAAAACGCCTACAATTCCACACATAAATTCATGATTATCTAGTTTATGCAAGCAATTTAATGTTCTTAGAAAATAGTTTACGTTTTTGCGCAATTAAGTATCATTAATTCGACTATAACGATAGAGTAGCAATTAAAACCATTCCACCGAGAAGACCCGCTTCTAATCTAAAAACGATACGTACTTTTATCAACTTATGAAACCTGTTGCTCAAAACAAGTCCGAACTGCTTGGAACCCAACCCATCGGTAGTTTATTGATCAAGCAAGCCGTTCCCGCATCTATTGGTATACTTGTAATGTCGCTCAATATCCTGGTGGATACCATATTTGTGGGCAACTGGATCGGGCCTATTGCAATAGCTGCCATAAATGTGGTATTGCCCGTCTCATTTTTTATCGCTGCGCTGGGAATGGCAATAGGAATAGGCGGCTCCAGTATTATTTCTCGCGCCTTGGGTGCAAATAATCAGGATAAGGCAAGAACGACCTTTGGAAATATGCTCACACTTACCGTTGTTATTTCTAGTGTGATGGCGATTCTTGGACTGGTCTTTATCAATGATCTCGTGCCAGCCTTTGGAGGCAAGGGAGCTATTTTTGAACCTGCCAAGGTCTATTACCGCATTGTTCTCTACGGTGTTCCCCTGCTTGCACTTTCCATGATGGGAAACAACGTTATACGTGCTGAGGGCGCGCCCTTTCACGCCATGATAGCCATGTTGATACCTTCCATTGGTAATCTGGTTCTTGATTATATCCTTATCTATGAACTGGATATGGGCATGGCAGGTGCGGCCTGGGCTACCACAATAAGCTATGGACTTTGCCTGCTTTACATATCGTGGTTCTTTCTATCTGGAAAAAGTGAGCTTTTATGTAGTATAAAACACTTTGTACTCAAATGGATCATTGTTTCAGAAATAGGAGCTCTAGGTTTTGTAACCCTCGCGAGACAGGCAACAACGAGTTTGTTGTACCTTATTCTTAATAATGTACTGTTTGAGCTGGGCGGCGAGAACAGCGTTGCAGTTTTTGGGATTATCGGCAGAATGATGATGTTTGCCCTATTTCCTGTTTTGGGAATCACACAAGGTTTTTTACCTATTGCCGGATACAATTATGGGGCAGAAAAATGGGAGCGCGTGCGCGAGGTGATCTATACCTCCATTAAATATGCCTGTGGACTGGGTGTTCTCATATTCTTGGGGCTGTACTTTTTTACCAAGGAGATCGCAGATGTATTCACGGATAGCACCACGGTGATCGAAGAAACTTCGTCAGCATTAAAATTGGTTTTTCTCGCAGTTCCCATAATTGCCATTCAAATGATAGGCGCGGCCTATTATCAGGCGATAGGAAAGGCCATTCCAGCACTCATACTTACGGCACTGCGCACGGGTATTATCCTCATCCCGCTTATTCTCATTCTTCCCGGTTATTATGGTGAATGGGGCGTGTGGATCAGTTTTCCCATTGCAGATATATCCTCTACGATCATTACTGCCTACTTTTTGTGGAAGGCGATGGGCAAGTTGAAGACAACGGAAGTTGAAGGATAAAAATAAAAATAAAAGTAAAAATAAAATAAAAAGAAAGAGAAGTTTTTAATCGCTTTTAGCGAACTCACTTCACTTAAATCAACCCATCAACTGATCCCTTATTCTATGCACGCACAGTATATTTGTAAAAAAATAATATATGTACACAAAGGAATTTGAGGTAAGATGGAGCGATCTGGACGCTAACAGGCACATGGCAAACAGCGCCTACCAAAACTTCATGAGCCACACGCGCATGGCTTTTCTTATCGAGAACGACTTTGGTCAGCGAGAGATGATGCAGTATGAAACAGGGCCGGTAATTTTTACTGAGAACATCTACTATTTCAAGGAAATCCACCAGGGCAAGCCGGTTAGTGTAAGTTGTGAGGTGACTGGAATGAGTGAGGATGGAAGCATGTTCAGTTTTCGCCATGAGTTCTACGACCATAAGGGGCGCAATCTTGCACGAGGACTGATGACCGGCGCATGGATGAATCTACGCGAGCGCAAGATCACTCCGCTGCACCCAGAGCTGCACGCGCGCATAAAAAACTTCCCACGCTCTGCAGATTTTAAGATCATTACCAAAAAGGACACGAGAGATCACGGAGAGTTTCCCAGAGATCTGGAGTAGAAGGATTCAATGGATAGTTCCGCTTTCTTGCCTCGCCGGCAGGCAAGCGAAATCACAACAATATTCCTAGAAGCAAGGCCATTTTTTATTACTCAGTTCAAGCCTTATTTTCCTCCACTGCCTTCTGTTTCTTAGTCTTGATACTAGTGATAAAAACGCCACAAAAAATCAATAGACCTGCAATAACCTTAGTATAGGTAAGTTGATCTTTTCCCAGTCCCACGGCGATCATTCCCGCAAGCAGCGGTTGTAGATATACAAATACGGCAACAACACTCGGTTTTAGGTTTTTAATTGCGATAATATTGAGCATATAGGTCCCAAAGGTCGCAAACAAAATCACATAACCGACGAAGAACAAGGTTTCCAAAGATGCGCCTGAGGCATCAAAGGCCAGTCCCTGCGTGATCCCAAAGGGCGTGATATAAATAATTCCAAAAAGATATAACCACTTCATCAATGTAAAGACATGGTACTTTTGCGTCAGTTTTTTTGCCAGCAGTATGTAAAATGAATAGGACAGGGCATTGATAAAGATGAGAAAATTACCCAGTGCGGGATTTGTTGCGGTCTCCGTGGCACTGCTGGAAGAGATGATGAGCATTGCCGCACCAGAAAATCCTACAATGATCCCAAAGATCTTGAGCCCGTACAGTTTTTCCTTTAAAAATATCGCACTCAGTACCAGCACGATTATGGGCGTGGTCACCATGAGGACCGACGCGCTTATGGGCGAGGTCAGTTCCAGTCCCTGCATAAAAGTAAGCATGTTGAAACCTACTCCACAAAAAGCGGCTAGCGCGATAAGCGGCAATTCCTTCAAGGTCATTCTTTCTTTAGGGCCAAAAAACTGCGACAAGATCCAGAAGATCGTGCCGGTAACCAATACCCTGAACCAGGTAAGTCCATAGGCACCTATATGGTCGGGCATGACCTCTTTTGCCGCGGTATAGTTGTAGGCATAGAACAACGCCACGCAAAAAGCGCAAAATATGGCTATGGAACGTTTGCTCATAGCGCGGCAGCGGCATCTGCCACTGTTTTCTTGCTATTTCCTATAAAAGCCTCGTTGTTGTAGATAAGGATGGGACGCTTGATGAACGTATAATGTTCCAGTAATAAGGATCTATAATCTGCCTCGGTCAACTGTTCCTTGTGCAGGTTGCGACCTCGGTATAGTTGTGCGCGTCGATTGAACAGTGCCTCATAAGAACCTGCCTTTTCCTTTAAATATTCTAACTGTTCCTCGGTTACGGGTTCAGTTTTTGTGTTTTGGAGTTTTATTTTCTCGGGCAGGGAAAGTTCGTTTTTGATGCGCTGGCAGGTATTGCAACTTTCCAGGTATATGAATAAGTCTTTCATAAGGCAAAATTACGATCTCTTTGACTTTTATGCATTATGATGTTGTGAGGGATATTTTTCTGGGTTTCGCTTTCGCGAAAGCAAATCTTACATCAAACCCAAAAAGGTAACATAATAACACCTATTTGATCTGTCCTATCAAGATAGCCGTTGTAAGGGATCTGGGAATGAAAAATGGGTTGACTCCATGATAAGAGCCAACCCATTAAGGTAAATGGTTGATTATTTTTGCGATTCATTGATCAGAAAAGGTGTTCTCCCATCAGTAATGATAACCTTGGCATTGGGAGATCTTGATAATTCTTTGAAAGCCTCAATGCTGCGTAGCTTTAAGATTTCGGGAGTTAGGCCTTCTGCGATAATTTTTTGTGCATTGCGAGTTCCTGTTGCCTCGATTATTTTACGGTCGGCTTCCAGGCGTTCTTGTTGTAGGATAAATTCCATGCGCATGGCGTCTTGTTCAGCCTGTAGTTTTTGTTCTATGGAAAAGGAAAGTCCTTGAGGCAATTGAATGCTCTTCATGAGAACGGCTTCTATGATAATACCCTGAGGAGTAAGCGTCTCTTCCATTTTAAGTTTGATCGCCTTTTCAATATCAGCCCGCTTGCCCGAGTGCATGTCCTTTGCAAAGAACTGCGAGCACACATCAGAGCTGGCTGATCTAAATACCGCCGCCATGATACTTTTGTAGTCTGGGCCCAAGGTTTTTAAAACCGTCGGGATCATATCAACTTCTAGCCGGTAAAGTATTGAAATTTCTGAGTCGATGCTCAATCCTTCTTTACTCGGTATGGTGAGTTCCAGTTTTAAATTATTAGTTTGAATGGATTCCTTGATAATTTTGGTCGTGAATGGGTTAAAGAATACAGATCCCTGCGTAGTGACCTGATCCTCCATAACGCCTAAGCGCTGTTTAACCCCAGCTTCCCCTGGTCTGATAACTGCGCAGCTCGTTAATAATAACGTAGCTACTAAAATGGTCATGAGCTTTTTCATAGTATTGCTATTAATGTTGTTAGTAATAGTCGCAAATATAATAGTTATATGTTCAACATCAAGTGCTTTAAGGTTTTTAATTTTTGAATATTGTTTTACGGCACTTAAATTTATTGAGCCTTTAAGTTCAAAGTTGATTCAATCGGTATATCTTTAAATATTTGAGAAAATTAAATTCCATGAAGTTCAATACAAAAACCATCCACGGCGGTCAGCACAACATTGATCCCGCCTACAACTCGGTAATGCCGCCCATTTATCAGACGACGACCTTTAAACAGGATAACCCGGGCGAGCATGCGCAATTTGCATACAGTCGCAGCGGCAATCCTACACGGGCTGCGCTGGAGCGTTCCATTGCGAGCCTGGAGAATGGAGGTTATGGAATAACCTTCGGTTCGGGACTTGCCGCGATCGACGCGGTATTAAAACTTCTCAAGCCTGGCGATGAGGTCATTTCTACCAGCGATCTCTATGGAGGTTCCTACCGTTTGTTTACTAGGATTTTTGAGGATTTTGGGATCAAGTTTCACTTTGTCGCGATGGATGATGTATCAAATATTGAGAAACAGATCAACGATAACACAAAATTGGTTTGGGTGGAAACGCCCACTAATCCCATGATGAATATAATCGACATCGCGATTGTTGCAAAAATTACAAAAAAGCACCACATCCTGCTCGCGGTGGACAACACGTTTGCCACGCCCTATCTACAACAACCACTAGAACTAGGTGCCGATATCGTCATGCACAGCGCCACAAAATACCTGGGCGGCCACAGCGATGTGGTGCTGGGATCGCTCGTTGTAAAAGACAAAGATCTCGCTGATCGATTGTATTTTATCCAAAATGCCAGCGGTGCAATTCCCGGCCCACAGGATTGTTTTCTCGTATTGAGGGGTATAAAAACCTTACACGTAAGAATGCAGCGCCATTGCGAGAACGGTCGCGCAATCGCCCAGGCTCTGCGAGCAAATCCAAAAGTGGACAAGGTGTACTGGCCCGGTTTTAAAGATCATCCCAACCATGAAGTTGCCAAAACGCAGATGTTGGATCATGGCGGTATGGTCTCGTTCTCGACCAGTGAGGGAACCCAAGAAAGTGCTTTTAAAATACTTAAGAAACTCAAGATCTTTACCCTTGCAGAGTCTTTGGGCGGCGTTGAATCACTTGCCGGTCATCCAGCAACCATGACCCACGCCAGCATTCCTAGGGAAGATCGCGAGAAATTGGGCATCGTGGACTCACTCATCAGGTTGAGTGTGGGAATTGAGGATGTTGAGGATTTATTGAGTGATCTAGAGCAGGCATTGGAGTGAGTTTTCACTAATTTAAGTGTATAAGCAACATTGAGTCTTGCACAATCCCCTAGCTAATTGTGTAATTGTCAGTCGTACAATCCCATGCGCTCACGGGACTCGTTTGATCTGTCCTTTGCTTGATGATGGTTACGCTTTCGCGAAAGCGGAACATTTCAAATATTAATTACACCACTACAGATTTATTTTTATAAAATCATTTGCGCATCTTTGTCCTTTAAAACCGCAGACTTTGCCACACGATAAAAAGACCATCATAGGCCGTACAGATAAAGCCGATTTCCCTAAATTGGAGATCGAGAACATCGACATAAAAGATCGATACGGGTGCTTACACCAGCAGTATTCACTGCAAGGATATTGAAGAGGTTGATGGTATTCTCTACACTACTTTCCTAGATGAGGACCATGACCAATATCATGGAAAGAGACTGGCTTTTGAAGATTATAAAATTACCAGCGTGCGCAGTAGCAATGGTAGCGTGGATCTTAGGTACGAGGTACAGGCAAACATAAGGCTGTTTGATAAGCTCTATAAAATCTCCCTCACGTTGAGCAACAGGGAAGAGATGCGTTTCCCAGTATTGTTGGGACGTAAGTTCCTCTCCAAGAAATTTATCGTAGATCCTGAACTCCAGGATGTTTCCTTCCTACAATCCCAACATGAGGATTGATATATTGTCTCGTGGCACTTCACTCTACAGCACACAACGCTTGATGGAGGAGGCACGTAAGTGTGGCCATGTGATAAAGGCAATTAATGTACTGGATTGTGATGTCAGGCTGGAGCGACACATGCCCAGTATCATATATTTGGGCAATAAACTACCTAAGCCAGACGCTATCATACCACGTATAGGTTCCAGTATAACCTTTTATGGAACGACCATAGTGCGCCAGTTTGAGATGATGAACTGTTTTACCACGGTAAGCAGCGCGGCCCTATTGCAAAGCAGGGATAAATTACAGAGCATGCAGCGATTATCAAGATCTGGCGTGGGAATGCCCAAGACTGTCTTTACCAACTATGGTGATCATACGGACGATATTTGTGAGAGCGTGGATGGACCACCGGTAATCATCAAGGTACTGGAAGGAACACAGGGCGTGGGCGTGAGCCTTGCAAAAACACTGGAAGAAGCAGACGCCATCCTGGATGCTCACAACGATATGCAGTCCAGGGTGATCGTTCAAGAATTTATAAAAGAAGCTGGCGGTGCAGACCTGCGCGCATTTGTGGTGGGAGATCGAGTGGTGGGTGCGATGAAGAGGCAGGCACAGAAAGGCGAATTCAGATCCAACCTGCATCAGGGAGGATCGGCAAAAAGGATTACCTTATCGCGGGAAGAAGAAAAGACCGCGATAGCAGCGGCAAAGGCACTGGGACTGGGAGTCTGTGGCGTGGACCTGCTCCAGAGCAGTCGTGGACCACTTGTCCTAGAAGTAAATAGCTCGCCCGGTCTGGAAGGGATCGAGGGAGCAACGGGTGTAAATATCGCCCGGGAAATAATAAGGTATATTGAAAAAAACGCATAGTCATGCTTAGAGAAATACGCATTTTAAATACAGAGATCAAGCCAGGTTCAAGTCACAAACTCAACTTCAATATGGCAAAACTCTACACGAGCACGGTCGTTGAGGTACCGGTAATTATAGAACGAGGCAGGAAGGCTGGACCGGTGGTGCTGCTTTCTGGCGGTATTCATGGCGACGAGATCAATGGTGTGGAAACGGTACGACAGCTCATTGCAAAAAAAATAAATAAACCTGTCGCGGGAACTATCATCGCGATACCCGTGCTTAATATTTTTGGCTTTTTAAACAACCAGCGGGAGTTTCCCGATGGGCGCGACCTCAACAGGATGTTTCCCGGAACTAAGTCTGGTGCGCTGGCTAGCCGTTTTGCCTATCAGATCGTTCAGGAAATCCTACCTCATGTTGACATAGTGCTGGATTTCCATACTGGTGGAGCTAAGCGTTTCAATGCGCCGCACCTGCGCATCGCAAAGACAGAAACAAAGTCCCTAGAGCTGGCCAAAGTTTTCAACGCACCTTTTTTAATGTATTCACCTAATGTGAAGAAGACATTCCGCGCGACCTGCTCTGAAATGGGCAAGCAATACCTGCTTTTTGAAGGTGGGGAATCCTCGCGCAGTCATAAAAAAACGGTTGTCGAGGCGGTTAATGGAGCGACAAGAGTACTTTCCCATCTACACATGCTAGGTCCCAAAGTAGAAATCCCGGACGCCACCAAACCTAGTACCATTATAGAAAGTAGCAAATGGATACGGGCCAAATACTCTGGACTGTTCCACGCAAAAGTAAGATGTGGAAAACACGTGGTAAAGGATGAATTCATAGCCACCATAACTGACCCTTATGGTACCATGCGCTATAAGGTGAAATCCCCATTTACCGGTTATATAATTAATTTGAACAATGCACCGCTGGTCTATCAGGGCGATGCCATATTTCATATTTCACAGAATGAGGCCGAAGAATGAGTTGAGAGCTGCCTATAAATTGGTCAGAAAAGCTTTAAGCGAAAACGAGATCGATGAACAGAGTCTGCACATCGCAAATCAATCTTTGAATTTAAATATCTGGGATCATGCGACCTACCACTTATTTTTAAGTATTGCCGAGCAAAAGGAAGTCCAGACGGAATACCTTCTGCATATTCTACAAGGGAAAGACAAAAATGTGGTAGTTTCAAAGAGCAACTTCAACGATCACAGCATGACACATTACCTGCTCACCGATCAAACCATTCTAAAGAAAAATGCCTACAATATTCCCGAACCCGAAGGTAGAGGACTGATTGAAGTCCACCCAACAAATATAGATGTGGTCTTTGTTCCTTTACTCGTAGCAGATAAAAAAGGCTCAAGAATAGGATATGGAAAAGGGTTTTACGACCGTTTTTTAATTCAATGCCGACCAGATGTTATTAAAATAGGCCTTTCTTTTTTTGAACCATTACAGGATCAAATTGAGGTAGGGAAGTTTGATGTGAAGTTGGATTATCTAATTACTCCGATAGAAGTTTTTAAATTTTGAACGCTTCCGTGTGACCTTTAACCATATATAGTTCAATTAAGAAATCCATTTTTGAGTTGAATATCTTTGAGGAAAAAATATCTTTCCAGCATCCAGCATCCAGCATCCAGCATCCAGCATCCAGCATCCAGCTTCCAGCATCCCAGTCCCTACTTATCCGGAAATGCTTTTTTACTAAATAAGATCAACAGGATAACTCCTATCGTGATTGAACTATCGGCAACATTAAAAATGGCGTTGAAGAATGAAAACGTCTCACCGCCCCATATAGGGAACCAGTCCGGCCAGACGCCATCAAATAGCGGGAAGTACAACATGTCCACCACCTCACCGTAGAACCACGGCGCATAACCACCGCCCTCGGGAAGAAACTCTGCAACGCCGTGCACGCTGCTGGAAAAATAAACACCGTAAAATATGGAATCAATAATATTTCCCAACGCTCCAGCAAAAATCAATGCGATACAAATGGTCAGGATCTTGTGAGACTTGTTCTTAACGCTCGTCCACAACCAGTAGCCGATACCGCAAATTGCAAATAGTCTGAAAACGGTCAAAATTATCTTACCATAATCTCCGGGAATTTCAAAACCCCAGGCAGCACCGGCATTCTCATAAAATAAAATCTGGAATTTATCCCAGTCCACAATGGCATTCCTGCTGCTGGTAAGTGGGTAGTTCAGCTTTATATATATTTTACTGGCCTGGTCAAGGATTAAAACTCCTATGATGATCAAGACGGCTTTGGATAACTTCATGAAAATTCAATGTAATGACAAAAATAAGACTTCTTACCGCAAACATTTACCTATTTATCAATTGCAGTTACTCAAATTTGAACGTGCCATGAACTGTCTCCAGAGTCGCACGGTATTTTATCAACCCGTCGGGAAACTTCAATCGTTTGCCATACTCCTTTGTATAATGGGTGATTTTATAATTTAAGGGTAGAAAGGTAAGATCTGCATAAATGGAGATGAAATGAAGATCTCCCGTCATATTTTCTACGACACAATTTCCAGAAAACAGATTGATGTAGGCACTTTTAAAATTACCGTTTATTTGAATATCTGCGCTGCGCGCGTTGATGACCAGTTCCTTATTCCTGGGGAGTGTAAGTTGTATGCGAGAGTCCAGCACCTTGTGGGCACCCAGTTTATCGTCTGGAAAGGTAAAGGCCAGACTCTGCAATTCTCTCAAGATAAGTGAATCGTTGCGCAGCTCGGCGACCATGGTCAGCGCATTTTTATACTCGCCATGCTGGCTTTCCATGATCTTCACCCCATCGTCTTCAGAGGTTTGTATTTCCAGCAGGATATGATCTGAGAGCCTGATGTCCACAACGCTGAAGGATGCATTTAAAAGCTGTGTACTGCTTGAATTGATCTGATCGGATTGTTGTGGGTACGCTTTCGCGAAAGCGAAAACACAAACCACTAAAACAAAAAACCTCTGACAGCACAATTTTTCAAACGAAAACTTGCCGAAGAGGTATTCATTACTAACTGCCGAGCATAGCTTCAACGTCTATTGCATATTTTTTGCCTCGATGCTCAATGTAGCATGTGGAACCAGCTCCAGGCGTTCTTTCTTGATCAGCTTTCCGGTCTCGCGACAAACGCCGTAAGATTTGTTCTCGATGCGGATGAGCGCATTTTTGAGATCGCTGATAAACTTTTCCTGGCGTATGGCAAGTTGCGCATTGGCCTCTTTGCTCATTACAGAACTTCCTTCATCAAATGCCTTGAACTGCGGCGCGGTATCCTCCGTCCCATTATTGGAGTCATTTTTATAGGCGCTCAAGATGAGCTTGTGGTGCTCGAGCGCCTCGGCGATTTTTTCAGTGACAATGGCCTTGAAATGTGCAAGGTCTGCGTCACTATATCTTAGTTTTTCGTTTGTACTCATAATTATATTTTTTTGATCGCGATAGCGGTTTCAATATCGTCAAAGACAATTTCTGTACCGTTATCGAGATGCTGGGTTATGGTCAACTCATCAGCAAGTGTCTCGTCCTTGATGTACTGCTGGTTCGTATTTACTGCCTCATCCATGAGTTCATGGGATAAAATGCTTATGTTTATACGGTCAGTTACTTCCAGTCCAGTCTCTTTTCTTATATTTTGAATGCGATTTACAAGCTCTCTTGAAATCCCCTCCTGTTTGAGAGTGGGTGTGATGGTTACATCTAGTGCGACCGTGATCCCAGACTGGTTTGCGACCAGCCATCCTTCTATATCTGACGAGGTGATCTCTACATCATCGAGGGTCAAGGTTACATCTTTATCATGTAATGTAACTATTTTCTGACCTGTTTTTTCTAACAAAACAATGTCCTCTTGTTGAAAACTTTTGATTGCATTTGCAACGACTTTCATGTCTTTGCCAAATCTAGGGCCAAGAGCTTTAAAATTGGGCTTGATTTCCTTGACCAGAATACCGCTCGCATCGTCGATGATCTCGATTTCCTTGATGTTTACCTCACTTTTTATAAGGTCGGCGATGGCCTCGATCTGTTCTTTTTCCCTAGGGTCGAGAACTGGGATCATAATGCGCTGCAGGGGCTGCCTCACTTTAATACTTTCTTTTTTTCTGAGCGATAGGGTAAGGCTGGAAATGGTCTGTGCCTTGTGCATCTTCTCTTCAAGCCCGGCATCGATCATGGACTCATCCACAACTGGAAAGGCAGATAGGTGGACGCTCTCGCTCGCATCCTTTTCACAAACACTGGTCAGGTCGCGGTATAATTGATCCATAAAGAACGGTGCGATGGGCGCGCTCAATTGTGCCACGGTCTTGAGACAGGAGTAAAGGGTCTGGTAGGCAGCGATCTTATCCTGCTCATAGCTCCCCTTCCAGAACCGTCTTCTACACAACCTCACGTACCAGTTGCTCAGGTTTTCCGTGACAAAAATGGTGATCGCGCGCGCTGCTTTTGTAGGTTCATAATCATCATAAAAGGCGGTGGTATCCTTGATGAGCGTATTAAGTTCTGATAAGATCCAGCGGTCAATTTCTGGGCGTTCACTGAGTGGGATCTCGCTTTCGCGAAAGCAGAATCCATCAACATTTGCATACAGGGAAAAGAAACTGTACGTATTATAGAGAGTTCCAAAAAACTTGCGCTGTACTTCGGTAATGCCGTCTTCATCAAATTTAAGGTTGTCCCACGGGTTTGCATTGGAAACCATGTACCAGCGCGTGGCGTCTGCCCCATATTTATCCAAGGTTTCAAAGGGATCCACGGCATTTCCCAAACGCTTGGACATTTTTTGTCCGTTTTTATCAAGTACCAGACCGTTTGAGACTACATTCTTATAGGCAACATCATCACTGATCATGGTGGCTATGGCGTGTAGCGTATAAAACCAGCCACGTGTCTGATCCACGCCCTCTGCAATAAAATCTGCCTTGCGCAGGCCGTTTTCAACAGCTTCCTTATTTTCAAAGGGATAATGCCATTGGGAATAGGGCATGGATCCAGAGTCGAACCAGACGTCGATAAGGTCTGCCTCGCGGGTCATTTTCTCTCCGCTGGAACCTACCAGATAAATGGCGTCCACCACGTTTTTATGCAGGTCAACGAGATCATAATTGGACTCACTCATATCTCCCGCCACAAATCCCTCAAACGGGTTCTTTTCCATAAACCCGGCATCGATGGATTTCTGGATTTCCGTCATCAATTCCTCAATACTGCCGATTATCATTTCTTCCGTTCCCGTCTCATTGCGCCAGATGGGCAGGGGGATTCCCCAGTATCTGGAGCGCGATAGATTCCAGTCGTTTGCATTTGCCAGCCAGTTGCCAAAACGTCCCTCTCCCGTAGAAGCTGGTTTCCAGTTGATGGACTTGTTAAGCTCATGCATGCGATCTTTAAACTCGGTCGCTTTTATGAACCAACTATCTAGCGGATAGTACAATATGGGCTTGTCCGTTCTCCAGCAGTGCGGATAACTGTGAACATATTTCTCGACGTTGAACGCTCGGTTTTGCTCTTTTAACGAGATCGCGATATCTACATCAACCGATCTTTCTGGAGCTTCTCCGGCGTTGAAATATTCGTTTTTTACGTATTTTCCACCTACTTCCGGCAGCTCTGCTCTAAATTTCCCTTGGAGATCAACCAGGGGAACAGGGTTTTCGTTTTCGTCCAGGACGAGCATGGGCGGGATGGGAGGGACGGCCTGTTTTGAAACCAGTGCATCATCTGCGCCAAATGTGGGTGCGGTATGCACGATTCCCGTTCCATCCTCGGTGGTTACAAAATCTCCGGCGATGACACGATAGGCGTCCTCAGGATTTTGGTAGGGAGTTGCATATTTCAATAATTGCTCGTACTTCATGCCCACCAGGTCTGCTCCCTTGCAGGTGTTCAATACTATAAAAGGTATTTTCTTATCGCCTAGGCTGTATGCTTGTTTTGCTTTCGCGAAAGCGGACTCATCTTCAAACTTCTTGAATTTTTTACCAAACTGCTTGCCTACCAATTTCTCTGCAAGGATTACCTGCATGGATCTACCAGTATATTGATTAAAGGTTTCTACGAGCACATAATCAATTCTTGCACCGACGGTAAGCGCGGTATTTGAGGGCAACGTCCAGGGCGTGGTGGTCCAAGCTAGAAAAAACACCTCACCATCACTGGGGAAAGGCAATTTTATGGGATCTACCACTTTAAATTGGGCAGTGACTGTTGTGTCGGTAACGTCCTGGTACGTGCCGGGCTGGTTCAACTCGTGCGAGCTAAGACCTGTTCCCGCGGCTGGTGAAAAGGGCTGGATGGTGTAGCCTTTATACAATAGATCTTTGCTGTAAATCTGTTTGAGAAGCCACCAGACGGACTCCATATATTTGGGCTTGAAGGTGATGTATGGATCCTTCATGTCCACCCAGTAGCCCATATCGTCGGTGAGCTTGCTCCAGATGTCGGTGTATTTTAAAACGGCATCCTTGCAGGCCTGGTTATAGTCCTCTACGCTGATCTTATTGCCTATATCTTCCTTAGTAATTCCCAGTGCCTTTTCAACGCCCAGTTCCACGGGTAGCCCGTGAGTGTCCCATCCTGCCTTGCGATTTACCTGAAATCCCTGCTGGGTTTTATACCTGCAGAATAGATCCTTGATCGTTCTTCCCATCACGTGATGAATACCGGGAAGCCCGTTAGCAGACGGCGGGCCTTCAAAAAAGATAAATGGTTCGTTCCCCTCCCTGGTGGTCATGGATTTTTGGAAGATGTTGTTCTTCTTCCAAAATCCTTTAACCCTTTGATCGATATCAGGGAGGTTCAACCCTTTGTATTCATTGAATCTAGTACTCATTCCAGCCGTCTTTTAAAGCTGGCAAAAGTAATGAAATATAGGGTAAAAATAGGATGGGGCTATAACGATCTCAAGACTGAAAAGTAATCGGATCAACCTATCGCAGGTTCTGCGTACTTACTCTTATAAATAATTGCGGCGCTGGTGTAACCGCCCTCCGTACCATCGACAAAATGTATGTGGTTGTCGTTGCGATCCTGCACATAGCAGCTCATGATCGAGGCATAAGTGGAGTGAATCCCAAATTTTATCTTTCCTTCCTTTTCAAGCAAGTCCAGATAGTTGGTAAGCATTTCTATCTGGCTCTCACTTCCTTCCATTACAGTATTCAGTGAGCCGTCTATCATTATAGTGTCAGAAAGTTGACTGACCTTGTTTAAATAGGTCTTACCTTCCTTAAAATATTTAAAATAAAAAACTCCAAAATAGGTGATCAACCAGTGTTTCAGTAAATAGTTGAGCTTATTATTACCTATTCTAGCAATCATCTCCTCGCGTATTTTTGCAAGGGTTGCTTTCAATTTGAGTCTTGCTACCGTAATGGGCTGACGACGTTCCAAATTGCCAAAAATGAGTTCGATAATGTCCAGGATATCCCCAAAGATCTGAGATTGTAAACTTTCATCGGGACAGCTTACTAAAAGACAAATCACCTTGTGTTTATCATCTCGCGGTGCGATCTGATCCCAGCGGCATTCCATACCGTCCAGATTGATAGCCGGTTGGAGGTTACTATTTTCTTCAGCTTTTTTGAAGGTCTTTTTAATATGACTTTCGGCATATTGTAGTCCATTACCTAAAATTACCGGAATGGTAAGGTATTTATTGAGTTGGGATTTAACGATCTTCAGCGAGTAGCCCGCATTACGTATTTCCTCTGCCTTGAGCATTCCAGTTCTCAATGTAAGCTGTAGGTTTTTCTGAACGTGCTGGCTGTAGTTTTCCAATGCCTCAGAAACCTCACTCGCCAGTGAGCTGGGAACTATAAAGGTTGCACCATCACCACCAAAGAAGTAGGGAATGCTTGAGTTTTGAAGTTTAGTCTGTACCGTATTCATCACCGCGACCACGCTTCCCGTAGCAGCTAGGTTTACTTTGTGGTGCAGACCGTTTTTTACAGCGACGGTGCTATTGAGCACGTCAGCAACTACTACATACCAGTTATTGGGAACGGGTTGAAACGCACTTTCATTCCGTATCAGTTTTTGAATAGGAGCGAAGTTGGTTTTCAACGATTTATAAAAAGTAGTGTTATCCTGCATTGATGGTAATATGGTAACCAAATTTAATTGAAGTCTAAGGTTATAGACCTGTAATTAACGCAAGATTAAATAGGGAAGTCCCTAGTTGAACGTTTACGATTCACTCATGCGCGGTCAAACGCTTTTTGCATCAAGGCAAGTTTTGAAGCTAGTTGACCTTTGTCTGAAGGGAAAGGCTTTTAGTTATGAAAAGTTATTAGATCTATATGCATTCAAACAGAAAATTTTGATCTTCACCTGATTCCCGATTCCCGATTCCCGATTCCCGATTCCCGATTCCCGATTCCTGTTTCCCGATTCCCAACTCCTATTCTCACTCCCATTTTAACTGCATTCTCTTAATCCTATCGGAGAGTTTTTCGCTACTTAATTTTTCGCGCAAGCGGTCTGTAATAATAGGAAATGAGAAAGGTGTGGGTTTTTCACAATGTTTCCACACGATTTCCTGGGTTTGAATACGCACTAGAGCATCGCGCAAACGGTATTCCTCGATAGCCTGCTCAAAAGTCTCGGTGTAGGCTTGTTTGAACAATAAATTTTCTGGTTCGTTGTCTCTGAAAACTTCAAAGAGCAGCTGACTGCTGTTTTGTAGGTGCTTGGTTTTAATCAATTTATTGGGATAGCCTGTAAAAACCAGTCCCGATATCACCGCGATATCCCTGAATTTTCTCCGCGCCATTTCGGTCGCATTCATGCTGGACTGTAGGTCATCGCTCAGCATGTCTGGAGTCAGTAAATCGTTGTCCAAAACTTCCTGCATGTCAAAAAACTGGTCACTGAGAATTTCAAATCCGTAGTCGTTAAAGGCGAGTGAGAACGTAATGGGTTTTAATAGACTGATGCGGTAGGCAATAATTCCTGCCATGGCCTCATGCACAAATCTTCCCTTCAAATGGATAAAAGACCGCGTGGTATCCCTCACGGGTTTTGAAAGTCTCGATCAAGAATTGATGGCTCAGCGGCACGATGCTTTCCAGCTGTTGTCTAGCGATGATGTCTTTGAGTGCCCTGGCCTCTGGCGTGCGCTTTTTACCCGTTTGGAAGTTGGCCATTTCCTCGCGCAGCAATTCGCCCAATTGTGCGCTCAGGGGCAATTTACTTCCCTGCCAGTTACTGACTCGGGCTTTTTTCTTTTTGGCCATGCGCACTTGCGCGACCATTCCCTTTAACCGGACAAATTCCAGCGTGCGCCCGCCCAAAACAAATACATCGCCACGATCCAGTTTGCTGATGAAGTATTCTTCCACATTTCCCACATAACCACCGGTCACAAATTTTACCGCAACCGTTGTTCCGGTAACTATGGTTCCCATCTGCAAGCGGTGACGCATCGCGGTAGCGCGATCATCGATCACATATTTTCCCGTCTCGTCGATCTTTACTTTTTTGTACTCGTCATAAGTTTGTAGCGAGGAGCTTCCATAAACGATAAATTTGAGGCACCAGATCCATTCGTCCTCGGTAATTCCCGCAAAACAAAAGGTATTCTTGATCTCGGGAAAGATCCTGTCAGGGTAAAAACCTCCCGAGACCGCTAGCGTGCAGAGGTACTGGATCAAAACATCATAACATAATATATAGGGAAGGCGATCTTCCACCGCTTGTGTGGAAACTGCCTTTTGCAGCGCGCTGGCCTCGATCAATTCCAGTGCATGGGTGGGCAAAAAATGGATCACGCTCGTCTCTCCCGGGCGGTGGCCCGATCGTCCCGCGCGCTGTAAAAATCGCGCCACACCTTTAGGACCGCCTACTTGAATTATCGTTTCCACTGGTGCAAAATCCACTCCCAGATCCAGCGATGAGGTACAGACACACGCCCGTAAACTCTCATTGCGGATGGCATTTTCTACCCATATCCTAGTTTCTTTATTGATAGAGCCGTGGTGCATCGCCACCTCGCCCGCAAACTCGGGATGCTGGTGCATGAGCGACTGGAACCATAGCTCGCACTGCGCTCTTGTATTTGTAAAAATCAAGGTAGAACGGCTGGAGTTTATAATCTTTACCACTTCTTCCATCAGGTGCAGTCCCAGGTGTCCACGCCATGGGAACTTATCCATACTTTTAGGAATGATGGACTGGACCACGATATCTTTTTTAATATTGGCTTTAATAAGTACGCTTTCGCGAAAGCGTGCCTCATCAACCCCCAGCAATACTTCACGAGCCTGATCTAGATTACCTATCGTTGCGCTAATTCCCCATACCCTAAGATCGGGACACATGCCCAGCAATCTGGAAATCCCCAACTCCATCTGCACACCTCGTTTTGTGCCCAATAGTTCGTGCCATTCATCAATAACTATGGCCGTGCAACCCTGGAAAATGCGATCATGATGCTTGGAACCGATCAATAAATGCAGACTTTCTGGAGTCGTGATGAGTAGGTCGGGCATGCTCTTCATTTGTGCGGCACGTTCCTTATTGGGCGTGTCTCCAGACCGTATTCCTATGGTAAAGGGCAGGCCGATCTCATCTACAAAACGCTGCGAAGCCTGCAAAATCTCCTGGGACAGGGATCGCAACGGCGTTATCCAGATTGCTTTTAATCCCTTTTTGGGTTTCTTTTTATAATCTGGATTTTGTTTGATATAATTTAAAACAATCGCCACCCAAAGCGCATAAGTTTTTCCACTTCCCGTGGGCGCGTTCAACAATCCATGCTTTCCCGCAAGAAATGCATCCCAGGTTTTCTTCTGAAAAGGAAACGCCTGCCAGCCATTCTTTTCAAAGAATTCATTGGCTATGGAATGGAGTTGGGTTTTGTTCATTAATTAGTTTGTGAGTTTGTGAGTTTGTGAGTTTGTGAGTTTGTGAGTTTGTGAGTTTGTGAGTTTGTGAGTTTGTGAGTTTGTGAATTTTCAGATTTTTTTATTTTCCGTATGTGCTGTTTATTGAGCTGGTCGAAGTGATGCGGATTATCTTTTATTTTTTTTAGAACCCTTTGACCCTCAAAGAGTGGGAAGTTTTTATCCTTATCCCTTGTCTTACGTTTTGCGTCTTTTTTCTTTCTTCTTTCAGCAAAGCTTTCTTTCCTCTTTCTACTTTCTGTTTTTCAAAACTTACTGCTCCACAAAAACCATACAATGCTGCCAGGGCAAATTTGTGATGTTCTCTTTGAGCTTGAATCCGTTGGCTTCAAATTCTTTTACGGCTTGCGCTTCACTCATTTTGTGAATGGTTTTGATGGGAATGTTGGGATCTTCCGCTCGGTACTCGATCAGGTAGATCTCGCCGTTTTCACGTAGCGCCTTTTTCATGGACTGGATCATTTCTACAGGAAAGCTGAATTCATGATACACATCTACCATCAATATTTTATCGACCGAGTTTTCTGGTAGATAGGTGCTTTTTTCATCTCCCAGGACAAGTTCTACATTTTCTTGCTGCAAACTGTTTTTCCTTTCTTGAATAGCAGTCAGCATTTCGGGCTGTAGATCAACCGCGTAAACTGTTCCATCGTTGACAAGCCTGGCCATTTTAAAAACGTGGTAGCCAGATCCCGCGCCTATATCTGCGATATCATCGGTAGGTTTTAAGTTCATGTTTTTGATAAGTCTGGAAGTGTTTTCTTCCTTCTCGCGCTCGGGCCGCTCCAGCCATTCCATGCCTTGAAACCCCATCACGTGAGCAATTTCTCGACCCATATACCATTTCCCGATACCATCATAACTACCTCGTTTAAAAACGTAAGTGCTATCTGCGACTTCAGAATTGTTAGAAATTCCTGGCGGCGAGGTCTGGCCTTTGCAGCTGGAGAAACTTGTAGAAGTTAGTACTGTGAATAATAGATAAAGCATTTTTTTCATGTTTTTATAGTCGTAAGAAATGAAGTTCGTCATTGTTTTTATGTTTCTATTTTTTTGGTTACAAATTTATTGAATGTCAAATAGCTAACCTCACCCCAGCCCTCTCCAAAAGAGAGGGATCTTTTTCTGCCTTCGGCAGAAGTTTTATTCCATAATGGAATTGAAAACTTCAATATAACTAACTGCTTCTTTCGTTTTCGAGTTCAAGTTCAAGTTCGAGTTCGAGTTCAAATTCAAACTAACTGACCTCATCCCAGCCCTCTCCAAAAAAGAGGGAGCTTTTTCTGCCTGCGGCAGAAGTTTTATTCCATAATGAAATTGAAAACTTCAGTATAATTAAATACTCCTTCGTTTTCGTTTTCGTTTTCGTTTTCGAGTTCAAGTTCAAGTTCAAACTCTACTCTTCTTCTAGTTCGAGTTCAAGTTCAAGTTCAAACTAACTAACCTCACCCCAGCCCTCTCCAAAAGAGAGGGAGCTTTTTCTGCCTGCGGAAGAAGTTTTATTCCATAATGGAATTGAAAACTTCAATATAACTAACTGCTTCTTTCGTTTTCGTTTTCGTTTTCGAGTTCAAGTTCAAGTTCAAATTCAAACTAACTAACCTCACCCCAGCCCTCTCCAAAAGAGAGGGAGCTTTTTCTGCCTGCGGCAAAAATATCTCTCTGAAATCAGCAGGCCATCTTGTACTCAATTAATTTAACTGAACCATCAACTACTAACTACTAACTACTAACTACTAACCACTAAATTCAACTTCATTTTCACACAATCATCGCCTTCAGGTCATCCAGCGTATTTGCATCTCTATTAGGTTTGTGGGTGCGCCAACCTTTATATAGTCTTCTGCCAAGTACAATTTACTCAAATGCGATTTTGTTAATGATTTAAGACTGAATGTTCAGTCATTTTCAGACCTGTTTTTTAAATTAGTTCGTATCCACATTTGGAACAATATTTTGTTCCGATTTTATTTTCCGCACCACAATGTTTACAAATCACTGGTTGGAGAACATCTACTTTGGTTTGATTTTGATTTGAAGGTAATTTGTTCTTGGTCTTTCTATTGACCAAGAATCTTATTAAGAAGACTATTCCGAAAAGAATAGCAAATAGAAAAATGTAAAAAATGATTTTTCCTGTTTGAAAACTAGTTTCATATACAGGATTTTCTGATTCATTTGCTATCGATGAGCTAGAACTATTTTGCTCGCTATCGTCAAGGTTTAAAATAAAGGAACTGAAAAACCGCTCCTTATTTTTCAGCGTCAGTGCCTTATTACTTGTTAGCGGCCAAAAATCCAAAATGATAATCGTTTGCTCTACAAAAAGTATTTGTTTAAATCTTTTACTGGGCAAATTGGAATTTGCAGTGGCATCCATTTCCAATTCTAAAGCCTTGATATCCTGAATTTCAATTTCATTCATCGATATTACAGTGGCATTTGCGGCTGCTATTGATCCTTGAGCGATACCTCGATATAATTGTGAAATGTCTTCTCGTATAAATTGAGCACTTTGTTGTTTACTAATTTCCCTTGTTGTGACAACATAATAACCAGACTCATCTACTGCCATAAAAATCAACTCTTGTGAATTTTCTGTTATCTCACTTTTTATTGGAAATTCAATAGTTGCAAAATCGGTAATATCTGTCTTTACCCATTCTTGTGAATGAGCCACGTGTGTTACGCAATACAGCAGTATGCTCAAAATAATTTTCAAGTTCATATAACAAAGTTTATTGTATTTAATTTCATGGGTTTGTAGAAAAACACGAGGCTGTAGAATACAGTTGGATTTGCTTTATTTTTCATTTTACTTTTCGTTTTATTTTTATCCCACTATCATCGCCTTCAGGTCATCCAGCGTGTTTGCCTCTTCAATGGGCTTGTCGGTGCGCCAGCGTACAATGCGTGGGAAACGCGTCGCAACGCCAGATTTGTGCCTTTTGCTGGGAGCAATTCCCTCAAAGGCAATCTCAAAAACATGATGTGGCGTTACAGATCGTACGGGACCAAATCGCTCCAACGTATTTCTTTTGATCCAGGCATCGACCTTTCTGAACTCGGCATCGGTGAGTCCGGAGTACGCTTTTGCGAAAGTTACCAGTTCACCATTTTCCCACAAGCCAAAAGTATAATCTGTAAATAGATTGGCCCTGCGCCCGTGACCTCGCATGGCATAGGTCAATACTGCATCTACCGAAAAGGGATCCATTTTCCACTTCCACCAGTCGCCTTTTTTGCGACCCACTAAATAAGGACTGTCCTTTCTTTTGAGCATCAATCCTTCTGATTTTTTCTCAAGACTTAAGTCGCGTTCTGCCGCAACCTCTTCCCAAGAATTGAAGTTCATGGTTTCTGAAAGCAATAATGGCGCTGCGCTTGAACTTGAAGTTGAACTCGAATCTGAATTTGAATTTGAATCTGAACTTGAACTCGAACTTGAAGTTGAACTCGAACTTGAACTTAAACTTTTTGAGGATTTTTTATTGTTTCCGCTTTCGCGAAAGCTTACTTTTTCTTCAAACTTCTTAGTCACCTCTTGAACCAATTCATCCAGTAATCGTCGGCGTTCCATAAATGGTTTTTCCCTAATATCCTGTCCTTCCCACTCCAGTAGATCGTAGGCAACGATAACCACGGGAACGTCCGTGAGTAGTTTTTTACCTACCGTTTTGCGTCCTATTCGGGTTTGTAGATCGTTGAAGTTCATTATTTTACCATCCTTGTAAGGTAGGATCTCTCCATCGATAACAGTCCCGTTGGGAACGTAATCCAGTAATTCCATAAATTCTGGATATTTATCGGTTACGAGTTCCTCACCTCGCGACCAGACAAAAAGTTCGCCAGCCCTAAAAATAGACTGGGAACGTATGCCGTCCCATTTATGTTCCATGCTCCATTCACTCACATCGCCCAGTTCCTTTGCCTCGCCCTCAATCGCATAGGCGAGATAGAAAGGGTATGGTTTCCCGCGCATGGCGACTTCGTTATCCTCATAAACGAGTTCTTGAAAAGTAGTGTTCTCACCGGTCCAGCTTCCCATTAATTTATGCGCTAGAATATCCTTGTCGATTCCCGTGGAAGCTGCAAGTGCGCGGGTCATGAGTTTTTGGGAAACGCCGATTCGAAAACCACCGGTCATGATCTTATTGAATACAAAACGCTCGTAATAATTGAGTTTTAACCAGTTTTCCTGTAGATAGGCTTTCTTTTCTTCATCGGGTTTTTTGCGGAGCTCAATCAGTTCCTCGACCAGTTCATGGAGCGATTTTTCCATGGGCTCGCTGGATGTGGGAAGGATGAGTGCGATGGTTTCTGCAAGATCGCCGACAATGTGGTAGGACTCCTCAAAAAGCCACATGGGAATGCCGCTGATCTCTGTAGCCCATTCTCTCATGAGTGTTGTATTAACAGGTCTTTTGGGACGACGGTGGGAAAGAATAGCAATCGTCCACAACTTGTCTTTATCTCCAGCATTGTTAAAGTATTCGGTTAACGCGGCAACTTTAAGGGTCGTTTTATTAGTTCCATCGATGATACGGATAAGTTCTGCAAATTCTTTCATGGCGTTGGGATTGAAGTTGAAGATGAACTTGAACTTGAACTTGAACTTGAATTCGAACTTGAATTTGCATTTCGGCCTTGCTCAATGCCAGAATCTTTAGGTTTGTTGGTCTTGTTGCCCGATTCAGTTTTTGTGTTTATATCTAAAGATTTATCACTTTTCAAAGCCGAAATATCGAGATCACTTAGCGCGGCTGAAGTACTTGTTTCTTCATCAATATCAGCATCTTCTTTTTTTGTGGCTTCGCTTTCAGTAATTGTTTCTCCTTCATACTGGGTGCGCTCGCTGATGGCGTTGAGTCCTTTTTCCTCTCTCAGGTAGCGGGCAAAAATCTCTTGATAACCGTGCGTGGTAATCACATTTTCACAGCCTGTGGCATCGATACTTTCTAACAAACCGTCCCAGTCGCAATGGTCGGAAAGTACAAAGCCCTTGTCGATTGCGCGCCTGCGGCGCGCTCCCCTAAAGGTCATCCAGCCGCTGGCACTGGCGGTCGCATAGGGAACAAACTTCCTCATCCACGCAGAGCCGTGTGCGCTGGGTGGCGCGACGACTATATTTCCGATCAGGTCTTTTTTGGGAGTTTCTCTAGTAATTAGTGTGGTCTCGGGAAAATCGATGAATTGGCGTAAAACTTCTGTCATCTTGAACACCGCACCGTGGCAATAGATCTTCATTTGGGATGTGTCCAGATGTTTGATCAATCGTTGTGCTTTTCCTAACGAATAAGCAAAAAGAATGGAGGTTTTTCCCTCGGCATGATTTTGCGCACACCAGGTATTTACATCGTGCATCACGTCCTTTTGCTCACGCCATTTGAATGCGGGCAAGCCAAAAGTACATTCTGTAATGAAGGTATTGCATTCAATGGGCTCGTAGGGTGTGGAGATTCCGTCGTTTTCTGTTTTATAATCGCCTGTAAAGACCCAGACTTCGCCCTTGTGCTCTACTCTTATCTGGCAGGATCCTGGAATGTGTCCTGCGGGATGGAACGAGAAGTTCACATTGTTGACAGTGAAGCTTTCGCCATGAGCGACACCCTGCACATTGATCTCACCCAGCCGGTGCGATATGATAGGAACGTTATCAAAATGTGTGATGTATTTTTTGTGCCCAGAATAACTGTGATCTGCATGACCGTGTGTGATCAAGGCTTTATCAACGGGTTTCCAGGGGTCGAGATAGATTTTTGCCGGCGGACAATAAATGCCTTTGTCCGTGAATTTGAGAAGGGGAGCTGCCATTTTCTAAAATTACCAAGTAAGTAGGATAGGAGCTACATGTTTAAGAGAAGTTTAGAAATTGCCGCGTATTTAATGAAATGATTATTTTTGACTGATGGCTAAATCTCACGTATCACTTCTAATTGTTTTCATACTCTTATGTTCATCCTGTAAAGCAATTTTATCCAAAATTGTAACCTCTAGAAGCATGGTAAAGAATGCTTATTATCTACAGAAAGACGATCAAAAAGTAATTTATCTACCCATGGTTCACATGAACAAAATAAAAAACTATGAAGAGGTTAGAAATTTTATTAGTGCCAAAAGGGAGTTGGGCTACAAAATTTATTACGAGAAAGTAACCTATGATCTAGATTCAGCCAATTATAGGGAGGCAAGTCTCAAAATGCGTAAGCTCACAGGTTTAACCTTCGGTAAGAAATACTTAAATGAAGAGCAAAGAAAGCTTAGAGAAAATATTGATCGCAAAAAATACAGTTGGCAAAGTGAGGTCGATTATGGTGTAGATTTCAAAAATGATATTCACGCAGACTATACACTTACGGAACTTGTAAAAGCGTATGAAGTCAAATATGGAAAAGTCGTTCTAAAAAAATGTGATTACAACACGCCATTGGATTCAAGCTATAGTTGTGCTACACTTTCCCGTTACCAAGAAGTTGTTCACGAAATAAGAAATGCCAAACTAATACGGCATTTGCTCGACACGACTCACAAAAAGAAACTGGTCGTTTATGGCATGGGGCATTACTCATCTGGCAGCGGTGTATTTATCAACTTATACCATTATAATAACTACAAAGAAGTAAGGGCTAAGGATTGGGTAGATTGATTAAAAGGTCTTTTTGATATCTTGCTCGACATCAACTTTCAAGGCTCTTAGGGAATCCCTTTTTCTACTCTGTTCGTCCTGTCTTTTCTCACTGTTGAGTTGCTCGAGTAGTTTCCTTTTGGTCTCATCCACCTCGTTGAACTTCACGTTCATCTGGGTCTTGAGCTCGTCCCATGCGGTAATGATGTCGTTATATTTTGCGAGTTGGTCTTTTTTGGGCTTGCGGGTGTAGTCGAGAAAGGAGCGGTAGATTCCCAGTCGGGTCTGTAGGATTTTTATACGTGAGGTAATGGGAAGGTTTATGAAGGCCTCATTGGGATTTGCCATCATATCATCTACGGCCTCCTGCAGCTGCGCAGTTGCCAGTTTACCGTGGTCATAATTCTCCATTCCGGTAACAAAACTCTGATATTCGTTCCATTCCAACGCTTTTTGCAGTGCGATCCCGGTCAGTCTGATCTCGGACTTCTTGAAATCCAACTCCGAAATCAAGAAGGCATCTTCAGTTTTTTCTTCTACGACCGGTTCTTCCTGGCAGTTGGAGACAAGTAAAAAGAGCAAGAATAAGTAGCGCATAATTCAGTATAAATGGCATTACAAAGATGCCCAATATAAGCACACAAAAAAAGCACCATGATCAAATGGTGCCCTTTAAACTTTTAAAATAAATAAATTAGTCCTTTATTTCTTCATTATATTCCTCCATGGCATCTCGGTAGCGCTCAGAAGTAGTCTGGTCAGAATTGCTGTTGATCTCTTCCATAAATTCTTCCATGGCATCCTCGCGGTTGTCCATGAACTTTTTGCGCGCCTGGATAATTTCCTTTTCTAGATCGTCAAAGGCTTCCTGGATTTCTTCTATGTTCTCACGGTTGTTCTTGGAAGTCGCATCTTTCTCTGCCTTTTCCTTTTCGTATTCCGTGAGTTCCTTTTCCACATCTCTTATGGCATCGTTCACATCATCTACTCTCAGGTAATAGGGAATACTCTGCTTGAAACCATTAAAGGTCTGTCTAAGGGTTTCTTCCATTTTCAGCTCCATATCGGGAGTTGACCTGGTGAAGTTATAGAGGTTTGAGCGCATCAGGGAATAATCCTTGAAACCACGTATTTCAGTAATGGTATCATTGTTCACCATCACGTTGGAACTTATGTCGGTTGCCATTTTATCGACTTCTTCTTTTGTGACTGGCCTTGGATTTTTATAGGTGGCATCTTTGGAGCTGTCGTTTTCCATACTGTCCACATCATCGTTCATCTCCACCGCCATATCATCATTGAGGTCATCGGCATTGTTTTCATTGTCTTTACAGCCTACAAAAATCGTTGCTGCAAGTGCCATGGATAAATATATACGTTTCATAAAATTTGTATTTTAAAAAGCAAAGATGAATCATCTTTAAATGCTAAAGTGTTTATGAATGTATAAAATTAGGGCAGTTATGTTATTGAATTACTAACAGATTAACTTAAACAGGTAGATTAATGAGTATTTATTGAGGAGTTCCGCTTTCGCGAAAGCGTGACCCATATCCATCATTTTGCTAGGTTCAATCCTTACCTTTGTGCAACAACTTTTGAAATAGAGCCATGAAGATTTTAGTAATAGGAGCGTGCGGACAAATAGGAACGGAGCTGACCATGCGTTTGCGGGAACTGTACGGGAGCGGTAATGTCATCGCTGCCGACATACGGGAGGGAAGCGGCGAGATGATGGAAAATGGCCCCTTTGAAGTGCTGGATGCGATGAACAGGAACCAGGTAGAAGATGTGTGCGTGCACTATGAAATCGATGAGATCTACCTCATGGCGGCAATGCTCAGCGCGACTGGTGAAAAATTTCCTGAGAAGGCGTGGGACTTGAATATGAATTCGCTCTTTAACGTCCTCAACCTTGCCAAAGAAGGTAAGGTAAGTAAGATCTTCTGGCCGTCGAGTATCGCGGTTTTTGGTCCCACAACGCCACAAAATGACACGCCTCAACACACGATCATGGAACCTACCACCGTCTATGGAATAAGTAAACAGACCGGTGAGCGCTGGTGTGAGTATTATTTCAACAAGTATGGAGTAGATGTGCGATCCATACGCTATCCAGGGCTTATTTCCTGGAAAACGCTACCGGGAGGTGGAACGACAGATTATGCCATCGACATTTTCCACAAGGCGATCGAGAACAACAGCTATGAATGCTTCCTCAAGGAAGATACGACATTGCCCATGATGTATATGGAAGATGCGATACGCGCGACCGTAGAGATCATGACGGCGGCTCCCGACCAGATCAAGGAACGATCTTCCTACAACCTCGCTGGAATGAGCTTTAATCCCTCGCAGATAGCTGCCGAGATCAAAAAACACCTACCCGATTTCAATATCTCCTACACGCCAGATTTCCGACAAAAAATAGCCGATAGCTGGCCGGGTTCCATCGATGACTCCCAAGCGCGGCAAGACTGGTCGTGGCATAATGAATATGACCTTGCCAAAACGGTAACCGACATGCTCAAGAACCTAAACTAGTCCCGTAAAATAATAAGGTTAATGTATATTTGCCAACCATAAAAAAATCAACTTATGTCATTCTCAGCTTTATTTGAATCTGGTGCGAGTACTAGAAA
Source organism: uncultured Flavobacteriaceae bacterium (assembly GCA_963836885.1). Classification (GTDB taxonomy): domain Bacteria; phylum Bacteroidota; class Bacteroidia; order Flavobacteriales; family Flavobacteriaceae; genus Nonlabens. Next base: position 380,350 of record CAWILF010000028.1, on the reverse strand, counting down.
TAAAAGTCATTTTGCCACACTTGTAAGCCTTGCCCAGATCAACGGTGAGGTTCATCCGGCACAATTGACGGCACTCTTGAGATTCAAATCCATATTGGATATTTCTGACAGCAGTTATGAGAAAATACTGGAAAATCCATCTATTTATCCCGTAACGCCTCCCAATGATAGTGAAGAGCGCATCCAGTGGCTTCACGACCTATTCAAGATCATTTTTGCAGATCATGTACTGGATGAAAGAGAGCACCGATTGCTGCTCAAATATGCTACCGCGATAGGGTATGATGACGATACTGCAAAGTATCTGGTGGAACGCTCGATCGAAATATTCAGTGGTCATTTGAACCTTGAAGATTATCGCTACTTATTGAATAAGAATAGAAAGTAGATTAGGCGATTTTTTTTGCGTGTGTTTGGTTATCTGGTATCGATTATCGGGCTAGACGGAGAAAAATTTAAATCTAAACTCTAAACTTAAACTTAAATCAAAACTACCTTTTGTGCGGTCAATTTCTTTTTGACCCGTGCTCGTTGTTTGATTTGGTTAAGCTTCTTTTAAGGGGGAAGGTTTAGCCAGTGAGGTTTTACGTTATTTCCTGAGTGGGTTAGAGGGCTGGATGGAGATAAATTTAAACTTAAACTTAAACTCAAATCAAAGCTACCTTTTGTGCGGTCAATTTCTTTTTGACCCGTGCTCGTTGTTTGATCTGGTTAAGCTTCTTTTAAGGGGGAAGGTTTAGCCAGTGAGGTTTTTACGTTGTTTCATTAGTGGATCAAAGGGCTGGATGGCGATAAATTTAAACTTAAACTTAAACTTAAACTTAAATCAAAACTACCTTTTGTGCGGTCAATTTCTTTTTTGACCCGTGCCCGTTGTTTGATTTGGTTAAGCTTCTTTTAATGGGGAAGGTTTAGCCAGTGAGGTTTTACGTTATTTCCTTAGTGGGTCAGAGAGCTGAATGGCGATAAATTTAAACTTAAATTTAAACTTAAACTTAAACTTAAATCAAAACTACCTTTTGTGCGGTCAATTCCTTTTTGACCCGTGCTCGTTGTTTGATCTGGTTGAGCTTCTTTGAAAGGAAAACATTTACTTATCAAAACTTGTCAAGCTATGTTGGTTTTTCCAAACATTGTTTTCAAATTAAACCTTAAACCTTAAACCTTAAACCTTAAACCTTAAACCTTAAACCTTAAACCTCTAAACCTCAAACCTCAAACACCTATTCCGCCTTCTCAATAAACTCCTCTACTTTCTCTACCATATATTTATTACCGCAAATAAAGGGTACTCGCTGGTGTAGCTCGGTCGGTTTTAAATTCATGATGCGGTTGTGGCCATCACTGGCAGCACCACCTGCCTGCTCTGCGATAAATGCCATGGGATTGCATTCATATAATAGACGCAATTTACCGTTTGCGGCCTTGGCACTTTGTGGGTACATATAAATACCGCCCTTGATAATATTGCGGTGAATATCGCTTACCAGACTGCCTATATAACGCGAGGTGTAGGGACGATCTTCTTCTTCTTTCTGACAATATTTGATATAATCCTTGACTCCTTTGGGAAATTGTGAATAGTTCCCCTCGTTAACGCTGTAGATATGGCCTATTTCTGGAAAGGTCATGTTGGGATGCGATAGGTAATAGGTTCCCAGCGATGGATTGAGTGTGAAACCATTGACCCCATGACCGGTAGTGTACACCAGCATGGTAGAAGTTCCATAAATAATATATCCCGCTGCGACCTGCATGTTTCCAGGTTGCAGAAAATCCTCTATCTGTACGGGAGTTCCCACGGGAGTTACTCGTCTATAAATTGAAAAAATTGTCCCGACAGATACATTCACATCAATATTGGAACTACCATCCAGCGGATCCATGAGTACCACATATTTGTTCTGATGGTCCTTGCGCTCACCTTCTATTGTAATAAAATCATCATTTTCCTCACTGGCGATACCGCAGACGATCTGGCGGTTGGTCATGGTCTGTATAAAGACATTATTTGCAAATACGTCCAATTTCTGTTGGTCTTCTCCCTGGGTGTTGATCTCGCCCGCACTACCAGTGATATCCACCAGACCGGCCTTGTTGACCTCGTGGTTGACCATTTTGGCAGCGAGCCTTATGGAATTGATCAGGCGTGAGAGTTCGCCACTACTGTATTGAAATTCTGATTGATTTTCTATAATAAACTCCCCTAAGGTCTGATTCTTTGTTGCCATTATCGATCGATTTTACTGCAAATATGCTAATAATAAGTGGTTAAATACAACGATGTAGTAAGATGTTGAGCGATCTTTAATTAGTACACCGTGGTTGGTCAAGATGATGTTTTTTCACCAATAAGGTAATTATTCTAAACAAAAAGATGCCCTGTCGCGGGATCTATTAAAGAAAAAACCCAGTAATAAATCACTATTTAAGATAAGCATTGCGATATTTGAACACTATTAAAAACCCTGCAACATGCAAGAAATAAGAAAGGCAAACAAGAATGATATGCCTCGCGTACTGGAACTCATCCACGAGCTCGCTACGTTTGAAAAAGAGCCCGATGCTGTTGAGGTAACGGTCGAGGAACTGGTTGCAGGGGGATTTGGCAAACAGCCATTGTTTCAGTGTTTTGTGGGTTTGATAAACAATAGAATCGAGGGGATCGCTTTGTGCTACCCTAGATTTTCAACCTGGAAGGGACGCACCATTCATCTGGAAGATCTCATTGTTTCCCAGGACCATCGTGGTAAGGGACTGGGAAAGGCACTTTATAACGAAGTACTAAAATATGCCCACGGCCTCAACGTGCGTCGTGTGGAATGGGTAGTGCTGGACTGGAACACGCCTGCCATCGATTTTTACAAAAGTACGGGAGCAACCATTTCCAGCGAGTGGAACATCGCGCAAATGGATGGGGATTCCCTCACAAAATATCTTGATAATCTATGAATATATTCAAATTTGGTGGTGCCTCGGTAAAGGATGCCGCAGGGGTAAGAAATGTGTGTAAAATCCTATCGGAGTATCGCGACCAGCATCTGGGCGTGGTAGTAAGTGCGATGGGTAAAACGACCAATGCCCTGGAACGTATAATTTTTTCCTACCAAGAAAACGATCTCGGTTATCTAGAGCAGATAGATCAACTGGAGCAAGACCATCTAAAGGTAGTCAACGATTTGGGATCAGAAATGGATGGGGATGATGGAAGAGGGTTACGCTTTCGCGAAAGCGGAATCACAAACGACCTCCACCTACTTATAGAGTCGCTAAGAGGGGAATTGTCGCGCAATAAAAGTACCAATTACAGTTTTCTGTACGACCAGATCGTGGGATATGGAGAACTGCTTTCCACTAAAATTGTTGCTGCATACCTTAATTCCTGTGAAGTTCCCATCGTCTGGATCGACGCCAGAACCTTGATAAAAACAGATCGCAAATACAGGGATGCGGGAGTCAACTGGGAAGAAAGCGCCGCGGCAATTACCTCTAGGTGCAGCAACACTTTTTTCCTGACCCAAGGATTTATAGGGTCTGACGATAATGGATTTACAACAACGCTGGGAAGAGAGGGAAGCGATTATACCGCGGGAATACTCGCCTATTGCCTCAACGCCCGGTCGGTGACCATATGGAAGGACGTTCCCGGTGTGCTCAATGCCGACCCACGCGAATTCACAGAAACGCAACTTATAAACAGCATGCCGTACAACGAGGCGATAGAGCTGGCATTTTATGGAGCATCGGTAATTCATCCCAAAACACTGCAACCGCTCCAGGGCAAAAAGATAGAGCTACGGGTAAGGTCATTTGTGGATTACAGGGCAATAGGAACCATAATCAGGGAACAGGAGTTTATGGAGCCCCAGGTACCCTGTTATATCGTGCGTAAAAATTTGATTTTTTTAAATATCTCAGCTAGGGATTTTAGTTTTATTGGGGAGGATAATATTTCCGATATTTTTCAAGAACTCAACCGGTTTAAAATTCAGGTAGGCCTTATCCAGAACAGTGCGATCAGTTTCACGCTGTGCGTGGAGGACAAGTACCATAAACTACAAGGACTTCTTGAGGCATTGTCCCAAAGATTCAAAGTTTCACATTTGGAAAACGTCTCGCTATATACCGTGCGACATTATGATGATTCTTCCGTGGCGTTTATACAGAAGGATAAAGATCTAGTGCTCAAACAATTTACCCAGGATACCTTGCAACTGGTCGTCAAGAACTAACGCACTTTCAATTGTGTTATATTTGTATCAAGTCCCTATCCACCGCCTATGAGTCTTGTTAATGCAAAAGAAATAGCAAAAGCTATAAATATCGATAAATACGGGCCATTGGGAACTTTGGGTGGCTGGACATTGATGAAGTTGCTCCGTATTTCCTCACTCAACAGACTGTACGATAGGCACAAGGACAAGAAGGAATCAGAGTTTCTGAATGCGCTGCTGGACGATCTTCAGATCGAGTTTGAAATACCCGAGGAAGATCTGAGAAGAATTCCCAAAACTGGTGGTTTTATTACCATAAGCAATCATCCACTGGGAGGAGTCGATGGAATATTATTATTAAAGTTGATGCTGGACCACAGGCCCGACTTTAAGATCATCGCTAATTTTCTGTTGCACCGCATAGAGCCGCTGAAACCCTACATAATGCCCGTTAATCCTTTTGAAGATCACAAGGATGCACAATCTTCAACCACTGGATTCATGCAGGCGATACGGCACTTGAAGAATGATTTGCCGCTGGGGATTTTTCCCGCGGGAGAAGTTTCGACCTATAGGGATGGTAAATTAATGGTGGATAGGCCGTGGGAGGAAAGTGCCATGAAATTGATACAGCGCGCACAGATGCCCGTCATTCCTATTTATTTCCATGCCAAGAACAGTAAGATGTTCTATAGGTTGGCAAAATTATCGGACACATTCAGAACGGCAAAACTCCCCTCAGAAGTCCTGTCCCAGAAACGCCGCGTCATCAAGGTGAGAATAGGAAATCCCATTTCTGTTAAATCCCAGATCGAGCATACAGACCTGCAGGATTTTACAGATTTCTTGCGTAAAAAGACCTACCTACTTTCTAAACCTTATGACAAGGAAGCAAAAAAACTGACTGATCTTCCCAAAAACATTAAACTGCCCAAGCCACCCAGAAAAATTCTCGATACTGGTAATGTACAGCAAATGATCCGGGAAGTAGATCGCTTGCGCGAAAGCGATAAACGATTACTGATAAGTAAAAACTACGAGATCTTTCTTGCCAAAAAGCCAGAAATTCCCAACGTCCTGAGAGAGATAGGAAGATTGCGGGAAATAACATTCAGGGCAATAGGCGAGGGGACTAACAATGCGACCGACCTCGATAAATACGACGAGTATTATTACCAGATGTTCCTGTGGGATAACGAAGAGGATCGCATCGCCGGTGCCTATCGCATGGGAATGGGAGAAGAAATATATAAAAAACACGGCATTGCGGGCTTCTACTTAAATGAACTGTTCCGTTTTGAGCCAGAGCTCAATAATATGATGCGCGATTCCATTGAAATGGGACGAGCCTTCATTATAAAGGAATACCAGCAAAAACCCATGCCTTTATTCCTGCTGTGGAAAGGGATCGTGCACTGTACCCTGCGTTTTCCCAGCCATAAATATCTGATAGGTGGAGTGAGCATCAGTAACAAATTTTCAAATTTCTCAAAGTCGCTGATGATCGAGTTCATGAAAAGTAATTATTACGATCCTTATGTCGCACAATTCATCAAGCCCAAAAAAGAATTCAGAGTAAAGCTCGCAGATGCCGACAAGGATTTTATATTTGACGAGAGCGAGGCAGATCTCAACAAATTTGACCGGCTCATCGATGAGCTCGAACCTAACGAACTGCGGTTGCCAGTGCTGATTAAAAAATACGTCAAGCAAAATGCAAAAGTCGTTGCCTTTAATGTAGATCCACTATTCAATAATGCCGTGGACGGTCTTATGTACATACGTATTGCAGACATTCCAGAAAGCACGGTAAAGCCCGTGATGGAAGAATTTCAGGCAGAGATGGAGTCCAAGTATTCCAAGCAGGTAAATCAGGACAGGTCGGAATAGCAAGTAGGGATGAAGTATTGGTTGGTCATATTTTGCATTTTGGGAACTTTTCAGAACTATGGTCAGACCTTGATCCAAGGGATCGTGATCGCAAAAAATACCCAAGAGCCATTATCGGGAGTTGCCATCTATCTTTCTGGGACTTCCATGGGTGTGGTATCAAGTGTCGATGGAACGTATAGGATTAATTATCCCGATGGAATAAATGCACCATTGATCTTTAGGACCATGGGCTATGAAACTCTTCAATTCCCTGATCCTTTAAACACAGACCTTTCCACGATAAGTATGATTGAAAAGCCAGACGAGCTGGATGTGGTTTACCTTACAGAAGATACATGGTCAAGAAGCAAAAAAGAACGTTACTTCCGGCAGTTCTTTCTAGGGCGGGTTCCTGCGGCAGAAGATATGGAGGTTTTGAATATCAAGGATGTGAAGCTCAGATTTGATAAAACCACTAATACGCTCAGTGCTTATTCCAATAGTCCCGTTCTCGTGCGCAATTCTATTCTAGGCTACGACATCCAGGTGGATATTACCGAATTTGAGATCATATTTGACCCCATTCCATTAAATAATATAACTATATCGGGCGATTCTAAATTTGAAAAGCCCACCCATTTCCCCAAATCCTCCTATATGGGAATTACCACTTATTTCAAGGAAATGGAAGGTAAACGCCCTTCAATGAAGCGTAGATTGCGCAATCGAGAAAGACTCTACGATGTTTCTGATCTTAAATTATACCGCAGCCTCATGGAGGACAAGCTGGAAGAAAATAATTATAAATTATACCACGACCGTAAAAGGGTGGAGATTAAAAACCAGGTGCGGTCCAGAAAAATAGGTGAACTCTATAAAGTAAGCTTCAGGGAGCGTGGTTACCTATTAATGGACAAAGAAAATAATCAAACCCCAGTATATATAAGCGAGGACAAAACCATAGTTATAGACAAATATGGCAATTGCATCACTGGTAGGAATATAACTTTCGGTGGATTTTTGGGATCCTTACATTTATCGGGAATGTTGCCGCTGGATTACTATCCAGAATAGGGTTGAACTACAATTAGACCAAAGAAATATAAACTTTCACATATTTGGTGAAGCGCAAAAACTAATAGTACCTCAGTCAAGAACAAATAGCTCTATTTTAAGGCCGCTTCATGTTCTACAAACTGCTCGCAGAATACCTGAATATGCTTCCGGGCTTTTTTTAGTGCCTTTTTAAGCTCCTTCTTGTTTTGGGTCAGGTCGATAGAATCGATGCCGCCTACTTTATGGATAAGCAACTTGTCAAAATTATCCAGAGCAGTTTCATGCGCCTCACCGGTAATCGTAATGATGCCATTGTAGTTTGCGCTCAGTTGCGTCGTGTCCACCTGTGTAGGTTCATATTCAGATATATCTATACCGACAGATTGCATGAGTTTTACCGCAACCTTATTGACTTTTGTAGCTTCATTGATACCGTAGAGATCTACGGACATCGTTTTGGGTCTGTAATAATTTAAGAAGCCATATACCATAGGGCCATAAATAGAGTCAGATGCACTGAGTACCAGTATTTTCATTGCTTTTGTGTAGTAGTAGATAGCATTGCTGTGTTAACACAAAGTTAAGCCTACCTGTACGCACTCGCAATAATTGTTCATAAACTTAATATTAAAGCACTTAAAATACTGTAAATGAGAATTTTATTAAAACCAAGGTCTGTAGCCTTTTTGATAGACCTCATAAAACTCCTCGTCAGATTTTGTCAGGTAGATGATCCCTTCCACCAAGCCTATAATACTGCCCAGGCCACATAAAAAGTTCAATAAGATCTGGAAAATACCCTCTTTGGTGTAACCCAGTATAAATTTATGGATTCCCAGACCGCCTACAACGATGGCAAGCACTCCCGCAAGTATCTTCTTGTTTTCCTCACCGTACGGGCTTTGGTAATATCGTGGGTCTTGGTTTGAATTTCCTTGGTTCATGGTTTCGTTTTTTTTATTGTTTGTTGAAGATTTCCTCGTTCTTGGGCTGCCATAGCTCTACCTTCCTGCCATCGCAATCTATGATCCAGGCAAAATCCCCATAATCAAAGCTCTCTTTCGCTCCAGCTATTTCAACATTTTCTTTCTTCAGTTCCTTCAACAGCCCATCAAGATCATGAACCTTGTAGTTGATCATAAACTCCTGACCAGACTTGCCAAAATATTGAGAATCCCGATCAAATGGGCTCCATTGCTGGCTCACGGTTTTTTCCTTTACACCGCCTTCCTGCCAGAAGGTACAACCGTATGAGTCTATCTCAAGTCCCAAATGTTTCATATACCACTGCTTGGTTTTTTCAACATCTTTACATTTAAAGAAAATTCCACCTATTCCAGTTACTTTTTTCATGTGTTTTTAGGTTTAAAGTTCGCAATAATTTTTGAGGCAATCACATCGGCCAGTTTAAAATTGGATTCTACACTCCAGCCGGCAACATGAGGTGATAGTAGCACTTGTGGCATCTGTAAAAGTTTTTTAAATGCTGTTGGTATCTCGCTTTCCTGCCTGCCGGCAGGCAAGTTGCGAAAGAGTGACTCAAAAGAACTCTGTTCATATTCAAGCACATCCAGTCCAGCACCTAGTATCTTCCCTTGTTCCAGCGCCTCGACCAGATCTTCAGTCACCACACTCTTCCCTCGAGCGGTATTGATAAGGTAAAAAGGCTTTTTGAAACCAGCTATAAATTCCCGATCAACCATTCCTATTGTCAACGGTGTTTGTGGCGTGTGCAGGCTCAATACATCCGCATGAAGTTGGAGTTTTTTGAGCGTAACCTGTTGTGCATGTTCGTCTCCCACATTTGATTGAATGTCATAACATATAACTTCACAGTTAAAACCTGATAGTTTTCTTGCCAGGGATTTTCCCATATTCCCATAACCTATAAGAGCTACAGTTTTTCCTTCCAGCTCCAGACCTCGATTGCCTTCTCTGTCCCATATTCCCTGCTGGACTTCTCGATGTGCCTTGTTAAGTTTGTTAAAGAGGTTGAGGATCATTCCCAGTGCGTGCTCTCCCACGGCGTTCCTGTTTCCTTCGGGCGCATTAAAACAGGTGATATTTAATTCTTTTGCGGTATTGAGATCTATGTTCTCCAGTCCCGCGCCCACGCGCCCTATGAATTTAAGCCGGGTGGCTTTCCTTAAAAATGCGGAATCTATGGTAAACCTGCTCCTGATAATGATCCCGTCGTAATTTGCGATCTTTTTTTCGAGGTCTGCTTTCGCAATAGCGTGATCAAGTTCATTCTCAAATCCCGCTGCTGCGAGTTTTTCTGCGAGAATGGGATGGTTGCTGTCCAAGTGAAGTATTTTCATCTATTCGGTCTTGGGTTTTCCCTCGCTCAATTCTAGCACTCGCTCCAACATAGCGTCATTTTTATTCAGAATTTTAATTTTAAGTTCGGTTTCAAAAAGTTGTTCGGCCATGGAGGATTTGATGATTTTGGCAATTTCTTCCCGATAGCCAGGTAATTGAATGCTGGTATTGTAGAGTTGGGAATAGGAAATGAAGTTATTCATCACGTCCTCAGGCACTTCATAATTATTGACAAAGATGTCTCGCGACATTTCCCGCATATAGAGCCCATCGTCTTGAAGGTATTGGTTGACGAACTGGTCTGCAAATCCCGTACGGCCAAAGTAATCCAGAGTTTGTAAAATGTAACCGTCGGGACTGGGAACGAACACGTCTGGAATGATCCCGCCGCCACCATAGACGATCTTCCCGCCCGGCGTTGTTTTTTTAAGGGAGTCATTTACCTCAATATTTTCTCGGTTAAGGAGTTCGCCGTTAGAATAGCGATCTATGTATTCTTTGAAATAGGCGTCATTACCATTTTCATAGGGTCGTTGAATGCTGCGTCCCGTGGGCGTATAATATCTTGCGACCGTAAGTCGTACCGCGCTGCCGTCCCCCAACTTTATTTCCTGTTGCACCAGCCCCTTGCCAAAACTCCTGCGACCTACAATCGTGCCCGTATCGTTATCCTGGAGCGCTCCAGCAACCACCTCGCTGGCACTCGCGCTGTTCTCGTTGATGAGCACATAGACATCCTTGTCCTGAAAGTAGCCGGCATCAGTGGCATAGCTGTTCTTGCGCTTTCCATCCCTGTCCTTTTGGAAGAGTATGAGCTGGTCTTCCTTGAGAAACTCGTCTGCCATGGCAATTGCCGCGCTCAACACGCCGCCCGGATTATCGCGCAGGTCTATGGCAAGTTTTGTGGCACCTTTCTTTTTAAGTTTTCTTACGGCCTGGTTGAACTCCTTTTCCGTGGATTCTGCAAACCGATTTATTTTTATGTAGCCCAGGTCGTCATCCAGCATATATGCGGCGTCTATACTCACGATCGCCACGTTGCCTCGGGTCACTGGAACATACGCGATCTTTTCATCGCCTGGCCTTAGGACGCCCAGGGTAATCTTGCTGCCTATCTTGCCCTTGAGGACGTCTGTGGAAACTTTATTCTTGCCAAAAAGCGGCTTGCCGTCCACATAAAGTATCTTATCGCCGCCTTGAATACCTGCAAGATCGCTGGGACCATCCTTTATGGCCTTGAGCACGGAAATACTGTCATCCCGTACAAAAAAGCGTATTCCTATTCCCACAAAATCGCCCCTCATATTATTGTCCACATCTTCCAGCGCATCGCCGGGAATATATACCGAGTGCGGGTCCAGATTTTTCATAATCTCATTTACCGTGACGTCCACGATACTGTCCGTGTTGACCACATCCACATACCGCTGGTCTATGAGGTCGATCAAGCGGTTGAGCTTGCGTTTCTTTACATTGTTTGAGGCAATGAATCCATTATCTGTACGTACTTTCCTGAAGAAAACCTCCCAGCCATATCCCCATACCAAAAAAGATGCTCAGGAACAGCGGGTAGTAAATGTGGCTCTTTTTCATTCTTCCAAGGTTATAAGTTCCAGTTGTAGTCCGGCCTTTTCCAGAAAACGCAATCCGCTATCATCCTTATAGGCGCTCAGGTACACGACCCGTTTTATACCGCTCTGGTAGATGAGCTTGCTACAATCCTTGCAGGGCGACATGGTAATGTACAGGGTAGCGCCGGCACAACTTTGGGTAGAGGCGGCCGTTTTGAGGATCGCATTTGCTTCTGCATGGAGTACATACCATTTTGTAGCGGCGTCATCGTCCTCGCACGCATTCTCAAAACCGCTGGGAGTTCCATTGTAGCCGTCACTTATGATCATGCGGTCCTTGACGATGAGTGCGCCCACTTGCCGCCGTTTGCAATAGGATAATTTTGCCCATTCCAGCGCCATCTTAAGGTAGGCAGTGTCATATCTCAGTTGTTTTGTAGCGTCGGTAGTCATGGCAAAATGCTTGTGTTGTTCTGGGAATTTATAAAAATACCGCTTTCGCGAAAGCTAACACCTTAAAAAACCCATCGATCTATCAATAACGGCAGGATCATACCTATAATTATGGATGAGGTGACTAAAATCCAGTCCCGCTTTGCCATTCTGAGCAACCTCACGGCAAGAAACCCCAGGACAAGAACGATTAGAATAACCAAAAGTTGACCCAGTTCTATTCCCAGCGCAAATTCCAAAAGCAACAATAGCTTGCTCTCCACGCCAGATGCCAGCATTTTAAACGCTCCAGCAAATCCAAAGCCGTGAACGATCCCAAACACCAAGCTTAAAATCAAGATAAACCAATTTATTCCTGGAGTGGTTTTCTTCCCAGCAGTAAAAAGGTTGTAGAGCGCGGTGATCAAGATGGTGAGCAGGATCAAAAATTCAATGTAGGCCGCGTTAACGGACACCGCACCATAAACAGCCAAAATAATGCTCAAGCAATGTCCCAGGGTAAATGCCAGACTTATGAGCAACAACTGTTTAATGGAGTTGAATGCATAGGGAACGGCAAGTAATATGAAAAAAAGTACATGGTCGTACGAGTTTCCACGCAGATCGATGACGTGGTAAAAACCTTCTGTTATGTATAGGAGTGCTTCGTTCATAGTAAGTATTGCAGGTTTGTTTGATTCTGTTAGCAATAGGCTAAAAGTACGGTATAGTACGTATGTACCAAAAATAGTCGTGCAATCTCTTTTGAAACTCGTTTTTAGATTAAATATTTTGCTGTCGCACATGAAATGGGTTGACATAGATTTAACTTTAATACTGATACTTTAATATTTGTCTAATAGTTATGACTGCTGGTAAGGGCTATTTTTAGAATTAAATAAAAACCATGAAACAGATACTTTTAAAATCCAGACCAGAAGGAACGCCAACTTTAGAAAACTTTGAATTTAAGGAAGTTGACCGACCCAAACCAGATGAGGGAGAGGTCTTGCTCAAATCTTTGTACGTGAGCGTAGATCCATATTTGAGGGGTAGGATGCGAGATGAGAAATCTTATGTACCACCATTTGAAATAGGGAAGCCGGTTCAATCGGCCATTGTTGCTGAGGTGGTGGAAAGCAATCACGATAACTTTAAAAAGGGAGATTACCTAACAGGAATGCTGGACTGGTCAGAGTATCAAACGAGTACTGCAAAAGATATGCGCAAGGTGGAGAAAGGCGATGTACCGCTCAGTGCGTATTTGGGGATTTTGGGAATGACTGGACTGACTGCATATTTTGGATTGAATGACATAGGCAATCCCAAGGAAGGTGAAACTTTGCTCGTTTCCGGAGCTGCCGGCGCAGTAGGTTCGGTCGTCGGACAACTGGGAAAGCTTAAGGGAATGAAGGTCGTCGGAATTGCAGGAAGTGATGAGAAAATCAGTATGCTTACAGAAAAGTTCAACTACGACTCGGGCATAAATTATAAAACTACGGACGATATGAGCGCGGCGATCAAGGAACATGCGCCAGACGGAGTAGATGTTTACTTTGATAACGTGGGCGGCGAGATATTGGATGCTGCTATGGAGAACATCAACCGTTTTGGTAGGGTCGTTAATTGTGGCGCCATTTCACTTTATAATAAAAAGGAGCAGCCTACCGGGCCACGATTGGAGACAAAACTGGTCAAGAAGTCCCTTAAAATGCAAGGTTTTATCGTTCGCAATTATGAAGACCGCTTTGAAGAGGGAATAAAAGAACTCTCCAAACATTTAAAAAATGGCGATTTGGTTTTTGAAGAAACCATACGAGAAGGTTTTGATGGGATACCGCAGGCATTTATAGATCTGTTTGATGGGAAGAATAGGGGCAAGATGGTGGTAAAGATTTAATCCTATCGAAATCTGAAAAAAACTAAAAACCCGATCATCGCTGATCGGGTTTTGTACCTCAGGCCGGAATCGAACCGGCACGCCTTGCAGCATTGGATTTTGAATCCAACGTGTCTACCAATTCCACCACTGAGGCAATAAACAATTGGGATGGCAAAAGTAATTAAAATATTCAATTCCCAGTTCTTAATTGGATGCTTTTTCATCTTCAATCCCTTAAAATATGATTACATTTGCAGCCTTAAATTCAAAAGGTTTAAAATAAGGTAATGAACGTTCCGGTCACAGATGCAAAATTATTTGGTTGTAGGCAGTCCATGGATCTTGCGATTTCTATCGCAGAGCATTATGGGGCAAAACTGGGGCAGGTCAACTTTTCTACCTTTAGCGATGGTGAATTCCAGCCTTCTTTTGAGGAGTCCATACGTGGGACCAGGGTTTTTCTTATAGGATCCACCCATCCCAGTAGCGATAATCTAATGGAGTTGCTGTTGATGATCGATGCTGCAAAGCGTGCAAGTGCCAGACACGTGACTGCGGTAATTCCTTATTTTGGTTGGGCGCGTCAGGACCGTAAGGACAAACCTCGCGTTCCCATAGGTGCAAAAATGATCGCAAAGATCCTAGAAAGTGCCGGAGCAACCCGCATCATTACCATGGATCTTCACGCAGATCAAATACAGGGATTTTTTGAGAAGCCCGTGGATCATCTCTTTGGAAGCAGTTTATTTGTTCCATACTTAAAAAGTTTGGACTTGAGTGATCTGACCATCGCATCTCCAGATATGGGAGGTTCAAAAAGGGCTTATGCCTACGCAAAAACATTGGAGAGTGACGTAGTGGTTTGTTACAAACAACGCCAGAAGGCAAACGTGATTTCCCACATGGAGCTTATAGGAAATGTTGAAGGTCAGAATGTAGTGCTTGTGGATGATATGGTGGATACTGCCGGTACACTCACTAAAGCTGCTGATGTAATGATGGAGCGAGGCGCAAAAAGCGTACGAGCCATTTGTACACACGCTATTTTATCCGGAAATGCCTATGAACGCATTGAGAAGTCAAAACTGGTAGAACTTATAGTAACGGATTCTATTCCATTAAGACAGGAAAGTCCCAAAATAAGGGTGCTATCCTGTGCGCCACTTTTTGCTGGTGTTATGGAGAGCGTACAGAACAACAAGTCCATCTCCAGTAATTTTATCATGTAATTTCAATTAATAATTAAATAAAGTAGAATGAAATCAATCACGATCTCCGGATCTAAAAGAGAAAGCGTGGGCAAAAAGGCAACTAAAGCCCTACGTAATGCTGGATTGGTACCTTGTGTCATTTATGGTGGAGAGGAACCTATACATTTTTCAGCTGAAGAAAAAGCGTTTAAAAACCTTATCTACACTCCAGATGCACACCTAGTCGTTATCGACCTGGGAGCAGATGGTAAATTTGATGCAATCGCTCAGGATATGCAGTGGCACCCAGTGCGTGAACACTTATTGCACGCCGATTTTTACCAGATCTTTGACGATAAGATGGTAACTATGGAAATCCCTGTAACTACCGAAGGTACTGCACGTGGAGTTCTCAATGGTGGTGTTCTAAGAAGAAACAACCGTAAGTTAAGAGTAAAAGCGCTTCCAGGCAATCTACCTGACTTTATAAACATCGATATTTCCAATATGAAAATCGGTCATAAGAAGTATGTACGTGACCTAAGGGTTGAAGAATTTGAAATCATGCACCCAGACTCTGTGGTAGTTGTGATGATCAAAACTTCTCGTACTGCAATCGCTGAAGAGGCAGATGAAGATGAAGTACCGGCAGATGAAGTTCCATCTTCTGAAACTGATGATGTAGCAGCCGTAAAAGAATAGACGGATTGCATTTTTTTCAAATAGCCGCAGGTACTACTTGCGGCTTTTTTTAGTTTTAGGGAATAATGATAGAGTGGTTAAAAAATAGGTTTGGCGGTAATTCACGATCCGTGAAATTAATAAATGAAAGAGACGATATGAAGAAGTTTTTGATCGTGGGACTGGGCAATCCCGGCAGTCAGTATGCTGAAACCCGACATAATATTGGTTTTAAAATACTTGACGAGATTGCTATATTGAAAGAAGCTACGTTTGACACCTTGAAGCTGGGCGATGTTGCGACCATAAAACATAAAGGTAAAAGTGCCATTTTATTGAAGCCCAATACATTTATGAACCTTAGTGGCAAGGCGATCAAATATTATATGAAACAGGAAGGCATCGCCATTGACCAGATCCTAGTGATCACCGACGACCTTAATCTACCATTTGGCACCTTGCGGATGAAGGCAAAAGGAACCGATGGCGGTCACAACGGTCTCAAGGACACACAGATTCAATTAAATACACCTAATTATCCCAGGTTGAGATTTGGTATTTCCGCTGAGTTCAGTCAGGGGAAACAAGTGGACTATGTACTGGGTGAGTGGGATAAAAACGAGAACTCGCACCTGCCAGAACGTTTGGACACCGCTGCAAACATGGCGCTGTCCTTCATGCACGCCGGCCTCTCAAATACCATGAATCAGTTCAACGGTAAATAGTTTGATGGTTGTTCCGCTTTCCTGCCTGTCCGGCAGGCAGGCGCGAAAGCTTAAATATTACCGTCTAAATAGTGCGTTTTGAGCCCTTTATTTCTTGATTGGGCACTTATATTCCCACGCTTTTCCATTAATTTGCAGCTCGTTAAATTCTACCATGTCAGTAAGGACATTCAACCATATTAGAGAATATCAGGCCGACCGTGGGGCAGTGGTTACCATTGGGACTTTTGATGGCGTTCATCAAGGGCACCAGAAGATACTCGACCGCGTTGTGGATCGAGCCCAAAACGAGAACCTGACCAGTGTTTTGCTGACTTTTTTCCCACATCCGCGCATGGTGCTGCAACCAGATCAGGATCTGAAAATGATCAATACCATAGAGGAAAGGGTGGGTCTAGTGGCCGCCAGAGGAATTGAGAATGTAATTATCCACCCGTTTTCCGTAGGTTTTTCAAGAACGACCGCGGCAGCTTACGTTGAGGATATACTCGTTAGACAGTTGAGGGCAAAGATCATAGTAATAGGTTATGACCATCGATTTGGGCGCAATAGATCTGCCAGTATCGAGCAGCTGCGGGAATATGCCGTGGAGCATAAATTTGAGATTATCGAGATCTCAAAGAAAGAGGTCGAGGAGGTTGCCGTAAGCAGTACAAAGATCAGAAACGCTCTGACCGGTGGCGACATTGAGACCGCAAATGGATATCTGGATCGGGAATTTAGTATTCAGGGAACGGTGATCACCGGCAGAAAAATGGGCAGGACCCTGGGCTTTCCCACGGCAAACCTCAAGATAGCCGAGCCGTACAAGATCCTGCCGCGCAGTGGAGTTTACATTACCAAAGCCTCGATAGATCAAAAGACCTATTATGGAATGACTAACATCGGCATCAATCCCACGGTAACGGACAACAGGCAACAAACTATTGAAACCTATTTTCTGGACCTGGACAGGGATTTATACAATTCTCATATCAAGCTAAGTTTCTGTAAAAGGCTGCGGGACGAGGAAAAATATGAATCTGTTGAACTATTGATTGAAGCGATGAAAAATGACGAACTCAAAACAAGGAATTATGCACAGCAAGTGGGATAAATGGTTGTTTACCCAGGTAGATAATTCTGCGCTGGTATTGTTTCGTATGATTTTTGGTTTTTTGCTGGCGATGGAGGCATTTGGTTCAATCGGACTGGGAGCGGTAAGACGTTTGTTTATTGAGCCTAAGACGACCTTTACCTTTATAGGTTTTGAATTTTTGGAACCGTTGCCCGGCAACTGGATGTACGTGGTCTATGTGTTACTGGGCGTTGCTGGTATTATGATCATGGTAGGCCACAGATATCGTGCTGCGATGGCATTTTATGCAATTACCTGGACGTATGTCTATCTATTGCAAAAATCCAGTTATAACAACCACTGCTACCTCATCATGTTGCTCAACTACCTCATGATCTTCCTGCCCGCCCACAAGTCGGCATCCATTGATGCGTGGAGGGATCCACAGTTGCGCAAAGAGCACATGTCACGCTGGATCTATTATTTCATCATTGCCTTCTTGTTCATCATTTATGCATACGCAAGCATAGCAAAGTTCTACCCGGACTGGCTGGACGGCAGTTTTCCCAAGTATTTAATGGCAGGACGCGGTAGTGATTTTGACATCTTGCAACACGAGTGGGCGCACACGTCGATATTGTATTTTGGGCTGTTCTTTGATCTGTTGATCATTCCATTTTTATTGTGGAAACCTACGCGGTGGCCCGCGGTAATTGCGTCGGTTTTCTTCCATATTTTTAATAGTGTGGTATTTCAGATCGGGATATTTCCCTATCTCGCGCTCTCATTTTTACTCTTCTTTTTTACTACCCAAACGATCCACAAACGGTTGATCTGGAAGAAAGCATATTACAAAGCGGGAGAGATTATTGTGCCCGCACATAAAAAGTTCATCATATTTTCAACCACCACCTTCTTGCTGGTCATGCTGTTGTTGCCGTTGCGACACTGGATCATCGCAGATGATGTACTGTGGACTGAGGAGGGACACCGATTGAGCTGGCGCATGATGTTGAGAAGCCGCTCTGGCGATACCCAATTTTATGTAGTTGATAAACAGACGCAGGTCAGGACAAGAATCCGACTGAGTGAATACCTCAGTTCCAAACAGCAAAGCTCTGTCCAGTCCAAGCCCGATTTTATATGGCAATTTGCGCAAAAGCTCAAAAAATCCTACGCAGATCAAGGAAAGGACATTCAGGTATTTGTTGATTCCAGGGTTTCCATAAATGGTAGGAAGTACAGCCAGTTTATAGACCCACAAGTTGACCTTGCCGCAGAGGAATGGAGCCATTTCAAACACCAGGAGTGGATCATGCCCTCACCACTCTACTTAGATGAGGACACCGAGCCTAAAAACTGATGATACGTACCATTGTTAGCGCTATAAACTTTAATTTTACCCACTTATTTTAAACTATTCCCATGTTACAAATTGCCGACATACGTGTTCATAAGGAAGCTTTCGCGAAAGCGTTAACAAAAAGAAACCTCGACGCAACAGCAATGCTTGAAAATGCCATAAGCATCGACGAGAAACGCCGCACGTTGCAAGCTGAAAATGACGATACCCTTGCAAAACTGAATAAACTATCCAAGGAAATAGGAGAGTTGTTCAAGTCGGGAAAAGCAGCAGAGGCCAACGAGATGAAGCAGGAAACGGTAACCTTAAAAGAACGTACCAAACAATTATCTGAGGAGCTGGCAAAGGCAATAGACGACTTGCAAAACCTGCTCTACACGATCCCCAACATCCCACAGGACAGTGTGCCGGCAGGAAACAGCGATGCCGATAATGAAGTAGTCTCTGAACATGGAGAAATCCCCCAACTTCACGATAATGCCCAGCCGCACTGGGAGCTGGTCAAGAAGTATGACATTATCGACTTTGAACTGGGCAATAAGATTACGGGTGCGGGATTTCCAGTTTATAAGGGCAAGGGCGCGAGATTGCAGCGAGCTCTTATCAACTATTTCCTGGATAAAAATACCGAGGCAGGATACCGCGAGATGCAAGTGCCGCATCTAGTCAATGAAGCAAGCGGTTATGGAACGGGACAGTTGCCGGACAAGGAAGGACAGATGTACCACGTGGGAGTTGATGATCTATACCTTATTCCAACCGCTGAGGTCCCCATTACAAATCTATACCGTGGCGATCTACTGGATCAGACAGATCTGCCCATTGCCATGACGGGCTATACACCATGTTTCCGTCGTGAGGCCGGTAGTTATGGGAGTGATGTACGTGGTCTCAACCGCCTGCACCAGTTTGATAAAGTAGAAATTTTGCGCATAGAACATCCCGACCAGAGCGACCAGGCGCTGGATGCGATGGTGGTTCACGTGAAGGGGATCTTGGAAGAATTGGAACTGCCCTATCGTATTTTGAGATTGTGTGGTGGCGATCTAGGATTTACCTCTACGCTTACCTATGATTTTGAAATTTACAGTACGGCACAAAATAAATGGCTGGAGGTAAGCAGCGTTTCAAATTTTAAAACGTTCCAGAGCAACAGGCTCAAACTACGTTACAGAAACGGAGAAAAAGGGAATGAACTATTACATACCTTAAACGGAAGCGCACTGGCACTGCCACGCATCCTCGCCGGAATTCTAGAAAATTATCAAACTGAAACTGGAATTGAAATACCTAAGGTTCTTAGACCGTATTGCGGGTTTGACAAGATCGATTAAGGAATAAATTTATAGTTGAATTTGAAATCGAACTTGAATTTGAAATAGAGTCCAATCATGAGGATTTAAAAAGCTTGTTGTAACAGACCACATCAGCTGGATCATTTTTATAAAGTGAAAGAAAACTTTAAAATCTGCGTTAACTAGATCAAATACCATAATTTTATAAGATGAAGTATATTCTAGTTTTATTTCTGGTATTGATCGGCTCAAATGCATTCTCACAGGACACGCGTCTGGCAGAAAACTATATCGACCAGGGGGAATATGGCAAGGCATTAAAAATCTACGAGCAGATCTATAATACCAATAAAAAGAGCATCAATAATGTGTACAGCCTTATTGAGGTGCTACAACAACTGGAGCGCTATGAATCGGTGGATTCATTGCTGGATGTGAGCCAAAAAATAATTCCCTACAGCCAGCAGTTGCTTATTGAGCGCGGCTATAATAGCTCCTTGCAGGGTAAGGATGAAGTTGCGGCAGGATATTATGAAGAAGCTATCGCGGTGCTGGATTCCCTACCGCAGCTTACCTACCAGATCGCAACCCGATTTGAGCAGCGCAATCTGCTGGACCAGGCAGTACTGAGCTATGAAAAAGCGCAGGAGACCCGACCCGAGTCGGCCTCTAACTTCAGCATTCAATTATCAAGATTGTATGGAGAACAGGGCAATCTCAAAAAGATGTTTGAGTCCTACATGGTTGCAATAGGTACAAATGAACAGTACAGGTATCGCGCACTCGCTATTTTTTCACAGTACGTTACTGAAGATCCAGAAAATGAGGCCAATGACATTTTAAGACGCGTGCTACTCACCCAGTTGCGCGACAATCCCGATCCCATTTATAACAAATTGCTTTCTTGGCTTTTTGTACAGCAAAAGGATTTTAGCAAGGCATTTTCACAAGAAAAAGCCGTCTATAAACGCAATACCGAGGACATGGGCGGCCTTATGCAATTGGTAAACAGTGCGGTGGAGGAAAATGATATTCCTGCCGCCCGCGAGATTCTGGATTATGTGATTACCGAGACTCAGTCCGACTACGTACAGTTCAATGCAAATGTCGTGCGCGTGGGAATCAATGCAGACCATGCGACCGAGGCAGACTATTCCTCCATTGATGAGGAGTTTCAGCGGTTGCTCACGCTTTATGGAAACCAACAGAACACCTACCAACTTCAGCTTTCATACGCAAATTTTCTTGCGTTCAAATACGATAGGGTAGATCAGGCGGTCACACTTCTTAGCGACCTTGAGAAGCTCAAGTTGAATCCTATACAAAAAGCCCAGGTTAAAATGAAGCTCGCCGATATACTGGTGCTGCAAGAACAATTTAACCGCGCTCTGATCCTTTACAGCCAGGTTCAAAACGATGTTCCCAACAATGAACTCGCACAAGAATCCCAGTTCAAGGTTGCCAAGACCAGTTATTACCAGGGTGATTTTCCCTGGAGTCTTACCCAGCTCAAGGTATTGCGCAGTGCTGCAAGCAAGTTGATCGCAAACGACGCCATGTCATTGAGTTTGACCATTTCAGATCATTCTCAGGAAGATACGACCTTTGTGGCGTTGAAAGCTTTCGCGAAAGCTGACCTAAAACAATACCAGAACAAGACCAAGGAAGCCATAAAAATGTACGACGACATCCTCGTTAAACATAAGGGAGATCCCATAGAGGACGATGTATTGTTCAATCAGGCACGATTGTACGAGTCGCAGGCCAACTTTGAGCTAGCCGCACAAAATTACCAGACCTTAATCGATAATTACTCCGACGGTGTTCTCGCAGACGACGCCTATTACAGACTGGCCCTGCTCTACGAAGAAAAACTCGCCGATCCAGAAAAGGCAAAACCACTTTACGAAAAGATCATTTACAACCACGGCGACTCCATCCATTTAATAGACGCCCGCCGCCGCTACCGAAGGTTGCGAGGTGATGCTCCCGATAATGATTTTTGAAATTTTCATTGCTAAATCTTGTTTTTACAATTATAAATTCGAACTTTAGTTATTAGTTATTAGTTATTAGTTATTAGTTATTAGTTATTAGTTATTAGTTATTAGTTATTAGTTGTGGTGCATTAGAAAAAAACTTTGCGAATTAATATGAATAATGATTTAAATATGCCTTATCAAACTCGGATAAACAAACATCTGATTGAAAAAATATTTAAAGTGTCTTATTTGATATTCGGAATAATTCCAATATTGTGGGTTATATCCCTGATTATATTTCATCATTATGTGAGTTCAGTTTTTGGATTTAATCCTTCATATAATAATCCAGAATATTCTGAATTTTCCAATAATATTCTGATTGTAAACTCGTCTGGATTTTTACTTGGATTTTGGATTATATCAATGTGGTGTTCGACATATATATATCCAACAATATTTTTAATAAATTTGATTTTAAAGTTTACGAGCAAAATCAAACTGAATTATAAACCAATTTTATTTTGTCTAATTGGATGCTTAACAATATGGCTGATTTGGACTTCTTCCTCACAATTTGGAAATACATTTGGTTGGATATTGGATTAAAGCAAACTGAATTGAAAAACAGAACGCAGAAAAACGCACCACAACAAAGTATATAATCAATGCGGGAGTTGTCGCTTAATTAAAAGTTAAGGTATATTTGGAAGTCGCCAAATTTTTACAAATCCTACTTTTGATACAAACAAAAAATAAAAATCGGCTTGTGCTAAACCGAATGGCAACAGTCATTTTCACCCGCACTGCTCATATACAGAGACGTTATCAGTTATTAGTTATCAGTCCCCTATACTATAAATTCCATACTCCATATTCCATATTCCATATTCTAACCTTAAACCTTAAACCTCAAACCTCAAACCCCACACCCATTATGTCCCAAATCATCTACAACGTTACCTGCAACATGCATCAATCCATAGAGACCATTTGGCTTGAATGGATCAGAGAACACATACCGCTAGTGCTGGGAACAGGATTGTTTATGGATGCAAGATTAACTCGCGTGCTGGTGGAAGAACAGGATGGGTCGAGCACATTTTCCATTCAGTATAAAGCTATTGATAGAAAAGCACTGGATCTCTATTATGAAGAACATGCGCCACAATTGAGAAAGGAAAGTTTTGATAAATTTGGTGAACAGGTGCTTTCCTTTAGAACGGAGCTGGAATTGATTGATGAATATCGGGTGAAGAGTAAATAGTTTTTTTGATAAAATTTCGCTATTCGCTATTCGCTATTCGCTATTCGCTATTCGCTATTCGCTATTTATGTATATCTTAGATTTAGGCGAGGAATGACTGTTGGATCATTTTTACGATAAAAAATTTGGCATCATTTGATCATTAAAATGGCGGGTATGAATTTGAAAATATTTCTAAGTTTAGTAATTGTATTATTTATTTTCTCCTGCATCAAAGAAGGGTATGAGATAACTACTGTTAAATATGAGTTAGGAACTCTGGACGAGGTAGATATTGAATTTTATAAAACTTTCATTGATACCAATAATGTAAGGTTTGTAGATCTCAAATGGCTTGCAGAGCTAGATGCCGCAAATCCACTGTTTGAATATTCGGAAAGTGATTTTGGCAGTGTAAATGTGGCTCAACTGATACGAGTAGATTCAGTTGTTATAACTTTAAATCGTGATCGAAGAATTATTTACAGAGATACACTCATTGGAAACGACTTTTTCAACGATAGTTACTATGAAAGAGAAGGTAACACCTTCACAAAAACCTTTACAAACGAAGACTATGAAAACGCAGACCCTATCTAGAGTATGTTTTAAATATATCGGGATACTATTTTTTTTCCTATTTATGACCAGTTGTACCAGTGATGATGATGAGGGCGCTGAACCGACACCACCTGTGGAAGAACGAACCAATCAGTTCTCTGTAGGGGATCAGGTCTATCCCATGGAAGAAGGGTATAAGTCGATTACCTACGACTTGGCTCCAGGAGTCTGGACTACATTTTTTGTTTATACTGGCGAGGGACTTACCGTGGAATTTGGTGATTTTTCTGGTCGTGGTAATTTCTTCTCCGTAGATTTTTTTACCGACAATGGTACGATCGATCCCGGTACATACCCACTTGATAATTTAGAACTTCCAGGCACGGCAGAGGTTACCTATACCATAGACTTTGATGCTACAAATCCATTCTTTCCACCAGACAATGTTTTTAACGGCACGGTAGTCCTAGAACGTATTGATGAGCAAAATTATACGATTATCATTAACGGTGAGGTAAATAGTACGGGAGAGGAGTTTAAGGCCTATTACTCGGGAAGGGTGATTACCGTAATCTGATTTAAATCATTTCAAAGAGGTAGGCTAAAGCCTACCTCTTTGAAAATAAAAATAACACAGTAATAAACTAAAAAAACCATCGCAAAGCGATGGTTTTTCTCAATTTATAGTATGTAAAAAATCTTACAACTTCTTAAAAGTCTTTGCCATGGCTTCCATTTGCTCTGCGGCAAGGGACGCATCCACTAGTATACGACCAGAGTGCTCATCGGTTATGATCTTCTTTCTACTTGCGATCTCTACCTGTACCTGTGGCGGGATCGTAAAGTAGGATCCACCAGAAGCTCCACGCTCTATCGGCACAACGGCAAGACCATTTTTAACGCTGGTTCTTATGCGCGTGTAGGCTTTTACCAAACGTTGTTCGATTGATTTTGCATAATCGCCCGACATTTTCATCAGTGCCTGCTCTTCTTTTTCTGTTTCTTCAAGAATTTCCTGAAGTTCAGACTTTTTGTGCTTCAAGTGATTCTGGCGTTGCTCAAGGCGGTCGGTATGTTCCTTGATGACCTCATTTTGCTGTTCTATCTGCGCCTTGAACTCGCGTATGTGCTTGTCGGCGAGCTCGATTTCCAGTTCTTGAAATTCGATTTCCTTACTCAACGAGTTGAACTCACGGTTGTTACGTACGTTTTTTTGTTGCTCGGTATATTTAGTGATGGAAGCTTTAGACTCTTCGATCAGGTTTTTCTTGGATGCGATCTTATCACCCAGTTCCTCAAGGTGCGTGTCCAGTTTACCCAATCTAGTCGTTAGGCCTGCCACTTCATCTTCTAAATCTTGAACTTCAAGAGGAAGTTCTCCACGCACATTGCGTATTTCATCTATTCTCGAGTCGATCAATTGTAGGTTGTAAAGTTCTCTTAACTTGTCTTCTACGGTAGCCTCAGTCTTTTTTGCCATGTTAAAAATAGTAATTTACTGGATTTGTTCGTGCTTGTGCACAAAGGATTGCAAAACTACTAAATTTATCGCTAAGATATTCATATAAAAGGTTTTTTGTAAACTGCTCACTTTCATAGTGTCCTATATCGCAAAGCAGCAGCTCACTTCCTTGAAAAAAGTCGTGGTATTTAAGGTCGGCAGTGATGTAGGCATCGGCTCCTGCTGCGATGGCGTTATTTATGGCAAACGATCCAGAACCACCCAGTAGAGCCACTTTTTTGATTTCCCGCTTTCCTGCCTCGCCGGCAGGCAGGCGCGAAAGCGAACTCCTTATCACACTGCTCTTAAATACCGACTTTGTATGGCTTAAAAAGTCATCAACAAGCATGGATTCTTCCAAAACTCCAAGAACTCCCAGGCCAATATCCTGATACTGATTCTCCAGTTGCGTGATCTCAAAAGCGACCTGCTCGTAAGGGTGTGATTTATGAAGCTCCGTAAGAATAGTGGATTCTAAATGAGGTAAATAGCTTATGTGGAGCTGTTTTTCTTCCAGCGTTTTCATCACCCCACGTTCTCCCACCTGCGGATTGCTGTTCTCGTTTCCCTTGAATGTGCCCTCACCAGTTAGCGAAAAACTACAATCAGAATAATTGCCCAGACTTCCCGCTCCAACCTTGAAAAGCGCATCTCGCACCTTCTCATAATCTTCACTGGGAACGTAGGTGGTAAGTTTCTTAATCAGTCGTTTTTTAGGCACTAGAGTCGTTACATCTTTCAGTCCTAATTCTTTGGCCATGCGATAGCTCACGCCACCTTTAGTAACGTCCAGGGCAGTGTGTGTAGAATAGATCGCGATGTCGTTTTTGATCGCTTTTACAACCGCTCGTCTCACATAATCCGTGGGTTGGAGGTGTTTGAGACCTTTGAATATAATGGGATGAAAGGTCACGATAAGGTTACAGTTATTTTCAATTGCCTCGTCCACCACGTTTTCCAGGCAGTCCAGTGTTACCAGAACTCCAGTGATTTCTGTACTTTTTGAACCAGTAAGTAAACCGGTGTTGTCAAAATCTTCGGCATAATCCCGCGGTGCCAAAATCTCCAAATAGTCAATAACTTCTTTGATTATCATAAAACGAATTCTTCTAGTTTTAAATTTACGCTACTTTTGACTATGCGCAAAATTAGACTGCTTTTATATCCATTTAGTGTGATTTATGATCTGATCACCTCCCTGCGCAACTGTTTTTTTGATCTAGGTATTTTTAAGCAGTACAAACCTAAAATCAAGACTATCGCGGTAGGCAATTTGAGCACGGGCGGTACGGGAAAAACTCCCATGATAGAATACTTGATCCGTAATGCTGGTAATCAAAGCATAGGCGTGGTCAGTCGTGGTTATGGTCGTACCACTAAAGGATTTATTGAAGTGCAACCACATCATAATCCGCGCGAGGTGGGAGATGAACCGCTCCAGATCAAAAGGAAGTATGGAGAGCGTATTGTAGTTGCCGTATGTGAAAAACGCGCTGTCGGGATTCAGCAACTTGCCGAAAAGTATGATCTTGATCTTATTTTACTGGACGACGCGTACCAGCACCGCCACGTGAAAGCAGACGAATATATCTTGCTAACCAGTTATGACCGTCCTTATTATAAAGATTTTATCTTACCCGCGGGAGATTTGCGCGAGTCTAGGTCGGGAGCAGAGCGTGCATCGGCAATTATAGTGACTAAATGTCCGCCAGATTTGAGCGCGTCAGAGCAATTATCAATTACTGATACAATCAAACCAAAACCTCATCAAAATGTTTTTTTCTCCTACATATCTTATGCTCAAGAATTAAAAGGCGCTGAGAATTTATCGCTAAGCGAGGTAAAGCATGGCAAAGTTACTTTAGTTACAGGTATCGCAAAACCTCAACCTTTAGTTGATTTTCTTTCAACACACTTTGAAGTGGAGCATTTAAACTTTCCCGATCACCATTCATTTACTGAAAAAGACATTGCAGTAATTAGACAAAAGACCTTTGTCATCACTACCGAAAAGGATTTCATGCGGTTGGAAAAACATGGTATTTCCCAAATTTATTATTTACCGATGGAGATGAAGTTTATGGGAGGTGTGGCGCAGAGGTTTTTATGAGAATCACCTGACTAATGCGGGACTTTTCGTCCGATGATGAATCCGTGAATTGTAGATTGTGACAATTCGGGCAATTTCAAAGAGTTCAATTTTAATCAATTACTAAGATCAGTTATCATCATTTTCCTTTAATAGCCGATTAGGATTTTGAAGAGTGTCAAAAACTCTCAAAATTATTATAGTCCCATCCTTTTCTAAGTAAATAAGCTTGTAATGTCTTACAATAACTCTTCTGTAACGAGAATTAATTTCATCTTTTTGATATTGTTCTGCAAACAAAATATTTTCGCCAGCTTTTAATATATCGCGCCTCACATTTTCAGCACCCTGAGGTGTTTTTTTGTCGTATTTCAAATAATCGAAAATCTGTTTAATCTGTTTTTTCGCATTATTAGACCATATGACTTTTAAAGCAGCCATTACCAGTTTTGAGATTCCTTTTCCAAATCCTCTGTACCCAAGCATTCCTTTTCAATCTAAAAAAAGCAATGTTCAAATCAGCTCATTGATGAGTCCATATATCGTAAATCCTTGACTGATAAAGTCGCCATTTTCGATTTCTTTTTCAGCCATTAAAAGTTCTTCATCATATTGTTGCTTAGTGAAGGGTTTACCGCTCACAGAATATGCTACGACGTCGGTTTCTCGATAACTTTCTACAACTGCTTTGAGCACGTTTAATAAGCGATCGTCTGCTTCATTGATATAATTAATCATCGTTTTTCTCAATTTGACAGCTTCCATAACTTTTTTATTTTGAATCCTCAACAAATATAATTTATTGTTTATTGTTATTCTCGCTAGTCTTCATTTACAACAAGTAACGTGAAAATTTAGTCAGATAGCCATTTAAATCCGCAAAAAAAACGACTTTTCAATACTTTCACTATGTTATAACATAACCTTGCAAGAAGCTATACGAGAATAATTAAATCAACCAGCACCCTACAAACAACTCACCTTCAGCACAAGATCCATCAACCGGTTGGAATATCCACTCTCATTATCGTACCACCCGATCAGCTTTACCATTTTCCCGATGACCGAGGTCATGTTGGAGTCCAGTATACAAGAATAGGGACTGCCGGATATGTCCCTAGAGACAAGAGGCACGGTGGTGTAGGAAAAATAATTGGGGTTAGCTTTCGCGAAAGCGGAAAATGCTTCATTAACCTCGTCAATGCTGGTATTGCGTTTTACATTAATGGTCATATCGGTCAGACTGCCGTTGGGAACGGGAACCCTGATGCCGCAACCACCTATAACGTCACTTAAATGTGGGAAAATTTTTGTCAGTGCTTTTGCAGCTCCCGTGGTGGTGGGAACGATGGACTGTCCAGCGGCTCTTGCACGGCGCAGATCCTTGTGCGGTTGATCGTGCAGACTTTGGTCGGTGGTGTAACTATGAACTGTGGTAATATAGGCCTGTTCTATACCGCACAGATCGTCCAAAACCTGTATGAGCGGCGCAGCATTATTTGTGGTGCAGCTCGCGTTTGAGATAATGACATCATCTTGATGTAAGATGGCGTCGTTCACTCCTAGAACTATCGTCTTGATGTCATCTTCAATGGGAGGTGCGCTCAGGATCACCTTGCGCGCCCCAGCGTTAATATGCTTTTGTAGGTCAGATTTGATTTTAAATTTACCTGTTGACTCTATCACGACATCAACATCGTTCCAGATAATGTTCTCGATTTTTGAGTGCTGGGTGTAGGATATACTGTGGTCATCTATTTTTATAAAACCATCGCCATGGGTAACTTCATGCTGTAAAACTCCATGAATAGAATCATATTTAAATAAATGTGCCATCACCTCCGGAAGGGCAAGATCGTTTATCGCAACCACTTCAATCTGTGGATGGTTAAGAACCGTTCTTAAAAAAACACGCCCTATGCGACCGAAACCGTTGATGCCGACTTTAATCAAATCTAACTGATATTTTTATCATAACGTGCTGGAGATTTTTGAAATTAATTGAACATTGAACATTGAACATTGAACATTGCTACAATATATGCTTATGAGCTTTGTAAGAACTTCTTACCAGTGCGCCACTTTCCACATGCCTAAAGCCTAGTTCCAGACCGATCGTTTCGTATTTCTTAAATTGCTCTGGGGTGATAAATTCTTTAACGGGCAAGTGTTTTTTACTGGGCTGTAAATACTGGCCCAGCGTTACCACATCTACGTTATTTGCTCTTAGATCGTGCAGGGTTTCTATCACTTCCTCTTCCAGTTCGCCCAGTCCCAGCATGATTCCCGATTTCGTTCTGTTGATGCCCTCCTGTTTAAGATAGCGCAAGACTTCAAGGCTGCGTTCATATTTGGCCTGGATACGTACTTCTCGCGTCAGTCTTTTGACCGTTTCCATATTATGGGAGACAACCTCGGGATTTGCTTTTACGATTCTGATCTATATTTCTGGTATCGCCCTGAAAATCTGGGATCAGGGTTTCAAGAGTTGTATTGGGATTCATACGTCGTATGGCAGCAACAGTTTCTTCCCAAATAATAGAACCCATATCTTTAAGGTCATCACGATCTACACTGGTTACAACGGCGTGCTTGATGTTCATCAACTTGATGGAGCGTGCTACTTTTTCTGGTTCTGCCCAATCCACGGTTTCTGGCCGGCCGGTTTTAACGCCGCAAAAGCCGCAGGAACGCGTACAGGTATTTCCCAAGATCATAAAAGTCGCCGTTCCCTCTGTCCAGCACTCGCCCATATTGGGACAACTACCACTGGTACAAATGGTGTGCAGCTCGTACTTATCTACGACGGCACGCAGTTCTTTATACTTTTGGCCTACGGGAAGTTTTACTCGCAACCATTTGGGTTTTCTCTGTGGTGGCGCAACGGATTCTGTAACTGTGTTCATACTACAAATTTAATGATTATGTAGTCGGTGGTAAAGCTATTTACTGACTACTTCCACTCTTTGGGACTACTGGTCTTGTTACTGAAGTACAATCCCAATTGACAGCCCATAAGGAGTAGTTCCAAAATCGGATAAAATAGGATCAATCCGTTTTCCTGCAACTTTAAAAGTGATCTACCGACAACGATCCAATTGATCAAATACCTCAAGGCTATAATTCCCAAGATCAACATCCAACTTTGAAAATCCAGCATACCCACAATGGCACAAATAAAAAATAGCAGCTGGCTGATAAAAAATAGTCCCAGACTCCATCTATGTCTCCTTTTATAATGCGCTGCAGTGTTGATGTGACGGCGTTTTTGAGTCCACCAGTCGCTCCATGATGATTTGGGAATGCTGTAGGTAAAAGAATTGGGATCTAGGGAAACACTGGTGTTGTCCTTATTTGCGGCAGCGTTGATGAAAAGATCATCATCTCCTCCCAGTATCTTCATGTGTTTCACAAAGCCGCTGGATTCATAGAACTGGGTCGCGGTATAACCCAGGTTGCGGCCCACTCCCATATAAGCGTTCCCGTGCATTGCATAAGAAAGATATTGCATGGCAGCTATTACCGTTTCAAAACGTATCAGTGCATTCAGTATTCCAGGCTGTTTTATATAACCGCCATAGCCCAGCACAATGGATTTTTCTTTTCCGTATAAAGAGGACATGATTTCAATCCATGCATCACTTGCGGGTTTACAATCAGCATCTATAAATAACAGTTTATCGTTTTTTGCCTTTTTTATCCCTAGCGTCAGTGCATATTTCTTATTTCCCCAGAAGGACTCGTTGGGAATTACATTCACGAGTTTAACCCGTTCATCCTGATCTCTGAATGATTCCATTACATCGAGCGTGTCGTCCTTGCTGGAGTCGTTGATTAGGATGATCTCAAAATCTGAGTAGGCCTGAGCTAATAATAATGGAACTAGATTCTTGAGGTTTTCCGATTCGTTTTTTGCACAGACGATTATGGAGACTGGTTGTTCTGAAGATTTTGAGGAAAGTTCCGCTTTTGCGCCTGCCTGCCGGCGAGGCAGGAAAGCAAACTTAGCAAAATAAATGTAGTAGGTAATATTGATCGCGGCGATGAAGGCCATGATCCAAAGGATAATACTCGGTTCCATAAAAGATTACCTAGACTGGACAGATGGATTTTTACAATCCTGCTCCTCAGGTAGCTTGCCGCACATCCCGCATGCCTCACCATTTTTATTGAGGTAAGGGCTTTGGCTGGCGCAGGTTCCGGCAAATTTACCGTCTTTTTTGCCCCAAATCTTTATGGCAATCCCTCCAAACGCGAGAGCCAGCAAAACGAAAGTGATGATAATGAGTTTAAAATCCATGGTGCAAAGATAAAGATTAGCTTATTGAGACTCAAAAAGCTTGCTAGAAATTATCGATGGAATTCTACTTTAAAATTACCCTACCCATCGATTAAATTGACCTCCATCTCGATATGAATGCCGAACTTGTCATGAACTGTCTGTTGAACCGTTCTCGCGACTTCCAAAATTTCTTCTCCGTTTGCATGGCCGTGATTTACAAGTACCAACGCCTGTTTATCGTGAATTCCCGCATCACCATAACGTTTTCCCTTGAGCCCGCATTTATCTATCAACCAGCCAGCTGGCACTTTAACGTGCTTTTCATCCAGTGGATAACAGGGGATATCATCAAAAGTCAACTTCAGTTGATCATATTCTTTTTTCTCAATCACGGGATTTTTAAAAAAACTACCGCTGTTTCCCAGTACTTTGGGATCGGGAAGTTTTGAGCTCCTAATATTAATGACGGCCTGGGAAACTTTTTGAATGGAAAGTGTTCCTTCCAGTCGTTCCAATTCTTCCTGGATCGCGCCGTAATCCAACTTCATCTCGTA
Source organism: uncultured Flavobacteriaceae bacterium (assembly GCA_963836885.1). Taxonomy (GTDB): domain Bacteria; phylum Bacteroidota; class Bacteroidia; order Flavobacteriales; family Flavobacteriaceae; genus Nonlabens. The sequence goes on along the minus strand of CAWILF010000028.1, from coordinate 348,475 downwards.
TGAATTGGACAGGTTCAAATCTGTTAGGGCAAAGGTCACCGAGGTAATGACATAACTGCCGAGGGCTTCATTCTTGAAAATAGAATCCCGATAACCAAACTTACATTCTTCTTTGCTGAGCGATTTGGTTTCTAAAGTTTTCAAATCTAAAACATCACACGAGTGGAAAATATCCTTGAGCTCCACGCCATACGCTCCTATATTCTGGATGGGAGCGGTGCCCACATTGCCAGGAATGAGGGACAGGTTTTCCATCCCGGCAAAGTTGTTTTCTAAACAGTATAATACGAGTTCGTGCCAGTTTTCACCAGCCTGGACTTTTAAAAACACCTGATCATTTTCCCGTTTGATAATTTCTTTGCCTTTGAGCAACACGTGGATTACCGTGCGTTCTATGTCATTTTTGATCAACATATTACTTCCTCCACCCAGCAAGAAAAGGTTCTCGCCATTGCAATAGCCCACTGCTTCCTTTAATTGTTGAAGAGAGTGGGCGGCTATGTAAGCTTTCGCGAAAGCGGAAACCCCAAAAGTATTGTGCTTCTTGAGCTGAAAATGATGCTGGACTTCTATCACGCGTTGTACACTTTGAGCGCTTCTTTCAAAATTCTCACTGCTTTTTCCAAGGAATCTTTTTCCAATACGTAAGCAATACGGATCTGGTTCTTTCCAGTTCCCGGCGTGCTGTAAAAACCAGCGGCAGGGGCGACCATGATCGTCTCGTTGTCCAGTTCAAACGATTCCAGCATCCATTGTGCAAACACGTCGGTATCTTCTACCGGAAGCTGTGCGACGCAATAAAATGCACCACCCGGATTTGCGACCTCAACACCCTCGATTTCCTTGAGGCCGGTGATGAGCAGGTCGCGACGCTCTATGTATTCATGGATCACCGCGTCAAAATATTCTTGGGGAGTCTCCAGCGCAGCCTCTGCAGCGATCTGGGCAAATGTCGGCGGGCTGAGTCTTGCCTGAGCAAATTTCATTGCCGCCGCCATGACCTCCTTGTTTTTAGAAACAATACAACCTATGCGCGCTCCACACATGCTGTAACGCTTAGATACGCTATCGATCATGATCGCGTGGTCGTCCAGTCCTTCTCTATTCATTACGGAAAGATGCACTCTGCCATCGTAGGCAAACTCACGATATACCTCGTCTGCCACTAAGAATAGGTCGTGTTTGATAACAAGGTCGGTAAGTTGTTGCATTTCTTCTTCTGTATATAGATATCCCGTGGGATTACCAGGGTTACAGATGAGGATGGCTTTGGTCTTTTCAGTGATCAGTTTTTCAAACTCACTTATCGCCGGTAGCGCAAAGTTGTTTTCAATCGTTGTTTTGATAGGGCAGACGGTTACACCGCTCGCCGCTGCAAATCCATTATAGTTGGCATAAAAAGGCTCAGGTATTATAATTTCATCGCCATAATCACAGATGGATCCCATGGCAAATAACAAAGCCTCGCTACCACCCGTGGAGACAATGATGTCATTGATGTCCAGTCCCATGTCCAGTTTGTTATAGTGCGTGACCAATTTTTTGCGATAAGACTCGTTACCTGCACTATGACTATAGGAAAGCACTTCCATGTCGGTATTCCTTACCGCATTAATGGCTTGTGCGGGTGTTTTTATATCGGGCTGTCCTATGTTGAGCTGGTAGATGGTGCGGCCTTTTGCAAGAGCTGCTTCTGCAAATGGGACTAATTTTCTTACTGGAGAGGACGGCATCGCCATTCCTTTATTTGAAATTCTCGGCATGTTCTATGTTAATTACGACAAAGGTAATACTTGCTCGATAGAGTGCCATATTTTTAGTAAAGCCTTATATTTAAGTCAATGAGAAAAGCCCTTTCGTTTTTTATGTTTTTAACCATTTCAACCTGGAGTATGGCCCAGGAATTCAGCATGGGAGAAAATGTGAGCGAGATAGAAATACCGGTAGATATAATTTCAAACATCATCATTCTCAACGCAAAGGTAAACGGTACGCAGCTCAAGTTTATATTGGATACGGGTGCTGTCCGTACTACCATATTCAACCTCAATGGCGTGGATAGTCTAATAGTAGGTGCTGGAGAACCTTCAAAAGTTGCGGGTTATGGATCTCGTGAGCCGTTTGAGGCTATTTTAAGTAAGGGAAATTTTATAGATATTCAGAAATACAGGTCTTTTAATGCAGAGATCCACGTGCTTACCGGTGAGCAGATAAGCTTTGTCCCAATTCTAGGACGTGAGGTCAATGGTATTATAGGAATTGATTTTTTTAGGAATCACTTGATCGAGCTGGATTATGCGAAAGAAAAAATCAGGGTTTTTTCTCCTGACAATACAAGGGTTAAACGAAAGTTTAATACCATAATGGATCTAGATAACAGCAGTGGCAAACCCTATCTGAAGGGAGATGCATTTCATAAAAACTCCAGTCAGGATATGTCGTTGCTCTTGGATACTGGTAGTGGTGATGCACTATGGATTTTTGAAACCTCACCATCTTTTAGTAAGCCAACCAATGGATTTCAAGATTACTTGGGATTTGGATTGAGTGGCAATGTTTATGGCGTCAGGTCTAAGATAGAGCTATTACAACTGGGTGGTTATGATTTTGAAAAAATTACGGTTGCATTTCCTGATAGGGATGGCGACGGGTTGACCTATGGCAGGTATGCAGCACGAGGAGCGATAGGAGGTGAGGTCTTGCGTAGGTTTAAGCTACTGATAGATCTTGAAAATGATAAATTATACCTTAAAAAAAACAGGGCCTTTAAAAGCGGGTTTTTTTATAACATGGCGGGATTGAGACTTAGAGAAGGGGAAAATGAGTTGATTACGCAAGTCCGATATAATTATGACAGTGAGGAAGAAAGGGATGCCAGGTCACTCAAAAAAATCAGCAGGTATCAAAAACGTGATGTGGTCTATTCCTACAACCCAAAAATCTTGGTAAACTATGTTGCCCCCAATTCTCCCGCAGAAAAAGCTGGGATACGTGTAGGCGATCAGATTATTGAATATAACGGTAAGCGCAAGGGAAGTTTTAGCATGGGTGAGATTACTCAGTTATTTTATAAGCGGCCTTATTCAACCATTAAATTGGACTTAAAAAATGAGGAAGGATATTACACAGTAGAACTTACACTGCTACCTATTGTTGATTTGTGAGCATGTAGAAGAACAATTAACTTAAATTGATTGCAAAGAAAAGCCCTCTCAGATATTATGAGAGGGCTTTGAAAATTATAATCTAATTACTCAACCACGGTACCTTTAAGACTTAAGGGAATGAGTTTCTCCTTTACGTTGAGCTGCACGGTAATTGTCTTAACGATGGGGCCCAATTTATTGGTGTCATATTTTATGACAATTTCTCCTTTGTCACCGCTGGCGATGGGTTTTTCGGGATAGCTCACAACTTTAGAGTAGCTGGAAGAAAATACTTTGTCGATAATTAAAGGATGCGCTCCAGTATTTTCAAAAGTGAACGTGCGCGTCCCATTGGCACCTTTGGTAATTGTTCCATAGTCTATTGTCTTGCTTTCAAATTCAACCGTGGTCAGTTCAATGGTGCTTTCTTGTTGGGCATTTACTGTAATAAAACCAATAAATGTCGCGATAAAGAATAATATATGTTTCATATTTTAAATAAGATTAAAAGTAATTCATTAATTATTAAGCGAGCGTAAATGCCAAGTATAATTCGCTTAATTGGTACTTTTGTACCCAAATCCAAAAATTAAGCCACGTATGTCATTGTCTGCAAATTATAACTCTAAGTCTGTTGAAGATAAGTGGTATAAATACTGGATGGAACACGATTTTTTTAAGTCGGTTCCAGACGACAGAGAGAGTTATACCATTGTGATACCACCGCCCAATGTGACCGGTATCCTGCACATGGGACACATGTTGAACAATACCATTCAGGATGTACTCATACGGCGAGCCAGGCTCAAGGGTTATAACGCCTGCTGGGTGCCAGGAACTGATCATGCCTCCATTGCAACAGAGGCAAAAGTAGTTAAAAAGCTCAAAGAGCAGGGAATTGAAAAAAGCGACCTTACCCGTGAGGAATTTTTGGAGCACGCTTGGGAATGGACTCATGAATATGGCGGGATCATACTTGAACAGCTCAAAAAACTGGGAGCTAGCTGTGACTGGTCCCGCACTAAATTCACGCTGGACGATGATATGTCCGCATCGGTCATCAAGGTTTTTATAGATCTCTACAATAAGGGATTGATCTATCGTGGCTATCGCATGGTAAACTGGGATCCATCAGCCCAAACGACCCTTAGTGATGAGGAGGTGGTTTATGAGGAGCGCAATGGTTTTTTATATCATTTAAAATATCAATTTGTAGGGAGCGGTGACCATTTGACAATTGCCACGACGCGTCCAGAAACCATCTTGGGAGATACCGCAATTTGCGTTCATCCAGATGACGATCGTTATAGGGATGTAATTGGCAAGAAGGTAATTGTTCCCATTTCTGGCCGTGAGATTTCCATAATTGCCGATGAGTATGTGGATATGGAATTCGGTACGGGAGCGTTGAAGATTACACCGGCACATGACCAAAATGATAAAAAAATAGGAGAAACCCACAACCTTGAGGTTATCGATATTCTTAACCCAGATGCAACGCTCAATTCCAACGGCCTTCATTATGAGGGAATGGATCGTTTTGAGGTGCGTAAAAAAATTACGCAAGAATTAGAGGAGCAAGGTTTTCTCCTTAAAAAAGAACCTCACGTTAATAAAGTTGGAACCAGCGAGCGCACGGGTGCCGTTATAGAACCTAGATTGTCAGACCAGTGGTTTTTAAAGATGGAAGACCTCGCGCAACCTGCGATAAAAGCGGTAAGGGAAGACGTCGTTGAATTGTTACCTGCCAAATTTAAAAGTACTTACTTCCACTGGATGGAAAATGTGCGTGACTGGAACGTTTCCCGACAACTGGTCTGGGGACAGCGCATACCGGCCTATTATTATGGTGATGGCAAGGACGATTTTGTCGTGGCTGGCAGTGTGGATGAGGCTGTTACGCTTTCGCGAAAGCTAACAAACAACAACAACCTACAACCTAAAGATCTACGTCAGGAAACAGATGTTCTCGATACCTGGTTTTCTAGTTGGCTATGGCCCATCAGTGTTTTTAATGGGGTCTTAGAGCCTGAAAATGAAGAGATCAATTACTATTATCCCACACGTGATCTGGTAACCGGACCGGATATATTGTTTTTTTGGGTAGCGCGCATGATCGTTGCCGGATATGAGCTGCGCGATGAAAGACCCTTTGATAAAGTGTATCTAACTGGATTGGTAAGAGATAAGCAGCGTCGCAAGATGTCAAAATCCCTCGGTAATTCTCCAGATGCCTTGAAACTCATCGACAGAATACGGTGCTGATGGAGTGCGTGTAGGACTGTTATTAAGCGCTGCGGCAGGTAATGATCTTATGTTTGATGAGGCGTTATGCCAGCAAGGGAAGGCATTTGTAAAGAAAAACCTAAGTGCGTACGATCTGGTGAGTGGCTGGGAAGTTGATGGATCCATCGACCAGCCCTTGCATGCGTCGCAGGGAATCGCTTGGTACCGCAGTAGATTTAGTCAGGCCCTGGTTGAAGTAGAAGATCATTACTCTAAGTACCGCATCAGTGATGTACTGATGTCAGTTTATAAATTGATCTATGACGATTTCTGCGGGTGGTTGCTAGAAATAATCAAACCCGAATATCAACAGCCTATCGATGCGAAAACCCTAGAGGAAGTTATCGGACTGTTTGAGGACAACCTGCGTATTTTACACCCTTTTGCACCTTTTGTTACAGAAGAGTTGTGGCAATCACTCAAGAAACGAGAGGTTAAAGAGGCTCTTTGTGTCAATACCTGGCCTATTGTTAATGAGGTAGATAACCAGTTGCTTTCTGATTTTGAATTGATCCAGGATGTGATCTCTGGAATTAGAAACGTACGCAAGGAAAAGCAGATCAGTTTCAAGAATTTGATCGAGCTCAAAACGATCAATAATGAGTCGTTGAGTACTGATTATAATGACCTGATCAAGAAAATGGGCAATGTTTCATCCATTGATGAGGTTACAGAACAACTCTCGGGAGCGGCTAGTTTTAGGGTTAAATCCAATGAGTATTTTGTCCCGTTACAAGGAAATATAGATGTTGAAGCGGAAATCCTCAAGCTAGAGGCCGAGCTCAAAAGAGCTAAAGGTTTCTTGATGGGCGTACAGAAAAAGCTAGGCAATGAACGCTTTGTCAGTAATGCACCCGATGAGGTAATCGCTCTGGAAAGGAAAAAAGAGGCAGATGCCCGTGCAACCATTGAAACTGTGGAGTCCAGTATTTCTGCATTTAAATCTTGATTGAGCCATGAGTCCACTTACCATAATTACCATGATATTTGCTGCACTTATAGTTTGTCTCGCGGCACTGGCGATTTATATAATGAGAAATAAGTAGGGGTTGAAAGTCTAGATGTCAAACAAACCTCGCCAATTCCCTGTAGTTTTTCACTTTTCCAATAATTGGGCTTTATGTAATTGTCAGTGATGGCCTTAAATTTAAAACGGCATCTGATGTTTTTTGACTTCTATACTGTATTGTATGGGTCATACTCCGAAGTAACAGAATTAAAGACTTCATTCCCTCAAAAAAGGAAACTGAAATCTATTAACTTGGCTGACAAAAGTGATTTGTTCTTTTCAGGTCTAATTGGTTGTTTAAGCTTTCGCGAAAGCTAAGACAGCAATTTACCAAGGTTTGGGATAAAGCTCCTCGACTATTTCAATATATCGTTCTTTAGCTTCACGCTTGGTCAAGCTTTGAACCTGTATTAAAGCGTTCATTTTAAATGCGCTGCGTAGATCATTATTTTGAAAGCTGCGATTGCTCACATAGGGCTCGTCAATCGCGCGTTTGTAATAGGCATAAAGATGGAGCTGCAGGTCTGTGGGAACAAGGGATTGCTCTTCAGAAGATGCTTTTTTAAAAGCGTTGTTGAATGCTATGTCCAGTTCTTCACCAACCATCTAGAACTGGGCTAGTATTGATTCACCGCCGCTCACCTTCTGGTTAAGTTCAACCTTGATTTTTGTATCAACGGGTAGATAAACATCGACACGGGAGCCAAATTTTATAAAACCGCTCTCACCGCCCTGTATTGCTGTTTCCTCTGCGACGGCATAATTTACGATACGTTTTGCCAGTGCGCCCGCTATCTGTCTGTACATTACCTGTAGCTTGTTCTTGTGATCTATGACTACCGTGGTGCGTTCATTTTCTTCACTTGCCTTAGGATGCCAGGCAACAAGATATTTACCAGGATGGTATTTGCTGTACGCGATCTTGCCACCTATGGGATAGCGCGTAACGTGAACGTTTATGGGCGACATAAAAACAGAGATCATCAGTCGCTCTCCCTTGAAATACTCGTTTTCCTGAACTTTTTCAATCACTACAACTTTGCCGTCCACGGGTGAAACTACGGTAGTTTGATCCAATACCGTATTTCTACTGGGATTTCTAAAAAACTGAAGGATGATAACCAGAAATATAACCCCTATCGCAATAATTATAGCAGCTAACCAGTCGGGCATATCTATTATAAGCGCTAACACTATACTAAGTATCGCAACTGCAAAACCGATTATTATAGATGCTTTTCCCTCTTTATGAAACATGGTTGATTATTAGAAATGTTAAGTAAGCAAATGGCGCGGCAAAAATTATACTGTCCATACGGTCAAAGATACCACCGTGTCCAGGCATAATACTACCACTATCTTTAACGGCCGCCTGACGTTTGATTTTTGACTGGATCAAATCCCCCAAGGTTCCAAAAAACGCCACTACCAAGGCAATGATCATCCAGCTCCAGACGCTGTAATTGTTAATATTATTGTACTGAAGATAGAAGTAAAGTCCAACTCCCGCAACGATCGCCATTACCAAACCTCCTACAAAACCTTCGATCGTTTTCTTGGGCGATATGCGTTTCATTAATTTATGCTTACCGAAGTTTTTCCCAAAAATATAGGCAAAACTATCATTAACCCAAATTATCGAGAAAATTCCTATAAGTAATTCTGGCTGATAGTTCTCAACAACATCAGGTATGAGAGCCAGGAACAAACTACTTCCTATTAAATAGAGCAGAGCGATAACGTGCTTCTTAGTGTTGAATAACGCTATTCTATTGACAAGTACCAGATCGCGTATTAAATATACATTTACTATAAGCACGGCAATTAGCAAAATGAGAACCGCATTATAAGGTATGCTTTTCCATACAACAAAATAATAGGCGAGCGGCAATATAGGATAGATTGCCCACTGTCTCAACCTTATCATGGGCATCAGTTCAATAAGACAGAAAAATGCAAAAATGCAAAACAACAAAATAAATACATCCCTTGAAAACAATGCGCTCAGTACCACAAGAGATACGTAAACCATTCCCGAAATAGATCTAAGTAGAAGTTCTCTCATATTAAAGGTCTTCCAATAATAATAGGTAAACCGTTTTATGAGCTGCGCCGTAGTGCATCAAATCTTTTTGCTCTTGAACGGATTGTTCCCTGAAATGCTTGAGCGTTGTAATATTAGAGGGAATAGTGGCATTTGTTTTTGCTTTGATCCCTCTCAATCCCTCACCTATGGATTCTACTATCTGACTAGCACTGGCGATAATGATATAGACCGGTGGTAGTTCAGCGGGCTTGTATTCCTTTACTTGATTTGAAGTAAACAATAGTGCACCAGTATCTGCGATAATATATTCACAGGTACTCAAAAAGAACTTTCCTCCCGAACTGGAACCGTTGAAGTCAACATTAAAAGAATTGAATCTGCTTTTTAGACCCTCACTGGGACAGTAGCACTGCTTATTTATAAAACCGTGCTCGTTGATGATTTCGGTAAAATTATCATCGATATCATCTGGAGTAAGACAGTATAGAAATCTTCCACCTTGTCGGGTGAAGTTGCTTATAAAGCGTTCGTCAATGGGCAGCGTTTCTTCAGTCATGTATTTGGCACGCTCAAAGTCGCTGCCAAATTCCTGACCTTCAGTAGGCTTGTTCGATATATTAAATAACTTCTTAAATATACTCATCAGTCTTCACGACAATATTTTGCAACAGGGTAAATATAATGACTTATTATCCTAAAGGCAAACTATCTGCAGGTGGAGTAGTGATAACTTGTTCTTCCTCTGCCACGTGTCTTGTAGATGACTTTAAAGCTATAGCCTCTTCTTTGATAAATGGTCTTTTTCCAAAAATTTTCTCCAGATCATCCTTGAAGATAACCTCCTTTTCCAACAGGATTTCTGCCAGCTCGGTCAACTTATCTTTGTTCTCATCGAGAATTTTAATCGCACGCTGATATTGCTCTTCAATAATTTTTGAAATTTCTTGATCAATTACTATTGCAGTTTCTTCGCTGTAGGGTTTGGTCATTGAATATTCCTGTTGTCCGCTAGAGTCGTAGTAGGTAATATTTCCCACTTTGTCATTGAGCCCATAAATAGTGACCATTGCGCGTGCCTGTTTGGTTACTTTCTCAAGGTCACTCAAGGCACCAGTGGAAATGCTATTGAAAATTACTTTCTCAGCAGCTCTCCCACCCATAGTGGCGCACATCTCGTCCAGCATCTGGTCAGGACGCACGATCTGGCGTTCTTCTGGTAAATACCAGGCAGCTCCCAGCGATTGGCCTCTGGGGACTATAGTTACTTTAATAAGTGGTGCGGCATGTTCTGTCATCCAGCTTACGGTTGCATGACCGGCCTCATGATAAGCAATCGTTTTCTTTTCAGAAGGAGTGATTAATTTGTTCTTTTTCTCTAATCCTCCCACGATACGATCCACCGCGTCCAGAAAATCTTGTTTGTCAACAGCCTTCTTTCCTTTACGAGCAGCAATAAGGGCTGCTTCATTACAGACGTTTGCAATATCGGCACCAGAGAAACCTGGAGTTTGTTTTGCCAGAAATGCAGTGTCCAATCCTTCATCAACTTTTTTAAGTGGTCTCAAGTGAACCTCAAAAATCTCTTCACGCTCCAGAACATCGGGAAGATCCACGTAGATCTGGCGGTCAAAACGTCCGGCACGCATCAATGCTTTGTCCAGAATATCGCCTCTGTTAGTTGCCGCAAGAACAATAACATTGGTATTGGTACCAAAACCGTCCATTTCAGTCAATAATTGGTTCAATGTATTTTCCCTTTCATCATTTGAACCGGACATGTTGGATTTTCCTCGAGCACGCCCTATGGCGTCTATCTCATCAATGAATATGATCGCGGGTGATTTTTCCTTTGCCTGTTTAAAAAGATCGCGAACTCTACTAGCTCCCACACCTACAAACATTTCAACAAAGTCAGAACCGCTCAATGAAAAGAAAGGCACCTTTGCCTCACCGGCAACTGCTTTTGCCAGCAAGGTTTTACCAGTTCCTGGAGAACCTATCAATAACGCACCTTTGGGAATTTTTCCGCCTAGGGCGGTATATTTTTCTGGATTTTTGAGAAAATCGACTATTTCTTGAATTTCTTCCTTAGCGCCTTCCAGACCCGCAACATCTTTAAAAGTTGTTTTGATATCTGTTTTTTGATCAAAGAGTTTTGCCTTGGATTTTCCTATGTTAAAAATCTGACCACCTGCGCCACCACCCGCGCCACCGCTCATGCGTCGCATCAAGAAGATCCAGATTCCTATAATCACTACAAATGGCAATATGGTTCCTAATAGATTCCAGATGCTATCATCCTCAGAGTCAAAAACATATTCCGTCTCCAGATTATTGGATGTTATTTCCTCTTTAAGTTCTCTTTCAAAAGTTTCCTGGTCACCGTACTCAAATGTATATTGTGGAACGGGCACATTGCCTATACTATTTTCCTTGCGTGCTTTGGCATGTTTTTGAAGATTTATAGCTTCGTCGGTAAGAAAGACCTGTGCTATCCTGCGATTGCTAACTATAACTACCTTCTCAACTTCTCCATCTTCCAGGAAGGAGAAAAACTCATTATAAGTGGTTTTTTTGGGAGCGTTGAACGTATTTGTAAAAAGGCTATAACCCAAAAACAAAACAACGATGGGAACTACGATCCACCAAATATTAAAATTGGGCTTTCCGTTATTGGGAAGTCCCGAGCGCTTGGATTCCTTGGGTGTGCTATTCTTCTTGTCTGTTGACATTCTTGTTTTTTTAGTAGGTACTTTCTATGGTGGTGATCTTAGCATCTCCCCATAGGCTTTCTAGGTCGTAATATTCCCTGATATGTTTCTGGAAAACGTGCACGACTACATTGACGTAGTCCATCAGCACCCATTCGGCAGACTCTGTGCCTTCCACGTGCCATGCATTTTCTTGAATTTGCTTGCTTACAGTGCGCTGTACGGAGTTTACGATCGCTTTTACCTGAGTATTTGAGGAACCGTTGCAGACAATAAAGTAACTGGTCACAGTATTTTCTAGTTGTCTTAGGTCGAGTATGGTTATATTATTTCCCTTAACTTCTTCTATGCCTTCCACAATGTGGGAAATTAGAGTATCGGTAGAAACCTTTTCTTTAGTCATTAAAAATTTTTTGCTTTGACAAATTTATTCTTTTTTTGAACCCTAGATACTAAATGTGTATTAAACGCTCAATGAATATTTTGGATATAGTCAAATTACATGCCACCGAGTCCACCAATGATTACTTAAAGTTACGCTTTCGCGAAAGCGTGCTCCCTCAATTCTACACGGTTGTAGCGACTCACCAGACCGCTGGCAAAGGGCAAATGGGTGCTGGGTGGGAGTCTGAGCCGGGCAAGAATCTTACCTTCAGTATGTTCTTAAGGAATGATCATGGATTAAATGCCTTTGAGGTCAATAAACTTACAACTGTCATCTTAGCCTCATTCTTGAACTCCTTGGATTCCATATCGGTCAAAATCAAATGGCCTAACGACATCCTGTCAGTCGATAAAAAAATAGCGGGCGTGCTCATCGAGAATAGTTTTGTGGGATCTTTATTACAGCACTCGATTATAGGGATAGGACTCAATGTCAACCAACAGGTTTTTGAGAACTTGCCACATGCAACTTCTTTAAAGAACATCACGGGTGGAGTGCATGATCTAGACGACGTACTATCGCGATTTATAGCGTTTTTTAAAGCACGCTACACAGATCCAGCCCGGTTGATCTCAAAGTACGAAGACCTATTATATGGGTATCTTGAGGAAAAAACGTTTGAAATAGACGGAGTTGTTCACAAAGCAAAAGTAAAAGGAACTGATGACCAGGGTCGATTAAAACTTCTCATGTCAGATAATAAAATGAGAGTTTTTAATATCAAGGAACTGAGCTGGTTGTATTAAAGTTTTTCCAATCCTGTCGCGAGAGTCTCCAAGAATTTTTTGATAGGTCCCTTTATCATCATCGCCATCATCGTATTAAAATCTCCCGCAAAAACAAGTTGTGCCCGGGAGGCCTCTGCAAACTGTAAAATATTACAGGTAAGGGAGAATGATAGTTTATCGCTGGCAGATCCCAGTTTTACCATGGAATACGGTATTTTTTCTTCGATCAATAGTTTGATCTCCGGCATTCCCTTCAACCCAAACAGAAACGTATTGCTATCGTAGGCTTCAAACTTAGCATCCTCGGGCATGAGCTGCTTATAGTTCTCTGCATGGGTCAAGAACTCATACAATTGTTCAGGAGTCTTGGACGTGTTGACGGTGCGGCTTTCTAAATTCATGGGTTATCCTACTTTGTTCCAGTTTGCGGGATCACTTCTCCAGCTTTGCAACAGATTAATTTCAGTTTCAGTAAAATGTCCAGCTTGTATGGCCTGCTGGATAAGGTGATCGTAATCACTCAGGATGGTGAGTTCTATATTTTGTTGGGCAAACCGCTCAACGGTACTTTGAAATCCATAGGAAAATAGGGCTACCATACCTTTTACGGTTGCTCCAGCTTCCTTTAATGCATCTACGGCATTGAGACTGCTCATGCCTGTACTGATTAGATCCTCCACGACGACGACCTTCTGTCCACTGTCCAGATGTCCCTCGATCTTGTTCTGGCGGCCATGCTTTTTGGCTTCTGGTCTTATATATATAAATGGTAGGTTCATATAGTCGGCAACCAGCATTCCCATACCTATAGCGCCCGTGGCAACTCCAGCAATAACATCCGGCCTGCCATGTACCTTTTCAATCTGGCGGCTCAGGTGTTCTCGTAAGAAATTGCGTATCGCTGGATAAGAGAGAGTTACCCTATTATCGCAGTAAATAGGGGAGCGCCATCCACTTGCCCATGTAAAAGGGTCTTGCGGTTGCAATTTAATTGCTTTAATTTGCAACAACAATTCTGCAGTTTTAATTGCAATATCCTTATCTCTAACCATGGGACAAATGTATAAAGTTTTTGTCAAAGAGGTTGCCATAATCGTAACATCGGACAAGGATTCTTTTCCAGATCACAATGTACTAAAGATTAAGAATCTCGACTTCAAAAAGCTGATGAAGCAAATTGATAAAGGGAAGATCGATAACGTGGTATTGTATTCAAAAAGTGAGAAGAAGCTCTTGAAACGTCTTCATAAATTGTTGCCCGTCGTTATCGCAGCTGGTGGACTGGTGCGCAATAAGGATAACGAAACCCTCTTCATCCACCGCAATGGGAAATGGGACCTGCCCAAGGGAAAGACTGAAATAGGTGAAACGCTGGAGATGTCTGCCATACGCGAGGTAGAGGAGGAGACGGGAGTGAAAAACCTACAGATCGACCAACTTCTAGGTCGCACCTACCATGTTTTTTCCCGTAAGAAGAGGTTCAAGATGAAGCTTACCCACTGGTACGTCATGCATACGGATTATGAAGGAAAACTCAAGCCCCAGAAGAAAGAAGGAATTGATAAAGCGGTATGGCTCAACAGCGATATGGCGCGAGAAGCCTTAGAAAATTCCTATAGCAATATCAAAGAGTTGTTCTCTGAGGAATAACTTTTAGCGCAGCCAGCTCCAACTACCTTTTCTTTACAAAATATCTATACACGGGATAGGTTAAAAATGCCTTCTCACGGTTGGGCGATCGATCGTGGATCCATTTGAGTTGTGAGTAATTGCTTTCCCTAAAAGTCGCATCAGCTTTTTTTATCGAGTCAAATTCTTTTTTAAGTTTCGGGCTTTCGTTCAACATTTTGACCGCGGATTCTTCAAACACATAAGATGAGAATCCTTCCTTCTGTTGCAGGATCGTATCAAAAAAGTTCCATTTGAAAAAGGAATCCTGCATCTGAGGCTCCAGGGTCTCAATGATATACTTCATGCCCGGTTGATGGGTGGGGATGAGGATGTCGCTTTCGCGAAAGCGTAACTCTTCCTCCTCGATAGTAACCTTTACATCATGGTGCGTATAATGACCTTCATAGGCAGTATTTCCGGTTTTATAGTCGGTAATCATGTAGGTCTGGACATTTACCGTACTATCCCTGCCCATCATTTCCATCTCAATTCTATTGGCTCTCATTAAATTTATTACCTCCCATTGTCCTGCCGGGATGATATAAAAGTCGGGTATGGAAAGTGTGTCCCGCGCCTTGAAATAATTGTGGTACACCACCTTTTTTTCAAATGGTTTTGTTCTATCGTAAGTGAGTAATTTGTTGCCCGTAAGTTCGCTGACTTCCCTTACCGCTTCATAGCCCTTGAACAACAACGTGTCTGCTCTAGTGGTGTCCACTATGAAGTTGTAGGGGTATTTTTTGCCGTATTTGTTATGGTCAAAGGCCGCGAGACGCGCTTTTTTGATCTCCCGGATTTGATTGCTGCTTATCTGGATGGTTTCTTCCATCAGGGCGCGAGTTCCCTCAACGCGATCTTTATATGGCTTGAGCATGTGGGTCTCCACCATAAGTCCCACTGTATTCCACAGCGCCGCATAACCTGTGGAGTATCTGGGATGATCGTAGAACTGACTGAACCCTGAATCTGGACTGCTGTTATGGATATTCACGTAAGGAGTGATGTCATGGCCTCGCTCAAGAAGTTGTTTTTCCAGCATGGGCTGAAAGCTGTTGTGGATGTAATTGCCCACTTCATTTCCCAACTTGTCATGCTGCGTAAATAAATGGGTGAGGGTATATTGATAGTCTGCTCCATTGCTCACGTGGTTATCGATAAATACATCGGGATAGATCTTGTGAAAAATCTCGTAGAAGGCAAGTGCGTTGCGGGTATCGGCTTTTATAAAATCTCGATTGAGGTCGTAGTTGCGGGAATTCCCTCTAAAGCCGTAGGACTCAGGACCATTCTGATTGGTTCTCGTGGTAGAGTTCCGGTTGAGGGAGCCACCCACATTATACACGGGTATGACGCTCAAGATCAAATTTTCCGGAGCCTTGATCTTTCCTATTGCAAGATCTCTTATCAACATCATACTGGCATCTATGCCGTCACTCTCTCCTGGATGAATGCCGTTATTAATGAGGATCTTGATCTTGTCCTCATTGCGGGTTCTCCAGCTTATTTCATCTAGTGAAAAGTGGACCACATGAAGCGGTAGGCCACTATCTGTCTCACCTATTTTTTCCAGCTCGACGTTTGAGAAATCATCAGCCAGCTCGCTATAGAACGTAATGATCTCTTCATAGGTAGCGGTCTGGTTGCCATTACCCTTCTCAAATGGAGTCAGGTATTCTTTGATGATCTCGGGATCTTTGCTGTAGATTTCTTCATCTTTGCAAGAACAGAGAAGTGAGATAAGGGCGAGTAGTATAAAAAGCTGTTTCATGAACGTACGGTTGCTGGAACAAAGTGTGTATAATCACCGTTATTTCTTATTACATCTCGCACTATGGATGAGGAAATATGACTTTTTCCAGAACCGGTGAGAAGAAAAATGGTTTCTATGGGAGATAGCTTGCGGTTAGTATGCGCAATAGCTTTTTCAAATTCAAAATCGGTTGGATTGCGCAACCCTCGCAATATGAAAGCGGCATCATTTTTTTTACAGAAGTCCACAGTTAGTCCCTGATAGGTCGTTACCTTGATCTTGGACTCCTCATTAAAATGTTCTTTTATAAAACGAACTCTTTCTTCAAGGGAAAACATATATTTTTTATCTGCATTTATACCGATGGCAACAATTATTTCATCAAATAAGCTGAGGCCACGCTCTATTATGTCGCAATGCCCTAGAGTAATGGGATCAAAGCTTCCTGGAAAAACTGCTCGTTTCATGACTTATGGTTTTTTATCGTATTTTCAATAATATCGGTCAGGACATCAGTAAGATTGAGGCCTGCTGCTTTGACCTGTTTGGGCACTATGCTTTCCTTGCTCATTCCAGGATTGGTGTTCATTTCAATAAAATGGGGAACATCATTTTTGTAAATAAAATCTGCACGGGCTATACCTTTGAGCTTTAGTATTTTGTAGATATTTTTACTCAATTCACTTAATTGTTCCAATTGATGGGCATCCAGTCGTGCTGGCGTAATCTCCTGAGCCGCGCCCTGGTACTTTGCCTCATAGTCAAAGAAATCATTTTCAGAGACTATCTCTGTAGGAGGAAGGCTTATGATATCGTGACCCAATTGATAAACGCCCACCGATACTTCCATTCCATCAAGAAAGGATTCAATAATGATCTCATTATCTACATCAAAGGCAATTTTTAGGGCATTGTCCATTTCTTCTAGCTTATACACTTTGGAAACACCAAAGCTACTGCCGCTTCTATTAGCCTTTACAAAGCAAGGTAATCCAACTTTAGCGATAATTTCCTGATTATCAATATCAGAGTCATGGTTAAGATACACGTGCCTACCCGTGATTATGTCCCATGGCTTTAAAATGGCGATACAATCACGCTTATTGAACGTGATCGCACTCTGATAGCTATCACAGGAAGTTTGCGGTATATTCAAGATTTCTAGAAAAGCTTGTAGTTTGCCATCTTCTCCCGGAGTACCATGAATGGTGTTATAACAGCAATCAAAAAGAATCTTCTCGTTTTCAATTTGCAAACTAAAGTCGTTTTTATCAATAGGGTAGGAGTTCCCGTCATCATCCAGATAACTCCAGCCCGAGGTTAGGATGGAAATAGGGAATACGCGAAAATTTTTCTTGTCCAAATGAGCGCTTATTACTGCCCCACTGCGCAGCGAAATCTCGCACTCACTAGAATAGCCTCCCATGAGGACCGCGATATTTTTCATGCATGTATAGTTTATACAAAGTTAAACAAGTTGTTTATAAGGGATCGGATTCTATTCTTATCTTTGAAAATTAGTTCAACAATGGAAACTTAAAGGTTTTCTATTAAACCAGCTCTTATGAATTTCTTTAGGTTCATGTTTACCAAGACTTTCTGGATTCAGATCTTACTGGCTATCGTGCTTGTTATTATATTGTGTTTTGGCTATTTGTTCTGGCTGGACTGGTACACAAACCACGATCAAAAAATAGAGGTGCCATACCTAGAAAAAATGGATCTGAGCACTGTTGACGATAAATTGGGAGAACTGGACCTGCGCAGGAAGATCATAGACAGTTCCAGCTACAACCCCAGTTTTCCACCGCGCACCGTTATTGAACAAGATCCCATTGCCGGTTCTTTTGTAAAGGAAAACCGCCAGATCTATATCAAGCTCAATTCCTCAGGATATGGAATGGTCATCGTCCCCAATTTAAAATATAAAACCAAAAGGCAGGCTTTTCCAACGCTCAAGGCCTTAGGTTTTCAAGTAGGCGAGATCACGTATAAGCCAGATGTCTCCCTAGATGCGGTACTGGAGATGAAATATAAGGGAAGCGAGATCAAACCGGGACAGCAGCTCAAAAAAATGTCGGTAATAGATTTAGTGCTGGGAGATGGAAATAGGAATAACAGTGAAACATTTGAAAGCACGGACAGCAATGAGTGACGACGCTTTGAACCATGAAGAAGAAGTTGATGACCTGCACGAGCATTATCATTTCACAGCAGGAGACAGCCAGAAACCACTCAGAGTGGATCTTTATTTAATGAATTTTATTGAGAACGCCACGCGCAGCAAGATCCAGCAGAATATAAAAAAAGGTTTTGTCTGGGTAAATGGTGAAGAGGTAAAATCCAACCACAAGGTCAAGGCTGGGGACGAGGTAAAAGTAATGCTGGACCACCCGCCACATGTGAACCTGTTGATCGCAGAAAATATCCCGCTAGATATTATTTACGAGGATGATCACCTGGTCGTAGTCAACAAGCCAGCGGGTATGGTAGTCCATCCGGGACACGGTAATTATTCTGGAACACTCATCAACGCGCTCATCCACCATTTTGAGAATCTGCCCAACAACAGCAGCAATAGGCCCGGACTCGTCCATCGCATTGATAAGGACACGAGTGGTTTACTTGTTGTTGCAAAAACTGAGCACGCCATGGCCCACCTATCCGACCAATTTGCAAAGAAAACCAGCGAGCGAGAATATATTGCCCTGGTATGGGGAAGTGTTGAGAACAATGCAGGAACCGTAGAGGGAAATATAGGCCGCCATCCCAAGAACAGACTCCAGAATACCGTGTGGCTGGGAGATGAGGAATATAAGGGCAAACCCGCCGTGACCCACTACGAGATCCTAGAAGATCTAGGGTATGTGACCCTGATTAAATGTCGATTGGAAACAGGACGCACCCATCAGATAAGGGTTCACATGAAGTATATAGGTCATACCTTGTTTAATGACGAGCGCTACGGTGGCGATCGCATATTGAAAGGGACTAATTTTACCAAATACAAACAGTTTGTAGATAATTGCTTTAAGATCCTTCCCAGACAGGCACTTCATGCGCGCACATTGGGTTTTGAGCATCCGGAAACGGGCGAGCGCATGTCCTTTGAAGCTCCCGTGCCCGACGATATAGGCCAGTGTGTGGACAAGTGGCGGTCGTATGCCACTAACTCTTTGGAGGAGTAGGGGATATTATAGGTGTTCCGCTTTCGCGAAAGCAAATACATTCAAAAACCTCACGCTATTCATAGAGATCCTGAAAGTTCAAGAACAAGTCAAGGCAGCAGTGTAGATTATCATTCACAGGATTAACGACTTCTTAAACACGGACTTGCCGCATACGTTGTATTTTAGTCTTTTAAAATCGAATTAATGAAAATTTTACTGTCTCCCGCAAAATCTCTGGATTATGAGAGCTTGCTTCCTACTATAAAACATACCAAAGCGCGTTTTGTCAATAATGCGCTGGAACTGAACGAGGTGCTGAAGAACAAATCTGAAAAGGAGATCGCAAAACTTATGAAAATAAGCAGCAACCTCGCCGATCTAAACTATGAGCGATATGCTAGATTTCAAAAAAAACACGGGTCTATAAATTCGCGACCTGCGATATTTGCATTTGCGGGAGATGTATATACCGGTTTTGATGCCTATTCCATGAATGAGGAGCAAACCGATGTGGCTCAAAAAAAAGTCCGAATACTTTCTGGGCTTTACGGAGTCTTGAGACCTCTGGACAGGTTACAGCCCTACCGTCTGGAAATGGGGACTCAGCTAGAAGTGGGAGATCATAAAAACCTATATGAATTCTGGAAGGGAAAGGTAACTCCATCACTCAATCGAGAAATGAGAAAAAACGAACTGCTGGTAAATCTAGCTAGTCAAGAGTATTTTAAGGTAATTGATCAAGAAAATCAAAAGGGAACAATCATCACTCCCATATTTAAAGACCACAAAAATGGAAAACTTAAAATAATTTCCTTTTATGCAAAAAGAGCTCGTGGTGCGATGGCAAGACATCTGGTCAACAATAATGCAAGCGGGCTAGACGATATTCTATCCTTCTCAACAGATGGATACTCATATTCTATCAAACATACGGAGAGGGAAGAAGAGCCGGTTTTTATTAGATAGACGGATCATTGGGTTTCTATTTGATTATTTTACTCCCATTATAATTTTACAGTAAAATATCCAGTGGATCATGATTAAGTATAAGTTGTCAAGTAAACAAGCCCGCGCCCACGCCCATATAAAGTGGTAATAATCTTATCTTGCTCGTATGATTGAAGATAACGCCTATTTTTCCATCAAGGAGTGGTCACTTAATGATCGTCCCAGAGAAAAGCTGCTCCATAAAGGCAGTTCATCCCTCACAGATGCCGAATTGATCGCGATACTCATAGGTAGTGGGACACGCAATATGAGTGCCGTTGAGCTAAGTAGGATCATTATAAAAGATGCCGATAGTTCTCTGGATCAATTGGGTAAGAAGACCCTCAAACAGTTGATGGCCTATAAGGGAATAGGAGAGGCAAAGGCAATTACCATAGCGGCAGCAATGGAACTGGGCAGGCGCAGGGCAATGGAACAACCATTTATCCAACCAAAAATAGGGTGCAGCAACGATGCCTTTAAATTATTACAGCCCTTACTGGGAGAGTTGCCACATGAAGAGTTCTGGATCTTGTTGATGGATAATTCCAATAAGGTGGTCGGTAAAAGGCAGATAAGCAAGGGCGGTTTTACGGGAACAATGGTGGACATAAGAATTGTGTTTCAGCAGGCATTGATAGAAGGAGCGGTAGCAATCATCCTATCCCATAACCATCCCAGCGGTACATTGATTCCCAGCACTCCCGATAAACAACTTACCAGAAAAATAGTGGAAGCAGGAAAAACACTTGATATCAAAGTGTTGGACCATTTAATTATAACTCAAAGTGACTACTACAGCTTTGCAGACCACTCACTGATATGATTCTTATCCATGTTTCTAAATTAACGCCTCGCAAAGAATATATCTTTAAACATATCTTTAAAAGGTTACTCCAGCAAGATTATAAACTTACTACCGATGTCCAGGAGTTTGTCATCCATAAAGGGGTCAAATTATCTTACGGTACAAAACCGCTAGCCGATGAACTTTTTATCTGGTCCTATGGATTGCTGGATGAATATGGCATTGAGATCCATAATTTGGAAATCTGTGAATGGAATTCATTACCTGCATTTTTTGGCGCACCTAAAATCAGCGAGATTCCGTTCGATATATTTTCGGCTGCTTTTTACCTCATTACTAGGTATGAGGAGTATCTACCACAAGTTAAAGATGATTACGGAAGGTACGATCCTGCTGAATCCATTGCTGTAAAGGCCAAGTTTATCCAGTTGCCCATAATTGATATATGGGCGCAACAACTGCTGGCAAAACTCAATGAGATCTTTGATACTGGAATAAACCGTTCAAAAAAAACCACGGTTACCGTTGCGATAGAGACGGTAAACTTACGCAAGTATAAATGGCGCGGACTTATTCCCAGTGTGATCGTCATCTTGATGCGGTTGAAAAGCTTGCGCTTCAAAGAAGTGGTGGAGCAACTTGCGGTACTGATAAATGCGAGTACAGACCCTTATGAGAATGAGGACTACCTGATCAAGGAAATTCAGGAAGCTAGTGGAAAGCACAGGAGCCTAGTTAGCGGATCGCGGCAGATAATATTCTTTTTCCATCTTGGCAATGGGAAGCTGACCAACGTATTCAGAAATACAAAGTTTATTGAGACAGCAAAACATATTGCCGACTATATAACAATAGGCCTGCGCTACTCTGAAGGTTGTTCACCAAAAACCATGAAGACCGAGGCCAGAAGATTTGAACGCATATTTACCAGACCACTCACCAAAACAATGGCCGCCCATTCCAAAATCGAGATTCCCGGACACTACAAACAGCTGGTTGATGTGGAGAAGATCAAGGATTACAGTATGGGCTATGTAAATATGCCGGGCTTCAGGGCGGGAACGAGCATGCCGTTTTATTTTTACGATCTGGATTTTGAAGTGCAGACTCCGTTGGTCATACATCCTTATGCCATGCATTATAAGAGCATAGAGGGAAGGATGCTCAACGGTCAGAAACAGATCGCGCAACAGCTCATGGATCGTGTTAGAGAGGTGTCTGGTGATCTTATCATTATGTTTGACTACAGTCAGTTCCATAATAAAAGATCGACCCATGTGAAGACCATGCTCCATGAAATACTCAATTATGAACTCTAGTGCCGTTGAACATATATTCTTTGACCTTGATCACACCCTTTGGGATTTTGACAGAAACAGTAAGCTTGCCTATCAAGAAATCTTTGAAAAACAAGGTGTTCAATTATCAATTGACAAGTTTATACCCATATATGAGCCGCTCAACCTGGAGTTTTGGCGCAAGTATAGAAATAACGAATTGTCCAGGGAACAATTGAAATACCAGCGACTCAAATCAGCCTTTGATGCCTGTGAGTTTGCGGTGAGCGATGAAAATATCAACCTATTTGCTGATCTTTACCTAGAATATCTTCCCAAATACAACCATCTCTTTAAAGGCTGCATCGCGATGCTCACCGCTCTTAGCACTACCTTCAATTTACATTGTATCACAAATGGCTTTATAGAAGTACAGGATAGAAAATTGATCAATTCAAACCTCAAACCTTTTTTCAAGACTGTTCTCACTGCAGAAGAAGCTGGTGTTAAAAAACCAGATCCTGCAATTTTTACCATTGCGATGGATAGGGCAGGAGCAACGCCTTCTAACAGTATAATGATAGGTGACAGTTATGAAGCAGATATACTGGGCGCCAAAAATATGGGAATGCAAACGATTTATTTTGATCCACTAGGTCTTGGTTCTGACAGAGAAGGAGTTAGGGTAAAGCAATTATCTCAAATCACCTCGCTGCTTTTATCATAATCATAATGCGTGTGCCATCTTTTTTTCAAAAAATCCAATTGGGCCAGTTCCCGTGGATTATTTCCGGGCCTGTATAATATATTACCACTCAGTTCTTTGGGCATAAAATCATAAAACGCAAAATTTCCCGGTGCATCGTGCGCGTATCTGTAAGTGTCTCCATAACCCAGTTCTTTCATTAATTGAGTAGGTGCATTGCGCAGTCCCAGTGGCACGGGAAGATCACCAGTTTGCTTGACCACTTTTTGTGCATTGTTGATTGCCACATAGCTTGCGTTACTTTTTATAGATGTCGCTAGATAGGTAACGCACTGGCTCAATACTATACGTGACTCTGGATATCCTATCGTTGCGACCGCTTGGAACGTGTTGTTTGCCATGATCAGAGCAGTAGGGTTTGCGTTTCCTATATCCTCGGACGCAAGAATCAACAAACGGCGGGCGATAAACTTTAGATCCTCACCGCCTTCTATCATGCGCGCCAGCCAGTAAACAGCTGCATTGGGATCGCTACCTCGTATTGATTTTATGAAGGCACTGATAATGTCGTAATGTTGTTCACCCGTTTTGTCATACCGCGCGGGATTGGAACTTATTTGCTGCTGGACAAGTTTGTTGTCAATAATAATTGGCTGCTCGTTGGTTGAATTAATGACCAGTTCAAAGGTATTCAACAACTTTCTGGCATCACCACCGCTCACCCTTAGTAAGAAGTCAGTTTCCTTCAGTTCAATATCTTTTTTCCTTAAATAGTGATCGGTCACTATGGCACGTTCTAGTAATTGTATGAGTTCCGCTTTCGCGAAAGCTTCCAGAACATAAACCTGACACCTGGAT
The DNA here is from genome assembly GCA_963836885.1 of uncultured Flavobacteriaceae bacterium. GTDB lineage: Bacteria > Bacteroidota > Bacteroidia > Flavobacteriales > Flavobacteriaceae > Nonlabens. Next base: position 324,876 of record CAWILF010000028.1, on the reverse strand, counting down.
AAAAGTGCGGGAATTACCTCAAAGCTGGGATTCTCGGTAGTTGCACCTATCAATGTGACCCAGCCACGTTCAACGGCCCCCAGTAAAGAATCCTGCTGGGATTTACTGAAGCGGTGAATTTCATCTATAAAGAGGATCGGGTTCTTTGCGGTAAACAGGCCTGAAGAAGATTTTGCCTTATCGATAACTTCCCTTATGTCCTTAACTCCACTATTGATAGCACTTAATGAGAAGAATGGGCGCTGGCTATGCTCTGCAATGATCTGTGCTAGCGTGGTCTTCCCAGTTCCTGGTGGCCCCCATAGAATAAGCGACGGAATTGTTCCATTGACAATGTGGTTTCTTAGGCTTCCCTTTTCTCCGACCAGATGGGACTGACTCAGGTATTGATCGAGATTTTTAGGTCTTATACGTTCGGCAAGTGGTGTATGTTCCATAATCTAACTGGGTTTTAAAGTCGATTTGTCATTAATACGGGACAGAAAATTATTTGGCTTTCATTTTGATTTGCAGTAGGCCATGTCATTGTTCAAAGTTACGTCCTTAAAATCTTCTATCATTCCAGCTTCTTGGTTTGTGCTTGCTATTTGGATTGTTTTTTATGTGGAGGTGACTTTCGGGATTAGTTTTAATCGGTATGGTATTTATCCCCAAACCTTGCAAGGTCTGAGAGGAGTTTTGTTTTCTCCATTGATTCATTCTGGGCTCGGTCACTTATGGAGCAACACCGTTCCCTTGTTTGTTCTTACCTCGTTGCTTTGTTATTTTTACAGCTCGATCAAATGGAGGGTCATAATTTTAGGCTACCTAGGCTCGGGAATTTTGACTTGGCTTATCGCTAGGGACAACTACCATATAGGAGCCAGTGGTTTTATCTATATGCTTGCTTCATTTCTCATATTCAAGGGTTGGTTTACCAGGCACTTTAGGCTCATGGCGTTAAGTTTTGTGGTAACCATGTTTTATGGGAGTTTGATATGGTACGTACTGCCCATTAAACAAGGGATGTCGTGGGAAGGACACTTGTCCGGTTTCTTGGTCGGGTTATTTCTCGCGTGGATCTTAAAAGTAAAAATCCCAACAAAAACTAAGTTTTATTGGGAAAAGGATTCTTACGATGTCTCTAGTGATCCATTTATGAGGCACTTTGATGAACAGGGAAACTTTATTGAATTTAAAGAGGAAGAGGAATAATGCTTAATTCAGCCTTTGCCTCACAAATTCATACAACATTGCCCCACACGCAACGGACACGTTTAAGGAAGCAATAGAGCCTTGAATGGGCAACTTTACCTGATGGTCGATGATTTTCAAGGTAGATGGATTGATTCCACGATCCTCACTACCCATGATCAGCGCGATAGGTTTGTTCAATTCAACATCATAAAGCAGTTCGCTGGCTTTTTCATCTGCGCCCACAGTTGTAATCTGGTAGGCCTGCAATAGGAATACAGCATCTTTTATGTGATTCACTTTACAGATGGGAATATTGAATGCCGCACCAGCACTTGTTTTAATGGTAGCTGCGTTGATGGGAGCAGAGCCAGACTCAGAGATCACGATGGCAGATACTCCCGTACACTCTGCCGTACGTATGATGGCTCCAAAGTTCCTCACGTCCGTAACGCCGTCCAATAATAGAAAGATGGGATTATCTTCCAGATCAACTTCTTCCAGTAAGGATTCCAGATCAACAAAGGATACGGGCGAGATACTCGCAACGGCTCCTTGATGATTGCCCTTTGCCAGATAGTTGAGCTTTTCCATGGGTACGAACGAGGTAGCTATTTTCTTGGAGCTACACAGCTTCTTCAACTCATGGAGAAGTACGCCGTCCCCAGTTTTAAGTAGATAGACTTTGGCTATTTCTTCACCGGCTTCAATCGCCTCGATGATAGCCCTGATACCGTAGATGTATGTTGTTTTTATCATATTTATACATTTGAACTGATATTTGTTTTTAGACATAAAAAAGGCCATTCGAAAGAATGACCTTTTTTTAACAATATATATATATACTACTATTTTTCCAGAAAAAATGTTTGATCCACAAAAGGGCCTCCACAGCTACCGTCAACATCTTCATTATAATTGATAAAGAAGAAATCGTCACTGCTCAAATCATACGGAGAATTGTTAGTAGCAGATCCATATCTGATAGCAGTGCCTGCAGCGCAACCCAATGGTGTCGATGGCCCAGTATTAGCAAGGATAATTTCACCACAAATAAGATTAATTACAACATCCACTTTACCGGGTCTAAAACCAGGCAACAATGCAGATCGAAACACCCTTTGATTCTGAGATTCACCAATACTAACAGTTACCATGGTTTCCTCAAAATTTGTGGTTCCATTTCCTGGGCCTACAACGCCTGATAAATTACCTAAAGTGTAAGTACCAACTAAATAATCAGGTGGAATAGGACAAACCTGAAAAAGATTTACAGTAATTGAAGAACGAATTAGTGAAAGTTGATCTTCACTAACATCAACTAACTCTAAATCTAAAGTTTCAGCAGATGTCTCCAAAGTCACATCATTTCCCACTATAACAATTTCGCCGCTGTAACTATTAGCAGGTATTGTAATAGTAGAAGGAATACTATAATTATCAGGATCTGCAGTACTTGATTCCAAGACATTAATAGTATAAACCCTATCTACATTAGATAAATTGCTAACCTCAAGAATAAGAGATAAGGTTTCACCTGTAGTATCAATCTCTACTGGAAAATCATAAATAGAACGTTGAAATCCAAGCAAGCCTATTCCACCTTCAGAACTGTCAAAAATAACGGTATCATTATCAGAACATGATGCTACGATGCCTAGCAAAGCAAACATCAAACAAAATTTAATTTTTTTCATAATATGTGTTTTAATATTCTGGGTTTTGAATTATTGCATTATTAGCATTTGTTTCGGTAGTTGGAATAGGAAGAGTAAATTTAAAACTTCCAGCCGGAAGTGTGCAAGTTTGAGATCTGAAAGATTCACAATCAACTGCCTCTCTTGTTACGCCTAAATTCAATTCAGAACCAATACGTTTAAGATCAAGGTATCTCTGTGCTTCAAAAGCCAATTCCAACCTTCTTTCATTAAGTATGTCAAGCAATGCATCATTCAAATTTCCGTAAACAGGCAAAGGTTGCACAGATGAAAATCTAGCATCTCTTAATTCTTTAATTGTAGATGCTGCGCCACTTAAATCATTACTTCTAGCTTGAGACTCAGCTTTGATAAGCTGAATTTCACCACTTCTGTAAACTTTATAATCATTAGATAGTGCACCTGCGGATGACCCAGGATATTTGCCAATTAATAAAATATTATTTGAGTCGTTCACTCCATTAAACAAACTTTGATCATTAATAACAACATCTTTTCTTACATCATCGTCATTGTAAAGATTAAATAACTCGTTACTAACTTCTAAAAAAGCACCACCATCAATAGCCACGCCATTGAAATAGAAATTAGCTCCAATATTACTTTCATCAAGATTTCTGGGTAAAGTAAAAATGGATTCACCATTTCCAGCATCATTAAACATATCAACGTAAGCTGCTCGAGATGCTAAAGGAACTTGAGCTAGTACAGAATTACTCAAAGAAATTGCAGTTGTATAATCTCCTCTATACAATGCAACCTCTGACTGTATAGCATTGATTGCAGTAGTATTTATAAAGAAAATACTGTCAAAATCGCTGTCCGTTTCGTCTAATAGAGAAATAGCTGTAGTTAAATCCTCACTTATAAAATCATAAGATTCCCCAACTGTGGCTCTTACATAATTAACACTTGGATCGGGTACAAAATCAAACAATGGAATTCCCATTGAAGACTCATCACTAGTATTAACAGTATAATATTGTAATAGCTCAAAATGGCATAACGCTCTCAAAGCTATCATTTGACCAACAATATGATCTTTTTTAATATCATCAGGAGAACCGTCTTCAGTGTCAATCAATGCCGCTGCTCGTATTACCCGATTTGCAAAATTAATAGTACCATAACGATCGCCCCATATACTTGCAGCTGGATTACTACCTGGTTGCAAAATAAATTGAAACAACTGGTTACCTTGCCCATTACTATCGATTCCCGCTTTTACGTTATCAGTGAATATAGCATTGAAGAATAATGCATCTCCGTTTCCATTGCCGCCACGATCTGGTCCATAGGCACCATAGGCTCCTATCAAACCAGATTGAAGATCAGAAATCCTGGTAAACGCAGTTCCTTCACTTAGTTCTCCTAACTGAGTTATATCGGTTGCGTCATCACAACTAAGCAAACCGATAGCTGCCATCACAGCTATTATTTTAAATTTTATAGTTTTCATATGTTAAATTAATTAAAAAGTTAAAGTTGTGCCCACAGTTACTATTCTTGGAGTAGGATAAACTCCTCTGTCCGTTGTTCTGTAACCGCCTTCTGGGTCTAATCCTTTATATCCAGTGAATGTTAATAAATTTTCTGCTTGAACAAAAACACGAGCAGACGTAAGAAATATTCTGTCTAACATCTCAGGTTGAAATTGATATCCTAAAGTCACATTTCTCAAACGTAAGTATGAAGCATCCTCTAAATAACGGTCAGTACTATTGATATAGTCTACAGAGCCAAATGGTGAAAATGCGCGAGGAATAGACGTTATGTCTCCTACCTCTCTCCATTCGTTTAAAATTGTAACTGATCTATTTCGACCACCACTTGGAAAAGATTCTTCTAAACTTGCAAGATCTAAATTATTTCTATCTATATCGGCAACAAATGCCCATTGTGAAGATAGCTCAAAACCTTTATATCTAAAAGTTGATGAGAAACCACCTTGCCATACCGGCACTGGTGCCTTACCTGTGATTCTACGATCGCTGTCTGAAATAGTTTCAGTTATATTTCCATTAATATCTTGAAATAAAGGATTTCCATTAGCTGGATTAACTCCAAGATAAGGAACGACAAAATAAACATTTATAGGTTGATCAGTCGCATTTGCAGTAGATCCACCGGCTGTATTGATTCCTTCAAAACTAGCAGGTAATTCAGTAATTCTATTTTCATTGTATGAACCATTAACACCTACACTAATAAACCAATCTTTATCAGAAAAAATATTGTAATTTAAACTAAGTTCAACTCCTTTGTTTTCAAGTGAACCAATATTAGTTTGAAGTGTAGTTGTAGCATTAACAGGTGATACGGGATTCCCTTGATATAAATCTTCGGTAATTTTAGAGTATACATCGAAACTACCATTTAATTTATTATTCCATACACCAAAGTCAATACCAATATTTGCAGATTTTACATCTTCCCATCTTAAAGAGGGAACTCCAATTTGAGTTACAACAGTTCCTGGAGTACTATTATATTGACCTCCGACCCCATATAAACTTCTAGTTAAATTTAAAGCTCCAAATTCTGCATTTGAAATACGTTGATTCCCTTGTATTCCATATGAACCACGTAATTTCAGTAAATTAAAATCAGTGTCAGACATAAAGTCTTCTTCATTAATATTCCATCTCGCTCCAACCGAATAAAATGTTCCCCACTCATTCTCGTCTTGGAATCTAAAACTAGAGTCTCTCCTTAAGGTAGCACTTACTCCATACCTACCATCGTAGTCGTAATCAGCAGTTCCGAAGTATGAAAATAAACCTTCTTCTAATTTTGCAGATCCTACTGTTGGAATATAGGGATTAACATCATCACCATTTATTGGTTCTGTTATAGTACCATCTATGAATCCAGCACCAGATAAAAACAATCTAGGATCTATTCCCTGTTGTGTAAAGTTAAAGGCATATAAATGTGCTTTATTGTATTCCGTATAAAGACCCGCTGAAACAGTATGCTTTTCCGAAAAGGTTTGATTATACATTAAACTTAATTGATTGTTAAATCTAAACTCCCTGCGGTATGATTCTGTTTGTAGACCTCCAAATTCTGCCGCACCGTTAAAGCCAGTTTGAAAAGGTCCTAAAATACTATTAGGATTTAAAGCGTCCAGTCCTTTCTCGGAAGAGAAGTCCATACCTGTAACAATACCAATAGTAAATTGATCATTGATGTCGTATGATGCATTCAATGCTGCAAGCATTTTTATTTCTTGTTCTTCATCTACATTCAATGAAAGAGAATTATAATTAACATAAACAAAATTAGCTGCATCATTAGCTGTTATAGCATTAATATCTCCAGGAGTAATACCCCCAGTAATATTTGGAGAGCCATCAGGGTTAACTGCTGATAAATAGGGTAGGCCAGCCAATGCTGCTGTATATGGATTGAAAAAAGTTGAACCCGATCCAGCTCCATCAACTTCATTTGTTTCCGAATAATTTAAACTTAAGTTTAAGCCATAACGGAATTTGCCGTTATTAGAACGACCATTAAAGTTATTTCTAACGTTAAATCGTTGTAGATCAGAATTTAACAAAATACCTTCCTGTTTAAAATATCCAATAGAAGTAAAATTTGATGATGTTTCTGAGCCAGAAGTCAGTGTTAAATTGTGATTCATAGAAGTACCAGTTCCAAAATAGACATCTAACCAATCAGTATCAACTTCAGCTAAGGTATTAAGTTCGGCATCTGTGATACCTGCTGCAATACCTTGATTATATCTCCTTTGATATGTTAAGATCTGTCTTGAATTCAACACTTCAATATTTGGGTCTTGCAAATCGGTAAAGCCGTAGTTAGAAATGTATCTAATTTCCAACGCCTTACCTTCTTTTCCTTTTCTTGTTGATATAACCACGACTCCATTTGCACCTCTATTACCGTAAATAGCAGTTGCTGCCGCATCTTTAAAAGAGTTATCGATGCAATGTCATTCGGATTTAAAGTTCTAAAGTTGTCTTCATCCACGGGAATACCATCTATTACAAATAAAGGTTCTGTATTACCATTGATTGATGACAAACCACTAAGAATTATAGTACTATCTAGCACCAGGCTGCCCAGTACTAGTTCCTATATTTAATCCAGCTACTTGTCCCTGCATAGTCTGAAGGGAAGAAGCATTCGGTCTATCTGCAATTGTCTCACTCGTGATGGTTACCTGTAGATACGTCGATTTTGCTTCGTTGATATCTCGATAACCAGTTACAACAATTTGATCTAGAGAAGTCCTCAACGTCGTATTGATTACAGTTTGAGTCCCTACTACCACACTTACTGGGTCATATCCTGAGTAGGAAATGGTAAGCGTATTCTCTGGACTCGCTTGAATGGAATATTTTCCATCAAAATCAGTCGTTGTAAAGGTTTGTGTACCCTTAACTTGAACTGTTGCTCCGAAGACGGCCTCTCCGTTCGGATCTGTTACTGTTCCAGTAACAGTTTGTTGTGCAAAAGCAACTTGCACAACTAACGCTAGTAAAAGCGTCAAAATTCCATTTAATTTTGTTTTCATGTTTAGATTTATTTGAATTAGCCAATGGCAAACATCATAAAAAGAAGTTAATAAAACAACATTTTCCTTTCTTAATTACACAATTTTCTAATCCTCGCTTAACATTTAGATAATCTACTAGAAGTTAATTCGCAAATTTATGTGGGCTACTGTGTTGGATAACTCGAAGTTAGCTTTTTTAAAACTGCCATTTGCAAGGCTTATGCCCAACACACCCGATTGTGTTAAAATTGCGATTCCAGTACCAAACCCATACAAATTTTCAGCTTTTTCAGCCTGAAAGTTCTCAAAAACGCCGATGTCACTTATCGTAAATACGTAGATTTGATCGTTTAGTTGGTATCTGTATTCATTTATGAGTAAAATATGCTTTGCTGTATCTATACTATTCTGTGCAAAACCTCTAATACTTCCTATGCCTCCTATCTGTTGTAATTCACTAAATCGAATATCAGATGAAGAGATAATAGATCCACTCAGCCTGTTAAAGAACTTACTTCTGTTACTTAGATGCCACAATTTTGAAAAGGTTGCGTCATATATATATTGATTTTCAGAATTATTTAAAATTCGTCTGTTTTGAAACCCTGCATTCAACTTGATCGTTAGGTTCTCTGGCATTAAAATGGAACCGCTGTTATTTTTAATCAACGTAAAGTTGCTTCTAACTCCGCTTGTTTTAATATTTTCTTTTACGATTGATGCCCTTGTGTCGATGCTCTCATAATTGACATAACTTAGTCCTACAGTGCCGCTTCTTATGAGATCATAAAATAAACCAGTCCTTATAGTGGTATTGGAAAATATAGAGTCCCTCCGGTTTAGATTTATTGATGTAGAAATGCCTATTCTTTGTAGGATTAAGTTCGGTACGGTTAATTCTGCCATTAAAGTGGTCAGGTCGTTGCCATCATTACTGTATTTTAAACTGAATCGTTCTGCCTTATCCAGATTATTGAAGAGGGTCAGGTCGAGAAAGCCGTTGATTTCACTTTTTCCTTCCTCTGTATTATTCAGTCCTAGTAAACCTTCTATCTGGTTGGACTTTATCTTTTTCAAATAAATGAAGAGCTTGGTCGTGTCCTTCTTATATAGGATATCTGAGTTTTTTTGTTCCGTCGATATGTTTAAAGAACTTATGGACGATTCAATGGCCTCGATGTTTTTGCCGTTGAGCAACTTTTTTTTTCTTTCTAACCTTCTTACTACAGCAGTTGGAAATTTCTCATATCCCTTGATTTCGATCTTGTCGATCGTTCTCTTATTGTTGTTGATATTACTTACGGTAAGATTCCCTTCTGCTTCATCTGCGCTTATTACTCGCAGGTTCTCAATTTGAAACCTATTGAAATAGTAGCCTTTTTGTTCTAGTTTATTATTTAGTGCCTGGATCAGACTATCTGTTTGCTCTGGTTTAATGGTATAGGTACGCTTTCGCGAAAGCGGAACCAATTCTAAAGTTTCTATCGATAGATCATCAAGTTCTAGATTTAAGATTAATCGGGTGATTTTGTTTCCTAGATCAATCGTTTGTACAAAAGTCGTGTCGTTAGTTTGGATTATATCTCTTGCGATCAAGGAGTAATAGCCGGACTTTTGAAGTTGATCTAGTAGTCTTTTGGCCTTTATTTTTAAACTGTCCGCACTGGAGCCCATATTTGAGAGCGTATCGGTTTGGACAAATTCCTTGTTGGTTTTATAACGGACAATAAGCTTCAGATTTTGGCTTTGAACACATAGACCTGAGAAGGTATATATAATAAGGACAATGAATAATTGTGTAGGCTTCAAATATTTTATATTGTGTTTATATCTAACGCAAGTAAAGATATAATCGTTTATTTTTAAAATATTAAAGTAAATATTTGAATATGAGGTTTGAATAACTAGATTTTATTTATACCTTTGCCGACCCTAAAATGGGGGAATAATTTATTAGCGTTACAATATGCCAACGATATCACAATTAGTACGTAAAGGAAGAACCAAAATAACCAAGAAGAGCAAATCGGCTGCTTTAGATTCTTGTCCTCAACGTCGTGGAGTGTGTACTCGTGTTTATACCACTACGCCTAAGAAGCCAAACTCTGCTATGAGAAAAGTAGCGAGGGTACGACTTACTAACGGCAAAGAGGTGAATGCGTACATTCCTGGCGAGGGTCATAATCTTCAAGAACACTCGATAGTATTGGTTAGAGGTGGAAGGGTGAAGGATTTGCCAGGTGTTAGGTATCACATCGTTAGAGGTGCTCTAGATACTGCAGGTGTTGCAGGGAGAACTCAACGTAGATCCAAATACGGTGCAAAACGCCCTAAGAAGTAATTTTAATTGGAGTGGTCAATTCACTCTATTTTATTAACAGTTTCAAGAAGAAGAAATGAGAAAAAGACAGGCAAAGAAACGCCCGATCCTTCCAGATCCACGTTTTAACGACCAACTGGTAACTAGATTTGTCAACATGATGATGTTGCACGGTAAAAAATCTGTTGCCTTTAAATTATTCTACGATGCAATGGATATCGTAGAGGAGAAAAATCAAGACGAAGAGAAAACTGCTTTGGAGCTTTGGAAGGATGCATTGTCAAATGTTATGCCTCACGTAGAAGTAAGAAGCCGTAGGGTAGGAGGTGCCACTTTTCAGATCCCTATGCAAATACGTCCGGATCGTAAAATATCAACGGCAATGAAGTGGTTGATCAGTTATTCAAGAAAGAGAAATGAAAAATCATTTTCTTTAAGATTGGCATCCGAAGTACTTGCTGCGGCAAAAGAAGAAGGTGCAGCCGTCAAGAAGAAGGTAGATACTCACAAAATGGCAGAAGCTAATAAAGCATTCTCTCACTTTAGATTCTAAAAAATGGCTAGAGATTTAAGATTAACTAGAAATATAGGTATTGCTGCTCATATTGATGCTGGTAAAACAACAACCACTGAGCGTATACTTTTTTATACAGGAGTTTCACATAAAATAGGTGAGGTGCACGATGGTGCCTCAACTATGGACTGGATGGAGCAAGAAGCTGAGCGTGGTATAACGATCACGTCTGCCGCCACAACTTGTGAATGGGTTTTTCCCAAAGAAAATGGTGAGCCCACTCCAGATGCTCAAGAATATCACTTTAATATTATAGATACTCCAGGTCACGTGGATTTTACCGTTGAGGTAAATCGTTCTCTACGTGTGCTTGATGGTCTTGTATTTTTGTTTAGTGCTGTTGATGGTGTCGAGCCTCAATCTGAAACTAACTGGAGACTTGCAGATAATTACAAGGTTCCTAGAATAGGTTTTGTAAACAAAATGGACCGTCAGGGTGCAAATTTCCTAGAAGTTTGTTCTCAGGTAAAAAGCATGTTGAAGTCTAATGCGGTTCCTATCGTATTGAATATAGGAGACGAGGAGAACTTTAAGGGAATTGTTGATCTTGTCAAGAACAGAGCTGTTGTTTGGCATGATGATAATTTTGGATCAACATTCGATGTTGTTCCCATTCCTGAGGATATGAAGGAAGAAGTACGTAAGTATCGTGCTATTCTTATCGAGGAAGTTGCCAGTTATGATGAGAATCTTCTTGAAAAATTCATGGAAGATGAGAATTCTATCAGCGAGGAAGAAGTGCATAGTGCACTTAGGGCTGCTGTAATGGATATGGCCATCATTCCTATGGTATGTGGGTCATCCTTTAAGAATAAAGGTGTTCAATTTCTTTTGGATGCTGTGTGTCGCTATCTGCCATCTCCGATGGACAGAGAAAGCGTTATAGGAACTAATCCAGATACGGACAAAGAGGAAAGACGCAAGCCAGATGTTAATGAGCCTTTTGCAGCTCTAGCATTTAAAATAGCTACTGATCCATTTGTTGGTCGACTGGCATTTTTTAGAGCATATTCTGGACGTCTTGATGCTGGGTCATATATTTTAAATAATAGATCAGGTAAAAAAGAGCGTATTTCACGTATTTATCAGATGCACTCTAACAAGCAGATTGCTATTGATTTTATTGAAGCAGGAGATATAGGTGCAGCAGTAGGTTTCAAAGATATCAAGACGGGTGATACCATGTCTGATATGAAGCATCCAATTGTTTTGGAATCCATGGACTTTCCAGATCCAGTTATAGGTATCGCAGTAGAGCCTAAAACTAAGGCAGATGTTGATAAGATGGGTATGGCTTTGGCAAAACTTGCTGAAGAAGATCCAACTTTCCAAGTAAGAACAGATGAGGCTTCTGGTCAGACCATTATTTCTGGGATGGGAGAACTTCACCTAGATATTATTGTGGACCGCATGCGTCGTGAATTTAAGGTTGAACTCAATCAAGGTGCGCCTCAAGTAGAGTACAAGGAAGCTATTACGGCAAGTGCAGATCATAGAGAAGTTTATAAAAAGCAATCTGGTGGTCGTGGTAAATTTGGTGATATTGTTTTCACCATGGAACCTGCTCACGAAGACGAAAATGGTAAGGTTCAAGAGGGCCTTCAATTTATCAATGCTATAAAAGGTGGTAATATTCCTAAAGAATTTATTCCTTCCATAGAGAAAGGTTTCAAGGAAGCAATGAGAAATGGACCGCTTGCTGGATTTGAAATGGACAGTATGAGAGTTACTCTTAAAGATGGTTCTTTTCACCCAGTGGATTCAGATCAACTTTCTTTTGAGCTTGCTGCAAAACTTGGTTATAAATCAGCATCTAAAGCAGCTGGTGCGGTAATCTTAGAGCCTATTATGAAGCTTGAAGTTATTACTCCTGAGGAAAACATGGGTGATATCGTAGGAGATTTAAACCGTCGTCGTGGTCAAATGAACGATATGGGAGACCGCAATGGAGCTAAAGTCGTTAAAGCTGATGTGCCACTTTCAGAAATGTTCGGTTATGTTACAACATTACGTACACTTTCTTCAGGTCGTGCAACCTCTACAATGGAGTTTTCACATTATGCAGAAACCCCTTCCAATATTAGCGCTGATGTAATTGCAGCAACAAAAGGTAACAACTAATTTTCAAACGATGAGTCAAAAAATCAGAATTAAATTAAAATCTTACGATTACATGCTGGTAGATAAATCTGCTGAAAAAATCGTGAAGACGGTAAAGAGCACTGGCGCAGTTGTCACTGGACCAATTCCCTTGCCTACGCACAAAAAGATATTTACTGTATTGAGATCTCCACACGTAAATAAGAAATCAAGAGAGCAATTTCAGCTTAGTTCTTATAAGCGTTTGCTGGATATATACAGTTCATCCTCAAAAACCATTGATGCTTTAATGAAGCTTGAACTTCCTAGTGGAGTTGAAGTAGAAATCAAGGTATAGGTTTATAAATAGTATAAATTTGTCCGCTTTCGCGAAAGCGGATTTTTCACAATAATTAAATAATAATATTATGTCTGGGTTAATAGGAAAAAAAATCGGGATGACCAGTATCTATGATGAGAATGGTAAAAATATGCCATGTACAATCATAGAAGTTGGGCCATGTATCGTTACCCAAGTCAGAACTGATGAAGTAGACGGTTATGTCGCACTGCAATTAGGTTTCGATGACAAATCAGACAAAAATGCTTCAAAAGCGGCTCAAGGTCACTTTAAAAAAGCTGGTACTGCTGTCAAGAGAAAAGTTGCTGAGTTCAAACGTTTTGATAAGGAGTATAAATTAGGTGATGCTATCACCGTTGATCTTTTCAAGGAGGGAGAGTTTGTAGATGTTGCAGGTACTTCTAAAGGTAAAGGTTTTCAAGGTGTTGTTAAACGTCATGGATTTGGTGGTGTGGGTCAGGCTACTCACGGTCAGCACAATCGTTTGAGAGCTCCAGGTTCTATAGGTGCTGCCTCATATCCAGCTAGGGTATTCAAGGGAATGCGCATGGCTGGCCAAATGGGTAACGAAAAAGTAAAAGTTCAAAATTTAAGGGTTTTAAAAGTAGTTTCTGAAAAGAATTTGCTTGTGGTTAAGGGATGTGTTCCAGGTCATAAAAACTCTTACGTAATCGTACAGAAATAATGAAGGTAGCAGTTAAAGATATTAAAGGAAAAGATACCGGTCGCGAGGTAGAATTGTCGGCTGATGTTTTTGGGCTTGAACCCAATGATCATGCGATTTATTTGGATGTAAAACAATACTTGGCTAATCAACGACAAGGTACTCATAAGGCTAAGCAACGTGCTGAAATTGCTGGTAGTACTCGCAAGATTAAAAAGCAAAAAGGGACGGGTACCGCAAGAGCCGGATCTATTAAGTCACCAGTATTTAGGGGTGGTGGTAGAATATTCGGACCAGTGCCCAGAAGTTATTCTTTTAAACTTAATAAAGGTCAAAAGAGGTTAGCACGGAAAAGTGCCCTTAGTGAAAAGGCTAAATCTGGTAACCTTATGGTGGTTGAAAGGTTTGATTTTGACGCCCCTAAAACAAAGAGTTTGATCAACGTTTTGAACGATTTTAATCTTGTCAATAAAAAACCTTTATTTGTCTTGGGTGGATCAAATAATAATGTATATTTGTCTTCGCGAAATTTGAAAGGTGTTGAAGTGATAACTCACTCTGAATTAAGTACTTATAAAATCGTGAATGCTTCAAGCGTAATCCTTATTGAGGACTCATTAGAAGCAATTGTACAAAACTTAACAAATTAGTCATGAGTATTTTAATAAAACCAATAATTACCGAGAAAGCTACTAGAGATAGCGAGGTGCTTAATAGGTACGGTTTTGAGGTTTCTCGTAAGGCTAATAAAGTACAGATAAAGAATGAAGTGGAGCGTGTGTTTGGTGTAAGCGTCGTTAAGGTGTTGACCATGAATACTCGTATTGAGCGCAATACTAAATTCACAAAATCAGGGGTGCAGGTTGGTAAAACAGGAGCGATCAAAAAAGCTTTTGTACAACTTAAGGATGGAGATACCATTGACCTATATAGTAATATATAATTAGACTATAATGTCAGTTAGAAAATTAAAACCAGTAACCCCAGGACAGCGTTTTAGAGTTGTTAATGGCTTCGATGCCATTACTACTGATAAGCCGGAAAAGAGTCTTCTTGTTCCGAATAAACGTTCTGGAGGTAGAAATGCTTCGGGTCGTATGACCATGAGGTATCTAGGCGGAGGTCATAAAAAACGTTATCGTATTATAGATTTCAAAAGAGACCGTCATGGAGTACCCGCTACTATTGCTTCCATCGAGTATGATCCTAATAGAACCGCATTTATTGCGTTGGTCAATTATCAGGATGGAGAGAAAAGATATGTGATTGCTCAAAATGGGATGCAGGTAGGTCAGAATATAGTTTCTGGTGACTCAGTGGCTCCTGAAGTAGGTAACGCAATGAAGTTAGCAAGTATTCCTCTAGGTTCCATTGTTAGTTGTATCGAATTACGTCCTGGTCAAGGTGCTGTAATTGCTCGTAGTGCAGGATCGTTTGCCCAGCTTATGGCTAGGGATGGTAAGTATGCAACCGTAAAGATGCCTTCGGGTGAAACTAGATTGGTTTTGCAGGAGTGTCTTGCTACCATCGGTGCTGTTTCTAATAGTGATCATCAGTTGATAGTTGGTGGTAAGGCCGGTAGATCTAGATGGTTGGGTAGAAGGCCTAGGACTAGACCCGTAGCTATGAATCCGGTGGATCACCCGATGGGTGGTGGTGAAGGTAGAGCTTCTGGGGGTCATCCTCGTTCACGCAATGGAATACCTGCTAAAGGTTACCGCACCCGTGATAAAAATAAATCAAGTACTCAATATATAATAGAACGTAGAAAGAAATAAATTATGGCTCGTTCACTGAAAAAAGGACCTTATGTTTTTCATAAGTTGGAAAGTAAGGTGGCTCAAAATGTTGAGTCCGGAAAAAAGAGTGTGATAAAAACTTGGTCTCGTGCATCTATGATTACACCAGATTTCGTTGGTCAAACGATCGCTGTACATAATGGTCGACAGTTTGTCCCTGTTTATGTTACCGAAAACATGGTAGGTCACAAATTAGGAGAATTTTCACCGACAAGGTCTTATAGAGGTCATGGTGGTGCTAAGAACAAAGGTAAAAGATAATTTCTATGGGAGTTCGTAAAAAAGAATCTGCGTTGAGATTGAAAGAGGAAAAACGAAATTTAGCTTTCGCTAAATTGAATAACTGTCCTACTTCGCCGAGAAAAATGAGATTAGTTGCTGATATAATTCGAGGCAAAAAAGTCGAGGATGCACTCAATATTTTGAAATTTTCATCCAAAGAATCTGCTCGTAAATTAGATAAACTAGTTGTTTCTGCAATTGCAAATTGGCAAAGTAAGAATGAGGATGCAGATGTTGTTGATGCTGGCTTATTTATTAAGGAGATCCGAGTTGATGGTGGTAGTATGTTGAAAAGATTAAGACCTGCCCCACAAGGTAGAGCGCATAGGATAAGAAAAAGATCTAATCACGTTACACTCGTGTTGGGTCAGACTAATATAGTAGAAGCTAACTAAAGTTATGGGACAGAAAACAAACCCAATAGGTAATCGTTTAGGAATCATACGTGGTTGGGAGTCTAACTGGTATGGAGGTAATGATTATGGCGATAAACTTGCAGAGGACGACAAGATTAGAAAATATATTCATGCACGTTTAGCTAAAGCTAGTGTTAGTAGAATAATAATTGAACGAACCTTAAAATTGGTCACCGTCACAATTACTACTGCTCGTCCTGGTATTATTATCGGTAAAGGTGGTCAGGAAGTTGATCGTTTAAAGGAAGAGCTTAAAAATATTTCTGGTGGTAAGGATGTTCAAATTAATATTTTTGAAATCAAACGTCCAGAAGTTGATGCTTATTTGGTTGCCGCAAGTATTGCCAGACAAATTGAAAATCGTATTTCTTATAGAAGAGCTATAAAAATGGCGATTGCAGCAGCTATGAGAATGAATGCTGAAGGTATTAAAGTTCAGATTTCCGGTAGATTGAATGGTGCCGAAATGGCGCGTTCGGAATCTTATAAGGATGGAAGAATACCACTCTCGACTTTCAGAGCGGATATTGATTATGCTCTTGTAGAGTCCCATACTACTTACGGTCGTATAGGTGTTAAAGTGTGGATCATGAAAGGCGAAGTTTATGGTAAAAGAGATTTATCTCCACTAGCTGGAATGTCTAAGAGTCAAGGGAAAGCAGCGCCTAGTCGCGGCAACAATAATCGTCGTCGACGTAAATAAGAATTAAGAGTAATGTTACAACCTAGAAAAACTAAGTTTAGAAAGCAGCAAAAGGGTCGCATGAAAGGTGACTCTGGAAGAGGTAATCAACTTGCTTATGGTACATTTGGAATAAAGTCCTTGGACTCCGAATTTATAAATTCAAGGCAAATAGAGGCTGCTCGTATTGCAGCAACACGCTACATGAAGAGGGAAGGTTCACTCTGGATTAAAATATTTCCGGATAAGCCTATTACTAAAAAGCCTCTCGAGGTTCGTATGGGTAAAGGTAAGGGTAATGTGGAGTATTGGGCTGCCGTTGTTAAGCCGGGAAGGATAATGTTTGAAATTTCTGGTGTTTCATTGGAAACTGCGAAAGAAGCTCTAAGGCTTGCTGCTCAGAAATTACCGGTAAAAACTAAGTTTATTGTAGCCCGTGATTATCAAGAATAGTATCCAATTATGAAACAGTCAGAAATTAACGGTTTATCGCCGTCAGATATAGAGCAAAAGCTTGGTGAAGAAAGATCAACTTATGCCGAACTTAAAAGAATGCATGGAATGTCTCCAATAGATAATCCTTCGCAGATTACCAAATCGCGTAAAAATATTGCACGTCTTATTACGGCATTAAACAACAAAGAGTCCTAAGATATGGAAACTAGAAATTTACGCAAAGAACGTATAGGTGTTGTTAGTAGCAGCAAGATGGATAAAAGTATTGTAGTTTCTGAGGTGAAACGTCAAAAGCATCCTATGTACGGTAAGTTCGTTTTAAAAACGAAGAAGTATGTCGCCCATGATGAGGAGAATGACTGTAATGAAGGTGATACGGTACGAATAATGGAAACCAGGCCATTGAGTAAATCAAAGAACTGGAGATTAGTTGAAATCATTGAAAGAGCTAAGTAATGTTACAGCAAGAATCAAGATTAAAGGTCGCGGATAATACCGGAGCTAAAGAAGTTCTTTGTATTAGAGTTTTAGGTGGGACAAAAAGGAGGTATGCATCCGTTGGAGATAAAATAGTTGTTTCCGTAAAGGAAGCGACTCCTAATGGCAATATTAAAAAAGGTGCTGTTTCAACTGCTGTTGTAGTTAGAACTAAAAAAGAGGTTCGTCGTCCTGATGGCTCTTACATTAGATTTGATGACAATGCATGTGTTTTGTTAAATCCTACTTCGGATATGAGGGGTACAAGGGTTTTTGGACCTGTAGCAAGAGAGTTGAGAGACAGACAGTTTATGAAAATTGTATCATTAGCACCTGAGGTGCTTTAAACATAGTTATGGCAAAGATCAAACTAAAAACTGGAGATACTGTTCGAGTATTGGCAGGTGAACATAAAGGAGAAGAAGGTTCTATAACTAGAATTTTCAAAGATAAATATAAGGCAATTGTTTCAGGAGTCAATATGGTTTCTAAGCATCAAAAGCCTAGTGCAAGCACACCTCAGGGTGGTATTAAGGAAATGGAGGCTCCATTGCATATATCTAACTTGTCGCTCATCGATACTAATGGTAAATCTACCAGAGTCGGATATAGATTTGAAGAAGGAAAAAAAGTAAGGTTTAGTAAATCAACAAACGAAGCAATTTAATATGTCATACGTACCTAGACTTAAAAAGGAATATAAAGAACGAGTTGCAACTTCATTGATGGAGGAATTTGATTACAAAAATGTAATGGAAATTCCTAAATTACAAAAGATTGTATTGAGTCGTGGTGTTGGTGCTGCGGTTGCTGATAAAAAGTTGATTGACTATTCGTTAGAGGAATTTACAGCTATTACAGGTCAAAAGGCTGTCGCTACTATGTCAAAAAAAGATGTAGCTTCTTTCAAATTACGAAAAGGCATGCCGATTGGGGTTAAAGTTACTCTCAGAGGTGAACGCATGTATGAATTCTTGGATAGGTTCGTGACTGTTGCACTACCAAGGGTTCGTGATTTCCAAGGAATTAAAGCTAATGGTTTTGATGGACGCGGAAATTATAACTTGGGGATTACTGAACAAATTATTTTCCCTGAGATCAATATTGATAAAGTTAATAAGATCTCTGGTATGGATATTACATTTGTAACTTCTGCTGCCACGGATAAGGAAGCAAAGTCTTTACTTACAGAACTGGGCTTACCATTTAAAAAGAATTAAATATGGCTAAAGAATCCATGAAAGCGCGTGAGCGCAAGCGTCAAGCTCTAGTTGATAAATATGCAGATAAGCGGAAAGCTTTGAAAGAAGCTGGCGATTATGAGGCACTTCAAAAGCTGCCAAAGAACTCTTCAAAAGTTCGATTGCATAATAGATGTAAATTGACCGGTCGTCCTAAAGGATATATGAGACAGTTCGGTCTTTCTAGAGTTACCTTTAGAGAAATGGCCAATCAAGGTCTTATACCTGGAGTAAAAAAAGCTAGTTGGTAATCAACTTAAAATATATATTATGAATACAGATCCAATAGCAGATTACCTAACTAGGATTAGGAATGCAGTAAGAGCTAATCATCGTGTCGTTGATATTCCAGCCTCTAACTTAAAAAAGGAAATAACTAAGATTCTTTTTGATCAAGGTTATATTCTTAGTTACAAATTTGAGGAGTCCAAGGTACAGGATAACATAAAGATTGCACTCAAATATGACAGAGAAACTAAAGAATCTGTAATAAAAGATTTGCAAAGACTCTCAAAGCCAGGCTTACGTAAGTATTCAGGTGCATCAGAGTTGCCTAGAATTTTAAATGGTTTAGGAATAGCAATTGTTTCCACCTCCAAAGGTGTAATGACGGATAAGCAAGCGAGAAGTGAAAATGTTGGTGGTGAAGTACTTTGCTACATATATTAAATAAAGATTATGTCAAGAATAGGTAATAACCCAGTATTAATTCCCGCTGGTGTTTCAGTATCAACTAAAGATGGTGTTATTGAAGTAAAAGGTAAGTTGGGCTCTTTAACTCAAGAGTATTCTGATGTTATTGTTAATATCGAGGATAATCAGGTAGTTGTTAATAGGCCATCTGACTCTAAAGACCATCGGGCTAAGCACGGTCTCTATCGTTCTTTATTGAACAATATGATAACTGGTGTTTCTACGGGCTGGACAAAAAATCTTGAGTTAGTAGGTGTCGGTTATCGAGCCTCCAACCAAGGACAGAAATTAGATCTAGCTTTAGGTTTTTCTCATAACATTGTTATCGATGTAGCTACAGAGGTTACTGTTGAAACTATTTCTGAGAAGGGTAAGAATCCTGTTATTAAACTGACCTCTCACGATAAACAATTAGTTGGTCAAGTAGCTGCTAAGATTCGCGCATTTCGAAGCCCTGAACCTTACAAAGGGAAAGGTATAAGATTTGTTGGTGAAATAGTAAGAAGAAAAGCTGGTAAGTCAGCATAATATATATAAATAGATTATGGCATTTTCAAAGTCAGTACGTCGTAGAAAGATTCGTTCAAGAATTAGGAAAAATGTTTCTGGAACATCCTCTAGGCCCAGATTAGCGGTTTTTCGTAGTAATAAAGAGATCTACGCTCAAATTATAAATGATGTGAGTGGTGTAACAATTGCATCGGCTTCATCAAGAAGTCTTTCACAGGGTACAGCTAAACTGGATCAAGCGAAAGAAGTTGGAAAATTGATTGCAAGCAAAGCTAAAGATGCGGGTATAGAACTTGTATCTTTTGATAGAGGTGGTTATTTGTATCACGGTAGGGTTATGGCTTTGGCAGAAGGAGCTAGAAATGAGGGTCTCAAATTTTAATTGAAACAGTTTTAAGATGTATCAAAAATATAAAAATGTAGAAACCGTTAAGCCAGGAGGCCTTGATCTTAAAGATCGACTCGTAGGTGTACAGCGTGTTACTAAAGTTACTAAAGGTGGACGTGCTTTTGGATTTTCCGCAATAACTGTTGTTGGAGATGAAAATGGTGTTGTTGGGCATGGTTTAGGTAAGTCTAAAGAAGTTTCCGAGGCAATTTCTAAGGCTGTTGAGGATGCGAAGAAAAATTTAGTTCGTATTCCACTTCAAAAAGGTACTATTCCTCACGAGCAGAAGGGAAAATTCGGTGGAGCTAGGGTTTTATTAATGCCAGCTTCCGAAGGTACTGGTGTAATTGCAGGTGGTGCTATAAGAGCCGTACTTGAAGCCGTTGGTGTGCATGATGTGTTAAGTAAGAATCAAGGTTCTTCCAATCCACATAACGTGGTAAAGGCAACGTTTGATGCCTTGTTACATTTGAGAAGTCCACAAACTATCGCCAAACAACGCGGCGTTTCCATGGACAAAGTTTTTAACGGTTAAGCAAATAGTAATGGCAAGGTTGAAAGTAAAAAAAGTTAGAAGTGCTATAAATCGTACTCTAAGACAAAAAAGAACATTGGAGGCTTTGGGTCTCAGAAAGATTAATCAAGTTAGAGAGCACGATGACTCTCCGGCAGTTTTAGGAATGATTGCTAAGGTACAGCATTTAGTGTCTGTCGAAAAAGCTTAAATAGCAAAGAAATGGGATTAAATAATTTAAAACCGGCCGAAGGCTCTGTTAAGAAATCTGCAAAGATTATTGGAAGAGGGCAAGGTTCTGGTAAAGGTGGAACTGCCACACGTGGACATAAGGGCGCTAAGTCAAGATCTGGTTATTCAAAGAAAGTAGGTTTTGAAGGTGGTCAAATGCCGTTGCAAAGACGTGTTCCCAAGTTTGGTTTTACTAATATCAATCGTAAGGAATATCAAGGTATTAATCTGGACACCATTCAATCATATATCGATGAAGAGAGGTTGTCAAGTGACTTTAATGTTCATGATTTAGTGGGTGTGGGTCTCGTTGGTTCCAAGGATAAGGTCAAGATATTAGGTCGTGGTGAATTAACCTCATCAGTAACTATAACTGCTCATAAATTTACCGCTTCCGCGAAAGCTGCTATCGAATCAGCTGGTGGAAAGGTTATAATAGAATAAGTTGTTCGCATGAAGTTGATACAAACCATCAAAAATATTTGGAACATAGAGGAGCTAAAGAATAGGGTTATCATGACTTTTTCTTTGCTGCTGGTTTACCGTTTCGGTGCTCAGGTTGTTTTACCTGGTATTGATTCAACTCAGTTGGGTGGTTTTGCCCAAAATTTTTCGGGTGGTGGAATTGGTTCAATTCTCAATGCTTTTACAGGTGGTGCATTCGCAAATGCATCCGTTTTCGCGTTGGGTATTATGCCTTACATTTCTGCTAGTATTGTTGTTCAATTAATGGGAATAGCGATACCTTATTTACAGAAACTACAGAAGGAAGGTGAGTCTGGTCGTCGCAAGATTAATCAGATCACAAGATGGTTAACTATCGGGATATGTTTGATACAAGCGCCAAGTTATCTTCTTAGCCTAGAAACCCTTGGTGTTCCAAAGTCTGCATATCTCATGCAGGATAACATGACACTGTTTATTGTTATAAGTACTTTTATTTTAGTTACCGGTTGTGTTTTTGCAATGTGGTTAGGTGAAAAAATTACTGATAAAGGTATAGGTAATGGTATATCTCTTTTAATAATGGTTGGTATAATAGCGACGTTGCCACAAGCTTTGATTCAAGAAACGATTTCGAGAATTGATGGTGTCGGTGGTCCTTTTGTAATAATTATTGAAATAGTAATTTGGCTTGCAGTAATCGTAGCTTGTATTATGTTAGTCATGGCCGTAAGGAAAATTCCTGTGCAATACGCTCGCAGAACTGCTACTGGTGGTTATGAAAAGAATGCTGCGGGATCTAGACAGTATATTCCTTTAAAGCTTAACGCTTCTGGTGTAATGCCTATTATTTTTGCTCAGGCAATAATGTTTGTCCCAGCTGCCCTCAGCTCTTTAGAAGCTGGTTGGGCTAAGGCTATAGCTACTACTTTTTCAGATATATTTGGATTTTGGTATAATTTGGTTTTTGCTTTGCTTATCATTGTATTTACCTACTTTTATACAGCTATAACAGTTCCCACCAATAAAATGGCAGATGACTTAAAGAGAAACGGTGGTTTTATCCCGGGCATTAGACCTGGAACGGAGACTTCGGAATACTTAGATAAAATCATGTCTCAAATAACTTTGCCTGGTTCAATATTCTTAGCTCTAATTGCTGTTTTTCCAGCGGTTATTTCTTTAATGGATGTTACCCAAGCATGGGCACTTTTTTATGGCGGTACCTCTTTATTAATTATGGTAGGTGTTGCTATAGATACAATGCAACAAATAAATTCATACTTATTGAATCGACACTATGACGGTTTGATCAAGTCTGGAAAAAATAGAAAACAAGTAGCATAATGGCTAAACAATCAGCAATAGAACAAGATGGCTCAATTATAGAGGCATTGTCAAATGCTATGTTCCGAGTGGAATTAGAGAATGGTCACGTCGTGACCGCGCATATATCAGGTAAAATGCGCATGCATTATATAAAATTACTTCCTGGAGATAAAGTTAAATTAGAAATGAGTCCTTACGATTTATCAAAAGCAAGGATCACTTATAGGTACTAATATGAAAGTAAGAGCATCAATTAAAAAGAGAAGTGCTGACTGCAAGATCGTTCGTAGAAAAGGTCGTCTTTATGTCATCAACAAAAAGAATCCAAAATTTAAACAAAGACAAGGTTAGACTATGGCTAGGATTGCAGGGGTAGATATACCTAAAAACAAAAGAGGAGAAGTAGCACTAACCTACATTTTCGGAGTGGGCAGAAGTCGTGCTCGAGAAGTCTTGATTTCTACTGGAGTAGGTGTTGATAAAAAGGTCAATGAGTGGGATGATGATGAAATCGGTAAAATTCGTAATGCGATAGGTGAATTCACTATTGAGGGAGAATTGAGATCGGAGACTCAAATGAATATTAAACGACTTATGGATATAGGTTGTTATAGAGGTATTCGTCATAGATCTGGTCTTCCTTTGAGAGGACAACGTACTAAGAATAATTCACGTACTCGAAAAGGTAAGCGTAAGACTGTTGCAAATAAAAAGAAAGCAACTAAATAATTAATTTACATTATGGCAAAGTCTAAAACAGTTGTAAAAAAACGAAAAGTTATAGTTGATAGTGTTGGTGAAGCTCATATTTCATCTTCGTTCAACAATATCCTAGTTTCTTTGACGAATAAGAAAGGTGAGGTTATCTCATGGTCTTCTGCTGGTAAAATGGGTTTTAGGGGTTCTAAAAAGAATACTCCTTATGCAGCTCAATTGGCCGCTGAAGATTGTTCAAAAGTTGCTCATGAAGCAGGATTACGTAAGGTGAAAGCTTATGTTAAAGGTCCTGGTAATGGACGCGAGAGTGCAATTAGATCTATACACAATTCCGGAATAGAGGTGACTGAGATTATCGACGTTACTCCGTTACCGCACAATGGATGTCGCCCACCAAAACGTAGAAGAGTTTAATATTAATAATAATCTTTAGTGATTATAGACTATCGAAGGATATAGACCTGAATTCATAGTACATCACTTTTTAATTTTCAATTATGGCAAGATATAGAGGTCCTAAGGCAAAAATTGCTCGTAGATTTAGAGAACCAATTTTTGGCCCTAGTAAGGCTCTGGAGAAGAAAAATTATCCTCCAGGAATGCACGGTAACGCTAGACGTCGTGGTAAAGAGTCGGAATATGCGGTTCAATTAAAGGAAAAGCAGAAGGCTAAATATACCTACGGTATATTAGAAAAGCAATTCAGGCTCATGTTTGAAAAGGCAGTTAGGAGTACTGGTATTACTGGTGAAGTTCTTTTGATGCTTTGTGAATCAAGACTTGATAATGTAGTATATCGTATGGGTATGTCGAGAACACGTCGTGGTGCAAGACAATTAGTTTCTCATAGACATATAACGGTTAATGGTCAACTTGTGAACATACCTTCTTTTCAACTAAAAGCTGGAGATGAAGTTGCTGTTCGTGAAAAATCGAAATCGCTCAGTACGATTGAAGAGTCTTTATCTTCTAACGAAAAGGTTTATGATTTCCTAACTTTCAATAAAGCAAGTCTGTCCGGTACTTTTGTATCTGTTCCAGAAAGGATCCAGATACCAGAAAATATCAAGGAGCAACTTATCGTTGAACTTTATTCTAAATAATAACCAACAAGAAAGTATTCACATGGCAATATTAAATTTCCAAAAGCCGGATAAAGTAATCATGATTGATTCTACGGATTTTGAAGGCAAATTCGAATTTAGACCACTTGAACCTGGTTATGGATTAACTGTAGGTAATGCTTTACGTAGAGTGTTATTATCTTCTCTTGAAGGTTTTGCAATTACTTCTATTCGTATAGAGGGAGTGGATCACGAGTTTACCACAATTGAAGGTGTTGTAGAGGATGTGACTGAAATTATTCTTAATTTCAAACAGATAAGATTTAGAAGACAGATTGATGAAGTTGACAGCGAGGTAGTTAATGTATCTTTCTCAGGTAAGGATCAATTTACAGCGGGAGACTTACAAAGATATATTTCAGGTTTTCAAGTATTGAATCCTGAAATGGTAATTTGTAACACAGACTCGTCTGTAAGTATGAATTTAGAACTTACCATAGAAAAAGGTAGAGGGTATGTTCCCGCTGAGGAAAATAAAAATGTAGGAGCTGCTTTAGGCACGATCGCAATTGACTCTATCTTTACACCTATAAAGAATGTTAAGTATAGCATTGAAAATTATAGGGTAGAGCAGAAAACTGATTACGAAAAACTTATATTCGAGATCAGCACTGATGGTAGTATTCATCCTAAGCAAGCACTCACTGAAGCTGCTAAAACTTTGATACATCACTTTATGTTATTCTCCGATGAGAGAATCACTCTTGAAGCTGATGAAATAGCTCAGACTGAGACTTATGATGAGGAGAGTCTGCATATGCGCCAGCTGTTAAAAACTAAGTTGGTTGATATGGAGTTATCGGTAAGAGCTCTCAACTGTTTGAAGGCGGCTGAGGTAGAAACCTTGGGTGATCTTGTTTCATTCAACAAGAATGATCTGATGAAATTTAGAAATTTCGGTAAAAAGTCACTTACGGAGTTAGAGGAGTTAGTTAATATCAAAGGTCTTAATTTCGGTATGGATCTATCAAAATATAAATTGGACCGTGACTAGGTTAGCCTAGTTTATGAAATAGAATAAAATGAGACACGGAAAAAAAGTAAATCACTTAAGCAGAAAGACTGCTCATCGCAAGGCAATGTTGTCTAATATGGCATGTTCTTTAATCGAGCACAAACGTATTAATACTACGGTTGCCAAAGCCAAAGCGTTAAAGCAATACATAGAGCCACTAATAACTAAGTCAAAATCTGATACGACACATAATAGAAGACTTACGTTTTCTAAATTACGTAGTAAAGAGGCCGTAACGGAATTGTTTAGAGAAGTTGCTTCTAAAATTGGAGATAGACCAGGTGGATATACACGTATTATTAAACTGGGCAATCGCTTGGGAGATAATGCAGATATGGCCATGATTGAATTGGTTGATTATAATGAGCTTTACAACCCTAACGGTGCTAAGAAATCTACAACTCGTAGAAGTAGAAGAGGAAAGTCGAAGGCAACTTCAGATAAGGAAACTACAACCGCTAATGAAGAAGAATAGCATTTTGTAATATTATTCAAAAAGGATCAATGAAAAATCATTGATCCTTTTTTTATGTTTATTTTTGAAAAACCTTGAATATATGTCTTACATAGATAAAAAAGATGCCGTAGTTTTACTTGATGACGGAGCCATGTTTTATGGTAAATGTATAGGTGCAGGGGGGACTGCAACTGGAGAGATTTGTTTTAATACAGGAACTACCGGTTATCAGGAAATTTTCACAGATCCCTCATATTATGGGCAGATAATGATAACTACAAATGCACATATTGGTAATTACGGTGCGTCGTTATCTGATCAGGAGTCTGATAACATTACAATTTCAGCGCTGGTCTGCAAGAATTTTTCCGAACAATTTTCAAGAGCAAAGGGAGACTCTGATTTGCTTGCCTTTTTATCCCGTGCTAATCTCGTTATCATAACTGATATTGATACGAGAGCTCTGGTTTCTTATATACGTGATCATGGTGCTCAAAATGCAATTGTATCTACCCAAGTTGATGATGTGCAACTTTTAAGAAATACCTTAGCTGAAGTTCCCACGATGAAAGGTCAGGAGTTGGTGTCCAAGGTTTCATGCAAAGAGCCCTATTTCTTTGGTGATCCTTCAGCCGAAATCAAAATTGCAGCGCTTGATCTTGGTGTTAAAAAGAACATATTGAAAAACATGGCAGCCCGTGGGATGTACATAAAAGTGTTTCCATATGATACACCTTTTGAAAAAATGGAGTCCTTTTCCCCAGACGGATATTTTTTTTCCAATGGGCCAGGTGATCCTCAACCTTTGACTGTTGCTATTGAAACTGCAAAAAAAATAATCAAAGCTAAGAAGCCGTTTTTCGGCATTTGTTTGGGACATCAGATCATAGCTCTAGCAAATAACGTGTCCACCTATAAAATGTATAACGGACATAGAGGAATCAATCATCCCGTCAAGAGTCTTAAAAATGGCAAGGGCGAGATCACTTCTCAAAATCACGGTTTTGCAATCAATAGAAAGGAAGCGGAAAATAATCCAAACATAGAAATTACCCACGTTCACCTCAATGATGACACTATTGCTGGTATAAAGCTCAAGGATTCGCCGTGTTTTTCTGTGCAATACCATCCTGAGGCGGGACCAGGCCCCAATGATGCCACCTATCTTTTTGATGACTTTTTAAATCTAATTAAAACTACTAAAGACAATAACTAATGAGTACTATAATACAAATACACGCAAGACAAATATTTGATTCACGAGGTAACCCCACGGTAGAGGTGGATGTTATCACTTCTAGTGGAATCATGGGAAGAGCAGCAGTACCGTCGGGAGCATCTACTGGAGAGCACGAGGCCGTAGAGTTGAGGGATGGCGGTAAGGATTATATGGGTAAAGGGGTTTCTAAAGCTGTGGAAAACGTTAATGGAGCGATAGCAGAGGAACTTTTGGGTGTTTCTGTTTTTGATCAGTCCTACATTGATCAAACCATGATCGATCTGGATGGAACTCCCAATAAAGCTAAGCTGGGAGCTAATGCAATTCTAGGCGTTTCTCTTGCCTGTGCAAAAGCTGCAGCCCTGGAACTGGGTCAGCCGTTGTATAAATATATAGGTGGGATGAGCGCATCAACCTTGCCTGTTCCCATGATGAATATTATAAATGGAGGATCACATTCTGACGCTCCCATCGCATTTCAGGAATTTATGGTAATGCCGGTAGAGGCAGAAAGCTTTTCCCATGCACTTAAAATGGGAACTGAGATTTTCCACCACCTCAAGAAAGTACTCCACGACCGTGGATTGAGTACCGCCGTGGGTGATGAAGGCGGTTTTGCACCTAGCCTCAATGGTACTGAAGATGCACTGGAAACAATTATCCTAGCAGTGAAAAATGCGGGTTACACCGCTGGTAAGGATGTTATGATTGCATTGGATTGTGCAGCGGCCGAGTTTTTTGTAGATGGTAAATACGATTACACAAAATTTGAGGGCGATAAAGGAGTGGTTAGAACCTCCTTGGAACAGGCTCAATATCTTGCAGACCTCGCTTCAAAGTATCCCATAATCTCAATCGAGGATGGAATGGACGAGAACGACTGGGAAGGTTGGAAAAAACTTACCGAGCTAGCTGGTGATAAAGTCCAACTGGTAGGAGACGATCTCTTTGTTACAAATGTAGAGCGTCTCTCCAGAGGAATCGATGAAGGAATTGCTAATTCAATCTTGATAAAAGTGAATCAAATAGGAACACTTTCTGAAACCATTGCAGCCGTAAGTATGGCTCACAAGGCTGGATACACTTCAGTAATGTCCCACCGCAGTGGCGAGACCGAGGACAACACCATTGCAGATCTTGCGGTGGCCCTTAACTGTGGTCAGATTAAAACAGGATCTGCATCACGGTCCGATCGTATGGCAAAGTACAACCAGCTGTTGAGAATTGAAGAAGAGTTGAATGAATTTGCCTATTACCCAGGAAGAAAGACATTCCAGATTTAACAGGACTGTATTCATATAGCTTTCGCGAAAGCGGAAAAATCACAACCACCTTCTCATCGAGGTGGTTTTTTTGTGACAGGTAAAATGGAAAATAGTAGTGATGAAGCGATTCCATTCATTACCTGGGAATCAATTACCATGAATTAAAAGCAAATTTTATCCCAATTCCTTAAATTATAGATAGTAAAATTTAGAATTCAAAGTGCTGTGCCTTATTTTCGTAAGAATAAAATTAAAATACAAAATGGCAGAAAAGGCAACCTTAGAATTTGACGGAAAGAAATACGAATTTCCCGTAATTACCGGCTCAGAAAATGAGAAGGCAATCGATATAAAGACATTGAGAGGAGCAACGGGTGGATTAGTCACCCTTGATCCAGGATATAAAAATACGGGTAGTTGTACGAGTGCGATAACGTTTCTTGATGGTGAGGAGGGAATTTTAAGGTATCGTGGATATTCCATAGAGGAACTTGCCGATAAGGCAGATTTTCTAGAGGTTGCATATTTATTGATTTTTGGTGAATTGCCTACGCAAACCCAGCTGGATAAATTTCACTCAGATATCAAAGCTAAATCCCATGTAGATGAGGATGTTAAAAAAATCCTGGATGGATTTCCCAAATCTGCCCACCCCATGGGAGTGCTGTCGTCGCTTACGAGTGCTCTCATAGCCTTTAGTCCAGCTTCTGTAAACGTTGAGAACGAGCAGGACATGTATAATGCAATTGTCAATATAATGGGGAAATTCCCAGTACTTGTTGCATGGGCATTGAGAAAAAGAACGGGACAGCCTTTAGATTATGGCGATGATAACCTAGGTTATGTGGAGAACATTCTCAAGATGATGTTCAAAAAGCCCAATTCAGAATATAAAATGAATCCAGTACTTGTTAATTCTCTGGACAAGTTATTGATCCTTCATGCCGACCATGAGCAAAACTGTTCTACAAGTACGGTACGTATTGTGGGATCATCGCACGCGGGACTTTTTGCAAGTCTTAGTGCTGGGATAAATGCTCTTTGGGGACCACTTCATGGAGGTGCCAACCAGGCGGTTCTTGAAATGCTCGAGGCAATTAAAGAAGATGGTGGTGATACTAAAAAATATATGGCCAAGGCCAAGGATAAGGATGACCCATTCCGTCTTATGGGCTTTGGTCACCGAGTTTATAAAAACTTTGATCCACGTGCAAGAATTATCAAAAAAGCTGCCGATGATGTTCTCAACGATCTTGGGATCGAAGATCCCATACTGGATATCGCAAAGGGACTTGAACAGGAAGCTCTCAATGACCCGTATTTTGTAGATAGAAAATTATATCCCAATGTAGATTTCTATTCGGGAATAATTTATCGTGCTATGGGAATTCCCGTAGAAATGTTTACGGTCATGTTTGCCTTGGGACGTTTACCAGGTTGGATCGCACAATGGAAGGAAATGCGTGAGAACAAAGAACCCATAGGTCGACCACGCCAGATCTATACGGGAGAAAATCTAAGAAGCTTTAAAGATGTGTCCGATAGATAGTTGGATCTATATTATAATTGATCAAAGCCCATTCTAAAAGAATGGGCTTTTTTCTCGCCCAGGCCAGTTTGAAAAGTAATGATTATCCAGTAAAAATCTGCTTGAGCAATTTTTACTACTATTACCTTATAGTTACCTTTGACCTATGGATACAATCAACCTACATGTTACCGACGAGACCTCACGGTTAAGGGCAGTGATTCTAGGCAGTGCTGCAAGTAACGGGCCTACTCCCAGTATTGAGGATGCCTACGATCCCAAAAGTAGGGAACACATTATTGCGGGAACCTATCCCCTTATAGAGAATATGGTTGCTGAAATGAGTGCAGTTGCACAGGTTTTTAAAAAGTATGAGGTCAAGGTTTATCGACCAAAAGTGCTAGAGGACTGTAACCAAATATTTACCAGGGATATAGGTTTTGTAATAGATGATGTTTTTGTAAAAGCAAATATTTTACCAGATCGTGAAAAAGAGCTGGAGGCAATTCAATACGTACTGGACAAGATCGATCAAAAAAAAGTAATCCGTCCTCCAGAAGAGGTACACATAGAAGGTGGCGATGTGATGCTTCACGGTGAGTATATATTTGTGGGAACCTATCGCGGTGCCGATTATGCAGATTATATAATCGCTAGGACAAATGTTGAGGCGGTGGAATGGTTACAGGAAACGTTTCCCCATAAAAAAGTGGTCTCCTTTGATTTGCGCAAGGATAACCTGGACCCATATAATAATGCGCTGCATCTGGATTGCTGTTTTCAGCCAGTGGGTGATGGATTGTGTATTTTGCATAAAAATGGATTCTTACGGGAAGAAGAGTATCAATATTTGGTAGATTTATTTGGAAAAGAGAACTGTTTTGAGATCACTCAGGAAGAAATGTACCACATGAATTCCAATATTTTCTCCATCGCACCGGACGTTGTTATCAGTGAGAAAAATTTTGAGCGTCTCAACACTTGGTTGCGCTCACACAATATTACAGTTGAAGAAGTTCCCTATGCAGAAATATCAAAACAGGAAGGACTACTGCGCTGCTCCACTCTTCCATTAATCAGAGACTAAATGAAACAGATTACCGATACCGTTTTTATGGTTAGGCCTAAACACTTCCGCCTTAACGAGCAGACGGCCGTCAATAATTTTTATCAGGATACCAGCATAAGGATCATGAATGAAAATGATAAGGCGAGGGATGAATTTGACGCTTTCGCGAAAGCGTTACAAGTAAAAGGGATCCATGTAATCACGGTTGATGACGACAGCAAGCACGATACGCCAGATTCAATTTTTCCCAATAACTGGATCTCCACACACCATACGGGAGATGTTGTTCTATACCCCATGTTTGCCGAAAACCGGCGTCTGGAACGACGACCGGAAGTTCTTGATAAACTTGAAGAAGAGGGTTTTGTAATCAATAACATCATCGATTACACGAGTGCAGAAGATGAGGGTTACTATTTGGAAGGGACAGGTAGTCTGCTATTGGATCGTGTAAACAGCATCGCCTACTGCTCACTATCACCGCGCGCAGATGAGGAGCTGATGATCGAATTTTGTGAAGACCTCGAATATACGCCAGTATTGTTCACCGCTTATCAGACGGTAGGTGACGAGCGTCTTGCCATATATCACACTAACGTGATGATGGCGCTGGGAGAACAGTTTGCCGTTATTTGCCTGGATAGCATCGATGATAAGAGCGAGCGTAAAAATGTGGTACGACAGCTCAAAGAAAGTGGAAAGGAAATTATATCCATAAGTGAGGATCAAGTAAGTTCTTTTGCTGGAAATATGATGCAGATCCATAATGCAGCCGGTAATCGATTCTTGGTAATGAGCGATCAGGCATACCAATCCTTGAGCAGCGATCAAAGAACCAAATTGGGAACATATAGCGAGATCCTGCATCCCGATATTACCACCATAGAAACTTTGGGAGGTGGATCGGTACGGTGTATGATGGCAGAAGTTTTTTTACCTAGATCGACTGCTTGAATGCAATCAGACTCGGTTCTTATTTCAGATGGGCAATCTTAGGTTGTTATATCCGTATCATTGAAGTCCTTATTTCCAAACAATTAAACATAGTAAAAACATAAAATATTCACATGAAAAAAATTATAACAATTCTCACTGCGGCCATACTGCTTTCTAGCTGTAATACGATCAAGCAAAAAAACGATCTCGCAACGCAAACTCCGATCAATACGACGCTGGATCTTACCAAAGTTTCAAACGATAAATTGCCGGTGGTAATTAATCCCGGTCGCTTTATTGAAGAAACGGTAACTTATAGATTGCCGCGCGTCGTCCAGGGAACCTATTCGGTAAGTGATTTTGGTAAATATGTTGATGATTTCAAGGCCATGGACTATAAGGGTAATGCCTTGCCTGTCAATAAAATGGATGACAATTCCTGGCAAATCTCTAATGCCATAAACCTCGACTATATCACTTACAACGTTAATGACACCTTTGATATAGAGTCGGTGGGCGGTATAGGAAACGAGCAGCCATTTTCACCATCGGGAACTAACATTGAGGAGAATAATTTTGTGCTCAACCTGCACGGATTCATAGGTTACTTTGACAATCTCAAAAGCAGTCAGTACAATCTGGACGTTACCGCGCCTGCTGATTTCAAAAGAACATCTGCACTACAAAACGTGTCTGACGTTACCTCAAAAGATGGATCAACGGTTACCACTACCTATCGCGCAGATCGATACTTTGACATTACAGACAATCCTATGATGTATGGAGAATTAGATGTTGAGGAATTTATGGTGGGCGATATAAAAATTGTTTTGAGTGTTTATTCACCCAACCAGGTTCATACGGCTTTGAGCCAAAAAGAAACGGTAGAAAAGATGATGCGCGCACAAAAAGCGTATCTAGGTGACGTGAATAGCACCAATCGTTATGATATTTATCTGTACCTGTCTGATGGATCTGAGACTGCGCCCAAAGGTTTTGGAGCGCTGGAGCACCACACATCAACTGTAGTGGTATTACCAGAGGCCATGCAGCCAGAGCGATTGTCTGCATCCATGGTGGACGTGGTTGCCCATGAGTTTTTTCATATAGTGACTCCACTTTCCGTACACTCTGAGGATGTTCATTATTTTGACTATGACCAGCCTACTTTTTCAAAGCATTTATGGATGTATGAGGGCGTTACAGAATATTTTGCACAGCATTTTCAAGTTTACGAAGGACTGGTAACTCCACAGGAATTTTATAATGAAATGATGGGCAAGATCGCATCTTCCCAAAATTATGACGATGCCATGAGTTTTACCGTAATGAGTGAAAACATCCTTGAAAAACCCTACTCAGACAATTATATCAATGTTTATTCAAAAGGAGCGCTCATAGGAATGTGTATAGACATCTTGATGCGCAAGGAAAGTGATGGCAACAGGAGTATGTTGAGCCTTATGAAAGAGCTATCAGCTAGATATGGAAAGGAAAAGCCTTTTGTTGATGATGCACTGGTTGCCGAGATAAGTGCCATGACCTATCCCAGCGTTGCAAATTTTTTAAAAATGCACGTTGAGGGAACAACACCCATCGATTATAACGAGTTTTTTACCATGGCAGGATTGACACTTAAATCGGCCGAAGTAGAGACCAACTATATTTTTGCCGGTGGTCAGAACATCATTTTTGATGCAGACCAGGAAAGAGGTTTGATAAAATTTACCTCGGTAGCATTAAAGAACTCCTTCTGGAAGGAACAGGGTATTCAAAATGGCGATCTTCTTATGAAGGTCAACGGAACAGAATTAACGCTGGCTAATGCACAGGCCACCATCGGCCAAGTGGTAGGATGGCAACCCGGTCAGGAAATAACTTATGTGATTGAGCGTGACGGTAAATTGATGGAAAAGAAAGCTACACTTACCAAGGCCATGGCAAATGAAGAAACCCTGGTTGCAGATGAAAACGCAACCCCAGCTCAAAAGGCAACTAGAAAAGCGTGGATCGGGAAATAAGTTCCTAATAGTAACATATAAAAAAGGGCTTGAATTTTATTCAAGCCCTTTTTTTAGTTTAGCACCTCATTTTCAATCACACAGAAAACGGGTGCAGGTAAAGTAAGTTATGCGATCCGTAATTTTCTGTTGGAAGGCAAAAGCATTTTTGTCCCTTTTTATTCCACAACTACTCGGCATCCACATCTATATCTCTAAGTGAACCCTTGTTAAAAATGTAACCGCCCTTTTCAGCTCCCCAAACTTGATTGCCGTCCTTATCAAAACCACGGTCCCAAGAAATTATTTGATGCTTTCTTATCAATACAATACTGGTGGCATACGACGCGCCTCTCATGGTACTGGAACAGCTTGTCTTACCGGTAGAACCTGAGTAAAAGCCATCTTCATCCTTTTTAATAATCACACCACAACCTTCCCTTAGTTCTAGATCGTTCACCGTGAGGTCGTTAAATGCCTTTGGTTTTTTGAACTTACCGTAATATTTCTCTTCGTTGGGAATGGTATAAACCTCACTAACTATAGTGTTATCATCATTTCTGTGTAATTTATACATTCTGACCCGGTATGGTTTTTCTTTTTGGGAAGCAAGTGCCTGTTCTACATACAACCATCGTTCACCGCTATTTTTCCAAACGGGATGCATTTCCAAAGAAATATTATAATAACTAGTGTCAACCTTGCTCTGCATCCTGCTATCATAACTGCCTACCATCATTCTATAAATTTTATCCAGTTCTACATCTTTCTTTGTGTAGTTGGTAGTCGAGCATCCGGTCAGTATCAGAGTGAGCAGGAATAGGGTGCAGTAAGTCTTCATCGATAGAAATTTAAAGTAAATATGAACTATTAATTTTATTTGAACAATTATTTCCCAGTCGCAATATGCCTTATCATTCCATTAAATATAAAGTAATGAAAGGGCAGCATGGAATACCAGTATAATCTTCCTGTAAGACCTCGTGGACGGAATGTCGCCGTCTGATGGATGACATTATCGGCATCGATCTCAAATTCCAGCCAGGCCTCACCCGGGACTTTCATCTCTGCAAAAAGGAGCAGTCTTTTTTCATCCTTGTCGGCTACCAGCACCCGCCAAAAATCCAGTGCATCGCCGGCATAAATGGTGTTTGCATTGGTCCTGCCGCGTCTTAATCCTACACCACCCATGAGTTTGTCAAAACTACCGCGTATTTTCCATAGAAAATCAGCATAGTAATAACCGTTCTTACCACCTATGGACCAGATGCGCTCGAGGGCAGCTTCAGGATTGCTGGTTTTTAAGGTTTGGGCATCTTTTAAACAGCCGAAAGTGGGAACTTTTTTATACTTGTTCAGACTTTTTCTGAAGCGGCCGCTGACCATCGAGTCCTTCCAGCTGCTGGCGACCTGGTTTTGCTCGATTTTTGCAAAGGCCATATCCAGTGCTTCCTCATAAGTGAAAATCTCAATGTTCAATCGTTCTGCGAGATCGTTGGGTTGTGCAACGACCTCGATCTTCATGCTGTCCACGAGGTTTTGAGCCAACTTATAGGACGTGCTGGTCACAAAATACAACCAGTAAGAGCTTAATTTGGGCGACATCACGGGCACTGTAATTATGCCCAATTTTAGATTTCGGTTTTTAGCATATTGCAGCATCATTTCCTTGTAGGTCAGCACGCTTTGACCGCCTATATCATAACCTTCGTCATAACAATCCTCCCTGCCCAGCACGCCTATTAAAAAGCTCATCACGTTACGTATGGCGATGGGATGGGTCTTGGTGTTTACCCATTTGGGCGTGATCATTATGGGCAGTTTCTCGCAAAGATCCCTGATGATTTCAAAGGAAGAACTCCCGCTTCCCACGATTATTCCAGCTCTTAAAACCGTGAGACTGTAAGTTCCTTGAGAGAGTAGGTCTTCTACACGCTTTCGCGAAAGCAAATGTTTACTCAGTTCCTCCTCATTTACAATGCCCGAGAGGTAAATGACTTGTTTACAGCTGGTTTCATCAATTAGTTCCACAAATTTTATCGCACTGTCTGCCTCCATCTGGTCAAAACTGTCCGTACTGGAAGACATGCTGTGGATCAAATAGTAGGCGGCATCAATATCTTGCGGAATGGGATTTTTTGCGGGAGGTTTTAAAAAGTCGATCTCGACTATTTCAATCTGCTCCCGTATATCAGCCGGCACAGATAGACGCGCCGCGCTGCGCACGGCACAGACCACTTCATGATCTGCTTTTAAAAGCTCATAAAGTAATCTAACTCCTATATAACCGTTTGCGCCGGTAAGTAATACTTTCATAGTTCTAAAAGTACTACAAAAGTGAGGGTAAATCTATGGGCTTAACAAAATCCTACGGATTAGAGTTGGGAGATTGAGCTGTAAGTGAAATTTTTCCGCCTTAGCGAAAGCGTAAACACCTAGACGGTCTGTCAGTTTTAAAAAGAAAACCATTACCCGTTCAAATAGTCATTACGTTTCAAATTTATGCCTTTTCTAATTAATTAGGCATGATAACACTTGGTATTTCATGTGTCCATTTAGGAAGAATTAGAGTAATCAAAATGCGATCTATTAGAGCATAGTTTCCCCCATTTTTCTTAAATGCCTAAAATGTGAAATCATCATATCGGGTAAAGATTTTGTGTGATATGGATAACCAAATTCCTTAGTTGTAATTTCAATGATTGAATTGATTTTATTGTAATGAGTATGGCAAATATTTGGGAATAGGTGATGTGCTGCATGGCAATTAGAGCCACCGCTCAAATATTGAGCCCATTTATCGTTGGGATTCCAAGCGCAGCTGGTCGTTAATTGATGCACGGCCCATGAGGATTCCAATTGATCATTTTCAGGCTGGTAATATTCGGCCTCATAAAAAAAGTCTGAACCTACGAGCATGATTACAAAAGTCAAAGAAGTAAAGGAGCAGATGTGCCTACAAAATAAGCGAGCATGATAATTATGGAGCCGACGTCAGTCTAAATAGGATAAGTGCGATAGGAATATTGAGTCTCATGAAATGTTGATGATTGTTGCAATCGATAAAAATCATTGAAAAGTCTGTGGCCAACATAGGGTATTATCAATATTAGACCAAGATACAATGCTTTAAATATTAAAAATCTAGCGATTAACGCTTCGCTTATCGTACCCTTTCTCATCCATTGGTATTCTGCTGAAAAAAGATATACCCAATACCCACAAAAACGGAGTGAAGAACGGCTTGCATATAAACATTAATGGCGCTGTAGATATGCTGAAATCTATGCACTTCTTGCGTCTAATGGGTGCGACGGAGCCAGACGTTAGACCCTATTCAAGGTCGCGCCTATATGACCACCCAATGAATTTACTTTCCTTGTACCACACCTTCATCGCCTTTTATCGCAACAGTATTTTTAGACTGCGGTATAAA
Organism: uncultured Flavobacteriaceae bacterium; assembly: GCA_963836885.1. GTDB lineage: Bacteria > Bacteroidota > Bacteroidia > Flavobacteriales > Flavobacteriaceae > Nonlabens. Next base: position 287,234 of record CAWILF010000028.1, on the reverse strand, counting down.
GAAGGTAAGTGTAGGATCGATGCGCCAGTGATGATCTAATGCTATACTGCCGATCACGCTAAATGTGGGACTCGCATCGATCGTATCTTTGAATTCGCAAGGGGTATGAACAGATTCTGTATCGATGTCAATATCGCTTCCCTCAACATTAGCATACAAATGGTGTGACCTTAAATGTCGCAAACCCCATAACTGCGGATCGATACCAATTGTCAGAAAGCTGAAAAAGTGCAAGACTTGATTTGCACGCTTATTTTTAAACTGCAGTATTATGGGAAGCATCGTGTCCAAAACTGAATCCGATCAACAAACCGCATAATTGGAATATGAGAAACGCGAGCCAAAATAACCAACAGCTATCCGTAAGTAGAAGCAGGAAATATGCACCATAGGAAATAAAGACCCATAAAAGTCCTTTGCTCCAAAAATCTGCCTTGCCTCTTTTGAAGTTGGTGCCGTTAAGCGCGCTATGAACTCTATTTTTTAGAGTGGAGTAAAATTGCTTTTCTTTTTCTGATGTGGTGAATTTTCTATTGTTCATGTTGATTTTTTTTAAATGCTGGAGCAATAGCTCTAAGTGATGATTCTAAAGTCCAAAGAAAATGCGATTAACACGATTGCGCTTACCCGTTATCGCAAATAATGATTTATCTTTTGCGAAAATCACAAAAATGACATCTTCGCTCTTTTCAACCATCATGCGCACATTGCCAAAGGGTATTTCCTTAAATGAAGCTATCGCAGGCGCGTTGGACATCAGTTATGATGCGGCACATAGAAGAACGAGCGGTAAGAGCAGGTTGTCTCTGGATGAGGCATTGAGACTGGCAGCTCACTTCAATTGTTCACTGGATGCGTTGCAGGAAGAAGAAACTAAGAATATTGTCGCCGTACAAAAAACAGCGATTATTGAATCTGCACAGGATTTGGAGAAATATTTCCGGCAGTCTGCGGCTTCCATACGGGAATTGAGCAGGGTAGCAGGCGTGCACCTATATTATTCTGCAAAGGACATCCCCATATTCCACGTTCTGGATGGAAATATACTTACACGATTTAAGATCTATGTCTGGCTCAAGTTATTGTCATCGACTTATGAGAATACGACGTTTGAGGCATTTAATTTGCCTTTGAGTACATTAGAGGCCGCAAAAGAATTGGGATTGTTGTATAAATCTATTCCCAAGACTGAAGTATGGGACACCACCACCTTCAATAGTACGCTCAAACAGATTCATTTTTACTTTCAGGCAGGACTTCTGGAGGCAGCGTCTGCAACACAGCTTTGTGAAGAGCTTTCTGCGCTCATGGCGAAAACTCATTCAGATCTAAGATCCTCCACCGGTAATTACAATGTCTATCACAACGAGTTATTACTTATGAATAATACCGTACTCATCACCAGTCCTTATCAAAAAGCATTTTACGTTCCCTTTACCTTTCTCTCTTATTTTTTGGCAACCGACAACCGTACCTGCGATCAAGCAGAAGCGTACATTCAAAAGCAACTCAAAAACTCCAAATTATTAAACACCGCTGGTGCTGCTTCACGCAATCTGTTTTTCAATAAGATATCTAAAAGGATCGATGCACTGGAGACTCTTGTCGCTGCACAGGAGATTGTTGATTTTGAATAAGGGAAAGCGTTTATCACTTCCATCGATTTTTAATTTGTACCATAGCTTTCTATTTTGGGTACATATTAGACCGCGAATTTTCAATGGAATGCAGGTATTTAGTTGTAATAGATAAAATTTCCCGGACTCACAGTCATCTTTATTGAACGCAGACTACTCTGCCACATGCACGAGCAGCGGTTAAGCCAGAGAAACTTGCGACCAACTCAATCAAGTAGAACAACGTCGGGTCATCTGGACGGATCCCAGATAAACAATAGTTCAAAAAAAAGCAATAAAAAATCCGACCATGATAAATTTATCATGGTCGGATTTTTTAAACTTCTAACTTCTAACTTCTAACTTCTAACTTCTAACTTCTAACTTCTAACTTCCAGCCTCTACTTCTCACCTTTTGACTCACTTACCAACTGGCGATTATCCTCAGACAATCTATCGATAAGCTTGTAATAAGGATCGACACCTACTTCAAGGGGTTTTTTATCTACGATAATGGAGAATTCGTTGAAAATACTTTCTATCTTTCTTTTTTCCAGATAAAGGACTTCGCGTTCTCCAGTTTTCTCATCAATTTCGCCAAAAACTCCTATTTCCACATAATCTTTAAGTGGTAGCGAGACCGTTGCCTTGCGGGCTTTCTTTGATTTGAACGTGATGCTGTCTCCAGCCTTGTCTGTATATATAGGTTTACCTTTTTCCGTGCTGCGGTATTTACTGATCATCGCTTCGATATTCACTTTGTACTTGCCGTTTTCTAGTTTCTCATACTTTGCCGACTCTATACTGTTGTCATACAGTGTGATCGTTTCAAACATATCGGTAATTAAATACTGTAGTGAGTCTGGAGTTACAGCTCTTATATCTTCCACAAACTCTATGGAGGTCGGGTAGGGAGCAGCTTTGAATTGGTATTTCTCAGCAAATCGCTTTACGACTCCGTTAAATGTATCTTCACCTATATAATCACTCATCGCATAGAGGACCAGCGATCCTTTTTGATAATGAATGTATTGTTGGTTCTCATTGAGCATCAAGGGGCGCTCTCCATAACCATCCATGGTTCTTCCCAATAAATAACCGTTGAGTGATTCTTTTAAAAACTTGCGCATGCGCTGTTTATCGTAGGTCTTTTCAAGAACTTTAAGCGAACTGTACTCCGACAGGCTTTCAGATAATAAGGTCATTCCTTTTGCCTTTGCACCGATTACCTGGTGCGCCCACCACTGGTGTGCCAGCTCGTGCGCAGTTACCGCAAATGGATAATCTACCGCATCCCTATCCTCATCATCAACATCTGCGATAAAACCTATCGCTTCAGAGAAGGGGATCGTGTTGGGAAATGCCTGTGCATAACCTCCCCCAGATCTTGGGAATTCAATGATCCGCGCTTGTCTATGCTGGTATGGCGTATAATTTTCATTATAATAATCCAGTCCATCCTTCAGTGCCTGCATCATACGATCTATGTTATAGTCATGGTCGGGATGGTAGTAGATCTCAAGACTAATTCCTTTATGCGAGTCTTTCAGGACATCATACCTGCCACTCATAAAGTTGTAGAAGTTGAGGATCTTGCTATCCATTTTATAATGGAAATACCTGCGGCCATCTTTTTCCCATTCCCTGGTCAGATAACCTGGAGCAATGGCGATCTGGTCTGGGCTGGTACTCACCGTTGCCTCAAAATCGATCCAGTCACTGTTCCCGCCTATGTAGTTATTGTCCGTAGCGCCTGGAGTCGAGGGATGAGGCAGTAGTTCTTTAGGCTCTAGATCATAACGCTTGCGGCGTTGCTCGTTCACCAGCTCGCCCTGATCGTTGTAGCCTATACTTGGAAAAATCTGGTTGGTTAGAAAAGTTCCGTTTTCCAAAACTGGAGAGTTGTCGTCAAAGAACGTGCTCGCTTCATTTTCTGTAGTGAACTTAAACTCCAGCGTGTCTCCAGGTTGTAGGGATTTCTCAAACTTGTACATGCGGTAATCGTAATCTTCATTGTCATAGACCACTTCTGTAGCGCGATCCATTTCAATTACCGTCGGACGATCAGGATAGTTTACGTGCAGCGTGTCGATGGCTACCTCAGTTTGATTCACCATGATGTAAGTTGCTCCCGCTTTGAAATTGCGCTCTTTTGGAAAAATATCCATAAACGTATTTACGGCCACGATACGCGGTTGCGGCGCACCATTAAACTTGCTCAGGTCTTTTTCATAATTGACACGTAAAAGCTCCTGCTCCTTGCCCGACATGGTCTCGTTGTCGATATTGTTCACCTTCCACATATAGCTTCCTATGGCTATAAAACCTACGAGACAGACTGCAATAGTGGTGATGATAGCTGGTGATGTTCTCGCTTTCGCGAAAGCAAAACGTTCCATCATTCCCGTACCCATTCCACGTCTATAGAACAAAATACTTATCGCAAACAGCGCAATACCTGCGAGAATCCAATACGTACGATAGGTAAAATACTTGGATAGATTGGTGCCATAACCGTTCATGTCACTGGGGCTGGGTGCTCCCGTTCCCTGGTTGAAGATAAATTGTGCCTGCTCCACACCTATGGCGCCCATGAGGATGGGAACTCCTACGGCAAATACCAAGAGCACCATCAATCCCAGCCATTTGTTCTTGATCAATGTGTGGATGAATATGGACATCAGGATCCAGGGTATAAAATCCCAAAGGTTAATTACATAAAGATCAAAGAAATAGAGCGGCAGTTCAAACTCATAAAAACCGTTGTACGTCTGTATGATGATCCCACTGGCGATAACGATCAGGAATAGGGAAAGCAGCATAAAAAGGATCGCAATAAACTTAGAGGCAAGCATGACCCAGTTTTTAGTGGGTGTTGCATCCACCATTTGCTTGATGTGCGCCTGGTTGGATCGATCCATGATCAGTCCCATGTAGAGATAGATCAATAGATAGGTAAATATGCTGAATATACCCTTGGGGAAGGTGAGCATGACCCAGGTCTTGGGCAGGATATCGGTACCAAATTGCTGTCCAGTAAGCAACATGGTCAGTAATGAAAACGCAAATGCCACCGTGGTAATAATGATAAACGGCCAGCCCTTAACGATATATTTAATGTCGGAGGTAGAAATATGCCACGCAGTCTTTAACTGGTTCCATAACCCAAAATCAGTCCTTACCGATGGCATAACCACAGACTGTATAGTGCCGAAGTTTTGCTTGATCACGCGTTGTGGTTTTGGCTTTCTCAAACTAAACGTACTTGCCGATTGCGAGAAGCTGAATGCAAAATACACCCAGATCAAGACGAGCACGGCGATTCCCGTCCAGATAAGACGGTTATAAAGCAATGTTTCCTCAACGGGAATAAGTTGGGTGCTCATCTCCTGCGGAGTCCAATATTTTATGATTTTGCTGGTCGCTGCATCGCCCGTAGGTTCCAGCAATTCTATCCAGTAGGTGTCATCCATGGACTGCATGCTGGACTGCGCCGCAACCTGGGCTATGATCATGATGAGGATCGCCATAAAACCTAAGTTGATACTTCTGGCAAAAGCCGTTATGGCAAAAACTATTGCGCCATAAAAAAGCACATTGGGAATGATGTAGATCAGGAACGGTTGTAAATAGTTCATGATTTCAAACGGACCGATCAAAAAATCGTTGGCTCCCGGTAAATAAAAGCCCAGCGTGATTCCCAGCAGGCTTGCCACGATTATCAGTAACGTCATCACCATTCCCGCGCTGAATTTTGCACTCAGATAACTCAACTTGGTAAGCGGATATGAATACAGCACGTTGTGCATGTTGTTATCAAAATCCCGCATGATCGTTCCACCTATCACGGAAGGTATAAGTAGGTAAACGAGATAGGCAAAAGTACCCATGAGACCGTAGATCCCCACAGCACTGTTGAGCTTAAAGGCAGAGGTTACCGTGACATTATCACCATCAAAAACCCCTACTGCGGCTGCTGATAAAAGTAGCGATAGTAAAAAAATAACTCCAGCGTAGATGTAGAACAAGGGTTTTTTGAACCAGGTCCTGACCTCGTGTAAAAAAATAGTTGAAAACATAATTAGGCAAGTTCTTTTGTGGCAATAAAACGGTCGTTACTCAAGGTAGTAAAGTAAACGTCTTCCAATGATGCGCTGGCAGATGAAAATTCGGGCGCTGGCTGTATGTCGCCATAAACTCTGACTATAAGACGATTGTCCTCTGTGTACGATTGGGAAATCACATTATAGGTATCCTGCAACCTCATTGCTTCTTCCTTGTCCACGATTACCGTCCATATTTTACCCTGGAGTGCGGCTACCATGGAGCGAGGCGTTGCCTGGGCAAGAATTTTTCCGCCATTTAATATGGCCATATCGGTACATAGTTCCTTCACGTCATCAACGATGTGGGTAGAGAAAATAACGATGTGGTTGGTTCCTATCTCACGCAGTACATTTAAAAAACGGTGGCGTTCTGCAGGATCCAGTCCTGCGGTGGGTTCATCTACTATAATTAACTTGGGATTGTTCAACAACAACTGAGCAATCCCAAAACGTTGCTTCATCCCGCCAGAATAACCTGCAACGTGCTTGTTGCGCACATCACTCAGGTTAGTAACTTCTAGGGCTTTGTCAACGATCAGGTTGCGATCTGACTTACTGCTTATTCCTTTTAAACTCGCAAAATAATGTAACAGGTCGTGCGCGCTCATTTTGGGATACACGCCAAATTCCTGCGGCAAATACCCCAGGGTTTTTCTAAATTCTATTGTTTCGTTCAGCACATCAATGTCGTTGAACTGGATCGACCCAGAGTCGGGAGTTTGTAAAGTGGCAATCGTTCTCATTAAAGATGATTTCCCAGCACCGTTAGGCCCCAGCAATCCGAACATTCCCGCTTTGATATCTATGGTAACGTCATCCAGCGCCTTTACACCGTTGGAATATGTTTTTGAAACATTTTTAAGACTTAAAATCATTGTTGTAGAATTATATGGTGGGTTAGTGTGGAAAGCGGTGGAATTGTTACAAGTCTTTTTATAACTCGCAGGAAATAAATTACAAGGGTGAACCTGTTTAAGGTAAAGAATTATAGGTTTAAACTTAAACTTAAACTTGAACTTGAACTTGAACTTGAACTTGAACTTGAACTCGAACTCGAACTCAAACTTAAACTTAAACTTAAAATCCACTCACGCGCGGTCAAACCCTTTTTGATCCAAAACAAGTTTTGGATCTGGTTGAGCATCGTCTGAAAGTAACGGCTTGGGATGGGAAGATTATTAGAGTCTACTTTTGACTGTCATGTTGTCTCATGATTTTTTTGGAACTTGATGATTTAAAATGTTGAAGAATTTAAGTCTTTCCCTTTATTTCACTCATACCTGACGAATAACTGAAAGTTATGAGCGGACAGAAGGTTTTATGGTCGCTGCACTTACAAATGCATTTTCAATTTCAATTTCATCTCCAGACCAGCTATTTCCCTATTTTAGCAGCATGCTACTCGTACTATTCTACTTTTTCATCTGCGCAACGCTTTCTTACGGCATGGGAATGTGGTTTTCCAGAGTGTTGAAGTTTAGGAATTGTGATATTGTCCAGACACTGTTTTTGGGTCTAGTTGCCATTCAGGTATTATCTGCGATCTGGTCTTTTTTTGCAGGGCTATCGATGGTTTGGAGCTGTTTTTTGTCGCTTTTTTCAGTAATGGGCTATGTCGTTTTTTGGAAGGATGTGCTGTGTGGTGTAAAGATTTTGGGGAGACAGCTTTCGCGAAAGCGTAACTCCACGACCCTGTTTTTCACAATGGTAATAGCAGTGGCATTCATTAGCTCTGGGCCGTCTTATTTTATTGATAATGAGAGTTATTACATTCAGACAATCAGTTGGCTGGATCAGTATGGACTGGTCAAGGGAGTTTCAAATGTGCATTTGTTCCTTTCCCAGCACAGCGGTTTCCACATCTTGCAGTCGGCGCTGAATTTTAATTATTTCTACGATCGTTTCAATGATCTTTCCGGACTTTATTTGTTGTTGGGATTTGCTTGGAGTTTAAAAAGCGATCCCGCTGACTCAACACTTCTACGCAATTACCGCAAGCTTTACCCGGTACTTTTCATCCTCGGAATTCTATTTGCCAGCGCTCCCAGTCCAGATCTACCGGTGTATGTCTTGAGTTATATCGTTGTTTATTATTTTTTGACACTTTGGGAAGAACTCAAGTGAAGAAAAGCTACTTTATATGTCACTGCTCATCATGCAAATGGCGTTGATCAAAGTGACCAGCGTGCTGCTTGTATTGCTCGTGATCATTTTGATATTCAAGCACCGCAAAGTCAGTAGGCGGTGGTGGATGCAGTTTTCAGTTTTGGGTAGTCTATTTGCGATGTTATTTTTGGCCAAAAACTTTATCATAAATGGACTGCCATTGTTTCCCGTGAGCAACTGGTCACCGTTTGATGTCGCCTGGCAACTGCCCAGTTCTGTTGCAGATTTTTACAGGGATATAACCACCGCGCAGGCCTATGGAATTTCCTATAAAGACGTGGAAGCGTATGGTTTTATAGATCGATTTATATTGTGGTTCAACCACGCTGGGGTGGAAGGCTGGTTCAATAAAATTGTTTTATTGGTTCTCGTTTCCTCATTCATTATGTTGATGTTGAAACGCAGGTCAACCTCTATTAAGATCGTTTTTGCGCTGTTTATATTACAAAGTTCCGTTTTGTTTTTAAGCTCGCCACAATTTCGATTTTTCTTGAATTTACTCGTTCCCTGTGGAGTTTTACTGGTATTGATGTTTATCGGATTGAATAAAAAGTGGGTGGTCTCTATCTCGGTCCTATCAAGCGTTTTGGGTTTTACAATGGCATTTTCAACCAGTTTCAGAAATCAATTGACCGATAACCGATCTATGCAATTTTCTCAAAATAGTGGCACGCATCTTATTTTTCCTGTTCCGCTTTCGCGAAAGCATGTAGCACCCATTTTAATAAAGACCGAGTACTTTTACCATTACGATTTTGAAACAAACGGCAATATTTTCCCCACCTACGATCTTCCCCTTCCAGCGGTACAAAGCCGGCTTATAGAATTGTTGAAGGAAGAATGCGGCGTGCGACCCGAGATGATCACAAAGAATCTGAAGGATGGTTTCAAAGCAGTCGCAACCGATCAAAGATCGTCCACAAATTCAAATCCCTGATCTGCCTTGCGCTGTTGCACTTTCTCGATAAACTTGTGGATATTGGTTTTATCGGCCTTGATCTTCACAAAATAATTATCCCGATAAATGCTGTATTCCTGCGCACGACCTTTGTAAATGGTCAGTTTATAAAAGGGAATGGGCAGCGCATAGGTTTCCAAAAGCGACCTGAAGCGCACCACGATTCCTTTCTCACGGATCTCGATATTGCAGGAATTTGCATTGTTATCCAGGATCAACAGATTGTAGATGTGGATGCTGCAAGCGGTGATGAACAATTGGGGCGATCCAGAACCCTTCAGTTTCCAGCGTTCTCTTAAAGTGAGGAGCGCACCTACTTCCCTGGTGATTTCACGGTCTATTTTAGAATTATTGTAGGAGACGTTGTGTAGCATAATAACGAGTTGGCTTCTTAGTCTGTTTGCTGCTCGTAGCCTTTCATAATATGTATCTTTGCGCTCTTAAAATTTTATTATGGGATTGCTGCAGGAATTGGAAAATGCAACCAAAAAGGCCGTAGAAGAATTGTATCAGGTCAGCTTATCAACGGTTGAGGTTACGCTTACGCGAAAGGATCAAAACGGCGATTACACCATCATGGTCTTCCCCATGTTGCGACAGATTAAGGGCAGCCCAGCGGCGATAGGCGAGAATATAGGAAACCATATCAAAGAACATACTGAGCTCATTGAAGAGATCGAGGTAATTAAAGGTTTTTTAAATGTTAGTATTCCAGATCGTTTATTCTTGGCAGAATTCAATGAGATTTTAAGTGACTCAAGTTTTGGCTTTAAAAAGCAGGATGCAACAAAACCCGGCGTGATGGTAGAATACAGCTCGCCCAATACCAATAAGCCGCTCCACCTGGGACACGTGAGAAATAATTTGCTGGGATATTCCGTAGCCAACATTCTTGCCGCGACCGGACGTGATGTGAATAAAACACAGATCATCAACGATCGTGGGATTCATATCTGTAAGTCGATGGTGGCTTGGCAAAAATTTGGAAATGGAAACACACCGGAAAGTACTGCTTTAAAAGGGGACAAGCTTGTTGGGAATTATTACGTGAAATTTGATCAAGAATACAAAAAACAAATAGCTGATTTAATATCAAAAGGTAAAACAAAGGAAGAAGCAGAAAAGGAAGCACCAATTATGGTAGAAGCCCAGCAAATGCTTCTTAAATGGGAACAGGGCGATCCAGAAGTGGTTGCGCTTTGGGAAAAAATGAACGGTTGGGTTTACAAAGGTTTTGACATAACCTATAAAAACCTGGGAGTGGATTTTGATAGTCTGTATTATGAAAGTGATACCTATTTGCTGGGAAAGGATGTGGTTGCTGACGGTCTTGAAAAAGGAGTTTTTGAAAAAGATCCGGATGGTTCCGTGTGGATCGATCTTACTGAGGACGGACTGGATCGTAAAATTGTTTTGCGTAGTGATGGAACTGCGGTCTATATGACCCAGGATATAGGAACTGCTATCCAACGGGTTAAGGATCACAACATCAACTCCATGGTTTATACCGTGGGAAATGAACAGGACTATCATTTTAAGGTATTATTTCTAATTCTTAAAAAGCTTGGCTTTGATTGGGCAGAAAACCTGTACCACTTGAGTTATGGAATGGTAGAACTTCCCTCAGGAAAAATGAAGTCGCGTGAAGGAACCGTGGTGGACGCCGACGAGCTCATGGAAGAAATGACAGCGACCGCAAAAAAAATTGCGCTCGAACAAGGGAAACTGGACGGCCTTTCAGAAACCGAAAAAGAGCGGTTGTATAAAATGATAGGAATGGGAGCGTTGAAATACTTTATGCTCAAGGTAGATCCTAAAAAGAGCATGATGTTCGACCCGGAAGAATCTGTGGATTTTCAGGGAAATACCGGGCCGTTCATCCAATATACCCACGCACGGATCAAATCCATTTTAAAGAAATCTGGATTTAATGAAACCTCAACAACAGTTTCTGACCAGATTGTGATAACAGAGAAGGACACCGCGGTGATAAAAACCTTGCAATCCTACCCAGAAACGATTCAAAATGCTGCCGACAAGTACAGTCCCGCATTGATAGCCAATTATGTCTATGAACTTGTAAAGGAATTCAACAGCTTTTACCAGAATGTTCCTAAAATACTAGAAGAGGAAAACGCCGAGCTTAAAAACTTTAGACTTGCGCTGTGCCATAAAACTTCCTCGGTCATAAAAAGTGCCTGTGAATTATTGGGAATGGAAGTCCCTGAGCAGATGTAATATAGTAGGACAATTATACTTGCGCATATTGCGTTTTAGATAACACAAAAATTTATTAAATTGCAATTTATAAGCAAAATATGTCAACCATGAAAGTTCTATTAGAGATAACCGATAGTAAATATTCCTTTGTTATGGAGCTATTAAAGAGCTTTAAGTTTGTAAAAGCTACTACTATCTCTAATCAAAAGGCTCGAAAGCTGAACGATATGAAAACCGCAATTGACCAAATGAAATTAATTGAAGAAAACAAACTTAAAGGTATTCCTGCAAGAGAACTTCTCAATGAATTATAATGTTGTTGCGGTTCCTCAATTTAAAAAGGAATTAAAAAAATTAAAGAAAAAATATCCTTCAATCCAAACCGAATTTATTGAGCTAATTGAAATTTTAGAAGTAAATCCCAAAAAAGGTATAGCAATAGGTAATAATTGTTTTAAGATAAGACTTTCAATAAAATCTAAAGCCAAAGGTAAAAGTGGTGGAGCTAGAGTTATCACAACCGTAATCCTAAAAAGTAATACAGTGTATTTACTCTCCATTTTTGATAAATCCGATAAGGAAAATCTGACTAAAAAGGAACTTACATTTTTACTGAACGGTCTTGATTAAAACTATTATCTCAATTCCTTGTATAATAACTTTCAGAACTCGACTTTACATTTAAATCGCAAGAATTGTTCTTAGACTCTATCCCTTGATCGCATCCATTTTATTGCCTATCGCTTCAGCTTTTGCAAATGCTTTATCGCTCGCAGTCCTGTCTGTTGTGGAAAGACTGTGATAATCTTTCATGTGCTTGCTGTATTCTTCCTGTAATTTTTCTAGCTCGCTTTTTTTCTTAAATAACCCAAACATTGCTTTAATTTCTATTGAAGTCGGTTTTTATTGATAACCTTATATGAGTTAATAGTTAATAGTTAATAGTTAATAGTTAACGGTTAACGGTTAACGGTTTTCCACGTTTCCACGTTGCGCGCATTTTCAATGCGTGTCGCGACCTTGAAAAAGCTTGATAAGTGCAATAAATGAAATTCCAACTCAAACACAGTGATTACCTGCTTTATCTAGAAATCTCAACGATAAAAATTTTAAAACTTCATCGTATTTTTCAAAACTTTCAAATAATCAACTAATCAACTAATCAACTAATCAACTAATCAATGGTTGCTGAGACAGTCAAAGCACTAATCAATTAAATATTATCCCTTCTGATCACCACGGCATTCACAAAAAACTGAAAACCTATAAACGCAATCAAGAACGAAGTAGAAAATAGGTTGAAAATCACGCCTGTACTTATAGTTTCATAAATAGCAAGAAATGCTACCGCGGTCATGAGTCCGCTGGCGAGTGGCATCATGAATTTGGGTTTTGTGGGCAGATAGAACATGCTCCACGGGATGATCAGGATGAGGCTGTACCCTGCAATGGCAAGGTATAGAAAGCTTCCAGTTACAAAAAAGGCTGCAATGCCCAGTAAGCATGCCGCCGTCCATACCCCTGTATAGATGCTAGCTCGTTTTTCTTTGGGCGACAGTAAATGTTGCGCATATTTATTGGTACTGAACAACAGTTGGGAAACAGGCCCGATGATCCAGGTGCTCAGTGCGACCAGACCCAGTAAAATTACAAGCGGAGTCATAAAAGGCTCCAGCGCAGGAACGGCACTGCCCACATAATCCAGCACTCGGGTAAACAGATAAAAACCTATGATAAATCCCCACTGATATCTTCCCGCGAGATTACCTATCCAAAACTGGTATTTTAAAAACCAACGATAGATAAAATACCTCGCCTGCAATGCCTGGATCATTCCAGACTGCGCGTATGGATTGTTGGGATTGAACTTGAGTGCCTCTTTAAAATGTTCCAGAGCTTTTTTATGATTGCCCAGTTCCAGCTGGTTCCAGCCATAGTTTGCGTGCGTGTACGAGTCTTCGGGATTTTCCCCCAGTGCGCCGCGCATGGTTTCCTCTGCTTCGGTCTTTTTGTTTAATTTGAGCTGTGCGGTACTTTTTGTATTGAGTGCAAGGACATTGTCTGGTGCTAGTGAAAGAGCTTTATCTGATAGATTTTCTGCTTCTTGGTAACGCTTTCGCGAAAGCGAGATCTGAGCCAGCATCGCAAAATGAAAGGGCTCGTTGGGATTAAGTTCAATTGCCTGTTTGAGTAACTGCTCTGCCTCATCATAGCGCTCCACGTCGATCATGATTTTTGCCTTTGTAGCAAATAGATAATCGGCATAAGGGGCAATGGCTATCGCGCTGTCTATAATGGTTTTGGCCTGTTTGGGCTCATCCATGGAAAGTTTGGTCTCGGCAAGCAAATGTAGGCAGGCTACATGATTGGGATCTAGCGCAATGGCCTGTTCCAGTGATTCCATGGCTTGTTGATACCTGTTTTGCTGATAAAGTACCGCTGCGCGTTCATAAAGAGTATCGATCATCTGGCATCTTGTTTTGTAGCTACTCCTTTTAAGGTAAAATAAGCCACCACAAAAATAAGGTTAAGTATAAAACCTACGTTCACAAAATTTGCCGTTGTCATACATATATAAAGATCCACGATTATGAATATCGTCCAGAAAACACTGACCATTTTCCACTTACCTAAATGTACGAACTCACTTCTATAATGATCCAGTATAAGGATAGCGTACATGCAGCACAGCGAGCTGGTCAATAGTACGCGTACCAACTTATAAAATGCGTAGTAACTAAAAAACGTGCTAAAGAATAGAGCTAGAAAAAAACAACTTATCGCAGTCAGTCCAAACACTACAATCGGGACGAGAACTTTTTTATCTGTGGCTGAGTGGAATTTTGCCATTTCCTTATTCTTACTACTTATATACAGCAGCAACGGGCTCAACCAGCGCACGTGGAACAAGATGAAGATCAAGCTGACAAAAACGTGGATCTTAAAGTTGCCCACAGCAGAAAATAGGTAGTTGTTCTGGTATGCCAAATATATAACTACAATTAAAATTATTGTAAAAATGTAGGTAATTGACCTGATATTGAGTAAACTGCGTCTATAGTTATTGATCCTATTGTACAACTTGTCAGACCTATATACGGATTCCTTGAGACCTACTTGAGCTCTTTTAGAATTGGGATTGGTCTGTAGTGCAGACTGGAATAGATACTTGGTTTTTTCTATTTTGTTGCGATCTAGATCGTGTCTTCCCAATAACTCTAGTGTAACGGAATTGCTAGCATCTATTTCTAATGATTCCAACAGGGTTTTTCTTGCTTCCTCAGTACGACCCATGGCTGTAAGAATATGGTATTTAAGAACAAGAATATCACAGTGATCGGGTTTCAGGGATTGAGCTCTTAAAATAGCATCCAAGGCCTTCTCCTGTTTTCCAAGACTATAGAGAGCTCGTGACCGAGTGTAGTGACTGCGGTGATCATTAGGATCTATGGAAATCGCAATGTTAATGATCTTAAGCGCCTTAACCATATCTAGGTTCAAAACGATCCTCGCTTTTTGAGCGATAAAACTTGCCTTGTCGGGTACCAGTCTTATAGAATTATCTACAGCCTCGATTGCCGATTTATAGTCCCCTTTATTCTCTAATAAGTAGGCCAATAAATGATAATAATGTCCAAATTCAGGATCTAGCGCGATAAAATCCCTCAATATTTCTAAAGCTCTTTCCTCTCGGCGCAGCTTTATGAGTTGGTGGACTTTAATATAATTTGTGTAGGACATGGCGAGATGCTACAAAAGTAAGTTGCAATGGATAAATGAAAATCAAATATTCACTGAATATAGAAATCGCGAACTATATTATCGTCAGATCCCATATAAAAATCTAAAATGTGTGGTGCATACTCAATTGCAGCTGTCCTTTCTCCCAGTTGTTGGTGGTCTGTTTCATCCAGCCCAGTTGAAATCGAATGTTTTTCCTTAAAGTATATCCCAGTCCCAGATACGTACGGTTACGATCAAAAAAATCTACGGTACGATCGTTACCTATATCGCGCTCTCCGTTTATAAAGAGCTCATTGTAAAAGGCGAAATAATAGGTGTTCTCGATCAATGTGGCGTTGTTAAAAGGTACGTTCACAAATACGTTATAACGATACCTGGTTCTTAAATCCTGATCTTCCACCCAGCGCTGTTCATAGCGAAAACGATGGGTTATCAATAGCCTTTTTAAAATAGTATTAGAAAATAAAGCCTCTTGATAGATGCGGTTTTCAGTAACGAGCGCATCACTGTCCGTTCCATATCTTCCTGACGAAACATTAGCATAGCCCAAAGTGAACTTCACACCAGAATCAGTAGGCGAGTAGGTAAGTCCTGACCTTAATAACAACTGCTCCCGATCTCCCAGTCCGCGCCAGTCCCTGTACTGAAGATCTCCCTGAATTCCCCAGTTGGAGTCTTTGAATGTGGTATTGTAGAAGTACATGTACCAGGCACCCAGTTGGTCTTCATCTGGAGCTTGTGCATTAACGCTCAAACCACTAACACAACTTATCAATAGTATTAAAAAAAACTTTTTCTTACTGTTTAGACCTTTCATTCAATTCGTGGACATAAGTTACAATTGATAGGAAACAAAATAGGGTCGTTTTCTATTCAATAAATTATAGATAGGTAGTATAATTCCTCTGATGAAAAATTTTGAAAATATTAAGTATCAAGAGCTATTAAATTAAATAGCCAAATATATTTTTTTGGTTTTCAACTTTTCAACTTTTCAACCAATCAACCAATCACTTCTTGATCTTCAAATAACTTAAAATATCGTCATACAATCCAGACTCATTGGCGTAGAGCGCAAAATTCTTTGCAGTTACAAACCATTCCTTAGTACTGGGACGGTGTGCCTTGAGCGCCCTGTGTAGGTCTTTGGTAGTTAATGGTTGTGGGATTCCAGTTTTAATGGCTTCTTCAAGTTTGTTCTCAATAGCGATATCGATAACTGCTTCGATATCCGCACCGCTATACTCGGGTGATTTTTTTGAAAGGGACTTGGTGTCTATATCCTCTTTGGGTTTACCCGTTAATTTAATATCGTAAATTGCCTCTCGAGCGATCTCGTCCGGCGGTGGCACAAAAAGAATACGGTCAAATCTTCCTGGACGTCTAAAAGCCGTATCGAGATGCCATGGCATATTTGTAGCTCCCAAAATCAACAATCCTTCATTGTCATTAGAAATTCCGTCCAGTTCCTGCAAGAATTGGTTGATGAGGTTTTTGCCAGCACTTTGCTTCATATCGCTGCGGCTTGCGCCCAGCGCATCAATCTCGTCGATGAATAAAACACAGGGAGTATTTTCTCTGGCAACTTCAAAAATGTGGTGCAGATTCTTCTCAGAATTCCCGATCCACATATCCAGAATATCATTGAGTGAAAGCGAGATAAATTTTGCGTTGATCTGTCCAGCGGTGGCTTTTGCGATATAGGTCTTACCACAGCCGGGCGGGCCATAGAGCAGGATCCCACCACCTATTTTCTTGCCGTAGGCCTTATAGATTTCTGGATGGAGTAGGGGCTGTACTATTTTGAGATCGATCTCGCGCTTCACTTGATCCATGCCGCCCACGTCCTTAAAGTTCATTTCGGGCTTTTCAATAAATACTCCAGACCCTAGGTCATCATAATAATCGTCTTCATAATCATCATCTTCATCACCATCCATGAAGAAATCGGTATCGCGCGTGCCTCCCTGAGCGGGTACTTTCAGTTTTTTTTCTAGTTCATCGTCGATGAAATCTGGGTAGTGTTGCAATAATGTTTGGTACGACTCCAGCGCTTGTTGCATATCGTCGCTGCGCATCAATGAACGCGTGTAGAATAGCAAGGTGTCGAGTTCGCGATTTCCCTCTTCCATAAGGCTTTCAAGAATGACCACCGCCTTAGAATAATTTTTCTGTTTATAGGAAATAATGGCAAGGCCCAATCGAGCCTCGGGCACTGGTTTATATTGCAGTACGATCTCATATTCTTCCTCGGCTTCATTAAATAGGTCCAGTTGCCTCAAGGTTTGCGCAAGATGCAGGCGCAGGGGAATATTATCTGGAGAGAACTGTAGTGCTTCCCGCAAGTTTTTAATGGTATTATCTTCCATAGGTTACTTTTAATGAAATAGTTAGGCAGATGGGGAGTCAAATGTCCAAGCGAGAAAACGGGAGTCTTTATTTCCCGTGTTCATGGGCACGACCTCATACCTTCCTTTTAATTTTGTTATTTGTTTAATGGGTTTGTCTAGGTGTTGCTTTCGCGAAAGCAGACACGTAAACCACCTCACTTGATCTTTTACAGTCATCGATTCCTTGATCATCCTTTTGACGAACAGGGCTTCTCCGCCGTTGCACCAAAGCTCGTGCGAGAGACCGGCAAAATTCCTGTTGGATTCTTGTGTGCCCAGGTTGGTCTGTTTTTTCAGATTTGCTTTTATCGCCTCCTCTTCACTGGCATAAAACGGCGGATTGCACATCGTAAAATCAAAGCGTTCGTCCTTATTTATGACTCCCTTTAAAATAGACGATCGATTGACCTGATGCCTGATTTCCAATTGGTCATTTTTGGACGTATTTTTCTTTGCAAATTCCACACTTAGATCATCAACATCCACGCCCACCATCTTATAATTATAGATTGCATTACCCAGAAGGCAGTAGATGGCACTTGCGCCACAACCCACGTCCAGCCCTTTTTTATCGCCCTTTCCCACTAGGTCTGCAATATGGTGGATATAGTCTGCACGTCCTGGAATGGCGGGTGCAAGAGCATGGTCCGGGAGTTTTAGATTGCTAACATCATAATGAAGTGCGAGCAACGCTTTATTAAGTTCTAGAACTGCCTCAGAGTTACTGAAATCTATAGTCTTTTCTCCAGCAGTAGAAGCGATTATATACTTTTCCAAGGTAGGTTGAGCCTTTACAAGTCGGTCAAATTTATACCCGTGACGGTGGAGGTTTCTTTTATGCATCCTGCAAAGATAAAGGAATGGGATTTTTAAAGTTTCTCGAAAGCGAAAACAAATAAAGAACTTGAAATCGAACTTGAACTTGAATTTGACATCCACTTGTAAAACTCAACGGTTAGAATGTTCTTCTTACTCACCTGCATCCGACAAATTTTTAAGAGAGAAATGCATAAAAATGTCCAACGGACAATGGGGTCTTTGTAAACGTAGCACTAGAGAAAACATTCATTTAAATGCTAGAATGTGCTTGTTTCCCCCTGGGGGAAATGTCCAACGGACAATGGGGTCTTTGTAAACGTAGCACTAGAGAAAACATTCAGATATAAATCTTAAATGCCAGAATGTGCTTGTTTCCCCCCTGGGGGAAATGTCCAACGGACAATGGGGTCTTTGTAAACGTAGCACTAGAGAAAACATTCAGTTATAAATCTTAAATGCCAGAATGTGCTTGTTTCTCCCCTGGGGAAAATGTCCAACGGACAATGGGGTCTTTGTAAACGTAGCACTAGAGAAAACATTCAGTTATAAATCTTAAATGCCAGAATGTGCTTGTTTCCCCCCTGGGGGAAATGTCCAACGGACAATGGGGGCTTACACGTAGCAGGAACGAAAACTAAATTCTTAAACTTAAATTTAAATCTAACTTTAAATTTAAACTTAAATCTAAATCTAGACCAAAACCAAAACCAGTATTAAAAAAAAGAAACACAACAATACCTTTCCCCACAAATTGTTTATCAACTTACCGGCTCATTCTTTTAAAAAATCAATACGCGTATCTTTGTCGCTAAATTTAAGGGTATGAAATCATTTAGCGACCTACAGCTCAAAAAGCAATTACAGCAGGGAATTGATGAACTGGGATTTGACTTAATGACACCGGTGCAGGAAGAATCTTTTCCCGTTATACTTTCCGGGCGGGACATGATGGGAATTGCTCAGACAGGTACGGGTAAAACACTTGCTTATTTGTTGCCATTGCTCAACCAGCTGGCCTATGCTCCCGCGACCATACCGCGTATTCTTATCGTTGTTCCCACACGTGAACTTGTCGTCCAGGTCGTGGATAATGTGAATACCTATGGGAAATACCTCAATTTTAAAACGGTAGGGATCTATGGAGGAACTAATATAAACACGCAGAAAAAACAGGTGATGGAAGGTGTTGATATTCTGGTGGCCACTCCTGGAAGGCTGTATGATCTTATCGTTCACCAAACCGTGTCACTCAAGAACTGTAAAAAAATTGTTATTGATGAAGTTGATGTAATGCTGGATCTAGGATTTAGATTTCAGCTGACTAATATTTTTGACCATTTGCCCAGTAAGCGACAGAACATCATGTTCAGTGCAACCATAACAGAGCAGATAGAATCATTTATAACTACCTATTTCAAAAATCCCGATAAAGTCTCTGTCGCAGTCTCTGGAACTCGATTGGAGAATATTGATCAGGTAAGTTATCCAGTGCGCAATTTTTACACCAAGGCAAATCTTGCAAACTATCTATTAAGTAATAAAGAAGAATTTGCCAAAGTCCTGATTTTTGTAGATAACAAAAAGAATGTGGATAGGTTGCAGGAAGTAATTTCTGAGCGATTTACAAATGAGGTTTCTGTAATCCATTCCAATAAAACCCAAAACTACCGTTTGCGCTCCATTGAGCTCTTCAATAGCGGCGAGACCCGCATCATGATCTCAACTGATGTAATGGCGCGCGGGCTGGATCTCGATAGGATTACTCATGTCATCAACATGAACGTCCCCCAGTTTCCTGAAAACTATATGCACCGCATAGGTCGTACGGGAAGGGCAGATAATAAGGGGAAATCTATTCTATTCTACACAGAGGAAGAACTGGAATATAAGGACGCGCTGGAAACACTCATGGATTATAAAATTCCCGTAATGGAATTTCCAGAAGAAGTAGAGGTCTCCACCCAAAAAATACCCGAGGAACAAACTATCCTTAGAGAAGGACAAAATCCTCACAAACAGATAGAAGAAGAGCGTGGTGACGCGTTTCATGAAAAGAGCGAGAAGAACCAAAAGACAAATCAGGGAGGCAGCTACCGCAAGGAAATAGCAAAGAAATATAAAAAGCCCAAGACACGAGGGGATAAAAATTACATGAAGAACTGGAAGAAATAAAAAAAGGGTCTAAACCTATTAGTCTAGACCCTTTTTTCATACAATAAAACTACTTGGTACCGATCACCGCTGTATTATCGACCGTCATTTTTATCTTCATTTCTTCCGGCATCTGCTCCGATTTCAACAAGGTCATGTCACCTTTGATATTTTGTTGTTGATCCATGGAAGTTATCCAGCCAGTTTTACCATCTAGTTTATAGGTAGTGGTCATTGTTCCGTTGAGATCAGCTTTTGCATCCATCCCCATTAGACTGGTCGTTTTCTCTCCATTTGTTGATAGTTCGGCAGTTGAGGTGATCACGATTTCCTTGGCATCTATACTACTGAGCGTGTTGGCCATTTTAGTCTCAACCGGTAGGATTACATCAACGGTATAATCAGATTTCCAGGTGTCTCCCACCTTAACTTTGGTGGTAGGATAGATACTGAAATAATACTTATAGCTATCTCTTAGGGATTCATCACTGAAGGAATCTGCCATTTGAGACTCTAGCTGTTCTCTGACCTGTTCGGGAAGCTCAACACCCTCCATCATACCGCTCATATAACCGTTAGATTTAAAGTCAACTATCTCACCCTGTGGGGTAAGCTCGATGTTGATTACCTTATCGACCATATTTTTCATCATGACATTCATGGGGTCTGTTACGTCTCCGTCGGAGTCCATGACCATGTTTCCCATAGGGGATTTTTGAGTGGTGGACATTTTAACAGGCTTCATGTCAATGAGATAGTTCTTGCCATTCATTCCTGTAACGAGGAACTCGGTATGTTGAACCACCACGGTCTCGGTATCTTGGGGCATCCCGTTGATTATTTGATTTACCTTGCTTACAGATTTCTGATTGAGGTGGTAGGTATCTCCCTTTTTAAGATTCAGCACGACCGCTTGTTGTGAGAAAAGCTGTGTGGAGATGAGTAATGCTACGATTAGAGAAGCTAGATTGAATAAACGCATTTATAAATTTTTTGACAATATTAGGTCAATAAGATATCTCAGCCCTCAAGAATGAGTTAAAATTAGATGGTATGTGTTGGAGAGGTTGTTGGTATGTTTCGCTTTCGCGAAAGCGAAATAATATTACAGATTAAAGCTTAAGGTAACAACCACATTTGTCAAGGTTTGATCCACCATCGCAGCACTTGTAAGTCCAGTATCAAATAGTTGCTGGGAGAATTCTTGCTGGGAACGGTTGTAGGCAACATCGAGAACGGTCGATCCCCAACGGTACCCAAGTCCCAGGCTAAAGCCGTTGAGGTCTCCTACGATATTCTCATCTACGTATGGAGACTGTGAGTGTACAGCGCCTCCTCTTACAAACAAATTCTTGATCTTTAACTCACCACCCACGCGGTAGGTAAGAGCTGTCTGTAGGTTGTCATCTGCAAAGGTGTTATTGTTCACAAATGGATCGCCATTCACATCAGAAAATCTCAAATTGCGATGATCTTTTGAAGACACATCAACACTTAACAGTCCGGCATCGCCAAAAATATAGGCAAGACTTCCAGAAAATCCTCCGGGCGTCCTTAGATTGTATGGGGCGTAGATATTGATGACATTGGGCGCAACAATCTCGTTGATCGTACCAGTGCCAGTAAGGCGGTTTGAGGAGATGGATTGTGTAAGTGTTTCATCCACGGTGAACCAGGTGGGAGACTCATAGGATAGTCCCGCTCTCAAGGAATTGGTAATTTTTATCAATGTTCCCAACTGGAGGGAAATTCCCGATGCCTCGGTCGTTAGAAAGTTCTCAAACCTCACATCAGTTACCGTTGCATTGGCATTGGAATTATTTTCTCTGAATTCTGTACGTCGTTCCTTGTCAACAATATGTGTGTTTACATTGAGTCCAAAGCTGAATCTTTTATTGAGCTCAAAAGCACCATTAAATGTGAATTTTCCTTGATAGCCCTGGGTGGTTAAAAGCTGTTGCTGGTTGAATGTTCCCGTACCCGTATTGGATATATAGTCCACGTTATTAGCATTTGCAGGATCTAACGGATCTATGAGAAAAGATTGAAATCCCAAGAGACCTTGTTGCGCAGCAAATCCCAATCCAGGTTCCTCACCTAAGAACTGATAAAGATCTGAAACGCTCTCATTGTTGAGAGTCTGAAAATTTCTCAGCTCAAATCCATTGGCATTGTTTAAAAAGTAATTGGAAACAGAGGTATCTGAAACTCCCCTTATAAGAAGTTGATTGTCATAATTGCGATTGCTATCATAATTGAAGCCAATTGAAAATTTGTTGACCGGACTGTCCGCACTCTCAAAAACCAGTGCAATACCAGCCTGGTTGATGCTAAAGTCACTATCTGAGTTGGTTGCTGTCGTGCCAAAATAATTTGCCTCATTGTCTAGATGACTCGTATCCAAGGAAAAGGAAACATAATGATTTGCAAAAATCGTCGAGCTTGCAGGATTTATACCCGTTGCACTGAGATCACTGCCCAATGCGCCGAATGCACCACTCAAGGCTCTGAACCTTGCGGTACCCTGCGTTATGGAGCTATTGAAGGAAAGTCCGTCAGCGACTGTTTGAGCGTTTGAAACTATGCCGCATAGTGTTAGGATAGCGGTTATAAGAATTGATTTTTTCATAAATTTTTGAATCTTTAATTATCCTCTACCTCCAGAGCGTCCTGAACTTCTACTGCTGGAACCTCTACTGGAAGAAGATGATGATCTTGAACTGGATCCAGAAGATCTAACACCACTTGATCTAGAACTTCCAGAGCTACTTGACCTTACACCACTAGAGCGTGAACTTCTTGAACTGGAAGATCTAGCTCCAGAAGATCTACTTGATCCAGAACTGCGCACGCCACTGGAACGAGTCCTGCTTGAATTGCTTGATCTCACACTTCTAGAATTGGATCTATTGGAATTGTTGGATCTTACACTACGATTAGTTCTAGAGTTATAAGAACGAGATCTCGCTGAGCTGGATGATCGATCATTAAGTGAACTTCTCGAATTTCTAACGGAAGACGATCTTATGTTTCTGGATAGATCGTTACGACCTCTATTGTAGCTATAGCCATCACGTGATGAAAATCGGGCTCTACCATTTCTGTATCCACTGTTGTAGGCAAAAGAATTTCTGTAGAAATTATTATTCCATCCCCAGCCATTATAAAAGCCTCCACCGTAAAATCCATTGTTCCATCCCCAGCCATTGTTCCAACCGCCCCAACCGAAGCCACCGCCCCAGCCAAAACCGCCTCCCCAACCGAAGCCTTGATTCCAACCCCAGCCGCCGCCCCAGCCCCAATTGTTGAAGCCACCGCCCCAGCCGAAACCTTGATTCCAACCCCAGCCGCCATTCCAGCCCCAGTTATTGAAACCGCCGCCCCAGCCGTTGTTGTAATAATTAATGTTCACTTGTGATGGATTCTCACCCCAGGCTGGATTACCTCCACCACCGTAGGATGCTGTATAATCTGGATCATAGTCATTATAACTACCCTCTCTGTATGACTCTACATCAGTAAATAAAGTATCTGGGGCAAAATTTGACCCATGCGTATCAGCACCTTCCCGAAATAAAGTCTCGTAATAACCTGCGCTATCCTCAGTATATGGAACAGTTTCAACCTGATCAACTTCGGCGGACTCTGCACTTCCATAAATCCCATCATTATAACTTACTGCGTCATAACTGCCGCAGGAAGAAATTAAAAATGAGCC
This sequence comes from uncultured Flavobacteriaceae bacterium, assembly GCA_963836885.1. Lineage (GTDB taxonomy): Bacteria > Bacteroidota > Bacteroidia > Flavobacteriales > Flavobacteriaceae > Nonlabens. The sequence continues at coordinate 263,346 of CAWILF010000028.1, read as the reverse complement.
GATTAATAATGTAAATAGACCAATATTTGAGTAAAGTTTATGTGAGAACGAATCCATGACGTTGTTTTTTAAAAGCATTGTATAAAAATAAGTAGTTTTGTTCCGCTATTCAAGCAATTAACAAATCTCTAAAATAGGCGCAAGTTTTGTGCCACATAATTATGGGAAAGAACCTAACAAGTAGGAGTGAGGACTATTCAAAATGGTACAATGAACTGGTCGTAAAGGCCGATCTGGCAGAAAACAGTGCTGTAAGAGGATGTATGGTTATCAAGCCTTATGGTTATGCTATCTGGGAAAAGATGCAGGCAGAACTAGACAGGATGTTCAAAGAAACAGGTCATCAAAATGCCTACTTTCCTTTATTTGTACCCAAAAGCCTTTTTGAAGCTGAAGAAAAAAACGCAGAAGGATTTGCAAAGGAATGCGCGGTCGTCACGCACTACCGTCTTCAAAATGATCCTGATAGACCTGGGAAATTACGTGTTGACCCAACTGCAAAACTGGAAGAGGAATTAGTGGTAAGACCCACGAGCGAGGCAATAATCTGGAATACCTACAAAGGATGGATCCAATCCTACAGAGACCTACCCCTTTTGATTAACCAGTGGGCGAACGTGGTGCGCTGGGAAATGAGAACCAGGTTGTTTCTGAGGACTGCAGAGTTTTTATGGCAAGAGGGACACACAGCTCATGCCACTAAAAAAGAAGCGGTTCAAGAAGCAGAGCTTATGAATGGGGTATATGCAAAATTTGTTGAGGAATTTATGGCCATACCCGTAATCCAGGGGGTGAAAAGTGAAAGTGAGCGCTTTGCGGGCGCTGTAGAAACTTATTGTATAGAAGCATTAATGCAGGATGGAAAAGCATTGCAAGCGGGAACAAGTCACTTCCTGGGTCAAAATTTTGCTGAAGCTTTTGATGTAAAGTTCACTTCAAAAGAAGGGAAGCAGGAATATGTGTGGGCAACTTCTTGGGGAGTTTCAACACGACTGGTCGGAGCACTCATCATGACCCATAGCGATGATCACGGTCTGGTTCTTCCGCCGAGTCTTGCGCCTCATCAAGTAATTATAGTTCCCATTTATAAAGGAGAGGATCAACTGGAAGAGTTAAGCAAGATTGCTGAAGGTATAATGAAGGACTTGAGGGCTGAGGGAGTATCCGTGAAATTTGATGGTCGGGATACGCTCAGGCCTGGAGCTAAGTTTGCCCAACACGAATTGCAGGGTGTTCCTCTTAGAATAGCAATGGGTGCACGTGACTTAGCAAACGGCACTGTAGAACTGGCAAGAAGGGACACATTAACTAAGGAATCTGTTGCTCTGGAAGGTCTGGCAACTCATATTTCAAAATTGCTAACTGAAATTCAGCACAATCTATTTTCAAAAGCAGAAAGTTATCGCAATGAACATATCACAGAAGTCGATACGTTTGACGATTTCAAACAGATTCTAAAAACTAAAGGTGGATTCATTTCAGCGCATTGGGACGGAACAACTGAAACGGAGGAAAAGATCAAAGAACTCACTAAGGCAACCATAAGGTGCATTCCATTAGATAATAAAAAGGAAGCCGGAAGCTGCATCTATAGCGGGAAAGCCTCAACTCAAAGAGTACTTTTTGCAAAAGCGTATTAATTTTTTTGAGATTATAGTTGCATAAACAAAAAAAGTATTTATTTTTGCAACCGCTTAAACGAGCAAATTAATATGGCCCGTTCGTCTATCGGCTAGGACGCATGGTTTTCATCCATGTAAGAGGGGTTCGATTCCCCTACGGGCTACTAAATAACCGGTTTGTTAAATGAACCAACTTTATTAAGATATGGCAAATCACAAAAGTGCTTTAAAAAGAATACGTAGAAACGAGGCAGCTCGTGTTAGAAATAAATACCAACACAAGACTACTCGTAATGCTATCAAGAAATTGAAGGATACTGAAGATAAATCTGCAGCTGAAAAGTTGTACATTGAAATAACTTCAATGATCGACAAGTTAGCTAAGAAAAATATTATTCACAATAATAAAGCTAACAACTTAAAATCTAAACTTTCTAAGCACGTTGCTGCTTTAGCTTAATCAAATAAGTAGTATTACAAAATGCCTTCTTGAAAGAGAAGGCATTTTTTGATTCTTATTATTAGAGCAAATGTTGCTGAATAGGTCATTGTGTATTGATAGGTTACAGGTTTTCTTGATAAATTAATGCTATGTGGTTACTGCATCAATATTTTGCTTCAATGACTATTTGGGTACTATGGTAGAAATGATTTTGTTTACTAAGCTATAGTCAGGGTGATGGTAATATCAGGCCGGACAGAAGTATATTTAGGCATTCACAGAAAAAAGCTCAGATTAACAAGTGTTTTCCTGTCAATGTGAGCTTTTTGATTAGTTCTAAAAAACTGTTTTATAATCTTATTATTCAGGCTTCAGTTTTGCTAGTTTATTGCGTTCGTCCTGTAATTGACGGCCTAGTTTCTGCTCCTTTTCAATAGATCTTTGTCTCAATTCCTCAAGCTCCTCTTCGGTAGTTAGGAGTTGCTGTCTAGATTCCCTGGTAATGGCATTGCTACTTTTAAAACGCATTAAAATAACAACTAGGGCAATCAATAGCACTGCTATTATTGACCAGACTATTAGGTTATAGGTAGCTTTACTTGTCTGGACGCCCACAATCTCGATAGAGGATTTTTCCAATGTCGTCTCTTCAAGATCGGACTTGGTTGTGTCTAAAGATGCGTTAAGTTCATCTATGGTTTTCTGTTTTGTCAACAATTGAGTTTCCAGTGCAGAGATGCTATCCTTTAATAAGGTCACGTTATCATTAGTCGCCTTTCTAAGGTCTCTCAAGTCCGATTTTTTGATAACCTTAAACTCTTTGAAATCGTTTGACTCTCCTATAAGTATTTCAAACTCTTCATCAATCTTATTTCCATCTGTTTGTTGAGCTGCTATCGAGCTACCCAACAAACAAATAAAAATGATAACAATTCTCATTAAAAAACTCGCAATACACGTGCGATTAGTACTAGAAGTCATAATTAATTATTAGTTAGCGGCGGAGTTAATTGAATGGATAACCTATTTAATCGTTCATCGTCGCCAGAAACTCTTCATTGTTTCTAGTCTGCTTGATCTTTTGAGAAATAAATTCCATCGCTTCAACAGGATTCATATCCGCAAGATATTTTCTTAAGATCCATAGGCGCTGCACCGCTTCTTTGTCCAACAACAGATCATCGCGTCTAGTTGATGAGGAAGTCAGGTCGATTGCCGGGAATATTCTACGATTAGAAATATTTCTATCCAGTTGCAGCTCCATATTACCAGTTCCCTTAAACTCTTCAAAGATTACTTCGTCCATTTTAGAACCCGTCTCGGTAAGTGCCGTTGCAATGATGGAAAGTGAACCACCGCCTTCTATATTACGCGCTGCTCCAAAAAATCTTTTTGGTTTATGTAGTGCATTTGCATCCACACCTCCAGAAAGTACTTTTCCACTTGCTGGTTGTACCGTGTTATAGGCCCGGGCAAGTCTGGTAATGGAGTCTAAAAGTATGACTACATCATGGCCACATTCAACCATACGTTTTGCCTTTTCGAGAACGATATTTGCCACCTTGACGTGATCATGCGCCTCTTTATCAAATGTAGAGGCGATCACCTCACCATCGACATTGCGCTGCATGTCTGTAACCTCCTCCGGTCGTTCATCGATCAGTAATATAATTTGATATACCTCTGGATGGTTTGCGGCTATGGAATTTGCAATGTCCTTCAATAACATGGTCTTACCCGTTTTTGGCTGGGCGACGATCATGCCTCGCTGGCCTTTTCCTATGGGAGCAAAAAGATCCATGATACGAGTAGAAACTGAAGCTCTACGGCCTGCAAGGTTAAATTTCTCATCAGGAAAAAGCGGAGTCAAATGCTCAAATGATACCCGATCTCTTACAACCTTAGGATCCAGTCCGTTGATTTGCGAGATCTTAATCAATGGAAAATATTTCTCTCCTTCTTTGGGAGGTCTTACCATTCCCAGAACCGTATCTCCAGTCTTCAGGCCAAATAGTCTGATCTGTGATTGGGAAACGTAAATATCATCTGGACTTGCGAGATAATTGTAGTCACTGCTGCGCAAGAATCCGTAACCATCAGGCATCATATCCAGCACGCCCTCGCTCTCTATAATCCCGTCAAATTCATAATCAGGATCGCGATAGCGGTTGCGAGTATCCTTATTACCTTTAGGCACATTGTTTTGGTTGCTGTGCCTTGGCGTTTTTTGACGGTTGTTGTTGCTGTTGTTCTTATCAGCTCTTACGTCTTTCTTGTTATCCTGTTTGTTGTCTCCTTTTGACTCGTTTTGGTTAGGTTCAGTCTTGGAGTTGTTGTCCTTTTCGTCTGGATTTTTTTTCCTTGGATTGGGGGATTTGGGTCTTGGATTGCGTGGAGCTCTTTCCTTATTGTCAGAGCTGCTACCCGCTTTTGATTCTTGAGTATCCTCGTTCTTAGAGTCTGCCTCGTTATTTTTCATCCTCGGTTTGCGTGGCTTGGGCATCGGTTTTTTGTCAGGAGTATTTCTAGCTCCATTGTCGGCGGCTTTTGCTTTTGGCGTTGGATTACTTTCTTTTTTATCGGAGGGATCCGACTCTAGATTCTTGACCACCTCTGGATTGGAAGCCTGAAGGTCCAGTATTTTATAGACCAGGTCTAATTTTCTGAGTTGCTTAAATTTTGGGACGTTTAATCCTTTAGCGATTTCCTGAAGTTCTGGAAGCTTTTTTGATTTTAAATCAGCGATTTGAAACATGTATTGATGTAAAAATAAATTTTGATGAGGGAAAAGGAAGTTTAAAATCTATTTGAAAAATTTTAACTTGCTAGTTAACCTATTAAGAGACGGTTAACTGTTATACCCTGCAATTATACGACATATTATTCTTATTCATATATTCTTTTAACGTGATATGTTATATTTTTGCCTAGCTTTTTGACAAAGTCGCTCATTTTTATGATACAACGCATACAGACCATCTTTTTAATACTTGCTGCCGCCACATCTGGAGGGCTTATATTCTTGGTAAGTCTATGGATAGATGGTGAGGGCAATGAGGTGGTTGCCATGGATGAAAATACGTATTTTAGTGCTTTCGTACTGAGTGCCGTGGTTTCAATTTTTGCAATATTCCTTTTCAGGAACAGAAAATTGCAGACCGTCGTCAATAGGCTCAATATTTTAATGAATCTCATATTACTGGGAGTTTTCGTTTATCGAGCGCTAACCATGTCTGGAGCGACGGCGGTTGCTGAGAAAGGCATTGGGATGTTCATTCCTATCCTATCTATCGTTTTACTCGTCCTGGCAAACAGGGCAATAAGAAAGGATGAACAGCTTGTAAAATCTGTAGATCGATTGCGATAAACAAGTAACCTGGTATAACTGAAAACCTGTGAGGCGCCACCTTACAGGTTTTTTTATGCACGTGCTCAATGCTATTTTCCTGGGAGTTTCTGTCGGTTTTTTGCTTTCGCGAAAGCGTAACACCAATTACATATTAATATACTGACTAAAATTTGTTTCCTTTCCCATTTAAGTGCGTTGCAAAGTGGATCCCTAACCAATGCTGTGCATAGATGTTACGCCTTTATTTAAAGTGGGGTAATTCAAATTTTCAAGCCTGGTATTGAACTACAACTGATACAATTGTTCAAAAATATAATTCCATGTGTGCCGATATACTTGATAAAAACAAATACCATTTCCATCACGGCACAACTTTTTAATCCGTATCACTTCACCTACAAATGATTTTAAAAGTAAGAACCTTAAATGGTTATACCCATCAAGGAAATAGGTCATGGACGTAGATTGAAATTAAATTGCCTATTGAACCTTAAAGTTGGGTCCAATTAGAAAATTTTGATCAAACGCTTCTCAGTGAACTATTTATTTTATATTTATGATTCAATAAATCCACATATTCATGAATAAATTTTACAAATCGATAGTAATTCTATTCGCTGGGATAGGAATGCTCAACGCCCAACACATGGCTCACCAGCCAGAACTAACAATAGCAGGTAATGAAGCAAATATTGCAGCAGGTGATAATGGTGAACCAGATCTGAACAACTACACCCTGGTCACTCTTTCAACACCCATCTGGGGAGCTGGAGCCTCGACAGGGAGTGCTGATGGAGAATTTGCTAATGCTTTTGTGCAGGCAACTAGTTATACTGCTGGAGATAATGTGACTAGCTGGACGGCTTTATCTGTTTACGACACAGGTGCTGCTAGAACACCTGGCAACGCTTACTGGACGAGAAACACTTTGGGTTATTCTCAGGGCGCATACTGGGGTGGGACGACTGCTGTAGGCTCTAGTAGTGCAGCAAATGGCGTCGCTATATTTGACTCTGATTTTATGGATAATGGTGGTATCCAAGGAGCATTTGGGACTGGGACATCGCCCTCTGCCCACAAGGGAGAGCTTATAAGTCCACGTATAGATCTCACTGGTTATACCGATACGGGTATTGCGATAGAATTTTTTAGCTGGTATAGAAATTTTCAAACTGTTGAACGTAGTGTGTCTATTTCTACCGATGATGGTGCTTCATGGGTAACCGTGGATTATAATGCTACAAGTACCGATCTCGTTCAAGAGACGCTGAGTGTCACGTTTGCAAATGCCACCGCTGGAGTTGCAAATTTAACCCAATGTAGGATTAAATTTACCTTTGACGGTTATTACTATTTTTCTATCATCGATGATGTCACTATCAAACCTGCCATTTCAAAAGACCTTACTATAGGTGCTATTGATAGTTCAACATCAGCTGCACGGATAGAGCAAGGAGATCAGGTACATATCACGGGAAACCGTCACTTTCCTTTAAACCAAATCGCTCAAAACGGCGGGCATATTTCTTTTGGCGCTAATGTGTTGAATATTGGTTCAGAGACCGTAACTCTTGCTGACGCGCCCACACTCAATCTTTTGATTGAAATAGATGATGCCACTAATGGGTGGACCAGCGTTCACACTCAAAGTATTGTATCTACACTTCCCATAACACCAGCTGGTGGTGTGTCGCTTACGGGATTACTGGATGATACCAGCTGGATGACGGTGGGTAGCTATAGAGCCACTTACACGGCTACTTTTACAGGAACCGATGGGAATCTAAATAATAATTCCATCACCCATTTATTTGATCTGACCGCAAATAATTATGCATCTAAAGTAGGCCTGGGCGCCTCAGGAAATCCAGTGTCAGAGCGCATGATATTTCCAGGGGGTGGACCATACAGCAGTTATGAATATGGATCAGTATTCAATCTGGACAACACCTCTGCCAATGGTTTGGAAATTAATGAGATTAAGTTTAATTATAGATTATCTAATGGATTTAACGGTGCTAGTAGTCAAACCTTATTTGTAAACATTTATTCTATAAACGATGCTAATACTAATGGAGTTATCGATGGTCAGTCTGAGCTTACTCAAATAGGACTAGGCCTCACTTCATTGACTGGACTGGGCACGACTGTACTCCCAGGTATATACCATACAGCAACGGTAACAAACATCGTGAATGCAGGTACGGGTAGTCCCTTGGGAATTTTGCCACCGGGCAAATACTTTATTTCTGTACTTAATCAACCTAGCATAACGGGTGGGGTAGCTACTTTTGATATAAATGATGTCCCCTGGTTTGGAGCTAGTGAGGTTAAAGATTATAGCATGAACTTTGGGGTATTGTCCAATCCGTCCAATTACATTTTTAATCCTTCGGCTTTGGGACTAGTAGATGCTTCGGGAGTTTCTACATTTAATTTTATCGGTTTTGGTCCTCAAGTTGTTCCTTCTATAGGAGTTTCTTTTACACCTAGTTTTAATACTTCAATTACAGATGGTGATTTCAATAACGTTAATACTTGGCTGGGTGGTGTTTTGCCTATGCCCAATCAGCCGTTGGTCATTAATCACAATGTGACCGTGTCCAGTGATATGACTTTGGATGCTGTAACGAGCATTAATAATTCAAAATCCTTAACCGTACAGCCTGGGGTTACTTTAACTCTTGATAGCAGTATCGACAACAACAACGGAGGCGAATTCATTTTCAAAAATGATGCTAGTGGGATAGGTCAGTTATTATCAAATCCAGGAAGTAATATATCCGGTCCAACGACAGTAGAGCGCTTTGTACCAGCTTTGGATAATACCAGAAGGGCTTTTAGATTTGTTACCTCTGCCGTTAGCACCACGGGATCTATTTACGAGAACTGGCAGGAAAATGGAAGTTCGCCAGCAGGATTTGGTACTCATATTACAGGTAGTTTAACTGGAGCAAATGGCTTTGATCAAACGGGTAGTGGTAATCCTTCCATGTTCACCTATGAACATTTGAGCAACTCTTGGCAATCGATCTCTAATACAGATACCAACACCCTTGAAGCAGGAAAGGCTTACAGACTATTCGTGCGTGGAGATAGAAACTTTGACTTAACTAATAACGTACAACGATCGGTAAATAGTAATGTAGTCTTGAGGGCAAAAGGTACACTGGAGCTCAATGATGTCGTGATGAGGGGAGAGGTCTTGAGTGGCAATGATGCAGGCGCATTGAGCAGGCAAGCTGGAGATTTTAGCTTAATCGGTAATCCGTACCAGGCTATCGTAGATTTTGAAAGTTTGGCTAAAAGTAATATCAACGCAAACTTTTTCTACACGTGGAATCCAAATTTGAGTACTCAGGGAGCTTATGAAACTATAGATGTTTCTGGAGCAGTGGATTCCCGTCAATTTATTCAACCCGGACAAGCGTTCTTTGTTTTTACAGATGCTAATGGAGATTCTTCCATAACCTTCAATGAGGCTTCTAAGTCGGTAAATAATTTTTCTAACAGCAATTTTAGTATTCCTGGACATTTCCATTCAATTGCAATGACCTTGTTTGACGAGGAGACACTAGTTCTCGATAATTTGAAAATAAATTTTGATGGATCAGATGCGATTGATAGCATGGACGCTCCCAAACTATTCAATAAAAACGAAAGTTTATCGCTCTATAAACAAAATAAAAACTTGAGCATTGAACATCGCGGGATTCCTTTACAAACAGAAACCCTACAACTGCAGTTGATGGGTCATGACCGTTCTGATTTTAAATTATCCATAGATATAGATCTACCAGCCGCTCACAAGGCAGTATTAGTAGATAATTATGAAGGTCTATCCACAATTTTGAGTCAAGGAAACAATATTTATACATTTCATGTGGATCAAAATGTTGATGGAAGTTATGATGTTGATCGTTTTACTTTGAGATACGAGCTAGAAACTCTTTCCATCTCCAGCAACGATGTTAACGTGTACCCTAATCCATCGAGTAACGGTGAGGTTGCAGTGAGTTCTCCTCATTTTGTAGGTAGTGACGTGACTTTGAGACTATATAACATTATGGGTCAGGAGGTCTTAAAAAATGTGTTTGAAAGTTCAACCAGCGATCTACTGAAACTGGACACAACCAGTATTGCACAAGGTTCATACATCCTGCAGATTGAGTCCAACAGCCTAAGGGTCTCTAAAAAGATTATTGTGCGATAGATAGAGTCCTCATAATTATTATAGAAACGGCATCCTTTAAAAGGGTGTCGTTTTTTTGTGGGTACAATTTTGGATAGTTCCGCTTTCGCGAAAGCGTAACCACCCGCAAACCAAACTCCCATGATCACTTACCTTTCCTTCTCGATAACCTCAAGATCTGTAATCTTACCATTGTTGATCTCAAACCGCAACATCGTGCGCTTTTGGTGAAAACCGTGCATTCCCACCGCACCGGGATTCATGTGTAAACAGTTGATCTTTTTATCATTCATTACCTTGAGAATGTGGGAATGCCCACAAATAAATAACTGTGGTGGATTGCTGTAAATTGCAGCACGCACGCGCTGATCGTACCTGCCGGGATACCCGCCTATATGCGTGATCCACACATCCATTCCCTCACACATGAACCGATTATTTTCGGGAAATTGCTGTCGCGCTGCGGTGTTGTCTATGTTTCCCCACACCGCACGTAGCGGTTTTAGGGCGGCAATTTTATCGGTAACTTCTAAGTTTCCTATATCTCCCGCATGCCATACTTCATCGGCCTGGTTTACATACTTGATGATAAAATCGTCGATGTGGCCGTGAGTGTCTGAAAGTAGTAAGATCTTCATGGCGCAAAGGTATGTTTTAGGTAAATAAGGAGCTATTCGTTCTCTACTGAATATCTATGTAGAGGTATGAGCCAAGAGCCAAAAGCTAAGAAAGAAGATATTAGATCATAGAATATAGACACTATAACAAAAGATAAACCTTATGGCTTTTCATTTAATAAAACTTTAATAGACAAAATTCCAAAAACTAGAATGTGCTTGTTTCCGCCATCTGCATCCAAAAAGAGTAACGGGAAAAATGCATAGAAATGCCGATTTGAATAAATCATAAATCTCAAGTTCCAAATCCCAAAAGAACTCGAACTTGAACTTGAACTTCGAATTCGAACTTCGAAATGGAAAAGAATTAATTACTTTTTTATCTAATTCCTAATGTTATTGTCTGCTTGTTTCCCCCAAATTTAAATTCTCTATTCTGAATTCATAACTCTCAACTCGCACATGTAGCACGTATTAAAATACACATATCACATTTAATAATCCAAATATTATAATCCATAATCCATAATCCATAATCCATATTCCATCTCCCACTTCTTATCTTTGAAACATGGATGGAAAGTACCGGTTCTTTATTGAATTTGCCTATGATGGCTCTAACTATCACGGGTGGCAGCGACAGCCGCAAGCGATAACGATACAGCAAAAACTCCAAGAAGGCTTGAGCATGTTGTTGCGTGGCGAGGTAGTCCTTACAGGTGCCGGGCGCACGGATGCGGGTGTCCACGCGATGCAGATGTTTGCCCACTTTGACTGGGACAGCCCAGAGCTTATGGAAGAGTTGGTCTATAGATTGAATAGGTGGTTGCCTCACGATATTAGTGTTTTTAAAATATTCCAGGTTGCAGGAAATGCACACACTCGATTTAATGCCATCGCGAGGTCTTACGAGTACCATTTCCACCTGCGTCCCGATCCATTCCAGCACAATCGCAGTTATGTCCTTCACCGTTTGCCCGATTTTAAGATCATGCAAGAAGCTGCCGATCTGATGATGAAGCACACCGATTTTCAATGCTTCTCCAGGTCCAATACAGATGTAAAAACCTATATCTGTGACCTCATGCGCGCCGAGTTTGAAATTGCTGAGCATCATGTTGTGTTTCACATCAAAGCCAATAGATTCCTACGCAACATGGTCAGAGCGGTGGTGGGGACTCTACTGGAAGTGGGTTATGGAAAAGTGAGTCTCCACCAGTTTGAGGAGATTATTGCATCAAAAAACAGGTCTAATGCGGGAGCCAGCGCCCCTGCTTTTGGGCTATATTTGAGTCAGGTTCATTATCCCGATAAAACCTTTAAAAATGAATAATATAATCTTCTCTGAAACACAAAAGTTCAGGCAATGGTGGTTGTGGCTTATATTGATTACCGTATTTCTGATCACAACGGGCGCGGTATTTTATGGTGAGTCAGAAGAGGGGCTACTTGCCAAACTCTTGCTAAGTGGCATCCCTCTCGCAATCTTACTACTTATGTTTGTAATGCGCTTAGAAACGACCATTACCGAAGAAAGGATTTCCATAAAATTTTATCCTTTCCTGAAGCGCGAATGGCAGTGGAAGGATCTAAAAATGGCCCAGATCAAGGATTATGGTTTTATAGGAGGCTGGGGCATCAGGATCTGGACGGGTTATGGAACTGTTTACAACGTGAGCGGTTCTAAGGGACTGCATTTTAAAACAGCCGAAAAAGAGTATGTCATAGGTACTCAAAAGGAACAAGAATTGAGGGAATGTATCTCTCACCTACTTAAATAATTTATGGCATCTACCACAGGAAATGCATTTGATATAGGTCTTTTTAAAAGACTCCTTTCTTTCACAAAACCCTACCGGCTCACAACTTATTTTGTCGCACTTAGTGCCATATTGATCGCCATTGTCGCAATCGGGATGCCCTACTTGATTAAGGTTGCGATCGATGAACATATAATCCCGAGGGAATTTGATGGTTTTATGACCGTTATAGGACTTATGGTCGCAGTTCTCGTGGCAGATGTCCTGTTGCAACTCAGTTTTATCTATTATGCCAACTGGCTGGGTCAACAGGTAATCAGGGATTTGAGGCTTAAATTATTCAATCACATGCTCGGGTTCAAGATGAAATATTTTGATAACAGTGCGGTAGGCAAATTGGTTACTCGTGCGGTGAGCGACATTGAGACCATCGCCAGCATTTTTTCCGAAGGTCTATTTGTCATCATCTCAGACCTGCTTAAAATGGTGGTGGTACTTGCATTTATGGGTTTCAGCAGTTGGAGGCTCACACTTATCGCGCTAATTGTTATGCCGTTTATCCTGTATGCGACCCGCGTTTTTCAAAAGGCCATGAAAAAGGCATTTGAGGAAGTACGCAACCAGGTTTCAAACCTCAACTCATTTGTACAAGAACGGGTCACGGGAATGAAGATCGTCCAGATTTTCAACCGCGAGAAAATTGAATATGAGCAGTTTAAGGAAATTAATAACAAGCATCGGGTCGCCTGGGTAAAAACGGTATGGTACAATTCCATATTTTTTCCGATTGCAGAGATGGCATCCAGCATTACCATAGGACTTATAGTTTACATAGGTGTGGTCATGAATATCGGCGCGCAGATAAACCTGGTCGAGATAGGTACGATAGTCATGTTTATTGATCTTTCCCAAAAACTTTTCAGGCCCCTGCGCCAGATCGCCGATAAGTTCAATACCCTTCAAATGGGGATGGTAGCGGCAAACCGGGTATTTAAAATTCTCGATACCGACTCAAAAATTGAAGATCAAGGCAAGCTCATAGCAGCCGATCTAAAGGGAGAGATAGAGTTCAAGAATGTGGATTTTGGTTATGTCGAGAATGAACTGGTTCTTAAGAACCTCAGTTTTAAGGTTGCAGCTGGAGAAACCGTGGCGATCGTAGGCTCTACGGGAGCAGGAAAATCTACCATTATTAATTTGCTTTCCCGGTTTTATGAGATCAACTCTGGAGAGATTTTGATAGATGAAGCTTCCGCGAAAGCGTACCAGTTACAATCACTAAGATCCCAAATAGCAGTCGTTTTACAAGATGTTTTCTTATTTGCAGACACGATCTTGAACAACATCACACTGCAAGATCCATCCATTACCGAAGAAGATGTGATCAAGGCCGCCGAAAAAATAGGTGTGGATCGATTTATACAGACCTTGCCCAATGCGTATCAATACAACGTGAAAGAACGCGGCGTGATGCTCAGTTCTGGACAACGTCAATTGATCGCCTTTTTACGCGCCTATGTTTCCAATCCCAGTATTCTAATACTTGACGAGGCAACCAGTTCCATTGATGCACACAGCGAGCAGTTGATCCAGGAAGCGACCGATATAATTACCGAGGGAAGAACCTCCATCATCATCGCCCACAGGCTTGCCACCATTAAAAAAGCCGATAAAATCATAGTAATGGACAGCGGTAAGATCGTTGAAATGGGAACCCATCAAGAATTGCTTGCCGTGGATAACGGCTTTTACCGCAATTTATACGAAGTCCAGTTTCAACAGCAGGAAGTGGCTTAATAAATACCTGCTATTTTTAAGATGATGCCCACTATGATCCCAATGATCATGATGGCCAGAAAAATACCAATAGCAACAAATACAAATTTTAATGTCTTGGCTAGTGCTCCCTTGAGGCTCAATTTAAAACAACTTGAGTAACAATATGCGGTATATAAAATTTGTAGTGGTATAAATATACTTAGCCAATTGGAGAAGTAATTTGGATCGATCAATAATAGGATCAGTGAAATTACCGAGGATATTATGGAGGCCTGCCCAAAAACATATAAATAAAACACGATCTGTTCCGTATAATTATAGTATTTGGATTCTCTCCAGAACGTTATTCTTGCAATAAAAGCATAAAGGGGTATTGAAATAAGAATAATCAAACCCTGATAATCCATAACAAAATTTCCCCACGCTTCATTGAATGAATTAACTTGAACAATCATCTCGTCCGTGTATCCTAGGGTTTTATACATATTGCTGTAATCCATAAACTCGAGTGTCGGGTCTACTTTTTTAAGTACCAGAACATAAATTCCAGAAACAAAAACAGCTAAGTAATATATACCTCACGGCCTCAAGGTATTTGCCACGATGACCATTGATATAACCGTTGATAACCTGCCCTGGACTGCGGAATAGGTCTAAAAATGTGATCAGAAATTTGTTGTCCCATCCCAGATACATATCACTAAAATCGTTAGCGACATTACGCATCGTGATCTGGTTTTCTATCCACTTTGCGCCACAATCAGAGCAGTAGGTCTTTCCAGCGTAGATGAGTGAATTGCAATTTTTACAATGTCTGTCAGTCATCATTAAGTTATTTTGACACTTGGGAAGCTGACTTCTGGAAAGAAGATCATTAATATTCCTAAAGCAATTAATGCTATAACAGCAATGTACGCTAGGTTTACAATCAGATAGACAGGAATTGCGATCATGCTTTTGAGTATAATTCTTCCCTAGACTCAATTTAAAGATACGCTTGTAATACCAGCCGATTTGAATAATGCTGAATACCGATACGGGTAATGAAAAATCAAAAATGATATCTCAAAATACATCATCACGGGCGTAAAAAGTGCCGTGAGAATATTCATTAAACCAAAGGCATACACATAAAAAATCACGTGCTCTGAAAAATTATAGTGCTTCACATTTATAAACACTAGATAACCAGTAATAACATAGGCCGGTAACATAAATGTCGTCCATAACCCAAAATAGTCGTACATATAATCCAAGAAGCTTTTGCCCAACTCGCTGGTTTCATTAACTTCACTATAACCCAGCAGGTCTGGAGCAAAATTTTTGAGCACAAAAAATTGCAATCCTATTAGAGTAAGACTGATCAGGTAAAAGTTGATCGGGTTTACGTAGCGTTTTCGCTGACCATTTATATATCCATTAATAACATCTTCTGGATACCTGAACAGGGCAATGATAGTAACTAAGAAAACATTATCAGAACCTAGATATTTGTTAGAAAACTCATGGACGATGCTTACGGGACTCAATCTATAGTTGATCCAGCGAGAGCCGCAATTAAAACAAAACTTATGCTTGTCATAAAGCAGCTGGTCACAATTTTTACAATGTCTGTCCATCAGGATAATAGGGATTTTACCTTGGTTGCCAGTTGTTCAAGATCGGTATAGGACTCAAACTCTCCATCGTGAACCAGGGAAATAAGTCCGGTCTCTTCACTGACTATGACCGCGATGGCGTCACTACGTTCGGTCAGGCCTATTGCAGCTCTATGGCGCAGGCCAAAGCGCTGGGGGATATCCCGATTGTCCGATACGGGAAGAATGGCTCGCGTTGCCGTGATCTTATTGCCCTCTATGATCATCGCTCCGTCGTGCAAGATGCTATTTTTATAGAATATACTTTGAATGATGGGAGCGTTTACCTTTATATCCATGGGATCGCCAGTGGTTTTTACAAAATCCATGTTATTGTCCCTCTTTATGCCTATTAGAGCTCCAGTTTTTGTGGCAGACATTTTTTTACAGGCGCGCACGATCTCGTCAACGGCATTATGGTCGGTCTCACCTTCTTTTTCAAAAAATTTCAACTGGCTCAGGATTCTTCTGCGCGACGTGAAGTTGGTCGATCCCAGCATCAATAAAAACCTTCTTATTTCTTGCTGAAAGACGACTATCAGCGCAAAAACTCCCGCACCGGTAAAAGCGCCCAGTGCCTTGCTGAGCATTTCCATGTCCAGGAAAATAGTGATCTCGTAGATCAGGTAGATGATCACGATCCCTATAAAAATATTGATCGCGGCAGTACCTTTTACCAGACGGTACAGGTAAAAGATCAATACTGCAAAAAGCACGATATCTATAAGGTCAAAAATTCTAAATCCCGGCAGCTCCATTACTCGTAAAAATAAGTTAATTTGATCTCAACTGCCTAAAAAGTGTGACAGTTTCCACCGCTTCTTTAACATCATGCGCCCGTAATATGGAGCTACCATTAAGAAGTGCCGCCATGTGGAGTGCGGTCGTCCCGTTCAGGGAGTTTTGAGCATTGGTTTCAAGTGTTTTATAGATCATGGATTTACGGGAAATACCGGCAAGGATGGGAACACCATGAGGTTTGAGAAGTTCCAGTTTATTGAGCAGTTCAAAGTTCTGGGTTGTAGTTTTTGCAAAACCAAATCCTGGATCTATGATTATATCATTTATTCCGCATGATCGCGCTGCCGCAATACGCTCTGAAAAATACAGATTGATATCCACAACGAGGTTGTTATAGTCGGTCAGCGTTCTCATCGTCTGTGGATTCCCGCGCATGTGCATCATTATGTAGGGAATCTGAGCCCTGCCCACGGTTTCCAGCATTTTTTCATCCAGCATTCCCGCGCTTATGTCGTTCACGATCTTTATACCGTGGGATATGGCTTGAGTGATTACGCTTTCGCGAAAGCTGTCACAACTCAACACAACACCGGGAAACTCACCAATAACAGCATCTATGACGGGAAGAATCCTGCTTAGCTCCTCATCAACTGAAATATGCGTTCCATCAGGGCGGGAACTGTAACCGCCTATATCTAAAATGGTTGCGCCGTCCTTGAGCATTTTTTCAGCCTGGTGCAGCGCAGTAGTCTACGTTTTGGGTTGCGCCGCCGTCATAAAATGAATCTGGTGTACAATTAATAATTCCCATGACCACGGGACTGGATAGGTCTAGGAGGATTCCCGCGCAATTAATAGTACTCATGTATGAGGTAGATTAATTTATAAGTGCGAAATTTACACAAAATTCAACGCAACATGTCGCTCACCGACCAGCAATACGACCAGATCATTGAACAATGCCGGGAACTTTTCTCAAATAAAATGAGCGATTACGGCAGTGCATGGCGCATTCTAAGATTGCCGTCGCTCACCGACCAGATCTTTATAAAGGCCCAGCGCATAAGAGGACTGCAAACCCTGCAGGAATCCAAGGTCGATGAAGGTCAGGAAAGTGAGTTTATAGGTATCATCAATTATTCCATCATGGCGCTCATTCAATTGGAGAAAGGCGTGGTGGACCAGCCCGATCTCCATGTAGAGCAGGCGGTAAGTCTATATGATGAGCAAACCGCGATTACCAAAAAACTCATGCAGGATAAAAACCATGATTATGGCGAGGCGTGGAGAGACATGCGGGTAAGCTCATTGACAGATTTGATCCTGCAAAAATTGTTGCGCGTCAAGCAAATAGAAAACAATCAAGGAAAAACGATTGTCTCTGAGGGACTGGATGCAAATTATCAGGACATGGTCAACTATGCGGTCTTTGCGCTCATCCATCTTTCTCAAAAATAAAGCAGCCTTTTATGAGCATTTTAGTTCAGATTTCTATCTCACCGCAGGAACTGGAGGATCATTCTCTTATTCTCAATAAAGCATTAAAAAAGGCCGAAAGAACGGAGTCCCAAATTTCAGACTGGAACATTAGAAAACGCTCCATCGACGCCCGCCAGAAAAATATCAAGTTTAATCTTCAGATTGAATTGTGGGGCAGGGATGAGGTAAGGGCAGATAGAGCGCCCTATCAGAAAAAAGACGTGCGCGACGCACCAACAATTGCCATTATAGGAGCTGGCCCGGCCGGATTATATGCTGCATTGCGTGCCATTGAAGGCGGTTTAAAACCTATCGTCTTTGAACGAGGAAAAGATGTGCGCGCAAGACGGCGCGATCTTGCCGCATTGAATAAGGAACATATTGTAAACCCGGAGTCCAACTATTGTTTTGGCGAGGGCGGCGCGGGAACTTATAGTGACGGTAAGTTGTACACGCGGTCTAAAAAGCGCGGCAACGTATTGAAGGCGTTGGAATGGCTGGTCGATTTTGGTGCCGATCCAGATATTCTCGTGGACGCCCATCCACACATAGGAACCAATAAACTGCCCCAGATCATTACCAAGATCCGGGAAACCATCATAGACTGTGGCGGTGAGGTACATTTTAATTCTAAACTTACCGATATCAATCACGAGAACTCTAGGATTACCTCCATAACAATCAATGAAAGTGATGCCTATGAGTTTGATGATGTGATTCTTGCGACGGGACATTCGGCGCGGGACGTGTTTTACCTGTTGCACAAAAAAGGAATTAAAATAGAGGCAAAACCTTTTGCTCTGGGCGTGCGCGTGGAACATGCTCAATCGCTTATCGACCATATCCAGTACCATGGCGATGACTCAAATCCCTATTTGCCACCCGCCAGCTACAGTCTGGTCGAGCAGGTGGAGGGAATGGGAGTTTACTCGTTCTGCATGTGTCCGGGTGGCATCATTGCTCCCTGCGCAACGGCTACGGATGAAGTCGTGACCAACGGCTGGAGTCCCAGCCGCCGCAATAATCCGTATTCCAACAGCGGGATCGTGGTGAGTATAAATCCGCAGGACTTGCCTAATTATAGGGAGGATGATCCATTCGTCTGTCTAGATTTCCAAAAAATGGTGGAGTACGATTGCTGGAAGGCGGCGGGAGAAACCCAGCGTGTTCCCGCGCAGCGCATGATTGATTTTGTGGAGAATAGAACTTCTACCGACTTTCCCAAGACATCCTACCAGCCGGGACTTACCAGCGTCAACTTAAATGAGGTACTGCCACAATTGATCGCTTCAAGATTGAGGCAGGCATTTGTTGCCTTTGGTAAAAAGATGAAGGGATATTACACAAACGACGCCGTTCTTCACGCACCCGAAAGCAGGACGAGCTCGCCGGTATCCATACCGCGAGATCCCTTGACGCTGGAGCATGTGGAGATAAAGGGTCTATATCCCTGTGCCGAGGGTGCTGGCTACGCCGGTGGTATTATTAGTGCCGGGATAGATGGTATCAATTGTATGGATCGCGTGTTAGAAAAGTACGCTTTCGCGAAAGCGAAATCCTAAAAAAGCTCAAGGATAGATACGAACAATTTTCCAAAAAAAAACTAGTTTACCAGTCGTACCGCTCGCCCAGCAGTTCATATAGCTTCTCATTATATGGCCTGTAAAATTCCCTCAACCTGACCAGGTCATCTTCATAAAGGTGTTTGTCATTTTTTTGACTGGGATTGGAAGATATAAATTTTAGATCTTCTTGTGGAACACCTATAAAGGACTGGATTTTCTCTAAGGTTTCAGCGTGATTTTTCTTCAGCTTACTGCTTTCAATAATCAATAGTTGATCTCGGTTAAAATAGTTGAGATATGCTTCTATCTGCGTGTGATAGATTCCTCTTTTAACGTAGGCACGACGGTTTTCAAAGTAGGATGCAGACTCTATATTCTGCATTTCATCAGCTATAACTTTTGTAAAGTTGTCGTTCGTTTTTAAATCGGCATGTATTCCCGTCTTAAAATTGTGGTGGTACATGGTCCAGGCAGAAAAAGCCCTATCTGCTGGATTTCTGAGAATGAGGATAAGTTTGAGGTCTGGATTATAGCGGTGCAGTCTTTCTGCAACTTCTGGATGGAAGATGTATAAAGGGGTGGCTTCAAAGACTTTTTCACCTTTCTTCAGGTCTGATTTAAACGGGAAATGAGAGTGGTATTCTTTGATCTGATCCTTGTTGTACCAGTCATCGTTATCAAAATAATGAATCTCTTTAATCGATGAAGAACTGATCAGGGAATGTTTTTCCAAAATAGAGAAAAGTCCAGAAGTCCCTGCTTTTTGAGCACCTATGATTATAAAGTCCGGCCTAGATCGCGTGCTGAACTTTCTCAGGATTTTTTTTACGGTTTTTTTCATCAGGTCAAATATACGCATAGTGATAGTTGTACCTTAACAAGGATTCAGTATTTAAATGGTTTCATGTGGAGGCACGCTTTCGCGAAAGCGAGATTAAAAAAGTTTATTGAAATAGAAAAGGGTTGTCCTTAAAGCCGGAAAAGTTTTGTTAACGACTTAACTCAATACTGCTATTTTTCAGAATCCCTCAAAGTTTTCTTTTCTTGAAGGGACTGTTTAAAATTGCGGCGTTTCCTGTTTTTAATGGATGTATTGCGACTTTTGTTCCAGAAAATGAAAAAAAGAAAGGCAAGGAATACTCCTGCTATATATATCCAGTCGCTGTAGGTTTCAAAAAATTCCAATGATATTAATTTAAAAATTACATGAGCTGATTTAATAATTGTCTAACCGGAGCACTTTTATTTGCGATTTGATAAGCATTCAGTTTTAGATTAAACATTTTAATCTTGTCAATATTTTCTTGGAACTGTTGCATTACTGCATTATATAATTCAATATCTACTTTATTCGTTTCCATAATTGCATCTACAATGTTTTCATCGTAGGTGATAAATTTGGTTTTTGCCACATTTACGGATTTGTAATATATTTTATTCCAACCCATTTCTTTTCTTAAGAGAATGAGGGATTCATCAAACTTTTCTTGAATACCTACAAAATCAAAATGCTTTTCTAAATTCTTTAACGCGACATCCAGCATCACATTTTCATCGCTGATTCCACTAATTTTTCTTGCCTGACCGTTAACAACATCAAAATCTCTTACATTTTTGATACATTCCAGCAAGGTTTTATCCTTGCACTCATCTAATAATCTGTGGTTTTTTTGTCGTTTAACGTAATTGTAAAATGAAACTGTGCGCTCAATAGGGTGTCTCAACATTGTTATGTATCTAACATCCTCATCAAAATAAGTATGTGCGCCATAATCAAGATGACCGCTAAGCAGGTTAATAGATTCTCTTTCTGATTTGGGCATAGATATAAATTCTGGCATATTCCAGATGCCGCTCACACTATGTTTGAGTTGAAATGTTTCAGTTTCGCTGTATTCACGTTTTAGGATTGATTTGAGTGTTGAGCCAGCGTTTTTGGGAAGGTGTAAAAATATTATCTTCTTTTTCATGATTCTATCAGCGTTAATAGATTTACAAGTATAACCTTATTTGCAGTTAAATCATTTTCTTGTCTGAGTTTCTCACATCACTCTCTATAACACCATCGCGCAATCGTATGACGCGATGAGCGTGTTCGGCGATTTCTTCCTCATGGGTAACCAGGATTACCGTATTGCCGTCAGCATGGATGCGGTCAAAAAGTGCCATGATCTCCACACCAGTCTTTGAGTCTAGATTTCCCGTGGGCTCGTCTGCAAGGATTATGGAGGGATGGTTTACCAGTGCGCGGCCTACGGCGACCCGCTGTCGCTGTCCGCCGGACAACTGGTTGGGCTGGTGGTCCATGCGGTCTTCCAGCCCTACACTTTTAAGCACGGCCGATGCCCGTTCAACGCGCTCCCTTTTAGATTTACCGGCATAGATCATGGGCAGGGCCACGTTATCCAAAGCCGTTGTTCTAGGAAGTAGGTTAAAAGTCTGAAAGACAAAGCCTATTTCTGTATTTCTTATATCTGCCAGTTGATCGTCACTGAGGCTGGAAACGTCGGTCCCATTAAGTCTATAACTGCCAGATGTGGGCGTGTCCAGGCAGCCCAGCAGATTCATGAGTGTAGATTTACCCGATCCCGATGGTCCCATAAAAGCGATATAATCGCCGCGTTTTATATCCAGATCTATTCCCTTGAGAACCTTGACGGTTTCCTGACCCAATTTAAAATTGCGGACGATATTGCGTATCTCGATTACATTTTCACTCATGGGATGTATTTAGTATTATCAACAACAATGTGTAGGACGATCTTTCCATCCTAAAGTTACATAAATATATGAAATCGTTGCTGTAGTTGCTCCTTGCGCAAAAACAAAAAGCCTAGATCAAAGGTATCTATAGCTGCGGTCACCTTCCTATGTGCGCATAGCTTTTCCCAGGCTGCGGTCATATCCCGCGACCAGTAGATGTCGTCGAGTATAAAAACGGTATGGTCATGCGCAACGTCCAGCAGTTGTTCAAAATAGCTCACCGTCGCGCTGCCATCGTGATGACCGTCCATATATATAAGGTCATAGGTACAATCCTCGTTTTGTGAACGTTTGTTCTCAATGAACTCTTGAAAGGTAGTTGAGATGACACGGACGTTTTTCAATCCATTTTCTTCAAATCTAGTTCTGGAATAATTTGCTACTTCGGGTGATCCTTCCACGGTCTCGATAAATGCATCTGGTCTGGCGGTTGCAAATGCATGGGTCGCCACGCCCAGTGAGGTGCCAAATTCCAAAATGCGTTCAGCTTCAAAGTATTTTGCTATACGGTAGAATAACTCGGCGGTTTTCTGGCCTGAGGAATTATGCCTTAAAATATCGCTTGTGGATCGGGTAGGGGATTTAAAAATCTTGCTTCCCGCGCCATGATCCTCTATATGTAGGAGAGTGTTGTTGTTGAGTATGCTTTCGCGAAAGCGGGACAATTTTAAATAATCCTCATAACGATGAGCATCTCTCAGACACTTTTTTTGAAATTGAAAAACAAATGGTGAGTGGATTCCATGCAGATGGAACGATTTATATAGGTGTTGAACGTAATGCTTTATGGTGGGGAGCATTTCCATAATAGAGATTTAACTGGTTGCCTCGCTCAGTTCCAGCCATTCCAGTTCTGTTTGCTCAAGGTCATTTTTTGCCCGTTCCAACTTTATGGAGTTCTCGGTAATTTCTTCGTTTGAAAGGCCAGTGTCCAAAAAGCTTTGTTGCAGGGAAGCTTTCTGTTCTTCAAGTTTTTTGATTTTATTTTCCAGTCTGCCCAGTTCTTTTTGCTGTTCTCGGGTCGGCCCGGGACTGGAAACCGTGGCTTTATTCTCGATGACCGGTGTGGGTTTTGCTATTTTCTCCTTGGGCCTGTCGTCTTCCAGAACCATATCCGTGTTTCCCACATAAGCTCTGAAGTCGCTATAGTTGCCGGGAAAATCCGTGATCGTACCGGACTGGTTGAATACAAATAAGTGGTCCACGATCTTATCCATGAAATACCTGTCGTGGCTTACTACAATTATGCAGCCGGGAAAGTCCATGAGAAAATTCTCAAGAATATTGAGCGTGGGAATGTCCAGGTC
Organism: uncultured Flavobacteriaceae bacterium; assembly: GCA_963836885.1. Lineage (GTDB taxonomy): Bacteria > Bacteroidota > Bacteroidia > Flavobacteriales > Flavobacteriaceae > Nonlabens. Next base: position 240,093 of record CAWILF010000028.1, on the reverse strand, counting down.
GTTAGTAGGTTCATCAAGGATGAGAAAGTTGGGATTCTGAATGAGAACGGTACATAGATAAAGTCTCTTGCGCTCTCCACCGCTCAGTTTTTCAACAAAGTCGTGCTTCTTTTTATTATCGAACATAAAACGTTCCAGCAACTGGCTTGCGCTGATTATCTTCCCTTTGTTCAAAGGAATGTACTCACCATATTCCTTTATAACATCGATGACCTTCTGACCGGGCTTTATATCAATTCCCTGTTGGGTGTAATATCCTATTTTTACGGTTTCTCCCACGACGACCTTACCGGTATCTGGCGACAGCGCGCCCGTGATCATGTTTAAAAAGGTAGATTTTCCAGTACCGTTTTTACCGATTATTCCCAGTCGCTCTCCTTTTAGGAAGTTGTAGGAGAAGTTCTCGATCAAGTGTTTATCTCCAAAGGATTTTGAGATTTTATGCAGTTCTACCACTTTAGTTCCCAGGCGCTCCATATTGATCTCCAGTTCAACTACATGATCCTTGCGTCGGTTCATGGCGACTTCCTTGATCTGATGGAAGTCATCGATTCTTGATTTGGACTTTGTGGTACGTGCCTTGGGCTGGCGGCGCATCCAGTTGAGTTCTTTTTTATAAAGTTGCTGCGCTTTTTCCTGCGTGGTCTGCTCAATGAGCATACGTTCCTGCTTTTTCTCTACATAATAGGAGTAGTTGCCCCTATAGGTGTAGAGCTCGCCGTTGTCCAGCTCAATAATTTCATTACAGACACGATCGAGAAAGTACCTGTCGTGCGTTACCATGAGAATGGTATAGTTTTCTTGTTTGAAATAATCCTCGAGCCACTCGATCATTTCAAGATCCAGATGGTTGGTAGGTTCATCCATGATCAAGAGCTGTGGGTCTGACAGGAGTGCGATCGCCATTGCGATACGTTTTTTTTGTCCACCGCTCAATGTATCGATGATCTGGGTGAGGTCGTCCAGTCTTAGTTTTGATAATATTTGTTTGTACTTTGTTTCAAAGTCCCAAGCGTTTGCAGCATCCATGCGATCGAGAACGTCCTGCATTTTATCTGCATCATCTGGGTTTGCCATCACGTGCTCATAATCTGCAATGAGTTTAATGGTAGGTATATCGCTGGCTAGAATAGCTTCTTCAATGGTTTGCTTGTGGTTGAGTACTGGTTCTTGTGCTAGATAGGCGATTTTAAGATCATTGCGCATGGAAACCGTGCCACTGTCCGGTTTTTCCATACCGCATATGATCTGTAGGAGGGAGGTTTTACCATTTCCATTTTTTGCAACGAAGCCTATCTTCTGACCTTGGTTGATCCCTAGGGATATATTCTGAAATAGATATTTTTCTCCAAAATTTCTAGAGACATTTTCTATGGTAAGGTAATTCATTGAAGTAGGATATTTGAGCCGGCAAATTTACACTACTTAAAAATCAAAATATTATAAATATGTAGATGTTATTAGACACAACTCCTGTCAAGATATTTTTTCCAATCTTAATACGGGCATTTTAAACTTGAAACAAACAATTGATTGAAATCTTCTGGATTCGTAAAAAGTTTAATAAAATCCAGATTAGTTTAAATCTCAACGTTCCAAGGTTCTTACGCACAAGTTTTTTTGAGAGATAAACGATAGCCTTGCAAACAAGTTGCAAAAGAAAGTGTAGTCTATATTTAGTTACTACCCGGCAATATGAGCCTCACTTTATTTTTTACTGATTTCTTAAAATCACTCTTAAAATAATGAGCTTTTGAAGATAGCCTGAATTTAGCCAGTTTTAATTTGAAATTGTCGTGACTTGCAATTTTTTCATCCAAAAGATTATTCATTCTATTATATAGAGCAATATCTCCAGCATTAAAATGCATGATAGCATCAATTGTTTTTTGATCTAAGCTATCTTGTTTTGGTCGGTTATCTGTTTTATTACCTATTTTATAGTAGGTTAATGGCCAGTCGTACATATTTCTCAAAAGAATTAATGACTCATCAAACTTCTCAATAGTACCTACAAAGGAAAATTTACGTTCAATGTTTTCAATAGCTTTTTCGAGCATTAAACTTTCCTTGTCGCTTGTTCCAGAAATATAATGAATCTGCCCATTATTGATGTCACCCCTTTTTATTTCAGTTACGAATTCATAAAGTGTAGTATTGCTATTAAATAAATTTTGTTTATATAATCCATGGTTGGGCCTTCGCTTTACATAAAAGTAATATGAGATGATTCTTTCTATTGGATCTCTCAAAAAAGTAATGTATTCTGAATTTTCTGAAAAATGTTTATGAATGCCAAAATACAAATGACCCTTAAGAAGTTGGATTTCTTTTTTGCTGTGTTCTGATAGATTAATGAATTCATCTGTATTCAATCTTACATTATCAACAACCTTAATGTCAAAAATCTCTTTCTGATCATAAACGTTATTCATGATATTGTGAAATGTGGTTCCACCACACTTGGGCAGATGCATAAAGATTATTTTATTTTTCATAAGTTGACATTTATACCTTTGCTATACATGTGAACAAACAAAGTGAGTTTTGAGACATTCCAATAAACGAATTGTATCTGAGTATATTTTTTATCAAATCAAATTATTGAGTCCTGCAATTCATCATTTTTTTTCAAATAAACATAAATTCGAAGTTAAATGAAGCAAATTTTTTACTTGATTTTAATTTAACATCCAGTTTTAAAGATGTAAAGAAAAGCTTAAATTAAATAAATATAATTTATTTTTGCGGCAAATTCAAATGAGTTATGATATCACCTCTTTGTAAAACCGCAATTATCGCCTCCATCGAGGCGGGAAAGGAAATTATGAAGGTTTACAATTCTGAAACGCAGGAAGTAGAATCAAAAAGTGATGAATCACCATTGACTCAGGCCGATCTCAATTCCAATGCAAAGATTATTGAGTATCTAAAAACTACGGATATTCCAGTAATAAGTGAAGAGATCAAGAATATAGATTATTCTGAAAGGAAAGACTGGAATGAGTGCTGGATTATTGATCCCATGGACGGTACTAAGGAGTTTGTAAATCGCAATGGCGAGTTTACCGTAAACATTGCTTTGTTAAAAGATAACAAGTTAGAAATAGGGATCATTTATGCTCCAGTTCTAAAAACCCTTTATTTTACGGACTCCAATACTGATGTTTCGTTCAAATGCTTTGTTGACTGGGAGTTGAAGTTTAGTGTCGAAGATGATCTTTATGAAGCGGTCCAACTTTTACCCATCCAGGACAGTAAAAAAATAAAAGTTGTCGCGAGCAAATCACATTTAAATCAAGATACTAAGGATTATATCGATACTTTGGCAAAAGAAGACCAGCGCGAGTTAGAGACCGTTTCAGTTGGGAGTTCTTTAAAATTTTGCTTAGTTGCAGAAGGTAACGCCGAGGTATATCCACGTTTTGGTCCAACAATGGAATGGGATACTGCGGCAGGTCAAGCTATTTGTGAAGCGGCTGGCATTCAAGTGACTTCAATAGAATTTGGTTTACCTTTGCGGTATAATAAGGAAGATTTGTATAACCCCTACTTTTTAGTACGAGAATAATGGAAGTTTCAAAAAAAAGACACATTGTCAAGACAATAACTTGGCGTGTGATTGCTAGTGTGACAACATTTATATTGGCTTTTGTTTTTTTTCAGGAAGATCCTGATGCGGTCAAAAAAGCCACAGGAGTTGCAGTTGCAGAGTCCATAATCAAGATGGCCTTATACTATTACCACGAGCGGTTTTGGTACAAGTCTAATTTTGGTATATCTGGAGATCGAACCGAGGGTAAAGACTAGCTATGTCACAGCATTTATTTAAACAGGATTATAGCAATGCTGCAAAGCTTAGGGTTGGTTTGAAAAAACAACAACCCCAGTTGCTGTGGTTTACTGGGTTATCAGGTTCTGGAAAATCGACCCTGGCAGAAGCATTTGAACTGGAACTGTTGAAAGAGGGTTTCCACACCTATATTCTGGACGGTGATAATGTTAGATTAGGCCTAAATGCGGGACTTGGATTTGATACTGCTGGTAGAACGGAGAACTTGAGGCGTATTGCCGAAGTGTCAAAATTGATGATGGAAGCAGGTCTTATCGTCATAGCGGCCTTTGTTTCTCCCAAAATAGAGCAAAGAGAACTGGTTAAGAACATAGTGGGAGCACAAGGTTTTAAGGAAGTATTCATAAATACACCTTTGGAAGAATGTGAACGAAGAGATGTGAAAGGACTTTATAAAAAAGCTCGTGCAGGTGAAATACCAAATTTTACAGGTATAAGTTCTGACTATGAACAGCCTCTTAATCCATATGTAGAAATTAAAACTAAAAATATATCTGTTGCAGAAGGTGTTCAATCTTTATGCGATAAATTAATACCAATTTTAAGAAATGGATAAATATTATTTAGACTATTTAAGCGAACTGGAAGCCGAGGCTATCTATGTTATAAGGGAAGTTTGGGCTCAATTCAATAAACCGGTAATATTGTTTAGCGGTGGTAAGGATAGTATATTGGTTACTCATCTCGCCAAAAAAGCCTTTTATCCAGCCAAAATACCATTTGCACTAATGCACGTCGATACAGGCCATAACTTTCCAGAAACAATTGCATTCAGGGATAATATAGCTAAGAAATTAGATGTAGATCTAATTGTTGCCAAGGTTCAGGACTCCATTGACAAAGGTCGTGTGGCAGAGGAAAAGGGTAAGAATGCAACAAGAAATGCGCTACAGATTACTACTTTGCTCGATGCCATTGAAGAGAATAAGATTGATTGTGCCATAGGTGGTGCAAGACGTGATGAAGAGAAAGCTAGAGCGAAAGAGCGGTTCTTCTCACACCGAGACGATTTCGGACAATGGGATCCTAAAAATCAACGTCCAGAATTGTGGAACATACTCAATGGAAGTCATTTTGAAGGAGAACATTTTAGAGCTTTTCCCATAAGTAACTGGACAGAGCTGGATGTATGGAATTATATTCATAGAGAAAATATTGAAATACCCAGTCTTTACCTAGCTCACGAGAGAAAGATGGTTATGCGCAACGGTACTTGGTTACCCTACTCAGAATATTTGGTAGATGTCAAGGAAGAGGAAATAGTAACTAAAAAAGTCAGATTTAGAACATTGGGCGATATTACCATAACAGGCGCCATTGAATCCGATTGCGATACTACGGAAAAAATTGCGTTAGAGGTTGCTTCCATGAAAATGACGGAACGTGGTAATCGCAGCGATGACAAACGCTCTGAATCGGCAATGGAAGATAGAAAGAAACAAGGATATTTTTAGAAGTTTATCAAATGGAATTAAATAATAACCAATTATTAAGGTTTACAACCGCAGGAAGCGTAGATGACGGTAAAAGTACATTAATCGGAAGGTTACTGTATGATTCAAAATCTATTTTTGAAGACCAGATTGAGTCAATCAAAAATACAAGCAATCAAAAAGGTCTTGAAAATATAGACCTGGCACTTTTTACCGATGGATTGAGAGATGAGCGTGAACAAGGCATAACCATAGATGTGGCTTATCGATATTTTACAACCCCTCGAAGAAAATTTATCATTGCAGATACTCCTGGTCATATCCAATATACTCGCAATATGGTTACGGGAGCGAGTACTGCAAACGCTGCACTTATTTTAATTGATGCAAGGCATGGTGTTATTGAGCAAACTAAGCGTCATGCATTTATTGCAAGTTTATTAAATATACCACATATTGTAGTCTGTATCAATAAAATGGATCTTGTTGATTTTAAGGAGGAGGTTTACGATAATATCGTGGCTGATTTTAATGATTTTGCTTCAAAAATGTTGTCCCGTGATGTAAGCTTTATTCCTATGAGCGCTCTTGACGGTGATAATGTTGTTCACAGATCTGAAAAAATGACGTGGTATCAAGCAGCTCCATTACTATATACATTAGAGCACTTGCACATAAGTAGTGATATTAATAAACTTGATGTTAGATTTCCAGTTCAGAACGTAATTAGACCCCAACGAGAAGGTTTTGTAGATTATAGAGGCTATGCTGGTCGTTTGGGAAGTGGCGTAATAAGAGTTGGAGATGAAGTCACTGCCTTGCCATCTGGATTTACATCTAAAGTCAAATCAATCAATGCTGGTGAAAAAGAATTGAATGAAGCCTTTGCGCCAATGTCAATCGCACTTACACTGGAAGATGATATTGACATAAGTCGCGGAGATATGATCGTTAGGAGCAACAATCAACCTGAGACAAAACAGCAGTTTGATATAATGATCTGTTGGTTAAATGACAAACCCTCACAAAATCGGAAAAAGTACCGAGTGCTGCATGCAAACAACGAGCAGGTATGTTTAATTTCAAATTGCGTTTATAAAATTGATATCCAAACATTGAAACGGGAAACTGAGGTAAGTGCTTTTTCAATGAATGAGATAGGTAGGGTATCTCTGAAAACAAACAAAAGTTTAATGATAGATTCTTACCGGGATAATAAGTTGACCGGAAGCCTCGTTTTAATCGATCCAGATACTAACGAAACGGTTGCTGCTGGGATGATCGTTTGATACTCTAATCATAGCCAAGTAATGTAATTGCTGCTTACTTCAATCTTTATATTTGCATGCTTAAATTTATTATGAAAAAGATTATAGCTTTATTAATGCTGCTGGCTTTCGCTACCTCTTGTATTCCTACTAAAAGAATTACATACCTACAGGAGTCTAACAATGTACAAGATTCGTTAATCAGCATAAGAAAGGTGCAAGCTCCATATCGTTTGCAGATAGGAGATATACTTTCTATAAACATAAAGGCTCCATTTGATCCCGGTGTGGTTAGTGAGTTTACCATAGCTTCTGGTGGTGGTGCTGCTGCAAATGTCCAACAAGCTTCACGTGGTGGACTTTATTTTACTGGTTTCACGGTTAGTTCGCATGGTTCTATAAGGATGCCACAATTGGGTGAAGTGCCTGCCGTTGGGAAAACTATAGTTGAATTACGGACTGATCTCGAAAAAATATTACTCGATCGATTCTTCAATGACTCGTCGGCTCTATTTGTAGATGTAAAACTTGAAGGACTTCGATATACTATGGTTGGAGAAGTGGGTAGTCCTGGGCAAAATACTATTTTGAGGGATCAAGTGAGTATTATTGAAGCTATTGCTGACGCTGGAGGTATTCCAATTACCGGCGACTTGACAGCAGTAAAAATTGTCAGGCAGTATGCTGGAGGGGTAAAGACTCATGAGTTAGATTTGACCACAATCGACGTATTCAATTCTCCATATTATTTTTTACAGCCTAATGACATGATAGTGGTTAAGCCTTTGCCTCAAAAGGCATTGGGAACTGGAACTACAGGTCTGCAGTCGTTTACTACAGTTCTTTCTGTGTTTGCCACTCTTGTTACTACTTATTTAATAATTGATAATTTGACGACTCGTTAGATGGAAGAGGAAAATGACAGCAATTCGTTATCTGGAATTTTTGATATTCGTCAGTTTGTTCGCAAAGTAATAAGCTTTTGGTGGCTTTTTATACTTTGTTTAGCGATAGGTTTTTCGTATGCTTACTATCAAAATCAGTTTATACAGACCTATTACGAGATAAAGGCCTTAATTAGTATTAAGGATAACTCGAACCCGCTTTCCAGTAATAATACAAATCTAACCTTTAACTGGGGCGGTACTACTGATAAGGTTACAACAGCCATTACACAATTTAAATCTAGAACTCATACAGAAAGAGTCATTGATGAATTGCAGTATTATATCAACTACCTAGAAGAGGGTGAGTATTATAACACCGATGCTTATAAGATTGCACCATTCATAATAAGAGCAGATACCAATCAACTTCAGATATCCAATAAATTTTTTACCATACAAGTGCTCAATGAGACCACCTTTAAACTTGAGACAGAATTTAAAGCTGAGACCAGTGCGGCATTTAACTATACACTTAAGGAGTCAGGCAGAGTTAAAACTCCTAAAGGTCTTTGGTCTAATACTTATAAATTTGGTGACTCCATAAGGCTGCCATTCCTAAAAATTCAAGTTAATAAACGCGAGAAGAACTTTAGGAAAGGAACTTGGCAGTTTAATTTTGGGAATTACTGGAATTTAGTGGACGCATATCAAAAGATTTATATTGATCAGGTACCAGACGGTTCTTCCATTCTTGAAATGTCCTTATCCGGTACCAATAAAATCAGAATGGTGGATTATATCAATACCAGCTCTGTGGTGCTAGAAAAAGCAGAGTTGTTAAGGAAAAACACCTTTGCTACTAGCACCATTGAATATATAGATAGTGTTCTGGCTGCTGAAAACAGTGCATTGATTGAAGCTGAGGATGCTTTGGAAAAATTTAATAATGAGAGTAAATTTGTTGATGCCGCTTCTCAGATAACAACTTTAAACAATAAATTAATTGATTTTGAAGCCCGAGTTGATGCACTGGAAAAAACGCAACGCTATTATATAACCTTAAAAACATATCTTTTAAGTAATAACGATTATTCAAATATACAAGCTCCTACGTTAATAGGTATAAATGAAAGCAGTATAAATAATTATGTAAGTCAGATCGTTGCATTGTCAGCACAAAGGCGACAGTTGGAGTTTGCAGTACAAGAAAATGCCCTACAATTTAAAAAGTTGGATAGGGATATTAATGCTTTGAAAAATGTTATTCTTGAAAATATATCCAGTTCCAATGACCAACTGGATTATGAATTGAAAGAATTAAGAACAGATATAAATATCATTGAAGCCGAAATCGACAAATTACCCGAAGAGCAACAGGAATACTTGAAAATTCAAAGAACATTTCAATTAAAACAAAACGAATTTAGGATTTTAGAAAGTAGAAAGAATGATGCAGAGCTCGTAAAGGCAGCAAATGTTTCAGACATTTATGTAATTGACGAAGCAAGAGATACCAACCAGCCTGGTAAATCCAAAGATTCAAATATCAATTACCTGCTCGCACTGCTCGTTGGCTTGTCCATTCCATTGACCGTCGCATTCCTAACAACCTTATTTGATAACTATATCCACTCTCCCAAACATATTGAGAAGCTTACTAAAATACCGCTACTGGGTGTCGTGGGAAAAACTGATCACCCCTCTAATCTTATCGTTTTTGAAAAGCCTAAATCTGCCATAGCAGAATCTTTCAGAGGTATAAGGTCCAGTCTACACTTCTTGTATGATCAAGAAATGACTCTCAACTCTCGAACTATTATGGTTACCAGTAGTGTGAGTGGAGAAGGTAAAACGTTTACGAGTATTAATCTGGCCACCGTTTTCGCTTTAAGCGGAAAAAAAACTATTCTAGTAGGTCTTGATCTAAGAAAGCCTAAAATATTTGATGATTTTGACGTCAATAACGACAGGGGAGTTTCTAACTATCTAGTCAAAGATGGGAATTTAGAAGATCTTGTAAAAACCACGAAAATCCCAAATCTAGACATCATGCTTTCTGGACCAGTACCGCCCAATCCTAGTGAATTGCTGCTCTCAAAAAGAACGGATGATTTAATGAGGGAATTGAAGTCCAAGTATGACTATGTGGTGCTGGATACTCCACCTTTAGGACTTGTAGCTGATGCCGTTGAAATATCTAAATATGTCGATGCTACATTGTATATGGTAAGGCAAAAATATACCAAAAAAGGTATGTTAGATGTTATTAATGAAAAATACGCCAGGAAGGAACTGGATCATGTCAGTATTGTATTCAACTATTACAAAGAAGGTCGAGGCTACGGCTATGGTTATGGCTACGGTTATGGTTATGGCTATCGGTTATGGCGTGTACGCAAACGGTTATCATGAGAATGATAGAACAAGTTCCTTCAAATATGTAATTAAAAAAATCGTCAAAAGGTTTATAAAGATATAGAGTGTTTTAATTTATAGCTATTTACCGGACTGTAGGAACAAAGTGAAGTCAGGTTATTTTACTTTTTTGCTCAAAATCCCAATCATGCTCAGTCACGTGATTATAGACGCACACAAGAGATCATAGTAGCCTTTGACTTAATTTTTAACTTATTTTTACTTCAATGCAAACCCAAATATATCAAAAGGAAGTCAACAGAAATATCTTTAAGCTCATAGGTTCGAGTTTGCGCGACCTTAATAGCTCACGATTTTTAGCCTACCAGCTGGCGAAAAGAGATATTACTGCTCAGTATAGACAATCTTATTTGGGAATGCTATGGGCTTTTGCAACACCACTTGCTACTGCATTTGTATGGATCATATTAAACTCTAGCGGAGCAGTTAAAATTACTAATACTGGAATCCCCTATCCTGTATATGTTTTTGCGGGTACGTTGTTGTGGTCTATAATAACGGAATCCATAAATTCTCCTATTCAAAATACTAATGCAGCAAAATCTATATTAACAAAAATCAATTTTCCTCGTGAGGCATTAATAACCTCAGGCATCTTAAAACTATTATTTAATACAGCTATTAAGGTAGTCTTGCTTTTGGTATTTGTTTTTTTTTACGGAGTGGATGTAACTTGGGGCTTGCTGTTCTTCCCATTTGCCATACTGGGAGCTTTAATAGTGGGAAATACGATAGGACTTCTACTCACTCCCATAGGTATGTTATACAATGATATAGGAAAACTAATAGGTTTCGGAATGCAGTTTTTAATGTATGCGACGCCCGTTGTTTTTGCCATACCGGAGAGCGGTCTTTTGAAAACAATTATGGAATATAATCCATTAACTCCCATAATTATGGTGGGCAGGAATTTAGTAGTAGGCTTACCGTTGGAACATCTTACCTATTTTCTAATTGTCTTGATAATATGTATCCCACTATTTTTTATTGCCCTAGTATTTTATCGTATTTCTATACCGATTTTTGTTGAACGATTAAGTGCTTAAAATGGAACAAGCTGTCATAAGAGAAGAAAATACGAAGCTGGATATAGCACGAAATGACGTCTTAGTCGAGGTCAAAGGGCTTTCAAAAAAGTTTTGTAAAGACCTCAAGACCAGCTTGTGGTATGGAGTTAAGGACTTAATCTCTGGCTACTCGGGAAATAAGGATGCGCGAGAGTTGCGTCCCAAGGAATTTTGGGCGGTTAAGGATATAAATTTTACGCTAAAGAGAGGGGAGTGCCTTGGCCTGATAGGCCATAACGGTGCGGGTAAATCTACCCTGTTGAAAATTTTGAATGGATTGATCAATCCTGACTCAGGTAGTGTAATAATGCGTGGTACGAGTGGGAGCTCTAATTGAACTGGGTGCTGGTTTTAATCCTATTTTAAGTGGTCGAGAAAACATTTATAATAATGGTGCATTCTAGGTTTTAGTAGAAAGGACATTGACGAAAAAGCTTCAGCATATAATAGATTTTTCAGAATTAGAGGACTTTATAGATATGCCCGTACGCAACTATTCCAGTGGTATGAAGGTGAGACTAGGTTTTGCGGTAGCGGCGCAGATGGAACCGGACGTTCTTATTATCGATGAAGTCCTTGCGGTAGGTGATTTGGGATTTGTGCTTAAATGTTTCAAAACAATAGATACTATTTTACCTAATACGGCGATAATCTTTGTTTCTCATTCCATGCCCATGGTATCGAGAATATGTACGCAGATTATATTGATGGATAAGGGAAATGCAAAATTTCAGGGTGAAGATGTGTCAAAGGCAATAGATTTATATTATACAAGGTTTGCTAATAATGGATCTACCATTCTATTCTCGGATAATTCTATTGAGTTAGAACATGCGATTGTTATAAGTGAGGAAGTAATTGATGGAATTCCGCAAATTAAATGGTTGGATGATTTAATTATAAGTATTAAGCTAAAGCTAAACAAAGAAATCGATAGTAGTTTTAGTATCAATCTTATAATTTTTGATAAAGAACAACGACCTGTGGCATTAATGAAAGACGATAGAGCAGATTTCACTAATTATGTCAATGGCAACGTACTTACTTTTAAATTTATACATAAAAAGTTGCTATTATCTAAAGGAACGTATAGTATGAATATTTCTGTGGCTGAGGCTGGTAGCACGACATACAGGGCAAATACAGTTTTAGAATTTCAAGTACTTCATGAACAAGAAATCTGGCAACCTTTTCTTTTAGACGTTTTAACTTCTAATTAATTAACTAGTTATGAATAAAAAGCTTTTAAAGAAAATCATTCCTAAGAATCAAAAAAAAGTTTCATTATTTATCGTGGGTGCGCAAAAAGCTGGAACATCGGCTTTGCACCAGTATTTGGTTAAACATCCCAATGTGTTAGGAGGTAAGCAAAAAGAAATTAATTTCTTCAACCACCATGAAAAATTTTCAAGGGGGGTGGAATGGTATCATTCTCAATTTAAATCTTCAACCTACTTCAACTTAGGAAAAATATATGTAGATGCGACACCTCAATATTTAAGCAACATAGGAATTGCTAAAAAAATATATGAATACAATCCTAAGGCTAAAATTGTTATACTTCTTCGCGAACCCGTCTCTCGTGCTTTCTCTGCATGGAATATGTATAAGCAGTTTTCTGAGCTTCCAAAAGAAAGAAAAAAGACTTTATTAAATAACCACATTGATATTGAGTCCAGAGATGTGTTCACATCTCTAATTAACAAAAGTCCGTTTCCTGATTTTAAAGACTTCATAAATAAAGAATTAATAGAAAATCATTTAATTTCAGGTTTTCCGGGTATAATTCAACGTGGCATCTATGTTGATCAGATTACGCCGTATTATGAATTATTTGGCTCTGATAATGTCGCCATTTATGAGTCTAACTATTTTAAGAATAACAAATTACAAGTTACTAATGATTTGCTTCACACAGTTGGATTAAGTAGCTTAAGTGTTAAGGATGCCGACTTAAAGACTGCCCATGTAAGAAATTATGACGATGGAATCGAACCTCAGCTCAGAGAAAAATTAAGATTATTCTATTACCCTCATAACCAACGTCTTTTTGATTTAATTGATCAACAATTTAATTGGTAAAATTATTGATGATTTATTTTTTGAAATTTAATTCGCAAATTGATTTCTATTTTAAAATTGCGTTTTATTGCATTTTATATTGAGTGAAATTTATTATATATAGCAATTAAGTCTAATATAATGTTTGTCTATACATATTGGTTCAACGGATTCAAAATTACTTTTAAAAAAAGTGGATGCGCAAATGGATGATTTTTTTCAATGACTAATTTGCATATTCTATCTCGAACGCTTCATTGAGTAAATAATTTATTTCAGATCAATTATTTTTTAAAAGTTTTGCGTATTACTAAAAATAAGACTTTGCACTATTTAGTGTAATTTTGTAATGTATTCAACATAATTAATGCCAGCCGTTTTTATAGATGAAATCATTTCTAACCAAAACTTTAATATTTATAGTACCTCTATTGATCTTAACTTCAGGTTATGAAATATCACTTCGTGAATCAAATTTGCCTAACATATATTCATTTAAGAATGATTTATTAAATAAAGATTACAAAGCTATAGTACTAGGTAATTCTCACGCATTGAGGGGTGTAATTGCGGAGGATTTGGCCTATAATTCTATTAATTTGGCAAATGTATCACAGTCACTGGATATTGACTTATTATGGTTGCAGGAGGCAATAAAAAATGATAGTTTAAAACTTGTTATCTTAAACTTCAGCATAGCCACTTTATACGGAGATTTAGATAAAAGCAAGGAAAATTGGCGTTTAAGAAATTATAATATTTATACTGGTTTACAAGTTAATTATTTACCTAAGTATAATTTCGAGTTATTTTATGGTAGCACTCAGGAAAACTTTGATAAAATTACACATCAATGGAATTCAAAACACAAAAGAAATCCAAAATATTTATCAAGAGGCTCATTTCCACTGAATGTTCAAATGGATGATTTTAAAGCGCACTCAAATGCAGCATCTAAAAGGCACATTGTGAACCGTAACATTAGTGATAAAAATGTTCAGTTTCTCAGTGATATAACAAATTTATTGGTTCAAAAAGATGTAAATCTTTTGATAGTAACACCGCCGACGCATAAAGAATATCGCAAATTGATTCCTGCTGAATGTAAGGCTGAACTTTTTCACATAATATCCTGCGTGGTAATTGAACACAAAAACGTAAATTGGCTTAATGAATATGAAACTTTTTATGACAATCACAATTTTAAAGATTCTGATCACCTAAACACTCAAGGAGCGAAAAAGTTTACAGAAAAAATTAATAATTTTATTTATAAATTAAACTTGACCAATTAGATGATCAATGTAACCAAAACATTTTTCCCGCCCATTGAAAAATATCAAGATCAGATACAACGTATTTGGGATAACGAGTGGTTGACTAATAATGGGGAATTGTATAAAGAACTAACGCTCAAACTTCAAGATTACCTTGAAGTGAACCATATAATTCCCATGACTAATGGAACACTACCCATTCAGATAGCGCTTAATGCGTATGGTAATGGTGGAGAGGTTATTACAACACCATTTAGTTATGTTGCAACGACTGCAAGTATTGTATGGGAAAAATGTACGCCGGTGTTTGTGGATATTCACCCTGAATTCTTAACCATAGACGAGTCAAGGATTGAAGCTGCGATTACTGATAAAACTACAGCAATATTGGCAACCCACGTTTATGGCAATCCCTGCGAGGTAGAAGCTATTAAAACTATTGCAAAAAAACACAACCTTAAGGTCATTTACGACGCCGCGCATTGTTTTGGAGTAAGCTATAAAGGAAAATCGATTTTTAACTATGGCGATGTGAGCACCTGTAGTTTCCACGCTACTAAGTTATTTCATACGGGAGAAGGTGGTGCTCTTTTTTGTCAAAGCGAGGAAACCTATAAAGAAATGTGGTATCGTCACAATTTTGGTCATGATGGTCCGCAAAAATATTATGGATTGGGCATTAATGCAAAAATGAGCGAGCTCCAGGCTGCCATGGGATTAAGTGTGCTTCCATATATGGAGCATGTGCTGTTTGAGCGCATGAGAGTATGCGATTATTATGACAAACATATAAATTTTTCTAGTTTGAAAAAACTTCGCTTGCGTGATAATACAAAGTGGAATTATGCATATTATCCAATTATTTTTAACTCAGAAGAGAGTTTATTAAATGCAGTCTCACGCTTTCGCGAAAGCAATATTTTTCCTAGAAGATATTTTTTCCCCAGTTTGGAAGAACTACCTTATATTAACTCTAATGAATGCATTATTGCAGAAGATAAAGCTAAAAAAGTATTGTGTTTACCGCTTTACACAGATTTAAATGAAGATGATTTGAAACGTATAACCTCAATCCTTAATCATGAATTCTAGGCAACAGCTCTTCATCATAGGCAATCCTAGATCTGGAACTTCCTTATTGAGGATCATGCTTAATAGTCATAAAAGTATAACCATCCCGCCTGAATGTGGTTTTATTCACTGGTGGTATGACAGATACAAATTATGGAACGAACATAGTGACGTAATTAGATTCGTAGATGATTTAAAAACCTCAAAAAAAATTGAAACGTGGAATCTAGACTATAATCTTTTATTAAGCTTCTTAAAAAAAGAAAGAATAAACTCATATGATGATTTAGTTTTTAGCGTTGTAGAATTTTATGGTCGATCTAAAAACAATAAACGTGATTTGAGTGTTTTAGGCGACAAGAATAATTACTATATTCAGCATTTAAACCTATTAAGAGATATTGCGCCCTCCGCTAGATTTCTCATCATACTCAGAGATCCGAGAGATATTTATTGCTCATATAAAGGGATTAATGATTTAAATTCAGACTCTGCCTATAAACCCGTATTGTCAAATGATATTGAAAGTTTTACCGCGGATTGGCTTAAAAACCAAACTATGATCTGTGATGCGATCGAAAACTTCGATAGTAGACGATGTACGATTATAAGTTATGAAGATCTAGTTAGAACGCCAAAAGAGGTACTTACAAAATTATGTGTTAATTTCAACATACCTTTTGATACTGGCATGCTTAATTATTTTAATACGAATGACGAGCCGAAAGCACTATTGGCCTGGAAATTAAAAACACTTCAACCACCAGATTTAAATAGTGTAGGTAGATATAAGAATTTATTGAGCGAGGAAGAGTCACAATTCATTATAGATAATACCTTTGTGCTCTATAAAAAACTGAAAGATTACTCGATCTAATGGCATCCGAAATCAAGTATAAATATCTCTTAAGCGTCCGTTTAATGACTTATATGCATGAAGGTTTCATTAAAGATGCGATGGATGGAATAATGATGCAGCAAACTAATTTTAAGGTAGAAGTCGTAGTGGGTGATGATTTTTCTGATGATCGTACTTTAGAGATCATACGATCTTACGGTGATTCTGAAAACATCCATATTAAAATATTGAAACGAGAAAAAGGAGACGATTACTGGAGAAAACGTCAAGAATTAGGTCGACTTTATAATTTCACAGATATCCTAGAAAATTGTACAGGTAAGTACATCGCCCTGTTGGATGGCGATGATTATTGGACCCATCCTCATAAACTGCAAAAGCAGATAGATTTTTTAGAGAAAAATAATGATTACAGCCTGTGTTTCACAAGGGCTGAAATGCTTAAGGACAATGAGTTAACGCTGCATAATGTCCCTTTCGAAAAAACAACTTTTACAGGCATTGATTTTTTAAATACCTACAATTTTATATGTACTGCAACCGTGGTTTTTAAAAGAGAGGTGCTAACAATATTTAATGACCAGACCAAGTATCCATTTGCAGACCTTGCACTGTACCTTCATGCATCAAAAATAGGTAAGATTAAAGGTCTGTCCGACCTCACAGCGGTCTACAGGATTCATGACTCTGGCTTATGGTCTAAGCTGAATAGTCAAGCAAAATTACTTAAGTTTTTGTCATTCTATAAAACCTATTACCCTCACGCTACTAAAGCGGAGTCATCAATAATTACAGACAGAGCCTATAGTCTACTTTTAAAATTAAAAAAAGAAACGCCCTCATCTACATATCTTTATCACATAAAACTATTGTTCACCCATAAAATGTTGAACACAAAAATTTCTAGTTACCTAGGTTACGTTTTGGGTGAGGTAAAAACGAAACTAACTGCATAATTAATGGAAGAACTTTTGAAATTCAGTATTATCATACCTTGCTATAAAACGGAAGAGACCGTAATCGAGACATTGCAGTCGGTTAGTGATCAACAATACAAAAACTGGGAGGCAATAATCGTAAATGATGGTTCTCCAGATAATCTTGAACCATTAGTCCTGGACTTCATAAAAGGTGATGATCGCTTCAAATATTTTAAAAAGGCCAATGGAGGTCTGGGGACCGCCAGAAATTACGGCATTGAAAAATCCACAGGAGATTTTATATTACCGCTAGACTCGGACAACATGGTAAATAGCGAGTTTTTAATGCATGCATCAAAGTTATATGCTCTTAATTCTGAAATCGATATAATCCATGGCGATGCACAAAGATTCGGAGCTCGCAACGAGTATTGGAAGATAAGTACCTTCAATTTAAGACGCATGCACTTTGAAAATTTCATTGATGCCTGTGCACTGATTAAAAAATCTGTTTTCGAGGACTTGGGCAAGTATGATGTAAACATGCCATTTCAGGGGTATGAGGATTGGGAATTTTGGTTACGCTGCGGGATTAATGGTAAAAATTTTCACTATTTACCCTTGGTAACCTTCGATTATAGGGTGTCTGAGACTTCCATGATCCGCAGCTTTACCGAAGAGATGAGTACTCAGTGCATCAATTATATAGCAAATAAGCACGCCATAAGTTATGCACGGCAATTCAAGCTGCTCTATAAGGAAAATGCTGATCTTCAAAAGACCCATACGAGTCTTAAAAAGCGTATGCAAAAAGTAACTGATAATGTTTTCTATAAGGCATTTAAAAAGATAAAGGGATAAATAGCAGCTCCGTAAATAGGATCATATAAATAAATTATCTCCTGTTTTTCGTATCACGCTTTCGCGAAAGCAAACTTAAACCTATAGTTGAAATATTAGAATATAAGCAAGGAATGCCATGTATTTGAGATCATTAATTGAATTGTTGCCTTTTTAATAGCAGCAGCAAATACTAATATCTTTTATGGTTTGTTGATTATAGACCTATTGGGAGTGAGGATTCAAGTCCCATGAACCTCCTCAATTTTAAACCAAAATAAATTATGTCAAAAATTATAATATTTGGAGTTCTAGATACTGCGGAACTTGCACATTATTATTTGACTGTTGATTCTGAACATGAAGTTGTAGCTTTTACGGTTCATAAAAAGTATCTTAAAAATAATACGTTCAAAGGTTTACCAATAGTAGCATTTGAAGATATAAATTCTTTATACCCAAATAATTCCCACAAGCTATTTGCTCCAATGACGGGTAGAAAGATGAATCAGTTGCGAGAGTCTGTATTCAATGAGGGCAAGTCCATGGGATATGAATTCATCTCTTATATAAGCACTAAAGCAACATTATTCGACAATGAGATCGGCGAAAATTGCTTTATCCTAGAAGATAACACTATTCAACCTTTTACCTCCATCGGCAATAATGTTATACTGTGGAGCGGCAACCATATTGGGCATCATGGAAGAATTGACGACCACGTTTTTTTTACTTCACACGTCGTTATGTCCGGCCATTGCCATATACAATCGCACTGCTTTATAGGTGTTAATGCCACGATTAGAGATTATACTACTTTAAAAAAAGGAACTTTACTCGCGATGGGAGCTTCTCTTACCAAGCAAGAAACACAAGAACACGGTGTGTATGTGGGTAACCCGGCAAAACTCCTTGAGGGCAAATTAAGTTACAATATATATTAGAAAATTATGAACTGGATTAAAAAAGGCCTTATCTATAATGTAGAGGGAAACCTAGAATGGAGCCTGTCTCATGCCCAAGTCCCATTTGCTTACGAATTAAAGAATACGGATAGTATTAGAATATTCTTTGCAACGAGAGATAGCGAGAGTTGTTCAAGTACGACTTTTATTGACGTAGAAAAAAGCAACCCTAAAAACATCAGGTACATTCACGATCAACCGATACTTGCAAAAGGTAAGAAGGGAGATTTTGATGATGCCGGTACGATGCCTTCATGGTTCGTTGAGAATGAAGGTAGACTTTACCTATACTATACTGCTTGGAATAAAAGTTCCACAGTTTCCTATAGACTCTCCATAGGTATCGCGGTAAGTGATGATGAGGGAATGACTTTTAAAAAGATGTTTCCCGGACCCATTATGGATAGAGGAAAAAATGATCCTGTTTGGGTGGGACAGCCTTGTGTGATGATAGAGAATGGATTGTGGAAGATGTGGTACTTGTCCTGTCAAAAATCAGAAGTGATCAACGGCATTGCAGAACCGTTCTATACCGTAAAATATGCGGAGTCCAATAATGGAATCGATTGGACACGAACAGATATTACATGTATAGGTCTGGATGACAATACAGATGCGATAGGAAGACCTTGTGTCTGGAAGGAAGGAAATTTATTTAAAATGCTACATTCAAATAGAAAGGCACTTGATTATCGAGTGGATAAGGACAGATCTTATCGTATTACCTATTCCGAGTCTGTGGATGGAATACATTGGGAAAATAAAAATGAGAAGTTACAATTTGAAAAATCTGATTCTGGTTGGGATTCCATAATGAATGAATATTGCTCAGTGTTTGAAAATAAAGACGGTCTGCAAATGCTTTATAATGGTAATGGTTTTGGAGAATCTGGTATTGGTTGGGCAACTATCAATGTATAATTAATGAACTATATCCACATAGGCTACCCTAAAAATTTCAGCACTTCATTGCAAAGAACTTATTTTGCCATGCATCCTGACCTGTACCATTTGGGCGTAGGTACGGCGATCAATAATATCGGATATATCGATAAAGAGATAGAGATCGCTATGGAACTGTATTTGAGAACGTGCAAACACTACAAATATGTAGAGAATAAACACAGGATCCAAAAAACATTTGATAGACATTTTGAGATTGCAAAAAGCAAATCCCTAAAATTGGGCGTCTCTGCAGAGCATTTCTCATTCTCATATAGCTATGATTCCATATCTACCTACGATAAAGCAATCAGGCTGAGAGAAATTTTCCAGGATGAAACAAGGATCCTCATATTTTTACGATCGCAAAAATCAATGATTGAATCCTTATATAAGGAAAGCATACGTACCGGTATTTTTGTGGATTTTAAAAAGTATGTAGAATTATTTTACAAGTATCAAGACCGCAATTATTACTACGATCTTGCCTACACAAATTTAATTAGAACATATCAGGAACTTTTTGGCGTTGATAATGTCGAGATTTTCTTTTTTGAGGAATATAAGAATGAAAATGGTTTAATATTGAATGCCGATGGATTTCCCAAGCTCATTCATGATCTTAATAATAAGCTCAGTATAAAACAAATAAACACCTTTGAGCATCACAACCAGGCACTAGATGAATCACAACTTGTTTCAATGTTGGAAATCAATAAATCTGAAAGGCACAATCTCGGGCAACATCTCTTAGAAGCTCCTGAAAATCATAGGTTGGGAGCTTATTTTAATAACGAGCTTAAATTAGACAAAGATGAAAGCGAGATATTTAATGATGTTTTAGTTAAACGAGCAAACATTAAAACCGCCTTACAATCGTCGTCTCACTCTAATCTGGACATGATGTGGCCTGAAAATATAGGCAATAGGATTCTCAACTTCTATAGCAATGATAATAACAACTTAAAAACATTGATCGGCAGAGAGCTTCCTCATAGCTTTGATTTTTAAATCGTACTTTTTTTGAAAGGTAAAATGTACAATTTACTATTGAGTCTGGTTACGATATTTGTAACGTGTTCTAGATATCAATACGTTATATTAATCGACGAAAAGTAGTTCTCAAAAACAAAAGTTCTAAATTTAACTCAACCTAGAGATGCTCTCCTTCAATTGAATTACCATTTATGAAAAGCCTTGCCGTCATGCAACCTTATTTTATGCCTTATTTAGGCTATTTTCAGCTCATTGCATCTGTTGATCATTTTGTGTTTTTTGACAATGTTAATTTCATAAAGAGAAAATGGATCAATAGGAACTATATCGCCTCAAATAACGTCAGGCAATTGCTGACCGTTCCGTGCGAGGAAATCAGCCAGAACAGGATGATCAAGGATATTCTACTTCACGATAGAAATAAAAACATACCTAAAGTTGTACGAACTATCCAGCATGCCTATTCTAAATGTCCTTACTATAATACCTTATATACTGATATTGAGCGTATTATAACCAGTAAAGATAATAATTCCATATCCAGCTTAAATATAGAACTGATAAAAATGTTTTCCCGCTACATGGGTCTTGAAACCACGTTTTCTATGAGTTCGTCCATGGAATCAAAAACAGATGACGTGGATAGAAAAATGCGATTGATAAATATATGCCGCCAGCATGAAGCCGACACTTACATAAATATGACTGGTGGAAGATCATTGTATGATAAAGAATCGTTTGCCGAGAATGATATTTGTTTAAAATTCTTGGAGCCAGGTTTCCAGCATCTTGAAGTTGGGAATATAGATTTCTCGCCGGCTCTTTCAATTTTGGATGTTGTAATGAAACTGGATCCTATGGACATAAAAAAACTTATTGAATCTTATACATTAGATTGAATAGATTGCATTGTTCCGCTTTCGCGAAAGCGTACTGATTATAATCCCGCGATAACAAAAAGCTATATGATTGCATCGATAACGACCCTTTTCAAAAAACCATCACCCAAAATATTCTGCATAGGTTGTAACAAGACGGGAACCACCTCACTGGAAACTGCTTTTAAGGACTGGGGCTATCGACTGGGCAATCAGACCGTGGCAGAGCGGTTGTTGGATTCATATCTGGATCGTGATTTTGGAACAATCATTAAATACTGTAGAACCGCCGAGGTCTTTCAGGATGCACCGTTCAGTTTTCCACATACATTTATTCCATTGCACCAAGCGTTTCCTGATGCCAAATTTATCCTGTCGGTGCGCGACAGCCAGGAGCAATGGTATGACTCCATGATCAGCTTCCATACAAAAATGTACGGCAGGCTTCCCGACCACCAGACTATTCTTAATTCAACGTACAATTCACCCGGCTACATGTGGAAGGTACGGTCTGGAGTCTTTCAGATTACCGAAAATATGGATATGTATGATAGGGAAACCTTCCTAGACTATTACCGAAACCACAACTATGAAGTACGCAACTACTTTAGAAACAGCCCCAATTTTTTAGAGCTCAATGTTTCAGAAACTGATTCCTATAAAAAATTGGCTGCATTTATAGGCCGTGAGCCACTTTATGCAGAATTCCCTTGGGAAAATAAGTCTTGAGTAGCCCGTAGATTATCATTCACAGGAATAGTGTTGGACACTGAGAGTTTGTTGGCTCTAGGCCAAAATTGATATTAAAAAAACTCAGAACCTCGGGAAAATTTCCAGGATTTTGAGCTTTTTTAAGTTGGATTATTTCTTACATCACAAAAATAGGATACCCGGACATTTTCTCAGAAACTTCATCAGCTAGTCGGGATAGAACCTCAGTGTTATCGATATTGGTCAGACATGTATCGATAGTTAGCACGATCCATTCCATATCTTCTTCTTTGAGCCCTCTTGTGGTAATTGCTGGAGTACCTATTCTTATACCACTGGTAACAAATGGAGACTCTGTATCAAAGGGAACCATGTTTTTGTTGACCGTTACGTGAATTTTTCCCAGAGCTTCTTCGGCTTGTTTTCCGGTAATTCCTTTGTTGCGCAGGTCGATCAACATCATGTGGTTGTCCGTCCCGCCAGAGATGATGTCATAATTTTTGGCGACAAATTCTTCTGCCATTTTCTCGGCGTTCTTCTTTACCTGTACGGTATAGTGTAAAAACTCTTCGGATAGTGCTTCTTCAAAGGCTATCGCCTTACCTGCGATCACGTGCATCAAAGGACCGCCTTGATTCCCTGGAAAAACGGCACTGTTGAGAAGTGAGCTCATCATTTTTAGCTTTCCATTCTTCAGTTTTTCGCCAAATGGATTTTCAAAATCGGTGCCCATGATTATCAACCCGCCCCTCGGCCCACGCAAGGTCTTGTGGGTGGTCGTGGTGCATACATGCGCGTATGGAACAGCGTCCTGTAAGATTCCCTTAGCTATAAGTCCTGCCGGGTGGGCGATGTCCGCAAGCAATAACGCGCCTACCTCATCTGCTATTTCCCTGAATTTTTTGTAATCTATTTCCCTACTATAGGCTGATGCTCCGGCGATGATCATTTTGGGCTGTTCCGCTTTCGCAATAGCGAGAATATTATCATAATCCAAAAGTCCGGTTTCTTTTTCTACTCCATAAAACGAAGTCGTGTAAAGTTTTCCAGAGAAATTTACGGGCGAACCGTGGGTAAGGTGACCACCGTGGGAAAGGTCAAATCCCAATATCTTATCTCCTGGGTTGAGACAGGCATGGAATACCGCAGTATTTGCCTGACTTCCCGAGTGTGGCTGCACGTTTACATAGTCTGCGTTGAAAAGCTCCTTTGCCAGGTTTATAGCGATGTTCTCCACTTCGTCCACAACTTCACACCCGCCATAATAGCGCTTGCCTGGATATCCCTCTGCATATTTGTTGGTCAGTACAGAGCCTACTGCCCTAAGAACATCATCGCTCACGTAGTTTTCACTGGCAATTAATTCTATACCATTGGTCTGGCGTTCTTGCTCTTTATTGATTAGTTCAAATATCGGGTTGTCCATAATATGATGTTGTGAAATATTTAGGACGTAAAAATACGCATCGTATTCTTTTAGGGAACTTTCTTCTTATATATTTGACTGTTATTTTTTAACACATTAAACATACACCTATGACCATAACCACTAACGATCCAGATAAAAAATCATGGATAGGCTATAGCCGGGACACTCACTTTCCCATACAGAATATCCCATTCGGTGTTTTCCTGACCAGGGATAACATCATTACCATAGGTACGCGCATCGGCGACTATGCGATCGACCTGGGTGCGTTGCAGGAGCTGGACTATTTCAAGGGAGTTCCCCTCACTGACGATATGTTCATGCAGGATACCCTCAACGATTTTATCTCGGACGGTAAAAAGACCTGGCGATTGGTACGCAACAGGATAGGTGAGATATTTGATAAGGAAAATCCAGAGTTGCGAGACCATAAGGAACACCGCGACCGCATTATTTTTGCCATGGATGAGGTAGAAATGCAGTTGCCGGTGCTCATAGGCGACTACACAGATTTTTATAGTAGCAAGGAACATGCAAAAAATGTAGGGACCATGTTCCGGGATCCCGATAACGCTTTGTTGCCCAACTGGTTGCACATGCCCGTTGCCTATCACGGCCGGTCCAGTTCCATCATACCCAGTGGTATTCCCATCCACAGGCCGCAGGGACAGACCATGCCGGCAGATGCTGACCAGCCGGTTTTCGGTCCTTCTAAGCTGTTGGATTTTGAGCTGGAAATGGCCTTTATAACTACCGATGCCAATAACCTGGGGCAACCTATTCCAGTAGATAAGGCGCAGGACTATATTTTTGGGATGGTCTTATTTAATGACTGGAGCGCACGCGATATCCAAAAATGGGAATACGTGCCGCTGGGCCCATTTTTAGGTAAGAATTTTGCCAGTTCCATCTCACCGTGGATCGTGACCTTGGACGCACTTGAACCGTTCAGGACGGAAAGTCCGGCGATGGAAAAGCCGGTTTTGGATTATTTAAAATCTACCGGAAAGAACAGTTTTGATATACAATTGGAAGTTGATATTACACCAGATGGCGGCAA
This sequence comes from uncultured Flavobacteriaceae bacterium, assembly GCA_963836885.1. GTDB lineage: Bacteria > Bacteroidota > Bacteroidia > Flavobacteriales > Flavobacteriaceae > Nonlabens. The sequence continues at coordinate 215,140 of CAWILF010000028.1, read as the reverse complement.
GCCCACCACGGTCTGTAAATCCAATTTTAAGCACATGTACTGGAACATATCCCAGCAACTTGCCCACCACACGGTCAATGGTTGTCCCGTTAATAGTGGCGACATGATGGGAAGTGGGACTATTTCTGGGCCAGAGCCAGACTCATTTGGTTCCATGCTGGAATTGAGCTGGAAAGGACAGAATCCTGTCAAACTTAATGATGGCACCGAGCGCAAGTTTATTGAAGACCACGATACGGTTACCATGAGGGGATTTTGTGGAAACAAGACCATTCGTATAGGTTTTGGAGAGGTAAGCAACAAAATACTTCCCGTATATAAACCCAAGACTAAGCATTAGAAAATATAGGTGTTGATTCCGCTTTCGCGCCTGCCTGTCGTGCCTTGATAGGCAGGAAAGCGGAAACTCATCAAAAACCAGTTGACACAATAAGGAAATCCATGAGTTTATGAGTACCGTAAAATTTCCTTATCAGGATCTGAAATTCTATTCTAGGCTCATCAAAGATTATCTGGACGAAGAAAAATCGGTGGAAGATTTGTACCATAGATTTCCCAGACTGGAGAACTTTGAAGAACAGATTGCAGAAAAAAAAGGGGAATGGTCTCGTGCCCATGAGAAGAGGTCAGTGCTGCATGACGTATTAAAAGAGCAGTACCTGACAATTGATCTAAATAAGGACCATCCAGTTTCCCAAAACGTGCAGCGTTTACAGTCGGACAACACGTTTACCATTACCACGGGACACCAATTGAATTTATTTACCGGGCCGTTGTATTTTTTATACAAAATTGCCTCCACGATAAATCTATGCAGACAGCTCCAAGCTAGATACCCACAAGAGAATTTTGTGCCCATTTACTGGATGGCGACTGAAGATCATGATTTTGAGGAAATTCAGTATTTTAACTTTGGCGATAGAAAACTGGTCTATGAACGAGAATCTCATGGAGCTGTAGGGCGATTAGATACACAGGGACTTGAGGAGGTTTCTGCCACCTTTTCCAGTTTATTGGGCAATAATGACAATGCCCAAAATCTTAAAAAACTTTTTAAGGAATCCTATACAAAACATAAGAACCTAGCTGATGCAACCCGAGCTCTAGCGCATGGGATCTTTGGGGAATACGGACTGGTCATTCTAGATGCAGATAATGCGCGGCTCAAATCATTTGCCCAACCCTATTTCAAGGCAGATCTGATCGACAATCTCGCTTATAAGAAAGTGGGAGAGACCATAGAGCAGCTTACCGAGGAATATACGATCCAGGTGAATCCGCGCGAGATCAATCTTTTTTACCTTATAGATGATCATCGTGGGAGGATTATTAAAAAAGAAGATATTTATTACGTTGATGGTGCCGATATTAAATTCTCAGAAAGGGAACTTCTACAAGAACTGGAAAAACATCCAGAGCGATTCTCGCCCAATGTGATCCTAAGACCACTCTATCAAGAAGTTATATTGCCAAACCTATGCTACATAGGCGGCGGTGGAGAGATCGCTTACTGGCTGGAGTTGAAATCATTTTTTGATGCCAGCGGTGTTGTCTTCCCCATACTATTGTTGCGCAACTCAGCCCAATTAATCACAAAAAAACAAGCTGATAAAGCTTCCCGACTGGATTTAAAACTTGACGACCTATTTAAAGAGGATTATGAACTGGAAGAACTGGTTGCAAATAAGGTCAGTGAAATAAAGATTGATCTTTCCAACCAAAAACAACATTTAAAAGCGCAGTTTTCAGAACTTTACGATTTGGCTTTAAAAACCGAAAAATCCTTTGAAACCGCAGTTGCCGCTCAGGAGCAAAAGCAGATCAACGGCTTGGAACATCTTGAGAAAAGATTGCTCAAAGCGCAAAAACGAAAACTTTCCTCCCACATCGAGCGAGCGACAGATCTTCAAAAAGAATTGTTGCCCTCGGGAAACCTGCAGGAAAGAGTAGTTAATTTTTCCTATTACCAACAACATTACGGCAGCGAGCTGGTCCAGTTGATCATGCAATCGCTGGATCCACTGGATTTGAGGTTTACATTTATTCTTTTGGACGATTAGATAAAAAGGATAATAACTTATTGAAAAAGAATGTTGCTTTACCGCAGGCTTCATAGTAAAAAATTAAATTTGTCCCATGCAACACGATAAGGTACTTATACTGGATTTTGGCTCTCAATATACCCAGCTCATTGCCCGCAGGGTGCGGGAACTCAACATATATTCCGAGATTAAACCCTATCACGTCCAGATAGATGATCTGGATAGTTATAAAGCGGTCATTTTATCCGGTAGTCCCATGTCTGTAAGGGCAGACAAGCCGTTTCATATCGATTTGTCTCAGATACGTGGCAAGATACCGCTGTTGGGTGTCTGTTACGGTGCTCAATATCTAGCACATTTCAATGGAGGCGAGGTTGCTCCCTCAAACATTAGGGAATATGGTCGTGCACACCTCACGGTCATTAAAGATGGTGAAGATCTATTTTCAAATGTCACCGAAAATTCCCAGGTATGGATGTCGCACAGCGATACGATCAAGACATTGCCCGTGAACGGAGTAAGAATTGCCAGCACGGCAGATGTGCTCAATGCTGCGTTTAAAATAGAAGGTGAGGATACCTATGCCATACAATTTCATCCAGAGGTGTATCACAGTACCGATGGGAAACAAGTATTGGAAAATTTTCTAATCAAGATCGCGGGAATCAATCCTGACTGGACGCCACAAAGTTTTATAGAAGAAACCGTGGAAGCACTCCAGTCCAAAATCAAGGACGGTAAAGTCATACTGGGACTGAGTGGCGGCGTGGATTCCTCAGTCGCGGCGATGTTGTTGCACAAGGCGGTGGGGGATAACCTGCACTGTATTTTTGTTAATAACGGACTCCTTAGAAAAAATGAATTTTCTCAAGTGCTGGAACAATACGAGGGAATGGGACTTAATGTGAAGGGAGTCGATGCCACGGCACGATTCATGACTGCGTTGAAGGGACTGTCCGATCCCGAGGAGAAAAGAAAGGCGATAGGAAAGACCTTTATCGACGTTTTTGATGATGAGGCCAGTGCCATAGATGGGGCAGATTTTCTTGCACAGGGAACCATTTATCCTGATGTCATAGAGAGTGTTTCTGCATCGGGCGGTCCTAGTGCGACAATAAAATCACACCATAATGTAGGCGGGCTGCCAGATTATATGAAGTTGAAAGTTGTGGAACCGCTACGTCTGTTATTTAAGGATGAGGTGCGCCGGGTAGGGAAATCCATGCACATGGACGGAGAATTGTTGGGAAGGCATCCCTTTCCAGGGCCAGGGCTGGCGATACGTATTTTGGGTGACATTACGCAAGAAAAAGTAAACCTACTGCAAGAAGTAGATCACATTTTTATCAATAACTTGAAAAAATGGGAGTTATATAACAAGGTATGGCAGGCAGGAGCAATCCTGCTTCCCGTGAATAGCGTGGGAGTCATGGGCGATGAACGCACCTATGAAAAATGCGTTGCGCTCAGGGCCGTTGAAAGTACGGACGGCATGACGGCAGACTGGGTGAACCTGCCCTATGAGTTTTTGCAAGCTACCAGTAATGAGATTATTAACAAGGTAAAAGGAGTCAATCGGGTGGTTTATGATATTAGCTCAAAACCACCAGCAACCATTGAATGGGAATAAAATGAAGAAATTATATTATATATTTTTTGTAGTGTTAGCTTTCGCGAAAGCGGACACACTTACAGCCCAAAACTATCAACAACATACCGTCGATAAGGGAGAGACCGTCACCTCGATCAGTGAGAAGTACAATATTGCCGCTAGTGAGCTCCTCGCACTCAACCCAGATGCCAAAAACGGAATCAAACAGGGAGCTATCCTCCTCATTCCCGCAGATTCCAAGTTGTTGACCCAGAAAAAGATCGCTAGATACAAAACCCATAAAGTAAAGAGAAAGGAGACGCTTTACACGCTAGCCAAAGAATATGGCGTTACCATTCTCGATATCAAGGAGGCAAACAAACAATTGTACAACACCGCACTCAATAGAGGGTCAGAGATACGTATTCCAGTTTTTGAGAAAGTGCAGATTGCTCCCAAAACAGTTGCCACCAGAGAGTTTCCCGTCATGGCAAAAGACACGGTGCTCGATAACGTCATTGAGGGAAAACATCTCGTAAAGGAAAAGGAAGGATTATTCAGAATTGCGATCCAGTATAAAACTACCATCGACAACCTTAAGAAAATGAATCCAGACCTGGGTGGATTAAAGCCTGGAATGTTGATCAATGTGCCTGTCGTAGCGCAGAAGGAAATTAGCGATCTTGTGGACTATCAAGTTCCCAGTAAAATGGGAATGTATTCACTTACAAGAATGACCGGATTGAGCAGGGATTCATTGATCACTTTAAATCCCGGGTTAAAAGATGGTCTCAAGGCAGGAATGACCATCAAGATTCCCAATAAAATTGCTGCCGATTCTTTAAATGTATTTACTGGAGATTATGCAACAGTGAACCTGTTGGATAGTATAAATAATTATAGGCCTCAGCGCATGGCGGTAATGCTGCCATTATCTCTCCATAAAATAAATGATGAATTTGAGAACCGCGATCAGTTATTGGAAGATAAAACTGCTCGTATTGCGGTTGACTTTTTGGCGGGCATGCAAGTGGCGCGGGATAGTGCGCTTTCTCTGGGACTGCAGGTGGAATATGATGTCTTTGATACTCAAAAGAGCAAGGATAAGACGCTGTCGATCTTAAATTCAAATGACTTTACGATCTATAACTCGGTTATCGGACCGCTCATGTCCGCTAATGTGGTCGAGGTTGCAAAACAATTGAGGAGTGACGATATTCCAGTGATCTCGCCGTTGACTAATACAGATGTTCGACTATATAAAAACCTGTTCCAGTCGCGCCCTGATGATCAACTACTCAAAGATCGCTTAAAGCAGTTTTTAAAGAGTTATGCCACAGGTAAAAACGTGATCATTGTCACCGATAATACAAAGCCTGAATTGCGTCGGGAGTTTTCTGCATTACTACCAGCCGCCCAAGTGTTAGTACCAGACTCAAAGAAAAACTACATTTATAGTTTGAACTATATCAAGGCTTTGAAGCCAGAAATTGAGAACGTAATCATACTAGCTGTGGACAATGTGGGCTTCATTACTGATGCGGTGACCAACTATTCCGCAAAGACCGATACCCACAGGATTACCATGTTCGGTATGGAAAGTTTTGAAGAAATGGGTTTGCCCAACACTAGGCTTTCGCAGTTGCATTATACCTTTCCACAAATGCATAAAGATGCGGACGAGAATCATAGCTTTATAAAACGCTATGAACTCAAACATGGAATAACGCCCAATAAGTATGTGACACGTGGTTTTGACATTGCTATGGATGTGATATTGAGACAGGCAAGTTCCACGAGCATGTTTGAAAGTGCCGGTAAGGACGGTGCCACCCGTATGTCAGAGAGTAAGTTTGCCTATCATAAAAAACCGTTTGAAGGTTATAATAATGAATCGGTTTTTATCCTTCAATATCAAGAGGATATGAGTATTCAAGAAATAGTTTCCATGCCCAAACCTTTTGAACAATGATTGCAATAGTGAATTACCTAGGCGAACTGAGATGTGAATGCACCCACATAAAAAGTTCAGAAACCATAATAACCGATGCCCCAACGGATAACAATGGGAAAGGTGAGGCCTTTTCGCCCACCGACACGGTAGCAACTGCGCTTGCCAGCTGCATGCTTACGGTTATGGGGATCAAGGCACTGGATATGGACGTGGAAATCGATGGAAGTGCCGCAAAAGTCTCTAAAATAATGGCGTCAGATCCCAGAAGAATTTCAGAGATCCACGTGGAGCTGGACATGAAAGGCTATTGCGACCATCGTACAAGATTGATCCTAGAGCGGGTGGCAGTAACCTGCCCAGTCTATCATTCATTACACCCAGACATTGTCAAGAACATCACTTTCAACTGGGTGGAATGAAGTATGTGCTGGTGATTTTATTGTTGTGCAAGTTGCCTATAAGTGACGAGCCGTCACTTTCATGGAGTTATGAGGAACATCCCGTGTTGAGCTGGAATGATTTTAGAGGAGTGCCGCTTAAAAATGCCATTCATGCCGCAAGTGTAAATTCGGGCATGTCGTATGATTATTCCAACGAGACGGTCAATGGAGCTTCTAATTTTAAGATAGAAATCAAAAGCCATTTCTATCCCGAACTGAGCTGGAAGAAAGATCTGGAAGAAAACAGCCTTTCATTACTCGCTCACGAACAATTGCACTGGGATATTACCCAACTTCACGTCAAGAAACTGCGCTACGCATTTACCAAGTACCGACCCGTAAAGGATGTAAAAAAAGAAGTGGCTTTTATATTTAAAAAATTTGAACAGGAACGTGCTGTAATGCAGGGCAGGTACGATAAAGAAACCCGCCACGGGACTAAAAAAGAGGAGCAGGCACACTGGCAGCTATTTATCGCTGGTGAGTTGTTCAAAGTACCCATGTAGCAGTCATTATTTCAGACAGATCTTTTAGATTTGGGGATTCAATTTCCTATAAATTTACTTTTCTCAGAACTACGGTTCAAGATCATTAAATACATTCAAAATACCTACTTTTGCAGCTGTTTTAAATTATATTAAAATACAGCTATGACTAATGCCAAATACATTTTTGTAACGGGAGGAGTAACCTCGTCCCTAGGAAAGGGTATTATTGCAGCATCGTTAGCTAAATTGCTTCAAGCAAGAGGATTGCGGGTAACTATTCAAAAGCTAGATCCTTATATAAACGTAGATCCAGGTACGCTCAATCCCTACGAACACGGCGAGTGTTATGTTACCGAGGATGGTGCAGAAACCGACCTTGATCTGGGCCACTACGAGCGTTTTCTCAATGTAAATACGTCACAGGCAAATAATGTCACCACCGGTAGAATTTACCAGAGCGTTATCCAAAAAGAACGACGCGGTGAATTTTTGGGAAAAACAGTACAGGTCATTCCACATATTACCGATGAGATCAAGGAGCGCATTCAGATTCTTGGTAAATCTGGTGATTATGACGTTATAATTACCGAAATAGGAGGAACGGTAGGAGATATCGAGTCGTTACCCTATATAGAAAGCGTACGGCAGTTGCAATGGGAACTGGGGGATGATAACTCGCTGGTGATACATTTGACACTTATTCCCTATCTGCGAGCTGCCGGAGAGTTAAAGACCAAGCCTACCCAGCACAGCGTTAAAACCCTTATGGAAAGTGGGGTACGAGCAGATATTCTGGTATGCAGGACCGAGCACGAGATTACCGATGATATAAGGTTGAAACTGGCCAGATTTTGTAATGTAAAACGTGAAGCGGTAATACAGTCCATCGATGTTGATACGATCTATGACGTTCCCAACAAAATGTTGCTGGAAGGACTGGATCGCGTGGTGATCAAACGGTTGAGCCTTAAGACACAAGACCAGCCCGATCTTAAGAGCTGGAACGAATTTGTCCAACGCCATAAAAATCCCAAGAGCCAGGTAACCATAGGTCTTATCGGTAAGTATGTGGAATTGCAGGATTCCTATAAATCCATACTGGAAGCCTTTATCCACGCCGGTGCACAAAACGAGATCAAGGTAAATATAGAGTCCATACACAGCGAGTATCTTGAAGTGGATAATGTGGACAAGAAACTTTCACACCTGGATGGATTGCTGGTTGCTCCAGGTTTTGGTGAGCGAGGTATCGAGGGTAAAATTGACGCGGTACGGTTTGCCCGAGAAAATAGACTTCCGTTTTTTGGGATTTGCCTAGGTATGCAAATGGCCGTTATAGAATATTCCCGCAACGTCTTGAACATAGAAGATGCCAACTCCATTGAAATGAATCCAGAGACCCAAAACCCTGTAATTTCCTTGATGGAAGACCAGAAGAATATTTTGGAAATGGGTGGAACCATGCGTCTGGGAGCCTGGGATTGTGAGCTCAAAAAAGGCAGGGCACAAGAAATTTACGGAAAGAAAACCATATCTGAGCGCCACCGCCATCGTTATGAATATAACAATGCCTATAGAGAACAATTGGAAGAAGCGGGTCTTAAAAGTACCGGGATAAATCCCAAGTCCAATCTAGTTGAAATCATCGAGATCGAGGACCATCCCTGGTTCATAGGCGTTCAATACCATCCAGAGTACAAAAGTACCGTTGCCCAGCCACATCCATTATTTACCTCATTTGTTGCCGCGGCCTCTAGTTATAAAAAGAAAAAGAACAATACGGACTAGTTGAGGGTTTCCGCTTTCGCGAAAGCGTAACAATTACAATCATTACCCAACTAATAAAATAGACCAATAGTAGGAAAGTAGTATGGAAGAGAAAAAAATGGACTGGAAGACGATGCTGGGAATGACCCTTATTTTTGGGATTCTCATGTATATGTTTTTGCAGAATCAGTCAGATGAAGTTGTTGGCGAAAAACCTACAGATACAGAACAGGCTGCGCAATCTGAGCAAATTGATGAGGTTGGTGAAAGTACAATGGTAGTTTCCCAAGACTCTCTGGGACAGTCTGATGCCCCCACAACCAAATCAGAAGTACTGGATTTTGGAAATAATCTGGTGGATTTTAAAATCAATTCAAAAGGTGCTTTAATTACCGAGGCACTTATCAAGAATTTTAGGACCTATGACTCGTTACCGGTCTATCTGGTAAAGAAAAACGATCACATGTTCGATCTGGAATTTTCCACCCAGGACGGAAGAACCCTGCACACCAAAAATCTTATTTTCACTCCCGAAGTCTCGCAAAACGGAGAGAATAAAGTCTTGAGTTTAAAGTGGAAGAAAAGCGAGAGCCAGTACCTGGAATTCAGGTACGAGCTGAAGCCCAATGACTACATGATGGATTTCAACATCCGCTCACAGGGCATGTCACAGGTTTTCAATACCTCAGAGCCAGTCGCATTAAACTGGGATCTAAAAGCCTATAGACGTTCTAAAAGTATGGTGAATGAAAACCGCTATACCGAGATAAAATTTGAGTACGACGGCGGCAGTGATGACTATACGGGACAGGGAGAAAATGCAGAGGAAGATGCGACCGACATTACCTATATCGCCTACAAAGAGCATTTCTTTTCCAGTATATTATTGACCGATACTCCGTTTTCAAGTGCCCTATTAACGTCCAAGAATATTGAGAGTATCAATGAGGAGCAGGATACTTATACCAAAGAATTTAGCACGGTTGCGCAGCTGGAGTACAATGGTGGCGAGATTGCCTATAATATGGACTGGTATTTTGGTCCAACAGATTTTGCCATTCTCGATGGTTATAACAAGAATCTTGATGAGGTTGTCGATCTAGGATGGGGGATATTTGGATTTATTAATGAATATGCCATACGTCCGGTTTTCACGTTTTTGACCAGTCCAGAGCATTTGGGGATTCCATTTGGTCTGGGAATTATCTTGCTTACAATTTGTGTAAGACTTGTATTGTCCCCAGTTTTATACAAGAGTTATTTAACCCAGGCAAAAATGAAGATCCTGCGTCCCGAGCTCAATAAAATTGCTGAGAAGTACAAGGACAACGCGATGAAAAAACAGCAGGAAACAATGAAGGTGCAGAGCGAGGCGGGAGCGAGTCCGCTGGCGGGTTGCTTGCCGGCATTGCTTCAAATGCCCGTTTTCTTTGCCCTTTTTAAATTCTTCCCTACGGCATTTGAACTGCGCCAGAAAAGTTTTCTTTGGGCAGACGACCTTTCCAGTTATGATGAGATTTTAAAGTTGCCGTTTGAGATTCCGTTTTATGGGGCGCACGTGAGCTTGTTTCCCATCCTGGCTTCTATTTCCATATTCTTTTATATGCAGATGACGACGGGACAGAACATGCAGGCGGCACAACAACCGGGAATGCCCAACATGAAGTTTATCATGTACTTGTCACCCTTGTTCATGCTGGTATTCTTTAATAATTATGCGAGTGGACTATCGCTCTATTATTTTGTGTCCAACTTGATTACCATCGGTATTATGCTGGTGATCAAATATGTGATTATCGATAAGGATAAAGTCCTTGCCAAGATCGAGAAGGCAAAAGCAAAACCCAAGAAGAAGAAAGGACGTTTTGCCAGCAAGATGTCCCAGATTATGGAACAGGCACAGGCTGCCCAAGAAGAGCAGAATAAAAAGAAGAAGTAGGTTACTAAAATTGAAATCTAAAAAAAATCCCGATGCGCGAGCATCGGGATTTTTATTTCAAGTTCCGGAATTTGTTAAAACCTGCGAAGTTCTCTTTTGAGAATATTCATTTAGAATTTTTATTTTTCGACGCAATCTATAATTTTCTAGCATTCAGCATTCAGCATTCAGCATTCAGCATTCAGCATTCAGCATCTATTTATCAATAGACCCCATCACTTTTTGCGCAAAGGCATTTGCAGCTTCCACGCCGCTCATTCCCTGTTCCACATTGGAGTGAACTTCCAGTGCCCCACAAATGTTGGTTATAAGCTCACCGATTACATCCATTTCTTCTTCACTAACAGATCGGTGCTCTGAGAAATGTTCCAACACTTCAAGTGTGGTTTCAAGTTGCTCAGCGGTTGCGCCTTTTTGCAGGTGTCTAATTACTGGTAACTTCATCCACGAGTTCTTTAAGGTTCTCAAATTTATTAGTCTGCACCTGATTTACAAATGCACCATTTTTAAAGGTCGCAAAAGTAGGTAGGTTATCCACGGTAGCCAGTTTGCGCGATTCAGGAAATTTTTCTGCGTCAGCAAGAACAAAAACTGTGTTTTCGTTCTCCGCGTCCAGTTTTTTAAATTTGGGTTTCATGACTCGGCAGTTGCCACACCAGGTTGCCATGTATTGCACCACGACCGTGTCATTTTCAGCAACGATCTGGGCCAGGTTATCTTGATCTAGGGTTTGCATAATTTAGGTATTGAGTAAAGTGTTAAGTACAAAGTATTAGAGTTGTGACTTGTGCTGTTATAAAAATAAAGCTGCGTTTTACTAAAAAGCCTTAGAGCTTTACTAAACAGATTCGGACTTTATTAAAAAAGAACTGCTTTGGAGCTTACAAAGAAACCAAAAAAAATTCCGAATAAAATTTATGAGTCAGTCAGTCTTTGTACTTAATACTTTGTACTTGCTACTTTGTTCTAATTAAAATTAGTTTTGAGATAGATATGCTGCCGTAGATTGACGATTTGCGCCCATGGCTTCCTTACCTTCTTCCCAGTTTGCTGGACAAACCTCGCCATTTTTTTGAACGTGCGTGTAAGCATCGATCATTCTCAGGAATTCGTTGACATTTCTACCTACGGGCATGTGGTTCACACCTTCATGAAATACCGTTCCTTCCTCGTCGATCAGATAAGTAGCTCTAAAGGTTACATTATCACCTACAAGAATATGGTCGTCGATCTCGTCGTTATATTCTACTTCTACATCGAGAATATCAAGAGTTCCCGCAAGGTTGCGGTTGGTATCTGCAAGGATCGGGTAGGTGATACCTTCTATTCCACCATTATCTTTGGGAGTGTTCAACCATGCAAAATGAACCTCTGGAGTATCACAGGACGCGCCGATTACTAGTGTGTTCCTTTTCTCAAATTCGCCCAGTGCCGCTTGAAAAGCGTGAAGTTCTGTAGGACATACGAATGTAAAATCCTTTGGATACCAGAATAAGAGTACTTTTTTGTTTTTGTTTTTTGCTTCCTCAAGGATGTTTAATTTGAACGTATCGCCCATTTCATCCATTGCATCAACACTAAAATTTGGGAATTGCTTTCCTACTATAGCCATTATAAATTGTTTTTTATTATTGTTTTACAGGGTGCAAAAATAGGTCTCGCTTTCGCGAAAGCAGCACCTCAATAATTTTTATACTAGATAAGGTTATAGGATAATGTTATGGATGCATAAAACGAACGCGTTGCAAATGCGCGACGTGATTTTCGTGTAAAATTAGAGGAAACCATTGATGACTTTTCCTCTAGAATTCTATTCAATACTTAGCGCATTGCAAATGCACAACTTAAAACGAACACGTTGCAAACGCGCGCGACGTGGATATATGTAAATTTATTTTGTCCGATCTTCTTTATACTTATTCAACCATTGCTTCGAGTACTTGTTTGGATAATTTGATGCTAAATCTTTAATGTACTTGTAATTCAAATCAATTAAAACGTTTTCATATTCACTAGGAATTTGTTGTGCAATTCCCTTGTTGAACTTCTGATTTATATTTTCGAGCTTTATGTGACCGATTTTCAAAAAATCACATATCTTAGAGTAAAGCAATTGGGGGTCTTCAACTAATTCGTCATAATAATAGATCATTAGATGATCTTCATCAAAAAACTTGCTCCATCTTTTGATTAATTTTGAATAATCATTAGCGCTATTTTGAAATTGATCTTGAAAATTGTCTATTACCGACTCTTTATCAACTTGACCAATATCACTTTTGTTATGTTTTTTTAACAGGTTCATTTTCACTCTCGACCACTCTCTGTCTATAGGATCTCGTAAACTTATAATGATCTTACAATCAGGAATTAAATTTTTAATCTGTTTTATAGAGTCATCAGAGAGCTCACAATATTTAGGAGTTATGTCACCCGAGACGGCATCATTAGGAAATAGACTCTCATACCACTTATCGTTTTGAGTCGCACAAAAATAATTTAGGTGCCAAAACAGGTTTTTACGATCAATTTTTCTTCCCCTCAAAATCTTTCTGAAAGAGCCTTTTATCGTAGGTATGGATGTGCTCCTTTTTATTTGAAAATGCCAGTGTTTTCCAAATAAATTGGTAAACAAATTATTTTTTCCCAAAAATTCTTTTGCCCAGAAATATCTGATTTCTTTGACTTGAGGTAGTTTGATTTCGGGATGTTTATTGAGCACACCGTACAACCATGTCGTCCCAGTTTTGGGTGGTCCAATTGATATGAAAAAGTTACTTTTATTCATCTTTTCGTATTTTTATAGAGTAGGTTATTGTTTGGTAATTGCCAGATTGTTATGTCTAATCATTTGGTTTAAAGTAAAAACAACTTTTCTATGTTTTTAATTTTAAATTGTAGATAGTTCATTTATTTAAACTTAATCATGACTCACCTCACAACCACCTTCTCCTTCAACTGTCTAATTTTAATATTAAAAGCTGCAAAAAGTAAGGTCATAAATGGCGAGAGCCAATTGAAAATGGCAAACAGTGCATAGTCGGCCACCGAGACGCCCAAAGTTTGGCTTTGATAAGCGCCACACGTATTCCACGGTATAAGCACAGAGGTAACCGTACCCGAGTCTTCCAGTGTTCTGGAAAGATTTTCTGGGGCGAGTCCTTTTTCTCGATAGGCTTTCTCGTACATTTTACCAGGAACTACAATGGCAAGATATTGATCACTTGCGGTAAAATTGATCGCTAGACAACTGGCAACCGTACTTGCAAATAGCCCAAACACCGAATCAAAAATATTAAGCAAAGCACGGCTAATCGTTGCGAGCGCACCTATCGCATCCATCACGCCGCCGAAAACCATCGCGCAGATAATCAACCAGATCGTTCCCAGCATTCCTTCCATACCACCAGCTTCAAAAAGCCCGGCCAGCTTACTGGCGATCTCTGCATTGTTGGTTACGGGAGCAATTGAGGTTTCCACGGTAATCGCGTTCATTACTCCTTTATAGGCAGAAATTCCATCCCATGTTTCCAGTCCGCTGGCGGCAAGAACGAGGTCTGGTTGAAAGATCAAGGCTGCCACTCCAGCAAGCAATGCTCCTATCAATAGAGCAATTAATGGAGAAACTTTTTTAACGATCATCCCGATCACGATCACGGGAACGACAAATAACCACGGGCTGGTGTTGAACGTACCATCGATAGCCGCCTGATATTCAGAAACATCTGCAACTCCCGTACTATCAATGCTCAAGCCGATTATTACAAAAATTATTAGAGTTACAACTATGGTAGGTACCGTAGTGTAGGTCATGTATTTTATGTGCGTGTAGAGATCGGTGCCCGCCATGGCAGGAGCAAGGTTTGTGGTGTCGCTCATGGGACTCAATTTATCGCCAAAATATGCGCCGCTCAACACCGCGCCCGCGGTCATTCCCGCATCTATGTTGAGTGCTCCGGCAATTCCTATAAGTGCAATTCCCACCGTGGCACTGGTCGTCCAGCTACTTCCCGTCGCGATGGATATGACAGCACAAATAACAACACTCGCCGCAAGAAAAATTGTGGGATTAAGTATGTCCAGGCCGTAATAGATCATCGTGGGAATAATACCGCTGATCAACCAGGTTCCAGCCAGCGCGCCCACCATTAACAGGATGAGTATCGCGCCCGAGGTTGATTTGAGGTTTTGGGCAACTTCCTCCACCATGGTTTCATAACTTACCTTGTTAAAATGCCCTACGATCCCGGCAACCGCCGCCCCTAGCAGCAGAATAAATTGATTGGAACCTGCGAGTGCATCGTCACCATAAACTCCCAAAACATTAAAAGCCAGCATCGCAATTAATGCGATGACAGGTATCAAGGCCTCCCAAATATTGAGTCGTCTATTAATGATTATTTTTTCATCCTCTTGGTTGATGTTTTGGCTTTCCATAGATTATTCTAGATCAAGCGTAATGTTACGATTTTGCTAAGGCAGTTGCAAGCCCGATTTTAAAAATGAGTGGGATAGTTGTTCCGCTTTCGCGAAAGAGGGATGAAAAATAAAAATAAAAGTAAAAATAAAAATAAAACGAAAAGCAATTTGAACTTGAATTTGAACCTGAACTTGAACTTGAAAAATAGAGATTTATGGATTCAAACTGATGTACAGGAAAATGATATTAAACCGCGATCTTTTTTCTAGTGAGGAATGATTTGTTGGTGTTCGGCTTTCGCGAAAGTGGGATGAAAATAAAAATAAAATGAAAAGCAAACTTGAACTCAAACCTGAACCTGAACTTGAACTTGAACTTGAACCTGAACTTGAATTTAAACTAGAATTTGAAAAAATAGAAATCTATGGATTCAAACTGATGTTTAGGAAAATAAATAAAAATGAAAGCAAACTGCGATTTTTTTGCTAGTAAGAAATGATTTGTTGGTGTTCGGCTTTCGCGAAAGCGGGATGGAAATAAAACGAAAAGCAATTTGAAGCGGTTGGCACCAATAATAACTTAAAAAGCTCATTATTATACTTTGGAAGCTAAACTCCGTCTTGATCTTTATACTGAGCGAGTAATTTTTTGTCGATATTAAGTTTGCTCGCAATATTGGCCAAAAGGTTTACTAAAGGAAGTGCCATTTTAAAAGCCACGGAATCTACATAAGTGTCTCCCCATTGAAACAGCAGCGCTGCGTGGAATGCATTGTAGGGAATCTGGTTGGCAGAAAAAGTCCTGCCGTCCCGCACCAGCCCAAAAAGCACCGCCATAAAATTCTCAAATCCCGGCTGGCCAGGCTCCAGTCTAGCCCTGAAGATGATGGGCTCACTGGTAGGATTGTAAAATCGATGTGGTACGAGAATGGGAACTTTAAACGAATCACCGGGCCTTATTTTTAATTCTGCTCCCTTATAATGAACCCCTAGAACTCCGTGGACGGGATAAAAATCTTCTGTAAATAATTTGTGGAAATGAATGGGATTGCCGCCGCCGGGTTGCAGTTCTACTTCGATCAAGGTGTGGGAACCGCCTGTTTGTGCACTGGTTTCAAGAATAGTGGCTCGTTCTCTGGTAATGGGATTGATGTAGGTTTTGGGCATATTCAAAGGTATCCCGTGATCATGGAAAATGGTAATAAGTAAATAATAAATTCCGATGCGTTATGTCGGCTAAAGTTTATGGATAACGCTAATTTTGATACTTTAAAATAAAAACCATGTCAGAACAAATAGAACGTATAAAATGTCTCATCATAGGGAGTGGTCCCGCCGGTTATACGGCTGCAATATATGCCGCCCGTGCAGATATGAACCCGGTAGTCTATACGGGAATGGAGCCGGGCGGTCAGCTTACCACCACTACCGAGGTAGATAACTTCCCTGGTTATGCAAACGGTATCGATGGTCCCGCCATGATGGTAGATCTACAGAAACAGGCAGAGCGTTTTGGCACTCAGGTACGTATAGGAATGGTTACTGAAGTCAACTTTGCTAAAGAAGAGGGAGGAATCCACACGGCAACCGTAGATGGAAAAACCAAGATCGAGGCAAACACGGTCATTATTTCCACAGGTGCAAGTGCCAAATATCTAAACATTCCCAGCGAGCAGCGATTGCGCGGCGGTGGTGTAAGTGCGTGTGCGGTCTGTGATGGTTTTTTCTATAAAAACCAAGATGTAGCAATCGTAGGAGCAGGGGATACCGCTGCTGAGGAGGCGTCTTACCTGGCCAAAATCTGTAAAAGTGTTACCATGCTGGTGCGCAAGGATTATATGAAGGCGTCCAAAGCCATGCAGCACCGTGTAAATTCCTTAAAGAACATCACGGTGATGTACAATAGTGAAGTAGATGAGGTGCTGGGCGACCAGGTCGTGGAAGGTTTGAGAATCGTAAATAATGAGACCCAGGAAAAGTCCGAAATCGAGATCACGGGTCTATTTATAGCCATAGGGCACAAACCCAATACCGATATTTTTAAAGGTCAACTGGACATGGGAGCCGATGGTTACCTAAAGACCATTCCTGGCTCTACCAAGACCAATCTGCCGGGAGTTTTTGCCTCGGGAGACGTTCAGGATAAAATCTACCGTCAGGCGGTAACTGCTGCGGGAACTGGTTGTATGGCCGCTCTCGATGCAGAACGTTACCTTGCAGAAATAGGTGTCGTGGACGAGGTGAAAGCCGGTGATTACCACGTGGAATAAATAAATGTGAAGGTTTAAAAAAAAGGGTGAAGTCTTGATAAAGACTTCACCCTTTTTTATTCAATAAGCTCAAAAGACCTATTTCTTTCTCAAAACTGAGTCGCCATCAAACTTGATAAGCTCGATTTTGGGCGAATTATAGACCGAGATGTCAGCATCTTTTTCTGCCTCTATGCGCAGGCTCTTTGTGGCATTAACTTCCACAGTTGCGTTATTGTTGACATAAAGTTCGAGATCTTTAAACACGAGGTTTTTTGCTTCCATGGTAGCGCGGTCGGAGAGAGTTACCTTACCTTGATCCACGTCGCCTTCTATGCGCGTGTCCACACGATCCTTCATCAATACATCTGCCGTGTCGTAGGTGATGAGGGCTTTAATGTCAGCGTTTTGAGTTACATTAATAGAGGCAGTGTTTCCAGAAAGGTTAAGTTCTGACTTTGAACTTCCCATTGCGTTGAGGACCAGCTCTTCAACCTCGGCAGTTAGAAAAACTTTTGCGTCGTTATCTACTTTGAGGTTCAGTTGTTGAAAGACGAGTTTTGTAACTGATGAAAGTTGCGCGTCTTCTCTTACGGTAATGGATCGCAGCTCGGGCCCGTAGGTAATTCTAAATTCCATGGTTCTCTTGGAACGGATTTTTGCCCTGGTACTCAAGGTAAGTTTATCTCCTATACGGTTCATGGTAATGAACTCATGCAGGTTTGAGTCTGTAGTGAGCTCGACCTGGGTCTGTGCGCCCTGTAAGATCGTGACTTCATAGTCTCCGTCGATCTCGAGTTCAGAAAACGGTTCGACGATGGTGATCTCGGTAGTTGGTTCTCGATTTCCCTTCACTTTTATGTCTTGAGAAAATGAAATTGTTGTGCACAACATAAGTGCGATAAGAATACTGTTTTTCATAATGGTTTAAATTCACTAGCAATATAAAAGAATTGGTGTAATAATCCACTTAACAAAATCACATAAAAAAGCCGCTTCACTCAACTGAAGCGGCTCAAATCCAATAAAACAACTCAAAATTCTATTGAAATGTGATCAAGTAATGAATATTGAAGAGGTTGGAAGGTGGTTACGCTTTCGCGAAAGCGTAATCGCAACAATCCCCACAGTACTACAATTACCTATAACGTTGCTACTCCTCATACTTCCATTTTCCATCATTAGTGTCTGAGGGAGCGATGCTGTCCAACTGTGTTTCAACACCATTTCCAGTAGGCATGATTTCTTCCTCACAACTTAGACAGATGGGATCGCTGGCAGTCATTTCATATAACTCGCGACCCGTGGACTTGAGGTCCAGCCCATCATTGCTGACCCAGCGATAGTACCTGTCGTAGAACTCCTGATTCATTTGAAACCTGGTTCCCACGGGAAGGTAAATGACGATCTGCGTCTGTTGATGGCTCAGCGCATTTTCCTTGGGCACGATAATATAATTGGGTGCGGTAAAGGTGTTGTCGGACAGCTTGTAATCAAAAACGACCTCGGTCGCATGTTCTTTTGCCTTCTCATAGGAAGATCCCTTTGCTTTTTGGATCATGACCATGCGTGCAATTGTGTCCGTGGTACTCGCAACCGCAACGCGTATTTCATAATTGCGCAGTGCCATCTCGCCCTCGTATTCCATAAAGTCGTAGGAGTTATTGTTTACATAGACCATGTGGTCACTTCCTTCCATGGCGAGCATCTCCAATTTAAAAATGCCATCCTTAGCAACCGGGAACTTTTCTACCTTCTGGATATTTGCCTCAAATGCCTGACTGGCAGCAATGTTTGCCACGGTAATGCTCAATACGATTATGGAAAGTACCCAAAGGACTACGAGTACAATTTTAGTAGGAGTACCCGTGGATCGCATGTTGCTCACCAGCATGCGCAGTCCCAGTATGGAAAGTACGAGAAGCGGTATGCCCAGAGCTAGTATTATTGCCAAAACCAATACCCAGCTCGCATCTTTTGCTGGAATGGCTATATCAAAAAAGTGGATCAGGTTATGGCCATTTACATCAATAAAACATACGGTTATCAAGGAAACGATAAGAGCGATAAGGCCTATAGTGCTGGCTAGGAACACAACCAGTCCCAGGATTTTATACAAGATCTTCAACCCACCTTTTATGGCTCTTCCCAAGAGCCCAAAGAATCTTACGGTTCCTCGCTTTCCCCTCTGACCTACGATGTGGTGGTCGGCGTCGGTCTGCCCATCGACCACGGGATCAAAATCCGCTTTGGCACTTCCACTGATGTTAGAAATATTGAGTTCTTTTCCCATCATCTTAAGTCGCTGATTGTTGGTGACCGCATCTGGAACGAGTACCCAAAAGACGATATATATGGGAATGAACCATCCCACACTTGAGATGATCAAGAACACCCATATTGCCCGCACCCAGATGGTCTCTATGCCCAGATAGTGTCCCATCCCTGCACTGACGCCACCTACAAATCCATTTGCAGTGTCCCTGAACAGCTGCTTACTGGATATGGAAGTGCGACCTCTATGCTGGTGACGCTGTCCCTCCTCAAAGATTTCCTCATCAATTTCATAATCTTCTGGCTGTCCCATGATGGAGATCACTTCCTCCACCTGGGTCATTCCTATGACCTGTTGGGCGTTTGCCCGTTTTTCCAGAAACAGCTCTGCAATGCGCGATTCTATGTCACCCATGATTTCCTCGGCTCCCTGGGAGCCTTGAAAGGAACGTCTTACCGCTGCTAGATAGCGCTGAAGTCTGTTGTATGCATCTTCATCGATATGGAAGAACAGTCCAGCTAGGTTTATATTAATGGTCTTGTTCATGATTTGGTTTTTTTAGGTTTGGTGACTAGATTGACTGCATTTTTAAGGTCTTCCCAGGTATGGGTGAGTTCTGAAAGGAAAATTTTGCCGGTTTCAGTAAGTCCATAATACTTGCGTGGTGGGCCACTGGTACTTTCTTCCCATCTATATTTGAGCAGGCCGGCATTTTTGAGCCTGGTGAGCAGGGGATATATCGTGCCTTCCACCACGAGCATTTTTGCATCTTTCAGAGTCTCTAGTATTTCGGCCACGTAAGCATCTTCTTCCTTGAGTACTGAAAGAATACAGTATTCAAGAACACCCTTACGCATCTGGGCCTTTGTGTTTTCTATCTTCATTTTTCTTGATTGTTGATCGATTCATTGTTTGAGGCCATGGGAATAAAATTAATGGTCAATGGATATTTATACTCTTCACCGTCCAAAGCTTTGATGGTAGCCTGTATGGTACAGACAAGATCCATTATTCCCAGAACAAGGATTGCAGTACCGCAAATAATGCCACTCGCCATTACCGTGGAGAATATTCCCATATTCTCGGTAAAGAAAAACGAGGAGTCATCTATATTTTCCCACAGCATGGGACCGCCAGAGATCATCGTCCCTATGATGATCCCTCCACCTATAAATGCAAGTATAACCGTGTAGAGGGTAATACTTATCTGAAAATTGAGTGCCTGTTTGCCATGGCGGTCTATAAAACTGGATTTCTTAGAGTTGACCATCCATAAAATCAGTGGCAATATAAAATTGCCCAACGGTATGATCCATTTCCCAAAAGTCAGTAAATGAATCCCAGCCGCGATGGTCTGATGGTTTTTTGTAGTCGAATGTTCCATAACACGTTATTATCTATTGCAAATATATATACAAAAGAAGGTATTATGCAAAACAAAGTACTATAAATATTTCAAAGATTTCATTTGCGAAGGATTATCAACCATTCTATGTAGTATATATGATAGCATTTCTACACAGGAATCCACTCTGAAATTACTTATGCTGAGCATAGTAAATGATTTTAAGTGGTTGCAAATTTGTAGGAAAATCAAAGCGACAATGAGATGATACAAGAAGAAGGAAGGTCAACCATACCTTTGCGTATAGATCGAAAAACTGGGATAACTGTATTTTAACGATTATTTTAAGCTAAAAATTAGATTTATCCAGCAATATATCTAAGAGGCTGAATTAAATTATATTTTAGAGCACTATTAAATTAATACCAACTCGCTCTACATGATATCCCCACGTCAGATCAATGCGTTCACTTTCTTAAAATTACCTAGTTGCTGGTGGAGTGGAGTACGCTGTAAACATATATATTCGGAGAAATGCGTGGTACAGGTTACTCATAACTGGTTCAATAAAAATCCATTTGAGAGCATGTATTTTGCGGTACAGAGCATGGCTGCCGAGCTCACTACGGGAGCCTTAGTCATGTATTATATAAAAAGATATAAGATTGATATGTCCATGCTGGTCATAAGCAATGAGGCTACCTTTTCAAAAAAGGCAACTGGAAAAATCATTTTTACCTGTACTGACGGTCCCTTGATAAAGGCCGCTATTAAAATGGCCATAAAAACTAATGAACCCCAAACTTTATGGGTGGAGTCAAAGGGACGCTGTCAGATCGGCGAGGAGGTAAGCCATTTTAAATTTCAATGGTCATTAAAGTGTAAGCGTACGAACAGAAAGAAGTAGCCTTTTGTCACTATAAATACTGAACTGCAATTGACCTGACCATTCTGCTTCTAGTTCTTAAACAGTTTTATATTTGCAGGACTGAAACTTTAGACTCCAATGCTATTTAATTCTGTAGAGTTTGCCATATTTCTACCCGTAGTATTTGTGTTATACTGGCTACTTTCCAAAAAACATATACGGTATCAAAATATTTTACTGCTTCTAAGCAGTTATCTGTTTTATGGATGGTGGGACTGGAGATTCTTGTCATTGATTATCTTCAGTTCTTTTATTGACTTTTATATTGGATTGTCTATTGGAAAGTCAAATTCACAATCTAAAAGAAAATATTTGTTACTGACGAGTTTGCTCGTAAACCTTGGGTTTCTGGCATTTTTCAAATACTATAACTTTTTCTTGGATAGCTTTGTAGAGAGCTTCACGTTCTTTGGATCGAGCTTTGAAGTTTCTAGACTTGATATTATACTTCCCGTAGGAATAAGTTTTTACACGTTTCAAACCTTGAGCTACACCATAGATGTGTACCGTAAACAATTAGAGCCCACAACTAATATCATTTCATTTTTCACATTTGTAAGTTTTTTTCCTCAACTGGTTGCTGGCCCTATTGAAAGAGCAACTCACTTATTGCCTCAATTTTTGATAAAAAGATCGTTCAATTATGCCACGGCGGTTTCTGGTGTTCAACTTATTGTATGGGGACTATTCAAAAAAATGGTGATTGCAGATAATTCTGCGATCATCGTTCAAGGCATTTTTTCAAGTTACGAGTCACAATCTCCGATAAGTTTAATTGTTGGGATGCTGCTTTTTTCATTTCAGATCTATTGTGATTTCAGTGGTTATTCTGATATCGCAATAGGGACAGGTAGGTTGTTCGGTTTTGATTTAATGACCAACTTCAAATTCCCATACCTTTCAAAGAGTATTAGTGAATTTTGGAAGCGATGGCACATTTCACTTTCTACCTGGTTCAGGGATTATTTATACATTCCTTTGGGAGGTAGCAAGGTATCGCAGGCAATGGCGTTGCGCAATATCTTTATAGTTTTTCTTGTGAGTGGTTTTTGGCATGGAGCTAACTGGACATTTATAGTTTGGGGACTTATTCACGCACTGCTTTATATCCCCATGTTTGTTAGATCTAAGAAAAATGATAGTCTAAAATCAGTCACGGCGCTGAGAAATACGCTCAACGGTATTTTCATTTTCATTTTTGTGTGTTTTGCGTGGGTTTACTTTAGAAGTGATACTGTAACTGATGCTACTCGGTATATTATAAATATTTTTGATGCAAGTGGGAACTCCTCCTTTTTCAGTTCAACCTCTAAATATCAGATCATAACCCTTATCTCCCTATTGAGTATTATCTTCCTAATGGCAGTTGAGTATTACAATTATAAACGGAACAACTACGAAGTTAGAATCAAGTCGAAGTGGCTGGTTCTCATCTGTATCATTATTTGTTTTGTTGGAGCTTTTAAAGATCACGCATCATTTATTTATTTCCAATTTTAGTATGAAAAGGTTCTTGATAAAATTGGCACTTTATATAGCCGCAGTTTTACTTATCGGAAATCTAATTTCCTTTGGGCTGCTTCTAAGTTTAAAAAAATCCGAGTTTTATAAACCGTATTTGCTCAATTCACTAGATAAAGATGAGCAGCTCGACTATATAATCTTGGGATCTAGTCGTGGATTGACTTCTATAAGTTCCATGCAAATAGATAGTGTCCTAAACACTAATGGTATAAATCTTTCCATGGATGATACTGATCTAAAGTCCCATGTATTAATGCTCAATCATTTTTTCCAGTCCGGTTATAAAGCTAGGTATTGCGTTCTCACTTTGGATCAAACCAATTTTACCTCAACAAACAAGAAATTAGGCAATAACGACTATAGATTTATTGGCTATAGCAATAAAGATTATGTGGTTGATCATTTTAATAATTATGAAACGGGAAAGGTAAAGCCGCTATCTTTAAGCAGGTATTTTCCTCTAGCAAGCTATTCCTACTACAATCTTGAACTTGCGCTACCATCGGCACTGGCCGCCGTCAAGCCAAAGTATCACAACAAATTTGATCAAAGAGGTAATTTTTCCTATCCCAACACGGGCGGACTAAAAAAAATGAAACCTATAGAAACTACAGAGGTGAATATTGTCAATCCACTTCTTCAAGAAATCAGTTCACTTTGTGAAAAATATGGCGCGCAGTTGATTGTTTATATAGCACCCTATTCTAATGAAGAATTCACTATAAATAATGGGAATGACTACAAGATCATAAATCACTCTAATTTATTGCCAGAAAGCCCACAATTATTTTACGATCACATTCATGTGAATAGAAAGGGAAGGAGAGCGGCAAGTGCTGCATTTTCAAAAGACTTTGAAGGTATTTTAAATCTAAATCCAGTTGATTAAAATGTCTTGTTAACCCGAAGATACGATGCAAAAAAAAGTCCCCAAGCAATATAATTGCTTGGGGACTTTTTAATCCATGTCAAGTTACAACTAGAATCTCCAGCCAAAATTAACTCCTCCACGGAATTGCACATTGCTTTTTTCGTAGTAGAAATCACCATTATATTCTTTATCTGCAAATCCTAAATCCCTTCCTAAACCAAAACCAATATCAATTAAAAATCCACTATCACTTACCCATTTCCAACCGACTCCAACACCAATGGCAGTTTCAAAATAAGTTTTACCACCTACGGTTATTCTATTATTATTGATATCAAAAAAGTCGTTATCATTTTCTTCGTAAGTATAAAATTTAGTAAACCCTTCTGCATAAAATCCTTTTGCCCCATAATCTTCTTTTGAAAAAAAGTATTGTCGATAGTAAGGGTTGAAAGAAAATTTTTCGTAATATTCTAAATCTGAGTCATCTTCCTGTAATGAAATAAATATATCTGCACCCACTCCTGAATATCTACCTAATACGTATTCATACCGCGGATTTAAAGCAGGTATTGCTAGACCAGCTAGTACATCAAGTGAGACTTCATGTTTTTTTACCGCAGTAAAATCGTCGAGTCTTCGTTGAGAATCAGTTTGATCCTCTTGTGCAATTGATAGGTTAAAAAGGCTGAGGCAAGCTAGGCCTAATATTATTTTTTTCATAGTTGACTTTAATTTTTAGATGAGATAGGTCATCATTAGTTGCGTCAATATTAAAATAAAACAATCATTATTAATTTTTATTTTGACTAATATTTCTTAGAATTTAGTAGCGCACCAGCTGGAACGGCATTCTCAAATATCTATCCACAGGTATGGATCTAACCGTTGCTGGATGCCATAAAACGTCCGTTCGCCTTAAACCTCTCAATACCGCTTCATCCGGTCCTTCACCATAGCCATCAATGATTTTTAAGTCCTCAATAGTACCGTCCGTTTTTACTTTGAACAGCAGTATAAATGGCTTGGGGTAGTCCTGATGGTCCAGATTCATGGATTCTATATAAAATTGAACATTGATTTTAAGCTTATCGTAAAATGACTTCATCCCTATCGTAGGAGTAGGTTCCTCAAACAACTGGTCGTAGGATTGCTCTGCGCCATTCAAATAGAAAGTACCGCCGGCTACATCCTCCACATATTCTTCAATAAAAACGGGCTGCCCATCTTTAAATCCAGTCCATAGCTCCACAGCCTTACCATTTTTTATTTTACCACTTAGACTGTCCACATATTCATTGAGCCTACCAGAGTACTTTCCATTGTAATTACCATTTCCATTGACTATCAGCGTATCACCTGTATAAGACTTTAAGAATGTGTAGTCATAGGGCATTTCCTGATCTCTTACTTTGTTATGTTTGAAGATTTTATGGATGCTGCCGTCGGTAAAATACGAAATTCTATTTCCGACGATCCTGCCTTTTGAATAGGTGCAGGAGTAGCTTAGATTTCCGTTCTTATCAAACCATTGCCAGGTTCCAGTCTTCTGATTTCCCTTTCTCATGTTAAGGTATCCCTTGGACTCTAAGAGGTTACTGTCTGCATAAAAAACTTCTTCCTTGATCAGATTCATGGAAGAATCCTCAGTTCTCACTCTATAATAAATGGCTTGATCGGGACTTGTGGCGTTTTGATCCTTATCGAGAAATTCTTTTTCCTGACCGGTTGCCAGAATGGATAGGGACATTAAGATACCTGCAAATAAAAACTTCATGGATTATTTTTTAATTTTCGCTTTCCTGCCTGTCCGGCTGGCAGTCGCGGAAGCGAGCTCTGCAATTTTAACGATAACCTCAGTGGCTTTTATCATACTTTCTACGGGTACATATTCATACGGGCCATGGAAGTTGTGTCCTCCCGCAAAAATGTTGGGGCAGGGCAAGCCCATATAACTCAATTGTGAACCATCCGTACCACCGCGTATGGGTTTAATGAGCGGCGTTATTCCCAGTGCGATCATCGCCTCCTCGGCAAGATCCACGATATGTTTTACCGGCTCAACCTTTTCCCTCATGTTAAAGTATTGATCCTTGATCTCGATGCTTGCGGCATGACGGTCGTACTGCGCGTTGAGGTCTGCGACCAGACTGTTCATCACTTCTTTGCGTGCTTCAAAATGACCTCGATCGTGATCTCTTATAATATATTCCAGCACCGTTTTCTCCACCGATCCCTTCATGTCGTGCAAATGGAAAAAACCTTGATAATCCTCTGTATGCTCGGGAGTTTCCAGTCGTGGGAGAGAGTCGATAAACTCCTGGGCGATGTACATGGAATTGATCATTTTACCCTTGGCATAGCCGGGATGCACTATCTTACCGTGAAAAGTAACCGTTGCTCCGGCAGCATTAAAATTCTCAAATTCCAGCTCGCCCACCTGGCTTCCATCCATTGTGTAGGCCCAGTCTGCACCAAATTTTTCTACGTCAAATTTATGAGCGCCTCTTCCTATCTCCTCATCGGGCGTGAAACCTACCTTGATCGTCCCGTGTTTTATGGAAGGATTTTCTAGGAGGTACTTTACCGCCGTCATGATCTCCGTAAGTCCCGCCTTATCGTCTGCGGCGAGTAGGGTAGTGCCATCGGTGGTGATCAAGGTCTGGCCTACGTAGTTTTTGAGATCTTCAAAATAGTCTGGTGACAGCATTATTCCAGTTCCCTTCAGTTCAATATCGCCGCCGTCATAATTTTCTATGATCTGTGGCTTTATATTTTTTCCCGTATAATCTGGCGTGGAGTCAAAGTGTGAGATAAAACCTATAACGGGAACATCGTGATCCACATTTGAGGGCAGCGTCGCCATCACATAAGCGTTCTCATCGATGGAGACCTCGCTCATTCCCATTTCCAGGAGCTGATCGTGCAGCAATTGAGCAAGTTCCCATTGTTTCTTTGAGCTGGGAGTCGTGTCACTATTGGGATCTGACTCGGTATCAATGGCTATATAACTTAAAAAACGATCGATGATCTGCTGTTTGTCCATGTATTTTTTTGGGTATAAAGATAATGGGTTATCCCGCTTTCGCGAAAGCGGAACCACAACAAATACCATGAACTTATAAATAGATGGTAGCTCTTAGGCAAAACGTTTAATTGCCAAAATTACGTTCCGTAGAAATAAAAGTTTCATAACCTGAACTGAGAATGGAACTGCGGTTAGCCTCATAAAAAGCGAGGTTCTTTAATCTGAAGGTGTTCTCAAATTCGTTGTAGTTACCAAATTGAAAGGTAGGAACCTGAAAATAATTCTGAATGCTCGGTATGATTTCTTCTGACGGCTCATAATACGTGGGAAGTTTTCTAAAGTTGATCTGATCTGTCTTTAAAACAAGATCCACCTCTAGCGGATTTCTACATTCACTATTAAATTCCTTGACAAAGGATTCAAGGTCTATGTGTGTGAGACTGGGTCTAAATGCAATCTGACAGGAACTTATGTCAAAAATCGCTGGCCTGGAAGTTTCCTGTGCGCAACTTGTGATCGCGATGGAAATGGTAAGCACGAGAGTCAGGATGGTCTTCATAGTGAGATGATTTAAAGCACTTAAAGTTAAGTAATTTTAAGTCATAAAATGTTAAGTGTTCACAAATTACCCAATCGACAACCCCAGTTCCAGTCCTTTTTTAATCATTAGTTCTTTGGCAGCCTCATGCTCATTGGGAATAACACCGTCCAAGATCGCATCTTTAATAGCAGTTTTAATAATCCCTATTTCCCTGCAGGGATTCAGGTTAAAGGTTTCCATAATTTCCTCCCCACTCACCGGCGGCTGGAAGTTGCGCACGTGATCGCGCTCTTCGACCTCTACGATCTTATCGCGCACCTTTTGAAAATTGTTGTGGTATTTTTTGAAACGCTTTGGATTTTTAGTGGTGATGTCTGCCTCGCACAACATCATAAGATCGTCTATGTGGTCGCCTGCATCGTGTATAAGCCTGCGCACCGCACTGTCGGTCGCCTGCTCATCGATCACCGCGATAGGTCTGGACGACATTCTTACCAGCAGTTGCACCAGTTTCATCTTCTCGTTGAGCGGCATTCTCAACCGCTTGAAGAGTTGATAGACCATTTTTGAACCCTTGAATTCGTGGCCGTGGAAGGTCCATCCCGTTCCCTTGGCAAATCTTTTGGTCGGTGCTTTTCCTATATCGTGGAGCAAAGCCGCCCAGCGCAGCCACACATCGTCAGTATGTTTTGAGATATTATCCACCACCTCCAGCGTGTGGTAAAAATTATCCTTGTGGGTCTGTCCCTCGACCTCTTCAATGCCTTTTAGGGCAATGAGTTCTGGCATGATGAGTTTTAACAGCCCAGTTCTTTCCAATAATAAAAATCCCTTGCTGGGTCGGGTACTGCCCAGGATTTTATGAAGCTCACTCACCACGCGCTCTGAAGATATGATCTTGATGCGGTGTGCATTTCTCTTGATGCCATCGTAGGATCGAGGTTCTATCTCAAAGTCCAGTTGGGTCGCAAATCGAATTGCCCGCAGCATCCTCAATGGATCATCGCTAAAGGTGATATCAGGATCCAGCGGCGTGCGTATGATCCCTTTTTCTAGATCTTCAATGCCGTTGAATGGATCGAGCAGCTTCCCAAAGGTTTTTGAATTGATGGAAAGTGCGAGTGCATTGATGGTAAAATCCCTACGGTTCTGATCGTCCTGCAACGACCCATCCTCAACCACGGGATTGCGGCTTTCCTCGGTATAGCTCTCCTTGCGGGCGCCGACAAATTCCAGTTCCAGATCATCGGTCTTGATCATGGCCGTGCCGTAATTTTTAAAAATGGCAATCTTGGTACTGTGGGGCAGGAGCTGCTCGACTTTTTGAGCCAATTTAATCCCGCTTCCCACGGTAACGATGTCTATATCATCGGCCTTACCGCGCTTCAACAAAAAGTCCCGTACAAAACCACCTATCACATAAGAATCCAGTTGCAGGTCGTCGGTCGCCCGGGACAGGATTTTAAAGATGGGCAGTTTGAGAGCCTGTGAATACTCATAACCAGTATCCATACCTACTTGCGTATGATTTTAAAAACTCCATTATTTGATATCTTCATGATCGTACTTGCCTTGATTTCCTTATGGACCAGTGGCAGTTCCATGACATGATCCACCCGGGCAATCAAGGCTTCACTTATATCCTTGAATGCAACGGGCGACGGCTCGCCACTCAGATTTGCACTCGTGGAAACAATGGGTTTTCTCAACTTTTTAATGATCGCACGACATAATGGATCGTTAGTAACCCGCACGGCAAGGGATCCATCGCCCGCTATGACATTTTCTGCCACGTTCTTGGGGCGGTCGTATATTATTGTAAGCGGTTTTTGGTTGGCCTTGAGCACTTCCCACGCCATGTCCGGTACTTCCTCGATGACTGAGTCCAGCATGTTGAAACTGTCCACGAGTATTATTAATGATTTGGAAGGATCCCGCTCCTTGATCTCGTAGATTTTTTCCACCGCATCATAGTTGGACGCGTCGCAGCCCAGTCCATAAATGGTATCTGTGGGATAGATTACGGTCTGGCCCTTTTTGAAAGCGGCAACGGCCTTGTTGATGTCCTCCAGGGGCAATGGGATTTGAGGCTCTGCATTTTTGGGCGGTCTGCCTTTTACCTGTTCTTTTCTATTTCTGTCTCGATCACTTCTACGCATAGTTGCAAAATTACAGGAAATTGCTGGTAAAGTGGTAATGTGTTGTGAAGTGTTACGCTTTCGCGAAAGCGGAATCCTTAAAAGCCTTTAAGAAATAGACGAACTAGGATTGTAAAAAAAGTTCATCAATTTTTTTAGAGCAATTTTGCCACGTGTATTCCAGTACGGTTTCCCTAATGTTATTTTTGTTTGTGAAAGCTTGTCTGATCAATGGGATTACATCGCTGTAGGTAGCACTTGTTTCAAATAAATAACCGTTCACTCCGTGCTCGATAACGTCCGGACAGAAACCAGTCTTACTCGCGACGGGAACACAATTGGACATCATCGCCTCAAGAACGGGAACTGGGCCACCTTCCAGCAGGGATGGCGATAGAAATACATCCATCTGACTATACAGCTGCGGGAAGTTGTCGTAATCTTCATCGCGTTTATAGGTAAAATTGGGCAGTGCCAGCATTTCATCAAATCTATCATACCGCTCCCAGTTGGAGCCCACCAGCCAAAATTCTTTCTCGGGCATGTTCTTGATAATATCAAATATGAGATCTGGATTTTTGCGTACGTGATGTCCCGAGCACAGGCCCACGACTCCACGACCTGTCCGTTCACTAAAAAAGAATTTTTCGCTTGAGGTTCCTATGTGGATTACCTTGAGTATTTCTGGTCGTACGCCGCATTCCATGAGGTAGGTTTTGATCTGCGAATTGAGACAGATCACATAATCTGCCTGGTTAAAACACCACACGACGTGGGTTTTTGAATATTTTTTACTCCAGTTGGGATGTGTGAACATGACAATGTTCTTCTTGAAAACATTGCTGGGAGTGCTGCGCAAACATCTGCAATAATAATTTTGGTAGATGTAGTAATAGCCATCGGTGTCGGGTAGGTTGCGTAATTTATTGTGAAGATGCACCGATGATTGTAAGCTGGAATATCTGGATAGTCTTCTCACTTTGGCCCCAAAAATCCAAGTCTTGTCCTTTTCCCGGGCTACATAGGTAATGGATTTTGCGCTGATTTTTTTTTCGGTTTTCTTTTTAAAAAGAAAGGTCAGAATAATGGGCGCAAGGTATTTCCATTTATGGAATATGATAAAATAGAGCTGTTCTTGAAAATCGTTTTTGGGCGTCATGGTTTCTTATTCTTTTATGGTCGGATACATGCTTAAATTTATGATGGTTGGTTACGTTTATAGAGACTCTGATAAAACTTCTTTATAAAGTGCCAGTGTGTGATCAACCATGATCTTTGAGTCATATTTAGAATGAACAAGATTGTAATTGGTCTCCAGCATATTGTCCAGTGAATCCAGATTTTTGAGGACAAAATTGATGTGGCTTGCCAATTGCTCGTGATCACCTATTTCTGCTAGAAAACCATTTACCTCGTTAGTGATAATTTCTGGAATCCCACCCGCTTTTGTGCTGACGATCGGTTTTTTATAGAACATGGATTCATAGATCACTTGCGGCAGTCCCTCACTTTTGGAAGTGATCAGGGAGATGTCTGCCTGGTCGAGATATACAGATGCGTTTTCCAACTCGCCCATAAAAGAAATTTTATGAGATAATTGTAGTCGCTCGATGTCTTCCATGATAGGAATGGTATGCTCCATATTTCTGCCTATCTGGACAAAATGAATATTCTTGACATCTTTCATTACCTCGATGCACCGTACCAGTGTCCCTAGATCTTTGGGTTTGGTATGATTTGCAATGTGCAGGATGATCTTTTTCTCGCCGTCTATCTTAAGTTCTTTTCTTAGATCCATCGCCGGTTTTAGCTGGCTCAGGTTTTTAAGGTTGGAACCATTGTAGATAGTAATCACTTTCTCATTATTGACTATGGCTTGTTTTGTGACTCTCGCCACTTCCTTAGAAACACATATAATGCGCTTGAAAAGTGGGTGATTGTACTTGTAGAGTGTTTTCTTTCTGTTCTTTATGGGAAAACTGGTCTTTTTACTGTAAACTACTTGGGGCAATTTGTAAAAGTACGATGCAAGAATAATCAAGAACATCGCCACGGGATCGTGGACGTGAATTAGGTTGATCTTTCGTTTTTTAATATATGAGCCCAATTTGATGAAGAAGCTGGGGTCGGACTTCATGCGCAGCCTGGAATGGACTACGGGTAGTCGGTGATGCTCTAGTTCTACCTTTAGATCACTTTCTGTGGGACAATAAACTATATTGGAGACGTTGAGCTCTTGCAGTCCCTTTGTGAGGTTCAATACGTGGTTTTCTCCTCCACCGCGTTTCAGGACGGCGCTTAATTGCAGGATGTTCAGCTCGTTATTTTTCATGAATCGCTTGTTTCAGTTTCAAGGATTCATGCATGGGAAATCCCTTTAGATAGTAAAAAAACAATTTGCGCTGTGTAGCATTTTTTACTGATTTGAAAATCTGGATAAACAGTTCTTTGCCATAAAGTAAATTAAAGGATAAAGTGCCGCTATGTTTTTTTAGGACATAATTGCGCGATAATTTCATCTCCAGTTTTATGGCATCGTTCTTCGTCGTGCTGGATCCTGAAAAATGATAATAGGCGGCACTGGGAACATGGTAACACGCGCCGTCGCGAGTTTCATGCTTGATCCTGTAACATAGATCTGTCTCCTCATAATATAAAAATATCGTAGTGTCAAAACCGCCGACCTTATTAAAGGAACTAGCCCTGACCAGCATAAACGAGCCGGGCACACAATCTACCTTAACAGGCTTGTCATACGGTTTTTTGCGGTCGAGGTATTTTTGTGGTTTTGTTTTATGTAAAAAACTTCGTCCCAAAAGCTCTCTTTTTACGGTAAGGAAGTAATCAAAAGATGCTTTAAGTTCTCCATGTTCATTTAACTGTGAAGCACCGGCGATCGCCGCTGGGGTGTTTTCTAAAAAATTGAGCATCAGGGATAGACAGTCGTTCTTTAAAATGACATCATTATTTATAAACGCATAATAGGAACCGATTGCAACATTAACGCCGACCATATTCCCACCTCCAAAACCTAGATTCTTGCGTTCTCTTAATAATTTTATATTCTGATGATCCGAGATTTCAGCTGAATTGCGCAACACTAGATAATCTTCAAATGCTGACCCATTATCAACAATGATAATTTCATAATCGATGTTGCTAGAAGTTTTTTTTATGATACTTTGAACACACTCCAGCGTTAACCGAGCGGTGTTGTAATTGACGAGAATTATGGATATATCTTTCATCTATTTTCAAATGTAAGGTTTAATATAAATACCCGCTTAAAAGTAGGCATACATCGTAGAGGCTTTTGATAAAAAATCTTTCCGCTTTAAATGGCAGCAAATATTTATTGTCTTAGTTTATTTGTGTTACTTTGTTTTTAGGCAAGAATCAAGTGGTATGGGTAAGGAGAATTTTGTGAGTGTCTCGCTTTCGCGAAAGCAATTTAATACCATCCTGGATCTATTTAAAAAATCTGATCAAAGGCTAGGAGACGATCGCAACCAGATAAGAATTGTGACCCACGAGCAACAGAAATTTGTTGTAAAATCATTTAAAATCCCTAATGCGGTCAATAAAATTGCTTACAGATTTTTAAGAAAATCCAAGGCGCGCAGGTCTTACGAAAATGCACTATACCTCAAAGCACATAATATAGGAACACCGCAGCCCGTCGCATATTATGAAGAATTGAGTGCTGCGAGCCTGCTTAAAAGTTACTACATAAGTGACTATGTAGCGCATGATTTTACCTTCCGTGAGATTACAAATGATGATGCATTGCAGGACAAGGAAAATATATTGAAGCAGTTCACCCAGTTTATGTATAAAATGCACGAGCAGAAGGTCTATTTTATGGATCATTCTCCCGGGAACACCTTAATACGTAAAGTGGGCGGGAATTATGAGTTCTTTCTTGTGGATCTTAACCGCATGAAGTTTTATGACATTCCGCTTGAAGATCGATTAAAAAACTTTGAGCGGCTCGCTCCCAAAAAATGGATGTACGAGATCATGGGAGCAGAATATGCCCGGCTCTCTGGGGTTGATCCCCAAACTACTATCGATGCCATGTGGGAGCATACCCAAGCATTTCAAGAGGCTTTTCATCGCAAGAAACGCTATAAGAAAAAAATTAAAAGTATATTTAAGTAATGAAAATCTCTGAACTTCCTGCCTCCGTGATCAACAGTCTCAAATTGCGATATGGTACATCTGTTCAGCGCGATGTAGATAAACCTCAAATCCCAGTAATTGTCTCCCTTACATCCATTCCATCCCGTCTCCATACGCTGGATATAACCATTGAAAGTCTTAAACGACAAAGTGTAGTTCCTGAGAAAATTATTTTGTGGCTGCATGAAAAGATGGTTGGTCAACTACCGACCCGGCTGGAAAAAATGCAGGATAAAATTTTTGAAATACGGTACTCACCTTTCACGTTCTCACATAGAAAATTGATTCATTGTCTCGACGCATTTCCAGAAAAAGCGGTAATTACCTGCGATGATGATGTGATCTATGATAGTAAAGTCATTGAAACTCTTTATAATGAGCATAAAAATTATCCCAATCACATCATAGGCAATCGATGTCGCGCGATCACCTATAAAAATGGCGAATTACTTTCATACAACAACTGGCCATTTGTGGACGGCAGCGCAAACCCTTCAAATTTTTTGATGCCGGTAGGAGCATTTTGCACCATTTATCCACCCAACTCACTTGACCCACTGGCAACTGATGTTGATCTATTCATGGAATTAGCTCCCAAAGCCGACGATCTGTGGTTCAAGGCCATGGCTTTAAAAAAGGGAACCTTATCAAGGTGCAATTCTCAAGAAATCCAACCGCTTATTCCCATTATGGGCACTCAGAAGATCGCGCTAAAAAAAATAAATAAAGACAGGGATTACAACCGTGTTCAGTGGTTACAAATCTGCGAGTATTTTAAATGGGACGAACAAAAGATTGAGGAATTAATCCAGTCCCCTGCGGTATAGCCATAATTTTACATAGCGCATAAATATCCCATGGCTACGTAGATAGGCAATCGTGAATCCTACAAATCCATCTAGAAAACCTTTTTGTATAAAGTAATGCTTAATAAAGCCCCA
Organism: uncultured Flavobacteriaceae bacterium; assembly: GCA_963836885.1. Lineage (GTDB taxonomy): Bacteria > Bacteroidota > Bacteroidia > Flavobacteriales > Flavobacteriaceae > Nonlabens. Next base: position 180,478 of record CAWILF010000028.1, on the reverse strand, counting down.
CAAGGGCTTGATTACTACGTGAAACATGGTGATCTTACCTACTTTCCTGTCAAAATCGCGGGCTTGCAGACTGGCATAACGTTGCAGTTTCATTACATGGTGGTCCATGTCAACATATTTGTAATGTAGCAGTTTGTTTTCCAACCAGCCTATTGCTCCATCTGCAACAATTTCGGAATGTACGTGCTTGTCCACATATTTGCATTTGGACTTGCGGAACAATCTAATGACCTTATCATTCTTCCAGCCGCTGTAACGCACCTGTTTCCCCATAAAGAAATTGCGACGACCTATCCAGTAGCCCACGTGATTGCTGTCTTCTAAATGTGGTATTAGATCTATGATCTCATCCCTTAGGGCAGGAGTCACGCGTTCATCGGCATCGATCAATAGGATCCATTCATGTGAAGCCTGTGGTATTGCCCAGTTTTTTTGCGAGGCACTGTGCTCGTAATCCCTGGTAAGCAGTTTGGTGAAATAGGGTCGAGCAAGATCAACGGTGTCGTCGGTACTGTTACTATCCACGAGTATGACCTCCTCACAGAACTGAACCGTTTTGAGCACCTCCACAATATTGTGTGCCTCATTAAAGGATGGAACAATAGCAGTTAATGAATACTTGGACATTTTAACTTATTAAGTAATAAGGGGCAAAAATAAACTTGTAAAGGCTAATAAACCTGCCTAATGCTTAAATTTGTAAGATCATATTGCATTTCTCTCATTCCATGAACGATAAACCAATAATATCTGTAATCATAAGTACCTACAACTCCATCCCTTGGTTGGAAAAAACGTTATGGAGCTATGAACAGCAAATTTTCAGGGATTTTGAAATCATAATTGCAGATGACGGTTCTGATGCCGACACGTCTGAGTTTATTCAGGCATATAAAGCCCAAAGCACCAAGAAGATCGTACACGTATGGCATGAGGACAACGGTTTTCAAAAGAGTACCATCCTAAACAAGGCAATCCTCGCCTGCAATACAGATTACATAGTCATGTCTGATGGCGATTGCATTGCAAGGGAAGATTTTTTGCAGATCCATTACGAGCGCAGGGAGCCTGGGTTTTTCCTGTCTGGCGGCTATTATAAACTGCCACTGGAGCTTTCGCAAAAAATCACCAAAAATGATATCGCCACCCAGCGTTGTTTTGAGCTGGACTGGCTGCGGGAAAATGGACTGCCCGCATCCTATAAAAATCAAAAATTAACCTCGGGTTTTGTAACGGCAAAAGTGATGGAAAACCTGACTCCAACCAATGCGAGCTGGAACGGTCACAATTCTAGCGGTTGGCTCAAGGATCTGGTCGCAGTGAATGGATTTGATGAACGCATGCAGTACGGTGGACAGGACCGCGAGCTGGGAGAGCGACTTATCAATAAGGGAATAAAGTCCAAACAAATACGATATAGCGCAATCTGTCTCCATCTAGATCACGCTAGAGGTTATAAGAATGAGGATTCCCTAGAAAAGAACAAATCCATAAGAAAGGATACCAAGAAAGAAAATATAAACTTTACACCTTTTGGGATTGTTAAGGCTGAGTGATAACCTTGATCCTTTATGGTGTAACGGGACGATAATTTTGAGTCCTAGAAGTGACAGAGATAATGCTTCAAACCGCTCTTGTCAATCGATCTACCTCTTTCAACAAAGTGGGCATTCTATAATCGCCGGCCATTTCCTGGATCTTCTGTGTTGCGATGTCCAAGTCTATTCCCACGGAGGTGATGAATAAAGGATTATTGCTTTTTCCTCGATAGGCTTCTTTTCTATTTTTACATATCGTGGCAAAATCTCTCTTGGCAACACCGACGATTGGAATTTCTTCATTTAGAGCTTCATATAAATAGGCTCCTAGACCAAATTTATTCGCATCATCCAGGTAAACAAATCCATCAACAATGATTAGATCTATACTTTTAAGCTCAATTTTGGACAATAGACTTATTATACACGGAAGTTCACGTTTATAAAATTCACCAGAAACATATGCTGCGATACCTGAGACAGTTTCTGTATAGACCCTGATATCATTTTCCTCTCCCCAATCCTTAAAACTGACGCAAACGGTTCTAGCCTTATCGTCATAATAGTAGGTGTCAAAGGCTAGGATCATTAGGTTTTCTTTTAAGAGCGGTAAATTTTAAATTTAAAAATTTCATGATAGATTATGCTGCACCTATCCATAATGTTTGCTGTTGAACGCATTGAACAATTCTTCAAAAAGGTCGGGACTTAAATGTTCATACAGTTCTAAGGCGCGAGCTTTCATTTTCTTGGGTAGATCCTCGCCATAAAGTTCAGGTTTAAAATCTTTTAAGTGGACCGACACGTGTTTAATTCCATCCTCGCCAGCGTTCCAGGATTGTTTATTGATCCATGGACTGAAGATGGTAAACGTGGGAATCCCCAGTGCTTTTCCCATATTGATCGCGCCGCCCTCGTTGCCTATGATGGACGTACAATGGTGTAAAACTTTCAAAAAATCACGGATGCTGGGTGCAAATGCGTCTATATAAATACGTTCTTGGGTAGCTGGCAAACAACAGTTATAAAGTTCTAGAGCTTGGCTTTTCTGAGAAGGGATATAATTGAATAGAATTTGCGCGTTGGTCTCCGCAGCATGTTGATCCAGCACTTTTGCCATGTACTTAAAGGGCAGGGTCTTGTCAAGGCTTGAGCCCAAGGCACTAATCATCGTTATTGATTTGTCAAGATCGATTTCCTGTTGCGATAACCATGTTTTTCCTTCGGCTATTTCTTCAGGGGTCAGGTAGATTTTAGGTTTTAAGTCCCACTGAACGTTCTCCGTTAAAGGAGTGGTAAGCAACAACCGACTCCCCAGGGAAATCCCGGTTTTAAAAAAATGGGGATCAGGATTGTTTTCAACCGACTCGGTATAAACGATGGGCGAAAACCATTTTTTATATCCCAACCGTACTTTTGCTCCCGTAAGTCGAGTTAATAGTGCGGTGCTGTTCTTGCCATAAATATCTATGACGAGATCATAGCTGGCGGCTTTTAGCTTTCGCGAAAGCGTAACCACTCCATTTAAATCTTCAATATCTGATTTATTGACTCTTATCAATCCGTCGATGCTGGGATGGTGCAGCACGAGCGCATCTGCATGGGCTATGATCAAATAATCGATGTGCGATACTGGGTATGTGAGTTTGAGTTGATCTGCGATGATCGTACTTGTGAGCACATCGCCCAGCATTTGATATTGGATCAATAGAATCTTCACTACACCGCCACGTTATATTCTCTTAGAGCATCATTCAACGAGGTTTTTTTATTGGTACTTTCCTTGCGCCTACCTATGATGAGCGCGCATGGCACTTGATAAGTTCCCGCGGGAAACTCCTTGGGAATCGTACCAGGAATCACGACAGACCTGGCCGGGATGAGTCCTTTAGATTCTACCGGCTCATCACCAGTTACATCGATGATCTTTGTGCTTGCGGTAAGCACCACATTTGCACCTAGAACGGCCTCGCTCTCCACGCGCACGCCTTCCACAACGATACAGCGCGAGCCTATGAATGCGTTGTCCTCAATAATTACCGGTGCGGCCTGCAAGGGTTCAAGCACACCGCCTATTCCCACGCCGCCGCTCAAGTGCACGTTTTTACCTATCTGGGCGCAACTTCCCACGGTTGCCCAGGTATCCACCATCGTCCCTTCCTCAACGTGAGCGCCTATGTTCACATAACTGGGCATTAATATGACGCCGCTGGAAATGTAGGCGCCGTGCCTGGCGATGGCGTGGGGTACAACCCGTATTCCCTTAGAGGCATATCCAGTTTTCAACGGTATCTTATCGTGAAATTCCAGTGGGCCACATTCCATGGTTTCCATTTTTTGGATGGGAAAATAGAGTACGACTGCCTTTTTGATCCATTCGTTGACGATCCAACCGTTTTTGGTAGGCTCTGCTACGCGTATGGTGCCGCGATCCAGCATGTCCACGACTTCTCTTATAGCGGTTTGGGTGACACGGTTTTGTAGCTGGGAACGGTCTTCCCAGGCTTCTTCGATTACATTGATGAGTTGTTGCACGTTTGTTTTTGAACAAATATAAAGGGAAGATTGTGGAATTGCACCTGCCGCCTCGTTTTATTGCGTAAAGATGGCTGCACGACCTATTGTTTACTAGACCGAGTTGGTGATAAGATACTCTATCGGGATTTTGTACTTTTGCAAAACCTATGGCTAGAATCCTCTCAATCGACTATGGTAAAAAGCGCACCGGCATTGCGGTAACGGACGAGTTGCAACTTATCGCCAGCGGACTTACCACGGTAAAAACCTATGAACTTGATAAATTCCTTGAAACTTATCTCGAGAATGAAAAGGTGGAGGCGATCGTGATAGGAGAACCCAAGAAAATGGATTATACCGCTAGTGAATTGGGGGAGGTTATTGAAGCTTTCGCGAAAGCGTTACAATTAAAAAACCCTCAGTTAAAAGTGGTCATGGTGGATGAACGATTTACCTCCAAAATGGCTTTCCAGACCATGATCGACAGCGGGCTCAAGAAAAAACAACGGCGCAACAAGGAACTGGTCGATGAGATTGCTGCCACCATTATTTTACAGACCTACCTAGACAGAAAACAATAATCCCCAAGAGTTATATTATGATTTTACCTATTGTAGCATACGGCGATCCAGTGTTGCGTAAGAAAGCAACCGCAATCCCAGACGATTATGAGGGACTGGAAGAATTGTTGGATAATATGTGGGAGACCATGTATGATGCCAGCGGAGTAGGACTTGCCGCGCCACAAATAGGACTTCCCGTACGCATTTTCCTGGTGGACACCACACCATTCAGCGATGATAAAGAGTACACAGCAGAAGAACAAAAGGAGCTGGACGGTTTTAAAAAGGCATTTATCAATCCCACGATTGTGGAAGAAAGTGGCGATGAGTGGGCATTTAACGAGGGTTGTCTCAGTATTCCCAATGTGCGCGAGGATGTTTTCAGGCAAGAGAATATCAAGATTACCTATTATGATGAAAAATTCAATAAAATTACCGAAGAATACAGTGGGCTGAGAGCGCGTGTCATACAACACGAGTACGATCACATCGAGGGGATTCTTTTTACCGACAAGATCTCCAGTCTCAAAAAACGCCTCATCAAGGGAAAATTGAACAATATCTCAAAGGGAAAGATCAAGGTCGATTATAGAATGAGGTTTCCCGATGTGAGGGGAAGGCAGTAGGGGAAATAAGAATATGGAGAATAGAGAATAGAATATGGAAGAAAGACTACTGACTCTATGACGACGGACCGCTGACGAGAGTTGTTTTAACTCTAAAGAGGTTTAAGGTTGCCTGCTATTGCTATATTTGTTAGAAAATACAACGATATTAATCTGAGTTTGCCTCTACTGAGTCTATCTAAATGTCAGAGTTATTTCTATGAGACTGGAAGCTATCAGGCATTTATGTAATCGTACATTTTTGACAAGCTCAAATTGACACTGTGATATCAGGGCGAATTTTTTTTGAAGCCTAGGAAATTATCCTGAAACTCTATTTCTAAGTGAGAATTTAAAAACGCCTGTTGTTCCTGTTTGTCCAAGTTATATTCCACGGAAAAATCTTCAAATGACGACTAAAACTCTACCATAACATTTAATCCAAAACCTATTTAATTATATTTGGCGTTGCTAAAAAGAAGAAGAATGAAATTAGACAATATACTTTCCATAACGGGAAAGCCAGGACTTTATATTTTGAAGACCAAAGCCAAAAGTGGTTTTGTAGTGGAATCGCTAATTGACAAGAAAACGTCCATCATAGGGATGAATCACAACGTGAGCGTGCTCAAGGATATTTCCATCTATACGGAGACTGCCGAGGTGTCGCTCAAAGAAGTCCTGGGCAAGATCGCCGCAAGGGAAAATAATGAGCAAGCTATAAGCCACAAGGTTTCTAAAGAGGAGCTTCAAGCTTATTTTGCAGAAATACTTCCCGATTATGATAAAGACCGTGTTTATGCCAGCGATATTAAAAAAGTAGTTCAATGGTATAATATCTTGCAGGCTAACGACTTATTGGGATCATTAAAAGAAGAGGAATAGTTTAGTTTTCCTTACACTTAAAAATGGTCAAAGACTAAAAAAAACCCGCCGATAGGCGGGTTTTTTAGTGTCTCCTAATAGATTGATTTACTATGGCGAACAATATTTTGATAGAGTAGCTTCCCCCTTGAGGGGGATTGAGGTGGTGTTTCACTGATAATCCTTTAGGAAGAATTTTAATTTGAAAATACGTTCTTTAAACAATCAATTAGCAACCGGTACCTTCTCTTACCTTCTAAAAAGCGGTACTCGGTACATGATTCCATAACTGTAACCAGCGCCTATTTCTCCCGTGTCGTAGGTTCTACCAAAACCAGGAACGTACAGATTATCAAAATTATCGGGTTGGGATTCTGTAATCAATCGCTTTAGCTGGACATTTGCAATTAGGTAAAGATTATTTAAGACCTCGACTTTAATTCCCAACTGTATTTCCAGCCACAAGGTGCTGAGTCCGGAGAATTCTCTGGTGTCGATAATTGAAGGTTCGGTAAAATAAGTATTGTCCGTATTGTACTCAAAACGGTTGAGCGTCTGGGTCATGTTTGCATATCCCAGTCTTGCACCGCCATAGATCATGTTGTCCATATCGAGCCAATTCTGATAAAAATTGTAATCCACTCCGCCCTTAAAAAATGTACCGGAAGTCTCGTAATCAATGCGGTCTGAGGTTCTATCTAGGTTTTCGTTGCCCAGCTCGGCAGCCAGGTATAATCTGTTGGTCAGCCTAAAGTCTCCCAAAATCTGAAAGCCGCTGTACTCGTCGTCGATGGCCGTTCTTATGAGACTGGCCAGGTCTATTCCCGCGCGTAGGCCGTATTTTTTTTCAACCTTGTTGGTCATGGTTGTAAGACTGTCGGCCGGCGCAGTATTTTGAGCAAAAGACAGTGCCGAAATAATAATTAAAAAACTAGTGAAATATCTCGACATGGACTTCATTTGAATCGTTGATGGAATTGTCGATGACCTCAATTCTTTGGATCCAGAAATCTGTAGGGTTTTCTGAAGTCCTGGTGAAGGTTAGGTTATCATAATCTACCTTAAAACCGCAGGCTCTACTTACATAGACTTCTTGTCTCGTGTACATAAAGTCTATGTTATCAATGTTGGTAATATTGTCCACATCGGTATAAAGGTTATAACTGGTAACGTCTTCCAGATTGCGCAAGGGAAGGTAGATAGTATCTGCAGCGGTGATTACGGTATTTCCTGCGAAATCCAGCGGCGCAAAAGCTGTTTTTCCTATTTCCTTGGCGCGCAGGTTTGTAACTGCCTTAATGATATCGGGATTTGCAACATCCTTAAAAACGATCACCATCCTGGGCGATGCCTCCTGGTCTGCGGTGCATAGATCATCTTTCTCGCAAGCTGCAATTGCAAGAACAACGAGAAGTATCAATAAGGCGGTAAAAATGCGATTCATAAAATCAGTTCTCGTTTTTTTTAAATGGTTGGATCAATAATTTGAACCTTCAAAAAATTGCTGGACAGCGTCATCATACTGCTGCACCTCACTTTCTAGAGCTTTTCAACTCCAGCGTCACCACATTTTCCACGTGGTGTGTCTGCGGGAACATATCTACGGGCTGCACCTGTTTTATATAATAGGCGGCAGACAGTAACGCAAGATCACGTGCCTGTGTTGCGCTGTTGCAACTTACATAGACGATGCGAGGGGTTTCAAGTCTCAACAACTCTGCGATTACATCTTTGTGCATCCCATCTCGCGGTGGATCGGTGATGATCACGTCTGGTTTTCCGTGCTCGTCGATAAAATCACTGGTAAACACGTTTTTCATGTCACCTGCAACAAAAACGGTATTATCCATACCGTTCAGTTCGGCATTAGTTCTTGCGTCCTCTATCGCGACGGGAATGGACTCAATGCCGACTACTTTTCTCGCATTCCCAGCGACGAACTGGGCAATGGTTCCCGTTCCCGTGTAGAGGTCATAAACCAGTTCTTCACCGGTAAGTCCGGCAAAATCTCGGGTAATTTTATAGAGTTCGTAGGCCTGGGCACTGTTGGTCTGGTAGAACGACTTGGCGCTGATCTTAAATTTAAGGCCTTCCATTTCCTCAAAAATATGATCGCGGCCATTAAAGAGTACCACGTCCTGATCGTAGATCGTGTCGTTTGCCTTCTCGTTGATGATGTATTGTAGCGAGGTGATTTCGGGAAACTCTGCTTTTAAATGTTCCAGTAAAAGGGTTCTTTTTTCCACATCTTCTTTAAAGAACTGGATCACGACCATGTTTTCTCCCGTGGAGCTCATGCGCAACATAAGCGTTCTCAACAACCCAGTTTTTTCGCGTGGGTTGAAGTAGGATAATTGTTCCGCTTTCGCGAAAGCGTGCACACTCAACCTGATCTTCTCACCTATTTCTGGATGCAGGTGGCACTCGTCCAGGTGCAAGATCTTGTCCCACATGCCGGGAATGTGAAAGCCCAGCGCTTTTTTATCCTCAATCTGGACATCGCTCTGGATCTCTTCCAGCGTCAACCAGCGATTTGCCGAGAAGCTGAATTCCATTTTATTGCGGTAGTGGTACTGATTTTTAGAGCCGGCGATCGGAGTGATCTCGGGCAGTTCCAGGTGGCCGATGCGCTTGAGGTTTTCGGTAACTTCTTTTTGTTTAAAATAGAGCTGGCTGTCATAGCCCATGTGCTGCCACTTGCAGCCGCCACACACGTAAAAATGTTTACAGACCGGCTCTACCCTGCGCTCGGACCTTTCAATAAAGTTGGTCACCTTTCCTTCATAGAAGGATTTTTTCTTTTTGAAGGTCTCAATATCCACAACATCGCCAGGGACGGCGTCCGTGAGGAATATGACCTCGCCATCCTCGGTCTTTGCAACACTCTTACCTCGCGCACCTGCATCTACTACGGGTACATTCTGAAAGGATTTTTGGGCTCTTCTTCTACGTTTTGACATGGTTCAAAATTAAGCCATTTATGTAAGAGAGGTTTTGTGTAAAGGGAAAATGTTTGTGAGTTTGTGAGTCGGTGAGTCGGTGAGTTTGTGAGTTTGTGAGTTTGTGGGTTTGTGGGTTTGTGAGTTTGTGGGTTTGTGAGTTTGTGAGTTGGTGAGTCGTTGAGTTTGTGGGTTTGTGAGTTTTTGAGTTGGTGAGTTTGTGAGCTGGGGAGAAGGCGCAGGAAACTCACGGGTTTTTAAAATCCAATACTCCTATCGGCATTCCCTTTTCACTTTCAAGTTCAAGTTCGAGTTCAAATATAAATTCGCCTCACGGTACTGGATCGTAGCCTTTTCCGCCCCAGGGATGACAGCTGAAAATACGATGGACAGCCAACCAAAGCCCTTTCAATAGGCCGTGTTTTTTCAAAGCCTGTTTGGAATACTCAGAGCAAGTGGGAGAGTAGCGGCAATTGCTTCCCAGAAATGGCGAGATAGCCACTTGATAAAATCTAATGATCAATAAAAACGGATAACTTAAAAACTTATTCAGTGTGTTCATTGCGGCAATTTTAAGTACCTATTTTAGAGTTGTTTTATAAGGCTGTTGATCTTGAACATCGCAAATTTTTAAACTTAAACTTAAACTTAAACTTAAACTTGAACTTAAACTTGAACTTGAACTTGAACCCGAACCTATTAATAAATCAAAAACAAAAACAACACGGAAATGAAAATCAGTATGCCCTAGGACTGAAAATCTTATTCTTGTCTTTTGTAATTAATAACTTAAGTGACGTTAAAAAGCGCACGCACCAAAACCACCAATTCTCATAAATGTCTTAATACCTAATACTTAATACTTTTAAACTTAAACTTAAACTTAAACTTAAACTTGAACTTGAACTTGAACTCGAACTTGAACTTGAACCCGAACTTGAAACTATTAATAAATCAAAAACAAAATCAACAAACCAGATTTTATCGACCCCAAATAACTTGCTCGATACTGAGTTATAATTATTTATGATGAAAGATTAAGGATTGCAATACGTCCCATTTTAAATCTATATTCTATATTCCATCTTCCATAATTCCATATTCCATATTCTACCCTCTCTAAATACTAAATACTAAATACTAAATACTAACTACTAACTACTAGATACTAGATACAAGTTCCAACCACGATTATTCTACCTTAAAGGTCGTCCCATCTACACCATCTTTGAGCTGTATTCCTGCTTTGGCAAGCTCATCCCTTATTTTATCGCTGGTGGAGAAATCACGGTCGGCACGAGCCTTTTCCCTCAGTTGTATGATCAGTGTCATCGCAGCGTTGAGCGCCTCGTCGTTTGAATCGGCTTTAGTTGCGGTGCTGCTTTTAAGTCCTAGAATTTCTGTGAAAAAGGTGTTCAATGTAGTTTTTAGTACCTCAAGATCGCTGCTGGAAATTTTATCCTTGCCATCGTTGATGCTATTTACCATCTTGATTCCCGAGAAAAGTTCTGCAATGAGAATGGGCGTGTTAAAATCGTCATTCATGGCATCATAGCACTTATTCTTCCATGAGCCAACATCTACGGTTGAGGTAGCGCTGGGAACAATATTTTCCATCATCTTTATACCTTCCACCAGTCTGTTGAATCCTTTTTCGGCAGCAGTAATTGCCTCATTGCTGAAGTCTAGAATAGATCGATAGTGCGCCTGCATCATAAAAAAGCGCACCACACTGGGAGAGAATGGCTTTTCCATAAAGTCGTTGTTTCCCGTAAACAATTCTGCCGGCAGAATGCTGTTTCCTGTGGATTTGGACATTTTTTGACCGTTGAGGGTCAGCATGTTGGTGTGCATCCAGTAATTTACCGGACTTTTACCGTGTGCTGCCTCGCCCTGGGCAATCTCGCACTCATGATGTGGAAATTTGAGATCCATCCCACCACCGTGTATGTCAAAGGTCTCTCCCAGGTATTTAGAACTCATTACCGTACACTCCAGGTGCCATCCCGGGAAACCGTCGCTCCATGGACTTCCCCATCTCATGATATGTTGAGGACTTGCCTTTTTCCAAAGCGCAAAATCCTGCGGATTATTCTTCTCCGTCTGCCCGGCGAGTTCCCTGGAATTGTTGATCATATCCTCCAGATTGCGACCGCTCAATTTACCGTAGGAATGCTCCTCATTGAATTTAACGACATCAAAATATACCGAACCCTCGTTCACATAAGCATAGCCCTTGTCAATTATGGACTGTATGATCTCGATCTGCTCGACGATGTGTCCCGTCGCTGTGGGCTCAATGCTGGGCGGCAACGAGTTGAACTGCTCCATGACCTTGTGGAAGTCGATCGTGTACTGTTGAACGACCTCCATGGGCTCAATGTTTTCCAGTCGGGCCTTTTTGGAGATCTTGTCCTCACCCTGGTCTGCATCGTCCGTTAAATGACCGGCATCGGTAATATTGCGCACATAGCGCACCTTATATCCCAGATGGCTCAAATACCTGTAGATCAAGTCAAAACTTATAAACGTGCGGCAGTTTCCCAAATGAACATTGCTGTAAACGGTAGGCCCGCACACGTACATTCCTATCCTGCCCTCCGTGATGGGAGTGAAGATTTCCTTCTCGCCGCTCATGGAATTATAGATGTTCAGGTCATTGTTCTTGTAAAGTGCCATGATGATTAAATTGGTAATGATTAACTTAATAATGGTTGGGAAGATGGTGTGGTGTTAGCTTTCGCGAAAGCAATATAATCACAAACCATGTGCGATTGATCAAATAAAAACAGGTTAAATACCTCCTGAAGTGCGTCTCAGAATTTTGTATCCAGTTTTATATAATCCAAAAACTCCCTTTTGGTCTCCCTGTTCTTAAATACACCACCGAACTCGCCCGTGACCGTGCTGCTCTCAATGTCCCGTATTCCCCTGCTGTTGACGCACAGATGTTTTGCATCGATCACGCAGGCAACATTATCCGTATTGAGAACCTTTTGCAGCTCCCTGACTATCTGTATATTGAGGCGTTCCTGTACCTGCGGCCGTTTTGCATAATAATCCACGATGCGATTCATCTTTGAGAGTCCTACCACGCTACCGTTGGAAATGTAGGCAACGTGGGCGCGACCTACGATGGGAAGCAGGTGGTGCTCGCAGGTAGAATAGACGACGATGTTTTTCTCCACCAGCATCTCATTGTACTTATACTTGTTCTCAAAGGTACTGGCACTGGGCTTTTTATCGGGACGCAGACCGCCAAAAATATCGTTGACGAACATTTTTGCCACCCTGTTGGGCGTTCCCTTGAGGCTATCATCACTCATGTCCATCCCCAAAGTTTCAAGAATGTGGTGCACATCTTTCTTGATGGACTCAATCTTTTCAAGGTCGCTCAGTTCAAAGGCATCATCCCGCAACGGCGTCTGCTCGTTGCTGGAGAGGTGATCCTGTTCTTCAATATCTTCGATAAAATCTTCTATTTTCATAATAAATACTGGTAAACTGCCCATTAATACAGGACTTGCGGTAAAATTACGATTTACACTTTATATTATACCAGTTTTTCTTATATTAGTCATTGGTTTGGGAATTTATTAGCAACTCGATTATTGCATTTTTTTATCAAACTTCCCCCATTAAATAAGCTGATGTTATGAAACAATTCTTCCCCTTTTTTGCAATCCTTTTTTCTTTGTCCCTCACCGCCCAGAATTTTAATATGGTACCTGGGACAAATAATGGTGCTGGTTTTCCTACAAGAGGATGTGCACCGGCCATTACTTTTTATGATACGGGAGGCATAAGGGGTAATTATTCCAATGATGAGGATAATATAGCGGTTTTTTGTCCTACCATAGAAACCGATTTATTGGAATTGAATTTTTCGCGCTTGGGTCTGGGATCGGGTGATACCCTCACTATTTACAACGGTGATAGTGTTGCTGCCCCAGTTTTAATTGTCATGGATGAAACTTCAACTGCTCCAGGCCTGATTAGAGCAACACAAGCTACACCGGGTGGCTGTCTTACTGTCCGGTTTATTTCAGATGCTTCAGGTACAGGTATTGGGTGGGGAGCTTCACGTGGGTGCTTTAACCCATGTCAAGCGATAAGTACCACTATCATAACAGACCCACCCGCTGATGCGGATGGAGTTATTAGAATTTGTCAAGGTGAAACGATTAATTTTGATGGATCTGCAATTTTTAGCAACGGTAGTGCCACAGCAAATTATTCTTGGGATCTGGGAAATGGTGCTGGTGTTGTTCCAGGTGCAATCCAGTCGGAAACCTATACAACCCCACAATCATATCCCATTAAATTTATTGCCACGGATGAATTTGGATGTTCGGATAGAACTGATACAGAATTGTTTGTACATGTATCTACAGACCCTGATTTTACGGGAACTCGAGCAGAAGATCCCATAGTCTGTTTTGGAGAAACTACGGAGCTATTTGGTGTAGTTCAAACTACCGAGTATTCTGTGGAAATAACGAGGGATGTTAGTGATACAACTTTTTTAGATGATCTTGAGTCTGGAGTGCCAGATGTTACTTACAGAACTTGTATTACCGTTGAGGGTTTCCCGCTCGGTTCTACAATTAATAATGCCTCTGATTTGTTAGAGGTTTTTATGAATATAGAACATAGTTATACGGGAGATCTAGATATAATATTGACCTCGCCTGATGGTACTACCGTAAGGTTATTTGAGCAAGCTGGAGGCGGTGCATATTTTGGAGAACCCATTTTTCCTGATGTAACATTAGATCCAGGAATTGGTTATGATTATTTTTTTACTGAATCTAGGGCTGCAACTCAAACCTTAGTGCAAGCTGCAACTGCTACTGCTGGTGCGATTCAGTTCCCGCTGGTGATTATTTACCTGTAGATCCGTTCTCTACATTTGTCGGTAGTGCTATCAATGGTGAATGGTGTTTGTCAATTACAGATAATTTAGCTAGAGATAATGGTTATATCTTCTTCTGGGGTTTAAATTTTGATCCTAGTATAGTTCCGGATGAAGTTTCCTACACGCCAGAACCAGTTTCCAGTAGATGGCTTCCCAATCCTGATATTATTGCTGAAAATGGAAATCAAGTAACCATCATGCCTTCTGCTCAAGGTGTCAATTGTTATACGTTTGAATTTATAGATAGCTTTGATTGTACTTATTCTGAAGAAGTTTGTGTCAATACTTCTCCAGAGATTCCCGTGGGTGTCCCCAACGATTTCACGATTTGTGACACTGGAATTACGACCACGGTAGATTTAAGGGTCAATAATCCGTTGCTGCTCAATGGATTGAGTCCGTCTCAATATCAGGTCAATTATTTTAGAGATCTAGACGCAGCAAACTCTGGTAATGGTAGGATCACAAACACGGCTGCTTATCCTTTTGGTACAACTACTCAAACTATCTATGGATCGGTGATAAATATTGCTACGGGATGTAAGAATATCCAACCCATAATTATCAATATTATCGATTTCAGTGATATAAGTATTCCGCCCATTGATTCTTGTGAACCTCTCGTTTCTTTTGATCTGGAACAATATATAAGAGATAATACTTCTGTAGGTAATTCTACTGATATTGCGGTAACTGTACATAACTCTCAAAATGATGCCAATAGTGGCGCAAGTCCTGTTCAGAATATCGATAACTACAATCAAGGATTTGGCACGGAACAATTTTTTGTAAAATTCCAAAGCAGTACCGATGTCAGTTGTGCAGGAACTAGCGAGTTGATTATTGATGTAGTTCCAGGCCCTGCCTCAGTGGCTCTAAGTGATCTTTCAGAATGCTCACTGACAGATGAGTTTGTCTTTGATCTCACCACTAATGGAGCTCTGATCGAAAATGCGCAATCTCCACCTAATCCCAACCTCATCATAGAATATTTTACAGATGTCGCTTATGATCCGGCCGATCTTATTGCTGCTCCAGCTGCTTTTACAAACACCTCTAGTCCTCAAACAATTTTTGTAAAAGTTACAGACCCTGCTTTTCCAGATTGTTTTCTTGAACTGGATTTTGTAATCGATGTTTCTATCGAACCCATTTTTAATGCAGTCGATGATATCGTAAAGTGTGATGTTAGTAACGATAACGAAGAAGTTTTTGACCTCACTTCCAGGGAGAATGATATTGTCGATGGTCAGACAGGTATTGATGTTACTTACCACACATCGATGGCAAATGCTATTGCAGGAACTCCATTTATAACCACTCCAGCTGCTTACACAAATGTAAATTCTCCTACCGAAACAATTTATGTTAGATTAACTAGAGCCTCAAATTCTGTTTGTGATTATGTGATAGGGACCTTTGACCTAGAATTGATCACCGAGCCAGTTGTAAATGTTGTTACCGCAGATCCTATCTGTGATGCAGACTCAGACGGTGAGGAACTGTTTGATTTTGGACCCTTGGTTTCTCAAGTGTTGTTATCTCAAGATCCTTCTCTTTATAATGTTACTTTCCATGAAGAGCTTACTCAGGCAGAAGCTGGAACAGACGATTTGCCGCTGACTGATTATTTAGGCACCACTCAATTTCAAACGATTTATGTAAGAGCAGAAGTAGCTTCAAGTCCTGATTGTTACGTTACTGGAGATTTTCAAATTGAAATAACGCCACTTCCAGTGCTTACCGCAATAGACGATTTATCGTCTTGTGATGATCTTACTGAGGACGGTGTGGAGATTTTTGATTTGCGCACTAATGAAAGCACGCTCATTTCTAATGTAGGGAATACTAACCTCACAATAACATACCACGGTTCTCAGGATGATGCAGATGACGGATCTTCTTCGCTTAACACTATGTATGAAAACACGGCGAGTACGGAGACGATTTTTGTTAGGGTAGTGGATAACGATACTACTTGTGTGAGTACAACTTCATTTGATATTACCGTACTGCCCATTCCTAGTTTAGGTAATCCATTGACCTTGATAGAATGTGATGCAACTGGAGCAATGGAAGCTAATTTTACCCTTTCTGAAAACACATCAAGAATTATCGATGGGCAGACAGACGTTAGTGTAACCTACTTTGAAAGCAGAGCACTTGCCATCGCTGGCGGTGCGGGTCTGGACGATGCCAGCTACGATAATACGAGTGCGCCACAATCTGTATTTTATCGCATTGAAAATAACAGCACCCTGTGTTATAATGTAGGAACTTTTGATCTTGAAATAATTACAACACCAGTAGTTAATACAGTTATTGTAGATCCTGTTTGTGACGCAGGCAATGATGGTGAGGAGCTGTTTGATTTTGGGCCATTGGTCTCTCAAGTACTGTTATCTCAAAATCCAGCTCTTTATAATGTCACTTTTCATGAAGAGCTTGCTCAGGCAGAAGCAGGAACTGATGATTTGCCGCTTACTGATTATTTGGGCACCACTCGCTTTCAAACTATTTATGTGAGAGCTGAGGTAGCTTCAAATCCCGATTGTGCTTCCACTGGAGATTTTCAGATTGAAATTGTGCCACTTCCAGAACTTACCGCGATAGATAATATAGAGTCCTGCGATGACCTTACTGATGATGGTGTTGAGATTTTTGATTTGCGCACTAATGAAAGTACGCTCATTTCTAATGTAGGAAATACAAATCTTACCATTACCTACCACGACTCTCAAAATGATGCAAACACTGGTCAGTTTCCACTGCCTACCATGTATGAAAATACAGCAAGTACTGAGACAATTTTTGTTAGAGTGGTAGATAACGATACCACTTGCGCCAGTACAACCTCTTTTGACATTATTGTTTTGCCTATTCCAAGTATAGGAAATCCATTGACACTAGAAGAATGTGACGCCACTGGAGCAATGGAGGCTAGTTTCACCCTTTCTGAAAATACATCAAGAATAATCGATGGGCAGTCAGATGTTAGTGTAACCTACTTTGAAAGTAGAGCACTTGCCATCGCCGGCGGTGCTGGACTGGATGATTCAAATTATGAAAACACTAGAAATCCGCAGTCCATATTTTACCGCATAGAAAATAATTCTACCCAATGTTTTAATGTGGGGGAATTTCAGATCGAGGCGGTGGATGCACCAGATGCGTTTATGCCAAGTGCGCTGGAACAGTGTGATAGTGGAAATGGAACAACGACAATTGATCTCAACCAGGTAACCAGCGCAGTTACTGGTGGTCAGACAGCTACCAGCCTAAGCTTTTTTGAAAGTCGGGACGATGCCGAAGCCAACTCTGGTGCAGTTTCCAGAAATTATCAATATTCACAAGACACTACTATTTTTATACGGGTAGATGATGATAGTACGGATTGTGCAAGTTATACAACGGTCGAGTTGATTTTCAATGAACTACCTAGACCTGATTTATTGCCAGAATACCTTCTTTGTGTGGATGAAAATGATAACTTGATCAATGGTCCGGTATTACTGAATACGGGATTGAACAATGTGGACTTTTCATTTGAATGGTTTTTGGACGGTGCGGTCATTTCGGGAGCAACTAGTGCAACTTATGCCGCAGACGAACCTGGAGATTACGAGGTTTTTGTCACCAATATTTCTACGACTTGTGAAAATTCAACCTCGACCTTTGTAAGACAACGAGGAGTTCCTGAGACTTATGATGTTCAAATCGTTACCGATCCATTTTCATTCAACCACGATGTGATCGCTACCGCAACCGGACCTGATGAATACTGGTTCAGTCTAGACAGAGGACCATATCTGTACACCGGTATCTTTGAAAATGTACTACCAGGCCCACACCAGATAGCTATTGCAGAACGCAACGGTTGTGGTGAAATAATCGAAGAAATATTTGTATTTGGTTATCCTGATTTCTTTACGCCCAATGATGACGGCTATCACGACACCTGGAATATTATAGCTGGTGATAGACTCCCTGGATCTACGGTCTATGTTTATGACAGGTATGGAAAACTTATCAAGCAAATCGATCCAGCGGGTGCGGGTTGGGATGGAACATTTAACGGAGAGCCCCTACCCAGTTCCGACTATTGGTTTCAGATCACTTATGAAATTGACGGCGTACAATCTGAAGCGAGAGGACATTTTGCCATGAAGCGATAAGCTTAAAGTTTAAAAATAAAAAAAGGGATGTTTCACAAGAAACATCCCTTTTTTATTCTACTCAATATAATTTATGCTTGACAATAGTTCATGGATAGATACTTTGAAAAGTATTTGAATATGGATTGAGAATATAGAATAAACTAAAACTACTTTATGATAGAAATCAAGTTTTAATCAGCAACTCTTCTACCTAATAAAACTAAACAAAACACGGCAGTGTTATGAAAATCCCTTTAAATTTAACAGCGGCTCATGTTCCGTAGCATCCAGAAAAGCAGTTTCCTGTTTTTTTTATAGGGATAGGCTTAAGCCTACCCCTATGAAAATCCATCATTTTCTACCTACTACTTTCTCTGCCTTCATTACAATGTTTTCAGCATTGAGCCCATATTTTTCAAGAAGTTGCTCAGGCGTTCCACTTTCTCCAAAGGTGTCCTGAGTGGCCACAAATTCCTGTGGAGTAGGAGTGTGCAGTGCCAAAGTTCTAGCCACACTCTCGCCCAGTCCACCTAGATAGTTATGTTCTTCGGCGGTTACTATACATTTAGTTTTTGCCACAGATTTAATAATTGCCTCTTCATCCAGAGGTTTTATCGTGTGGATATTGATCACTTCTGCAGCAATGCCTTTTTCTGCAAGAGCTTTTGCAGCTTCCAGTGCTTCCCAGACGAGGTGTCCGGTTGCTACGATCGTTACATCACTTCCTTCTTGAAGAACGACGGCTTTACCTATTTCAAAAGTTCCGTTCTCTGGAGTGAAGTTGGCTACTTTGGGACGGCCAAACCTTAAATAAACCGGCCCGTGAAAATCGGCTATGGCCAGGGTTGCTGCTTTGGTCTGGTTGTAATCGCAGGTATTGATCACCGTCATTCCCGGTAGCATTTTCATCAATCCTATGTCTTCAAGGATTTGGTGGGTTGCTCCGTCTTCGCCTAGCGTTAAACCAGAATGCGAGGCACATATTTTTACATTTTTGTCAGAATAGGCAATGCTCTGTCTTATCTGGTCATAAACACGACCCGTTGAAAAATTTGCAAACGTCCCGGTAAATGGAATTTTTCCACCTATGGTCATTCCGGCCGCAATTCCCATCATGTTTGCTTCTGCAATTCCTACTTGGAAGAAGCGCTCGGGATGGTTTTCGGCAAATGCGTTCATTTTAAGCGATCCCGTAAGATCGGCACATAGCGCCACGACGTTTTCGTTATTTTTTCCCAGTTCGGTAAGTCCATCGCCAAAACCCGATCTCGTATCCTTATTTCCTGTATTTATATATTCTTTCATTGTAGTGTGGTATGTCAGAAACCTATTTTAGTAGTCTCCTAGTGTTTCTGGATTTTGTTTCAATGCTTCTGCAAGTTGCTCATCATTAGGAGCGATCCCGTGCCAGGCGTGCGATCCCATCATAAAATCTACACCGTGGCCCATCTCGGTATGGAGCAGGATGCATACGGGTTTCTGCTTTCGCGAAAGCGAGATCCCCTTCTCAATCCCTGCAATAACATGTTCTATATCATTGCCATGTTCTACGGTGACCACTTCCCAGCCGAATGCCTCAAACTTATTTCTAAGATCACCCAGATTCAAAACGGCATCTGTACTGCCGTCTATTTGCTGGCCGTTGACATCTATCGTGCTAATGAGATTGTCCACTTTATTTGCCGCTGCATACATCGCAGCTTCCCATATCTGGCCTTCCTGCAGCTCGCCATCGCCGTGCAGCGTGAAAACCGTTCTATGGTCTCCATTGAGTTTTTTAACTGCTGCCGCGCCTATCGCCACGCTCATTCCCTGACCTAATGAACCACTTGCAATGCGCACGCCCGGCAAACCTTCATGGGTCGTGGGATGGCCCTGCAGCCTGGAGTTGAGCTTTCTGAATGTCTTGAGTTCCTCAATGGGAAAATAGCCGGCCCTGGCCAAAACACTATAAAAAACCGGAGAAATATGACCGTTGGAAAGAAAAAATAAGTCCTCGTTCCTACCATCCATGTTAAAATCTGGATCGTGTTCCATGACCTCGTTATAAAGTACTACGAGAAACTCTGCACAGCCCAGTGATCCACCCGGGTGACCGCTGTTTACTGCATGCACCTGTCTCACGATGTCTCTTCTTACTTGGGTAGTGATGTCTTTTAACTGCTGTATATCAGCCATTTAAATTTTATTTTAAGGTTGGCCAAAGTTACAAGCTATATCTGTTTTTAAGGGAAGACTTATCCTGCGATTTATTAACGAATAAAGCTATTTGTGAACATTGATTAATTTTCCATAACTTTATTGCAACCTAATTGAGCCTTTTTCAAAGCTTCGATATTGCTCAATAATTATAAATTCAATGCTATGAAAAAGTATGTAATTGCAATCATTTCCATCCTATTTTTGATCTCATGCAGTGAAGAGCCTGACAATACTATTGTAGGCGAGATTAACAGAACCATAAGCGCTAATGAAAGCTTTACCTACCCACTCGGGCTCACGGTACAGCCAGAGACTGCCGTGATCGTAGAGCCACCGCTTAACGCAGAGGTCAGTGAGTTTTCTAGGATTTCAGAAACTGATATGTTGATCTACAGTTATAAACCAGCTCCGGGATTTACGGGAACTGAGAGAATAAAGATTACATATCGAGGGGGCGATGCAACGGACGATGATCGATTAAATATCGATTATTTTAATATAACGGTCGAGTAACACATTTTTTATTTCACTTGTAATGAAATGATTATTTGTCGTGCGATAGCGAGCTATCACCAGTAATTGGAATTTTTTTGCCACTGTAAATAGGGCTTTTCTCGATGTTGAGCTCAATCCAGGCCTTTATGTTTGCGAGCCATTCCCTGCGTTGCAACCTGCTGTTTGCCTCATATTCCCGCCTATCAGATACATATCCCTGAACATCCAGCCCCAGACTGTTACCTATATATATAGCTCTGGGCAAATGAAACTCTTGCGTGAAAACGATCGCATCCTTGACTTCAAAGATTTCCTTTGCACGGTACATGGAGTTGTAGGTGTCAAAACCCGCATGGTCCAAAAATATATCCACATCGGGCACTCCTTTATCGTTGAGGTAGTTCTTCATGGCATTTACCTCGTCATAATCCCGTGAACCGTGATCACCACTGAGCAGGAACTTTTTAAATTTTTTCTGGGAGTAGGCCAGGTAAGCAGCATCGACCCGATCTTTGAGAATGGGTGAAAGGCTCTTGTCCGGGCGCACGCTGGCTCCCAAGACTATACCTGCATAAGCCGGTTGCACACTGGCCAGCCCAGAATGAATATAAGGTCTGGAAGTTCTGCCTACGTGAAATTGAAGTAGTAAAATGGCAACGAGCACCGCAATGATCGTGAAAACAAGCACATTTAAAAATTTGCGCATAAAATGCTATCTTTTTTTATCTGGGAGATGCGTTACAAATGTAGAACTAAGAGTATTAAATCACGTCGCGCAGGCTAGTTAAAATCCACAATACTGGAAAATATTGGGATAAAGCCATAAATTATAATGATGCTCGTTGAAGTGCTTCCCGTAATATTGTAATTAGTTTTGCAGATTGTTGTGAGTTTGCTTTCGCGAAAGCGACCTACCCCACCATCACCACTATTCAATTAAAGTACTTTTATGTCCACCGATATTTTAGAAAGCCTATCCTGGCGTTATGCCACCAAGAAGTTTGATAATAAAAAATCACTGAAACAAGACAAGCTCGACCTGTTGGTAGCGGCCTTCAATCTAACTGCAACATCCTACGGGCTGCAACCCTGTAGATTGATTGTCGTGAAGAGTCAGGATCTTAAACAAAAAATGTTGCCGTTGTGTTTTAATCAATCTCAAATAACGGATTGCGATGCGGTTCTCGTACTGTGTACGACTTCAATAAGTAGTGGTTATATCAACAATTATTTTAAACGGGTTGAAACCAGTCGCGGTACGCCCGGTGAGACCTTAAAACCGTTCAAGGATTTTCTTACCGACTCGTTCTCAAAAAAATCACCCGAGGAAATACAGTCTTGGGCAAGAAACCAGGCATATCTAATCATGGGTAATCTGCTGACGGTCTGCGCGGTCGAGAAGATAGATTCCTGCCCGATGGAAGGTTTCAATCCCAAAGCAATGGATGATCTACTTGAATTGGGCAAAGAGGGGCTGGAGAGCGTGCTGCTACTGCCGGTAGGTTATCGCGCTGCCGATGATTTTATGGCCACAGAAAAAAAGGTACGGCTAGAGAAAGCTGAGGTAGTTAGGATACTGGATGAATACTAGATGATATCCAGCAGGTCAAAAAATATTTGACCTATTCAACAAGTTATTGGGATCAAAAAACTGTTTCATCGACCGCATCAAAGCAATTTCTTCATCATTGCGACATAATTTCAAGTAGTCCTTTTTATCGCGACCTATTCCATGCTCGGCACTTACTGAGCCGCCGATGGCTTTTAACCCGCCATACACAACGTGATCGATCTCTTTCTTTAGAGCAAGCGAATTGTTCTGTTTCCCGATCATCAAATGAATATTCCCATCGGCAACGTGACCAAACGCATAGATCTGATCAACTAGTTCCAGTACTTCCAAATTTGTGTAGCACTCCTTAATATACTCTCCAATCAACGGAATGGGAATACTAATGTCAAAATGCTGGTCGTATTCCATGTGATCGGTCAGGTTGTTCACATCTTCCCTGATCCTAAAAAACCAACTCACCTCGTTCTCGGTCTGGGCAATGGTTGCATCTTCTATAATAGCACTGGTTAGGAGGTTTTCCAGTAGCGATTGCAAGCTTTCTTGATCTTTAATAGTATTGAGATCCTGTATTTCTGCAAGAACATAATAGTTGTAATCGTAGGGCAGTGGAGGCCGCACGGCGCTGCTGGTGCTGGTCATTTGGATATAGCTGTTCTTCCAGATCAGTTCAAAGCCGCTCAGCTTTCCAGACAGCTCACTGTCCATTTTTTTGAGCAGGGAGACCACTTTTGGGTAACTATCCACTCCCATAAAAACGGCAGTTCTTGCCCTGGGAGCTTCTACGAGTTTGAGAACAGCTCTGGTCACGATGCCCAGAGTTCCCTCGCTTCCTATAAAATTTTGTTTGAGATCATAGGCACTGTTATCCTTGATGATCTTTTTCATGGAAGATATAATGCGTCCATCAGCAAGCACGACTTCCAGTCCCAAAACGAGATTGCGGGTCATTCCATATTTGAGAACCCGCAGACCGCCAGCATTGGTACTAATGATACCGCCCACCTGGGCACTACCCTTCGCGCCAAAATTGAGCGGAAAAAGCATTCCCTTATCTTGTGCGGCATTTTGTAAATGTTCAAGAATGACCCCTGCCTGTGCGGTGATCGTGCGACTGTCCGCATCTACTTCCTCAATGCTATTTAACCGCTCCAGGCTTATCACGACCTCGTTTCCATCAGTCTCAGTACTTCCCACGAGATTTGTAAGGCCGCCGTGGACGACTACCGGCACTAATTCTCTCGTGCAGATCTTCATGATCTCGCTCACCTCACGTGTGGTCTCTGGTAGGAGTGCGCACAGACATTGCAAAGGCTTATCCATGCGCCATATATGGCAATATCTCTCGTTGAGGTCTGTTCCCGTGATGATGCGATCGCTAGGTAGGATGTCTTGAAAAATAGCGGGTTTTAGATTCATTATTTGGTTTTAAGACTCATTTTGCGGCTGCCACAATTGGCCACGATGTGGTTTCAATCGGTCTCTGACCTGCGGCATATCGGTTTCTTCTACCACTATAAAGGCAATGGTGTGGTTGATCGCAAGATTCTCAACATCACTTTCTGGACAGGTTATTTCATTCAAGTTTACATATTCCTTGAGGTGGATCAAGTGATGGCTTGCGGTGAGCCGTGCGTCTGGACCTTTAAAATCCCAGATGAGTTTTAGATATTTCAATTGTTAGGTGTTTTGGGTAGCGATTCGGCAAATTTTTTAAAGCCTTTCATGTATTCATAGGTCTGCTCAGTAAAAAGTTTTGGTCGGGTGCGCGCAATAAGCCGCATCATTCCAGTAAATTTAAAAGTGCTTTTTGAGTCCCACAAAGTTGTTTTTATCTTGACGCCGTTTGTGGTGGTCTCGCTTTCGCGAAAGCGGTTGCTCTGATAGTTCAACACACCATTGGTCCTATAGGTTGCTTCCCAGATATGTGGCAGGTCTATCTGGGTAATTCTCTCATTCATGGTAATGGAAGTGCCTACCATGCGTATCTTCATCTCGCGCTCGCTGTGCAATTTTCCCACGCTGGGAGTGGTATTCTCAAAACTGATCAAGCCGTCCTGCCATTCCTTAAAGTAATCTTGATTCTGAAACAGTTGCATTACCCTGTCTATGGGAAGTTCTATCTCAATGGAATTATTGCTTTCTAACATAGGGTCAAGCTGGTGTTAAAGATCAAATTTATAAAATAACTATGGTTGTGATGCGTTTTGAATGCGGTTACTAAACACTTATTTTTGCAAACTTTGAAAACCACTTATAATGAAACAAGTACACATAGGTATTAGTTTGTTTTTAATGCTGATGGGCTTATCCATTCAAGCTCAGAAAAATGACCTCGCCGGTGAGACCTTACTGACCATAGACGGCAAGGACTATGACGCAAATACCTTTATGAAGGTCTATCTCAAAAACCTGGACATCGTACAGGACGATAGCCAGAAGGATGTGGATAACTACCTTGAACTTTACATAGATTATAGACTCAAGCTTCAACAGGCCTACAAATTAGGTCTGGATAGGGACGAGGCCTATAAAAAGGAACTGCTCAATTACAGAAGTAGTCTATCCCAGGGATTCCTTACAGATACTGAGGTCACTGACCAACTTGTAACAGAGGTCTACAACCGTTCCAAAGAAGAGGTGAATGCCAGTCACATACTTGTAAAAGTGGGTCGTGGCGCATCACCCGCAGACACGCTCGCCGCTTGGAACAAGATCATGGAGGTGAAGAAACAGTTGGACAAGGGAGCAGATTTTGCAAAGCTCGCAAGAGAAAAAAGTGAAGGTCCCAGTGCTGGTAATGCAGGTGAGCTGGGCTGGTTTGGTCCTTTTAGGATGGTCTATGAATTTGAGGATGCCGCGTTTGAAACTCCCGTGGGCAAACATACGGCACCGTTTAGAACCGATTTTGGCTATCACGTTTTAAAGGTGAATGATCGTAGAAAGTCACGTGGTGAGGTAACCGTAGCGCATATTATGGCCTTTGACAAGCCAGAGGCGACGGATAAAACTGCAGAAACCAGGATCAAGGACATTTACTCCCAACTTCAAGAAGGCAAGGCGTTTGAGGAACTGGCACGGGAATTTTCTGATGATTTGAACAGCGCGGGCAATGGAGGAAAGCTCACAAGGTTTGGGACTGGAGGATTGAACTCACCCATATTTGAGGACAAGGCACTGGCGATGACCGTCCCGCAGGAATATTCAGAGCCGTTTGAGTCCAAATACGGTTGGCACATAGTAAAGTTGATTGAAAAACATCCCGTAGCCGATTTTGACAAACAGGAAAAAACCTTGATCGATAAAATAAGGAAGTCCCCACGCTCACGTAAAATTACCACTTCGTTCACTAATAAACTGAAGAAGAAGTATGGTATGGCGACGACATCCTCGCTTCCCAAGAACTACGTTTCTGGGGTCAGCGACAGTATCTTAGACCTTACCTGGGCCTTCCAGTACAAGAATGTGGATAGTGCAAAAGTACTGACGTCCATTAAGGATAAAAAACTCACCTATGGTAGTTTTACCAAATTTGCATCCCAGCGCCAACTCAAGGACTTTAAGGAATATCCCACTAAAGAGGCAAAGCTCAATGAGTTTTATAACGAGTACATTAATGAGGAGGTCATTGATTATTATGATAAAAACCTTGAAAGGGACAATGAGGATTTTGCCTTCATCTACAATGAGTTCAAAGAGGGCATCCTCCTTTTTAACCTGATGGAAAAGAATATTTGGGAAAAGGCAAAACAAGACACAGTTGCATTAAGATCTTATTATGAAGACCACAAGAGCGATTACCTCTGGAAAAGGAGGTTGGACATCATCCTCACTCAAAACACCACGGAAGAGGTTGCTCAAGAGGTCATAAAAATGCTACGCAATAATGTAGAAATTGATTCTATCAAGAGCAATTTTAACAAGGACGGCCGTACCAAAGTGCTTATTTCCTCAGGTATCGTCGAGGAGGGCTACAATCGACTTCCAGAAGATTTTGAGATCAAGCAAGGAGTCTCAAAAATCTACAAGTCAGACACCGATAGCTTTTATAAGGTCATAAAGATCAACGAGATCATTGAGCCCAGTACAAAAACCTTTGAGGAAGCCATGGGCGCGGTCATGAATGATTACCAGCAGGTCCTGGAAGAGCAATGGAAGAACAATTTGCGCACGGGTCACGACATCAAGGTGAATAAAAAAACTCTCAAGAAAGTTAAAAAAGAGATTGCAGATCAAAAGAATATATAGCAAAAGTTGTCTTGTCGTTCTGGTATTCATTGGTTGTATCCTGCCAGTACTTTCAGCCCGTGGAAAATCCCGATGTCGTGGTCTCCCTCGACGGTCGTTACATAACCACATCAGACCTACAGGCATTGCTCCCGGTAGATTACACGATAGAGGACAGCACCGCCATCGTTGACAGGTACATACGCGACTGGTTGCTGGATGTATCGTTGATGGAAAACGCTCTAGATAACATACCCGACCAGCGGCAGGAACAGTTGGATCAATTAGTGGATCGCTATAAAATAGAGCTCTACACACAGGAATACCTGCAGGAACTGACTAAGCAGAATCTCGACACGGCTATCAGCGCGAGCAACATATACAGGTACTATACTCAAAAGAACGAGGAGTTCATACTCAATGAAGATCTGGTAAAGTTCAGGTATGTACTGGTTGACCCACTGTACGAGCAGTTTGATGAGGTTGAGAAGTGGTTCAAGAAGGGAGACCCGGCGTCCCTACATAAGGTGGATAGCCTCAAGCTTACCTTCAAAAGTTATTTCCTGAACGATTCCATCTGGGTAAAAAAGAGCAAGATCTTTGAGAATATACCGTTTATAGACCCTGCAAATGAGGGCAATTATCTTATTGAGGGCAGGAATTGGAAAGAGGAGGATAGTCTTGGCTTATATTTGATCCACTTTAACGATATTCTGAAAAGGGGAGAAGTAGCCCCACGGCAATATGTAGAACCCACCATCAAACAAATCCTTTTGAACAGAAGGAAGTTGGAATTTATAAAAAATCTTGAACAAGATCTATTAGAAGACGCGGTACTGCGTAAAAAGTAAAAAATATGAAACGTATATTATGTGTATTAATGTGTCTCGCTTTCGCGAAAGCTATCTCGGCACAGACACCCCAGACCGATGCCAATAGTGCCACGGACGAAAAAAACAAAACGGAGACCATTGCAGCCCTGATCGAAAAAAATGATAGCGTGCGACCGGTCAACCAAAGCAGATTCCTCATCGATGGCGTGGCAGGAGTCATAGGCGATTATGTCATCCTGGACTCAGACATTGCAAAACAGCTGGACGTGATCAAGCGCGATCCCAACGGTAGCGACGCAAACCTATCCCGATGTGAGCTCATAGAAAGTCTGCTACAGGAAAAAATGTATGCGCACCACGCCATACAGGACAGTATAACCGTGAGCGATGCAGAGGTAGAGGGACGCACGGAAGGTCAGATAGATTATTTCCGTCAGGGACTGGGTAGTGATGAAGCCGTTGCCAGGTATTATAAACGGGATAACATTGCACAAGTAAGGGACGAGCTCAATAAAATCAACCGTGACGGATTATTATCGCAGCGCATGCAGCAGCGACTTACTGAAAATGTTGAGATAACACCAGAGGAGGTAAGACAATTTTACTACGGGCTGGATGAGGATGAGCGTCCTTTATTTAGTACAGAGGTAGAAATGTCCCAGATCCTGGTAGAGCCAGATCCTACCGAAGAGGCCATCCAGGAATCCATCGATAAACTGAACGGTTACAGGAAGGACGTGTTGGACAATGGAGCAGATTTTGCTTCCCTAGCAACACTACACAGCGATGACTCTGGAACCGAAAGACAGGGCGGGATACTTACCATGAGGCGCGGCGATCCATTTGTGAAGGAATTTAAGGATCAAGCATTCTCATTACAGGAAGGAGAGATCAGCGAGCCTTTTTCAACCATGTTCGGATGGCATATACTTTATGTAGAAAAAGTCAAGGGTCAGGTACGTGACGTTAGGCACATACTGCTCAAGCCCTTTATATCAACGGCACAGGTAAATAAGGCACGGGCAGAGATGGATAAGATGCGCGACCGCATCATTTTGGGAGACATCACATTTGGCGATGCCGCTCGTGAAATTTCTGACGAGGAGCAGACCAGCGAAAACGGAGGTAAACTTACCAATCCCAACACGGGTGATGTGCGCCTGGAAGTACTCAAGCTCCCATCAGAACTTGCCTCGCAAATCCAATTTCTTGAGAAAGGAGACGTCAGTGGGATTTTTCAAGAGAAAAATCAAATGGACAACGTGGTTTTTAAAATGATCTATGTGGAAGATAAAATACCTGATCATAAAGCAGATTATGTACAGGATTATCTCAAGATCAAGGATCTTGCGTTAAAGAAAAAACAGGTGGCAGCCATTAAACAATGGCAGTCTGATAAATTAAAGGACACCTACATAAAGATCGGATCAGATTTTAGGGATTGTGATTTTAACGTGAGTTGGACCAAGTAAAAAAAACTAGAAGTATGTCAGATGTTGCTGCTATTGACCATCTTGTTGTCAAGCACAAAGAGCTAAAGAAAGAGATTGCCAAAGTCATCGTGGGTCAGGATCGAGTGATTGATGAAATATTGATCTCCATTTTTTCTGGTGGCCACGCTTTGCTGGTCGGAGTTCCCGGATTGGCAAAAACCTTAATGGTCAACACGATCTCACAAGCGTTGGGGCTCAATTTTAAAAGGATCCAGTTTACACCAGACTTGATGCCCAGCGATATTTTGGGAAGTGAGATCCTCGATGAGAATAGACAATTTAAGTTTATAAAAGGTCCTATTTTTTCAAATATCATCCTCGCTGATGAGATCAACAGGACACCTCCCAAAACCCAAGCAGCCCTGTTGGAAGCCATGCAGGAAAGAAGGGTGACCGTTGCTGGAACTAATTATAAGCTGGACGAGCCATATTTTGTACTCGCTACACAAAATCCCATAGAACAAGAAGGTACCTATCCATTGCCAGAAGCGCAACTGGATCGATTCATGTTTGCCATTAAACTGGAATATCCATCATTTGCCGAGGAAGTACAAGTAGTAAAAGCGACGACGAGCAATCACAAACCAGTGGTGAATGCACTTTTTAAAGCTCAGGAAATACTTGAATTCCAACAGTTGTTGCGTCGCATTCCCGTTGCAGATAATGTGATAGAATATGCCGTGGGACTCGTAGGGAGAACAAGACCCAATAGTGAAAACGCTCCAGATATTATCAAGGAATATATAGACTGGGGAGCAGGCCCGCGTGCCTCGCAAAATTTAATCCTCGCCGCAAAAACCCATGCTGCGGTGAATGGAAAATACAGTCCAGACATAGAGAACGTTAAAGCCGTCGCTACCGGAATTTTAAGACATCGCATCATTAAAAACTACAAGGCAGAAGCCGAGGGACATACTGAAGAAAGTATAATTAATAAGATATTGTAATTCTTTTCAAGAATTAGTGCCTAATTGGGGTTGAGATGATTAATTTTATTCCGCTTTCGCGAAAGCAGAACACGTAAAAGGCCCTCTATTGATAATTGTTTAAAAAATTACAGTATTAATTGTCAAAATACCAAATTTTATACGCCATTGGGTTTTAAATAGTAAGAATCCATTAAAGATTTTTGGATATTACTGTTTATTTTCAAATCTGCGATTCGTTTCGTAAATTCGCAGGATTGTAATGAAAAAACTATAATATGGCATTTGATATTGATATGATTAAAAAGGTGTATGCTGAGATGCCTGCTCGCATAGCCAAAGCAAGAGAACTTACGGGCAAACCTCTCACACTATCTGAAAAGATTTTATATTCCCACCTCTGGGAAGGAGAAGCCAGCGCTGCCTATAAAAGGGGTAAGGATTATGTGGATTTTGCGCCAGATCGTATCGCATGCCAGGATGCTACTGCCCAAATGGCGTTGTTGCAGTTCATGCAGGCTGGAAAAGATAAAGTTGCCGTTCCCACAACCGTACACTGTGACCACTTGATCCAGGCAAAAGTAGGAGCAACGACCGATTTACAGCACGCACTCAATACCAGTAACGAGGTTTTCAACTTTCTTGAATCAGTTTCTGATAAATACGGTATCGGTTTCTGGAAGCCGGGTGCTGGAATTATTCACCAAGTTGTACTAGAAAACTACGCATTCCCAGGCGGAATGATGATAGGGACAGACTCTCACACGGTAAACGCCGGTGGTCTGGGAATGGTTGCTATAGGAGTAGGTGGAGCTGATGCTGTTGATGTGATGGCAGGAATGGCATGGGAACTTAAATTTCCTAAATTAATAGGAGTAAAACTTACTGGTAAATTATCGGGATGGACAGCGCCTAAAGATGTAATCCTTAAAGTTGCCGAGATACTTACCGTAAAAGGTGGTACCGGAGCAATTGTAGAGTATTTTGGCGATGGAGCGGTCAACCTTTCCTGTACAGGAAAAGGAACGATATGTAACATGGGAGCCGAGATAGGAGCAACGACTTCTACTTTTGGTTATGATGATGCCATGGAACGTTATTTAAAAGCTACAGATCGTGCAGATATTGCCGAAGCTGCCAACGAAATACGTGAGCACTTGACTGGAGATCAAGAAGTTTATGAAAACCCTGAACAATATTTTGATCAAGTTATTGAGATAGACCTCAATACATTAATGCCACATTTGAACGGACCGTTCACTCCAGATCTAGCGACTGAGGTAGGCTCCATGCACGATAAAGCCGTTAAAAACGACTGGCCGTTGAAGGTAGAATGGGGACTGATAGGTTCTTGTACCAACTCTTCCTATGAAGATCTATCCCGTGCAAGTTCCATTGCTCAACAGGCGATCGACAAAGGTTTAAAGACCAAAGCAGAATTTGGGATCAACCCAGGATCTGAGTTGGTACGTTTCACCACAGAACGTGATGGAATTCTAGGGGTGTTTGAAAAATTGGATGCCAAAATCTTCACTAATGCCTGTGGACCGTGTATTGGACAATGGGCGAGATATGAAGATCCCAAAAATGCACCCAAAAACAGTATCGTACACTCATTCAACAGAAACTTTGCAAAACGCGCTGATGGAAATCCCAACACGCACGCATTTGTAGCCTCGCCAGAGATGACCGCCGCGATAGCTATTGCAGGTAGGCTGGACTTCAACCCGATCACCGATAAGTTGATCAATGAAGATGGAGAGGAAGTGATGTTAGACGAGCCAACTGGGTGGGAATTGCCACCTAAAGGTTTTGAGGTAGAAGATGATGGATATCTTGCTCCACAGGAAGATGGAAGCGGCGTTGTCGTAAAGGTAGATCCAGACTCCGAGCGTTTGGAACTATTGACACCATTTGAGCCCATAGGCAGAAAGATAGATGGTGCCAAGCTGTTGATCAAGGCTTTTGGTAAGTGTACCACCGACCATATTTCTATGGCTGGACCCTGGTTACGTTTCCGAGGTCATTTAGATAATATCTCCAATAACTGTCTTATCGGAGCAGTTAATGCATTTGGTAAAAAGACCAACTGGGTCAAGAGCCAGATAGACGGAGAACACGATGCCGTACCTAAAACGGCACGCGCCTACAAAGCCGCCGGAATCCCTACCGTTGTCGTTGGAGATCATAATTATGGTGAAGGTTCTTCACGTGAACATGCAGCGATGGAGCCCAGACATCTGGGAGTTGTTGCAGTTATCGTAAAATCCTTTGCACGTATCCATGAGACAAACCTCAAGAAACAAGGGATGCTGGGACTGACATTTGCCAACGAGGCAGATTATGACCTGATCCAGGAAAATGACACGTTTAATTTTACAGATCTTACGGAGTTTGCTCCAGACAAGCCATTAACGCTGGAAATCGTCCATGAGGATGGAAGCAAGGATACCGTAAAATTGAATCACACCTACAACGCCGCCCAAATAGGATGGTACGACAAAGGAAGTGCTTTAAATAAAATCAAACAAGACAACGCTGCTTAAGAACGCGTTTTTCTAATATTTAAAAAGCCTCTTGATATTTCAAGAGGCTTTTTTGTTGTCGGTTATATTGGGTATTGCTTCTACGTATGCAAACTCAGTCATCAAGTTTTTTTCAAACCTCAGCCCTTAAAAATAACTCCGGCGTCATAACCACAAGTTTACTGTGTCTATAATCTTTGATGTTTCTGGTGAGTATAATATCGATAACACCAGAATTTTCTGCGCTGTAATTTTGTAGCGCGTCTTCAAAATCTTTGAAGTTAGAGTCTAGTGCTTTTCAATATTTCTTTTTTTATGTCGAGAATATTTATGATGTTGAAGAATTTCTTCGATCTGTTTACGAATTACTTGATCTCCATTTTCGCGTCGTGCTATAAAGTAAATTTTGCCAATATCACAGGGTAAAATAAAGGTCAATCTTGTAGATCCAGACATTTTTTACAATCTGGATTGATACTTCCTTAAAATCTTCTCTTCACAGCAAAATATCCAACAAGACGTCTGAATCGATAAAAACATCTTTCATTTTTTTCTTAAATACCTTTTCATTCTTTGTTCTTCAATATCACGTTTATAATCATAATCGTAATTTTCAGGTGCTTTTAGGCTTCCAGATAATTCTCTGATAAATGAGGGCTTTTCTTCTGTCACTTTTCCAAATTCAACTTCTTGCTTATAAGATCTCGACACCAGTTTAAAATAATTCTCCACGAGACTGGATAGGCTTTGGCCTTGATCTTTGGCAAATTCTTTTGCTTGCTCGATGACCGTTTTATCCATGGTAAGGGTTAACTTAGTATTCATAACTTGCACGTGTTAAAAGTGAAAAATCTACACGTGCTAATTTAATTCTTTTTTAATGTCCTTGCAAATCACCACGTTGACCTTCTTTAAATATTCCAATTTTAAGGAAAAAGTATGGGCGTTTATGATGATGCAATTTGCGCACTCGCCTTTAAAAAAAACCAAGGGCTTGCAGTTTTATAAGCTGCTAGGTTCAGGAAAGGAAAATTTTGATCCGCGGCCGGACTGGAGCGTTTATGGATTGTTGCAGGTATGGGAAAGTGAAAACGATGCAATGAGTTTTTTTGAGAGTTCTTCTTTATTTGAGCGGTACACAAGTCATAGCGAGCGCCATCTAACTTTTTATATGAAAAACATTAAGGCACACGGTCGTTGGTCTAAGCAAAATCCGTTTGAGTCTAGTGAAAATCTTGATCCCGAGAATGAGTATATTTCTGTGATTACCAGAGCAACTATAAAATTGGGAATGCTCAAGAAATTTTGGGATTATGTGCCCACTTCACAATTGGATCTTGTGGATAATCCCAACTTATTATTTACCGCCGGAGTAGGAGAGCGGCCCGTGACCCAGATGGCAACCTTCAGCCTTTGGGACAGCGCAAACGCTCTCAAAAAATTTGCTTACAGAAGCCAGAACCACCGTCAGGCGGTACAACAAACCCAAGCCTTGCAATGGTATAAAGAAGAAATGTTCACTCGATTCCAACCCTATAAAATTACGGGTAGTTGGGAAGGTTTTGAAATACCCCAACTACTTCAATAACTGCCTGAAAAAAGATTTTATGAAAGGCCATGAGGTCATGGGGGTCATGATTTGAACATCTTCCCAAAAATTGGTTTCCTCATCCAGGAATTTTAGCAATGCCGGTAAATCATTGTTCTTGTACATTTTACAAAATATCTGATCTCCTTTTTCATTATGTTTTGAAAGAACCTCAAGTAAGGTGGCATCATAAATTGCCGCTTTTTTATTGTAAAGGTTGCTGTCCAGAGCTTTTTTATTGATGATATTATCGACCAGTATTGCCGCTTTTTTCTCACTTGCCTTAAAACTGTAACCGGTGGACGGTTTTACCCAGCCACCGGCAGTTCCTATTTTTATATGTTTTTGTGAATTGTGCTTTTTAAAATCATAGGTGGACATGGGAATATTCCCCTGCTCAACCTCGTCGATCTGATAATTATTGATCTCCAGTTCCTCAGCGATATATTTTGTCAAAAACATGTCATAAGTCTCATCGCTGACCGTTTCTGGCGAGAAATAGGTAAATTCAACCAGTGCTTTCCGTTTTGTGAATGGCAGAACATAGGTAAAACTTGTCGTTCCAGCGTCCATTAATGTGTAATCCATCATCGTGAATTGGTCAGGGTCAAAATGATCTTTTTCGGTCTCTATGACCCAGCCCTTGAAATGTTGCTGGAGCGTTATTGCTTTTTTGTCGCTGAAGAATGCGGGATCCATGCGGCTGTCCAAAACGATTTTTGACATAAAGTTATAGTTTGCAAACTTTATATTATAAGCCTCCGTTATCGTGTATTTTTTTATTTC
Organism: uncultured Flavobacteriaceae bacterium; assembly: GCA_963836885.1. GTDB lineage: Bacteria > Bacteroidota > Bacteroidia > Flavobacteriales > Flavobacteriaceae > Nonlabens. Next base: position 145,732 of record CAWILF010000028.1, on the reverse strand, counting down.
GGTTACTTCTGCATTGATAAATGTGACGTTGGGATATTTTTCTAGTTCCGCTTTCGCGAAAGCTGTAAACGCCACATGATCTATCGACTTATAGAGATAGGGTTTTACGTTAAGATCAAGGGTTTCCCTAGCAGTTTTGAACCAGGCCTTGCTCCAACTTTTATACACCAAATGATCCCATTTTCCCGCTCCCTGTTCCCAGAAACTCCAGGTTTTAGTGATTGCGGGTTTGTTATAAGTGTCGATCACGAGAATTTTTTGAGTCACATCGCGACGCAATAACTCCAGCAATACGTGAGATCCCGCGCAGCCCATGCCTATAATCGCTATATCATATTGATGATCCATAGAGTGATTGCAAACATGAGTTGAACGGTGTAAATGTTGATTGCGACGGCAAAATTTCCTTTGAGCCTGAATTTGCTTGCCAATAATTGCAGTGCGTAAGCTACAACAAACCAGCAAACATAATTGAACCAGCCCGCTGCGCCGCCCGCAAAATGCCAAAACCCAGCATAATCACAAATCTGTTCCAAAAAGAAATCCAGACCTACCATCAGGCCTGCGCCCAGAGCAGATTTGATCCAGATCGAAGAACTTATTTTATCGGATATTATGTGCGAGGTCAGCGCAAGAACTGCCCAGTTGGCACCTATAAGAATGGGTATTTCATCAATTTTAGGCCCTATATTTTTCCCATAATAATAATCTCCAAAAAGCACTCCCGTATGAACGCCTATCCATTCCACGGTAAATCCAGTCACAAAAAAACTAGCAAATAACAGCACAGATTTCTTATCGGCCACGGGTATGAATAGCACGCACATAAAAAATAGATAAACAAGGGTAAAGGGAGATTTGGGCAAAAAGAAATCTTCATATCCCAGCCCGATGCCTATCAACGCCGAAATGTGAATGATCCACATGAAGATGATCGCTGCGTTCTTAACCATCTTTTTCAATTAAATCACTGGTGATCTTAGCACTTAATAGACATAATGGAATACCGCCACCAGGATGGACAGAACCTCCCACATGGTAAAGGTTTTCAATTCTAGAATTGAAGTTGGGATGGCGCAAGAATGCGGCAAACTGATTATTGCTCGCCGCGCCATAGAGTGCGCCGCGATAGCTGCTGGTGTTTTTTTCTATTCCTACCGGTGTTAGGATATATTCGGTTTTAATTAAATCAGTAAGGTCTATATCAAGGCATTTTTTGATTTTTTTCAGGATTCTCTCTCTACTTTTTGCAACTAAATCGTCCCAATCTTGATCATAATTTCCTGGTGCGTTGATCATCACAAACCAGTTCTCACAACCTGCGGGCGCATCTTGTGGCGATTCCTTAGAAGTGATGTTGATGTAAACGGTGGGATCGTCGCTCAGCGTTTTGTGGTCAAAAATATGCTCAAATTCTTCCTCATAATTCTCGCTGAAAAGAATATTGTGCAGATCCAGCTGTTCAAAAGTTCCTTCCACTCCCCAGTAAAATATGAGCGCGCTACTGGATCTGGGCTGTTCCAGCGTTTTTTCGGGCGCTTTGATGCCTTTGAGCAACGTGCGATAGGTAGGATAAATATCCATGTTTGAAATCACGATCTCAGCCTCATAATTGGATTGATCTGATTCGAGACTCCGGTGACTTTGCTGTTGAGGTGATTGATTTTGGTAACGCTTTCGCGAAAGCGGAATCCTACTCCTACTTCTTCACATAATTCATACAATGATTGCGAGATGCGGTGCATGCCGCCCTCTGGATAATAGGTTCCCAGGCCCAATTCTAGATGTGGGATCATCGACATGATGCCGGGAGTCTGATAGGGCGATGAGCCGTTGTAAGTGGCGTACCTGTTGAAAAGCTGAGTCAATTTCTTGTTTGAAAATACTTGGTTTTCTTGATCCAGCGTATTCATAACTCCCAAAAACGGAATTTTTAAAATAGCTTTAATCGTATCGCCGGATAAATAGGTGGACGCTTTGTGCAGCGATTTTTCCAGGAATAAGGATTTAGTGGTTTCGTACTTGTTTTTGCTGTTGGTCAGGTACTTTTTAATCCGTTGTGGATCTTCATTAAAAACAGCTGCTGCGTCATTAATAAATGATTGCTGATCGGTTTTTGCTTTGAAAAAAGTTCCATCTTCCCAAAAATAATGACAGGCAGTGGTTTTTGCCTTGTAGTCAAAATCGAGCGTTGTGTTCTGGAAATAAAGCGTGAAGTTCATCAACAAGATTAGGCAGCGTGAACAAAGAAGGTCCTAGGTCAAAGCGATATCCATCCTGCTCAATCGCATGAAGTTTGCCACCGCTGTACTCGTTTTTTTCAATGACCAAAACATCATGACCCATAGATTTGAGCCGCAATGCCATTGCAAGACCGCCGATGCCCGCACCTATGACGATCGCTTTTTTCATTGAAGATTTATTTGAAGTATTTCATGGGAACTACCAGCATCCCGAAGTTTTCACCCTTTTCCTTACCTAAATGTTTGTGGTGCATTTTATGAGCGCGTCTTACGCCACGAGCATATTTATTGTCTGCCTTGCGCAACCATTTAAATCTCTGGTGAATAAAAATATCATGTACTACAAAATATGCAATCCCATAGGCCAGAATACCCAAACTTACGGGCAAGCACCACCATAACTCTAGCCAACTATGAGTCAGTTTAAAGGCAATACTAATACTTGCAAAGAAGACAAAGAACAGATCGTTTTTTTCAAACCAGCTGTCGTGCTGCTTGTGGTGGTGGTCCTCATGGATATTCCACAAAAAACCGTGCATCACATATTTATGAATGAACCACGCGTTGAATTCCATGATACAAAATGTTGTGGTAAAAAGTAAGATCCAGTAAAACGTAATCATCTTATCCAGTTATTCTTTATAAAATTCTTAAATAAGCTTGAGGCGGTATGCCACGTAACCCTTTGCCAGTAATCCCACTTTTTCATAATTGGGAACTCTTATCCTGGTATTTCTTATCTCGCGACTGGGCGTGTTTTCTAATCGGGTCAGTAATCTGCGGTAGTAGGTGTATGCGGTGTAAACTCCCAGTTTTGCTTCTAGAGGCAATCTTTTTATTCCTCTCAACCCGGCGTCAAAATCATCTTCTATCTCTGCAATAAGCTTTGCCTTATCATCCTCGCTAAGATCATGGAGGTCGGTATTGGGAAAATAACTGCGCTCCAGCATGTCCAGATCCTCTTTGAGATCACGGAGAAAGTTTACTTTTTGAAAGGCACTTCCCAGTCTCATGGCATCTGCCTTTAAATCTTCATACTGCTCGTTGTTTCCCTTTACAAAAACCTTTAAGGACATCAATCCTACCACGTCTGCACTGCCATAGATATAGTTGCGGTATTCCTCGTCAGTGAGATAAACCGACTTGTCCAGATCTAATCGCATACTGTGTATAAAAGCACCGTACATATCGGGAGTAATATCGTATTTGTGGACAGTTTCCTGAAATGAATTTAAAATGGGATTGAGACTGATTTTGTCCTCAATGGCATGTTTCAGGTCAACTTCAAAGCGATCGAGAAGCGTTCGCTTATCATAATCATGAAAGGTGTCCACGATCTCGTCGGCAAATCTCACAAATCCATAGATATTATGAATATCCTGTCTGATGCTGGGCCCCAACATTTTGCTGGCTAATGAAAAGGAAGTGCTGTAATTGTTGGTTACTGCTTTAGAACACTCTCTTGAGACCTGGTCAAATATACTTTTCATTAAGAGGAATATTTTGTAATTAATTGAGCCGCAAGTTTTCCAGAAATCAATGATGGAGGAACTCCCGGGCCGGGAACTGTTAGTTGACCTGTAAAGAAAAGATTTTTTACCTTTCTACTTCTTAAATTAGGCCTAAGAAATGCGGTTTGGAGTAACGTATTGGCCATGCCATAAGCATTTCCCTTGTAGCTGTTGTACTCAGATTTAAAATCGTTCACACAAAAGGATTCCTTACAAATAATATTACTCATCACTTTTTGGTCGGTTCTTTCTTCAAAACGTTTCATTATGATCTTAAAGTATTTTTCTCTCAGCTCTGGAGTGTCTTCCAGCCCAGGAGCCAGCGGGATGAGAAAAAAGCCATTTTCACAGCCTTCTGGTGCGGTGCTGGAATCTGTTACCGAAGTGAAGTTAGCATAGAATAATGGATCTTCTGGCCATTTGGGATGTTCGTAGATTTCGTCAGCATGCTTTTCAAAATTGGTATCAAAAAATAAATTATGATGTTCTATATTTTTCAATTTCTTATCAAATCCCACATAAAATATAAGCGAGCTAGGAGCGAAAGTTTTTTTGTCCCAATACTTCTCAGAATATTGACGGTGTTTTTCCTCAAGCAAAGTTTCTGAATGATGATAATCTGCACCTGAAAGAACAACGTCAAACATGAACTTCTGATCGTCGAGCATTAATCCCTCAGCGTCATTGTTATCGTTTACCAGAATTTTGGTAATTGGTGAGTTGGTTTTAATTACCACGCCTAGATCTTCGGCAAGTTTCTTCATACCTAGGATGACCTCATACATACCGCCTTTGGGATGCCATGTTCCCAGACCAAAATCTGCGTGATTCATAAAGTTATAAAAACTGGGAGTATTGGATGGCGTTGCACCTAGGAATAATACAGGGAATTCCAGTATAGAAATAAGCTTTGGGTCTGTAAACATTTTCCTCACGTCTCGAGAAACATTGCTTACAAAAGCACCCAGTTTTGTAACAGTTTGAGGTGTTACCAGTTCCAGCGGTGATTCACCGGGTCTATAAACCAGTTTCTTAATAGCGATGTCATAATTTTCTGAAGCTACATCCATAAACTCCTGAAGCTTTTTTGCACTGCCAGGCTCTATATCTTCAAAGGTTTTTTTGATATCGGGCAGATTGTCTGCAATTAGGATTTTTTGATTTTCAAAAACTACGGAGTATGCAGGGCTCAATTTATCAAGTTGGTAATAATCAGACGGTTTTTTACCAAAATCGGCAAAGAAGCGTTCAAAAATATCTGGCATCCAGTACCAGGATGGACCTATGTCAAATGTGAAACCGTCTTTTACAAGTCTTCTTGCTCGTCCTCCCACGGTACTGTTTTTTTCAAAGATGGTCACTTCGTTCCCTGCCTGGGCCAGATAACATGCGGCAGATAGTGATGAAAATCCAGAGCCTATAACGGCTATTTTTTTACTCATGCGCTTACTAGTTGAGGGATTACCGTCATAGCTTCAGCTATATTTTTAAAGGTAGTTTGGTTATTAAAAAGATCTTGGTTTTTAATAATTTTACTTTGATGGCCTAAAAGCCATAAGCTTGATTCGTTTCCTTCTTGTATTTTACTATGAAACTTTTTAAGAAAGCTTGGTAGTTTCTTTTCGGTCGGATATACGGTGAGATAGGTAATATAGGTCGGATTTGATTCCTTTGTTTTAAAGTATTTGAGCGCATCAATCAACATGCTCTCACCCAGATAAATAGTCCTTTTGTTTTTTAAAAGTAATTGATAATTTACAAATAAAAGTCCTAGGTCATGCATTTCATTTTCGGGCAGGAAAAGAATATATACTTCTTCATTTTTCTTAAAATCTTGATATTGAAGTTTTTCAATATTGACGAGCATTTTTTGTTTTATAAGATTACTTATAAAATGTTCATGGGCTATATTGATGGTCTTGGATTGCCATAAATATCCCAGTTCTTCCAAGAATGGAATGAACAGGTTATAAAACACCGCGCTAAAACCGTCACGTTCAAATATCTGATCGTATGTGGTTTGAAACAAAGTCTGGTCAAAGTTAATCATGGCCAGCTTTAGCTTTTGGATACTATGATCGTTGAGATTGCTGTCCTGTGAATGTTTTCTTACCTCCTTTTCAATCTGGTCATTGTCCATGGTGGAAATGGAAGATATCTTCAAACCGAGATCCTTCAAGTAGCTTACATTAAGAATTTTTTGAAGAGCCTCGAGATTGTAGGTACGTATATTGGTGTCAGTGCGGGTAGGCGAGAGTAGGTTATATCTTTTTTCCCATATACGTATCGTGTGAGCCTTTATACCACTTAGGTTTTCAAGATCTTTGATACTGAACTTACTTTTAATCACCCGATTCTTTGTTTACTTATTTCGATGTAAAGTTAAACATTTTGACACGTTGAGGTTTTAAAAATTGGTTTTGTTTAACTTTTAATAAGGACTTCCCGCCTTAAGTGTGCGCGAGGTCCTAAATCTAACATGCTCATTGTGTACTACATATCCCAATTGGTTAGTCAGCATATAAGTTTCATGCAGCTTGAAACTATTGACGTTGCGGTGGTGGTGGCCATATATCCAAAAATCGGGTCTTTGATTTTCGATTATTTCTCGCTGCTCAGACACAAAGCCATTGTTTATCGAGCTGTGCAAATATTCCTCAGGATAATTTTTGAGCGTTGGGACATGATGCGTAACAACTATCTGACTCTCAATTCCAGAAGCGCGTGCCGATAATTGTTGCTTTATAAAATCTTTGTGCCTATCATGTATTGTATTGAATCTATCTACGGTCAGGAGTTCATCGTTATATTTGATCGATTTAAAATCGTTGAGGCTATTTGCTACAATAAATTGATTTTTCAGATCAATTTTGCTCCACAACGTGGCACATATAAATTCAACATTTTGCACCACGATCGATGTTTCATTAACTATATGAACATTCTCGCGCACCTTGATGTTAATTGGCTCGTCATAGATACCTAGATCTGTATGGTAAAACTCGTGGTTGCCGGGAACCCAAAGACACATCTTCCAGTTAGCGGCAATAAAGTCTATAAATTCCTTGTGATTTTCAATTTCTATTAATGGCATTACATCGCCTGCCAGGATTAGTATATCACCTACGGGTCTTATGGGATGTGCATCTAGAAAGCGCCTGTTTTGATAAAACTCGTAATGAAGATCAGATGCGTATTGAATTATCATAATAGAGCATGCGCTTGAAAGATAAATCCACTTGACAGCCAGAGTAAATTTATCTAATGAAAAAGTCCGCTATCGTATGCGATCAGCGGACTTTAAGTAGTACCCGGAATGGGACTTGAACCCACACGTATAAATACACACGGCCCTCAACCGTGCCTGTCTACCAATTTCAGCACCCGGGTATAAAAAAATCCTTACGAGTAAGGATTTCTTTTTAAAAAATACAGTGATCTGGCTGGGGCTCGAACCCAGGACCATCTCCTTAAAAGGGAGATGCTCTACCAACTGAGCTACCAGATCAACATTGTTTAAATGCGGGTGCAAATATAAAACGTATAATTTGATCTTTCATAATTATTTTACCACTAATTTTGATCTTTTTTTATTTGCTTAAATATCAAATTGTTATGCGTGATAAAGTAGTATTACTAGGTTATATGGGATGTGGAAAGAGCACTATTGGTAAAATTTTGGCCGTTGAATTGGATCATAAATTTATTGATTTGGACGAACGGATAGAATCAATGGAGAAAATGAGCATCCCACAGATCTTTGAAAAACACGGCGCGATCTATTTTAGAAAAGTAGAACGACTGGCATTGGAAAAGGTTCTAGACCTCAAAGGCAGGTACCTCATCGCACTGGGAGGAGGCACTCCCTGTTACTATAATAATATGGAGTTGGTCAATTCCGTGGCGACTTCCATTTATATTCACATCAATGTGCCATCGCTTACACAGCGGCTATGGAAAGAAAAGGAAAGTCGGCCACTTATAGCAGGAATCAATACCATAAATGAATTACAAGAATTTATCGGTAAGCATTTATTTGAGCGCATCACTTTCTATCAGGAAGCGACTATTACCGTAACTGTAAATCAAGACATAATAGAAGAAGTGGTGGGAAAAATCATGAAAAGTCTAGCTTAAGGTCACATTGAATGGCTCCTCAAGTAGATTTACATTAATGTGCTCTTGCAGTGTCGTGGAAAGTGAAAGTCCCTTAAAATCTGCCTTTACAGGATATTTTTTATGGTTTCTATTCACCAGTATAGCGGTCTTGAACTGTGCCAGGGGAACGTTGAGAAAATGGCGCACTCCATAAATAAGGGTAGTGCCGCTGTTGAGAACGTCATCGCAGAGTACTACTCCCTTATTCTCGTACTCGCTTGCAGCAATGGAAGTCCTTATAGGATTGAGCGGTTGCTCTTTATCGATGCTTACCTCGCACAGGGTAACTTGGAACAATCCTATATGCTCGATCATGGATTTGAGCATTTGGGCAAAAATATAACCGCCATCTGCTATTCCGGCCAGGACGATTTCTTCCTCGTTGCCATAACTTTCTGCTATCTGGTAGGCGATCCTTTTTATCTTGTGCAGGATCTCCTCATGATTCAATATTTCTGTGGGCATGATTATTTTTTTTGAAGATGTATTAAAAGTTCTTTACCGTCACGAGAGCTGTCAGAAAACCTACAAGGTTCCATAATGTCGGATCACAAAAAGATCTTGAAACAATAATTTATACTCTTGTTTATTACCACCGTAGGGAGGTTCTGGTCTTTCAGCATTAAAATTAAATAAAACACCTCTTAAACTCCCATTTTTATTAAGTAGTTCATGGATTTTTTTGGGGTAGCTTTCGCGAAAGCGGGATTCCAGTGCGCATAAAAAAGTCTGTTCAAGGATAATATCATAGCTGCCGTCGTGTTCAAAAAAGTCTTCCTGAATAATTTTAAGCCGGTCATCACGTACTTTTTTCTTGAGAGTTTCAATAGGAGTCGTGGCATAATCCAGTACGGTCACATCTATAAATCCCTTGGATAATAAGTATGTTGCCTCATGGGCACTGCCAGCTCCGGGAATTAAAATGCGAGCATTCTTATCCATGATGTTGTCGATGATGTGCTTCAATGGTGGTGAGACCACTCCCAGATCCCATGCGGTGGTATTATCTATATAACGCTGTTCCCAGTAGTGCTCGTCCAGCTTCATTCTTCCTCATCCTGGTTGAGAAGATCGCTCAGTTCCCTACGATCCTTTTTAGTAGGCCTGCCCTCTCCCTTATTTCTATAATAATCCTGGTTGAGCGCGATCATCTTGCGTGCCTCAAAGTTTTCGGCTGGAGTGCGGTCTGCCCGGTACAGGTTTACTAGCTTGTTTCCCACCCTGCTGGGGGGAAGGTCCAGAACCTCAATGATGTAATCTATCTGGTCCTTACGTATAGTGACCATGTCGCCTGCATATACTTCTCGCGATGGTTTTACCGCATCGCCGTTCACTTTAATTCGGCTTTTTTTTGCCGCCTCGGTCGCCTTGCTTCGGGATTTATAATACCTCACCGACCACAAAAATTTATCTACTCGCATAAGATGAGCTTAATTTTAGCGTTCTCTACAAAAATAGCTGAAAATAGTATCTTTGCAGCCTTAAAAAAAACTATGATAGTTATAAGAAAATATATTGCCATCGCGATTGCCTCAATGGCCTTGATAAGTTGTGGGAACGATGATGATGATGGCGGAATACCCATTAGGGATCGTGGGGAAGTGTATGCAGAGAATATTGTCGAACTCGAGAATTACCTGCGGACACATACCTACAATTACGACTCCTTTGATCCTTCATCAACTGGGGATTTTGAAATCGTCTTTGACAGTATACGCTCAGACAATGCCGATAGAATACCGCTAGCAGACCGCCCGGAGCTTCAACGATATTCCATAAATAGAGACGGTATAGATTATAATTATTTCGTCCTTGATGTCAGACAGGGGACTGGTGAAAAGCAGCCCACGTTTGCCGATAGCGTTTTAGTAAGATACAAGGGGCTGCTGCTCAATAATGATGTATTTGACAGTGCGAGGAATGCCGTTTGGTTTGACCTACCTATAATAGTAGAGGGATTTACCGTAGGAGTAACCAAGTTCAAGGAAGCTGCGTCCGTCAATCAGGGTGCGGATGGTTCTATAACCTACGATGGGTCTGGTGTGGGAGCGGTTTTCATGCCTTCTGGGCTGGGATATTTTGCAAATCCTCCCGGTAGCATTCCACAATATGCTCCCCTTATATTTACATTTAACCTGCGCAAGGTCGAGGTTACAGACCATGATGGTGATGGCATACTTTCCATATTTGAAGATAGGGATGGAGATGGTGATCTAAGGACTGGTAGTGCAGATAACACGGACGGTGACGCGTTTTTCAACTATCTGGACGCAGACGACGACGGCGATGGAATTCCTACTCGTACGGAGATTTCAGACGAGGATGGCAACTTATTGATAATCAACGGCGATCCAAGTACCGCCCCAGATACGGATGGCGATGGAATACCAGATTATCTGGATGCGCGCACGGAGACTTAATGCTAGATTATTCGGTTTTACAAAAAGTAAAAAGCTACTGCCTTAAAAGCAGTAGCTTTTTTATTAAAAGTGATATTTTAGCCAAAAATTAGCGTGATCAGGTATTTAATTATTTTTTTAGGACTCTTTCTTTTAAGTTGGAATAGCTATTCGCAGTCAGTTAATACTGCTTATTTATGTTTGAGTAATGGAGATATTGTTCTTGCAGATTTAGATAATTGTAGTACAACTTTGGTAGCGCGCTTGAGAGGTACTTCCATGTTTGATATCGCTCAGGGAGATACGGATGACAGTTTGTACGGGATTAAAGGTAGAGACCTTTATAGAATTGACTTAAATACGGGTTTATTTACCCTTTTAGGATCTTTGTCTTCTGCTGGTTTTAGTGGTAATTTTAGGGTTACTTCATTAGTAAAAGAGTCAACAGGCATATTGCTAGGCGTTAACAGCAGAGGGGAACAACTTTTCAGAATAGACGTAAACGCACTTACCGCAACAAATTTGGGTGCGACGGGTTTTGAGAGTGCTGGAGATCTTACCTATTTTGAAGGAAATCTTTACATGAGTGCAGAGAATGACGAACTGGTTCTAATAGATGTTCAAAATCCTGGGAATTCTTCATTAGTTGGTTCACTGGCAAGTTCGGGAATTGATGATATTTATGGTGTCGTTACCATTATCACCGCAGATCCTTGTGCCGCGAGCCCCACATTTGCACTGGTGGCCACTGGAAGTCGTTCTACTAGTTTTGTGGATCCAGTAACTGGTGCTACCACCGCCAATTGTAATAATCTTACTAATAGTGATATTTTTGGAGCAGCCGAGGTTAGTACAGACATCATTTGTTCCATAGATCTTGAACTGGAAGGCGATGGATTAGAAAACCCCAGTTTTTGCGGGAGTGGAAGTCCAGTATTAACAACCATTATAGATCCGGTAGCTCCGTTAGGAACTTATGATTATGAATGGACGGTGCAGGGAAGCCCTACTATTTTAAGTACTAATGAAAATTACACACCTACGGTAAACACTACAACCACGTTTGAATGCCTGGTTACGGACTCGGGTCGCGCCGCTCCAGATAATACCGCAAGCGCAAGAATTACCGTAACTATAATTCCTGAACCTATTTGGACTCCGATCGGGCCGATCATTGCATTTTCTTTTTATGACCTTCCCATTATAGCGGGTACTAACATTCCTGCAAATGCGGCATATTATACCCAGCCTGGCGGTGCGGGAACACGATATGCCGAAGGTGCACAGATTACCTCAACTACTTTTTCAACAAATCCCACCACACTATATGTATATGGCATTGATCAGAATGGTTGCGAGCTGGACGAACAATTTACCCTAGAATTTGTAACTGCCCAGGTGGCGATCAGTCCATTTGGCGCGCTTACGGGATGCGTGGGAGATCAGATCACGTTGACCGCGACTCCCAGTCCTGCAACAGCTTACGGAAATTATACGTACAATTGGGACGACGGCCTGGGAAGCACGTTGCCTTCAACTGCCTCAATAACCGTCACGCTATCACAAACCACTACTTTTTCTGTAACCGTAAATGACTCTGGGGTGGAAAATGGTGGGGGAATGGGATTTGATATGGTCATGGTTACGGTATCGCCCACCATTGATATTGACGATCTTTCTGATCAAAATGCTCAAAACGATTTTACCTTTCCCGCAATAACAGGGACCAATGTTTCCGCTGGAGCGCGCTATTACACACAACCTGGTGGTATGGGAATTTCCTATAGTGTGGGAGATGTAGTTGACACATCAGATTTTGCCTCCTTGCCCGTGACGCTCTATATCTATGAAAGTAACGGTGATTGCAGTGATGAAGAGTCCTTTGTTCTGGACATAGTTCCTACTTCTTTTAATGTGACAATTACCACTTCCGCAAGTTCAGTGTGTGCTGGAGACAATGTAACGCTTACCGCTATTACAAACCCAACAACTGCCATAGGTAGTTATAGTTATGAGTGGACTACAAATGCAAGTACCACCATACTATCTACCAGCAATACCTTTAATACTGCGGTTAATACAACCACTACCTTCATCTGTACCACCACGGATAGCGGTATTTCAGGCAGTGATGGTACTGTGGTAAAAAGGATTACGATTACGGTGACTCCCGCAATTGTTTTGGACGCTCGATCAAGTATCAACGTGAGTAATAGTTACACATTCCCTGCGATCACCGGGACTAACCTCTCTGGCGGCGAGGCCTATTTTACCGCTCCCAATGGCGGTGGTGTAAGATACAATCCTGGCGATACCGTAAACAGTTCGGACTTTTCCTCATTTCCCGTAACCATTTATATTTTTGACACTAATGGAACCTGTGAGGCAACGGAAACGTATGACCTAACCATTGAGCCCGTAATACTGAGTGTTGATATAACCGCAACTAGTACGACTATATGTGAGGGAGAAAATGTTACCCTCACGGCAATTGTTGATCCCGCCATGCCGGTGACCTCCTATACATTTGAATGGGTTTCCTCTACTACTGGAACCGTGGTTGGAACTACTAATCCCATTACAGTAACATTAGGGTCAACTTCAACCATTACGTGCACGGTTACAGATATTGGAATAGTGGGAGTTTCAAATAACGCCAGCGATACGCAGACCATCCAGGTAACACCACAAATAATCATCGATACTCCCGCAGATGTAACCGCAGATGTAACGTTTACCTTTCCAGCCATTACGGGAACTAATAGTACTGCAAATGCTGCCTATTTCACGGGACTTAATGGAACTGGCACTCGATACACGGCGGGAGACACGGTCGATATATCTGACTTCGCCTCATTTCCCGTGCGCATTTATGTATATGATTTTAATGGGAGCTGTGATGATGAAACTTCATTTTTGTTAGATATAAATCCGCCGGTGTTGAACTTGAGCGTGACCGCCTCGATAAGTTCTATTTGTGAGGGAGACGATACCGTCCTTACGGCCGTGGCAACACCCGCGATGCCCGTAGGTACTTACAGCTATGCATGGCGTGTTGCGGGAACTACTGCCGTTCTTGGAACTGGTGACACATTTACCGCAGCGCCAGTGGTGGATACCATCTATGAATGTACCATAACGGATGATGGCCTGCCCAGCGGTGTCGGTCAAGCCGTTGCAACGGTCGCAATTGAAGTTTTCAGTAATGTTTTGATAGATGATATCAGCGATCAAGTAGTTGGGGAGTCGTTTACTTTTCCAGTGATTTCAGGAAATAACCTATCTGGGAATGAACGTTTTTATCTACAGTCTGGTGGGACGGGAACGTCCTTTATGACGGGAGACGTTCTCATGTACCAAGAAACCGAGAACTATCCGCTGCAAATATTTGTCTATGGTGATAACAGCAACGGCTGTGATGGCGAGACCTCTTTTTTACTCACCATTATGGAACCCGTGTTGGAACTATTTGATATCCCACAATTTCTCACGCCCAATGATGATACCTTCCACGACCGGTGGAACGTGCGCATACTGGTGGATGAGGTGGTGATGGATCGCATTTTTATATACGATCGTTATGGGAAGTTAATCAAGCAGATTTCTGTCAACGGAGTGGGCTGGGGCGGTGATTTCAACAACAATCCCCTGCCATCCTCCAGCTACTGGTACCAGTTCACCTATGAATATCGAGGAGTGACGAGTGAGCAAAAAGGTTATTTTGCGTTGAAGAGGTAGGAATGGGAGTTAGCTTTCGCGAAAGCGGAATCCCCCAACAACCCCATACATTAAAAAATGGTCTGATAATTGAAAAGACGATTTGAGTAAAATATGGCGTTATAGAAATACTTCTTTATCTTGCGCCCTTTAAAAAAATATTAAAATGAAAAAAGTACTTTTATTGATGTTTCTGACCGCTGGAACGGCGCTTATGGCACAGACCGGTTATGTGAGATCCCAAGCCCTACTTTATGCAATGCCAGAGTCCACTGCGGCAAACAAGACCCTGTCCGAACTGGGAGGTCGCCTGGAAGCTGAGGTTTCCAAGGCCGAGGGTAATGCACAGGTTAAATTCAAGACCCTGCAGTACAAGGCGAGCGATCCCGAGGTGAGTGACCTTATACGCAAGGATCTTGAGTCCCAGGCCGCTACCTTGCAGGCAGAGCTTACCCGCGTGAAGCAAAATGCACAGCAGCAGCTACAGGCCGAGGAAGCTAAGTTAATGGAGCCCATCTCTGAAAAGCTTACCGCTGCCATCGAGAAGATCGCCAAGGCGCGAGGGTTTAAAATCATCGTTGACATCTCTACAGTTTCCTATGCAGAAGAAGGTCTGGATATCACACTCGACGTGAGCAAGGAACTGGGTATCGCCCCTAAAGAGTAAACAAATCGCTATTAAATAAAAACCGCTACTGTTCGTAGCGGTTTTTTTGTATTTATTTATTAATTGAAAATGCAGAGCAGCGCACATTTTTAAGTAAATTGTCAATCCTTAACAATCCTGTTCTTTTGCTAGATTTATTAGCACAAAAAAAGATCCTAAAGTCAATTATATGAAAGCCCATACTAAAGAATCACAAGATACCATGACACCAGAGAAAGCGAGACAATTTCTCGTGGAAGGCAACCAGAGGTTTCAACAAAATTTAAAGGCAAACCGCAACCTGTTGCAGCAGGTAAATGACACGGTCGATGGCCAGTTTCCATTTGCCACCATTTTGAGCTGTATCGACTCAAGGGTGTCGGCAGAGCTCGTTTTTGATCAAGGCCTGGGAGATATCTTTAGCGTACGCATCGCAGGTAATTTTGTGAACGTGGATATTTTGGGAAGTATGGAGTTTGCCTGTAAACTGGCCGGCACAAAGCTGATCGTAGTTTTGGGACACACCAGTTGTGGAGCAGTAAAGGGAGCTTGCGATCATGCAAGACTGGGCAACCTTACAAAGCTTATTGAAAAGATAGAACCTGCTGTGGACGCCGTGGAGGAACCTAGGGATGAAAGCCTGCGCAATTCTAAAAACCTAGATTTTGTCGATCGTGTTGCCGCAAAGAATGTGGAGCTGACCATCCAAAGAATACGCAAGGAAAGTCCCGTGCTGCTTGCCATGGAAGAGATGGACGATATTAAAATCCTGGGCGCGATGTACAGCGTGGAAACGGGTGAGGTGGAGTTTATTTGTTAAACCTCCATAAATTCAGACACTATTTAAAAAACTTGTTTAAACTGGATACTCCGCCTGGTTCAAAAGTGGGCTGTGGATCTGACTTGATTGGTCTGGGAGCTTGTAAGTTGAAGAGAGATATTAGGTTAAGCTTGGGTCGTCCTGATGTAAAATTGTGATTTTATTATATTTCAATAGACCATCCGCTGCGGTGGTTTGCAGATTACACAAATATTCCTGCATTTCTGACTATGCGACTGATTAGTCGTGAGGTATAGGAGTTGTTGTGGGTACTGCTTCTTCTCAGATAGCTTTTTCTGTCTGTTTTGTTTTTCTTTTATTGACTCGCTTTTTTTTCCCCAAGCGCTTTTCTTTGTCAGCTTTTATAAATCTGCTGATTGCCTTTTCTTCTTCTTTTGTTAATGGTCTGGGATCGACTACAATATCGACATCCAAAGGTTCTTTTATTATTCCCATATCCTTATGTTTTAAAATATTTACCGATTAATTTTAATGCTGATTCTGTTGTTATTACCATTAAAAGACCTCCAAAATGAATCGCGCCTAATGTATCAATGTAATGGTCAATTAATTTTGTTTTAGCTATAAATGATATATATCCTTCGCCACCCCTTTGAAACGATAATTTACAGGCATAAGCCACTAAATTTCCTGGTATTCCTAAATAAACTTTAGCCTTTCCAACATTGAATGGTGCACTTTCAATTAAGTGCATGTAAACGTGGTCTTTCTTTACTTCTAGACTTATAAGACCTTGTATTATGTTGGGATTTCCAATTATAGTTAGTTTATAAATATCCTTTTCAGGTTTTTTGAATTCATTTTCCAATTAAAATTCCAACCGTTTTTCTTACCTATTGACTTTAATTCCGAAGCATTTAATAAAGAAATTTCGGTAGGAAAACTATCGCCAGTTTGAATATTCTCAACAGAGTTGGTCAACTTGTCGATTATAAAATCTAATTCTATTTTAGAAGATTTATTCATAGAAGCAATTTACGAAATGTTGTCTTTACTTGTAAATCGTTCTATGTTTTTTGTTTCACCTGCGACATTTTATTGACATCAATAAGTTCAAACGGTATTCGATAAACTGATTAACACTAGATAATCCTTTTGGTTCAAAAGTGGCTATTTCTCTGACTCAATCTGATCAACAATCACAACGGGATCTTTTTTTATAAAGAGATAATAAAAATTGACGAGCAATATCGCGACGTTTGTAATGATGATGGGAATACTTTCCAGCAGCACACCATAGATCACAAAGAAAAAACAACCAAAGCAGTTTACTATTCTTAGAGTCTTGATGTTTTTCATAAAAAATGAGGCAAGTACACCTGCGCTTGCCGCGTAGCCTATCATCTCAATGTAATTCACTTCCATAATTTGTAGCATAAATAAGCCCGCAAAGTAAGGTAAAAATTGTGTTGCGGGCTTTCTTTAAGAATTATAGTTGGGCATCAGCCGTATTCTGAAATGTCTCTACAACTTTGTAAATTAACGCGGTCTTGGAAATTATTATTTAAGGTGTCAATCCATTCTATTGTTAATACATAATCAAAACGAGTCGCAACCTTCAATTCAAAAATCCATAAAATTTGCATTACGTCACGTTAACATTTGAAAACAAGAAAATAGTTGTGGTAGAAATCATGCTGATTGACCTCTTTTTATGGCATTGGTTTTATTTTAATCGCAGCGTAGTTTAATGTTAAGTAAGAATGCTTTTACTCAAGTATGGACACCGAGTGCAACTCGGCGGCAACGTGAGGATGAAATTAGAAAACATCACAACCCCTACAAACCAATAAAACCTCCAAAAATCATTACGATTTATTTGGAGGTTTTTATTGAAACAGGTGTGGAGAAGTTCACGGGCTATAATGAATATCCCGACGGCACCACGGCATTCTTCTTAATTACCACAATACCTGATTTTACGACTAGCATCTCGTTTTCTTGATCCTCTAAGTGATCGCCACCATTAATGCGCACATCGTTACCGATGCGGCAATTTTTATCGATGATCGTATTTTTTATAAAACAGCGTTCTCCTATTCCCATAATTACGGCATTGTTGCTCTCCTGTATTTGTTCTAGGGTTTCATAATAATCACAACCCATCACGTAGGTATTGATGACCGTAGATTCTTTGCCTATCTTGGACCGTATTCCTATAACAGATTTCTCAACGGTAGCAGCTTGAATGATGCAACCGTCTGCAATGACACTTTGATGGAGCATCGTGCCCATGATCTTTGAAGTGGGCAGGAAACGAGGTCGGGTATAAATCTGTCTCTGGTTATCGTATAAATTGAACTCGGGCAGATTATCGGTCAGTGCTAGGTTTGCCTCAAAGAAGGAATCTATACTTCCTATATCGGTCCAGTATCCCTCGTACTGGTAACTCAGTGTTTTGTGCTGCTCTATATTCTGCGGTATGATTTCCTTCCCAAAATCCACCGTGGTATCGTCGTTCATCAACTTTATCAATAAATCTCGGTTGAAAATGTAGATTCCCATGGACGCAAGGTAATTCCTGCCTCTTCCTTTCATATCCTCACTAACCTCCGATTCCCATCCCGGTAGTTTATCTGCCGATGGTTTTTCAACAAATGAGGTGATGATATTATCCTCATCTGCCTTTAAGATCCCAAAACCCGTAGCGTCCTTTGCACTTACCGGTATCGTTGCTATGGAGATCTCGGCATTGCTCTGTTCATGCGCCTGGATCATTTTATTGAAGTCCATCTGATAGAGTTGATCTCCTGATAAGATGAGCACATAATCAAACTCGTGTCGCGTAAAGTGATGCATGCTCTGTCGCACCGCATCTGCCGTTCCCTGGAACCAGTTAGAGTTATCAGGGGTTTGTTCAGCCGCGAGGACGTCCACAAAAGCACTGCTGAAAAAGCTAAAATTATAGGTGTTCTTGATATGCTTGTTGAGTGAGGCAGAGTTGAATTGGGTCAAAACAAACATTCTCTTAATGTCCGAATTAATACAGTTAGAAATGGGAATATCCACCAGTCTGTATTTTCCAGCAATGGGAACAGCGGGTTTAGAACGACTTTGAGTGAGTGGGTAAAGACGAGATCCCTGTCCACCGCCTAATATTATTGAAATTACCTTACTATTTACCATGATGGTTTATTTTGTGATCGATTTATAGAGTTCGTTTGTTTTTGCGGCAATTGTTTTCCAGTCAAAATGTTCTTCCACGCGTTGACGTGATTTCTTTCCCATTTCTATCCTAAGTTCTGGATCATTAACAAGTTGGTTGATACCATCTGCAAGATCTTTGGAAAATTTCTCGGGATCAACCGGTTCAAATGGAGCTTCCTTTTGTTGATCTATTGAAATCAACAGACCCGTTTTACCTGGAATAACTACCTCTTTGATCCCACCTACCGCACTGGCGACTACGGGACAATGGCATGCCATGGCTTCAATGTTTATGATCCCAAAAGGTTCATATATAGAAGGACAGCAAAAAACTGCGGCGTGGGAATACAGTTCTATCACGCTGGGTTTGTCCAACATTTCTGCAATCCAGGTCACATTTTTTCTGGTTTCTCTAACCTGGGCTACCGCTTGCTCCATTTCCCTGCCTATATCAACCGTGTCTGGTGCTCCCGCACACAGGACGATCTGGGTATCAGGATCTATATGTTTGATGGCATTTACGAGATGGATGATTCCCTTTTGTCTTGTTATACGTCCCACAAATAGGACGTACGGCTGGTCGGGATCAATATTATATTTCTCAAGTACTTTGGTGGAAGTCACTTTTTTATATTCTTGCAGGTTGATCCCGTTATAGATCACCTCTATTTTTTTCTCGTCCACATTAAAGTGTTTCAGGACATCGACTTTAGTCTCTTTGGATACTGCAATTATGGCATCTGCCATTTCTATCGCCGTTTTTTCAATCCATGAAGATGCATCATAACCGCGCCCCAATTGTTCCCTTTTCCAGGGTCGCAAAGGTTCTAGCGAGTGCGTAGTAACCACTAGTGGCGTGCCGTAACATAATTTTGCAATGATTCCCGCAAAATGCGAATACCAGGTATGGCAGTGCACCACGTCTGCATCCATGGGGACAATGTTCATGTGTATGCCAGTTTGCAGGGTTTGGAAAAGTCCTTTGAGTTGTGGGTCGGCATTGGCAAAAACTTCATTCTCATAATCATATCCTTTAATGATCTGATTATGTTTGGAAACGTCTTGATCCCCAAAACACCTCACGTCCACCTCGATCAACTCAGATAAAAATTGTGCTAGATATTCTACATGAACTCCCGCGCCTCCATAAACGTAGGGCGGGAATTCTCTGGTTAGAAAAGTTACTTTCATAGATTGATTTTTGAGGATAGACAGCTTGCGCCTCGCAATTTTTGCCTGATCCATAAAAGTACATAGGTATTTTATAATATCGATTATAAAATTGGGAAAAGTACTTTTGAAACCAAATCTAGAATACAGATCTGTATCGTAATCAATAAGAATCTGGCTCAGTTCCAACTATTGATTTGGTTAAAAACCAATGGTCATTGAGTCTGCATCATAGCTTCTAAATTTGTAATTTTGACCAGCCTTTAATCTATGGAATATCTTTACGTTAAGTCACTGCACCTCATTTTTGTAATTACCTGGTTTGCAGGCCTGTTTTATGTCCCAAGGCTATTTGTCTATCAGATAGAGGCGCATAAAAAGCCAGAGCCAGATCGTGGTATCCTGCTCGATCAACTGCGCTTGATGACCAGCAGGTTGTGGTTTATAATCACCTGGCCCAGTGCGATACTTGCCATATTGTTTGCTGTTTATCTACTCATATTACAGCCGGCATGGCTGGAAGAAAGCTGGATGCATGTTAAGCTGGGGTTTGTCTTCCTGCTGGTCGTCTATCACATTAAGACCCATTTGATCGTGAGGCAACTGGATCGTGGCATCGTCAAGTGGAGCAGTAATGGCATGCGCATCTACAATGAAGGAGCAACGCTCATATTATTTTCGGTCGTGTTTTTGGTCATCCTTAAAAATTCACTTTCCTGGATCACGGGAGTTTTGGGCCTGCTGGCATTTGCCATTATTCTCATGTTGTTGTTTAAGATCTATAAAAATTATAGAAGTCGCAAGAATTAGATGTCGGTTACGCTTTCGCGAAAGCAGAATCGCAACAATCTCCATTCATTACCACATGATTACCGTAGGAATTGAGATCATTATCTGACGGCAGTTTTACCCATAATCAAAGCAGGGATTTTTGATTCATGGAAATAACGGCAGCGTTTTTTCACGTTAATGGAATTGCGGCTAGTCTTTTTTGTGAAGGTAGGAAAAGTGTTGATGGATGATATCTTCTTTGGACTGTTCAACAAATTCAATAAAGCTTTTTGAAACTTTTGACAGGTTCTTTGATTTCATCCAGATGATGTTCCAGTTGGTTTCCAGCGGTAGGCCTTTTGCTGGGATAATGTGGAGTTCGCCCGTTTTTAATGAATTCTTTATTCCTATCAGCGGCATTATGGAGACTCCCAGGCCGGCAATAACAGCTTGCTTGACAGCTTCATTAGAGGTGAGTTCCATATTTTTGGAAGTTGAGATCTTCCTTTGTGACAGGTAATTTTCCATGGCAAGTCTCGTGGCACTCCCATGTTCCCTATAAATGAGCGGCAAATTCCTGAAAGAATTGTTGTCGATGTTCTTACTGTAGGTTTTAAAGGCCGTTCCAGCCACTAGGAACAGTTGGTTCTTCATAAGGGATATGGATTTACATTTCAGCTTTGGCGGGATGGTGGACACCATGGCAAGATCTGTATCATTGTTCTCAAGACTTTTTATAACAGCAGATTTATTGGTCACATCGATGACCAGATCTACTCCCGGGTGCTTTTTTACAAACCCGGCCGCAAAATAGGGCAGGGAATACTTTGCGGTGGATACGATAGCCATTTTCAACTTCCCGGCCACCTCACCGTTATAGGTTTTTGCTTTGTAATTTATGGCAGCGATCTCATCAACGATGCGCTGTGCCGTGTCAGCTATTTCATGACCAAATTCTGTAATGGAAATCTTGCGACCCACGATCTCAAATATGGGAATCTCAAATTGCTCCTGCAGTTTGCGCAACTGTATGGATACTGCGGGCTGGGTAAGGTAAAGTTGTTCTGAGGCCTTTGTTACACTACCGGTTTCTCTGATCTTGAGAAGAATCTGTAACTGGTGAAGGGTGTAGTTCATAAATTATTTTAATGTATCGTATAATAAATATAAATAAAAATCACCACTCACAACAAGTCATCTTTGCATTGTATTAAATAAAACCTGAATAATCACAGAATAATTTTAAAATGAACAGAACCATAAATCTTGTAGAAGGAGTCTTTACGCCCGCCGAGGCAGCAGATCTAATCAACCAACTGGTTGATCTTAAGCTCAATTTTCATACTCTTAACAGGCTATCCATTACAGAAGGCAACAGACGTGACGATGCAAAAGAAGATAATTCCCGCATCGCAGAATTGCAAAAAGAGAAATTTCTGAACAAAGAGTACTTTAAAAAGGCCAAGGCGCAGGGCAAGCGTTTCACGATCAACAGCATTATTGAAATACAAGTTGAGGAGTAGAATCAATAAACCTTCCATTAGTTACTAAAGCCCTACCATGGACTTACACCTACTCTTTGATAATCTATCAAATCCCGCGCTGCTGTTCTTTTTTTTGGGATTACTTGCGGTCCAGCTCAAAAGTGATCTAAGAATCCCTGAAAACTCTTCTAAGTTCATATCCCTGTACCTGTTGCTCTCAATAGGATTTAAGGGAGGACAGGAACTTTCCCACAGTACCATCAACGGCGAGATCATCTGGTCGTTGATCTTTGGTATAGCACTCGCGCTTATAGTTCCCATATACTGTTATTATATATTGAGATTGCGCTTTACCGTGGAGAACGCGGGTGCGATTGCAGCCGCCTACGGCTCTGTCAGTGCGGTTACATTTGTGACGACCATCTCCTTTCTAGAGTTGGAGGGAATCCCTTTTGGCGGGCACATGGTTGCGGTCATGGCACTTATGGAGGCACCATCGATCATTGTGGGCGTGTTGCTCATGGCAGTTCATAACAAAGGAGCAGATGAGAAATTTTCCATCGGTAAGATCGCCTACCACAGCGTTACTAATGGCAGTGTACTGCTTATTTTGGGAAGTCTGGTTATCGGTTATGTAGCCAGCGATGCCCAGGCAGAGGGAATTAAACCATTCACAACAGATATTTTTAAAGGGTTTCTGGCCGTGTTCCTGCTGGACATGGGGATCACGAGTGGTAAGAAATTGGGCGCCTTTATTAAAAAGGGCTGGTTTGCACTATCATTTGCGATCATCATTCCCGTATTCAATGGGATCGCGGTCGCAATTCTTACTTCCTTATTTATTGAAGATGTAGGAAACAGGCTGCTGTTTTCCATTCTTGCCGCCAGTGCGTCCTACATTGCGGTACCCGCTGCCATGAAACTTGCCGCGCCCAAGGCCAGTCCCAGTCTATACATACCCATGGCGCTCGCGATTACCTTTCCTTTCAATATCACATTTGGAATGCCACTGTACCTTCATATCATTGAGCTATTTCCATAAAGGATGTAAAGTTTTAGATATAAAAAAAATCGGCGGGACACATGTCCCGCCGATTTTAACTAAAACCAAAACTTACTAATTAAAACTACGGGAAATGAAGTTGAAAAGCTCAACGTTCCCATAGGATGTTTTAAACAATTACGACTTTGTAGCTACCAGATCTATGGTAAGCTTAATGTCGTCAGAGATAGCTTTATCCTTAACGATGTCGGTAAAATTACTTGATCCGTACTGTATTCCCCAGTCAGTTCTATCGATTGTAAACTCTTCACTCTTAAGCATCATTTTGTTACCGTCAAAACTTACCATCACAGGGAAGGAAACATTTTTAGTAACATCTTTCAAGGTAAGGTTACCGTCCAGCATGCTCTTACCATCTTTATCACTTACACCAGTTACCACAAATTTTGCCGTGGGATACTTGGGCGTGTTGAAGAAATCAGTAGCTTTTTCAGGAACAGTTCCCTCTAGGTGCGCTTTAAGACTAGCGGCGTTGTCTCCCTCAAGATCTGTAACCTCGATGGACGTCATGTCTATGACGAACTCTCCACTTTCCAGTTCCTCACCATTGACCATGACCATTCCACTTTTGAGATCGATGTTTCCCGTATGGTCTGCGGTAGGTTTTGAGCCCACCCAGGCAATGTTGGATGCTGCCGCGTCTATATTATAGGTGACTGCCTCAACGGTTGCCTCTGCGGTTTCTTCCATTTCACCAGCCTCTACTTCATTGGAATTTTCTTTACAGGATACTGTAAATGCTACTATTGCGGCAATGGCTGCAAATTTTAAAATGTTTCTTTTCATTGGATTATGTTTAGGCGGCAAATTTAGATGTACCTACAATTAATTAAGTTAAGAATTTATTAAAATGGCTTTGGTGACATTTTGGCACACTTTTTATCATGGCAATACTTTTGAAACCTCGCGCGTGGGATGAAGCGGTGGGAGTAGAAATGGTTAGCTTTCGCGAAAGCGTAACACCCCCACATAAATCACCCATGAAATTTTCACTAAAAAGATTTATTAGTAAGATGAGTACGATACAAGATGATTTAAAAGATCAAGACCCCATCGAGGGCACGGAACAAGAAACTGAAAATGGTGGGGAGGAGTCTGCTGGCCAGACCCAGGATATAGAACAGCCCGTTGAGTCGGAAATTGAGATTCTACAAGCCCAATTAAAGACCGAGAAGGAAAAGTTCTTGAGACTATTTGCTGAGTTTGAGAACTACAAGCGACGCACTGCAAAGGAGCGTGTAGAGCTCTTCAATACTGCTGGTGAGGGTGTGCTTAGGGATATGATTCCCGTACTGGACGACTTTGATCGCGCTATGACTGAGATAAGAAAGACCGGTGATGAGCAGTTAGTGAGCGGTGTTGAGCTTATCTCAAATAAGTTCAGGTCAACTCTGGTTTCTAAAAAGTTGAAAGAATGTGAAGTGGAGGTGGGTGATGTCTTTGATGCCGACATGCATGAGGCAATTACTCAGATTCCAGCTCCCAATGAGGACATGAAAGGGAAAATAGTAGATATAGTAGAAAAAGGATACAAGTTGGGTGAAAAGATCATCAGGTATCCAAAAGTAGTGATAGGACAATAATATGGCAGATTTTTACGGAGTTTTAGGAGTCAACAAAAGTGCAAGTGCTACTGAGATTAAAAAGGCATATCGCAAGAAGGCGATAGAATTCCACCCAGATAAAAATCCGGGAGATGCAGCGGCAGAGGAAAATTTTAAGAAAGCCGCAGAGGCCTATGAAACCCTCAGCGATCCGCAGAAAAAAGCACGTTATGATCAGTTAGGTCATCAGGCATATACTTCTGGTGGTAGTGGTTTTGGCGGTGGTGGCGGCGTTAATATGGACGACATTTTCAGCCAGTTCGGTGATATCTTCGGCGGTGGCGGTGGCGGGTTCTCTGGATTTGGAGGTTTTGGCGGTGGTGGAGGCCAGCGTAGGGTGAAGGGAAAGGATCTGCGCATAAGAGTAAGCCTTACCTTAGAAGAATCTGCAACGGGAGTCGAGAAGAAAGTAAAGGTCAAGCGCAAGAAGCAAGCTCCTGGAGTCACCTATAAAACTTGTCCTACCTGTAATGGATCCGGACAAGTTACCAGGATTCAAAATACCATCCTGGGACGCATGCAGACGAGTGCGCCCTGTACATCTTGTGGTGGCGCGGGACAGACGATGGATAAAAAACCGGCGGGTGCTGATGCACAGGGAATGGTTACACTGGAAGAAACCGTGTCAATTCAGATTCCTGCTGGAGTGGAAAGCGAGATGCGTCTCAAAGTAGGTGGAAAGGGTAATGATGCTCCCGGTAATGGAATAAGTGGTGACCTGCTCGTCGATATAGAAGTAAAACCCCATGATGAACTGCAGCGAGAAGGAAATAATCTACATTATGATCTTTATGTAAGTGTTCCCGAGGCAATTATTGGGACTTCCAAAGAGATCCAGACCGTCACTGGAAAAGTGCGCATTCCCATAGATGCTGGAATCCAAAGCGGAAAGATTCTAAGACTGAGGGGTAAGGGTATGCCCAGTCTCAATGGCTATGGCACTGGTGATCTACTGGTTCATGTGAATGTATGGACGCCTCGTACTCTTTCAAGAGATCAAAAGGACTTTTTTCAAAGCATGATGACCGACTCAAATTTTGAACCCGCACCAGAAAAAGGCGATAAATCATTTTTTGAGAAAGTAAAAGACATGTTTTCTTAAATAAAACTTAATAGATTAAAATATTTGTTTATATTTGAACGATAGTTAGCTGAAAAGTTGATTATTATTTTTCTTTTTCATAGCAATTTTTCCCACCCTCTGTTCTACAGGGGGTGGGTTTTTTTATGCAAGTTTGTAATTATTCAATCAGGTTTATCCTGTTATAGTTGCTATCGTAGTGAATAGTTTTTTCTTTGATAACAATTGAAATTATAATCGTTCCTCGATTATAAATCCACACTATTTCCTACGGAATTATTTAAAAAGTCTCAACTTATGGTCGTATTGTAAAGTGGATATTTTTTAGATTTCTGGAATACTTGGTAAACTGCTTTGATCCATAAAAGGTTATTTTATTATGGATTTAAAAATTTCTTAGTGATTTATCTATTCGACGTTTCTACTAACTTATCACGCTATAATAACTATAATTACGTACAAACAATAAAAAAACTTTAATATCTTATAGATACGTTGGCGATGTTATTAATTTAGCACGATTATTTAAGAAATGGAATATACACTTGAAGCAGTTGGTATAGATAAGTACTACGGCGATTATACTGCATTGAACGATGTTACGATCAGAGTACCCAAGGGTAGCGTTTATGGACTTTTGGGTCCCAACGGTGCGGGAAAGACGTCGCTCATAAGAATCATCAATCAGATAACCCTGCCCGATGCTGGCATGGTAAGTCTTAACGGTGAGCCGCTTGAGCCCAAGCATATTGCAGATATAGGTTACATGCCAGAAGAGCGAGGACTGTACAAATCCATGAAGGTAGGTGAACAATGTATTTACCTTGCACGTTTAAAGGGACTATCAAAGCTTGAGGCCAAAGAAAGACTTAAATACTGGTTTGACCGTCTGGGAATAGAAGGATGGTGGGATAAAAAACTTCAAGAGCTTTCCAAGGGAATGGCTCAAAAGATCCAGTTCATCGTTACAGTTATGCACGAGCCTAGTCTTTTAATATTTGATGAACCATTTTCTGGATTTGATCCCGTAAATGCAAACTTGATCAAGGATGAGATCTTGAATCTGAGAGACAATGGTACAACCATCATTTTTTCTACCCACCGCATGGAAAGTGTGGAAGAAATGTGTGATCATATAGCCCTGATCGATAAATCCAGACTGGTGCTACAAGGTAAGTTGAGCGAGGTCAAACAACAATTTAGATCTAGAACCTACGCGGTGTCGCTCATTGTTGAAAATAGGGACATTTCCTTTGCAGGTATTCCAAATGACCTTTCTCCTATCCGCACTTCCTTTAAAGGTCTGGACTCCA
Source organism: uncultured Flavobacteriaceae bacterium (assembly GCA_963836885.1). GTDB lineage: Bacteria > Bacteroidota > Bacteroidia > Flavobacteriales > Flavobacteriaceae > Nonlabens. The sequence goes on along the minus strand of CAWILF010000028.1, from coordinate 118,584 downwards.
CCCTTGATTTTGAAATTCAATGTCCCTTACATTATAACATGCCAGAAGTTTTAAATATGTTGACTGGAATGGGAGAATTGGTTCACTTCAGTGAGGTGATCCCTAGTGTGAATGATATATTTATTAAAACGGTACAACAGCATGGATAAGTTATGGCTCATCCTTAAAAGGGAATATATAAACAAGGTGCGCAATAAAACTTTTGTCATTATGACATTTGTAAGCCCACTGATTTTTGTTGGTGTTATATTATTGATCAGTTGGTTAACGAGTATCAATTCTGACGAAATTAGAAAGATCGCCATCCTAGATGAGACCGGCGAGAATTATTCCGCGTTATTTGAGAATGGAACTCGCAATGAATATATCATTTTGGAGGACATTAGTGAAGATATGGCGGTGGTAGCGAGTCGGGAAGCTTCCTATTATGGACTCCTGTTCCTGCAGGGAACTAATGGAATCGTTGATAAAGCAATCTTTTACTCCGACGACTCACCTTCAACAGGTTTTATATCAAGCATTGAGTCCAAAATCAACAAAAGAGCAACCGATAAAAACCTGGTGAATCAAGGTATTAATCTGGAAACAATTCGTGCTTCCAAAGTTGAAAACGTACTAAAGCTTCAAAAATTCAGTGGAGAACAGACCAGCAAACAGGCCGGTTGGATAAAAATTGCCACTGGAGGAGCGGCAGGTTATCTACTCATGATGTTTATAATCATCTATGGCAATATGCTCATGAGATCCATTATTGAAGAAAAGACCAGTCGCATCATCGAGATTATCGTAAGTAGTGTAAAACCTATATACCTCATGCTGGGTAAAATAATAGGAACCTCGCTGGCTGGGATTACACAATTTTTGATTTGGTTGATATTGGGTGGTGTTTTAATTGCAGCCTCTACCTATTTCTTGGGCATCGACGCTTTACAGACGCCAGCAAATTCAACTGCAATGGACATGGCTCAAGATACCTCGCAGGTTGAGCTTATAGTTAATGACATTGCACAACTGCCTATTCTTAAATTGATCATTTGTTTTTTCATATACTTTATTGGGGGCTATTTTCTCTACGCTTCCATATATGCAGCAATAGGCGCTGCGGTAGATAACGAGACGGACACCCAGCAGTTTATGTTGCCTATAATATTACCGCTCATGCTGGGGATTTATGTAGGTTTCTTTTCGGTGATGGATAACCCCCACGGTACCGTCGCGGTAATTTTTTCCTACATACCATTGACATCACCTATTGTGATGTTGATGCGTATTCCCTTTGGAGAAATTGCACTGTGGGAAATAGCATTGAGTGTCACTATATTGTATGCGTCCATCTTCCTGCTCGTGCTCGTGGCGGCCAAAATCTACAGAATAGGTATTTTAATGTACGGCAAAAAGCCCAGCTGGAAACAACTTTATAAATGGTTGCAATACTAATGGGAACGGCATTCTTGAGTATCGACTGGAAAAAGATAGAGGACTTCCTTACGTTCTCCATAATCGAGCAATCTGGAGATTCTGGATTTCACTTGGACACATGGATGCTCATTCTGGCAGCGATAGGAATATTACTGACCACCCTGTTTTTAAGGCTGGTAAAGCGTTTCTTTACCCGTAAGATGGAACTTGCTGATAAGATGAAATTTGACAGCATCTTTAAATTCTTTAATTATGTAGTCTATCTTATCGTGCTGGTCATCATAATGAACAGTTCTGGCGTTAATCTTACGGCACTACTCACAGCAAGTGCGGCGCTGTTCGTAGGTCTGGGTTTTGCGCTCCAGGATTTCTTCAAGGATATAATTGCTGGAATAACGATTCTTGTAGATAAATCAGTGCTCGTTAATGACGTTATTGAAATGAATCAGAAAGTAGGGCGGGTATTTGAAATAAAGCTGCGTAGTACCCGCATCATTACGCGCGATGATAAAATATTGATCATTCCCAACCATCTGTTCATGTCAGAATGCGTTTATAATTATACGCAAAACCACCCCAAAACCAGAGAGTCGGTCTCTGTAGGTGTAGCTTATGGCAGCGACGTACGGCTAGTGGAAAAAATCCTGATACAGTGCGCCACTAATCAAAAAGGTATCTTAAACAGTCCCGAACCATTTGTAATGTTTAATAACTTTGGTGACAGTTCATTGGATTTTGGAATTTATTTTTATGTAACGGATAGTTTCACCGATCCACGTATTAAGAGTAATTTGCGTTTTGAGATCGACAGGGCATTTAGAAAAAATGGAGTTACCATACCATTCCCTCAGCGAGATGTTCATTTTTATGATAGATCACTTCCAGCGCCCACTGATGTTAATAAAGCTTAGAATTAAAAGTCACAGAGAATCCCCATGATAAAATATTATTTCATTATTGTGTTTTGTTTCGCTTTCGCGAAAGCAGACGCCCAAGGAACAGATCTCTTCAGGGCAGAATATACTTATTTCCCTCAGCGTAACTCCGATAACAGTTTTAGAAGATTCAGGACATTTGTCAACATACCGCTAAAGGTGAAGGAGGGAACTTACTTTGTGCCATTTTTGGAATATCGCAACGTCCACTTTCTTATAAGGGACAACAGCCTGTTTCAGGAATTTCGTACGGATAGGTATGAAAGTTATGAAGTATCTATGGGCTACACCTTTCCCATGGAGAAAAACTGGAGGTTTGGATCCAGGCTCGGAGTATTGATCGCATCAAATTTTGATGAGGCAAAAGCGATAAGCGATGACTACTTTTTATCGGCATCGGTCTATTTTATAAAAAATGAAAAGAAGCGCGACGATGGAGGCAAGCCATGGCAACTAGTCGTAGGAGTTCAATACAACACCACCGCGGGACGACCCTTCCCATTACCCTATTTAAATTATTACAGGGAACTGAACGATAAATGGAGCTTCACCCTTGGAGCGCCCAAAATGAATCTCAAACGCACTTTCAACGAGAAACATAGTGCGCAGATCTACGCAAGGCTGGACGGATTTTATGCAAATATTCAAAACGATGTGATGACCGTTGAGGGGAATATCGCAGATAATGTATCCATGACCATAGCGATGTTAGGACCTGGCTATCAATATAATTTTACTAAACACCTCTCAATTTACGCATACGCCGGTTTTACATTTATTAATGATATAAGGCTGCGTGACGTTGATGGAGAAGATGTGAAAACTATTAATGACGAGAATACCTTATATACTCGTGCGGGAATAAAATTTAAGATATAATGGCAGAAATACTTTTAATTGAAGACGAGAGCGCGATACGTAGGGTCCTGAGCAAAATACTTGCCGAAGAAAATAAGAGTTACAACGTTACTGAAGCTACTGACGGTCTTGCAGGTATGGAACTGGCAAAGGATAATGACTACGATCTGATCCTTTGCGATATAAAAATGCCCAAAATGGATGGCGTAGAGGTACTTCAGGCCATAAAAAAAATAAAGCCGGACATTCCCATAGTTATGATCTCTGGCCATGGCGATCTCGACACTGCCGTGAATACGATGAGGTTGGGAGCCTTTGATTATATCTCAAAACCACCAGACCTCAATCGATTGTTGAACACCGTGCGCAATGCACTGGATCGCAAGACGCTCGTGGTGGAAAATTCACGCCTCAAGAAAAAGGTCAGCAAGAATTATGAAATGGTGGGTGATAGCGAGCTCATCTTTATCATTAAGAACATCATAGAAAAAGTAGCTCCTACAGATGCACGGGTTCTCATCACTGGAGGGAATGGGACAGGGAAGGAACTAGTAGCTCACTGGTTGCATGAAAAAAGTCATCGTTCAAGCGGCCCGTTCATAGAGGTTAACTGTGCGGCCATTCCTGGGGAACTTATAGAGAGCGAACTTTTTGGACATGTCAAGGGGAGTTTTACAGGGGCAAATAAAGACAGGGCAGGAAAGTTTGAGGCAGCAAATGGCGGCACCATATTTCTTGATGAAATAGGGGATATGAGTCTTAGGGCTCAGGCAAAAGTGCTACGGGCACTTCAGGAGAATAAGATTCAGCGCGTGGGTAGTGATAAGGATATTAAAGTAGATGTACGCATTCTTGCAGCTACGAATAAAGACCTTAAATTAGAGATTGAAAATAAAAAATTTAGGGAAGATCTTTATCATAGACTTGCAGTAATCCTTATTAATGTCCCGTCCCTCAACGATAGAAGGGATGATATACCACTTTTGGTAAATTATTTTGCAGAAAAAATCGCAAAAGAGCAGGGTACTTTAAAAAAGGAATTCACAACAGATGCTTTCAACCTGCTCAAAGACTATAACTGGACAGGCAATATAAGAGAATTGCGCAATGTAGTAGAAAGACTTATTATACTGGGGAGTGACGAGATCAGTAAAAAGGACGTGAAATTATTTGCAAGCAAGTAATGAGCACCCATAACACATCATATCTAGCCGCTCAAGATTTGATCATTAGTGATCTCAAAACCCTACCTACCGACCTTCTATCAAAGAAGCAGGCAAAGAAAGAGCTCAAAAAATACCGTAGGGAACTGGCAGACTTTCAGGCAAGACTTTATGCACATGACCGTTTTTCCGTTTTATTGTGTTTTCAAGGAATGGATACAAGCGGCAAGGATAGTCTCATACGTGAGGTATTCAAGGATTTTAATGTAAGGGGCGTACAGCAGCACAGCTTTAAAACACCTACAGATCTGGAATTGTCACACGGTTATTTATGGAGGCATTATATAGCATTACCTCCTAAGGGGAAATTTGGTATTTTTAATCGCACTCATTATGAAAACGTACTTGTAACCAGGGTTCATCCATCCTATTTACTGGCTGAGAATCTACCAGGCATTCACTCAATTGAAGATGTTGATGAGGACTTTTGGGAAATGAGATTTGAACAGATAAATAATTTTGAGAAGGAGCTCTCTCAAAATGGAACGATTATATTGAAGTTTTTCCTTAATATAAGTAAGGAGGAACAAAAAAACCGTTTGTTGCGCAGGCTTCAAAAACCTGAAAAGAACTGGAAGTTTTCTGAAGGTGACCTGGCAGAGCGCAAATTGTGGGATAGGTATATGGTTGCCTATCAGGATGCCATTAATAAGACCAATAAGTTGCACGCGCCCTGGTATGTCATCCCTTCAGATGATAAGCCCATGGCGAGATTGGCCGTTGCTCAGATCTTGCAGAGCACCCTGTCTAAATATACCGAGGTACAGCCTCCCGTACTTTCTCAATCTGATACTGAACAGTTGGGCAAATTCATAAATGTGCTAGAGAATGAGTAATTTAGGTATTGCTCATCATTAAGTATTGATAATTGACTAAAGCTGCTAACTTCGCGACTTTTTTCAGTTCATGAAATTATCAGCATATACCAGGGAGTTTGGTAAAAACTCAAAATTAGCCTATCCCATAATCCTTGGTCAGGTAGCCCACATGCTTGTAGCTCTCGCTGACAACATTATGGTCGGCAAGCTTGGTGCAGCCCAGCTTGCTGCGGTTAGTTTGGGGAACACATTGATATTTGTGGCAATGTCTGTCGGCATAGGTTTTTCATTTGCGGTTACGCCGCTCGTTGCAGAAGCAGATGCACAGGGAAATACTGCTAAAGTAAAAATGATTCTCAGCAATGGTTTTTTACTATGCACGGTTAATGGAATATTACTGACAATTATCCTATTATTTGCAGAACCCATCTTGTATAAAATGGATCAACCCAAAGAAGTGGTAGATCTTGCACTTCCATATATGAGATGGGTGTCATTTTCACTCATTCCATTGATGATATTTCAAGCGTTTAAACAATTTTCTGACGGACTTTCCCGCACAGAGATTCCGATGTACGTCGCAATCATTGCAAATCTCATTAACGTTTTTGCAAATTATGTCCTTATATATGGGAAATTTGGAGCGCCCAGAATGGAGGTTGAAGGTGCCGCGGTAGGTACGTTTATAGCCAGGGTCATTATGGCTGTTCTACTTTTTGTTCTGTTGGCAATTAACGAAGACCTTAAAAAATATTTCAATAACCTAATGTCCTGGTCGTGGTCAACCATTCGCAAGTTGCTCAACCTTGGACTGCCATCTGCTCTTCAAATGTTTTTTGAAGTTTCATTGTTTACGGCTGCAATATTTTTATCGGGTATATTGGGAACTCAGTATCAAGCAGCAAATCAAATTGCACTTAACCTCTCGGCATTGACTTTTATGTTTGGAGTTGGTTTGAGTGTTACAGCCACAATTAGGGTTGCAAACCAATTTGGCAAAAGAGATTTTAAAGAACTCCAGCGCATCGCAAGATCGCTTTTCCTCATGACCTTTATATTGGAAGTGTTCTTTGCCTCGTGCTTTGTTATATTTCATGAATACCTTCCTTATATATACATTAAAGACTTGGAAGTAGTTGATCTAGCAGCAAATCTATTACTGATAGCCGCATTATTTCAAATAAGTGACGGTTTCCAGGTGGTTATTCTGGGAGCATTGAGAGGCATGCAGGATGTTTGGATCCCCAGTTGGATTTGTTTTGTTTCCTACTGGGTGTTCGGTTTACCGGTAATGTACTATCTAGGCGTTAAAACTGATCTTCAATTAAATGGGATATGGATAGGTTTGCTGGTAGGTCTTACCCTTTCCAGCGTATTTATGTATATTCGATTTAGAAAACTACTCAAGCGTCGACCTCAAGGTTTGGTTGAATAATAATAATTGATTCTGCATATCTAACCTAGATCTTACCTCAAGCAACATCCATAATGAAATAGGTGTAGTGAAGATGATTTCGCTTTCGCGAAAGCGCATACCCAACAACTCTATTTGGTACTTTTTGATACTCTTTAGTTATACTGCACGAGATAGCTAGTATATACTGTTTACTAAAAATGAGACAGGACAAAATGCCTTATCTTTTGATGGCAAAGTATTCTAGATTGGGATATTTCTAAGAACACAAACACTAGTTTCAATAATGAGGGTATAGATGGATTCATCATATAGCAACTGGACAGCTGATAAAGGCAGATAAAGTTTCTAAAACATAAGCTTATCAATTAATGAACTTGCATTCTAATCAACAACAATACGTCAAGGGAGATAGGTTTCATAACTCTAGCGTCTTTCCTTCAGGTTGTGAAGATGAGATGATGCCATATAAGATCAGTGATGGCTCTAATTCCTAACAACTTCTTGAGTCATCTTTAAGACGCAAGTTTTGAAGTAATGTATTGATTTTATAGCTTCCTGTCATTAGGTTATTAGTTTGAAGGGTCAGGCATGAAACAATTTCAAAAAACTTTTTGTTATAAGACTATCTTTTTCAGCGGGTTGCGATTTATTTTGATATTTCCTTTATTTTTTTTGCTCTAAAGTTTGGTTGGAAGAGGAAAGTGTCTGTATATTTGCACCCGCTAAGCGCAACAATGATATGTTAGGCAAGGCAAAAAGTTCTCAGGTTTACTGGAATATTTTAATTACGGGAGTTGATTTTCCCGGGTTTTAATTTCGGCAAAGAGGTCCTGAGGGAGTTCATTGATATATTGATTGACAGCACAAATTAGGATGGCCTTCGGGCCATCTGGTAAGAATTTGATAAAAGATTAGATAGAATAGACACAAGGCAATCGGGTTTTGGTCCACTGGTCTGGATCTGCAAAGATCCTATCCAAGAGATAAGAAAACGATGAAGAGTTTGATCCTGGCTCAGGATGAACGCTAGCGGCAGGCCTAACACATGCAAGTCGAGGGGTAACAGGGAGCTTGCTCCGCTGACGACCGGCGCACGGGTGCGTAACGCGTATACAATCTGCCTATCACTAGGGGATAGCCCGAAGAAATTTGGATTAACACCCTATAGTACCGGCTTTCCGCATGGGATACCGGTTAAAGGTTACGGTGATAGATGAGTATGCGTCCTATTAGCTAGATGGTGGGGTAACGGCCCACCATGGCCACGATAGGTAGGGGTCCTGAGAGGGAGATCCCCCACACTGGTACTGAGACACGGACCAGACTCCTACGGGAGGCAGCAGTGAGGAATATTGGACAATGGGCGAGAGCCTGATCCAGCCATGCCGCGTGCAGGAAGACGGCCCTATGGGTTGTAAACTGCTTTTGTACGGGAAGAAACCCCTCCACGTGTGGAGGGTTGACGGTACCGTAAGAATAAGCACCGGCTAACTCCGTGCCAGCAGCCGCGGTAATACGGAGGGTGCAAGCGTTATCCGGAATCATTGGGTTTAAAGGGTCCGTAGGCGGGTCGGCCAGTCAGTGGTGAAATGCAGGGGCTCAACTCCGGCACTGCCATTGATACTGCCGTTCTTGAATTATTGTGAAGTGGTTGGAATATGTAGTGTAGCGGTGAAATGCTTAGATATTACATAGAACACCGATTGCGAAGGCAGATCACTAACAATATATTGACGCTGATGGACGAAAGCGTGGGTAGCGAACAGGATTAGATACCCTGGTAGTCCACGCCGTAAACGATGGTTACTAGCTGTCCGGTACGATTGAGTACTGGGTGGCCAAGCGAAAGTGATAAGTAACCCACCTGGGGAGTACGTTCGCAAGAATGAAACTCAAAGGAATTGACGGGGGCCCGCACAAGCGGTGGAGCATGTGGTTTAATTCGATGATACGCGAGGAACCTTACCAGGGCTTAAATGTAGTATGACAGGACTGGAAACAGTTTTTTCTTCGGACATATTACAAGGTGCTGCATGGTTGTCGTCAGCTCGTGCCGTGAGGTGTCAGGTTAAGTCCTATAACGAGCGCAACCCCTATTGCTAGTTGCCAGCGGATAATGCCGGGGACTCTAGCGAGACTGCCGGTGCAAACCGTGAGGAAGGTGGGGATGACGTCAAATCATCACGGCCCTTACGTCCTGGGCCACACACGTGCTACAATGGTAGGGACAGAGAGCAGCCACTTCGCGAGAAGGAGCGAATCTATAAACCCTATCACAGTTCGGATCGCAGTCTGCAACTCGACTGCGTGAAGCTGGAATCGCTAGTAATCGCATATCAGCCATGATGCGGTGAATACGTTCCCGGGCCTTGTACACACCGCCCGTCAAGCCATGGAAGCTGGGGGTGCCTGAAGTCGGTGACCGCAAGGAGCTGCCTAGGGTAAAACCGGTAACTAGGGCTAAGTCGTAACAAGGTAGCCGTACCGGAAGGTGCGGCTGGAACACCTCCTTTCTGGAGTTCCTGAAATAACGGAACCAAGTAATGGGTCCATTCCAGTGTCCACAATACCCGATTGGGTGTCTGTTTTATTTATTATCTAGTACCTGTCAATCTATTATATAAAGAGAAGTCGTTATGACTCTGTCATCCCCATTTGGGGCATGCATAGTCTCGTAGCTCAGCTGGTTAGAGCGCTACACTGATAATGTAGAGGTCGGCAGTTCGAGTCTGCCCGGGACTACTTTTTAATTATGCTTTCGCGAAAGCTAAAATCGCACATTGTTCATATATATTACTTAAGGAAATTTTAGAAGTTGGGTTTGTTGGGGGTGATCTATCACTCATAACTCATAACTAATAACTCAGAATTAAAACATGGGGGATTAGCTCAGCTGGCTAGAGCGCCTGCCTTGCACGCAGGAGGTCATCGGTTCGACTCCGATATTCTCCACTTTTTTGGTGTGATCTGCTTTGGGCAGTTTTCACCAACCATCTATCATTTTGATACATGGGAACGTTCTTTGACATATTGAAAAGATTAAACGAGCATTTCGGATACGCAAGTATCCGGATGTAGTAGTAAATAAGTAGAATAATAGAAAGGCGCCCGTCAAACGTATCGTTGCATGCGACGGGCCCGAATACCATAAGCAAAATAAGGGCGTATGGGGAATGCCTAGGCTCTCAGAGGCGATGAAGGACGTGATAAGCTGCGATAAGCTGCGGGGATCAGCACATATGAATCGATCCGCAGATTTCCGAATGGGGCAACCCGCCATGTTGAAGACATGGCACCCGCCGTAAGGCGGGAGCAAACCCGGTGAACTGAAACATCTAAGTAGCCGGAGGAAGAGAAAACAATAGTGATTCCGCTAGTAGCGGCGAGCGAACGCGGAATAGCCCAAACCATTCAGTTTACGGACTGTGTGGGGTTGTAGGACCATAATATTCGCTGCAAAATGAACTAGAATCCCCTGGAAAGTGGAACCATAGACGGTGATAGTCCGGTATGGGCAAGTTTTGTAATCGATAGTGGTATCCTGAGTAGTGCGGGGCACGTGAAACCCTGTATGAATCCGGCGGGACCATCCGCCAAGGCTAAATACTCCTGAGAGACCGATAGTGAACCAGTACCGTGAGGGAAAGGTGAAAAGAACCCTGAATAAGGGAGTGAAATAGATCCTGAAACCATACGCCTACAAGCGGTCGGAGCTACCCTGTGTAGTGACGGCGTGCCTTTTGCATAATGAGCCTACGAGTTACCGTTGTCAGCAAGGTTAAGTACTTCAGGTACGCAGCCGTAGCGAAAGCGAGTCTGAACAGGGCGATATAGTTGTCAGTGGTAGACGCGAAACCGTGTGATCTACCCATGGGCAGGGTGAAGCTGTGGTAACACACAGTGGAGGCCCGAACCGGTTGACGTTGAAAAGTCTTCGGATGACCTGTGGGTAGGGGTGAAAGGCCAATCAAACTCGGAAATAGCTCGTACTCCCCGAAATGCATTTAGGTGCAGCGTCGGTATAGTTTCATAGAGGTAGAGCTACTGATTGGATGCGGGGGCTTCACCGCCTACCAATTCCTGACAAACTCCGAATGCTATGAAATGATTACAGGCAGTGAGGGCATGGGTGCTAAGGTCCATGTCCGAGAGGGAAAGAACCCAGACCACCTGCTAAGGTCCCCAAATATATGTTAAGTTGAATAAACGAGGTTGTACTGCACAGACAGCTAGGATGTTGGCTTGGAAGCAGCCATTCATTTAAAGAGTGCGTAACAGCTCACTAGTCGAGCGGTACGGCATGGATAATAATCGGGCATAAACATATTACCGAAGCAGTGGACTCTGTATAGAGTGGTAGGGGAGCATTCCATATGCGCCGAAGGTGTCCCGTGAGGAATGCTGGAGCGTATGGAAACGAAAATGTAGGCATAAGTAACGATAAAGGGGGCGAGAAACCCCCTCACCGAAAGACCAAGGTTTCCTCAGCTATGCTAATCAGCTGAGGGTTAGTCGGGTCCTAACGCGTACCCGAAGGGGGAAGTGGATGGACAACAGGTTAATATTCCTGTACCTGCCCGCAATAAAAGTGACGGAGGTGTGAATCTAGCGCGTACTGACGGAATAGTACGTTGAACCAACTTTCAAGGTTGGGATAGTACCACGAGGCCTCGGCCAAGTGGATAGCTAGAGTAGCAACTTCCAAGAAAAGCGAGCGAGGCAGCCCGTACCGCAAACCGACACAGGTGGTTGGGATGAGAATTCTAAGGTGCTCGAGTGATTCATGGCTAAGGAATTAGGCAAAATTGACCTGTAACTTCGGGAGAAAGGTCCCCCATAGCAATATGGGGCGCAGTGAAAAGATCCAAGCGACTGTTTATCAAAAACACAGGGCTCTGCTAAATCGAAAGATGATGTATAGGGCCTGACACCTGCCCGGTGCCGGAAGGTTAAGAGGAGGGTTTAGCTTCGGCGAAGATCTGAATTGAAGCCCCGGTAAACGGCGGCCGTAACTATAACGGTCCTAAGGTAGCGAAATTCCTTGTCGGGTAAGTTCCGACCTGCACGAATGGTGTAACGATTTGGATACTGTCTCAGCCATGAGCTCGGTGAAATTGTAGTATCGGTGAAGATGCCGATTACCCGCTACGGGACGAAAAGACCCCGTGCACCTTTACTATAGCTTAGTATTGATTTTGGATAAGTAATGTGTAGGATAGGTGGGAGACTTTGAAGTGGCGTCGCCAGGCGTCGTGGAGTCATTGTTGAAATACCACCCTTTGCTTATTTGGAGTCTAACCTCACTTGTGAGGGACATTGCTTGGTGGGTAGTTTGACTGGGGTGGTCGCCTCCAAAAGAGTAACGGAGGCTTCTAAAGGTTCCCTCAGTACGCTTGGTAACCGTACGTAGAGTGCAATGGCATAAGGGAGCTTGACTGAGAGACATACAGGTCGATCAGGTTGGAAACAAGAGCATAGTGATCCGGTGGTTCCGCATGGAAGGGCCATCGCTCAAAGGATAAAAGGTACGCCGGGGATAACAGGCTGATCTCCCCCAAGAGCTCACATCGACGGGGGGGTTTGGCACCTCGATGTCGGCTCGTCACATCCTGGGGCTGGAGAAGGTCCCAAGGGTTGGGCTGTTCGCCCATTAAAGTGGCACGCGAGCTGGGTTCAGAACGTCGTGAGACAGTTCGGTCTCTATCTGTAGTGGGCGCAAGAAATTTGAGTGAATCTGACTTTAGTACGAGAGGACCGAGTTGGACTGACCGCTGGTCTACCAGTTGTTCCGCCAGGAGCACTGCTGGGTAGCTACGTCGGGAAGGGATAAGCGCTGAAAGCATATAAGCGCGAAACCCATCACAAGATGAGATTTCTTTAAAGGGTCGTGGGAGACTACCACGTTGATAGGTCACAGGTGTAAAGGCAGTAATGTCATAGCCGAGTGATACTAATAACCCGTAAGCTTGGGTATTTGGATACCTTCTATTAACCAAAAATATACTACCACCGTCAATCTTTTCAGTATGTCGATACATACGGTCCGGAAGCTTTTCCGGTCCGAAAACCTTAGGGTGGCTATAGCGATGGGGCTCACCTCTTACCTTTCCGAACAGAGAAGTTAAGCCCATCAGCGCAGATGGTACTGCTAATTGTGGGAGAGTATGTCGCCGCCTTCCTCCATACCCCCAACCTTCAACGGTTGGGGGTATTTTTTTGTGGTTATGTTGTGTATCGAATGGTATACTTTATCTTGAGAAACAATTTTAGGAGCAAGAATAAGACAGTGCCGCAATAGGTAGGTCGCTATAAGCGACAATCTCAAATTTATCCTATAATGAGATGCATAAATCTAAAAACACAAGATTTGGTGAATCTTGAGAAGCCTCACCCAAGGGATGGCAGTGCCACCATTAGATAACGCAGTCAATGTCTTGTACTGTCCCATCAGAAGCGAAAGATCATGGATCTGGCGGTAATATTCAATGTAACTTGAATAACCATTGAGCGCTGGTTGGATGGCTGGGATAAAAAAGGCCTTGAATCGCTTCGGGTTCAACCTGGTAGAGGTGCAAGAACACGGTTGAAGGGTTTAGAGGATGAAGTGGCCAAACAGTTGGAGCTCCACAACCGGAACTTGAAAAATGTACTGGATCATCTTGAAAAACAACATAAAATAAAATTCTGCAAAAAGAACTTGCAGAATTTTTTAAAAGATACTGGGCTATAGATGGAAACGTGCCAGTCTTTCGTTAAGGCATAAACGGAACAATCAACAGTTCGAGACAAAACAAGGGGAAATATGGGAGCTTCAGAAATTGGAGGATAGCGGAGTACATCGTCCTCTATTTTGGTGTTGAGAGCCACTTTGGGCCAACGCCCAACGTCCCCTATGCCTGGCAGAAAAGTGAAGAGCCCATTCTCCCGTCCGCCATAAAGCATAGGCACTTAAGCGTTGTGGGACTGATGAGTCATAAGAACAAAATTTACCATTAGGGTGCTGCACAGTAAATTCAACTCAGAGAGGCTTATTGAATTTATGGATGGTTTTGCCAAATAGACAGTTAAGAGAGCCATTGTCATCTTGGGCAATTTGCCCTTACAATTGTCCAAAAAGTTCATGGTCAAGATCGAGCAATGGAAGCAGGTGGATTTATGGATCTACTTTTTGCCATCATATTCCCCAGAGCTAAACCTCATTGAAATACTCTGGAGGAGAATAAAATACAAGTGGCTGAGCTTTGACGCATATAATAACTTTCAAAACCTAGAAAAAGAATTAACCATAATACTTGATGGGTTTGGAATAAGAAATGACCTTAAATTTTGACCAATACTTAATAAAATTCCGACTGGTCGTTCAAATGGTATAAATTTCATGATTTGATTATGCTCAAACCCAGTAATGCCGTTGAAGTTCACTTCTTCCGTTTAAAGAATAAGCTTAAAAATCAAAATGGTCTTTGCAGGACTATAACATTAATGTTTATAGACGAGTTTTGACAGGCAAGGGGATTATCAGATTCACATTTTATCGACAGTTTTTTTAGTATTCACTCTATGATATTGTCAGTAGTTCTACAAGAGAGACACCTCTGTTTCACCTTAATAAATTAACGATGAGTCACCTGTCGGTTCAAAACTAAAATCATCAAAAATAGAGTTTACTTTTCGTTTGTTGAACCAAGTATAATTGAGACTTTTTCCAATCCATTGTAAAGATCATCATATGTTTTTATAAAATTAAATCGATGTGATGGTTTAGATTTCAGATCTTTAGAGGCTTTAAACCGTAAATTATTTTCTTTTTATTTTAGAAGTGTTCATATGGATTTCAAATGTGTCCATTTCAAATTTTGATTATCATATTTTTGTTCTTAGTAAGAACGCTAAGCATAATGAAGGTAGTTTAAATGTTGAATTGAGAGCATGAAATATGGATCATTTGGTGGTTGTGAATGACTTTTATCCCAAGAATTTTATGACAGTTTTGTTTTCGCGAAAGCGTCATTCTAACTAATACTTTAGTGAAGTCAATCAACAAGTTGCCAATCAACAAAAACTACATAATACTAATATCCATTCAAATCCCGTGGGCACAGTAATTTATTATAAAAACTTTAAAGGAACTCTTTTTGAGTTAGATAGCTCGAACCGTCAAAAAGCCCGTGATTTTATTGCTACACCGAGATTTTTGCAGTTTTACCTATCTACAGAAAATAGGTCTGTTGTGTGGAGGGATGCACAATTACCTGATCATGTTTCTAGAGGGTGATGCTAAAGTTTTTAATACAATAGAGGAATTAACTAACGACTTGACCAACATATTACACTAAATTATGAATGATTATACGGAATCTCGCATTAGGGAATTTGTTCTAGATGACCATCCCTGTGTCATGGCACAAAGTGTTTTTGCCGACGACTCGGTCACACTTAAATCGTATGGAAGCATCAAGGAGCAGGTCACTATTTCAAAATTATTTGAAGATCTCAAGGGTTATGTGGATCATCAAGATGTAAGTTCTAAAACGTTTGAAACCTTTATTGCCGTCTTTAGGAAAGATCAATTTTTAAACGAGATGGACTTTGAGGAAGGTCTCTGGAAGTTGCTATACGATCTTCATAAAATGGATGACCTACCGTGGGATGAGAAAACCAGTAGCGATGTTACTTCAAAGCACTTCAGCTACAGCCTGCATGGCACCTCATTTTATATAGTGGGACTCCACCCCATGTCCTCAAGATTTGCTCGCAAAGCGCCGTACACAACCATAGTTTTTAACCTTCATCACCAGTTTGAAAAATTGAGGGAAATAAATCGGTACGATCGCGTTAGAGATTTAATAAGAAGAAGGGACAGAGCTTACCAAGGTTACATAAATCCTATGATGGAGGATTTTGGCTCTAGTAGTGAAGCAAAACAATATAGTGGGCGCAAGGTGGATGATCAATGGAAGTGTCCCTACTCATTTGACAAGTCATGAAAATTATAAAAAAACAATCTGGAGCCGCATTTAAACTTTTAAAGGGTCAACTCCTTAAAGTGACTGATATAAGTGGCGAGCAAGTCTCTGATCTGGTCGCGTTCAGTTTATCCGATACTAGAGAAAAATTCAGTGCGGGAAAAACGATGGATTTTGAGGAGACCATATTAATAACCAAGGGTAATTTTCTATGGTCCAACCGAGGCAATAAAATCCTAGAAATCCTTGAAGATACAAACGGTCGCAACGATTTATTGCTAGCTCCATGTAGTGACCGGACTTTTGAAATTATGTATGGAATAAAAGAAGAGCATCCCAGTTGCTTTGGTAATTTGAGCTGCAATTTAAAATCATTTGGAATCGAACCCGACGATATTCCTACGGCATTTAATGTATTCATGAATGTCCAGTTTGGCCCGCAGGGTAAATTAAGTGTGGATCCACCTACCAGCAAAGCAGGGGATTTTGTAATTTTAAGAGCGTTATCAGATCTTATTATAGGACTGACCGCATGTAGTGCACCAGATAGTAACAATGGAACTTTTAAGGAAATAGGATATGAAATTATTACCGAGTAAGATAACTCTAGACCAGCTGGGAAAATGGGTAAGTACAGATTTAGACAGTGCTGTAATCATCGTGGCAAGCGTGGTCGCTATTTTTGTAGCTCTTATTATTATTGTGCGTATTTCTGGATTGCGCACATTTGCAAAAATGACCAGTTTTGATTTTGCCACAACTATTGCGATAGGTAGTATTCTCGCCAGCATTAGTATAAGTCCCAAAAACTCCATAGGTGATGGAATAGTTGCATTGATTGCAATCATAGGTTTTCAGATCGTATTTGCTTTACTACAACGGCATTCAGGTTATTTTAAAAAAGTTGCTACCAATACTCCAGTTATTTTAATGCGGGACGGAGAGATCAATTATGAAAATTTGGCGAAATGTAACATGATAGAAAGCGAACTTATTGCAAAATTGCGAGAGGCAAATGTTCTTAAGTTCAGTCAGGTCAGGGCCGCGGTTTTTGAAAGTACGGGTGATGTGAGTGTTCTTCACACGACCGATGATGAGGATATTGAGCTGGAAGAAAGACTTTTAGATTTTTTATAGATTATGATAGTCAACTCTACAGAAAATGGGTATGATGTGATCACGCATTACGCACACGGGCTACAGGCTGCCCAGATTGCAATTCATATCAATGAAGAGATCCGTCCGCAATACTGGACGAGCATGTTGTGTGCAATCATAGAGCATGATGATGAACAGCTCAATTTTGAACGTAACAATAACGTTTCCAAAGCAGGAAAGCCGCTGGATTTTACCATGATTGATCCAGTTGCCTCAGACATTCTTACACGATGTGAACGTGTGTTGGAAATGGCCCAACACAGATCGGGCTGGGTTACCTTGATGATCGCGCTGCATCTCGAGTTTCTATATAAGGATATGTTTCCCGAAGATAATAAGTTGAATTCGTTTTTTGAAAAATTGCACGAGATCAAGAAAAAACAACGGAGCATCTACAAATTGAACGAAGCCAAAAGCGTTGAGTTCTATGAGATCTTGAGGTTTTGCGACCGTGTTTCCTTGATTTTGGCTTCCAATGAGATTCCTGCAAATGGCCGCAAGTTAGAGATCAATAAGAGCATAAATGGAGTCACTTATTTTTTGTCAAAGGTTAATGACAAAATTATGATTGAGCCATGGCCGTTCAATTGCAAAACTTTTGTTATAACTACTGAGGTTTATGAATTACCTAACAAAAAGTTTAAAAATAGTAACGATCTTCAAACTTTCCTACTAGACCATTATCCCATTCTCAAAACTTGGGAATTATCTTGTAGATAACGTTATGATTGTGGTTGGGAAGCTTTCGCGAAAGCGTGACAACTCACTAAATAACTATAAAATTTCAAGCAAATAAGTAACTTGAAATAGACCCATATAGGAATATTACAAAGACAAAATTAATCATTAATCAAAATCAAATAATATGGAAAGCACCAAAGAAGCAGCAGATAAATTAGTCCACGACCGTCAGGTAGAAGCCTTGAATGACTTACTGGTAAAGAACTATGACTCAGAAAACGGCTACAAAGAAGCATTAACCGAGACTGACAATGCCCATTTAAAGGAATATTTTAAAAGACAAGCGGCACAGCGAGGGCAGTACATTAATGAACTGGACAAGGCGGTGCGTGATCTCAACGCAGAGCCAGCAGCATCTGGATCAACCGGTGGGTCGTTGCACAGGGTATGGATCGATTTTAAAACGGCATTTACCGGAAAAGATGATGAGTCCATACTTGAAGAATGCATACGTGGTGATAAAACGGCAGTGTCTGAATATCAGGAGGTTTTAGGAGATTCAGCCTTTTCAGAAGGGACTCGTAAGACGGTACAACTACAACTTAATGGTATTCAAAACACGCTGGATACGATCAAGAGATTAGAGGATATTGCTGATTAAAACCATAGAATTTTAAGTATCTCTTGAAATTTAATTGTTTCGGGAAATTATTTATAAATAGCCATTATTTGTTGCTGCAAAGCGCAAATTTTGGCTTTTTATGTTTATACCTAGAAGTGAGAAGACTTTTAGTCATCCGTTTACATCGTATTACCTCGTCTCTTTGAACGAGTATCGTTTTTAAAAAAGCTTATTGAAGGTTTTGCGGTTGTAATTTTTAGCAATAAGATATTGTTAAGTAAAATCAGCTCATTCTAACAGATGTGCAATGACCATTAATTTTAAAACGTCCTCCAATTTTTTCAAATTTATAGGTTCAGTAGTAATAATTTAGATCAGTTTTATTAGCTACTCCACCCACGAGCAGGTTTTAATGTGTTATAAATGGCTTTTCAATTACTTGTATTCATGACCTATTTGAAATCTCACAATTTACTAAAATCTAATAATGAATGGTTTTAATTGGTATTCGTATTGTTTTTTTTAAACCATTGTGTTTAATCGATATAAATTTAGTAGGTTAAATTCAATCTCCAATCTTTAAAGTGTTGTTTTACAGAGTTTTAACCACATGCGTTTTATTAATCGCACTTTATCCGGAATTCAAATCCTAATTTTAGGAATTATTTTTTTAGTTAAGCGGATTATATATATACTTTTGAAGTCCCCTTGCGGTAATTCCGGTACACAATAAAATAATGAAAAAAATTAGTCGAATTTTTACAGTGGTCTTTTTGTTAATCTCAGCATCACTTTTTTCTCAGGTGGGAATAGGGACAGATGATCCACAAAATGATCTTCATGTCGCGGGTGGTATGAGAATTGACTCAAGGCCGGTAGGATCTAATCAAGATGCGGCCTTAAGACTAGTCGCTTCCACTGTAAGTGGAGATCTAGTTAATGTGACGATTGATCAAGCTGTGTCTAATCAGTCCATTCCTAGAGTGACTTATAATGCTAAGTTTGGAACTAATGGAGTCACACCTTTATTTGCTGATTGTGATCCCTGCGCAGATGGTAGTGCTAGACGGCTATTTTTAGTCGATCCAGTTACTAATATCAGTAATCCCAGTTTTATACAACTGGTAAATCCGACAGCAACTAATGGTGATGAATACTTTAGAATTTTACAAACTGGTTTCTATAGGTTTGAAGTTGTAGCTCCTTTGCAGGTTACGGGTAACACATATCATTTTGTAAATCTTGAGTTGAGATTGGACCGTAATAATACTCCCACTAATTTAAATGATGACTTCATCGATAGAATCAGAATCTTTGCAGGAACTCCAGCAGCTAGCATTACTGGCCAGGTTAATGTGCCAACGTATTTCAATGATGTCCGTTTCTATGAGGCTGGACAAAATGTGATGTTCAGTGTGTTCGTAGCACTTGCAAGTGGTGGTGATAGGACAATCAAGGGGGATCTACCGGGTAGTGCTACCTACCACGGTCAGATTACTGTAACAAAAATCTAGTAGATCCCAACGTTAAGCTTATTGATTATGAAGTCCTATATACCTATACTTTTATTAATGTCGCTGGCAGTTTTCTCAAATGCCCAAGTGGGTATTGAGACGGAAGATCCTCAAAATGATCTTCATGTGAATGGTGGTGTGAGAATAGATGACCTGCCCGCGGGTACTGGAGATGATGCCGGACTCCGTTTACTTGCTGCTACTGTTAATGCCGATATTGTAACTGGTTCTATTAAAAACGCACTTGCGGGTGGAAATTTTCCTATTCAACAAGTAGCTTATAACGCTATTTACGGTTCTGCCGCTGCTAATGAAGCACCACTTTTTCAGAGCTGTAGTTCTTGTTCATCCGGGCAAACTCTTAACATGCAACTGAGAACCAATGGTATCAATATTTCTAAACCTGAACTCGTTACCGTGAACCTAGGTGGTTCTGCTCTAGGTGATGAGTTCTTTCAAATCACTCAGGCAGGTATTTATGGTTTTCATGTTCAAACTGCCATTGCCGTTCCCAACTGCTAATTTTGTGGTTATACATATGCAAACTGATGTTTATGCAGCTGGGGCTTCAATCAATGGAACACCACTATCGCGCGACCGCGCAATTATTTTAAGTGGAATAAACGGTGTTAGCGCCTCACCTTCAGAAAATGTATCCATACCTATAAATTTTAAGGACACCTTAAATCTTACAGCTGGGCAACGCGTTGTTTTTAGATTATATATACATAACGTGGGTACAGCATCTAATAAATTGATTAGGAATAACAGGCCGACGGGAGCAACCTACATTGGATCTATAAATGTCACCAAATTTGAATAACTACAAGAAAATCATTTAATAGAGTCGCCTATGGCGACTTTTTTTTATCGTTAATTTTAGTCCGTAGCTTCCAATTGTAATTTATTGATACTTAGCGATCATTTTATTTGTATGTCAAGTCTTTTGTCCTTCATTTTTCTTATACCTGCCATTATCTTTATCTTTGAACGACCACCTATGCAAAAGGTGTGTAGTAGTTCATGTATGCTCAGGTAATTTGCAACTAAAAAGCCAATAACTTGATTGTGATTATTAATACCCCTATTAATTTAATCTGCATAGGGGTGATTTTATCTAAGTGAGTTCAGTAAATTTTGAGAACTTAATTTCAGGACACTTTCATTTTTTAGGGTTTGAACCATGACAAGTTCCACAAGTTGACTATAACAATCCATTTTTTATTAAGGAATATTTTTCTTAAGTAAAGCTCATAAACAGGGGTTTTATTAAATCCATATAGTATAAGATCGTACAAGAGTTGTGGTTATTTTCAATAATGCATTAAGTTTGCTGACATAGCAATATTATTTTTATGTCCCAAAAAGTAGTTACCCTAGGCGAGGTTCTCATGCGACTCACCGCGCCAGATCAGAAAAGATTATTTCAAGCAGTTAATTTTGATGTGACCTTCGGAGGTTCTGAGGCAAATGTCGGAGTTTCGCTGGCACATTTTGGACTAAAAAACACCCATATTACCGCGCTACCACATCACGAACTGGGTGAACGTGCCGCCCGGTTTTTAAAGCTGAATGGAGTTGGGATGAAAGGAATCGTGCGCAAGGAGGGACGACTAGGAGTTTATTATCTAGAATCTGGTGCCATGCAGCGACCATCTCGTATAGTTTATGACCGGTTTGACAGCACCTTTGCGCATCTGGATCAATCAGAGGTAGATTGGGACGCCGTTTTCAAAAATGCAGATTGGTTTCATTACAGTGGAATAACGCCAGCAATATCACAAAAAGCAGCAGATCTCACGTTGCGAGCACTTCAAGAAGCAAAAAATAGAGGACTACAGACCAGTGGTGATATCAACTACCGCAGGAATCTATGGCAATATGGCAAAGAGCCTATTGAAATTATGCCTGGTTTGGTTGCACTAACCGATGTTATAATTGGGGGAACGGTAGATCATGAGAATTGCTTGGGGATCGTCCACGACGACTGGCAGAAAAACTGCGATCTTGTCCAGAAAAAATATCCCAACGCACGTGCTTTTTCAAATACCATGCGCAATTCCATGTCCGCATCGCGCAATGAATTGAGTGCTATTCTTTATAGGGACGGTAAAGTCTATACTTCAAAAACCTACGAGATGAAGAATATCGTAGATCGCATAGGTGGCGGTGATGCGTTCATGGCGGGACTTATTTATGGCCTGCTCAACTTGAGCGCTCAGGATACCATAGAATTTGCAGTGGCGGCCTCAGTATTGAAACATTCCATAATAGGTGATGTCAACCTGAGCAGCAGGGAAGAGGTTGAAGACCTTGCCAATGGTGATAACATAGGAAGACTTTTAAGATAATGAACAACAAGGAATTTATAGCCTATACGGCACAGCATAAGATCGTTCCCGTCTATTTTCATGAAGACGCCCATACTGCAATAAAGGTAGTCAAGGCCTCCTACGATGGTGGTGTACGTATATTTGAATTTGTAAATCGTGGAGCATCGGGTTTGGCAACTTTTCAAAAAATTACTGAACACTTTAAGCATTTAAAAGACCTCAAAATAGGAGTGGGGACCATTTTTGACCGTGCTACCGCGCAAAAATTTATTGCTGCCGGTGCCCAATTTATCGTTTCACCGGGTTTGGTAAATGAGCTCGCCGAGTTTTGTGCTGAGCGGGAAGTCGCTTACATCCCTGGAGTTGGAACAATCACCGAGGCCATCACGGCAATGCATTTAAAGTGTGAGATGATTAAATTGTTTCCTGCAAATGTTATAGGTTCCGCTTTCGCGAAAGCGGTAAAATCAGTAATGCCCCATCTAGCCATAATGCCCACGGGAGGTATAGAGCCCACACGAGAATCTATGAAGGAATGGTTTGCAGCAGGTGTAAACTGTGTAGGCATGGGAAGTCAATTGTTCAATAAACAACAGATCAAGGACAACAATTTCACTGCCCTAACGGCCGATATAGAACGTTCCATTGCCATTGCCATGAATATTATGGGGGGAACAAATCCAACAGTTTAGTACTTCAAAGGAGTATTATTGTCTTTTCTGTAAATAATAGTAGTTATTATTTGCATATTCCTATAACTTAACTTTAATTTGGCTAACCAATCTGGTGAACCAATTCACAAGCCAAAATTGTTATGATTGAACACGGTCTCAAATTAGTAAATTCATCGCTGGATAACGATAACGATATCGCTAGGGATGCTGTTGTTTCACAAATCAAGGGGCTTATTGAAAAACATCAGTTAGAAGAAGGTGATAGACTGCCATCAGAGCGAAAACTTTCAGAGAAACTTAATGTAAACCGAAACCAAATACGTGCTGCAATTCAAAAACTTGAATTTTATGGGGTCATTAAAACGTTACCGCAAAGCGGTTCTATAATTACGGGAATTGATTTTCCCAGTATCAATAATATGATGTCAGAAATCCTGGACATTGAGACCGGTGATTTCAAGTCTCTCGTAGAGACAAGGATAATTATTGAAGTAAACGCAATTAAGCTCGCGTCCACCAGACGCAGTAGTAGCTCCTTGAGAGATGTAGAAATTGCTCACGAGCAGTTCATCGATCGCATTATAAACAACGAGCCTTCCATTGTAGAAGATCTGAAATTTCACATGTCACTGGTCAAGGCCAGTGAAAACTCGGTTCTTTATGGGCTTATGAAAATTTTGGTACCCGATATTATCGGTCACTTCAATAAAGAACATATTTGTGATCGTACCAAGGGGGAGAAGTTAATCAAGGAACATGAAGCGATTATTGAAGGACTTAGAAATAAGGATGAGGAACAAATGATCAATGCTTTGGAGAATCATTTCATCGCTTTGAGAGCTTATATAAATAAATAAAAAAGCACGAGCTGCCACTCGTGCCTTACTAGTAATCAACTAAAAGAGAAAGACTCTTTAATTGCAAAATTAACTGTTTAGAGATGAAATGTCAACGTCATTTTCTCCTATTGGGTCTATTTTGTGATTGAAGTAATCTTCTCAAACATTTAAAAAAGAATATGAGAAAGATACTTTTAATTATGTGTTTGTTTTGCCTGCCTACGATAACGTTTGCGCAGGGCATGAGGGAAATTACCGGAACGGTAACCTCGGGATCAGACCTTGAACCTGTCTTAGGTGCTACCATACAGATTTTAAATACCAATCGTGCTGCGGTTACAGACCTTCAGGGGAAATTTACCATCCAGGCAAAACCAGACGATGTTCTCGTAGTGTCCTCTCTAGGTTTTAAGACTCAGGATATTATAGTTGGTGATAAAGTGAGCTTTGAAATCATTTTACAGGAAGATCAAGAAGCACTCGATGAAGTGGTTATTGTTGCCTACGGTAAATCCTCAAGAAGCAATCTTACAAATTCTGTAGCACAGCTCAAAAATGAAAACCTCGATGAGCTCACTTATTCTGGTGTTGCAGACGCCCTTAAAGGAAAGTTAGCTGGAGTACAAATAAAAAATACTACGGGTGGCGTGGGCGAGCCTCCAGAAATAAGTATAAGAGGACTGTCCTCGATTACCGCAAGTGGAAGTCCGCTCGTAGTAGTGGATGGTTTTCCCATTGCAGATGCTCTGGAATTTATCAACCCCAGTTCTATACAATCTATTGAGGTTTTAAAGGACGCAAGTTCTGCCGCGCTTTATGGTTCTCGTGGAGCAAATGGAGTTATTCTGGTGACTACTAAGGATGGTGATGGTGAGCCTAGTTTTACCTTCAAGGCTTTTGCAGGGGTTAAGTCCGTTCTAAGACTTCCCACCATATTAAATACTACAGAATTTACAGAATTTACTAGAAACGAACGCCAGCTTGTAGAAAATGCAAACGCAGCCCGTGATGGCCGCGATCCCATGTCTATAGGATTTGATAATTTAGAAATAGCCCGCCGTATTATTGCCCAGGGAACAAGTGCAGATGGTAACGGTACAGACTGGCTGGAAGAAGCGACGGCAGAAAATGTAAATATTCAGAATTACCAATTTGATGTAGGTGGTGGAAGTCGTTTAACAAAATACTACCTATCTGGTCAATTAGTAAAGGATGAAGGTCTTGTAAAGGGGACTGATTATACGGCACTTAACCTACAGGCCCGTTTTAATACGAAGCTGAGCGAAAAAGTAAAAATAGGAGTGAACTTCAGACCTTCTTATTCCAAGCAAACTCGTACTGCGGTTGATTTCTCAGACTTTGCCAGAAACTATAGCTTTTTTGCGCCATACCACAACCAGTTCAGTAGTGATCTAACTGGAGAGCCAGTCGGGAGTTATGCGCATCCGCGTCATTTCAATAATTTAGATTTTACCTTTATAGACGAGAATGGTGTCGAGCAATCCTTTACCCAATCCAGTATTTGGGGTTCCAGCAATAATAATCCGCTGGCAAAACTTTTGGAGGATAGTAGAGAACGCTATGAGTACCGATTTGTAGCTGATGGAAGATTTGACTGGAAAGTTGCAAAAAACCTTGATTATCGCGGTACGGTGGGAGCTTATTTTAGATTGAGAACTGATGAACGTTTCCGTACTTCACAAGCGAGAAGAGATGGTCAGTCCTTTGGGGAAGATATAAATGGTATAAGAAATCGAGTCGTTACTGAGCATACATTGAATTATGATTACAAAACAGGGAAACATGATTTTGATTTTCTCGTAGGTGGAACTTATGAATACACATTTCTTAAGACTTCCAGTATTTTGGGAACAACATTCCCGACCGATTTTATCGACACGATAAATGCAGCGACAATTATTGATGCTAATAATACCTTTACTCTAAAGGAAGAAATAGGGCTATTGTCCGGATTGTCCCGTGTTAATTACAACTACGATAATAAGTATCTACTATCATTTGCTGCTAGGGTAGATGGAAGTTCGCTATTTGGACCTAATAATAAGTATGGTTTTTTCCCTTCGGCAAGTGCGGGATGGAATGTACATAATGAGGACTTCTTCAATGAAAACATTGCTTTCTTAAACCAGTTTAAGATAAGAGGAAGTTATGGAGTTGTAGGTAACAATAATATTGACAACTATTCTTTCACAAACTTGCTTTTCCCGGCCAACTACTCACTGGGAAGTGGTCTGGGAGCAATTGCATCTGGACTTGCCGAAAACGGTAACACGCTTGCTAACAGAAGCATAAGCTGGGAACAGACCGACTCTTATGATCTAGGTATTGATGCGTCGATCTTGGACAAAAAAGTGCGTTTTACCGCAGATTATTATTATTCACTTACTAAAGATCTCTTACTTAACCAAAACGTCAGTTACGCAACTGGACACGATAATTTTATTAATAATATAGGTAAAATACAGAATAGTGGTGTGGAATTCTCGGTAACTACAGATTATGATTTCGGCGAATTCAATTGGGTTCTTTCTGGAAACATAAGTACCAACCGCAATAAATTGATCTCATTAGGTGGAGAGGAGCAATTCATAAATGATGGAGAAAGAGAAGATCAATATATAGCAAGAGTTGGAGAAGAGGCTATTCAGTTTTTCGGTTATAGAACGATCGGTGTTTGGCAGAGTCAGGACGAGATAGATAATAATCCAAGTTCTTCAGAAGATGCACCGGGAGGTCTGCGAGTTGCAGATATTAATGGGGATGGAGTAATTACCACCGCAGATAGAACAACTATTGGAAGCCCGTTCCCAGATTTTACCTGGGGTATTTCAAATACATTTAAATATAAAGGTTTTGACCTATACTTCTTATTTCAGGGAACCCAGGGTGGTGAGGTGTTTTATGGAGACGGCTTCTATATTGAAACCAGAGCCCTGCATGAAGACTTTTTACAAAATCGTTGGGTTCATCCAGATATTGAAGCAAGCCAGCCTACTGGTAGAGTGGGAAGAGAGTGGACCGCTACAGATCATTTAGTCCAGGATGCCAGCTATCTATCATTGAGAGAGGCGGTTTTTGGATACACATTTAATGAAAGTATCACTAAATCTCTGGGCCTTAATTCTATGAGGATTTTTGCAACTGCACAGAATCTCATCTACGTTTTTGCAGATACGTATTATGGTAACAATCCAGAGGAAGTACGCAACTCGGGACAGTATGCATCGCCTCTAGTTTCAGGATATCAGCGAGGAGCTGATCCACTGGCGAGACAATTTGCAGCAGGAATTGACATCACATTTTAATCATGAAGACGATGAAAACATATATATACAGAACCGCAGCACTTCTACTTTTTACCAGCTTGATCTTTTCTTGCGATGACCCCATAGACCTCGAGCCTATCTCGGATATAGGAGCTGACGGTTTTTACAACACGCCAGAACAAGTAAATCTTGCCGTAATAGGTGCCTACCAGTCATTACATCTCAAACAACTCGATGAATGGGTGGTCACTGAACTGCGTAGCGATAATACCCAGCTTAGTTTTGATAACTCGCAAAACGCCAATGTGCCCTACAGGCAATTAGATCTTTTCGTTTCAAATCCTCTCAACCAGTTTACCACAAGTTACTGGAGGGCATCCTATAAGACCATAGGATTGAGCAATCACGTGATCGAGAACTTGGGAGTTGTTGAAGATGAGGTGCTTAAAGCTCAATATGAAGGAGAAGCAAGATTTTTAAGAGCACATTCCCTATTTAATTTGACAAGGTTGTATGGAGGTGTTTTTGTGATTACTGAGACCGTTGATGCCTCACAGGCGCGCAATCTTGAGCGTCGCAGCGTAGAAGATGCTTATGAGGTTATCATTGAAGATCTAGAATTTGCGTTCAATAACCTTCCCGAAAGTTATGGAGCTGATGATATAGGAAGAGCGACTAAATGGGCAGCTGGAGTAGAACTGGGGAAAGCACTTCTTACCCAGGGAACACCTCAAAGTAAAACCCGTGCAGAGTTAGTTCTAAGGGATGTGGTTACAAATAGTGGGGGCATGTTACTTGATAATTATGAAGATGTCTTTGATCCCAACAATGAGTTCAATGATGAGATCTTTTTTGCCGTGCGTTATCAGTCAGGTCTATTAGGTCTGGGAGCTCCATTTGCAAATCTTTTTTCGCCTAGAGCTAGTGAGAATGCCGTAGTTTTTGGTGGTGGAGAGGAGTTTAATGTTCCCACGGAAGGTATTGAAGCCGCTTATGTATCCAGCGATCCCAGAGCGCCGGTCAACTTCTCTACATCGTGGGTGGATAATAGCGGAAATCTTAACATGGAACGATTTATAAGTAAATACAATGGACAATTTAGTAACACGGACGACGCTCCCAACGACTGGGTAATCAGCCGTTATGCAGACGCGATCCTGTTGCTTGCCGAGGCGATCAATGAAAATTCTGGACCTACGACCGAGGCTATTGGATATTTAAATGATGTACGTGAAAGAGCAGATCAGCCAGATGTTTTCAGCGGTAATGTGGATACATTCTTTGAATTTAAACTAGCCCTTGAAGAAGAGCGACGCAGGGAATTTGCCTTTGAGAATCACAGGTGGTTTGACCTGGTGCGCACCGGTCGGGCAGTTACCGTGATGAATGAGCATTTCCGTAATGATTTTCAGTACAACGATCCAGATGCGCCATTTTTTAATGCCCAGCCCATACAGCAATTTCAGACCTTGCTGCCCATTCCACAATATGAAATTGACTTGAATCCATCAGTTGCACAAAACGTAGGTTACTAGAAGATGAATAAATATTCTTACATAATTATTTGGTTTTTGATGTGTTCCGCTTTCGCGAAAGCGCAATCCATACAGACTGCCGACATTAACGAACTCAAGAAGGCCATAAGTAAGGCTCAGCCTGGAGATACCATCGTTATGCTCGATAAGGAATGGAAAGATGTGGACATCAAGTTCAAGGCCAATGGAACTGCCGAAAAACCTATCGTGTTGAGGTCACAAACTCCAGGGAAGGTGAAGTTAACGGGAAGTTCAACGATAAGAATAGGTGGAGATTATCTGGAGGTTCATGGACTATGGTTTGACGGCGGCGATACAGGAAAAGATACCGTGATAAAATTTGAAGCCGACTCAGAAACTCCGGCAAATTACAGCCGCGTTACTAACTGCGCGATCACTAATGTAAATGCGCCAGAGCGAGAAACTACGTCCTATTATATATCGCTTCACGGGAAAAACAATCGTGTAGATCATTGCTCGCTAACGGGAAAACTCAATAAAGGTCCTGCAATTGCAGTGCGCCTCGAGAACTCTATTGATAACCAGCATCTGATCGATCACAATTATTTTGGCGAGCGTTTACCGCTGGGATTCAATGGAGGTGAAACTATACGAGTGGGAACTTCTACCTATTCAAAACAGTCTTCCAAGACGATTATTGAAAACAATTTCTTTGAAAAATGCAATGGCGAGATGGAGATCATTTCCATCAAGTCTGCCAATAATATTGTTAGAAACAATCTAATCCTTGAAAGTGAGGGTACGATCACACTGAGGCACGGCGATTATAACCTGGTTGAAGGCAATGTGATCATAGGAAATAACCTTCCCAACGTGGGCGGAATAAGAATGATCAATAAAGGAAATATCATCCAGAACAATCTTATCATAGGAGTAAAAAGCGATGGCTACCGTTCACCCATTGTTGTGATGAATGGTATTCCCGGTGCTAAACTGAATGAATACGATCAAGTAATCGACGGAATCATTCAAAACAATACCATCATCAATTCTGGACCGGTAACCTTTGCAATAAACAATAGGGAAGGAGCTAATGCCGCACCAGTCAATACTAAGTTTAGAAATAATCTTTTTTACAATGATGACCGCAATATTGCAGTTCTTGCAGCCGGTGATATAGCAGGTATTGAAATGGAGGGAAACGTGATCAACCCTAATCTTATTGCAGATTTTAAGGGAATAAGGTCTGAGGCCTTTAAAATGGAGATTGCAAATGGTCTCTACGTTCCGTCGGGAGAAAGCGATCAGATTCTAAATGGTGTTGCAACAAGTCCTAAGGTTAGAGTAGATGCCACGGGAGCTTTGAGATCTAATCTAAGAGTGGGTGCAATCGTTCCAGGAAACTTTAAAGCTCCGCTGGCACTGGTTTCCCAAGCTGGTGTAAGTTATATCAACATCAACGAGATGCGAGAGATGGCAGCTGACGTACCAGAAGTGACGGTAAAAGTGGAGCCAGGAGAGAAAACTCTTGAAAAGGCGTTGAAAAATGCTGCTGGCCCTACAACCTTAGAACTGTCAGAAGGAACCTATTATTTATCAAAAGGACTAAAAATCACTTCAGAACTAATCATAAAAGGCGCTGGTAGAAGTAAGACATTCATTAAAATGAGTGAAAAAGCTGAAAAGGCCTCACAGTACATTTTCAGATTTGAAGGCTCTACCTTACTCAAGGTTTCTGACCTGACCATCGATGGAAGTGCTGCTGATGAGCCGGTCAAGTACATGGCAAGAACTTCTGAAAGTGCTGTTCCATATAGTATGTTCTTTGACCAAGTAGATCTTTTGAATTTTACCAATAAAGACGGAGGTGCGATTTTCAAAGCCTACGCAGGTACAAAAGCAGATACTATTTCCATTACCAATGCGCGTATTAAAAATGCCTACCGAGGATTGAATCTTTCTTATGAAAAAGATGAACAAGGGAAATATAGTGCGGAGAACATTATCCTAAGAAACACTTCTTTCTCTGATGTTGAAGAATTTGCCATCAACTTCTATCGCAATGGAGAAGAACAGGGAACTAGTGGTGGAAACCTATTAATTGATCACTGCGTATTTTATAAGGTAGATGACATGGAAAAAGGCCGGATCATCGAGGTGAAGGGAATAGGAAATGTGCACATTAAAAATACCGTCATCGATAACTCACGTGCGACAACAAACATTGTCAACCTAAAGGGAGAGAATCAAAAAGTAGAAAATAGCGTGGTTTTTAATAGTGGTAAGATCAAATTGAGCGGTGGCGCTCAAGAAATCAAACTAGAACGTTTCAATCCCAAATGGGAAGAAACAGAGTTTTTTAGCGTGAAAGACAATTCAGACCTATCAAATAAGGGAACTGATAAAAAGAATATTGGAATTATTACAGACGAATTAAAAAAATAAAATTATAAAGAAATGAAAAACTGGTATAAAATCTTATTGGTTTTTGCGGTATTGGCCGCGATAACCATTGCCTGTGACGCTGACACAGAAATCGATCAAACGGTCGAGCAGATCAAATCTCAGCAGCCTACAATTATCTCTGTTGCTCCAGGATCTGCAGCAGTAAATACTGAGGTAGATATAGAAGGTACGTTCTTGAATTTTGCCACTGAGGCCTACATAGGAGATGTAGAGGCTCAGATCACATCCCGAATTACTGGGCAGAAATTAAAAATTCAAGTGCCTAATAATGCAGTTTCTGGAATTGTAAGAATTGTAACGGAACAAGGAAAGGAAGCAGTAAGTAGTGAAATGCTTACAGTTACCTATCCAGTCCCAGCTGTTACGGGTTCATTACCAGCCTCGGCAGATGTTAATTCCTTGATCAATATTATAGGAACTGATCTTGTTGGAGTGACTGGAGTAACTTTTGGAGGAACAGATGGAACTATTGAATTCCAAGAAAATCAAGCACTAGTTGTGAGAGTTCCCAACAACGTAGGATTTGTGGATGTTGCGATTACGTATTTAACAACTGGAGGTTCGGCAACAACGGTAGTTGCAACTAATTTTGAAGTTATTCTACCACAACCTACCATCGGCGGTTTTCCAGCAGTTTTATCGAGAGATAATGAGGTAATCGTTACAGGTCAAGACATGAACTTAATCACAGATGGCGATGTGAACGGAAATGCGATCAACATAACCTCTCAAACTCCTACTGAAATTAGATTTATGGTTCCGGCTGCGGTTGCAACGAGCTATGTCGATATTAACCTTAACTTTCAAGGTGGTGGTACGATTAATCAAGGTGGCATTCCATACATCAATGGGCAATATGAGCAGTTGTACGAGTTCGACTCAGATCCAGCTTCGGTTTTTGTAGTGGATTATTCAAAAGATCCATTAGCGGTGCCTTCTATTAATGGTAACGTTCCACAACCGCCATTTCCAGGCAATCAGTATTATGCCCTAGAAATGAACACGGCTACTGGATCCACGGTAGCGAGAGCTAGATTTGATGAAACTTCCACAAATCCTGCCTATGCAGATGTGTTGAATACTGGTAATTATGGTAATAATCCAGTAATGCATTTTTGGATGCACACAGAAGGGACTAATCCTACCTTTAAGATATATATAGGTGGAGGTAGCAGCAGTGATCGTCGTCAATTGGACACCTATACTTTACCAGCTATAAATCTCAATGGATGGAATCTTTATGCAGTACGCTTAAACGGTTTTATCCCCAACGGTCAGAATACGGCCGGATCCTTTGATTTGAGACTGACTCCTGGAAGTGGTAGTTCTCCCGTTCCCGAATATATCAATCTGGACTGGATTATAGTTACAGATCAAGTATTAACGCAGTTCGGCGCAATAGACATTACTGATGAATTTGATCCTATATAGGTCAATTAAGAACTAAATAAATTGAAAAAAATTATTATGAAAAAAATTATAAAGTACGCATTCCTACTGTTATCGGTACTTGCAATTGGTCAGAATGCAGGTGATATTATAGTTACCGAAATTCAGATCGATCCTAGCGGAAGTGAGTTCGACAGAGAATGGTTTGAAGTTTATAACACAACTTCTAGTGCCATCGATATGATGGGATGGGTCATCGTTGACCAATCTTCCAGTGGTGATTCACACGTTATTCAGAGCTCTGTTGTTATACAACCCAATTCTTATGCTGTTTTTACATCAAACGGTACGGCAGCTGACAACGGCGGTATTTCCAACAGTGTATATAGCTATGGTTTTGATAGCCCTGTAGGTGGTCCCGTTAATATGATGACTTCTGCCGATACTCCACGATTTAACAATGAAAGTACCTATGCAGGTGGATCTACAAATGATGACGGCGTTGGACTTGAGCTAGCTGATGGTACGGTAATCGACGAGGTAGTTTATGGTTATGGATACAACGGTCTCAATAACTTTCCAGATATGGGAGCAACCGAGGGAGTGAGCTATCAGCTTAACGCAAATTCCTTGGACTCTGCATCTAATGACGTAGGGGAAAACTGGAGGGCAAGTACGGCATCTTACGGTAGTAATGGGTTTTTAGGTACTCCAGGAACTGCAAACTTTGGTTTTTCTAGCGGAGTTCTTTCTCCTGGAGATATTGTCATTACAGAACTCATGTTTGATCCTAAAAGTAGTAACGAACAGGATAGGGAATGGTTTGAGGTTTATAACACGACCAGCGCAGATATTGATTTGAATGGATGGATGATCGTTGATAACTCTTCTAGTGGAAGAAATCATACAATTAATTCTATGAGTCCTGTAATAGTTCCTGCAAATAGTTATGCAGTGCTGGTTTACAATGATGATACGGCAGTAAACGCTGGGATCACAAATGCGATTTATTCTTATGGAGCGGGTACTGGAAACTCAAATTCTGGATTTCCTACGTGGAACAATGAGTCCACATATATTAATGGAAGCACTACGGCTGATGGGCCAGGATTGATATCGGCTACCGGAATTTTAATAGATGAGATAGAATATGGGTTTGGTTATAATGGATTGAACGCATGGCCAGCTCAAGGTGCAGAAGAAGCGGTAAGCTATCAACTAGATGCTGACTTTATAGACAGTACTTCAAATGATGATGCGACTAATTGGATTGCATCCACAAATCTATATGGAAGTTTCAACAACAACGACTATTTTGGAACTCCAGGCACGGCAAACTTTGCGGTTTCTTCTTTAGTTGCAGTTGGAGATATTTTAATTACTGAATTAATGATCGACCCCAGTTCGAGTAATGAAGCAGATGCTGAATACTTTGAGGTTTACAACACTACTTCATCTCCGATTAACCTGAGAGGATGGACTATTGTAGATGTTTCATCATCAGGAAGAAATCACGAAATCACAACTTCAGCTATTGTACCTGCAAATTCTTATGCAATTCTTGCGGGAAGTAGTGTAAGTGCAGACAATGGAGGAATCCCATCGGTACTTTATGCCTATGGATTCAATTCTCCTCCGGGAGGAACGTCTGGAGCAGGTACTGATTTCCCTAGATTTAATAACGAGTCATCATTTTCTAGTGGTGATACGGATGGCGTAGCCTTAATTTCTCCTGGTGCGGTAGAGGTAGATCGGGTAGAGTATGACTATAGTCTCAGCGGGATAGGTTTTCCAGAGGTAGGTGCTTCACAGGGAGCAAGCTATGAGTTGGGTTTCTCTTATTTTAATACTACTCAAAATGATCTGGGAGAAGCTTGGGCAGCAGGAATCTCAGCTTTTGGCGATGGAGATCTGGGAACACCAGGTGCAGCAAATGATTACAACAGAGTTTACACGCACGATGGTGCGTGGCTAGCCCCATTTAACGATCCTTCTGGAACAAGCAATCCTACTGCTGATGTTGTTGTAGATAGTGGAAATGCAATGTTGACCAATAATGTGTCATCTCGCAATATCACCATCAACGGCGGCGATCTGACCCTGGACTCTGGAGTAGTACTTTCAGTGAATGGTGATATCGTTGCAAACGGCAGCTTACAGGCCATGGTAGGCGAACTTATTTTCAATGGTTCTACCCGTCAGAATATTAGTGGTGGTAACGTTTCTGATTTTGGAAATGTAACCATTGATAATGCGGCTGGACTAGGTAACTCGGCAATTATTAATTTAATGGGCGAGCTTGAACTTATCTCTGGAGACCTGGATAATGCGGGCATCATAACCTTTAGAAGTACGGCCACGGCCACGGGAACTTTAATGGAACTTCCTACAGGATCATCACTTACGGGTGATTATAAGGTAGAGCGATTTATTCCAGTCGCTGGAGGCTCCTCGGGTAGAGTTTTTAGGTTTCTTGCGTCTTCCGTGAATACCAGCTCTTCAATTTTTGCTAACTGGCAGGAAGCCGGTGCAGACGTTGCTAATCAAGGAACACATATTACAGGAGTTGTGGGAACTCCAGGTACGGTAAATATGGCAACCGGCCTTGATGAAACCTCACAGGGAAGTCCATCTGCCTTTAAATTTTCAAACGGTACTGACCAGCAATGGAATCCACTTACATCTACTAATCAAGTGGGTGATGAATTAGCTGCACTTGACGCGTACAGGGTTTTTATACGAGGAGATCGTAGTGCAGGTAGATTGGCTGGAGTAATTCAGGCTAATGCAACCACACTTACCGCAACAGGACAGATTGCACAGGGCGACCAGGATAGAACGTATGATGTAGATGGTGGTGATTTTTTGATGATAGGAAACCCTTATCAGTCTGCGGTTGATATGGAAACCGTACTTGCAAGATCCACTAACATTAATAATAATGTGATTTATTACTGGGATCCTAATCTAGGTGGTGCAAATGGTCAGGGAGCCTACACAACAGTCTTTGATTTTGCTTCTGGTGGAACTGCAACTACTAATCCTGCTTCAAATAATACTGAATTTATGCAACCAGGCCAGTCGGCATTTTTCCAGGTAACTGCTGGTGCAGATGGTGTGGGTAATGATGCGGTAGTTAGCTTTCGCGAAAGCGATAAGGGAACATCCACTGACCTAAGTTCTGGAACCGTGTTTGGAATAAACAATGGAAATGCGCAGCGCATTGGTTTAAATTTATACGATACGGCCAGTTATACTCAAGGTGCGACCATGAGTGATGCGATAATAGTACGTTTTGACCCTTCATATTCTGACCAGATCGATGGAAATGATTTTGTAAAATTCACTAATCCTGATGAAACACTTGCTGTAATAGATCCTGTAGGGGATTATGGAGTGTACTCATTGTCGCAAGTGACCGATGGCCTCGTGATTCCATTGAGGCTTACAAACTATGGCGATCTAGACTATACTTTTGAAATGACGATAGGAAGTTTTCCTGGATATGATGTTTTCTTGAATGACAATTTTACAAATACCAGAACGCTCATTGATAATACAATTGCTCAAATAGTTAACTTCTCTGTTGACCCTAGCGTTTCAGGAAGCATTGATGGTATGAGATTTACCATTGAATTTGAAACTTCCACCCTTGGAACAGTTGACGTGGATGCTACATTATTCTCTATCTATCCCAATCCAGCGGTCAATGGAGCCATAACCATTCAATCCCAGGAAGATCATCTGGACATTTCCATCTACAACAGTCTTGGACAGCAGGTCTTGTCTAAAAACGTGACCGTTGCCAATAGGAAGGTATCAACAGAAACCCTGAAATCAGGAATCTACTTTGTAAAGGCAACTTCAAACGAGAGAACTTCTACCATCAAATTAATAATTAAATAAACTATAAACTAAAAGAATTATGAAAACAAAACTACCGATTATAGCCCTACTCTTTGGAGTATTTGCCCTTGCGCAGAGTCCTGGAGACATTATAGTATCAGAAATCATGATAGATCCTGATGGCAATGAAAGAGAACTTGAATGGTTTGAGGTTTACAACACGACCGGAGCAGCTATCGACATGAACGGATGGACCATTTTTGACGAGTCCAGTAGTGGTCGGGCCCACGTGATAACCTCTGCAACGCCAGTACTTGTTTTAGCTAATAGTTATGCCGTGCTTGCTGCAAGCGCAGATGTAACCGTAAATGGTGGAATGACTGCAGCTGCAAATAACCTTATTTATGAGTACAGCTACAACAGCCCAGTAGGTGGACCACCGACTCCGGGTTCGGGCGATCAATGGCCTACCTGGAACAATGAATCTACCTATGCTGGTGGGAGTAATAACGACGATGGAATACGTCTTGAAGATACTAACGGTACGGTAATCGATCAGATCCTTTATGGTTTTGGTTATGCAGGACTAAATGCATGGCCGGCAATGGGTGCTCCCACGGACACTAGTTATCAACTAGATTCCAACACTTTGGATTTTGCTTCTAATGATGATGCTGTCAACTGGTTGGAAAGCACTGCAACGTATGGAACTGATGGTATGATAGGAACTCCGGGTACAGCAAACTTTTCTGCCGGTGGAACTCCTGCAATAGGTCCTGGTGATATCGTAATTACTGAAATCATGATCGATCCTGACGGATCAGAAGGTGACAATGAATATTTTGAGGTTTACAATACAACTGCAAATGACATAGATATGCTCAACTGGGTTATAGGCGATGACTCGTCAAGTGGACGTGCACATGTAATCACTACGAGTGTTGTGGTAGCCGCTAATAGCTATGCAGTCTTTGCCGCGGTTGCAGATCCTTTGAATAATCAGGGAATAACAAACGTAGCTTATGCTTATGGATTTGAATCGCCCATAGGCGGACCTGTAGATATGAACGGAGATCAATACCCACGTTTTAATAACGAGTCTTCCTTTGATCAGGATGGTGAGACTGATGGAGTTTCAATAACCTCTGACACTGGTGTTGAAATTGATGTTGTAGTTTATGATTATGGTTTTGGAACTTCCCCCATAGGATGGCCTACCCCTGGTGCTCCAGGAGGTGCGAGCTGGGAATCCAATACTTTTGACGCAACGGCAAATGATCTTTCAAGTGCGTGGGATCAAGCAACAGCCATGTATGGTACAAATATGCAGATGGGAACTCCAGGAGTGAGAAATACTTTAAGCGTAGCTTCAGCACAATTAGGTCTTATAAAATTGTACCCTAATCCAGCGAGTGATGTTATGTCGATTACAGTAAAGAATGGTTCTTGGAATTCGCTTGAAATCTTCAACTCAGTAGGTCAGCAGGTACTTGTTGTGGAAGAATTTACTAATAATATAGACGTTTCGACTTTAAATACGGGTACGTATTTTGTTAGGATTAACGCTGATAGAGGAACAGATACCATACAGTTCCTTAAAAAATAATATGAAAATATACCTATATATCTTTACCGGCTTTCTCTGTTTTACTACAAGACAACCCAGTAGAAACGATCGTAGAATTGCAGGCAGACAAGTCTCGCAATACCTATGAACTTATAAACTCGGTTCTAGCTCCAGGCTATGATGTCGTTGAGGTGAGTGACTGCAGTCATCCATCGTTCGGCGATCATATTACCCAAGAGTTTGATAAGGAACTCGGTAAAGATGTATTTGTATTTCATGGTCATGTTAAGGAAGACAGTGACCGTTGCCAGCGTTTTGACAAACAACGCACAGAAATAAAAACCTACGGGCAGTCACCAGAAAGTACTCTGGGAATCCAGGGTGAAACCCATATCTATTCGTGGGATTTTAAATTGGATAAAGATTTTCAAGCTAGTGCGGGCTATACGCACATTCATCAAATTAAAGCTGTGGGAGGATCACAGGATAAAATGCCCTCAATTACCTTTACGCTCAGAGATAAAAACGACAAAAAAACATTTGATATCCGCTTCGCAAGTGCTCTTTCTCAAGAAAGCATCGCATCGACTGACCTAGAACCATTTCTAGGCGAGTGGGTTCATGTAGAGGAAAAGGTTTTATATGGTGAAGAGGGGACTGTTGAAATTACGCTTTCGCGAAAGCGGGACAATAAAAATCTACTTACCTATCAAGGAAGTCATAGAATGTGGAAGGACAGTGCAGAATTCCTGCGTCCCAAATGGGGCTTGTACCGCAGTCTCAAACATGCCGATCAATTGCGTGATGAACAGGTAAAATTTGCAGATTTTAAAATTACCGAACTATAAAAAACTAAGGCATGAAGGGATTTTTTACCACAGTTGCGATTCTATCCTTTTTCATGCTCGGCGCACAATCCCAAAAAGCCGATCTTATAAGAATCATGGCAGCGCCGGCAAGCGATAGCTATCAGTATAAAGTAGGTGAGCGGGCAGACTTTCACGTCGCCATCTACAAATATGGCAAACTCCTCAAAAATGCCAAGATCAACTACACCATCGCCCAAGAGCAGATGGAACCTGAAATCGAGTCCACAACCACGCTAGTGTCTGGTGCTGGAACTATAGAGGGAATTGCTCTGGATGAACCTGGTTTTATACGACTTACCATCAACTATGTTGAAGATGGAGTAACATTTTCCAATACGGCTACCGCAGGCGTCGAAGTCGATAATATGAAGACCTTTACTACAAAGCCTTCAGACTTCAATACATATTGGGATAAGTCGATTGCACATGCCCGTAAAGTGGATCTTAAGCCATTACTTACCCGCATGCCCGAGCTGGATAATGAAAATAACATAGCCTACCACATACGTTTCAACCATACGAGAAAATCCTATATATACGGTATTCTTACCGTTCCCAGAAAAGAAGGGAGGTTTCCCGCCATTCTTCACGTGCCTGGCGCGGGAGTTAGATCCTATACCGGCGCAGACGTTGGGGATGAGGTGGTCTCCCTACAGATAGGAATTCATGGGATTCCAGTCAATCTATACGACAGCGATATCTATGAAAATTTAAGGAATGGCGCGCTTAGAAAATATTATTGGAATCGCATGGACGATCGCAATGAGTATTATTACCAGCGAGTTTATACAGCCTGCGTGAGAGCGATAGATTTTATTCATACACTTGATAAATTTGACGGTGAGAATGTAGCTGTTACCGGAGGTTCTCAAGGCGGTGCACTCACCATTGTTACTGCAGCTCTTGACCCGAGAGTCGATGCAATTGCTGCCTACTATCCAGCACTTTCAGATCTTGAGGGATTTGTTAATGGTAGGGCAGGAGGCTGGCCCAGGCTTTTTGAGAAGGATTTTGAATTTACCGAGCAAAAAAGGAAGGTTGCCCGCTACTACGACGTGGTCAACTTTGCCCGCGATCTTAAAGTTCCAGGATATTATGCCTATGGTTATAATGACAATGTATGTCCAGCCAGTTCCATCGCAGCCATGCTCAATGAGATTACCGCAGATAAAGAAGTAAAAGTAGCCTATGACGCCGCCCACTGGATGTATCCAGAAATTAAAAGAGAGGGCAAGAAGTGGCTGTTCAATTATATTAAGGTTAACGGGTATTGAGGTTGAAGGTTTAAGGTTCAATATTCAATGTTCAAGGTTGAAAATTTTTTTGAAAAGCATTTTAAAAAAAAATAAAAGCTCCCTCTCTTTTGGAGAGGGTTGGGGTGAGGTTGAAAGTTCAAGGTTCAAGGTTCAAGGCTCAAGGTAAAAGTTGTTGTGAAAAGCAGTTTTAGAAGTAAAAAAAGCAATTACCATCAACAAATTTTACCTTTAGGGCTGGGGATGAAAAGGTTTCAAATTGCATGTTTTGAATAGTTTTTGGAACAAGTATTTTTTTTAAAAAAAATTAAAGCTCCCTCTCTTTTGGAGAGGGTTGGGGTGAGGTTGAAAGTTCAAGGTTCAAGGTTCAATGTTTAAAGTTGTTGTGAAAAACATTTTTAGAAGTAAAAAAGCAATTACCATCAACAAATTTTACCTTTAGGGCTGGGGAAGAAAAGGTTTCAAGTTGCATGTTTTGAATAGTTTTTGGAACAAGTATTTTTTTTAAAAAAAATAAAGCTCCCTCTCTTTTGGAGAGGGTTGGGGTGAGGTTCAAGGTTTAAGGTTCAATGTTCAAAGTTGTTTTGAAAAACATTTTTAGAAGTAAAAAAGGCAATTACCATCAACAAATTTTACCTTTAGGGCTGGGGAAGAAAAGGTTTCAAGTTTCATGTTCTGAATAGTTTTTGGGACAAGTATTTTTTAAAAAAAAATAAAGCTCCCTCTCTTTTGGAGAGGGTTGGGGTGAGGTTGGAGAAGGTTGGGGTGAGGTTGACAAGTGCTAGTAAATGTTAAAGTATTTTATTAGATGAACAAAGATATCAAGTTACATTAAAAACAAAAACAAAAACAAAACCACTCAAATCTTAAACCTCAACTTTTTATATTCTGAAATCCAAAATTACTAGAATCCAACGACTAGCAGTATTACCCTTAGTTTCCGTATTAAATTATGTATCTTGTTATTTATAAATATTTCATTAGCATGAAAAAACATCTCAAAATCCTTTTAATCGCATTTAGTTTTTCAATTGTACTTACCTCGTGCGATAATGAAGAAGCAGAAACCGTGGATCGCATACAAGTAGTAGATCCCAACAATGGTGGAAACAATAACGGAAATAGTGGTAATACCGGTAACGACGAGCTTATCGATTTTTCAAACTGGAAAGTTACTCTTCCGGTAGATGTCAATAATGATAGTAGTCCTGATGAATATATGCCAGCACAGTTGGTAAACGGGCGTTACAAGACACTTAGCGCAATTAGTGAACACATGTTTGACGATCAGGATGGTGACGGAATTATCTTCCAGACCCAATTTAACGAAAGCGGTGCAACCACAACTAACAGTCCCTTTCCACGTACGGAGCTGCGCGAGCTCATCAATCCATCCAATTCCCGTGAAAACTGGAGTCTTGCCAGCGGCGGCGTGCTCAAAATGCGCATGAAGGTAGTAGATGCCACAGATAATTATGGAACTGGCAGCCTTGATAAAGATCGATTTATAATTGCTCAGATCCACGGTATCATGAAACCTGCAGATGTAAGAAGGCTGGGTCTTTCCAGTGATGCCGCACCTCCATTGTTAAAAATGCAATGGCGTGACGGTAATCTATTTGCGTATAAAAAAACCTTGAACGACGAGAATATGTCCGGTGACTCCATTATAACAAAGGATGACGCCGTCTGGGGAGATATTTCACATAATTTTGGACAGGTAGGATATGACCCCTTTGATCTGGAAATAATTGCGTCGGCAGGAAAGTTGGAAGTTACGGTAAATGGTTCTACCCACATATTTCAAGATTTAAGTCTTGCCAAATGGCCCTTTGATAGTTATTTTAAAGCGGGAGTGTATATGCAGAGCACAGATACAAGATCTGAAGCCACTGTAAAAATGTACAGTCTGGTAGTTACACATTGATAAACTTTCAGCTCTTAACTTCTCAATAATCTATATTTATCCTATTACACGGTTGTTTTCAACGACCACGTTCTACATCTTTGTAGAACGCTATAATGCCAGCCCATGAAAACTTTTATTACTGACGACTTTTTATTGCAAAATGATTTTTCAAAATCCTTATACCATAATCATGCAAAGCAGCAGCCCATTATAGATTATCACAATCACCTGTCACCACAGGATATCGCGATGGATAAAACCTTTGAGAACATCTCGCAACTATGGCTGGCTGGCGATCATTATAAATGGCGGGCCTTGCGAGCTTTGGGAATTTCAGAAAAATATATCACAGGTAATGCGACTGATTGGGAAAAGTTTGAAAAATGGGCTGGGGCAGTTCCATATACCTTGCGCAATCCCTTGTACCACTGGACACATCTGGAGTTGCAGCGGTATTTTGGGGTGACAGAATTATTGAGTGGGGACAACGCGGTTGAGATGTATGAATCATTGAACGAACAACTTCATAAAACATCCCATTCTACCATCGGCCTGCTCAATCAACAGAATGTTGAGCTACTTTGTACCACAGATGATCCCACAGATTCTCTGGAGCATCATAAAACGATAAAGAATCTTGACCATGCGCCTGATGTCCTTCCAACCTTCCGGCCCGATAAAGCGCTTGATTTGAGTGATGTTACTGCATTTGCAGATTATTTGTTGTCACTTGAAAGAGCCGTCGGGTTTTATATTGCAAATTACGATCAGTTGTTACTCGCCCTCAGCAATCGTGTAGATTATTTCCACGAGCAGGGATGCCGCCTTGCCGATTATGGACTTTCTAAAATATATTCCCATAAATCTGATGGGCTCAGTGCAACAGCTATTTTTGAATTGGCTCGCAACGGCAAACATGTGAACCTTTCCCAGGTTGAATATTTTGCTGGAGTAACTTTGCTGGAACTAAGTAAAATGTACCACAAAAAGGGTTGGGCACAGCAGTTCCACCTAGGTGCATTACGCAATAATAACAAACGACTGCTCCGAGAATTGGGGCCCGATACAGGATTTGACTCCATGGGTGATTTTTCGCATGCAGTTGCTATCAGTTCGTTTTTAAATGAGCTGGACAGCACCGACCAACTTACCAAAACCATTATCTACAATCTCAACCCAGCCGATAATGAGATGATCGCCACCATGGTCGGGAATTTTAATGATGGCACGATACGCGGTAAAGTTCAGTATGGCGCGGCATGGTGGTTTCTGGATCAAAAGGATGGTATGGAAAAGCAGCTCAATGCACTTTCCAGCCTAGGTATGTTGAGCACTTTTGTGGGAATGCTGACCGATTCCCGCAGCTTTTTAAGTTTCCCGAGGCATGAATATTTCCGCAGGATCTTATGCAATCTTATAGGTAGGGACGTTGCCAATGGTGAACTTCCCAACGATGAACAATGGTTGGGAAAAATCGTGAGTGATATCTGTTATCACAATGCTAGGGAATATTTTGAATTTGAGAAGTAGGGTTGTTGTAGATTAGCTTTCGCGAAAGCTGAACCATTCAAAACCTCCTCAATCAATCAGTTAACCTTTTTCAAGTTGCTCTTATAGAGGATATTGAGAAGTAAACCCGCGATAACCAACATCATACCTATCAAGGTCCATAGGGTGTAAACCTCCATAAAC
Organism: uncultured Flavobacteriaceae bacterium; assembly: GCA_963836885.1. Taxonomy (GTDB): domain Bacteria; phylum Bacteroidota; class Bacteroidia; order Flavobacteriales; family Flavobacteriaceae; genus Nonlabens. The sequence goes on along the minus strand of CAWILF010000028.1, from coordinate 75,353 downwards.
CAGGTCGCGCCTATGACCACGGTAAATACTACCTCAAGATATTTGAGCGGTGCCACCTGATTTGTGCTTGCTATCTGAAAAGCTCTAGTCATAAACAACTGACCTATAAAGCCCACAATTCCAAGACTTAGCAATAATAGCCACTCCATTCCCACGGGAGTTTTCCAGTCGGTAAGCGCGAGCACTCCTCCCAGAATAGTTCCTATCGCCATGAAATAATTAATGATGACCAGCGGGTGGTCTGCCTTCCCTATTTTTGAGATGGTAACAAACACAATTCCCATCACAAGTGCTGAGATCAAGATCAATCCCAGACCGATCATGCTCAATTCTGAGTCCACACCTTTCATGACCAGCACTCCTGAAAAAGCTATAAAAAAAAACAGCCATTGCAGTGGTTTAACTTTTTCCCTCAACCAGATAATCGCAAAAAAGGCTGCAAAAATGGGCGATAGATACCTCAGGACCACCGCAGTTCCCAGAGACAGATATTTAAGCGAATAAAAAAATAAAAGCAGTGAAATAGCACCGGCAACCCCACGGGTAATCAATAAACCACGCTTGTTTCCCAGTAGATCAATCTTGTTGTAGATTAAATATCCCATCGTAAGCACCAGCGTCCCCACAGACCTGAAAAAAACCAACTCATACGCATTAAAATCGTTCAGGTATTTTACCAGACCATTCATTGCCGCAAATGCAACCGCGCTGAGTAACATGAAAATTATTGCTCTGTGTAGATCTTTCAACTGAGGACAGGTTTAATAGGAATACTTTTGAAACACGGTTCAAACTTAGCTAAATAAGGTGGTTTAAAATTGTCTCAATGGATTTTGTTGTGGTTGTTAATTACTGAACTTGGTTCTAATTTTATTACCACCGTATGCATACCTAATTTGAGCTTGTATATTTCATTAGATCAATTTTGATTAAAAGTTGAAAGTGGCGCAACGGTACAATCCATAAAATTCAGCATAAAATAAACTATATAAATTTTAATGGTCACGACGCAAAGAGAAAGTCTTGAAGTAATGATAAAGCTTGCAATATGGCGCTTCGTTATTTGGAAAAAATACTAGAAATCGTAAAATTGGGCTTTTTCAATCCTTCTTTTTGCTGTGATTTTAAAAGTAGTATGTTGGTTTTTTTTTAAATAGAGGATGAAAAAACTGGATAATAGTCATAAACTTGATATTTAATGAGTCTTCCAGTCTTAATGTAGGAATCAATACGATAAATGGTCCATTACAGGATCTGCTTTGGCAGGATGTGAATGCCAAGGATTTGATTGCCAAATTTGATAAACTTACCGTTGCCAAAAGAATCAATTATGGTAGAAAAGCAGATCTAGAAAAGTTGCTTAAAGAACACAGCGCATTACTTTCACAACTGCGCAAAAGTAATACACGATAATCCAGCTCGTACAAATGTTTTAGCTTATTCTATCGTCATATAGGTTCCCTTAAAGCTTTGATTGAGCACCATCACTTCGATAGGTTTTCCATTACCATCGGGTACAATTTCAATGCTGGCCTTACCATTTGCCATTTTGATGGACTCGCTGCCGGTAGGTGTTCCCAGACTTTTCATCGTGGTCGCGCCCGACAGTGCCTGGAAGTAAACACGCTCTTCATAATCGAGACATCTCAGATCGTTTGAATCTTTCGCGAAAGCGGTAACCAGATAGTTACCATTCTCCAATTGCTCATATTCGAGGGTCAACTTATTTGCTTTTCCGTTTTTTGTATAGCGATAATTTACGGTCAGTTCATCATTAACTACTGTGCCATCGGCCATTTTACCCACGGCGCGCATGGTATTCTTTCCTTCCTTGAAATTCACTTCCCAGGTAAGTCCTGAGGCTGGGAATTTTGTAATGTCCTTATTCTTGGTTCCTATACTTTTACCGTTCATAAAGAACTCAACTTCAGCAGCATTTGAGTAAACACTGATCTCGCGAGAAGTTCCCTCCGGGCCCTGACGCTCTGTCCAGGTGTGTGACTCAATCCACGCAAATGGCTCGTCGCTCCAGTAACTTTTAAATACATAATAGGCATCTTTTGGGTTGTTATCCCGATCTACCAGACCTTTTTGGTTGATGTAGGGGATGTCATTCTCGGGTCTAAGTGGGGTTCCAAAATCTTTAAATGCCCATTGAGCATTACCTATAAATGTGGGATCAGTCTCTGAAATGCGCAAGTGCCAGTCAAAAAGATCGACCATATAATTCTCGCTCCAGTCTCCGATCTGGGCAATATTTGCAACATCGGTCTGTACGATGGCTTCTTCCCAACCGTCTGCCTGGATTTCTCCCTCGCCGGTGATCGGGTTTTCGGTATGTCTTCCCAGGTGGCTGCTCCCACCATATTCTGTATGGATAAAGTGGTTGTACTCTGCCTTATACTGATCGATGGCTTTCTGATAACTTTTATAACTGCCAGAATACCAGCCAGACCAGATGGACGGAGAGAATACATCCACAATATTTGCACCCTCATAATATTTCCTGATGGCGGTTACTCGGCTGGGATCCATCTCGTGTGCGATGTCATTGAGTTTGCTCAGGTACACGTTCATTTTTTCAGTATCGCCGCCATTTTCAAAGTCGGGCAACCAGTACATTTCATTACCTAGCGACCAGAAAATAATGCTGGGATGGTTATAATTTTGGTTAATGATTTCTTTGAGCATTCCGGTCGTGTTTTCCTGCCATTGCTTATTTCCCAAACCACCGCGACACCACGGGAGTTCGTCCCATACGATCAGTCCCAGCTCATTACAGGCTTTGTAGATTTCGGGATCTTGTGGGTAGTGGGCAAGTCTTACAAAGTTGGTTCCCATACTTTTGATCAACTCCATATCTGCGCGATGTTGTTTGTTGCTCATCGCCGCGCCTACTCCAGCGTGTTCCTCATGGCGGTGGGTGCCGCGCAACAACAATCGCTCTCCGTTCAAGAAAAATGCACCGTGATCCTTAAACTCAAACCATCTGAAACCTACTTGATCCGTAGTTTGATCGATGATCTTCTCGCCCTCTTTTAAGGTAGTAACCAGTAGGTATAAATTGGGCGTTTTAGGACTCCACAACTGCGGATTTTTAACCTCAAGTTTTAATTCGGTCGAAGTTCCTTTAACTTTTGAATTTTCTTTCTGGATTGTTTTTCCTTTAGAATCAACGAGAGCGATCTCAACGTTAAGTCCTTTTTGTTCTTGAGAAGTTTTTATGATTGCTTCAAGATCGGCTTTGTTTTTTGAAACCTTGGGCGTTGATATTTTTGTATGATCGATATGGCTCTTAGGTAATTCTCTTAAAAAAACATCTCTTGTGATCCCGCCATAAATAAAGAAATCACTTTTCTGGCTAGGGATGACCTCGGGATCATAACTATTGTCGGCCCGCACGGCAATAATATTTTTTCCCTGCTTTAAGTAGGGTGTCATATCAACGGTAAATCCTATATATCCACCTATGTGACCGCCAGCTTTCTTTCCATTCACAAAAACTTCTGACACAATGTTCACTCCTTCAAAGTACAGCTCGTACACCATATTAGGATCGACTTTATTCATTTCCAGCGTCTTTTTATACCAGCTGGAGCTGCGTCTATAACCCGGGTCAAGATCTGTTGCATCCAGCGCGTTCCACGTGTGGGGAAGTTCCACCTGTTGCCAGTCGTTCATTTGCATGGCTTTGGAATAATCTTCCTCGGCATTTTCTAGATAGGACCAGTCGGTATTAAAATTGCGATTGACTCTGACTGATGATTTCTCGGTATTCTGTGCCTGGCTCAAAAAACCAAAACAGAAAAAAATAGTTAAAAAAAGTGGACTTAATTTCATAGCCTGATGTTGTGTTGAAATTGATATTAATGGGCAAGTTTGAGCAACCTGCGTTTGAGTTCTAGATAGTAATAATCGCCATAGACGATGGGCTCATCCATCTCAGATCGCTTGGACCAGTCGCCAGAGCTGTGTTGGAGTATAAATGGAGCATCAACCTCAGCGGGCAAAATGTAGGTTTCGGTCTCTAGATTTTTTAAGACCTTTTGCGAATAATCCAAATAACTTCTATCTCCTGTAATTTGGTACAATTCAACTAGCGCAGATCCTACCAGTGCAGCAGCACTAACATCTCGCGGCTCGTTGGGAATATTGGGCGCATCAAAATCCCAATAGGGAATTCCATCCTCGGGCAGATTTTTATGTTGGATAAAAAATGCTGCGGTTTTTTTAGCTTGATCTAAGTATCGCTGATCTTTTGTATAGCGATAAGCCATCGTGTACCCATAAATCGCCCAGCCCTGACCACGCGCCCATGCCGACTCTTTACTATAACCCTGATGCGTTACTTTATCCTTGACCTGACCAGTAATCGTATCATAGACCACCACATGAAAAGTGCTGTTATCAGGTCTGAAATGGTTTTTGAGCGTTGTGTTTGCGTGTTTGACTGCAACCTTATGAAACGTACTATCGCCGGACAATCGGGTCGCTTCAAAAAGCAGTTCCAGATTCATCATGTTATCGATGATCACGGGAAACTCCCATTGATCCCTGCGGAAATCCCAAGATCTTATCGATTGGACATTTTCATTGAATCGAGTACTTAGAGTTTTGGCACTTTCTACAATGATCTCTTTATATTCTTCATTTCCCGTTTGTTCCAGACCCAGTCCAAAACTACAATAGACCTTGAAGCCCATGTCGTGCGTGCCGTCGTTGAACTTTTCCTTTTCTATGAATTTTGTCCATTGGATTGCGCTTTCGCGAAAGCGTGACTCTCCACTTAACTCGTGCAACTGCCATAAATTTCCTGCAAAAAAACCACTCGTCCAGTCCTTAGAAGGAACTTTTTTGATCGTCTCGTCTGCTGGATTATAGCTGCGCGGGAAGCTTAAACTATCTATGGGATACTGCACCAGCTTATCAAAACGTGCCGACAGCAATTGAGGGATTTTGTCGTTATCTACCTCTTGATTGCTATCAATTTTTACGGTTTTTGAGCTATCATCCTGTTTGCAGCCGGTGATAACATAACCTATAAAAATGGATAGAACCAGTCCTTTAATTAACTTCATACTTTAAAATAAGAGTCTCTCTTTATAGTTGATTACCAGAAAACGAACTCTAAATCGATTGGGGTCGAAATGGCAGAAGAGCCGTTCTCTATTTGATTTCAAATATAGCGGTTACGATAGTCCCTATGATTCAGAAATAGGGGTTCAAAAATCCAAGACTCAATGAAATCAGCTGTTTGGAGCGGTTGATCTCTTTATTTTAATCTTCCGTAAATCTTTTTATATATGACGTGGGAGTCTCTCCATGAGCTTTTAGAAAACATTTGCTGAAGTATTTTGGGTTCTTAAACCCTACTTTGTAGCTCACTTCAGAGATATTCAACTTGCCAGTCTGCAACAATTGGGCAGCACGCTTCATCCGGAAGTGTTGTATAAATTCATTGGGCGTAAAATTGGTCCAAGCCTTGATCTTTATAAAAAGCATCGTGCGGCTCACGCCCAGTTCTGAGCTGAACATGGGAATGTCAAATTGCTCATTGGGAATATTATTTTCAACGATCTCAATAGCAGTTTTCAGCAATTTTTCATCTACGGAGGTGACTTCTATTTCTTCTGGGCCAAATTCCCTTGAAGAAGACGGAAAGCTTTTCTTTCAATTTTTCCTTGGTTCGCAATTGATTATGAATGCGCAATTGAAACTCACGCAGGTCAAAGGGCTTACTTATATAATCATCAGCACCACTTTCAAGACCTTCTAGCTTGTAAACCAGTGAAGTTCGAGAAGTGAGCAGGATCACGGGTATGTGGCTGGTTCTGATATCCTGTTTGATTTTTGCACATAATGCAGTTCCGTCCATGTTGGGCATTACCACATCGCTCACGATCACGTCGGGATTTTCTTTGACGGCTATTTCAAATCCTTCCAGTCCGTCTGCCGCCTCGAGTACCTTGAACTTAGGTTTCAGCAGTTGAACCATAAATGCGCGCAACGCAGTACTATCCTCAACGATGAGCACGGTATTTTCGGGATCGGACGGACTCAGATCGAGTTCCTTAAAGCCTTTTTCTTCATCAACTAATCGTTCTTTTTGAGAAGTATATTGATCCAGATCGTCACTAAATTTGAAGTCCTCAATGATTTCTTCATCTTGCAAATGTTTACGCCCCTTAAATAGGGAAACGGTAAAAATGCTCCCTTTTCTCTCTTCACTTTCTAGAGAAATGCCACCATGGTGCAGCTCCACTATACTTTTTGCAATGTTCAGGCCTATTCCTGTGCCCTGACCGCGAGCATCATTTACCATTTTCTCATTGACGACAGCGTCTTTTATAACTTTTGAGCCTTCGTAAAATCGCTCAAAAATCTTTTGCTGATCCTGCTCGCCCACGCCCATGCCTGTATCCTTGATCTTTACAAAAATCTCGTCCTCAGTCTGATCTATATGAATAGAAATGGTGCCACCTTTGGGAGTGAACTTAAATGCGTTTGAGATCAAGTTATAAAATACGCGCTCTAATTTATTACGGTCATAATAAACCAAAATCTCCTCGTCACAAGTTGTAAAATCATAGTGGTAATCACCCACTCTCGCATGCTCGGTAAAACTTAGATAGATCTCCCTCAAGAACTTGACTATGTTGCCTTGTGCCGCTTGAAGCGAAAACTGTTGCTGTTCCAACTTTCTAAAATCCATCAATCGATTGATCAATTGTAACAACTGGTTTGCGTTGCTCTCTACCACCAGCAATTTTTTGTACATACTGCGATTGCCTTGATAATCAGCTAACAACTGTTGTAAAGGGCCGATGATCAAGGTAAGCGGCGTGCGGAATTCGTGCGAAATATTAGTGAAAAATTGAAGTTTGGATTCGTTCACGGCCTTGATCTGTTCCTGCTCTTTCTGCTCAAACCTTACCGACTCTTTCAACTGGGTACGTATTCTAAAATTACGGATCAAGAATAAAATAAAGATCGCAACAATTATGGTATAGATCACATAAGCCCACCAGCTCAACCATGGAGCAGGTAGCGCTTCTATATATAGACTGGATACCTCGTCACTAAGGACACCATCACTATTCACGCCCTGTACTTCAAACACGTACGATCCTGCTTCCTGTACGGTATAGCTCACCTCATTCTCAAAAGTCGTTTTCCATGCAGACTCTAGACCATTCAATCGATAGCGGTAGCTTCTACCGGCTGCGTTGTAATACTGGGGCATGGAGAACTGCACGCTAAAACTGCGATCATTATGTGCAAGCTTAATAGGGTCAACCCGCGAGCCCTTGCCGGTGGAGCCAAAATTTGTTATCTGGCTCTCGCTATTTTGGCCTTTTTCAGAGGTGCTGAATTTTATAAATAATACCTGGGTGGTATAATTGCTAGATGACACATTGTCCAAGGGAATCGATGACACCCCTGAAACCCCACCGTAAAACAGTTGCCCATCATTTATTTTGAGAACGGCTCCATCGCTATACTCGTTTCCCGTCAGCCCATCCCTTACATCATAGACACGATCTATTTTTTCAGTTTTCAGATTCATTTTAACGATGCCACGATTTGTGGAGATCCATAGAAAGCCGCTCGCGTCTGTGATGGAATGTGCGGTTGTGAATGAAGTTGAATTGTAGTTGAGCGCAACATTTTCAAACTTGTTTTCTGAAAATTTATAAAGTCCGTGCGATTTAGTTCCTACCCATAATACCTTATTTGAGTCACGGTAGATATCCAGTACATCAAAACCTGTATTTGGTTTTTCATCCATTAAATAGTCCGTGACCACACCATCGCTGGTAATGTGATTCAATCCATTTTGGGTGCCCGCCCACACACTCTCGTCGGAGTCTATATATATGGTGCGCACGAGATCGCTGCTCAATCCGTTGGAACTATTGTATTGGGAAATAACTTTTTTGGCAGTTGTGTTATATACAAATATTCCCTTGCCAAAAGTCGCCACGTAAAGTTCTTCACCACGTTTTTTAAGGTCATAAACTCCTATATTATCGAGCGAGTCATTGAACGCTTTTAAATAGGAAGACGTGGTTATTTTCTTGGTACGTGTGTCATAAATGGATAATCCGTTGTTAAAAGTTCCTATCCACAATAGTTCCTCATCCAGCAACAATGCTTTGAGATTGTCTTCCATCGATCCCGATTTCCCTGTATTCACATAAGAAAATGTGTTGTCCTTGCGATCTAAAATATTTAGGCCTCCCAGTTCTGTTGCGATATATAGATAATCAGCATCTGCCTGTATGGCACTGACTACGGAGTAATTAAGATTGCTATTGCCATTTCCTTCGACATAGTTTGCAATACCGTTGGATCTAGAGTTCCATAAATGGACACCACCATTGTAAGTTCCCGCCCATACCGAGCTATCGGTGTCCAAAAAAAGACTTTTTACCGAATTCTTTTGCAATCCGCCGGCATTGCTAAAGGTGCTTTTCAAATGTGTCGCATTTCCATTTTCAATAATAAAAATACCATTGTAGGTTCCTACCCAGAGTCTTTGATCTGCATCAAAGAGCAGTTGCCTAATATCTGTAATGACCGTCGCGGGTTCCAGTTCGTAGGGTTCAATTTTCTGACCGTCTTTTTTAATTTTTAAAATCCCCTGTTTGCTCGTCCCAAAAAACAAAGTTCCTGCCTGATCCTCTATAATATCCTGAACAACAACGTCTTTGAGGATAAGATCTGGGTTATCAAAAGAGCCGTTCTTTTGAGTAAAAACATATACACCATTATCAGTCCCTGCGTAAAGATTATTATTTTGGGCTACATAGACCGATCGAATATTAAAATTTTTCAAGCTTTGAAAGGCTGGTGGCGTACTAACTTTTCCAGTAGGGTTCATCAGTACAATACCGCGGTCGGTAGCAACAAATAGTTCACCGTGATGACCGACGAACAGGTCATTGATAACATTTCCTGCCGCGCCGTTTGAGTTGCCGTCATTCAAGAATCGTTCAAAAGTATTGCTCTCACTGTTCCAGCGGTTGAGGCCGTTATAAGTCCCTACCCATAGATCGCCGTTGGGAGCCATCGCTAGTGATAAAATGTCGCTGCTGCTCAACGATTTATCGTTGCCTATTTCAGTCTTGAAAGTGGTAAAGACATGGCCGTCATATCGATTGAGTCCATCGCGGGTTCCCAGCCACATAAATCCAAGACTATCCTGCGCCATGGCGATCACGCTGCTTTGGGAAAGCCCATCAACAGTGGAAATGTGTTCAAATTTAAAAGTGTTTTCCTGCGCATTTGTAAACAGGCAACTGCATAGGAAGAGTGCAAATAAAATTTTTGCCATGGACATTATAGAACGGATTAAGGCTCTAAATGTAGGCAAATCTTTAATGTTTGTTCCGCTTTCGCGAAAGCTGACCCATAATAATCCACGATCTCAAATAAAAGCCGATGGGAATCTTGCAAAGACGCCGATCTATTTTTTCAAGCGCTGTTGAAGTTGGTAGTTGTAAAGTGATGGCGTCTCGATCATTTTATCATTTATGAGATCGATAAAAGCATCAGGACCGTAGTTGATTTCAAAATCACGATTTCCATAAACCCCTATGACCCGTGCAAATGGCCCGTCGCTCATCCCATCGAGCGTAAAGGTTTTTTCTGATCCATCGAGTGTTTCAAGCAGCACATTGATATTCCAAAAAGTACTGTAAGCGCCGTGGGAAGGTTTCCAGTATCCGGCACCACCACCCTTGAACAATCCGTAGGAAGTCATGTCCTGGTTATCTATGTGAACGGTGATGGTATCAAATAGATTCTGGTGGTTTGCGCCGCTGTGCTGGTCAAGAATGGGGTCGATAAAAACCTCGCAATTTTTATAGACGCTTTTTGTGGAAAGGGTGTTGAAACTAAGCGGGTGTTCAATTTTACTTTTGATCACGATATCTTCTGCAAGCACGTTATAAACTCCAGACATCGCAACGGAATAGTGACCATGGTGCTCGCCAGTCGTCGTAATATTCTTAATGGTCACATTTGCAATTTCTTCCGTCAGGATGGCGCTATCAGAGTTTTCAATGGCGATATTTTGCACCCAACTGTCAAATAATCTGGTAAGGAAAATCCCGTTCCATCCTTGTTCTACATGGTGCGCCACCCGCGGTGACATGGGAAACGTGATCTTAAAATCCTGAATTCCCACCTGCTCTAGATGTTTCCATTCGGTCAGTTGCGCTTGATATTCTGGTTTTACATCTATGGTCAATGGTGACGAAATGGTAATCGTGTTTCCTTTTATTTTTGTGATGCGCACTTGCTGTCTCACAATAGGTAGATCTGGAAAGTTCCAATGGTGACCGCCTACTTTTACATCGGTATTTTTATAGAGATCGTTCGATCAGCATTCCTTGTTCTCCGTCTTTATTAAATAACTGTAATTCCACTACATCGCCTTCCTTTAGGCCATTATTATTTGCTATTTTAAAATATAGATCACCACGATTTCCGGTAATTCCATCGGCAAGAATCGTTGCAGGCCGGTCGTAGGTTGCCAGATAAGATTTCACCCGCTCCCCAGGCACTTGAGTCCAGATAAAGCCGCCCGCCCAGGAATAAGGCGAGAAAGGCAGGTCAATATTATTATCTTTCTCCCGCTGATTTTTATCAAATTCAATCAGGTATTCCTGTAATTCCCGCAACGGTTGTGGTGTAGGTTCGTAAATCAACGGTCGCGGGAAATACAACTCTGTTCCATTATCGCCTGTTCCAGCGCCTTTCAATATTAGATTGCTGCGTTCTATATAAATTACATCGCTCAAAATTACCCGCCCAGCAGGTAATTCCACAATCACATTTCCCTGGATGTCAGAAGCAGCAGCGATTGCCTTGATCAACGCTTTGGAATCGTCCAGACCATCATTTGCAATAACGCCGTGATCTGTAGTTTTTATAATGGTGCCGGTGGGAGTAGGAATAGCTTTTTCTCCATGCATGTAACCCGCATAGCTAAAGTCTGGCAAATAATGTGCTTTTTTCACCTCTGCATCAATTAGAATCCTAGGTAGTTGTTGCGCCTTACAAGAGTTAAAAATCACAGTAAGCGTCAACAGAAAAATTAATCTGCGCATGGATATGAGGTTTTGAATGGATTGTAATTATTTGGGTAAATATAGATTGCCCGTCTATAATGATCGTACCGTTGAGGTGGAGGATTGTACGGAATACTGAATTACAGTGAGTTTGTGAGTTTGTGAGTTTGTGAGTCTGTGAGTTTTTTGAGTCTCTGAGTTCATGAGTTCATGAGTTTGTAAGTCTGTGAGTTTGTGAGTTTGTGAGTTTGCGGTTTTTTGATTCTAAATGTTTTGAAAATTTAGGCCAGCATAATCATACTGAGAGAAGTAGTTATAAAAATTTATTGTTGAGGTTCATTGACCATAAGTCCTGCGGTGGAAAACCCAATGACAGCACAAAAATCAAATAATGCTCCTAATCATTATGGAACATATCTCAAATCTTGATTGTTCTGAAATAGAAGTCGCTATTTCAGTCTTTGTTAGTTTTAGGTCTAGGAACTTGAACTTGAACTCGAATTTGAACTTGAAAATTTGAACTTGAACTTGAATTTGAACTCGAACTTGGAACTTGGATTTTGTTTTTGAGATTTGAGATTTGAGATTTGAGATTTGAAATTTGGATTTGGGATTTTGGATTTGGATTTTGGATTTTAAGAAATCACCCATTTAGAACATTAATCATAACATTTTCATTTTAAGTACTTTGTACACAATTACCCCATATCTGTATCAAGCGCATTAAGAGATTATTGGGATTGTATGGATTAATTGATCATATTTGGTCAACCAATTTATCAAGCTCAATTATATGTCAAAAACTATCGTTCTAACTGGTGCCGGCGGCGTTTTGTGCAGCACACTTGCCGTTGCACTTGCCAAAGAAGGTCACAATATCGCCGTTCTCGATCTAAGAAAAGAAGCCGCCCAACACGTCGCGGACGAGATTAATTCTAATGGAGGTAAAGCCATTGGTATCGCAGGGAATGTGCTGGAAAAAGACTCGTTGACCGCAGCAAAAAAACTAGTCAACGATGCATACGGTAAAGTTGATATTTTGATCAACGGCGCAGGTGGCAATCATCCGTTGGGCACGACGAGCAATCCGTTTTTTGAGATGGAAGACCTCGAAAATAAAACAGAGGGCTTTAAAACGTTTTTTGATCTTGATCCCAAGGGGATTGAGTTTACGTTTAACCTCAACTTTTTGGGAACGTTGATACCGACCCAAGTTTTCGCGGTGGATATGGTAGGTCGTGAGGGTTGCAGCGTGTTGAATATTTCGTCCATGAATGCATTTACACCGCTGACCAAAATCCCTGCATATAGTGGCGCAAAAGCGGCCGTTTCCAATTTCACCCAATGGCTCGCGACCCACTTTTCCAAAGTAGGAATAAGGGTCAATGCGATCGCACCCGGTTTTTTCCTGACCGATCAAAATAGAGCGTTGTTAACTAATGAAGATGGGAGCGCAACCGCTCGTGGAGCGCAGATTATCAACAATACACCCATGAATCGCTACGGGAAACCTGAAGATTTGGTGAGCACCGTTTCTTGGCTCTGTGATGATGGCGCCTCGTTTATTACAGGAATTGTTGTCCCTATAGACGGTGGATTCAGCGCGTATAGTGGAGTATGAGAAAAGTAGTTAGTATTCAGTATTTAGTATTTAGTATTTAGTATTCAGTACAATGTATTCAGTACAAAGACTAATTACTAAGTTGTTAAAGTGAGGCGTTTAAATTTAAGTTTAAGTTTAAGTTTCAATTTAAGTTTTACCCAGTTTATTGATCATTTAGCAATTGAAAAAGTACAGGAAAGACCTCTTTAGAGCTGGGGTAATTAATAAGACGGTTTAAGAATTAAACATCAAGTATAACATCAAAAAAGTCTGTAAATATGTTGCTTTCGCGAAAGCGGAACATACATATTTTCTACAAAACCTATAAAGTCATTTGCTTTTCTATTCACATGAAATATAAATTTGATTTTGGTTTTGATTTTCCTTTAAAAACAACCTTTTAAATTTAAGTTTATACTTAGATTTAAGTTTAAAACAATTTATGAATCTAGAACAAACCTGGCGCTGGTACGGTCCCAAAGACGGAGTGTCACTGCAAGATGTCAAGCAATCTGGCGCGACCGGTGTTGTAAATGCACTGCACCACATTCCCAATGGCGAGATATGGCCGATTGAAGAAATTAAGGAGCGTAAAGCACTTATTGAAGAAGCTGGGCTCACTTGGTCTGTGGTAGAAAGTGTTCCCATTCATGAGTCTATAAAAACCCAGGCAGCCGGCTTTGAAAAATACATCAAGAATTATCAGCAAACACTGGAAAATCTGGGAGCTTGCGGTATAGATACGGTTTGTTACAATTTCATGCCCGTGCTGGACTGGACGAGAACCAACCTCGATTATGAAGTAGCCGATGGATCGACGGCATTGCGTTATGAAGTTGCCGCTTTTGCAGCTTTCGAACTTTTTTTATTAAAACGTCCGGGCGCAGAAGAGTCCTATAATGAAGAACAAAAGAGACAAGCAAAAATCTACCTAGAAAAAAGCACGCCAGCAGACCATAAAAAGCTGATCAGTAACATTATCGCAGGATTGCCAGGTGCCGAGGAAGGTTACACGCTCAAGGAATTCAACCAGATTCTCGCGACCTACGATCAAGTAGATGCCGCCCGAGTTAAAGAAAAACCTATTCCATTTTCTTTCTGAGATAATTCCCACGGCGGTAAAAGCTGGCGTGCGTATGTGCATCCATCCTGACGATCCACCGTTTCCTATTCTCGGATTGCCACGAGTGGTGAGTACGGAGCAGGATATTGTGGATATTTATAATGCTGTGGACAGTCCTAATAATGGATTGACTTTCTGTACGGGATCTTTTGGTGTACGTGCAGATAATGATCTTGCGGGAATGGTAGAACGGCTGGGAGATCGTATTCATTTTATCCACCTTCGGGCTACCAAACGCGACGAAGAAGGTAATTTCCATGAAGCAGACCATCTCGATGGCGATGTGGATATGTATGCCGTGATGAAGGCACTTGTTCTTGAGCAAGAAAAAAGAAAATCACAAGGAAGAAGCGATCTAAGAATGCCCTTCAGACCCGATCATGGCCACAAAATGCTGGACGATCTGAACAAAAAAACCAATCCAGGGTACTCGGCAATAGGAAGATTGCGAGGTCTTGCAGAATTACGTGGTCTAGAACTAGGAGTAAGAAGATCTATTTTGTAATATTATCCCATAAAATTGGTCAACCAGTTTTGGAAGTCACTGTCTGCCAACAGTCCTCAACTAGACCGCAACCCATAGTTAACTGATTTACAATGTCATGAAAGACATTTGTTCAATTCTATATAAATATAAGTATGTCAACTAATTTTGAAACGCGCTACGCGTCAAGCCCTTCTACGGTAAAAAACTACGATACAACCCAACTCAGAGAGGAGTTTTTAATCGATCAACCCATGAAAACGGGCGAGATCAATCTCGTTTACACGCATTATGATCGCTATATCGCAGGTGGTGCTGTTCCTACAAAACCGCTAACTCTCGAAACCATCGACCCTTTGAAGGCCGATTATTTTCTAGAACGTCGGGAAATGGGAATCATTAACGTAGGAGCCGCGGGAACGGTTGAAGTTGACGGAGAAAAACACAAACTCAACCATAAGGATGCTCTATATATAGGACAGGGTTCAAAAAAGGTAGTTTTCCACAGCGATAACGCCAGTGAACCGGCCAAATTTTATATTAATAGCGCACCGGCGCATACCACCTATCCAACTAAAAAGGTAAGTCTAGCTGAGGCCAATAAAATTGAACTGGGAAGTCTTGAAACGGCAAATCACAGAACAGTTTCCCAAATGATCATAGGTGGTATCGTTACCACCTGTCAATTGCAAATGGGAATGACGGAACTCAAAAAGGGAAGTGTATGGAACACCATGCCAGCTCACGTTCACGATCGCCGTATGGAAGTCTATTTTTATCTGGATGTACCCCAGGATCAGGCGGTATGTCATTTTATGGGACAACCTCAGGAAACAAGACACATCTGGATGCAAAATCATCAGGCAGTGATTTCTCCACCCTGGTCGATCCATTCTGGGTCTGGAACGTCCAACTATACCTTTATCTGGGGAATGGCTGGAGAAAATCTAGATTACAACGACATGGATGTGGCCAAGATTACCGATCTTAAATAGGCAACGACCATGGAATTATTCAATATTAAAGGAAAAGTGGCCCTGGTTACTGGTAGCACTCATGGACTGGGAATGTCCATGGCACACGGGATGGGACTTGCCGGAGCAACGATCGTCGTGAACGGGAATTCTTCCCAGGAAAAAATAGATGACGCCGTTGCCGAATATAAAAAAGCAGGAATAAATGCTGTCGGCTATAAATTTGATGTCTCCGACGAAAAAGAAGTGGTGGCCGCCGTCGCGCTCATAGAAAAAGAAGTGGGAGCTATCGACATTCTCGTCAATAATGCCGGGATCATAAAAAGGACTCCGCTGGAGGACATGGAAGTTGCAGATTTTAAAAAAGTGATCGATATAGATCTAGTGAGTCCATTTATCGTTTCAAAACATGTGGTCAAGGGAATGATTGCCCGCAAGAGCTGGTAAGATCATTAATATTTGTTCCATGATGAGCCAGTTGGGTAGAAATACCGTGGGAGCCTATGCCGCTGCAAAAGGTGGTCTCGTTATGCTCACAAAAAACATGGCCACAGAATGGGCAAAACATAACATTCAGGTCAACGGGATCGGTCCGGGATATTTTGCTACCTCGCAAACCGCGCCCATACGTGTGGACGGTCATCCATTCAACGACTTTATAATTAACCGCACTCCGGCTGCAAAATGGGGTGATCCCGACGATCTTGCCGGTGCAGCGATATTCTTGTCATCAAAGGCGAGTGATTTTGTAAATGGACATATTCTATACGTGGATGGCGGTATTCTTGCGACCATAGGCAAACCTTCAAACGAAGATTAAATGAAATATTTATTAATGGCATTGGGAGCATTTTCTTTTCTTTTCACAGGTTGTGGCGAGAAAAAGGAAGATGCTTTTTTTATCCTGGAAAACTCAATCGATGTAGCTAGGACCGAAGTGGTCATTTTTACCAAAGCTGAGGTCTTGGCAAAATTCCCAGAGCTCAAAAGATACGATGTACCCGCGCTCATGGACAGTCTTGGAACCATTTATCCCTATCAACTGGATGATCTGGATGGGAGTGAAGGCTGGGATGAGATGGCGGTTGCGATAGACTTTGAAGCTTTGGAGAAGAAGAAAGTTAGGTTTACCGCTTTCGCGAAAGCGTTACAGCCCTTATTCCCTAAAACCACAGACGTTCATCTAGGTGTAGGAAATGCAAAACCCTACGCCACCGAAGTTCAAAAATACTCACGCACCACAGATCCACGCGAGATAGATACCTTGTTCTTACAGATGGAAGGCCCGGCGTGGGAAAATGATAAAGTAGGTTTCCGCATGTACTTTGATGCTAGAAATGGGATCGATATTTTTGGGAAGACTACTAGAGAACCAACGCTTGCAAAACAGGGATTGAAGACCAATTACCACGATCAGGCAGATTGGGGAATGGACGTTCTTAAAGTGGGAAATTCGTTAGGTGCTGGATCAGTTGCGATTAAATACCAAGACTCATTATACCGATTACAGGGAGTTCATGGAGCGAGATTTGAAGCCCTTGCAGAAGGTCCCGCCCGCGCAATTTTTACCATGACCTACCTCGATGAACCCATAGGCGACGTGCGCATTAATGTAGTTCACACGATAAGCATTGAAAAGGGAGACTGGTTTTATAAAAGCAAGGTCGATATGCACGGTAAGACCGATGGGATGGAACTGGTCACTGGAATCGTAGATCTCAAACCCAATGAAGTCGGGCAGGAAAATCTATCCCAAGATGGATTTGTGCTTTATTCCCATGGGAAGCAGTCCGAAAACGATGACCAGCTAGGAATGGCAATCATAAGCTCAACCACGGATGTTTCAGTAAGTGAAGCTCCCGAAGAAGGCAACGGAATTACAAAAACACATCTCATAAAATTTAACAACCAGCCCAGTCCAACCTACTATTTTATGAGTGGCTGGGAAGCTAGCGATAAAGCTTTTACCACTAAAAAGGGTTTTGAGCACGCTGTAAAATATGCTGCGGGAAACATAGCCAACCCGATAATTATCAAATAACACTTATTGAATTATGAAACATCTAGTTACATTTCTATCATTGAGTCTGGTGTTTTTACTCTCGGGTTGCGCAGGTGAGGAAACCTCCAAAACCTTACGGCTCGCCCACAGTCTGGATACTCAACATCCCGTGCACAATGCGATGGTGGTTCTGGGCGAGAGTTTAGAAAAAAGATCGGGCGGAAAACTTAAAGTGCAGATCTATCCCAACGGACAACTGGGCGGCGAGCGTGAAAGCATCGAATTATTGCAGATAGGAAGTCTGGACGTGGCAAAAGTAAGTGCGGGAGTTCTGGAGAATTTTATTCCTGAATATAAGGTTTTTAGTATTCCGTATTTATTTAGGGACAAGCAACACACCCACGATATTTATGACGGTGCGGTAGGAAAGGATATTCTAGCTCAAGGCGAAAACTTCAACCTTCAAGGACTTACGTTCTACGATGCGGGAAGTCGTAGCTTCTATACAAAATCGAAGCCGATCAACTCACCCGATGATATCGTTGATATGAAAATACGCGTCATGAAAAGCAATATGGCGATTTCTATGATCAACGATCTGGGTGGCGCGCCCACTCCCATATCCTTTGGCGAACTTTATACCGCACTGCAACAAGGTGTTGTGGACGGTGCAGAAAATAACATACCCAGTTTCTTTACTTCTAAGCATTATGAAGTCTGTAAATACCTGAGTATTGATGAACATACATCGGTTCCCGACGTACTTGTGATAGGAACGGGAACACTGGCGCGGCTGGATGACCAGGAAAAACAGTGGTTGCGGGAAGCCGTTCAAGAATCAAAGCAAGCCCAGCGCATCCTCTGGGACGAGTCAGAAAAGTACTGCCTTGCAGAAGCTGAGAAAAGCGGCGTCACGGTGGTCTATCCAGATAAAGAACCTTTTCAGGAAGCTACCAAAGCACTTGTGAAAGAATTTAAAAACGACCCGATACTAGGCAAACTGGTAACTGATATCCAAAACAACTAAAATGAGAAAATCCATAGACAGCCTACTGGGCAACATGTGCCTAGCCGTATTGATCATCATGTTGGGAGCCGTGATTTGGCAGGTTTTTTCAAGATTTGTCCTGCAATCTCCAAGTACCGTGACCGATGAAATTTCCAGTTTTAGTTTGATTTGGGTGGGACTTTTGGGAGCCGCTTATGCAACGGGTCAACATCTGCATCTTGCGATAGATCTTTTACCTGAAAAAATGGTGGCAAGGAATACGAGCTTTTTTGACGGATTTGTTTATTTATCTGTATTTATGTTTGCTTTTTTAGTCATGATCGTGGGTGGCGGTAGGTTGTGTTTGTTGAGTTTTCAATTTGGACAGACCTCTGCATCTCTTAATATTCCGCTGGGCATAATTTATTTAATTGTTCCTTTCTCTGGAGTATTGATTTGCTATTTCAGTATTGATAGTTTTTTTACCAGTCTCAAAACCCGCAAAGCTTAATCTTATGAATTATATAGAAATAGTCATACTCGTTTTGAGCTTTTTGGTCTTTCTTTCCCTGAGAGTTCCCATTGCATATTCTATAGGTCTTGCAGCTTTGTGCACACTTATATATTCCATGCCTTTTTTACCGTCAGTTACCACACTGGCGCAACGCATGGCAACATCATTGGATAGCTTTACATTAAGTGCGATACCATTTTTTATACTTGCGGGACAGATCATGAATCGTGGCGGTATTGCCGTACGGTTGATAAATTTCGCGAAAGCGATAGTAGGCCCGCTTCCCGGTGGTCTAGCGTTTGTAAACATTATTTCCTGTATGCTTTTTGGTGCAATTTCGGGAAGTGCGGTTGCTGCTGCCAGCGCCATAGGCGGATTTATGAATCCCATGATGGAAAAAGATGGATACAGCAAACCCTTTAGCGCAGCGGTAAATATTACCAGCGCAACTACAGGACTGATTATTCCACCTAGCAATGTACTTATTGTTTATTCCCTTGCCAGTGGTGGTGTTTCCATTGCGGCTCTTTTTATTGCCGGCTACATTCCCGGACTATTGTTAGGTCTAGCCCTGATGATCGTTGCAGCAATCTATTCCATTATAAAAAAATATCCCACGGATAAACTAGTAAGCATTAAAACTTTTCTAAAAAGATTTCTTGATGCTTTGCCTAGTTTAATGCTACTTGTTGTGGTAATAGGTGGAATCGTTGGCGGAATATTTACCGCGACCGAGGCCAGTGCCGTTGCCGTGATCTACACATTTGCCCTGGGAATGATCTATAAGGAAATCTCCCTGAAGGAAATGAAACCTATTTTATTGGAGACGATCAAGACCAGTGCCATCGTATTGTTACTTATTGCAACCTCCATCGCCATGAGTTGGGTAATGTCCTATGAGAATATTCCTCAAGAAATAAGTAATGCACTTTTGGGAGTTAGTGAAAACCCGATCATAGTTCTGATCCTGATCAACCTTATTCTGTTATTTGTGGGAATATTCATGGACATGACCCCAGCGGTATTGATCTTTACCCCTATATTTTTACCCATAGTTACTGAAATGGGCATGAATCCAGTCCATTTTGGGATCATTATGATAATGAATTTGTGCATAGGACTTTGTACGCCACCCGTAGGCTCGGTGCTCTTTGTAGGTTGTAGTGTTGCCGATCTTAAAATTCAAAAAGTCATTAGGCCCATGTTGCCCTTATTTCTTGCGATGATCGCGGTACTGGTGATGATTACCTATTTTGAAGATATTACCCTGTGGTTGCCTAGAGCTTTTGATTTAATTGATTAATATTTAAAATTTGTAGTTGAAGGAGGATCGTAAAAAAAATGGTAGCAGAGCTTGATATCCAGCATGATTTTCTGAGAATTTCTAACACTTTCAAATGGCGAGGTCATAGTGTTTGAATCCCAGTTTAATCTTTTCATAATAACTGAAAGCTCACTTCAAAAGCTTAGCTCTGGTTTGAAGTCAAAAATTCTTTGGGAAGTTGCAGTCTTAAGACAGAAAATAGGTTTAACCTCAATATTTAAGGAAACTAATTCATACCATTTTAGTTATTCAATGTCCTATAAATCATTGTATGATCTAATTAACGTTATCCTCCAAACATCATTACGGCAACCTACTCAATCATATTTTTAAATTTTAATTATTATTTGAATGGTATTCCTTACTATTTAAGTGAACCAAATTTGAAACAGTTAGAACCAAAATGCCATATTATTCATATAGGAAGACTTTTAACCATGAATTTTTAAAGAATTGAGCATATAATTTGCAAATACATAATTAATGTTTTTTATTTGGGCAACCAGATTGGTAAACCAATTTGGATTTATCCTTTAAGAGCCACTAATTAAATGCCGTGCCGTTAACATGAAACATATTTATTTGATACTATTGTTGGTGGGGATGATAACTTCTTGTAAGAATGACATGGAAACGACAGTTTACAACTCTTCTACCGATGTCGATCCTTCTTTAGGTGGTCAGCTTTTACTCACTTCAAATGGTATTTCAAAATTTCAATCTTCCGAAAATCCCATAATCGAGAAATCGGTCATGGAACTACATGCTGCGGTACGGGTAATTCTTGCTAATGAAGTCATTATTCCAAATCCGGTTGACGCTGGTGGAGGCTATTCTCACGAGAAGGCAAAAAACAACTACGCAGATCTATATAAAGTAGCTATTTCCAACAGCATTGAATCAACTGAAGCCAAGAAGAAATTCATGAGCAAGATGTTTTTAGGTTATGCAGACATGTACCCAAAACTAGGTCTGCATCCCAAATCCAAGGAAAATCATCCCGCGGGAAAATTATACTGGCAAGGCCTGAATGAGGCGGTGACTTTATTCTACTTTATCCAGAGTTATGATCTTGCAAAAAATTCATTGCCTCAAGAAGATAGGATCAGGATTGAGAAGGATCTGCTTGTTCCCATGGCAAAATTCCTGAGCGAGGATAGTTATGAGGTGTTCAATAAAATTCACAACCACGGTACCTGGTCGGTCGCGGCGGTCGGTATGACGGGAATGGTGCTGGGAGATGACGATATGGTGGAGCGTTCTATCTATGGCTCCAACAAGGACAGTAAAACTGGGTTTTTAGCTCAGCTGGATGCGTTGTTCTCCCAGGATGGTTTTTATTCAGAAGGTCCTTATTACCATCGTTATGCGATCTTGCCTTTTATCGCTTTCGCGGAAGCCATAGAAAACAACAGGCCCGACGTAGAAATTTTTGAATATCGCGACGGTATTTTGCACAAAGCAGTGACCACTTTATTACAGCTTACGGATGAAAAGGGCCGATTTTACCCCATCAATGATGCAATAAAAAGTAAGACTTGGGAAAGTGATGAGGTCGTTTTTGCCACAAATATCGCCTACGAGCGCTACGAAGATGCGAGTTTGCTCCCAGTTATAAAAATGATGGACAACATCTCATTTACCGACGCGGGAGCTGCGGCCGCCCTGGCCATAGAGGATTCTACAAATGATTTTTATGAGCGTCCCAGCCTTTTTATTGCCGATGGTGTTGCAGGAGATCGTGGTGGACTTGCGCTCATGCGCAGCCCACAAAAAACGGCAGATCAATTGCAGGCGGTGCTCAAATTCTCGACCCAGGGAATGGGACATGGACATTTTGACCGATTGAGTATATCGATCTACGATCATGGGAACGAGGTTATTTCGGATTATGGAGCGGCTCGGTTTTTAAATATTGAGGCAAAAAGTGGCGGCCGTTATCTGCCCGAAAACAAATCCTACGCACGACATACGATCGCCCACGCAACAGTAACCGTTGATGAGAAATCACAGAATAGATCCAGTGTTGACCTATCTGAAGAGCGCAGTTCACAACTAGTTTATCAATCGATGGAAAGTGAGCATTTACAACTGGTCATCGCAGCAGATACCACAGCTTATGATGGGGTAAAAATGACCCGCAGTATAACCATGGTAAACGATAGCACGATTTCCAGTCGGCCGTTTATCATTGATATTTATGATCTAGACTCGCAGTTATCGCACCAGTATGATTATAATTTTCCTTTTTATGGAGATATCATTGATACCCAATTTGACTACAAAAGGCCAGACGGTAAGCAGATTCTCGGGAGTGATAATGGGTATGAACATCTGGAAGTATTAGCAACAGGAAAGCCCGTCAATGGCTCTAATTTTTCAAGTTTCACCTTTTTACAAGAGCAACGTTTTTATACGATAACCACAACAACATCCCCTAATAGTCAGTTATATATTACGCAAACCGGAGCAAACGATCCCGATTTCAACCTGAACATCCAGCGTCAGTATCTCATACGCGAGAAGAATAAAAAGCAACATACCTTTGTAAGCATTATCGAGCCCCACGGATTTTTTGATCCAATTAAAGAAACTGTTGCACAACCTAAAGCTTTAGCTGAAAATATAAGTCATTCACGGATAGGAGATTATGATATCGTGAATTTCGAAGTTAATGGAGTAATGTATTTATATGCGCTTTCGCGAAAGCAGAATCAGCAAAAAAACCACACTATAAATTATATGGGAAAATCCTACTCGTGGGAAGGACCGCATCAATTGATAAAATTATAACTATGAAAAGAGCTAGTGAAAAATATATTTTAACTGATAAAATGGACTGGGAAGATCTGGGCGGTGGTGTATCGCGCAAGTTTCTGGGCTTTGATAACCAGATCATGATGGTTCAAGTTAAATTTCAAAAGGGAGCCGAGGGTGCGCCTCATCAGCATTTTCATACCCAAACCACCTATGTTTGCGCTGGAAGCTTTGAATTTACAATCGACGGAGTAAAACAAATTGTAAAATCTGGCGATGGGGTTTATATAGAACCTAATCTAATGCACAGTGCGATATGCCTGGAAGAAGGAATGTTGATAGATGTATTTGCACCGGTACGCGAGGATTTTTTAGATGGTAGCGGAGTATCATATTTTGGAAATAAAGAAGTTTAAATAATAAGAAGTAAATAAATTATAATATTATGAGTAATAAAGATAGAGTAGCCGTCATAACAGGAGCAACTGGTGGAATAGGCTTTGAAGTAGCAAAAAGATTAGGGACTGACGGTTATACGGTGGTTTTGAACGGCCTCGATGATGCCGCTGGAGCAGAACGGGTCAAAGAGCTGGCCGACCACGGGATTGAGTGTGAGTACGTAGGTTTTGACGTTACAGATGAACACTCGGTAACTAAGCATATTACTGCGATAGGCGAGAAATATGGTAGAATAGACACCTTGGTCAATAACGCTGGTGGGCTGGGTGGAAGATCCCGTTTTGAAGAAATGACAACTGATTTCTATAGAAAAGTAATGGCTCTGAACTTGGATTCTGTATTTTTTGCGTCCAGAGCAGCAATTCCATTTTTGAAAAAAGGGGAACATCCCTCAATTATAAATTACACCTCTAACGCTGCATGGAATGCCGGTGGGCCGGGAGCAGGGATTTATGGAACCTCAAAAGCTGGAGTTCATGCCATTACACGAGCACTTGCAAAAGATCTTGCAGAATATGGAATACGGGTCAACGCAGTTTCCCCAGGGACTATAGACACTCCTTTTCACGCACAAATAAAATCCACCAAGCCAGAAGTCTTTGCCTCTTGGGCAGATAATATCATGTTGGGAAGGCTTGGGAAACCAGAAGATGTATCTGGCGTGGTTGCTTTTTTAGCCAGTAAAGATGCTTCCTTTATAACTGCCGAAACTATTCAAATAGGTGGTGGACAGGCGCTGGGGATTTAGATAGGGAAAAAAATAACGAACGAGAATATAGTTGGTCATTTTCAGTGCTTGAATTACGGATAAATTATAAGACTCCCGATGAGATATATTTCATCGGGAGTTTTTTGTTGCTGATTCAATAGAAATCGTTGCAGACACCCATCTCTTATCTTCCCTCGAGGGAAGACGGTAGTTATGGGCATTTCATTATTTTATCGTTATAGCTAGATGATCGGGTTTCCCTTGAGGGAAATGCCGATAGGCAAAGGGTGTTTGCGCGTGAGTTAGTTTTTCTAGTCTGATTTGATATTTTCTCAATGCTGCAAACACCCATCTCTTATCTTCCCTCAAGGGAAGACGGTAGTTATGGGCAATTCATTATTTTATTGCCATAGCTAGATGTTGTGGTTTTCCCTTGAGGGAAATGCCGATAGGCAAAGGGTGTTTGCGCATGAGTGAGTTTTTCTGGTCTCATCGCTTTATTCAAACATTGCAAACACCCATCTCTTATCTTCCCTCAAGGGAAGACGGTAGTTATGTGCAATTCATTATTTTATTGCTATAGCTAGATGATTGGTTTTCCCTTGAGGGAAATGCCGATAGGCAAAGGGTGTTTGCGCATGAGTGAGTTTTCTTAACAGATTTGATACTCTCTCAATGCGCAAACACCCATCTCTTATCTTCCCTCAAGGGAAGACGGTAGTTTTGGGCATTTCATGATTTTATCGTTATAGCTAGATGTATTGGTTTTCCCTTGAGGGAAATGCCGTTAGGCAAAGGGTGTTAGCGCATGAGTGAGTTTTTACAGTCTCCTTAGTGTATTCTCAAGATTTGCAAAACACCCATCTCTTATTCTTCCCTCAAGGGAAGACGGTAGTTATGTGCAATTCATGATTTTTTTACCATAGCTAGATGTTGTGGTTTTCCCTTGAGGAAAATGCCGTTAGGCAATGGGTGTTAGCGCGTGAGTTAGTTTTACAGTCTCCTTAGTGTATTTCAAGATTTCAAAACACCCATCTCTTATCTTCCCTCAAGGGAAGACGGTAGTTATGGGCAATTCACTATTTTATTGCTATAGCTAGATGTTTTGGTTTTCCCTTGAGGGAAATGCCGATAGGCAAAGGGTGTTTGCGCGTGAGTGAGTTCTTACAGATTTGATATTCTCTCAATGCGCAAACACCCATCTCTTATCTTCCCTCGAGGGAAGACGGTAGTTATGGGCAATTCATTATTTTATTGCTATAGCTAGATGTTGTGGTTTTCCCTTGAGGGAAATGCCGATAGGCAAAGGGTGTTTGCGCTTTAGGGAAATGCCGATAGGCAAAGGGTGTTTGCGCTTGAGGGAAATGCCGATAGGCAAAGGGTGTTCAGGTATATATTATTTTCTGGCAATCTTCGATCACTTAGAATTGTTAAAGCAACAACTAGCGTCACTAATAAACCAGCTTCAGTTCAATATTTTCTACAACTTTTATTTTTCCTCTACCGGTTACTACATTGTTCACGGGTTCTTGACCCTTTGCGCCCCAAAGCACGGCGATGAAGGTGGTGTAATTGTTAGTGAATTTATTATTCTGGAAGGTTACGTTCACGATGCCACGGGTGTTGATTAAAATTTCATCTTTATCGTTGCGCCCACTATTTTCAAATCTGGTATTTTCAAGATGGAAGACTCCGCCTATAGTGGACTCATCATAGCCACCGCGGTAGAAGTCGATGACCTGGCCGCTTACTTTTTGAAAATGGCAATTTTTAATCGTGAGAAATTCTACGTTATAATCACCCTTGTCGTCGGTTTCTTTATTGAGCAACAAACCGTTGGTACAGTTTTGAACCATCACATTTTCAAGGGAAATGGTATCTGCAAAAGAACCTTTTGAAGCATCGAGCACAGTTTCAAAGTCCATGATTTTTACATTTTTCATTTCCAGTCCATAGGCTTGTGACATTTCCTTTTCTAGCGTGCCGAATAGAGTCTGGTCTCCAGTACCTTTCAATTCCACATCTTGAATTTTCAAGATTCCTTTTGGTTTTAAAACAAATGATTTCCCTTTATTGTTGAATTGTAATACAGCAACATTTTCCTTGTTTTCGGAGTAGATTTTGAGTTTTTTTCCTATGACGATGGAATCACTGATGGTATAGATCCCAGCTTTGAGAGCGATGTGATCACCAGAAACTGCTTTTTCAACCGCTTGTAATAATTCGGTAGTTGTTGTTACTGAATGTTTCTTTGGGTTCTTATTTTCGCCTGGAGCGGTAAACCAGGTAGCACCATAACTTTTAGGATCAATTGCCATTTTATTATCAGAAATGGGGGGTACGATCGCACCTACATACCCGTCATTATTGATTCTGCTTTTTCCGAAAAGGTCAAAGTTGATCCTCTCAAAACCAAATCCTGAATACAAATCATTTTCGGAACTGGGCGGAGTGAAAAATAGTTCCTTTCCTAATTTATTTGAAACCGATTTTAATTTAAAATCATTACGATCTGTATCCATCGTCTGATTGCTGATCATCAAATTATTCTTGAATTTTACCCCATCGATGGAGTCATAAGCCTTAATGGGGTAGGAGGTGTACTTATCGTTATAAATAAAATTGTTGGCAAAAATGACCCGTTCCGGTCGGGCAGACCGTATTTCTGAGGGAGGCAAAACGGCGGCCTGATCCAGATTCACACCTACGCTCATGTGGATAGGCTGTTCACAATTGATCCAACTGTTATGAGCGATGACCACATCGGTCACTTGATTGTAACGGTTGAGTGGAGATTTGGGAATGCCGTTCATGACCGCCAGTGCACTGCGAAATTCCTTTCCAGTCAACCCTGAAAAATAGTTGTTGGTAATCCAGTGGCCTGTATTTATGACCCTTATTCCTCCCACGTAAGGATTGCCGTTTGCGATAAAAATATTACCGTCAATAGTGGCATAATTTCCGTGGCGCGTCACCACCGATCCCTCACTTTCCAAAAATACATTGTTGCTGAAGTTGTTGAAATTGGATTTGCTGGAAATGATCTCAACCTCTCCATTGCATTTTTCAAAAAGATTATTTGTGACCTGGGTGTAGGACGGAGTCATGGAAGTATTGCTCGCTCCCAGTTGCATGGTTTCGGCTTTGGGACCGCCCTTTCTAGGTCGCGGGCCGAAGTGGTTGTGATGGATCTTATGGTAGTTGTTGATGTGTTCGTTACCGTTCAAATACACCTTTACCGTGGGGCCTTCGTTAGACTTTCCAGCGATATAGCAGTTGTCCAGTTCATTGTGCTGACCATAAAATTCTACCCAGTGATCCTTGCGGTGGCGGTCTGGCTGGGTAAATTCATCGATCACCGTACCGGTCACGCGACAATTGAATGCGATGGAGTCTGGAGAGTTTCTGAAAATCACCACCGCATCGTCTGGAGTGTACCCATTTTTAAAGTAAAGATCTTTTACCACGAGGTATTCACCGCTCAGTTTTAAGACCGATCTGCCCTCGATGGTAACTCCACCAGCAGTTTCAGATTTTAGGACGATGGGTTTCTGTTTAGTTCCCATGCCATGAAATTTAATGGTTGCATCATTCCACACGCCATCCTTCATGGTAATCACCGTGCCCGGTGCGGCATTTTTTATGGCGTCATTGAGTTCTTTGATATCGTTGACAAGAACCGTGGAGCTTACCTCGATTTCTTCATTCTTGCAGGAGAAAAGTATAAATAGAAATGCAATGAGATAGGATTTTTTCATAGTGCGGCTTTGACGGTTTCAAAATACGTTATTTCTTGGTGTTGAGACAAGTTTGTTAGTAAATTGGAATGTGATTTTGGGATTTTCCGCTTTCGCGAAAGCTAAATCTACAACATCATCCCGCCACAACAAAGAAATGCCCGCAGGACCCCCTAAATTCCCACGGGCATTCTCACATGAAAAATGTTTGGATCAACTATTAATATCCGGTATAAATGAACGGTGCCCAGAAATATGGGTGCGTCTGGTCTCCATAGACTCCGTTTATAAAATTTCTTTTTACCTGTGATAAGGCCGTGGTGGTCTCAAGATTTTTGTTGAACATGCGGTCATATAGCTCGATGCTCAAGTACATGGTGCCGCTATCACTCACGCTCCACAATGAGGTCAATGTACTATTAGCGCCCGCATTGAACAACGCCTGATTCAATCCCTTAACGCCATCGCCCGGAGACTCGATCCCCAGCGCGGTCTGGCAGGCACTGAGCATTACAAAATCTACCGGTAGGTTGAGGTTTTCCATCTCACTCACCACCACCATGCCATCTTCTCCATCGACGGGTATTCCCTTTACGGTCATGGCAAAACTAGTCAGGTCAAAAACATAGGGATGAACGCTGGCGTGGCTGGAAAGGTGAATGACCCTATAATTTCCCAGTTCCCCAGCCTTGCTCATGCGCTTGAGTTCGTTCTCGGTCATCATATCGTCCAGTCGTACATCCACTTGTGCCACGTGATCTCCTATTAATACAACTTCCCTGCGACCACCTTCTAAAAATTTCATGGGCTCTTTGCCTTCAAAGGTTGCAAATGCATAATCCAATGGTTCATTTTTTGCAAGACTTTGGCTGACACGATACCTTAAATTTTCAATGTCTCCTATTGATTTCATTGGTGCTTTTTGCGCACCGTGCAGTTCATAGGTTGCTCCGCCAAATGCCAGAACATTCTTGGGATAGGTTCTTTTTGGCTGGTTTCTCAATCCCACCAGCATCGCGGCGTTTGGTATATATCCTATTTCAAAGCGGCTGGCGAGGTAGTTTCCTTCAAAATCCTTTAACGCGTCAAATGGAATTGCCGAGGTCACGCCTTCTGGACTGATCGTGATCTTGTTGACTCCTACCAGCTCTTCTTCCAGTCCGTTAATAAATGCGTTGTAGAACGCGTTAAGTAGAAAGGGCATTTGTTCCTTTTGAAAAAAGACATATTGTCCATCGGCGATGTCTGCTTCCATGTGTTTTCTTAGGTATTGAACCATGAGAGCAAACTCCCCTTTTCCAAAAAATCCATCCTTGCGCTGTTTTTTACCTGTGAGATAATCCAGGTTGGGCGTTCTCAATTCGCGCTGTGCAAGCTCTTTTTCCAGTTCTATGAGTTGGTTTTTCTCATATTTGAGTATCTCGGTAAATGGCCCTGCAGACCTGTTGAAACGGGTATAGACCTTATTCTTTTTTACCAGGCACATCATAAAAGTGCCGTCATAAGTAGTCCCGTTAGAAACATCTATAAAGGAGAGATAGGCTTCATCTGGCGCGAGGGCGGCCTGAAGTTCTTTGACGGTTACCTGCTTTTTCTTACTGCGCTTATTGTTGACCAGACTATAGGCGCGATTGTTTTCGATCACGTCAAAGATCTTGTCAAATTCCTTTAAATCCTGGTACAGACCAGCTAGCTGCCCGTTAGTACGCTGTAGCTTACTCACGTGCCCTCTTTGTTGTAGTGGAGTCATCGCGTCGAGCAATTTAATATCTTCAAGCTGGACTTTTTTAAACTCTTCTGCTGCTCTTGCATAATCGTTTGAGGCTACTAGGCTTACACCATTGTTATAATGGTTATCGGTAAGAACAACCTCTGTGGGTTCAAGAATGTTTGAGGTTGTTTTTAAACCGTTTTTTACAAAATTTACATAGTCATATTTCTCAAATGCGGGATTTTCCAAAAACTTTTTGGCATTTACACGTACCGCCTTTCCCTTTTCAATATCCTTGTTAAAGGCGTAGGCTCTTAAAATTACATAATAGGCTTCTGCGATCATTTCAGGATCGTTGAATTGGGATACTATGGGCAAATAGGCATCTGCGGCAGCTGCGGCGTCGCTATAATTTTCCAGCTCGGTTTCTGCCATGATCAGATAGAAATATGGTTTTGCCAGCGTGGTAACTACGGGAACACTTCCCTTGAGTTCTGAAAGGATAAAATTAGTAGAAGATTTTAATTGATCCCATCTTTTCAGGGATGCTTGAGTGTTAGCTAGATAAGTGTAGGTTCTATATCGGGAGGGCAACGTGTAATTCTTCTGGTCAAATACGATCTCCTGTTGATAGGGCTGTAGCTTTTGACCAAAATTAAAATTTGCCTTTTCTGCCTGGACTGATAGGTTGCACAGGGCATCTGTGTAGATTTCTCGGGTGATAGCTCCTTTTTCAACCTCTTGTTTGGCTGCGATCCAGTCCTTGAGTATTTGTTCGGCCTTTGCATTGTCATAAATGTCGTCAGTAATTGCGCCTAGGCTGGATGCAAGTCCCATAAAAGTAGCCTTGGCGTGCAAATGGCTGTCGTCATTGAAGGTCGAGAGTTCATTTCTTGTCCAGGAAAGCATCTCGTTATAATCTGAATAGCTTTCTAGGGTTTTGAGGTAGTTATTGAGGTACAGCAAATTGTTATCACGATCTGCATTGCTCACTCCTATGGATTGCATGTTGCGTAAGAACCTTCTTGCCTTTTGCTTGTCCTTTGTATATACGCTCTGAACAAATCCATGGTAGTTGGGAAGAAATTCATAGCTGAACAATCCCACCGACCAGTCAGAGTAGAAAGCTGCCAGTTTTGAATTTCCGTCATTGTACATGGCCTTTGATAAGAGCGAGTAAGGCTCGCCCAGCCGGTAATACTGATTGCATAAAGCGGTCGCGGCCGTTGCGGCCTGTTTGTAGTTTTTTGCTGCGATCGCATTGTCATATTGGGACTTATATGGACTATCCTTTGAAAGTGCGGGCTTGGGCTGTAGTTGTGCAGTCACGATACTACCGCTTAAAAGAAAAATAAGCGATACAATTAATTTGGGGTTGAAGATATTTGATTTCATATAGAGGGAATTATTTTTTATCGATCAATGGGTAGGTTTCTACTACCGCATCATTTTCATAACGATAGAATTCATGCTTGTTCTTACTGTTCCTTAGGAAATAATTGCCCTGTTTTTTGCCCATCACCGCGGTGTAGATTTCATCTGAGTTATCAAAGTTGGCAATGCAAACCACGCCGTCCCACTTGCCCAGTTCCATGGTTCCCATGAGGATGCGTTTTTCAGTATCGCTGTAGATGATGGTCATTCCAGTGGATTTCCCATCGGTCCAAAATCCCAGTATGGCGTCATTCCCTATAATCTTTACTCCCAGACCATTTTCACAATCTCCCTGTACGCAAGGCCCGCCGGGATTTACGGGTATGATGTCATATCGCAATGGGTCGTAATCGTAGTTGGGGTATTTGTATTCCGTATTAGTGCGTACGATATGCATTCCCACTTTCTTGTCGTCTATATAATGACCTAGCGCATATAGAATATCGCCGTAGGAATACCTGAACAGTCCGTTTTTCCTGCCGTTTTCATAAGTTCCCCAAAATTTGCCGTCAACACCCGTCTGGTTGCCCAGGCCGTGTAGTTTTCCATCCTTAAAAAAGCCGACTTCATAGCCGGTGCTTTTTCCGCTGGCATCCTTGAGCGATACAAATGAGTTTGAGTTCATGCAGTCGCCCTTGATGCATTCTCGGGTTTGCGCGTTGAGAGTTCCCAGTGCAATCAGCCATCCTAAAAGTAGTAGATATCTCATGCTTAAATGTTTTTGTCAAAACTATCTTTGAAACGCACATTTTGAAATAGGGCAATTGACGTATTCTTATCGAGGAGTTTGAAATAGTTACCGCTTTCGCGAAAGCGGAATTCTCAAAAATCATCCAAGACCCATCCAAAAAATCCCGCTCAACAAGCACACAATCAGGTCGTGATAAGTGGCCGACTCCAAGCCCATCGCATTAATGTTTTCCCAAACTAGAAAATAATAACCTAGACTTTGATTCTCGTACTCTATATTTCCCCATTATCCTTAAATAGAACCATTGAAAGTAGTTAGACCTAAAAGTACCCCTGTAGCAATTCTCTTGTTTATTGCATTTTTCATCCTCAATTCAAATTACTCAAAAGCCCAGGATATAGATAGGATCAAAGAGTTCTTCACATTTTATCCCAACCAGAAATCATACGACAGGGATTCCACGTTGTACCTCTCAAAATTTATCGCAGCTCCCGTGGTGAGCTATACTCCCGAGACTAATTTTGGTTTTGGGGTAGGGGCAAAATACCTCTTTAAGTTTGCGGGAAGTGGTGAGGAAACCCGGGTTTCCAATATGCCCATTACCGCTCAATATACCTTGAACAGCCAGTTTTTTCTATACTCAGGTTTTGAGATCTTTACCAATCAGGAGAAGTATGTGATCGAAGGTAATTTTCTCTTCCAGAATTATCCCAGGATCTATTATGGCATAGGCAGCGATGCGCCAGAAAGTGCCGAGGAACAGTATGATTACACGCAGTTGCTATTTGAACCCATCCTGCTCAAACAGATGTTTGCCAGGTACTTATTCATAGGCGGCGGTGCGCGGGTCAACCACATCTACAGCACCGAGTTTGAGACCGGCGGTATCATCGATACCAATAAGCGCGAGGGCTTTGACGGTTCTACCTCACTGGGAGTTGAGGTTGCCGCTCTTTATGATGATCGGGACGTTATTCTCAATGCGCAGGAGGGATGGTATGCAGAGTTTACGCACGGCAAGTACTTTGACGCGCTGGGCGGCACGCAGGATTTTAACCTCACGCGTTTTGATGTGAGGCACTTTATAAAAATGTCCCAAAGAAACAACGACGTTCTTGCTTTTCAGGTCGTGGGAAGGACGGTGAGGGGCAATCAGCCATTTTCAGAGTATTCGTTTTTTGGCAGTAGTGAGATCATGCGTGGCTATCAGGAAGGACGTTTTGTAGATCGCGATATGCTGGCCTCACAGGTGGAATACAGAAAACGATTTAACGATCTGCGCTGGGGAGCGGTTGTGTTTCTTGGAGCTGGTGATGTGTACAACAATGTGGACGAGTTCCAGTTCAAAAACCTGAAGCCCAATTATGGCGTGGGACTGCGATGGATGCTTGACAAGAGCGAGAACCTTAACATCCGGGTGGATTGGGGTTTCGGTAATGGGACCAACAACCTATATCTGGGAATCGCCGAGGCATTTTAAGAGCTTTTTTTCATTATACACAATCAGGGTCATTTGCCATGGTTAACCTGATTGTGAAAGCAACTATGCATCTCATCGTAGCGGGTTTATCAGTTCGCACAGGAAGCCTATGGTTTAGTGAAGTGCGCTCTAAAAACGCTCTAGGTAATACAGACCTTCTAAGCTAAATTCCACAACCACAGTTGATATAGAAACAGGCCTATACCGGCAATGATCAGGTACACATTTGCCGCTTTAAAAAAGGCTGGATAACTGGGTTTTTTCTGCCATATTCTGAGTAGGAAAACAATGGGGATCAAGGCAGCGATCTGTCCCAGTTCCACGCCCAGATTAAAGCTGAGGATCTTCAATAAAAACTGGTCGCTCCCCATTTCAAAGGACTGCAAACGGGTAGAAAGCCCCAGGCCGTGAATCAACCCAAAAACAAATACCATCATCAGTAAATTGGGTGATCTAAACTTTAAATAACGTTCAAATCCCTTGAGATTCTCAAAACCCTTTATAAATACACTCAATGCGATAACAGCATCTATAAAATACTCGTTCACCTGAATTTGTAGGTAAGTTGCTCCTATTAAAGTGACGCAATGACCTATGGTAAAGGCGGTTATAAATTTGAGGATGTCTTTAAATTTCTTCAGGAAAAATATGACTCCAGCGAGAAACAAGAGGTGGTCGTAACCGGTAATCATGTGTTTTGCACCTACCCAAACGTAGGAGAGAAGACCGCCATTATTGAGGATTTCTTGATCTGCACTGGTAACATCATGTGCAAATAACAGTACTGGAAATAGTATGAATAGTATAAAAATAAAGACTTTGATAATTCTGCCCATGCCTACTTTCTACGATTAAAGTACAAGAAAAGCCCTATGATAACTACAGCACTTATCAGCCAGAATATATAAGCAGGAAAGCCGTCATCATCATGATCGTGATCATCGCTATCGTGGGAATGGCTATCACCTCCGTGAGCGTGGGAATGTCCATTTCCAGCTCCTACGGCAAAGGTCAGTGTCGCCCAGTTGGATTCATGGGTCAGGCCATCTATGTCGATCTCCTCCATATAGATAGTGCGCAGGTGATAGATTCCCTCGGTCTTCAGGTCGATTTTTAAGATTCCATCTGCGTTGGTGCGCATTTCCTGCTGTCCGGTATGGGTATGACCCGTTTCAGTTTCATCAGCTTCATGGGTGTGCATTTCACCATCGCCGTGGCTGTGTGCCTCTTTCTCGGGAGCTTCATCTGCCTCATTTCCTATAAGAACGAGTTGATCGGCTAACGGTTTTCCATCCTTTAAAAGTCTTACTTCCAGCTCGTGTCCCGAGTGCATCGCGTACGGATTTTCCAGTGGAATAAATTCGATCGGGTATCCCAGGTTGGTCTTCCAGTCCTCAGAGACCTCATCGCCTACCTGAAAAATGGTTTTCACGTGCTTGGAATATTTTTCATTGGCATCCTGGTCCAGTTTGTTGTTCTGCTTTCGCGAAAGCAACATATCAACCACCCCATCGTGCTCCAGATAATCATTAAAACGGCCGGCTTCCATCTCAATGGTGCGCGGCGCAGTGCTGACTCCCACAATATAAGTGCCTGGATCTCCCGTCTTAAAATTTAAAAATGTGGTGAGATCACGCTCCGTCCATTGGGTAGAATCTATCGCAACGCGGTCGCCATTGCTTACCATGCTCGCATCGACCATCCTGTTGCGATCGATCACGTTCTCGCTCTTTTCAAAAGTGCCGTTAAAAAGCTGTATTACCGAGTCGGCATCGGGCTGCAGGAAGTAATCATCAAGTTTTAAGAACATATCGTGGCTGCACAACAGCACGATTGCAAGTAGGGCAAAGATTATTTTTTTCATGGAACAGTTTTAAGGATTTTACAAGATACGTCGAGTAAAAGTGGCAAAAATGCAAAATGTTAAATGCGTAAATACCCAACAGTTTGATAAATGTTGCACAATTAAAAGTATGCTTCCCTAAGAGTCTAGCATTATTTACAAGTCTTGAATTATGTGTATGTCATTGATTTTTGATGATACTGAAAGTATTTCTATAAGGATTTGTGGTTAGAACTTGATATTCCGCATGATTTTCAAAGTTCATAAATATTAATCCTAAGCCTTAGTTTATAATTTCCATTGCTATATTTATAGATTTTAAATCCAAAACATGAAAATAATCACATTTATCACCTGCTTTTTGATCGCGTTAACTGCCGCTGCCCAAAATGATCTCGAGGCTTTTGAACACTACAAGGATAGTTTAAATGACAATTTTAGAGGTGATAAGCTTTCGCCACTGAGCGAAATGGACAAGAAAAAATTCAATGCACTTAATTTTTATGACTTCAATCCTGCGCTTATCGTCAACGCCCGATTTGAAAAATCGGAAAATAATGATGAACTCATCTTAAAAACTACTACTCAAAGAAAGCCCATGTACGTTAAATATGGGTATTTGCATTTTGAAATCGATGGGAAGAAACAGCGGCTTACTGTTTTACAAAGCAGCGTTAGAGAAGTAGGGAGCGAGTATTATGACTATCTATCGGTTATGTTTACTGATGAGACCACTGGCGATGGAAGTTATGAAGTAGGTCGCTACATGGGACTTTACGCACCGTTGCCAGAGGCTGTTGTATTGAATTTTAATCATACCTATAATCCATATTGCGCCTATAGCAATAGGTATTCTTGTCCTATTCCTCCTTCCGAGAATTTTATGGATGTAAGGATAGAAGCAGGTGTGAAAAAGGGATTCAAGTAAAATAATCCCGGTATTATCCAGGACTTAAAGTTGGATTAATATCTCGCTTTCGCGAAAGCGGAATTAACACTCACAACCTCCACATTTACAGGAAACGGGCGTAAATTTGCAGCCGCTTATGAGAACAAAATCAAGAAAGAAAAACCGAATCAATATTATCACCCTGGGATGTTCAAAAAACGTCTATGACAGTGAGGTGTTGATGGGACAGTTAAAGGCAAACGGTAAGGATGTCGTGCACGAGGAAGAAGGTAACATCGTGGTTATCAATACGTGTGGTTTTATAGATAATGCCAAAGAAGAGAGCGTGAACACCATTCTCGATTTTGTGGAGCGCAAGAATAGGGGAGAGGTAGATCAGGTATTTGTATCGGGCTGTCTCTCAGAACGCTACAAGCCAGATTTACAGAAAGAGATTCCAGATGTGGATCAGTATTTTGGTACTACAGAGCTTCCTTCATTGTTAAAGGCACTGGGTGCAGATTATAAACACGAACTTATAGGTGAGCGCGTTACCACCACTCCAAAAAACTACGCATATTTCAAGATTGCCGAGGGCTGTGACCGTCCGTGTTCGTTCTGTGCCATACCGCTTATGCGAGGAAAGCACCGCAGCACGCCCATTGAGCATTTAGTGATTGAGGCAGAAAAACTAGCTGCCAAAGGTGTTAAAGAGCTCATACTCATTGCTCAAGATTTGACTTATTATGGGCTGGATCTGTATAAGGAACGCCGTCTGGCACATCTTTTAAGGGAACTGGTTAAGGTCGAGGGCATTGAATGGATACGTATGCACTACGCGTTTCCTACCGGTTTTCCCATGGATGTGCTGGATGTGATGAAGAGCGAGCCCAAAGTCTGTAATTATTTGGACATTCCGTTACAGCATATTTCAACTCCCGTGCTCAAGTCCATGAGACGAGGAACGACTTTTGAAAAAACCAATGCACTCTTGGAAAAATTTAGAATTACCGTGCCAGAAATGGCGATAAGAACCACTCTTATCGTAGGTTATCCTGGAGAGACCCAAGAGGATTTTGACCTACTGAAACAATGGGTAAAAGACCAGCGGTTTGAGAGAATGGGTTGTTTTACCTATTCGCATGAGGAAAACACCCACGCTTATAAGTTGGATGACGATGTTCCCGAAGATGTAAAACAGGAACGAGCCAACGAGATCATGGAAATCCAGTCCCAAATTTCCTGGGAGCTGAACCAACAAAAAATAGGCAAGACCTATCGCGTGATGATCGACCGCAAGCGCGGTAATCATTTTGTGGGACGCACCGAGTTTGATAGTCCCGATGTGGATAATGAAGTCCTTATCGACGCAGCTGCAAATTATTTATCAGTGGGAGACTTTGCCATGGTGACGATTACCGAGGCAGATGATTTTGACCTATACGCCGTGCCGGTGGCAAATAATAATTAGGTAGGTTTAAACTTGAACTTGAACTTAAACTGAAATTGAAATCGAAGTTGTAAAAGTTTTTATTTTTAAGTTAAGGCCATCATCAATTTTTGCGTTGTGGAAATTAAATAGTTGAAAAACATTTTATAATGATCGACATTACAGGAAAACACGCATTTATTACAGGTTCCAGTCGTGGCATCGGACAGCAGATTGCTCTAGGTCTCGCGGGAAAGGGTTGTCATATAATTCTTCATGGTAGGACTAGGGACAGTTGTGCAAAGACCGTCCAACTTTTAAAAGATTATGACATTAAAACTTTTGTCGTGCATGGTGAATTGTCTGATGAAGCACAAGTTATATCTGTAATTAAACAGGTACGTGACCTCAAGGTTCCCGTGGATATCCTCTACAACAATGCAGGGATCATGACGCCCTACCGCAAGGATTATATGAGTCATAGCTGGGATGACTGGGCGCTGAGTATGAAGGTAAATGTTTTTGCGGTCTATAGTCTTTGTGCGGCGTTTGTTCCAGCGATGGTAGAGAATGGATTTGGTCGCGTGATCAATGTGGTCTCTGGCATTAAGCATGAGCCAGAACTTGCGCCCTACGCGTCCAGTAAGTGGGCTTTAATTAAACTGACCGAGGATCTATCCGTAAAATTACAAAATACGCCCGTCCGCATGAATACCTTAGATCCCAGTTGGTTGCGCACTGATCTGGGAGGCGAGTTTGCTGATAATCCCGTGGAGGCAGTTTTGCCCGGTGCCCTTGCGCCCGCACTCATTGAGGATGACGGCGCAAATGGTACAAACTTTGAAGCGCTGGAATAGGGTGGTTGTAATTTCGCTTTCGCGAAAGCGTCACTTTAATGACATCTTTGCACTTTAAAGGTCATTTGCCATCGGTCTGATCTCTGATTTTTCGTATAATTGAATGTTCTTGTCAAATCATTTATTTTTAACCATGCACTACAGACTAATAATTTTATGCCTAGCTATTCAAACCGTCGCGATGGCGCAAATGGATAAGGTTAATCCGCCCGCAACCCTCAAGATCAAGGTAAGGTTTTTTTATTGAAAGAATGCCGGTGACCAATTTATGATGGTGGAATTTGAAATTTTTAAGGAAGTAATGGGGAGAAGGGATTACAGATATCCAAGAATATCTAGACTATCGGGCAACTTCATCGAGTGAATTGAGAATCCCGACCTATTACCTAGAAACCTACAATACAGATGAACAATTGCAGGATGAAGATTATTATGAAGAAGGCTAAATATCTTAATCATCCCGTATTGACCGTTTCTCAAAAGACCGCTGCGGAGTATTGTGACTGGCGTACACAAATGATCCGATATTTATGGAGAAATGATCTTGAAAGTCTGTACAAGGTTCAGATGGCAGATAAAATTGAGTTTAGACTTCCTACCTGGATGAGATTGAAAAGCAAATACAGTTTTTGACGAGAGAGGAAATCATTTAATTACTTTAAGAAAAATAACATTTGGAATATCAGGCTTACCAAAGAAGATGAGCGTTTCACACTTTATTCCATACAGAGTTTACCTCTGGAGATAAAAAATTTACCGATCACTTAGGTAAAAAAGATGATTATGAATACACAGGTTTCCGCTGTGTTTGTGAATTTAAAAATTAATAAATCCATTGGAGATGTGGCGTGTTTTAGATGGTTTTAGGTTTAATTATTTTTATTCAGCTATGCGAAAATTTGGTTTTATAAGTTTACTTGTCATAAGTTCCATGCTGCTTTTTGTTGCGTGTCATGGTGATGAGGGGCAAAATATAGTTCAAGAACCGGTTACCGAGATTACAGAGCGTATTTATGCAGTCGATATCTCCAGCTTTCCAGAAATCGATGGGGACGGCACGACATTTTATGATGCTGGCGGCAATGAAAAATCATTTTTACAGATTCTTTCCGACAGTGGTGTGAATACCATAAGGCTGCGTTTATGGGTCAATCCCGTGAGCGGCCATTCCAGCTTTGATGAGGTGCGCAGTTTTTCCACGATTTTAAAACAGAACGGATTTAAGGTATGGTTGACACTGCACTATTCAGATACATGGGCCGATCCCGGTAGTCAGGAGACTCCATCTGCATGGGAAAATCAGAACATCAGCGAGCTCACGACCACGGTTTATAATTACACGTCACAAGTGATGCAAGAGATCCAGCCAGAATTTATACAGATAGGCAATGAAATCAACTCGGGCATGCTGCATCCTTTAGGGAACATTTCAACCCATAAAGATAATTTTTTACAAATCCTGGCTGCAGGTAGTGATGCGGTTCGTGACAGTTCTAACACGGCTCAGATCATCATTCATTTTGCTGGAATAGAGGGTTCTACGTGGTTTTTTGATCAGATCGCGGCTGTGGACTATGACATTATCGGGCTATCCTACTATCCCATCTGGCATGGGAAATCGCTTGCTGGGCTCAATGACCGGATGAAAACCCTGAGTGCCGTTCACGATAAAAAAATCCTCATCGCAGAGACTGCCTACCCATTTACCCTAGATTATAATGATTTCACCAACAATATTGTAGGATTGAACAGCCAGTTGATCCTTCCTCAATATCCGGCTACTACACAGGGTCAATCTGATTTTATACGCGAGATCAAGTTATTGAGCACCAATTTTGATCAAGGGCTCGGGTTCTGCTACTGGGGCGGTGAACTTGTGGCGTGGAAGGGCGGGCAGGCCGTCGATGCCTCTCCCTGGGAGAATCAAGCGTTGTTTGATTTTAACAATACCGCTCTTCCCGTTTTGAATGTTTTTAAGGAATAGAAAAGTTACGCTTTCGCGAAAGCGTAAATCCAACATCACCAATAATTTTATAATGTCCTTGTGTTGTTGACTTGATACATTGACCGCAGGATAAATAATTTTGATGTTGAGGACTGCTTTTTAATGGTTTGTCAAGATCGCAAAATACAGGGGTTGCAATTGCTGTTTTCTAACTGGGTTGAGTTTAGAATATGATTTTGGCATATTGAATGAACCAGATTCCCAATCAGCTAACCTTTACATTATTATTTTACCATTGTACACGCCTATACAGGAGTACAACATACAAAATTACTAGTTTCAAAATATTAAAATTCAAGCATATAATTTGTTTACTTACAGTTGATTAGCTTTAATTATATGTCGTAGTATTATTGAAGCGATATATTGATGGGTAATAGAGGGTTGTTTAATTAGTTTTGGTACAAACTTTAAGGAGATGTTAACCTACAACGATGTAGAACCTCTGTCCGATGTTTGGAACTAAACCAATTTTCATGAATAAAATCGCACTCTTACTATTTTATCTTGTTGCGGCCATAGGCTTTGCACAACAAGGTATTATTTCAGGAAAGGTTCTCGAGGAATCTACAGGTGAGGCTCTGTTAGGCGCCACTGTACAAAACTTAACTACGAACAGGGCAACGACAACCGATTTTGATGGTCTTTTTTCCATTGAAGCCGCACCTGGTGATGTCCTTAAAGTGTCCTTTATAGGGACTGTTGCACAGCAAATAACAATAACCGATAATTCAACACTTACAATTATTCTCAAGGAAGATGTGGCAGCTCTTGAAGAAGTAGTGGTTATAGGTTATGGTACACAAGCGGTAAAGGAGGTAACTGGTGCAGTGTCAGTAGTGAAAGCAGAAACGATAGAAGCACTAAAACCTACTAGGGTAGAAGATGCACTACAAGGTACAGTACCGGGGTTACCATTACCTCTAACTCGGGTTCTCCAGGAGCTGGGTTCTAACATAAGAATACAGGGGTATAGGAACAAACGGCGATAACCGACCGCTGATTTTGGTTGATGGAAATATCATAGAAGATTTAAGTGTAATAAATCCTGGTGATATTGAGAGCATTTCAGTCATTAAAGGATGCTACCGCTGGTATTTATGGTGTGCGTGGAGCTAATGGAGTAATTATAATTACCACTAAGGGAGGCCGTAAAAATAGCCGCTTAAGTAACCTTTGACAGTCTGGGGTGGTTGGCAGGAAACTACAAGAATGTTGCCCACGCTCAACTCGCAGCAATATGCGTTGTTAAAAAATGAAGCTTTTGCTAACAATGGAGAAGCACTCCCATTTACTGATATATCTAATTTATCTAATACTAATTATCAGGAGGAAATTTTTGAAGACGCCTTCATCTTGAGCAACGATCTATCTATCGCCGGCGGTACTGAAAAGTCTAAATATGCCTTTGGTACATCGGTATTTGTAAGGGACGGTATTGTAGGTAGTGATAAATCTGATTTTGATCGATTTACATTCAGAGGAAACTTTGACCACAGTTGGACAAAGAACCTTGAAATGAAGACTGGTTTTATTTATAGTTATGTTAGTAACAGAAATATTAATGATAATGGATTAGGATCAGTATTATTCAATGCTGTGAATATTGCTCCTACCATTCCGGTAAGAGATGAATCTGGAGAATTTTCACGAGCTGATTTATTAGGTCTAGGTAATGAGATCATTAATCCAGAACATCAACTAGCTAACACTTTTAATAAAAACAAAACTGGACGTATTCTGGAAACTTTGGGTTGACCTATAAATTTTTAGAGCATTTTAAGGCAACGGCAAGAATTCAAGCAAATTATGCAGAGTCTTACGGCAATAGTCTTTAATCCCGAAGAGAATTATGGAGATGGAAAGGTGTTTAACTTGCTCCTGGACAGAAATGTATTATAATGAGTACAAAACTATTTTAGTGATTATACTTATGACACTTTATTAGAATACAATAATACATTCAATGA
The DNA here is from genome assembly GCA_963836885.1 of uncultured Flavobacteriaceae bacterium. Lineage (GTDB taxonomy): Bacteria > Bacteroidota > Bacteroidia > Flavobacteriales > Flavobacteriaceae > Nonlabens. The sequence continues at coordinate 33,292 of CAWILF010000028.1, read as the reverse complement.
AAAACACAATATAGATGTTTTGCTAGGGATGAGTGCATTCAGAACACGAGGTGATTTTAATAATTTACTGCCTTTGGTAATGAAAGTAATATTATAATGAAGTAAGCTAGAAGGTGGAACGAGAATTGATAACGGTGATGTTTTAGCTGATAGTGCGAGACGCTTTGATGACGTTTGTTATCTCATTTTGTAAGAGCTCAATATAATTATAACGAAAAATATCTATTATCAGCAGTTTTGAGACGTGATGGTAGTACTAAATTTGGACCCGAGAATAAATTTGGTTTATTTCCTACAGCCTAGTGTAGGTTGGATTCTTTCAGAAGAAAGTTTCCTGAAAGAGAGTGAGTCAATTAGATTTCTTAAAATTACGAGCCTCGTCAGGTCTTATAGGTAATGATCGAATTCGTAGTTTCGGATTTATTTCCTTGTTAACTGGGCAAGGTCAATATGTTTTAATGATCAGATCTTGAATGGTGTAGCAGGTAGGTGGTCTCAGTAATCCAGAAATCAAATGGGAAGAACAGTTTACTACGAATGTAGGTATAGATATGCAGTTTCTTAAACAATAAACTAAATATTGCCCTAGATGTTTTCCAGAGGGAAACACAGGATTTACTGATTTCTCCTGAGGTTTCTGGTATTTTAGGATCAGGTGCACCAGGGTCTGCTGCACCATTAATTAATGGAGGTAATATAAGAAACAGAGGTATTGAACTTGCCATTAGTTATGCTGATACTGTTTCAGCGAAGACTTTGGATTTAATGTAGGTTTCAATGTTGGAACGGTTGAAAATGAGGTTTTGTTTGTTAATAATGAAGCTGGTTTTATTGAAGCAGGAGTTTTTGGGGTAGGTCAATTACCGATTACTAGAATGGAAGAAGGATTACCAATTGGTTATTTCTACGGTTATCAAACAGATGGGATCTTTCAAACCGCTGATGAAGTAGCTGCACATCCATCTCAAATAGATCTAGCAGGAATTGAGGCACAACCTGGGGATATAAGATATAGAGATGTCAATGGTGATGGTATGATTAATTCTGATGACCGTACTAATCTAGGAGATGCGATCCCGATTTTACCGTAGGTCTTAATCTAAGTTTTAATTATAAGAATTGGGATTTCCGCACCTTTTTATATGCCTCGGTAGGTAATGAGATGGTGCGTAATTACGAGCGCAATTTGCCATTAGCTAATGTCACGATAAATGATTTAGGAAGATGGACAGGTGCAGGAACTTCTAACAGTGTACCACGGGTTACTACTGGTGCGACTCTAATAGATTGTTCTCTGACTTCTTTGTAGAAGACGCATCTTTTCTTAGAATAAATAACGTTCAATTAGGATACACCTTTACCAGTGAGATCGTTAGAGAATTTTGATCTTTCAGAGTTAAGATTATATTCATCAGTTAATAACGCCTTTATCTTTACAAAGTACCGAGGATTTGATCCTACTGCTAGCTCTGGTGACGCGCTTTCCACTGGTATTGATAATGGATTTTATCCAGCCGCAAGACAAATATTATTTGGTTTAAAAGCAACATTTTAAATAAAAGATCATGAAATTATTTGAAACATACATATTATTATTTTTCGTATTAACAATTGTAACGCTTGTAGTGAGGACTATGTAGATGTGGATAGTGAAGATGTTAATTCTGAAACTTTTTTCAATAGTCAGGAAGAATATGAGGATGCGTTGATTGGTGCCTATGACCTATTACAAGCTTCGTATATAAACGTGATGATGGGCGAGATCGCCTCGGACAATACCTTAGCTGGAGGAGAAAGTGCTACTGATGTGATCGGAATACAGCAAATCGATGATATGATCCATACACCTGTAAATGCCAACTTACAGATCTGTGGAGATGGACTTTTGCTGGGTTAAACAGAGCAAATTTTATTCTTGAATTTAAGGACAAAACTGATTTTCCAGATAGACCTCGAGTAATCGGTGAAGCAACATTTTTGAGAGCTTATTACTATTTTGAGTTAGTAAAGTTTTTTGGTGACGTACCGCTAGTCGTTGATCAACGATTTTTATTCGGAGATCAATTTGACGTTGATCGAACTCCCAAAGCCGAGATTTATGCACAAATAGAACAAGATCTACTGTTTGCCATTGACAATTTAGAATATTCAACGCCAGATGTAGGTCGAGCCACTAAGGGTAGTGCGCAGGCCTTGTTAGGAAAGGTTTATTTATTTCAAGAGAAATATTCTGAAGCGGCCGCAGTTTTGGATGATCTTATAGCATCAGGTCAGTACAGTCTGGTCACTGATTACTCTACCATTTTTGAAAATGACAACGAGAACAATTCCGAATCGATTTTTGAAATTCAGTATCAACGATGCTCAGGGTGCTGGTTTTGGTTGTTTACAATGTAGTGAAGGTAATGTAGCCGTTGGATTTAACGGTATCAGAAACTACAATGGACCTACTTTTGACTCTGGTTTTAGTTTCAACGTACCTACCCAAGAAGTGGTAGATCTATTTGATGCCGGTGATGTTCGTAAGGACGTGGCGATTTTAGATATTGATGCTTTCGCGGCAGCTAACGGCGCAACGTTTGCAATAGGCTATGAGCACACAGGTTTCTACAACAGGAAATATATCGCCAGACAAGGTGACCTGAATACTGGAGATGCAAATCTTACCAATCCCAACAACTACCGCGCGATAAGACTTGCAGATGTATATCTTATGGCTGCCGAAGCCTATAATAGCGGTGGACTGGGAGATGCACAGGCACAAACTTATTTAAATATCGTTAGAACCAGAGCAGGACTATCAAATCTCCAGTTATCTGGGTCAGCACTGGAGGACGCTATCTTTAAGGATAGACGACTGGAACTGGTAGGTGAGGGTCATCACTTTTTTGACCTGGTGAGAACTGGGCGTGCCGCTGCGGAGATTGATGGTTTTGTGGCTGGAAAACATGAGGTGTTTCCTATTCCGTTAGAAGAAATATTACTTACCGGAAATCGATGGGAACAGAATCCTAATTACTAATAAAATATAATATGAAAAATATAAAATTAATTTTTATTACCCTTATGGTTGCTTTTGCGACTTTATGGAGTTGTGAAAGTGATGACGATACAGATCTAAGCCTTGCTCTAGAGGCACCTAAAGATTTAGGTCTGGTTTATAATATTACTCAAGATAACTCTGGGTTGGTTACAATCTCGCCATCTGGAGTGGATGTTTCTAGTTTTGAGGTATTCTTTGAAGATGGCACGGGAGAATCTGTGGTTCTGCCATTAGGTGATAATGCAGAGCGCACTTATGCTGAGGGAACATATCCAGTAAGAGTAATTGCAACAAACTTAAGTGGAAAAACTACCGAGTTTTCAAGGAATCTAGAGGTTTCTTTCAGAGCTCCAGAAAATGTTCAGGTTACGGTTTCTGAAAGTGCGAGTTCAGTCTTTGGTATTTCAGTTAGTGCAACGGCAGATTTTGAAACGGCCTTTGAGGTGACATTTGGCGAGGATCCAGCCATGACTCCTGTGGTCTTTATGGAAGGAGATACTATAGGTTATGATTATTCTAATGTAGGAACTTATACCGTTACCGTTACCGCTTTAAGTGGAGGTGCTGCAACAACGGTAGTAACGGAAGTAGTCATCATAGAAGATCCAGTAGTCTTGCCACTCGATTTTGAATCTGCGACATTGAACTACAACTTAATTAATTTTGAGTCTGCGGTTTCTATTATTGATAATCCAGATGTAAGCGTAGGAAATAATAGTTCCAAGGTAGTAAGCATTGAAAAAACGGGTGGTGCAACATTTGGAGGCGTCGTGGTTCCATTAAGTGGCCCTATTGATTTTACAGGTGTACAGAGTTTCAGAATGAAAACATGGTCTCCCATGCCCGTAGGAACTAAGGTTACCATGAAACTGGAGAATGCAGATGGTAGTACGGCCAGTGCAGATTATGAAGCGTTTACTACAAAAGTAGGCGCGTGGGAAACTTTATTCTTTGATACTACAGGATTAGATACTACGATCCCGTTCAGTAGGTTTGTCGTGTTTTTCGATCTTGGCAATTCACCTACAGGTGATGTAAACTACTTTGATGACATTGAGTTGGCAGCTGGTCCACCGGTAGTAATTCCATTGGATTTTGAAGATGACCGCATACTGTATGATATAGGAACTAATAATGGAGCTTTTTCAATTGTTTCCAATCCATTTCCAGATGCGGTAAATGGATCCAGTACTGTACTACAATTTGACAGAAATGCCACAGGTCCTAATAATTTTGCCTTGGTTGCTATTGTAATTGAACAACCAGTAGTATTTACTGCGGCAACAACATTTACTTTAAAGGTATATTCTCCCAGGGCTGGATTACCCGTTTGGCTCAAATTTGAGCGGATTGGGAACGGCGGATTATTCCAAGAACAGACCAGTGTCACCACAACGGTAGCAAACGGCTGGGAAGAACTGACCTTTACACCATTTGCAGGTAATTCAACAGATGACCTGAGAAACGTGGTTATATTCTTTGATCCACTTTCAGCAACCTCAGTGGCAGAGACGATTTACATAGATGATCTAATACAAACTAATTAAATTGATCCAGATGAAAAATTATTATAAAGTTTTAATAGTTCTGATGTTAGCAGTTTCACTGCAGGCTTGTCAAGAGGATGACACAGAATTTGGTACTGTTACCGCTCCTTCTAATTTGACTTTAGATATAGCCATCCAGGGTCAGAATATGGCAGAACCTGATGGTGATGGCACGGGACTCGTAGTTTTTAATGCTAATGCAGACAATGAGATTAACTATACGTATGATTTTGGAGATGGACGTAAGGAATCGTGATTTGATGGGATAATTGAACATCGTTTTGTTCAGTTAGGAGTTATAAGTTATAATGTAACGGTTACTGCAACCGGAACTGGTGGAGCAGCGACGTCCCAGACAGTAGTTAGTAAATGTTCTCAGCACATATGATGATGCAGAGGCAAAGGAATTTCTGACCGGTGGAACGTCCAAAACTTGGTACTGGTCAGTCACTGAAAACGGTCACTGGGGAGTCGGACCGACTCGACTAATCGGTGGACAGGCCGAGGCCGCCTATTACACACCTGCCTTTTTTCCCGTACCGGCATTTGGTAGATATTGCAATGAGCTAACGGAATGTTTTTATGAGGATGAAATGGTCTTCACACAAAGCGGAAACGACGTGATTTACGAATTGAGGAACTTTGGAGCGACCTATTTCCATAATACCTATCTCACTCAATTCGGTGGGCCGTCTGCAATTAATGGGTCTAATTCTGATGAATGTCTGCCATTTACCGCTCCAGCGCCAGGGGAGATCACTTTTACCCCAACTATAGATGATGACGTTCCCGCAGACCAATCAAGAAAAACAACGATGCTGCTAGCTAACAATAGTTTCATGAGCTGGTACGTGGGAAGCAGCGAGTATGAGATCCTTGACATCACCGCAAATAGGATGGTATTGCGATGCGTACAGGCAAATGATCCCAACCTGGCGTGGTATCACGTACTCACGACTGACGTTCCCGTAAATCCCAATCCTACCTGTATCTAATATTGAATGAGCCTCAATTTAAAAGCCACTTTGTAATAAAGTGGTTTTTTTTGTGTTCCGCTTTCGCGAAAGCAGACTTTCAAACATCCTCAACTCCTTTTAAGAACTTATAGAAAAGGTTATGGGATTTTGAATTATTTTTATCCAAACCTACGTCCATGAAGTTACATTTTAAAATTACAGTTATCCTGATCTATATGTGTTTGAGCAATATGGGAATTGCGCAATCCCAGCAGCCGCAAATGGAGTATAAGGTGTTGGATTCACGGTACATTACTAAAGAACAGATCTTTGCTCCGGTAATAGAAGAGTTAAAGGTATTTGATAAATATGAGGCGATGGAGGGCCAGGTAATAGGTAAAACCATCCCAGAGCTACAAAATTCTGTTTTGAGTGGAGAATTTACCTATCGCGATCTCACGCTGTTCTATATGACGCGCATCTATAAGTACGATCGAGAAAATCCCAAATCCCTCAACGCTGTAATATCCATAAATCCAGATGCGATCCAACAGGCACAACGAGCCGATTCCCTACTTAAAAAACTAAGACCTGCAGAAATTAATAAGTTGCCTTTCTCGGTCATGGGAATGCCCATTTTATTGAAGGACAACATTGATGTTGCTGGAATGCCCACCACTGCTGGAGCCGCGGTCATGATGGATAATATAGTTGATAAAAGCGCAAGGTTTGTCGATAAACTTTTGGATCAGTATGCAGTAATCCTGAGTAAGACCAATCTTAGTGAATGGGCGTATTATTTTTGTGGCTCCTGTCCCAGCGGCTATAGTGCCGTGGGCGGTCAGACGTTGAATCCCTACGGTAGAAAAGTTATGGACACCGGTGGATCGAGCAGCGGCAGTGCCGTAGCCATCGCAGCAGAGTTTGCCGTTGCCGCAATGGGAACCGAGACGGCCGGCTCTATTGTTTCGCCTGCATCCCAAAATTCGGTGGTGGGCGTTAAGCCGGGTGGATACCTGGAAGATCCCGGCGTTATACCCATATCCCACCATCTCGATCAGGTAGGGCCTATTACCAGGACGGTTATTGACAACGCTATTGTTAGTATGGCCTCAACCGGAAATGGCTTTTTTGCGGGAATTCAAGAGTTGAAGGCACTGGAGCGGGAAACTCTAGAGGGCAAGCGCATTGGAGTCTATAAAAAATACCTTTCCAATGAATCCTATGCTAACGCCATCCAATTGATGCGTGAAAATGAAGCAATCATCATCGAGCTCGAAGAAAAGGAAATCCCGCTGCCTGGATTCCTCACCATCCTCAACGCTGACATGAAAATAGATCTGTCCAAATATTTCAAATCCAGCGCCGCCGAGAGCTATAAAACCTGGAACATATCTAAAGTAATCAGAGAAAACAAAAAGGATTCAATACACCTAATGCCTTACGGCCAGCGATTGTTCTATAATGTGGAAGCAGATTCAACGAGCGATCAAGAACTTAAAGACATCAAAGAAAACCTAAAAAATACCGCAGACAATTATTATTATGAGGACATTGAAAAATATGATCTGGACACGATATTGAGCATCAACAATTATGATGCAGCCATCGCAGCGGTCGCAAAATATATGTTGCTCACCGTTCCCATGGGCTATAATGATGACGGCGTGCCTGTTGGACTGACTTTCATTTCAAGTACTGGCCTTGAGTTTAAGTCCTATAATATTGCCGCGGCCTATGAAAAAGCTGCAAATATCAGGAAACGTCCCGAGGGTTATTTTAATGAGTGAAACATTTTGAGTGTTTTGGTAATTATTATGCTTTCCTGCCTTTCCGGCAGGCAGGCGCGAAAGCAGAACCCTCAAAAAAATGTTGCTTTTATCAAAATTCTTCAATTACATAATCCAGCTCAAAAACTTCGCTGATTCTAAAGTATCCGAATGGATAGCGATCTGCATCTACAGTATTTACAATATTACCACGCACAATGGCCGGCTGTGTTGCAAATGGCCCACCGCCGCTTCCTTCACCTGCCTGACTCAACAAAGTGTCGTAAAAATTAAAACAACGCTCATTGATTCCTTTGATCCTGATTCTTGCATTCATTCCTATTTCAAAATCTTCCAGAAAAAAAATGGTCGGCGCTCGGTTCCCATCCACAAACTCGTCATCAGTCACGTCCACCTGTTCATTAAATTCATCAATATATTCAAAAAGGTAATAATCTCCCATTCCCGCTGGATCGTTATAAAAAGCCGTCAATCTAAGAAGATCGTCACCAAAACCGGATACCGTCAGCTGCTCAACCTCTATTAATGGTACTGTTGCGACTAGTTGTTCTGTACTGGAGTAGGTATTGCCACCATCTTCTATGGTGAGTGTGTAGTCCACGCCATCCATGACAGATAATAAACTGGTTCTATAAATACCATCGCCGTCGTAGAGAACATCATAACGCTGTCCGTTGGAGTCTGCGATATAGACGGTTGCATCTTCCACTATGGGATTTTGTTCTACGTAGAAACCTGCGGTACGGTTAAGTTTTACAAATGTGGTAGTCGTTCCATCTTCAGCTAGTTCAATATGTGCATCGATTACTAGTCTTGCGTCTGCATTATTAAGGTTGAGTTCCACAACGTCTTCACAGGCAGAAGATACCAGTAGAAGAATAAGGAGTGCGATTGTATTTTTCATCTCTTAAAATTTAAAATTATAGGTAACAGCTGGAATAATACCAAAGATTGCGAGCCTTGACGCCTCGTTACGATTAGTGTCTTCATTCTCCCTAAAACTAATGCTCACCGCATTGCGACGGTTGTAGGCATTATAAAGGCTAAAGACCCAGCTGCCCTGCCAGCCTTTATTTTTATCGGGTTTGGGAACATAGGTAGCACTCAGGTCCAGTCTGTGGATCAAGGGAAGTCGGCTGGAGTTGCGCGCCTCAAAAGTAGGTATGAACAAGCCGTCAAATTCATACTGTCCATTGGGATAGGTTACCGGCAATCCAGTCTGCAAGGTAAAATTTGCGCCTAGATTCCATTTTTTATTGAGCTCATAATTGGAGGTTATGGTAATATCATGGGTCTTGTCCCAGGGCGAGCTGTACCATTCTCCATTATTGATTCCAGGTTCCTGAGCGGTACGACCTGGCGTGCGTTGCTCGCTGCGCGATAATGTATAGGCAATCCATCCCTGCAATCTACCCGAGTTTTTTCTGAAAAGCACTTCCAGACCGTAAGCACGCGCCGTTCCCGATAGCAAAATCTGTTCTACGGCATTATTTGCGATAAGATCTGCGCCGTCTATATAATCCAGTCTGTTATTTACCTTTTTATAGAACACCTCGGTTTCTAAAGAATAATCTCCCATATTTTTAAAGAATCCCGCTGCGACCTGATCGCCACGTTGTGGCTCGATAAAATCCCCACTGGGAGCATAGAGGTCAAATGGCGTAGGCGTGTTTGTGTTGCTAATTAAATGAATATATTGGTTAATGCGCTGATAACTGGCCTTAAAACTAGTGTCATCATCGAGCGAGTAGGCAATCGAGAAGCGCGGTTCCAGGTTTACAAAAGACTTGAGCGTCTCGCCACGACTGGAAGAAAATGTTCCTACGGCATCGTTGCTCTCATAAATCCCTAGTTCTTGATTGAAGGAAAGCGGGCCATTTTCATCATAGATATTCAACTCATCCTGACCTAGTCGGTTGAACGTGGATAATCTAAGTCCAGCATTTATATTAATGTTATCGGTAACCTCAAACTCACCATCTACATAAAGTCCATTTTCCCAGGCGTATTTTTTGGTGAGTTGACGTTCGTTGATTCCGCTGGTGGGAGTGGAGGGCACGATTTTCCCTGGGTCAAATTCATAGTAGATCGTGTTGAGTCCGTACCTCAATTTGGTCTTGTTGTTTACAAAGTGGGTCAGGTCATATTTTGCGTTGAGGTTTGTGATCCCACTATCAAAGTCAAACTCCACAAAATCCAACGATAGCCGATAATTATAATCACTGAAGATAATAGAAGCATTGGCAAATAACTTATCACTAAAAAGATGGTTCCAGCGCAGGTTTACAAAACTGTTCCCGAAGGTGTTGGAAAAAAGATTATCCACCGCAAATACATCACGCCCAAAATAACTACTCATAAAAAGGCGGTCTTTTTCTCCCACTGTCCAACTCAGTTTTGCGTTGAGATCATAAAAGTATGCCATGTTGTCAATGTCAAAAAGCGGTAGGAATAAATGCGCATAACTACTGCGGCCACCTACTAAAAAGGATGCCTCATCCTTAACAATCGGGCCTTCCAGCAGCAACCTGCTCGCCACCAGTCCCACGCCACCGGTCCCGCTTATTTTCTGGCGGTTACCGTCCCGTTGATAAATGTCCAAAACACTAGAAACCCGACCTCCGTACCGCGCGGGAATTCCGCCCTTGTAAAGTTTAAGATCTTTGATGGCATCGGGATTAAAAACAGAGAAAAATCCAAAAAGGTGATCGCTGCCGTACAGGGTTGCTTCGTCCAGCAGTACGAGGTTCTGGTCTGCTTTCTGAGCACCTTTGACGATGCAGAGGCAAAGGAATTTCTGACCGGTGGAACGTCCAAAACTTGGTACTGGTCGGTTGCTGAAAATGGTCACTGGGGCGTAGGCCCTACGCGTCTCATAGGAGGACAGGCCGAGGCTGCCTATTACACACCTGCCTTTTTTCCCGTACCGGCATTCGGTAGATATTGCAATGAGCTAACGGAATGTTTTTATGAGGATGAAATGGTCTTCACACAAAGTGGAAACGACGTGATTTACGAATTGAGGAACTTTGGAGCGACCTATTTCCATAATACCTATCTCACTCAATTCGGTGGGCCGTCTGCAATTAATGGGGCTAATTCTGATGAATGTCTGCCATTTACCGCTCCAGCGCCAGGGGAGATCACTTTTACCCCAACCATAGATGATGACGTTCCCGCAGACCAATCAAGAAAAACAACGATGCTGCTAGCTAACAATAGTTTCATGAGCTGGTACGTGGGAAGCAGCGAGTATGAGATCCTTGACATCACCGCAAATAGGATGGTATTGCGATGCGTACAGGCAAATGATCCCGCCCTGGCGTGGTATCACGTACTCACTACTGACGTTCCCGTAAATCCCAATCCTACCTGTATCTAATATTGAATGAGCCTCGATTTAAAAGCCACTTTGTAATGAAGTGGTTTTTTTTGTGTTCCGCTTTCGCGAAAGCAGACTTTCAAACATCCTCAACTCCTTTTAAGAACTTATAGAAAAGGTTATGGGATTTTGAATTATTTTTATCCAAACCTACATCCATGAAGTTACATTTTAAAATTACAGTTGTCCTGATCTATATGTGTTTGAGCAGTATGGGAATTGCGCAATCCCAGCAGCCGCAAATGGAGTATAAGGTGTTGGATTCACGGTACATTACTAAAGAACAGATCTTTGCTCCGGTAATAGAAGAGTTAAAGGTATTTGATAAATATGAGGCGATGGAGGACCAGGTGATAGGTAAAACCATCCCAGAGCTACAAAATTCTGTTTTGAGTGGAGAATTTACCTATCGTGATCTCACGCTGTTCTATATGACGCGCATCTATAAGTACGATCGAGAAAATCCCAAATCCCTCAACGCTGTAATATCCATAAATCCAGATGCGATCCAACAGGCACAACGAGCCGATTCCCTACTTAAAAAACTAAGACCTGCAGAAATTAATAAATTGCCTTTCTCGGTCATGGGAATGCCCATTTTATTAAAGGACAACATAGATGTTGCTGGAATGCCCACCACTGCTGGAGCCGCGGTCATGATGGATAATATAGTTGAAAAAAGCGCAAGGTTTGTCGATAAACTTTTGGATCAGTATGCAGTAATCCTGGGTAAGACCAACCTTAGTGAATGGGCGTATTATTTTTGTGGCTCCTGTCCCAGCGGCTATAGTGCCGTGGGTGGTCAGACGTTGAATCCCTACGGTAGAAAAGTAATGGACACCGGTGGATCGAGCAGCGGCAGTGCCGTAGCCATCGCAGCAGAGTTTGCCGTTGCCGCAATGGGAACCGAGACGGCCGGCTCTATTGTTTCGCCTGCATCCCAAAATTCGGTGGTGGGCGTTAAACCGGGTGGATACCTGGAAGATCCCGGCGTTATACCCATATCCCACCATCTCGATCAGGTAGGGCCTATTACCAGGACGGTTATTGACAACGCTATTGTTAGTATGGCCTCAACCGGAAATGGCTTTTTTGCGGGAATTCAAGAGTTGAAGGCACTGGAGCGGGAAACTCTAGAGGGCAAGCGCATTGGAGTCTATAAAAAATACCTTTCCAATGAATCCTATGCAAACGCCATCCAATTGATGCGTGAAAATGAAGCAATTATCATCGTGCTCGAAGAAAAGGAAATCCCGCTACCTGGATTCCTCACCATCCTCAACGCTGACATGAAAATAGATCTGTCCAAATATTTCAAATCCAGCGCCGCCGAGAGCTATAAAACCTGGAACATATCTAAAGTAATCAGAGAAAACAAAAAGGATTCAATACATCTAATGCCCTACGGCCAGCGATTGTTCTATAATGTGGAAGCAGATTCAACCAGCGATCAAGAACTTAAAGACATCAAAGAATACCTAAAAAATACCGCCGACAATTATTATTATGAGGACATTGAAAAATATGATCTGGACACGATATTGAGCATCAACAATTATGATGCAGCCATCGCAGCGGTCGCAAAATATATGTTGCTCACCGTTCCCATGGGCTATAATGATGACGGCGTGCCTGTTGGACTGACTTTTATTTCAAGTACTGGCCTTGAGTTTAAGTCCTATAATATTGCCGCGGCCTATGAAAAAGCTGCAAATATCAGGAAACGTCCCGAGGGTTATTTTAATGAGTGAAACATTTTGAGGGTTATTGTAATTATTATGCTTTCCTGCCTGTCCAGCAGGTAGGCGCGAAAGCAGAACCCTCAAAAAAATGTTGCTTTTATTAAAATTATTCAATCACATAATCCAGCTCAAAAACTTCGCTTATTCTAAAGTATCCGAATGGATAGCGATCTGCATCTACAGTATTTACAATATTACCACGCACAATGGCCGGCTGTGTTGCAAATGGCCCACCGCCGCTTCCTTCACCTGCCTGACTCAACAAAGTGTCGTAAAAATTAAAACAACGCTCATTGATTCCTTTGATCCTGATTCTTGCATTCATTCCTATTTCAAAATCTTCCAGAAAAAAAATGGTCGGCGCTCGGTTCCCATCCACAAACTCGTCATCAGTCACGTCCACCTGTTCATTAAATTCATCAATATATTCAAAAAGGTAATAATCTCCCATGCCCGCTGGATCGTTATAAAAAGCCGTCAATCTAAGAAGATCGTCACCAAAACCGGATACCGTCAGCTGCTCAACCTCTATTAATGGTACTGTTGCGACTAGTTGTTCTGTACTGGAGTAGGTATTGCCACCATCTTCTATGGTGAGTGTGTAGTCAACGCCATCCATGACAGATAATAAACTGGTTCTATAAATACCATCGCCGTTGTAGAGAACATCATAACGCTGTCCGTTGGAGTCTGTGATATAGACGGTTGCATCTTCTACTATGGGATTTTGTTCTACGTAGAAACCTGCGGTACGGTTAAGTTTTACAAATGTTGTAGTCGTCCCATCTTCAGCTAGTTCAATATGTGCATCGATAACTAGTCTTGCGTCTGCATTATTGAGATCCAGTTCCACAACGTCTTCACAGGCAGAAGATACCAGTAGAAGAATAAGGAGTGCGATTGTATTTTTCATCTCTTAAAATTTAAAATTATAGGTAACAGCTGGAATAATACCAAAGATTGCGAGCCTTGACGCCTCGTTACGATTAGTGTCTTCATTCTCCCTAAAACTAATGCTCACCGCATTGCGACGGTTGTAGGCATTATAAAGGCTAAAGACCCAGCTGCCCTGCCAGCCTTTATTTTTATCGGGTTTGGGAACATAGGTAGCACTCAGGTCCAGTCTGTGGATCAAGGGAAGTCGGCTGGAGTTGCGCGCCTCAAAAGTAGGTATGAACAAGCCGTCAAATTCATACTGTCCATTGGGATAGGTTACTGGCAATCCAGTCTGCAAGGTAAAATTTGCGCCCAGATTCCATTTTTTGTTGAGCTCATAATTGGAGGTTATGGTAATATCATGGGTCTTGTCCCAGGGCGAGCTGTACCATTCTCCATTATTGATCCCAGGTTCCTGAGCGGTACGACCTGGCGTGCGTTGCTCGCTGCGCGATAATGTATAGGCAATCCATCCCTGCAATCTACCCGAGTTTTTTCTGAAAAGCACTTCCAGACCGTAAGCACGCGCCGTTCCCGATAGCAAAATCTGTTCTACGGCATTATTTGCGATAAGATCTGCGCCGTCTATATAATCCAGTCTGTTATTTACCTTTTTATAGAACACCTCGGTTTCTAAAGAATAATCTCCCATATTTTTAAAGAATCCCGCTGCGACCTGATCGCCACGTTGTGGCTCGATAAAATCCCCACTGGGAGCATAGAGGTCAAATGGCGTAGGCGTGTTTGTGTTGCTAATTAAATGAATATATTGGTTAATGCGCTGATAACTGGCCTTAAAACTAGTGTCATCATTGAGCGAGTAGGCAATCGAGAAGCGCGGTTCCAGGTTTACAAAAGACTTGAGCGTCTCGCCACGACTGGAAGAAAATGTTCCTATGGCATCGTTGCTCTCATAAATCCCTAGTTCCTGATTGAAGGAAAGCGGGCCATTTTCATCATAGATATTCAACTCATCCTGACCTAGTCGGTTGAACGTGGATAATCTAAGTCCAGCATTTATATTAATGTTATCGGTAACTTCAAACTCACCATCCACATAAAGTCCATTTTCCCAGGCGTATTTTTTGGTGAGTTGACGTTCGTTGATTCCGCTGGTGGGAGTGGAGGGCACGATTTTCCCTGGGTCAAATTCATAGTAGATCGTGTTGAGTCCGTACCTTAATTTGGTCTTATTGTTTACAAAGTGGGTCAGGTCATATTTTGCGTTGAGGTTTGTGATCCCACTATCAAAGTCAAATTCCACAAAATCCAACGATAGCCCATAATTATAATCACTGAAGATAACAGAAGCATTGGCAAATAACTTATCACTAAAAAGATGGTTCCAGCGCAGGTTTACAAAACTGTTCCCAAAGGTGTTGGAAAAAAGATTATCCACCGCAAATACATCACGCCCAAAATAACTACTCATAAAAAGACGGTCTTTTTCTCCCACTGTCCAACTCAGTTTTGCGTTGAGATCATAAAAGTATGCCGTGTTGTCAATGTCAAAAAGCGGTAGGAATAAATGTGCATAACTACTGCGGCCACCTACTAAAAAGGATGCCTCATCCTTAACAATCGGGCCTTCCAGCAGCAACCTGCTCGCCACCAGTCCCACGCCACCGGTCCCGCTTATTTTCTGGCGGTTACCGTCCCGTTGATAAATGTCCAAAACACTAGAAACCCGACCACCGTACCGCGCGGGAATTCCGCCCTTGTAAAGTTTAAGATCCTTGATGGCATCGGGATTAAAAACAGAGAAAAATCCAAAAAGGTGATCGCTGCCGTACAGGGTTGCTTCGTCCAGCAGTACGAGGTTCTGGTCTGCTGCGCCTCCTCGCACGTTGAATCCGGCAGATCCCTCACCCGCGTTTGAAACTCCCGGTAGTAATGTCAGCGCCTTGATAAGATCTACTTCTCCCAGTACCACGGGAATTTTTTTGATCGTTTCCATGGAGAGCGAGTTGACGCTCATTTGGGGCGATTTTATAACTAGTTTCTCGACGTCTGCCTCGATGATGATGGCGTCCAGTTCCTCGCCCTGTTCCACGAGAGAGATGTCCAGTTTTGTATTTTCCGTGAGGTCTATCTTGCGCTCTATGGTTGCATATCCCAGGCTGGTAAATTGCACGGTGTACGTCCCGGCAGGCACGGTAATGGAGTAAAAACCGTACTCATTTGTGATGGTTCCCGTGGGAATTTCCGGGAACAGTACATTCACATTGAGCATGGTTTCCCCAGTGCTTTTTTCAGATATGGTTCCAGAGAGGGTGGCTTTTTGGGAGTACGCTTTCGCGAAAGCGAGACCACAAAAAACAAGGAGCATTAATAACTTTTTCAATTGGATAACTTTAGATCTATGTCGGGAAACGAGCCGATTCCCAATAGCGTGCAAAGTAACGGCTTTAATAGGTTACAGGAAATGCTTTATATGAATGATTGTGGGTTATGGTGCAAAATGTGCCAAAATTCATCAAAGTGCTAGAGATGAGATAAATGAAGGTATCTTAACGAAAGTTGAGCTCGATGTTTTTGTGTTTTTAAATTCAAGGACATTTTTGTAATAGATAGAATATGATGCCTCCGCACAGGTAACACACGACATCCCAAATATCGCCGGTGTAGTGATGTGATTGTCCGGGCAGGTAATATTCAAAATAAAAGGAAAACATAGCCACAAGGCTCAAGATGCTGAAGCTATTTAAACGGATGCTCCTGTCGCTCTTGATTATCCATACACCGTGCAGACACAATGTTGCGACCATGGGAATGGTAAGAAGGTCATTGAGGTGACTCAAGAACAAATTGGGCAACTGAAAATCACAATACTTAAATAATTCTACGACTATAAATATGAGAAATGAGAAAAAAATATATCCATGCAGCGTGCGTAGGGGCAATTTTCCCATCATACAAAGAGCATGGCAATGATCCAGGCGATAAGACCTCCTATCGCCATAACTACAATCCACACCGTGTTGGTAACATTTATAGGTAGCTCTAATAAATGAAAACGATGGTGTTCCCACTTTTCCGTAAACGACCGTTCTTTAGGCGCTTCTTGTGTTTATCATTTTCCTCAGAAGATTGTTCTCCGTTTGAGGATCAGATGCGGTACTTGAGAGCATTTGGGAATTTGTTTCTTTGAGGTTATTGTTTACCGTTTTTTCGTTAATTTTTTCCTGCGACATATCTACGGGTATATTTTTAAAAGTAGTGATTTCAATTAAAATCCACACAAGGTAAAGGCCACTTTAAGAATAGTTTAATGGAGTTGGGGGACTGTTGGTTTATGGAAAGAAAATGAATGCTTGCCGGTTCATTTGTTTTTGTAGCGTGGGATGAAGCACCTACTTTTATAGGCTACTTATCACTGCGTCATTCTACGAGTCAAATTCAAAAAAGTTAGTGATCTCCTTAAAATCCCAAACATGATAAGGCAGCTTTAAAACTTCTAACGGCGCTAGAGGACTGTTGGTTTATGATAGAAATTGATATGCTTGCATTCAGTTCGTTTATCCAGCTTGTGATGAGCAACTAATTTTATAGGCTACTTATCAGAGCGCTCATTTTTACGAGGCGTTAGTGAGGTCTCTACAGGAACTTTTATAGTCTTGGTGCTTTTTTCAAAATGGGTCAATGTATGAACCTTCCTCAAAACTTCTAAATCATTTAAAAATTGAATTTAACCTTTAAAGTCTATCAAGAGATCGCTTGCGTTTAGTACTTTTAACCCAAAACCTATTTTATGACCACGCAACAACTAACTGACCGACTTTCCCTGCCCGTAATTGCGGCGCCCATGTTCTTGATCTCTGGACCAGATCTTGTCGTGGAATGCTGTAAAAACGGAATCGTGGGTACGTTTCCCGCACTCAACCAGCGCAGCAGCGAGGGTTTTGAAGAATGGCTGATCGAGATCAAAACAAGACTTGCCGACTGGGAGAAGGAAACGGGTAAAAAAGCTGCTCCTTTTGGCGTGAATCTTATCGTTCACATGAGCAATCCGCGTCTGGAGGCCGATCTTAAGTTGTGCATGAAACACCAAGTGCCTATTATTATTACTTCACTAGGTGCCGTAAGTGATGTGGTAAATGCCGTACACAGTTATGGCGGCGTGGTTTTTCACGATGTCATTAAAAAGCGCCATGCAGAGAAGGCCATGGAAGCAGGAGTCGATGGACTGATCCTCGTTTGTGCTGGTGCAGGTGGCCATGCAGGGACGCTCAACCCGATGCCTTTTATTAGAGAAGTGCGCAGTTTCTTTGACGGTACGATCATATTGTCCGGTGCAATGAGCTCGGGCCAGGACGTGGCAAGTGCGCTGCAAATGGGAGCTGACCTTGCCTACCTGGGAACCCGATTTATAAATACCGACGAGTCCAAGGCAACTGATGAATACCGTGACATGATCATCGATGCTGGATCTAGCGACATCGTTTATACCGCGGCGATAAGCGGTGTAAGTGCCAATTTTCTAGGAGCAAGTCTCCAAGCCGCTGGAATTACCGAGGAGCAACTTACCGCAACGGGAAAAATAGATTTTGGAAAGGAAATGGATACAGAACACAAAGCCTGGAAAACCATCTGGAGTGCCGGTCAGGGAGTGGCAACAGTTAAAGATTCCATCGCGACGGGAAAACTCGTAGATCGCATGAAAACCGAATTTAAAGAAGCGATCGAGATGCAGATCGAGAATTTGAAGAGGTATTCAAAATAACATCATTGATTGAACTCTAAAAAATCCCATCAACCTACATGGTGGGACTTTTTCTGTTTGAATAACCTTTGACGATCCAACTTAAAAACCTATTAAATTTGCTTCAATTAACTTCCCGAAAACCGTCATGAATTTCAACCAATTAAAACAGAGTGCCTCAACTGGATTTAAGAGCCTTTTTAGTTATTTGAAAAAGCACCCTTTCAAATCTTTGGGTTATTTGATGGGAGCAGTAATTGGTTTTGTATTTCTTTTGTTTGTTGGAACTTACGTTGGTGTTTTTGGTCATGTGCCCAGCGAGAACGAGTTGGCTAAACTTGAAAACCCGGTAACTTCCACGATCTATGGAAGTGACAAAAAGCCCATTGCATACTTTTTTCTGCAAAATAGAAGTAACATTGATTCTCTGGAGCTCAATCCGTTTTTGGTCAAGGCACTTGTGGCAACCGAGGACGTCAGGTTTTATGAACATTCTGGTATAGATTATAGAAGTTATGCCCGGGTCTTTGTAAAATCCATCCTCATGCAACAGGGCAAGGGCGGTGGAAGTACGATCACCCAGCAAATTGCCAAAAACATTTTTGGCCGCAGGGAAATGTGGATGTTGAGCACACCTATCAATAAAATGCGAGAGCTGATCATTGCAAAACGCCTTGAGAATATTTATTCTAAAGAAGAACTGCTATTATTATATTTCAATACGGTTTCCTTTGGTGAGAATTTGTACGGTATAGAAAAAGCCTCCCAACGATTTTTCAGCAAGACACCCAAGGAGCTCAATCTATCAGAATCTGCCACCTTAGTAGGAGTCTTAAAAGCACCTACCACTTATAATCCGCGCAGGAATCCCATCAACTCTACCAATCGCAGAAATGTGGTGCTTGCCCAAATGCTGAAAAATAATGCCATCACCCAAGAAGATGAGGCAGGCGCGGTAAAAACTGAAATCACCTTAAAGTACAGTCCAGCCCAAAAGAACTCATCGCTTTCCGGTTACTACAAGGATTTTATCAAAGAGGAATTTAATATTTGGGCTCAGAACAATCCCAGTCCCGAAGGTGACATTTATGACCTTGAGGTAGATGGCCTACAAATCTATACCACGCTGCAACCCAATATCCAGAAATATGCCGAGCAGTCCATGGAACGCCAGATGGTCCGGCTACAAAACCTGATGGATAAGAACTGGGCGAGCAAAACGACCGAGGGCGGCAGGGAAGCATTTGTTAAAAACCTAATGTCCATACAGCCCGTGGTAAAAAAAATGCTCGCTGAGGGGAAATCTGAAGAGGAAATCCAGAAATTTCTCAAAAAAACGGGATCCCGAAAATATTGGGAAATAGGGAAGGGCTTTGAGCCTAGACAGCAAACCGTTGAAGACAGCATCATAAGTTCCATGGTGCGCCTGCATACGGGCATTCTTGCCCTGAACAGTCGCAATGGAGCTGTTCTAGGATATCTGGGCGGGATAGATTATGGATTCTCACAGATTGATAACGTCAAGGGAAAAAATCAGGTGGGGTCAACCTTTAAGCCCATAACCTATCTTACCGCGCTGGAACAAGGTATGGAGCCCTGTGATTTTTATGACAATTCATTGCGCACCTACAGCAATTATGAAAACTGGCAGCCCAAAAACAGCAGCGGTAAGTACGGTGGCAGTTATAGCCTGCACGGTGCATTGGCAAATAGCGTGAATACGGTATCGGCAGCGCTGCAGTTAAAGGTGGGCGTGTCAAGCACCATAAAGAAAGCTCGTAAAATGGGTGTCGGGTCCGATATTCCCGAAGTTCCATCGATCGTACTGGGAACCGCAAGTCTCAGCCTTATGGAAATGGTTACTGCCTATGCCAGTATATCCAATGGCGGCAGACTTGTAAAACCCTACATTATTCAAAAAATAACCGATCAAGACGGCGCGGTGCTCTACGAGGCAAAACCCAAATATGAGGGAAATGTAGCCAGTCTGGAAAATGTCAAAAAACTTCAACAGATGATGGGTGGGGTGCTTACCGATGGTTCTGGGGCTGGATTTGCCCAGTACAACATTCCCTATAACATCATCGGCAAGACCGGAACCACTCAAAATAACGGTGACGGCTGGTTTATAGCGGCATCGCCCGAGGTCGTGATAGGATCGTGGGTGGGCACCAGGGATAAGCGGGTTCATTTTGAAAACACGTACATGGGCAGCGGTGCGGGAACGGCGATGCCCATGGTCGCATCCATGTTCAAGAGCTTGAGCAGCTGGAGCAGGCCCATGCTGACTAATTTTGAGTATGACAGGCCCTACTTTCCATGTCCTTCCTACAGCGAGATCAATGCTGCAGAGTCCACCGACTTTTACAGGAATGACAGTACTTATCTGGAGCAATTGCGGGTCAAGGACTCTTTATTGTTAAACCCTTCGGTTGAGGTAGATAGCGTGGCAATTGACACCGTTTCGGCTGCTAAAATTGTGGAATAGAGCTGCCCAAGGCCTAGGGTTATTGATCACTGGATCTGGATTTGGAAACTGTTTAGGACTTTGAATGGTAGTTCCGCTTTCGCGAAAGCGGGAAACCTCACAATATATCGTACAGAACAACTATAGGTATAGAAGCCATGGAATGAAATCGTGTGGAAGCATCCTTTGCCCCCAAGTCTTCACAGAACGGAGGCAAAATTTTACCTTTGTCGCTATGATCCAAGAATTAAAATCCAGCTACGGCCATCTTTTTGAAGAAGCACTTATCCATGAAATCCTAGAAGTAGGAACGTTGATGGAGGTAGCAGCGGGAGATAAAATGAT
Source organism: uncultured Flavobacteriaceae bacterium (assembly GCA_963836885.1). GTDB lineage: Bacteria > Bacteroidota > Bacteroidia > Flavobacteriales > Flavobacteriaceae > Nonlabens. The sequence continues at coordinate 12,382 of CAWILF010000028.1, read as the reverse complement.
GGAAATAGGCGCGTATATCAAAGGAATGCCACTGCTTATCTCTGGAGTGATAAAAGTACTGCGAGAAGATAAAAATGGCGACGAATTATTACTCTACTATCTGGAACGTGGCGATACCTGCTCCATGACCATGTCCTGTTGCATGGGACAAACCAAGAGCGAGATAAGAGCCATTGCCGAAACGGATACCACCCTGATCATGATCCCACTGCGCAAGATGGAAGAATGGACGTCAACCTATAAGACCTGGCGCAATTTTGTCTTTGAGAGCTACCACAACCGCCTTAACGAACTTTTATCAACGCTGGACAGTATCGCGTTCAACAATATGGATGAACGATTGCTCAAGTATTTAAAGGAAAAAGTGCGGATCAATAATCATCCTACCATATCAAATACCCATCAAGAAATTGCCGATGAGCTGCACAGTTCGAGAGTCGTAGTTTCCAGATTGTTAAAAAAGCTGGAAAATCTAGGCAAGGTAGAATTGCACAGAAGTTACATTAAGGTCATTGATCTCAACTAGATGTGTAACATAGGTTACTGCGAGCTTTTAGTTTGTGGATTATCTTGCCAACTTAAAACCTTTTAAAAGCAATTGTGTTATAATAATTGGAGTGAGTGCATTGATTTTTCAATATTAAAAGTTGATTAAAAGCAAAAATAAAACATGGAAAAATTACCCTTATCACTTACCGATAAATTGGCCATTGATAGAACACGGCTCGCTAATGAACGCACACTTTTAGCATATTTCCGCACATTTATCGTGTTTCTAAGTTCAGGTTTTGCGATTGTAAAACTGGATATGCTGGAAGAGATCAAATGGATGGGTTTCTTCCTGATGATTATCGCGCCTGCGTTGTTTCTTTTGGGCTTATCCAGATTTGTTTATGTGAAGCGCAGTATTAGAAAATATTACAAAGCTTGATCAATACAATCCTGCGCAGGATTTTCTATGACCCAATCGGAAAATGTAGCTGCAACTATAATTTAAGAGCTTATCATTACGTATGGTATTTCGCTTTAAATTTAATATATGCTTAGTATTAATAGTTGTGGTGTCAAGGATTTAAGTTAGAGATTTGTAGTGCTATCAAATTTATGCTCGGTTCAACATTCTGGACAGGATAAAGATGGTGGGATTGAATTTAAAACTTAATAAAATTGCTATGAAAAAGTCCGTTAAACCGTTAATAAATAGTTTCTTGAGTTATTCGTGTTTGTTATTGCTGACCTTGGTTCTAGGTTCTTGCAAATCCAATGATCAAAGCACCACCGGAATCGATAAACTTTCTGAGCAAGAAAAGGAACAAATAGCAGCTGAGCCAGTTGACATCGTTGAAACCGCGGTAGGCCAGTTGATACTGCCCCAGCCTTATGCTACAGAATCTGCAAGAAATCAAACTACAATGATCGACTGGCCAGCAGGCAAAATGCCCGTCGCTCCCGAGGGTTTTACCGTAACAAAATTTGCCGAAGGTTTTCAGAATCCGCGGTGGACCTATATAGCTCCCAACGGAGATTATTTTGTCTGTGAGTCCAATACAAGAAACAGCGCAAACCGCATTACCATTCTAAGGGACAAGAACAACGACGGTGACTTTGAGCTGCGCGAGACGTTTATTGAAGGTCTTAACCAACCTTTTGGAATGCTCAACGTTGGCAATTCCTTCTACATTGCCAACACTGACGGACTCTATAAATACCCATATAAACCTGGTCAGACTTCATTAAAATCGGCAGAGGGCAAAAAGATTGTAGAACTTCCCGCTGGAGGTTACAACAACCACTGGACGCGTAATATAATTACCAATAAAGCTCAGGATAAGATCTACATCTCAGTAGGAAGTGCCAGCAACGTTGCAGAACATGGAATGGAGGAAGAAATAAGACGCGCAAACATTCTTGAGGTAGATCTTAACGGAGAGAATGAGAAGATCTATGCGAGTGGTTTGAGAAACCCGGTCGGAATGGATTGGAATCCTGTGAACGGAGAGTTGTGGACGGCAGTAAACGAGCGTGATAAACTGGGTGATAACCTCGTTCCCGACTACATAACCAGTGTAAAGGAAGATGGCTTTTATGGATGGCCTTATTTTTATTACGGTTCTATTGTAGATCCACGCTTGGAAGGAAAAGCTCCCATGAGTGCAGACACATCCATCATGCCCGATGTTTCCGTGGGGCCTCATACTGCTTCTTTGGGCTTTACATTTTATAACAAAGATTCTTTCCCGGCAAACTATAAAAACGGAGCATTTGTGGGTCAGCATGGATCGTGGAATCGCTCGGTGCTTTCTGGTTACCGCGTTGTATTTGTTCCCTTTGAGAATGGAAAACCTACAGGAAAACCGGTTGATTTTCTAACCGGTTTTATCGCAGAAAATTCTACTTCAGAAGTTTATGGAAGACCAGTCTGCGTTGCCGTTACATCTTCGGGAGATTTGCTTGTGAATGATGATACGGGAAATGTGATTTGGAAAGTGAGTTATACTAAGTAGTTAGCAGATGTTAGTTGTTATCTGTAATGCGAGAATTTTTGCTAATGATTGAACTTTCGTGCTGAAAAGTCACAGCACATTTATTTTTTCCAAACGCATCGTTCAAAGCTTTAAAAAATAAAAGAGTTGTTTTTTTTCATCGCACTGTTGAAAAATCAAAAAATATAATTTAGATTTGTCAAAAAATGACAAGTCTTTTGAAAACCACTTTTGGCGAATATATCCGACTTTTACGAAACGAAAGCGAATTGACTTTAACCCAACTTGCGGCCAAACTGAATTTGGACAGCGCAAACTTGAGCAAAATCGAAAATGGCAAACGAGACTTCGACGAAAAGCGATTGCCAAAACTTGCGAGAATTTTCAAACTAAATCTTACAGAATTACGAAATGAATATGTTACCGACCAAATCGGAAAACATATTTACGAAACTAATTGTACAAAACAGCTTTTGCAAGTTGCAGAGGAAAAAGCGGAATATCGCAGAACACAAAATAAATCACTTCAAACACAATAATATTATGAACGTAGTATCATTTTTTGCCGGAGCTGGCGGACTGGATTTGGGATTTCAAAAAGCAGGATTTAATGTGGTTTGGGCGAACGAATATGACAAAGATATTTGGGAAACTTATGAGAAAAATCATCCTCACACAGAACTTGACAGACGAAGTATCGTTAATATTCAATCTGACGAGGTTCCAGAATGTGACGGAATAATTGGCGGCCCACCTTGCCAAAGTTGGAGTGAGGCAGGTTCGTTGCGTGGAATAAATGACAAAAGAGGACAGTTATTTTACGACTTTATCCGAATATTAGAGGCCAAACAACCTAAATTCTTTCTTGCCGAAAATGTTAGCGGAATGCTTTTAGAAAGACACAGCGAGGCATTAAAAAATATAAAGGAACTTTTTAAAAATGCTGGAGTTGGTTACGAGCTTTCTTTCAAATTATTGAACGCTTCGGATTTTGATGTTCCGCAAGACCGTAAAAGAGTATTTTTTGTAGGAATTCGTAAAGACCTTAATTTCAAGTTTGAGTTTCCGCAATCTTTAGGGCAAAAAGTTACTTTAGAAGATAAAATTTCCGACTTAAAAAATAGTGTGGTTCCCGCAAAAGAAGGCAACAAAACAAATAAAGAAAATTGTAAAGTCAGTAATCACGAATATATGATTGGTGGATTTTCTTCAATGTTTATGTCAAGAAACCGCGTGCGAACTTGGGACGAGCAATCTTTTACCATTCAAGCTGGCGGAAGGCACGCACCAATTCATCCGCAAGCACCGAAAATGAAATTTATCGAACAGAACAAAAGGGTTTTTGTTCCTGGAAAAGAAGATTTGTACCGTAGATTAAGTGTTAGAGAATGTGCAAGAATTCAAACTTTCCCAGACGACTTTACATTTCATTACAATCATATTGCTGCTGGCTATAAAATGATTGGAAATGCTGTTCCCGTAAATCTTGCAAAACATATTGCAATCAGTATAAAAGCGCAAATTGAAACAGCCGATAAAAAGCAAACAAAATCAAAGAAAAAGAAACTACAATTAGAAAACACTTTATCATAAATGGGACCCTTGTGGTCACGCCCAAAGCAAACAATCAACGGAAAAGCATTTGAATACGCTTTGCTTCTTGAATTTTTTGAGAGACTTAAAATCGTAACCCAAGTTTCAATCACAGAAAACGAACCTTATAAAACAGCTCTAAAATGTTTTGATAGTTTCAAGGAAAGCCAACAAGAGACTTTTAGAATAACTGCGAGTACCGCAATTAATTTCTTAATCGATATCGAACCTCGATTGTCGAATGGAATTAATGAAACAGATGTTTTAGTACTTGAAATTGTTGGCGACCAAGCTGGGCAAACAGGAGACGTTCGAGATGTTTTAACTATTCGAGCTTTGCAAAAATGGCAAATTGGAATTTCTGCAAAGAATAATCACAGAGCAGTTAAACATTCAAGATTATCACAGAAAATCAATTTTGGCGAAAAATGGCTGGGCGTTTCTTGTTCAGAAAATTATTTCCAAGAAATCAAACCTATTTTTGATATGCTCACAGATTTGAGAGCAAAAGACAAATCGGCGAAATGGACTTCGATTGAAAATATGCATCAAGTTGTTTACATTCCAATTTTGAATGCATTTAAAAAAGAACTTTTAAGACTTGACAAAGTAAATCCGAGCATTGTTGCAGAAAATCTTGTTCAATATTTAATCGGTAATGAAGATTTTTACAAAGTCATCAAAGGAAAAAAAATGGTAGAAATTCAAGCATACAATTTACACGGTTCGTTGAATTTACCTTTCGAGAAAATCAAACCCAAAGCTAAAATTCCAAAACTGAAACTGCCTTCGAGACTGATTGAAATTGTATATCAAGAAAATTCAACGACTACTTTATTAGTCGCTTTGAATGAAGGTTGGCAGATTTCATTTAGAATTCATAACGCAAGTTCGAGAGTTGAGCCATCATTAAAGTTTGATATTAATCTCGTGAGTGCACCGCATACAAGATTTACAAATCATTTATTTGTGAGCGGATTAAGCCAACGCTCAAAGCCATACACATTTCCAGTCGCGCCAGCCAACGCGTTACCAATACTGTAAAAGAGTATGTCTTTTGCCAAAGCTACAAACAGTGCGGAAAGCATTAGAGGTAACAACGCATATAGCTCATAGCTAATCAATTGCCTAATTGAAGTCAAGGTATATTTGCTAGTCCGCCTCCCTCGCGGCGGATAATTTGGCGTATTGAGAAAAAAAAGACCTGCCTGCCAGAGGAACGACAGGCAGGTAATAAGAAAAATTTAAAAATTCGGCTCGTGCTTAACCGAATAGTTATCGCTAATTTGCGCGCTACGAGCCATATAAAAATCCGTCAGTGTAATAGTCATAAATCATAAGTTATCAGTTATCAGTTACAAGCTAATATTGTAAAAGTTAGTAATCATACTCACGAGTGCTGCTGTACGTTTTGGACTTTTTAAATTTATATAATGAACACCCGCTTATAGTAGGTTTGCAGGATACATTAATGAGAAATTAAATCTTAAGCCGCACTTAAGAAGTAGATCACAGTTTAAAAATACAGTTATTAAAAAGTCAATGAGTTTTTTATTATTTAAAATAAGAGCGGTTATAGTATTGACCGCTTTTGCTTTTGTGGGCAATGCGCAGACCATATCGGGCACGGTTATCAACGATTCAAACGAAGTTGTGCCAAATGTTCTCCTATTACTCAATGGAGAAGAGATCGCAAGGACAGATCCAGCGGGTAGATTTCGTTTGGGCAGCAATTACAAATTGCCCATTTCCATTGAATTGAGCCATCCAGATTACTATAAGAGAAAAGTGGTGCTGGATAAAAATGATGCTGTATTGCGGGTTCAATCCATCGCAACTCCCCAAAACCTGGATGAGGTCATCTTATCATCCACATACCAAAAGGAGAGCAAAGTAATCATTCCTACCGACAAGGTTTCAGCCCAAAAAATTGACGAATACAGCCCATTGAGCACGGTTGCGGCAATCAACGAGATCCCGGGAGTTTATATTCAAAGCGGCGCCATCAACACAAATAGGATCGTAATACGTGGCGTAGGTTCAAGAACGCTGTACGGAACCAATAAAATAAGGGCCTATTTCAATGGTATTCCCATTACAAACGGCGCGGGAGATACCGCCATCGACGCCTTTGATCCTGAGGATATCGCCAACCTAGAAATAGTCAAAGGTCCCAAAGCGACCCAATATGGAACAAATCTGGGCGGTACGTTGCTGCTCAATTCCAAAGAGGCAACACCGGGAAAAACTTCTGCAAAAAGTAATTTGACCGTGGGAAGTTTTGGACTGGTAAAGAATAACGTTTCCATGGCAACGGCGACCGATAAACTCTCTTTTAACCTCAATTACGATCATTTGGAATTTGATAGCTTTCGCGAAAACAGCACCTACAACAGAAATTCCGTTTTTATAACTTCTACTTACAAGGTTAATGAAAGTAATGATCTGGGAATCCTTATCAACTACACGGACTACAACGCACAGATAGCCAGTTCCATAGGTAGAACCGCATTTGAGGAAGATCCCTCACAGGCAGCATTTACCTGGAATGCCGCTCAGGGATTTGAGGATAATAGACAGGTTTTGGTCGGGCTTAATTATACGTACCGCTTTACCGATAGTTTCAGCAATACTACAAGCGTTTTTTACACCTATCTAGATCACTATGAACCCAGACCTTTCAATATTTTGGATGAATTTACCCATGGTTATGGTGCGAGAACTCTTTTTGCCAAAGACTTTAAGTACAGGGAATCTCTGGCAAACCTTAGCTTCGGTGGCGAGATTTATCGGGATCAGTACCACTGGAAAACAATAGAAAATCTATACCAGCAGAATAATGGGAACGGTAGTTTACCCGGAGAATTGCTTAGCGACAATAGGGAAGATCGCAATAACCTGAATGTTTTTGCAACGATAACCTTACCACTTACTAATAAATTGAAAACCCAACTGGGACTCAATATTAATAAAACCGATTACTCATTCAACGATCAGTTCAATACGGGAATTAATAATAAAAATGCCGATCGCGATTTTGATCCTATCATCGCTCCCAATTTTAATCTTACCTACGACTTTAATACAGCGACAACTGCCTACTTTAATTTGAGCAGGGGATTCAATTATCCCTCGATAGAGGAAACCCTAACTCCAGATGGAGTCATAAATCCAGACCTAGGCCCAGAAACTGGTGTTAATTATGAATTGGGCACAAAGCTATTTTTATTTAAATCAAAATTGAAGGTTCAGCTGGCTGCCTATTTTCTGGATATTGATAATCTGCTGGTTGCAGATCGGGTAGGGGACGACCAGTTTATAGGACGCAATGCCGGGAACACACAGCACCGAGGATTGGAACTATCACTTTCCTACACGCAAAATTTTTCCAACAATTTCACGATCTCACCCTATATCAACGCAGAGATTTCTGATAACAGGTTTATTGAGTTCGTTGATGGAAATTCAGATTTTTCTGGAAATGACCTCACCGGCGTTCCAGATCGCAAGGTGAATGGAGGAGTGGGAATGACCTATAAAAATTTCCAGCTGAATACCAACTTTCTCCACGTGGGCGATATGCCATTAAACGATGCAAACACCTTAAATTCAGATTCATATACCGTATTCAATGCAAAAATATCCTACAGGAACGACCTGACAGATCACTTCTCGATAGAATTGAATACAGGAATCAATAACATAGCAGATGCTACTTATGCATCTTCCGTGCTTATAAATGCCATCGGCTTTGGTAATTCAGAACCTCGATACTTTTATCCGGGAATGCCTCGCAACTGGTTCAGTGGTATAAAGTTGGGATACACGTTATAGGAAAAGCGGCAATTATCGTCTATGAATCAGCAATGTGGATGTGGCGCGCAGGTCTTGGACGTTGGTTGTTTTTACCGGCTCGATCAGATCAATTTTAAACTTGGTTTCTAGTTCAGCTATGCGCTCGCGGGTAAGGTAATACGTGCCTTTCTGTCCATTTTCACTGTATTTGATTTCGGGAGCGTTGCCGTCCAGTCCTATATTTCAAGCCATTCTTATGAACAAGTGTGCCAGCAGGTTTCAATACTCGGATCAGCTCTGAGAACATGGCTGTAAATTGTAGCTCACTCATTTTAAAATGCAAAACCGCGCCGCATAGAACGTGTTCAAAACAGTTCTAGCTACACGGATGTTCTTTTAGATTTCCGTTTACAAAGTTTGAAGTGTAGTTGGGATATTCCGCTTTCGCGAAAGCGAGAAATTCATCATCTGTATCAATACCATAAATTTCAAAATCGTTCACATAAAGCCATTTTAATTTGCGACCACCTCCACAGCCCGCATCGAGAATGGATGGGCCGTTTTTATAGCGTTGCTTTACTATTTGGTCCATGATGTAAATATCAACCTTACCCAGAGCATCAAATATATCTGCCTGGTTCATCATTTTGACTTTTTATATCTTTTGTAATGAGTTGTTAATAATCTCATACATAAACTTTTGTAGCTTGCGCATCTCATCTTTTCCCGCACTACGACCCAACCGTCCAGAAAAATAAAGCACGAACCAAAACAGGAACAAAACCACCAAACTAATGGTGGGCAACCGCGTAGGATCTTCCAATCTTATACAGGTGTACAGCCAGATGGAAACGCCTATAAAGAGCGTCGCCACCACAAAATGTAGAAACATAAACAGCGTCCACACGGTGGGACTGGGGCCATAAAGTCCTCTCAAAACAGTAGGCTGGCCAGCGACCTGGGTGATTTCCAGATGCAGTTGTGGAGACCAGAAATGCTGCTGCGCTTTGGGAAACCTTATAAAAACGTGATTTTCAGACCTACTGACCTTAAAATTATTGTTATGGGCTGTATTATTTTCAAATGCGTTCAAAACCGTTGCCGGCGATTCATCCAGCTCAATGGTGAATCGAGGGCGCAACACAACATCGTTAGAAAGTTCCATAAGGGGAAATATATAAAATTTAAGGGATTTACGGGACGTTGGCTTTTTGCTGTTAGAATAATTATAAATTTTGCCTTATGTATCTTAGGTTACAGCAATATTAAAATGAGTTTTTTATTTTTATAAAAATTGAAACCATGAACATTAAACAATTTGAGTACAAGCCACTGGCGCATTATTCCTATGCGGTCGTGAGCAATGGAGAGATGGCAGTGATAGATCCTGAGAGAAATCCTGAGCAGTACTACGCTTTCGCGAAAGCTAACCACGCAAAGATCACCGCAATTATACAAACACATCCCCACGCAGATTTTGTGAGCGCGCACCTGGAAATTTCCAAAGAAACGGGAGCGACCATTTACAATAGTGAAAAACTCGGAGCAGATTACCCCCATAAATCATACGATCATGGCGATAGCATTAAAGTGGGAAGTATTACTCTCGAAGCCATAAACACTCCCGGTCACTCACCGGATAGCATCACGATTGTTGCCACAGAAAATAACGAAACTGCCCTTTTTACAGGCGACACGTTGTTCGTAGGCGATGTGGGACGCCCAGATTTACGGGAAAAGGCCGGCAATATGAAGGCAAAACGGGAAGAACTCGCCGGGATGATGTACGATACCATGCAACATAAATTTACCGACTTACCGGACGATGCAGTCGTCTATCCCGCACACGGTGCTGGATCGCTGTGTGGGAAAAACCTGAGCGATGCCGCAAGCAGCACACTGGGAGAGGAACGCCAATCAAACTGGGCGTTTAAAAAGCAATCCAAAGAAGAATTTACGGCAACCATTCTCGATGGACAGCCGTTTATACCTTCCTATTTTGGGTTTAATGTAGATATAAATAAAGAGGGAGCAGATCATCTAAAACCTTCCATTGCAAAAATTCCTTTTGAAGAAAAATCTACTGCAGATGGTTTAATTGTAGATATGCGAGACGAGGCAACATTTAAAAATGGTCATCTAAAAGGTAGTTTTAACATTCAGGCGGTTTCTGAAAATGCAAAATTTGAAACCTGGTTGGGTTCCATTATCAAACCTGAGGAAGAATTTACCCTTGTTGTTGAGTCTGAAGATCAAAAGGATTACATGCTCCATAGAGTGGCAAAAATCGGTTATGAAAAGCAGCTTTTAAAAATCATTACGCTCAAGATAAATGATCTAGAAAAAACGCCACAATTAGACCTGGAAGATTTTAAGATCAATCCGCAGGATTATACCATAGTGGACATACGCAATACCAGCGAGGTAGAGGAAGGGAAGTTTTTTGAAACCGCGCTCTCACATCCATTAAATGAGTTGAGAGATACCGCAAATGACATCCCAACGGACAAACCCATCGTGGTGCATTGCGCCGGCGGTTATAGAAGTGCCGCGGGAAGTAGCATCCTCCAGAAAAAGTTGAAAGATGTTACGGTCCATGATTTAAGTGATGATGTAGAGCAGTTTAAAAACTGAAATTATTAAGATGTTTTATGACTATTTATGGGGAGTTTCGCTTTCGCGAAAGCGGAACATCCCAACTTGATCACGTCTGCAAAACAATTAGTACCATTCAGGGACATTGTAACCTAGGTTACCTAAAAATCCCTGATATTCCCATTACTTTGTATAAAATTATAATAGATGAACTGGATTTATGAACCCTGGCCGTGGTACGTAGGTGGGCCACTTATTGCACTCGTAATGTTTTTTTTATTGCTACTGGGCAAACAGTTTGGCATGTCCTCAAACTTGCGGACTGCCTGCGCGGCGGTAGGAGGAGGAAGGGCAGCCGACTTTTTTAAGTTTGACTGGAAAGCACAACGCTGGAATCTAATGGTGGTTCTGGGCGCTATTATAGGTGGTTTTATTGCCTCAAATTATATGAGCGACAACACCGTTGAAATCAATCCCGAGGTTGCCCAACAACTTGCTGACGATTATAATATTACAAGTGCGGGCGAGAGCTACCTGCCTCCAGAAATTTTTGCTACAGATGCTTTGAGCGATCCATTTATTATTGCGGTGCTATTGATAGGAGGTTTATTGGTCGGTTTTGGTGCGCGTTATGCGGGTGGTTGTACCTCGGGACATTCCATTTCTGGGATTAGTAATTTACAATTGCCCTCACTCATAGCAACGATTGGGTTCTTTATAGGAGGACTAATTATGGTTCATTTAATTTATCCTTTAATATTTTAAAAATGAGGTATATAGCATATTTGGCCGTTGGCATATTTTTCGGAATTATCATGTTTAAATCAGAAGCTGCATCGTGGTTCCGTATTTACGAAATGTTCCAGTTTGGAAGTTTTCACATGTATGGCATTATGGGTTCAGCCCTGATCATCGGTGTCATGGGAGTACAGTTCATAAAACTTAAAAAGATCAAACCGTTGGGTGGAGGCGAGATGAGCCTGCAACCTAAGAACAAGAGCATTGCACGTTACCTGTTGGGCGGTATTCTCTTTGGTCTGGGATGGGCGCTTGCAGGGGCATGTCCCGGGCCGATGTATGTGCTGGCGGGAGCTGGTTACGCTTCCATTTTGGTAGTGATCTTTGGTGCACTTCTAGGTACTTTCCTGTATGGATTATTAAGAAATAAGTTGCCACACTGATGATTTTTTTTGAAGTGGAGTAATCCTATTTTCCAAAAGTGCAATAGGCGTATCTGCCTGCCAAATAGGCACGACAGGCAATCTCTGTAGAATTACTGTCGTGATCCTGATTGCGCTCAAAGTTGCAAATAAGCAACCAAGCATCGCAAAAGAGCGACGCTGGTTTTGAACTTTTCCTCCAAATCATCAAAACTGCGTTTTGGATTGTGCGTAAAAGCACAAAACCACGTTCTAAAAAGAACGTGGTTTCTTGAGTGTCGTGACCCTGCCTGCCAGAAGGCACGACAGGCAGGCCTGCCTGCCGGAGGCACGACAGGCAGGCTCGGCAGGATTACTATGGTGATCCTGATTGCGCTCAAAGTTGCAAATAAGAAACCACGCATCGCAAAAGAGCGACGCTGGTTTTGTACTTTTCCTCCAAATCATCAAAACTGCGTTTTGGATTGTGCGTAAAAGCACAAAACCACGTTCTAAAAAGAACGTGGTTTCTTGAGTGTCGTGACCCTGCCTGCCGGAGGCACGACAGGCAGGCCTGCCTGCCGGAGGCACGACAGGCAGGCTCGGCAGGATTACTATGGTGATCCTGATTGCGCTACAAGGTTGCAAATAAGAAACCACGCATCGCAAAAGAGCGACGCTGGTTTTGTGCTTTTCCTCCAAATCATCAAAACTGCGTTTTGGATTGTGCGTAAAAGCACAAAACCACGTTCTAAAAAGAACGTGGTTTCTTGAGTG
>CAWILF010000027.1:0-79595 GCA_963836885.1 uncultured Flavobacteriaceae bacterium | reverse complement strand
ACCCAAATGGTCTATTCTGATTTTTATAAGATTTTTGAGAAATGTTGTATTTCTTATTCTATAATATAAATTGTCTTCCATTTCCTTTCTCTTTTCAGATGTTGTTGAGATATGTCTAACGAAGTAAATCTTTAGTGCTAACACTTTGTACTCTATATAAATTCTCACTCAAGATAGAATTATTAGCAGTGTTAAATAAATCAAAAGTGTTAGGATCAAAGTCTTTTGTAGGAATAAGAAACATTTCATTTTGTTTCATCGTAAACTTTAGTTTGTACCCATACTTATTAATAGGTTCAACTACAGGAAGTTTATTGATCTGTCTAGTAACTGCATCAAAGAATGAAATAACCTCCTCATATAATTTACCCTCGTCATCTTCATAAATTGCAATGGCAAAATTATTCCCTAGGCTTACAAAACTTGCAGGTTGATTGTTACCCTCTTGATCCACAATTTCACGACCTAAAACATCTTTTGCCTCGTGCAACGATGTAGCATTGCTTACCGCTTTTATGGTTGCTCGTTTAATCTTAATTCCCTTCTCTTTATTTAGCCAAATCGGCTTGTCATCCAGATTGGAAAAGGCCAGTTTTATGTTGCCATTGAAGTCAGTAATACGTTTTTTGAGTACGGCTTTTACCTTGTCATCAATTACTTTGTCTACGTTGAGATCAGGATCTACAGGTTTTCTTATAGTATAGATAGTTTTAAACCATGCGACCTCCACCTTACCATTTAACTCTGTTCCATCTGCTAGAATTAAGGGTCGTTTAGAGAGGCTGTTTTTACCAGTGAAAGCTTTTTTGGCATTGTTGTCGTTTTCGCGTAAGCGTAACAATAGCAACCCCCTAACTTCCTGTCCGGTTACCGTCTTAATTTTGTCTTCATCAAAATTACTGTTTACAGTTTCCATTGTGGTGACTCGGGAAAGAGATGAACCATAAATTGTCTGTTCGTGCAGCTGCCCTCTAGGAGTCTGAGTTTCTTGAACATTTCTACCACCCTTCCTTTTTGTGTAATTAAGATTTTTGGTAGTGACTTTATTTTTGGTTTTAAAAGAAATAAGTATTTCAGATAAAGAAGTTTTACATGCAACTCTAATATCGTCAAAGGGTTTGATAAATCTTCTCCCGCCAATTTTCTCACGGTAAGTAAATTTTTTCTCGATATTATCTATAATCTTGTTGCCTCGTGACTTTGCGTGCTTATTATTCAAATAATTGATGAAGGCCGGTCGTGTAAAAGCTACGGCTATAGCATCCATCGCGTGGTGGCGGTGGTCATTACGTTTAGACCAGTCTTTTATCCTAGGTAATTTTCTACCTTCTTTGTTCTCATCATAATAGGTAAGTCCCATTTTATTATACTTGGACCAATTCAATTCTTTAAGGACGTCTATGAGTTCCCAATCCGATCTCAACTTGTCGGTTATAGAACCATTTGTCGCTATGGGTGGTGTGCGCACTACCTTGAACAAAATCTTGAGTGCTTCTCTAGTTATGTATCCAGTATTATTGAGATGACGGGTAATAGGTTTATCTTTTAGTTGATCTTTAGTTAGATAAAGCTTATTCTTTTTACTGCCGCTTATGCCATCTTTGTCCTTAAAAGTGATTTCTACTCGCTGCTCAAATTGATTTTTCCAGCCTTTACGCTCACAATAATCTATTGCAGTTTCATTACCTTTTTCCTCATTAAAACTGCGAAGCTCTAAAGTTTTGTTAGAAAACGAGTCATCAAAACGCACAGATTGCGGAATTATGTGTTCTACATCAAATTTTCTTGTAAATAGTTCTGAAGGTTCAATGTATGTACCTGAATATAATGTTTTGTAGCCTGTAGCCTTTAGTTCCAGATATAACTTATATTTTATAAGATCTTTTTTACTTACGTATGGCAAGCCATATTCTCTTTTGATCTTTTCCCGATATTCCTCGTGTAATGCCGTAACTCGTTTAATGTATTTCGTTGCATCGTTGCGTTGTTCAGCAGTTTGTTTTAAGTCTCTGGCTAGCTCTACTCTAATTTCATCAGGTCTTCCCAAATCCTCAGTTGCTAATATTTCATTTACAACATTAATCATCTGGTTGAGGATTTTTTCAACCACAGGGTTACGTAAAGTATTTTTTTTTAAAATATTTAATTTATCCTTTAGGACTCTATCTTTATTATCATCGGCAGTTATTGAATTAGAATGATTATATCCAGCTGCCGCGGCTGCTTCACTGTAAATTAATCCCTCTTGTAAATAAGGAATGATTTTATGCATTGCTTTAGCGCTCAAACTCCCATAATCATCTTTAAAAGTAATATTTATGAGGTAGGGCATATGTTCTTCTTTAAAGCCAAATTCTGATAGTGCCCTTTTCAGAGATTCAGTTCCTGTCGCAGAATTATCATCTTCATATGAGTAAAGCAAATGCCAAAGTTTATATGCAGGCTGCATAGTTAAATCATGCATATTAGCTTTTAAGTTTAGTTCTAAAACACTTGGATCAATACCTATAGTTTCAAAACATGACTTAAGTTCAGGTATAAGTTTTCTTTTTTCATTTTTAAAATTAAGCCTTTCATGTCCTGACTGAATTGCAATATTTTCGAATGCTTTCAAAAGCGAGGTATTGGTGCCATTACCTTCTAGCTTACCAAACTTGATTTGGTAATCATCCGGATTTTCTTTTTTATCCTTGAGCAACCAACCTAAGAAGTCCTTATCAGTCATGGACTCCCGCCAATTGAGTTCCTCAAAAAGTTCAAGGCGATCATCATCGTGAAGAATATATTCTTGTTTGCCAGTATCTGTTTTTTGAACTCTAATAGAGTTTATATTGGACAGAACTTTGAACGCTTGAAAAATAGGTGAGGATCGTGGCGCAACGTGTGGACCTATTGCCTTCACTTTAGGTTCACCATCAATATTTATTACAATATTATGAGCTTCAAACTCGCAAATATTAATCAGGTTTTTCTGAGACTTTAACTTGCGCTGGTAGAAAATAGTAATGTCTCGCAACTGTTTGCGCACTTCATAATTTAATTCTTGATAATGTTGTGATTGCTGCTCCCAGATTGCATTGAACTCATCAAAATAATCTTGTCTATAAAACACCTGATTTTTAAGGGAATGATGAGGATCACTTTTTATCAAATTGTACTGAAATTGTCCGACAGTAAGGTTTTGAAAAAACAGTTCTTTGCTGCGATCACTGATTGCACCTAGGTAACCGCTAGACTGGAAAATTTGATTGTTAATTTCTACAATTATGTAGGCAATTTCTTCAATTGTGAGCTCTTTTGATAATGCTTCATTACGCCATAAGTAAGAATGCAATTTCTTTTCGTCACGCTTGCCTTTAGGTTCTGCGCGCTCTATTTTCATTTCTTTTTTGAGATAGATTTTTGTAGCAGTCTGATTAAGACCTTCTAACTTTTCAAAATGTTCATTAGTCAGTAGTTCTTTGTGGAAATGATGCTGAAAATCCCATACTTTTTTAAGTTCTGCATTTAAATCTGATCGATAAAATGCTGGAACATATTTTTTACCAGAGAGCAAAATTTGATAAGTTAACTGGCCTGGTGTTATATTTTCATCATTCAATCTTTTGGCAACTTTCATTCCATCAACCAACTCACCTTCTTCTTGATTGTTGGCTTTTCTGGAGCTTTTATATCCTCGTTTTTTATTGATGGCTAGCATTACTCGGGCAAAGTCTAGTCGTGATATTTTTTCTGTTGGTGCGAGAGCACGCACTTTCAAGGTATGATGGGTAGAATTAGGAAAGTTCTCTGCAACGGTTTCACCTTCGTTTAAAAATCCTATCTCTTTCAGTAGCCTCAATACGGCCATTCTTCTTTGCTTATAACGTTGTAAATTTCGTCGCATGGAACGTTTAGTAGTACGGGCACCCGCGGCTGTTTCTGCATCTATTTTACTGAAGTTCTGTATCTCATCTGTGGAAAGTGGTACTACACGCACACCGCTCCTTATTATTGAAGAAGTTTCTTCGTCCTTTTCTGCTTCGTTAACAAAAGCCCATCCTATACTTGTCGTCCCTAAATCCAGTCCTAAAATTCGTTTCATAATGATATATTTAGTGTGTTAGTTATCATATTATTGATTTCAAAGCCGTTAAACTATAACAAACTTTTTATAGTGCTTTACGGGTTTCCACATTGTAGCTTTCGAAATGTTTGTATATATTTGTAACTGAAAGCAATTCACAATAAGGATTATTCCGTTGTGAAAACATTCAAAGCGGTCCCGGTGTAAATCGGGATCGTTTTCTTTTGTACAGTTTTTAATAGGATGTATCAGGCAGCAAGTTCCAATGCTCTAGGATAAACAAAGCAAAACTTTGATCCTTATTCCAACGGTGCGGTTTGATAATTAGCAGGGTGTTTTTATAAAAAAAATAAAGCCCCACAGTATGGCACCATTACGCTGTTCAGGCGTACGCACGGTCGTGGGACTTTAAGAGATAAAGATACTACAGATTTTTTAATTCAATCCATGCATCAAGGCATCAATAAGGTTTCAGATCTTATGGGATAGTTTCACTTTCGCGAAAGCGGAATAATATTTAAACTTAAACTTAAACTTAAACTTAAATCTTAAACCTAAATTTAAACTTAAACTAAATAACTCACCGACTCACAAACTCACAAACTCACCGACTCACCAACTAACCACAATTTCTTAACATTTACCATTGTAATCAACGTGCTATAACTCAATAATTAAGATTACTTTTGCAGCCGCTTAGAAGCACAAGTTATGATGGACATAAGAAATATAGCGATCATCGCGCACGTAGATCACGGGAAGACTACGCTGGTTGACAAGATTTTACACCACTGCGAGATTTTCAGGGAGAACGAGGCAACCGGTGATCTGATACTGGATAACAACGATATAGAGCGGGAACGCGGGATCACGATCCTGGCCAAGAACGTCTCTGTAATGTACAAAGGGACTAAGATCAATATTATTGATACACCTGGTCACGCCGATTTTGGCGGAGAGGTGGAGCGTGTTCTCAACATGGCCGATGGGGTGCTACTTCTTGTAGATGCCTTTGAAGGGCCTATGCCACAGACGCGTTTTGTACTACAAAAAGCCATCGACCTGGGTCTTAAGCCTTGTGTGGTGGTGAATAAAGTAGATAAGGAGAATTGTACTCCAGAGGAAGTGCATGAATCGGTTTTTGACCTCATGTTTGAACTGGGTGCCGAAGAATGGCAGTTGGATTTCCCTACCGTTTATGGTAGTGCAAAGAACAACTGGATGTCTGACGACTGGAAGAATGAGACCAAGAACATCGAGCCGTTGCTGGATATGGTGATCGAGCACGTACCAGCTCCCGTAGTAGAGGAGGGAACGACCCAAATGTTGATCACTTCGCTAGATTTTTCCAACTACACCGGTCGTATTGCCATAGGACGGGTTAAGAGAGGATCGGTAAAAGCAGGACAGAACGTTTCTTTATGCAAGCGTGATGGATCAATTACCAAGACCAAAATAAAGGAAGTGTACGTTTTTGACGGGATGGGTAAAGCCAAAACGGAAAAAGTACTCGCTGGCGATATTTGTGCGATCGTAGGACTGGAAGGTTTTGAAATAGGCGACTCGGTTGCAGATTTTGAAAATCCGGAAGCATTGCCGACGATCAACATCGACGAGCCTACCATGAGCATGTTGTTTACCATTAATGACTCACCTTTCTTCGGTAAGGATGGGAAATTTGTAACCTCGCGCCATATCAAGGACCGTCTGACCAAAGAGTTAGAGAAAAACCTTGCCCTGCAGGTTCATGAAACCGATGCTGCCGATAAGTTCATGGTTTTTGGCCGTGGAGTTCTTCACCTTTCTGTATTGATCGAGACCATGCGTCGCGAGGGTTATGAAATGCAAATAGGTCAGCCGCAGGTTATTATCAAAGAAATAGATGGTGTTAAATGTGAGCCTATTGAAGAGTTGACCATCGATCTACCAGAAAACGTAAGTGGTAAGGCGGTTGAAATGGTAACGCTGAGAAAAGGAGAAATGACCAGTATGGCGCCCAAGGGTGAGCGCATGTTATGCGAGTTCAAGATTCCTTCCCGCGGTATTATAGGTCTGCGTAACCAGTTGATCACGGCCACTGCAGGTGAGGCGATCATGAACCACCGTTTTATAGGATTTGAGCCGTACAAGGGAGATATTCAGGGACGTATCAATGGATCCATGATCTCTATGGAGAAAGGAACTTCCATCCCTTATTCCATGGACAAATTACAGGATCGTGGTAAATTCTTTATCCACCCGGGTGAGGAAATCTATGGCGGTCAGGTAGTAGGGGAGAACTCCAGACCGGATGATCTTGCCATCAACCTTACCAAAACCAAAAAATTATCCAACGTGCGTAGTGCGGGTAATGATGATAAGGTAAAGATCGCTCCACCGGTGAAGTTTACGCTGGAAGAAGCCCTGGAATACATCCAAAAAGATGAGTACGTAGAGGTAACTCCGCATTTCTTGAGATTGAGAAAGATCTATCTCGATGAGACGGAGCGCAAACGTCGCGGCAAGGATCTAGGACAATAGAAGTTTAAAAGTTCAAGGTTTAAAGTTCAGGATTTGATTTGAGGTAAACTTTTGAAATTATATTTTATAGAACCACTGGAAGCAATTCTGGTGGTTTTTTTATGCTTTCGCGAAAGAGAGGAAAAATTAACAAATTCCAAGCTCCAAATTCCAAGTTCCAAATTCCAAGTTCCAAGTTCCAAGTTCCAAGTTCCAAATTCCAAATTCTAAATCCCAAATCCCAAATCCCAAATCTCAAGCTCCAAGATTCAAGATCCAAATTTCAATTTGCAAATCACAAAAGCGAGAATGTACTTGTTTTCCAATCTGCATCCGACAAGATTTACGTGAGGAACTCACAGAAATGCCGAAGGCAAAGGGGGCTACACGCAGCATAGAACAAGCTAAGCTTTAAATCCCAAAATTTTTAAAATATTGAATATTGATCATGGAATATCCAATGTTGAAATTTTAAAAAGGCAGTAAAATGAATATATGATTTTCAAGCGCTCGATCCAAAGTCTTTCCCTTCGGACGAAGGGCAAATAGCTACCAAGCGTGCTTTGTTGCAAAAAGGGTCTGACCGCGGTCTCCCTGCAAAATAATTCAACTTCCGCCGCAAGGCGGAAACTCAAAAACTCAAAAACCCAAAAACTCAAAAACTCAAAAACTCAAAAACTCAAAAACTCAAAAACTCAAAAACTCAAAAACTCAAAAACTCAAAAACTCAAAAACTCAAAAACCCCATCAAGCAACCACTATGAATTACCTTTGCAGCTTATGAATAGGCGGTCTGTTTTTTCTTTTTCTATAGACAACATCGGAATGTTTAAAAAACGTGCGCTATCATTTTTTGCTAGAGAAGATGAGTTGTTTTATCTCGATAGTAATGAGTCGGTTGATCCTTATTCTTATTCTAATTGTATCATAGGTGTAGGTCGCAAGGCTATTTTATCTTGTTCGGTTGGAGATGCATTTGACCAACTGGAAGTATTTCAAAAAAAACACCAGGACTGGATGTTTGGGTTCTTGGGATATGATCTGAAAAACGAACTGGAAGACCTGAAAAGCTCTCATCGCGATCATTGTGGGTTTCCAGATCTTTGCTTTGTAGTCCCAGAACAAGTTTTTAAAATTTCAGGAAATACCGTGGACGTTCACAGTTTTCATTCGCACGCTGAAATTTCCGCTTTGTTTGAAAAAATCAGTAAGCATTCATTGGACAGCCGCATTGAAAGTCCCAAAACTTATGTCTCACCAATTGTTGCGGGAGATTCCAAAGAGGATTATCTAAGAAAAGCCCAGCAATTTCTAGATCATATTCAGCGAGGTGATATTTATGAGGCCAACTTCTGTACTCAATTTACAGCTTCCTGTGTTCAATTGGACAGTTTGCGGGCATTCCAGGATCTCAATTCGATCAGCGAGCCACCTTTTGCAGCTTACGTAAAATGTGGCGATTATAGGGTGATTTCGGCAAGTCCAGAGCGTTATCTTAAAAAAAAGGGCGACAAACTGATTTCCCAGCCCATCAAGGGAACCGCAAGAAGATCTGCAAATGCTGAGGAGGATCTAGTACTTAAAAAGAACCTGTTTACTGACCGTAAAGAGCGCTCAGAAAACGTGATGATCGTTGACCTGGTACGCAATGACCTTTCCAAGGTAGCGGTAAAGGGATCGGTGCAGGTTGATGAACTCTACGGGATCTACACCTTTAAACAGGTGCACCACATGATCAGCACCGTTTCGGCACAGTTGACGTAAGAATACTTCAGGTATTGAGGCAATCAAAGTCACATTTCCCATGGGCAGCATGACGGGCGCGCCCAAGGTAAGTGCCATGAAGATCATAGAAAAGACTGAAAACTTTAAACGCGGACTCTATAGTGGTGCCATCGGTTATTTTGAGCCTAATGGAGATTTTGACTTCAATGTTGTTATACGCACAATTTTGTATAATAATAAAACTAAAAATCTATCCTTTGCCGTGGGAAGCGCAATCACCAGTGCGGCGCAACCAGAAAAAGAATATGAGGAGTGTTTTTTAAAAGCCAAAGCACTGTTTGAAATTCTTGCCCAACAAGGAATCAAATTTTAGAAAACAAATATTTACAAAAACTTACTTTTCAACTCGGGAGTCAGGATCATGCAGGTTTTTCAATAAAACTTCAACTTTATATTTCGTTCGAATGGGTTCAATTCTATCAACTTCCTGATGAAAATTGATTATTAATTAACTATTCATCTAATTCATCAAACCTTTCCTTTAACATGGCTTTCCCAAATTTGTAGCGTTCTAATGACATTGAATTTTTAAATTCATCCAGTTTGATTTCTGTCTGGGTAAAGAATTTTCGGGCCAGTTCCCTTTCACCTATGGATAGGAAAACATCTCCCATATTGAATAATTCTAGTGGACTGCTGTATGCAGTCACATCGATATTGATACGATCTTTGTAGGTGCTAAAAAGTTGAGCTGCCGAGCTACTTTGACCATTTGCGCTATATAGCTTAATTAACTGCAAGACCCTTTCACTACTCACTTTAAAGGTATCTCCAGATTCCAGTCGGTTGTAATAATCAATCAATCGAGAGCTATCAAAAAATTGATACTTTAAATACTTTTTAATACCATTGAGCACACCTATCTGGAATACGGTGGAATGGCTCTCCTCACTAAATATTTCTGCTTCTATTTTCCCCTCAGTTTTTCCTAGAAGTGTTTTGAAAAATTTGTTTTGGCTTTCATTCCATGATTCGCTCGTATTCGTACCACAGGCATATAAGTAATTTTCGCTCTGTAAAACTTTTCCATCGACCGATTCTAAGGATTTTATAAGTTGGCCTTGGTCATAATCAAGATTAGGATCTATAAGCAGGTATGCTTGAAAGAGTTTTGGTTTCTCTAACATTGTATAGCTTAGAAAAGTCCCACCGTTAGAATATCCTATTCCCAAACGTTGTGGTAGCGTGAGGTATCTTTCGTCAATTTGTGGCACGAGGTCATTTTCAATAAACGCTAGAAACTGACCTGCACCGCCTATGTCCGTTATGATCGTCGTTGCAGTTTCCTTGTTTTTGGGCGAGGGCAGAAAGTCATAGTTCCTGTCATTAGAAATGATACCCACTACTATCATCGGGAAGGCACCATAGTTTTGAATGGACTGTGTAGCTGTAACCATATCAAAATACCCATCCATCTGCGCATCAAATATATATATGACCTCATAGCGCATATCTTCCTCTCCATATCCCTGAGGGGTATGCACCAGGACATCTCGTTTCTCACCAGTTGCGGAATCACTTATTTTTAGTTCTTCAATATTTTGGCCCGTGATAAGACTACCTGTCAGAGTAAGTAGAATAAAGAATAAGTATTTGAACATTGCGATATATTTTCAATAAAACTACACGCAATCCAGCCCATAAAAAATACCCAATAGTGGGTATTTTACAAAAACCTCGCTTTTAACTCGGGAGTAGGGATCATGCAGCTTTCTTTTTTCCCAAACCACTTGTAGCGGTTTCTTGCTATAAATTTATACGGTTGTAAAACTTTATTTTGCGGTTGTTCCTTATTTTAGATAGATTTTTTCTAAATTCTAAATTTACTAAACATTTATTTTTACCCAAATTTAAAGGTGGATTAAATTCTAAAATCAAATGATTTTCTAATTGGTCAAAATCATCATTATTTAGAAAATACATAACTAGATTTTTTTCCATCCAACCACTTAATTCAATCTCGTCAGTCAATGCAAATTTTGATTTTCGACTTTCTGGATTTTTATCTCTGGGTATTAAATCGTATTTAAATAATACACCTAAACTTTTTCTCAAAGTTGAACTACCAGAATTATTACCTTTAAAATGTTGGCGATAGTCTCGTTTCCTCAAACTATCTCCCGCTATCCCAGAATAAATTACTTTTAAGCCATCGAAAAATTTATAATTTAGTGTAAAATCTGTTTTTGGTAAATTAGATTTCTTACGAAGACAGATTATATAATTCCCAGCATTATTTGGAATTTTATCTTCAAAATCTAAAGACGGTTCATATTTGTCTTTTGCAAATTCGCTCAGTATTTGTTTTAAGTTCAAATGTTTATTTAGTGTCTTATTGAAATTTGGCTCAACAGTTTTTTGTCTTGTTATTTTTTTTGAGATTTGTTCCTTGGTTGAGTTTGAAGATATTATTACCTCGCCACTTTTAATTAAATTTTCTAAATCGTTCAAATCATAGCCAGTCTTTTTAGAACTAAAATCTGAAAAATAAAATCCAATTTTCCGTATTCGATTTCTGATACCTTTCTGTGCAACTTTATCCGCTTTGTTTTTTTCCTTAATCAAAGTTTTGAGTTGCTCAAATTCAAATTTAGAAAAGTGATTATTACCTTTCACGTTTTTTTTATAATGTTTTACAACGGTTTTGTACCTGGCGCGTAGCGTGCAAATTAGTGATAACTCTTCGATTAAGCACGAGCCGAATTTTTTAATTTTCTTACTACTTTCTCTTTTCAATAAACCATGAATTCAAACCCATTGGCGGCAATTTCTTATATCCATTAATATCCTGCGTAACTTGTCATTGATGCGATTCCTAGAAAAATCAAGCCCAGAGTAGGCTCATATGAGAAAATACACTTTTGGTAATCCTGAGTCTCCGAATTGGCGCAGAGCACGAAGATCCCAAGTCTCAAAACCTTTCTCATTAGCAAGTCCAAGCGCGAGCTCACAAATGGTTTATCATAAGCGGCTTTAAAAAACGTCCGAGTAATGATTTCGCACGAGCCGCTTAAAACCCTGCGGATTAAAACCAACTAAGAAATAAAAACGCAGACCAATGAGCCCAAACGATCAGACTCCTTCAACTTAATGGATATTAAACTGATGCTGAATACCGTGCCGCAGCTTCATGAAGTGGCGATAATCCAAGACCAAGCCTTCATAAATAAGAACAAAACTTTAAATTAAAAAACTTTCCAATTTCTGATAAATCCCGTGCCTCGCCATTTCTTGAAACCGCTGTTGTGAGAAGTGATAACGGTTAAATGATTTTGCAGAGAATTAGTTTCAATTTATTTTTTAATTATCTTTTTGGTTATCATTCCTAATTCAGTATTAAATTTAAAAAAATATGTCCCATTTTGATAATTTGAAAAATCAAATTTTGTTTCAAAATCATTTAAAATGATATTCTCAAGTTTTCTTCCTTGTACATCAAAAACTTCTAAAACTTCAATTTTAGAATTTGATTGAATATTTATTTTGTCATGAGTAGGGTTAGGAAATATTTTTATGCTAACAGCATTATATTCAGGTAAATTTAGATAGGAAGGTATAGGGTAATTCGAAATATCACCTCCTGTAGAACTTTCAATATAAGTACTACCGTTTTTAGTATATGAATATAAGAGTTCATAATCATTTGGATGTAAATCAGCGGGACAATGGAAGCAAGAGTAGGTGATCCCGGTACACATTCCATCTTTGTATATGCCACCAATTCCTTCAATTTTATAACCAATTCCTTCTACTCTTTTAAGATTTAAACCATCTACGGTAATATAACTGATAGTGGCTGTACACGATGTTGGAGGATCAATATTACCACTGTTATTGATAGGAGTACCATTTTGAATACTTTGTATAGAATTATTGTCAAAATATTCTGTCTCTGCACCGTTTGAAATATCAAGCGAGTAGAACTTACCATTACTATCTTCTCTAATATATGTTGGACCATAAGTGGGTGATAATGTACCAAACCTTATAAATACTTGATATTTTTTGTAATAGGTATATCCATTAAAATTAATTGTTCCATCAATATATTCTGTCACATATGCAACACTATTTATTCCACCACCTGTAGAACCGCCGGTTAAATATTTATGTGCCTCATACCTCCATACTGAAGTTTCATTAATGTAATGAGAATAAGTATTTTGAGCAATACTCAAATTACTGATAAAAATAAAAAAATATAGAATTTTTGACATAATATTATTTTATTGTTTGTGAATCTTGTTTTTTTTTAAATCCGCGATTTTTTCAATTATTTCTCACAACGATTCCGGATATAAAAAATAATCGATAAAATCTGCAAGACCTCAATCAAAAACCATCTTTAAAATTACAACTAAATTACAACTAAATTACAAATTTAAAGACATTGACGGCTAATTTTATATCCATCGTTATTCTGCGTCACTTGTACTTTATGCGATTCCTTGAAAAACCAAGACGAGAGTAGGCGCATGCGAGAAAACACACTTTTGGTAATCCTGAGTCACCGAATTGGCGCAGAGCACGAAGATCCTAAGTCTCAAAACCTTTCTCATTGCCAAGTCCAAGTCCAATCCCAAACCCGCAAATGGTTTATAGTTAGCGGCCTTAAAAAACGTCCGAGTAATGATTTCGCACGGGCCGCTTAAAAGCCTGCGGATTAAAACAACTAGGGAATAGAAGCGCAAGCAAAAAGCTCAAACGACGTTCAGACTTTTTTAATTTAAATGATCTTAAAGTGAAGCCTGATAGCGGTCTTGAACATCGCTCGTAGTGTGTAAATTAGCGAAAACTTTTCAGTTAAGCACAAGCCTTTTCCTCAAAGTTATCTTATTGCCTTTTCTTTTCAGTAAGCCAAATTAAAAAAATTAGCAGACAAAAACTAAAACTTACATTTTTGAGATTGGTACCTAATTAGTTATTAGATGTATACGTCCCTTCGAATTTATATCGCTAGCTATTTTTTAGACTTTTATAGCCTTTGAAAATAATTATTGAGGCTATTCCGGTTAGAATAAATCCAAACAGGAAATCTTTATCAGTTTCGTATTCATCAATAAAAATGAATCGATCGTGATTTTAATTAGTCAACAATTCAGTTTGATTCTTGTTTTTTAAATTTTTGCAATATTTAGCTTTGTTTCTTTTTACAACTATTTTATTCTCAAATACAAATTTCAAAAAGTAATTTTTCTTTCCAGCTTCGTAACAGTCAATTACTCTAACAACGACTTTCTCATTCCTTTTCGTAATCTCTTTATCTACGTATCCGTTCCGTATAATTATTGAACTTATAAAGAGCATAAATATTCCGCCCGAATTCAATCTATATCTAAAAATACAAAGCAGGATTTTATAGTTCACTATGAGTTTTTTTCAAATGCACCACAACTAATTATACAGCTTATTTTAAAGGTTAATTTTTGGCGGTTTGATTATAAAATTGAGTTAGACTCAATAATTGTGAACAAAGACTACTTCAAAAACTTCGCTTTCAACTCAGGAGTAGGGATCATGCAGCTTTCCTTTTTCCCAAACCACTTATACCGATTTCTGGCAATGAAATCATAAACGGCGTCTGCGATAAATTTGGGAATGATGATAAGACCGTAGAGTAGTGGCCACGCGCCGGACATTCCTTTGGCAATTCTTAGTGCTGCTCCCGCTTTCGCGAAAGCTTCACCATCACGAACCAATACGATGGAATCGATCTCATCAGTATTTATCTCATGTCTAGCAAGTAATTCTTGTGCGATATCACTTTCTAGAGCGGCAAATCGATAGCGATCGTTGGGATCTCGCTCGATGATAAAATTGATCGCGCCATTGCAAAGATTGCAGACTCCGTCAAACAGGATGATATCGTGATCTTTATTCATAACCTACACTTTTTCAAGTTGATCCAGCTTTGCCGATGTGGTAAAAATACCATAATTTACGGTCGCCCGACCTCGTTCAATAACATCTATTGTCCCTATGGATTTTGAGTCGAGCAATCGCACCCGGTCATTTACCTTGAGGGTCACTTTTGGTTTTTCCTCTTTACTGGAAACAAGTGGTTTTTGAGCCTTTTTCTTCTCGTTCCTTATTTTTTCTACTTTCTGTTGAAGTTCGTTTTCCAGCTGTTTTTGTTTGCCTTTTTGTTGCTTGGTTTCCACTGTTTCTTTCTTTTTTTCTGGTGGTCTTCGTTTTACATTTTCGGTAATGACGATCTTCATCATCTCATCGAGCAGCTGTTTTTTCTTCTTGTTCTTGGCAAAATCGGCTGCGAGTCCATCAAACTTTTTACCCAGCTGAATAAATCGCTGATAGGTGTCGAACATCTCTTGAAAATCTTCCAATTTCTGTTGCACGCGTTCTTGGGTGTCTTCCAGTTTATTGGCTTTTTGGGTCGCGGTAACTTCCTTTGTTCTAAGACTTTCATTATTACGCCTCAAGTCAGAACGTTCTTTTTGCAGTGCGGCAATGGATTTATCAAAGCGTATCTTGCCGCGTTCTACTTTTTTCTTTGCCTTGTTGATCAGTGAATAGGGAATTCCATTTTTTTGTGCCACTTCAAAGGTGAAGGAACTTCCTGCCTCGCCCAGTTGCAATTGATAAATAGGCTCCAGCGACCTGCTGTCGAACAACATATTTGCATTGGTCATTTCTGGCAGTTCATTGGCCAGCATCTTTAAATTAGTGTAATGCGTGGTGATGATACCGTAGGATTTACGGCTGTCCAGCTCTTCCAGCATGCTTTCTGCCAGCGCGCCACCCAACTCTGGATCACTCCCGGTACCAAATTCATCGATGAGAAATAGCGTATTCTCATTGGCCACCTTTAAAAAGCTACGCATATTTTTTAAACGATAACTGTAGGTGCTCAAGTGATTGTCAATACTTTGATTATCACCTATATCGGTAACAATAGTTTCAAAAAAACAGACCCTACTTTTCTCGTGGACGGGAATGAGCATACCCGTCTGGATCATGACTTGTAGCAGTCCGACTGTTTTTAGCGTGATGGATTTACCACCTGCATTAGGTCCAGAGATCACGATAATTCTACTATCCTGGGCTAATCTTATGGTCTGCGGGTACGTTTTTTCGTCCCGTTCACGATTGCTTATAAGCAGTAGCGGGTGGTAGGCATCTACCAACTCTAGTTCTTTGTTCTCAACCAGCATGGGTAAAATTCCTTTTACCTTGCGTGCATATTTTGCCTTGGCACTGATGACATCGGTTTCAGTAAGGTAATCGCGTTGCGTCTTAAAATCTTCAATAAATGGTCGCAGATAATCGGTAAGTTCTTTGAGAATGCGACGTATTTCTTCCCGTTCTTCTACTTCTTGTTCTGCCAGCTTTCGCGAAAGCGTCAACACCCGCTCAGGTTCTATATAGCTTATACTTCCCGTTCTTGAACTGCCCATGATCTTGCCCTTTACCTTGCGGCGGTACATGGATTTTACGGCAAGGACACGGCGGTTTTCCATCACACTTTCACGTATGTCATCCAGATAATCCAGCTGGCCATAATGGCTTAGGGCCTGTCCAAAACTGCCGTTCAACTGTCCTCGCGTCGTGTTCATTTCCCGTCTCAAACTCTTGAGCATGGGTGACGCATCGTCCTTGATCTCGCCAAATTTATCGATGACCTCGTCCACCATATCTGGCACCGATCTATTGAGCGTGAAGAGTCTGAGCCTGTCATGCAGCTCGGGAAATTCCTCGTGAAGTTTCTTGAAGAAGGTGATGTGGTCGTTCACGGATCTGGGCAGGACGGCGAGCTTGCGTATGCTGTCCTTTTCCAGCGTGCTGTTCTCGATTCCCAGCAGTTGCAGTTCTTTTTCTATGGGATCAAAACCGTGGTTGGGAATGCGGTGCTCGCTGGAAAAGGACTCCAGGTATTCATGCGTCCAAAACAAGGTTTTTTTAATCCTTCTTTCAACGGCCGACGGCCGCTGGGACTTCATGAGCTTTTTACCATCCTCGGTCGTGCAATAGGCTCTGGCCTGTTGTAGCACGACGTCAAATTCCAGATCCTGGATGGTTTTCTGCGAGATTTTTTTCATAGGTCACAACAAAAGTACATCACGCAATGGTGTCATCGATCAAGGTTAGCTTAAAATGCAATTTTTAAAAATCCAAGTTCCAAGTTCCAAGTTCCAAAATTTAAATCACAAATCACAAATCACAAATCACAAATCACAAATTCCAAATTCCAAATTCCAAATTCCAAAATTTAAATCACAAATCACAAATTTTAAGATCAAAATCAAAATCAAAATCTAAAAACTAAAATCTGAATACTAAATACTAAGTACTGCATTCTGAATTCTGCATTCTGAATTCACAAATGGTATTACTTGAACATATCCAGTCCGGGAATGTTGGGCATTCCTTCTTTTGTGACCGCTGCGATCTCTTGGTCGTAGATGTTCTCGGCTTTTGAAAGTGCTTTGTTGAGGGCAAGGATGAGGTAATCTTCCAGTTGTTCTTTGTCTTCCAGAAGTTCATCGGCAATGTCTATTTTCTTGATCTTGCGGCTGGCGGTAACGGTAATCTTCAAGCAGGGAATCGCTGGAATTTTCGTCGATAAGGACGGTGTCCATGCGTTTTTTGGTTGCCTCAACTTTTTCCTGGGTTTCCTTCAGTTTGCCCATCATTCCCATCATATCTCCAAACATAGTCTGTATTTTTTTAATTTAAGAAGCCAAATTTACTGCTTCTAACTGCATTGGGAGAAGGTTTTAAATAAGAATTGGGATATCCGTTTTTGTGGTTTTAATAAGATCGTTTGGGGAGATGCAAATTGCCATTGCGTTAGTTTTTTTGGTTACTTCTGCTTTCCTGCCCGTCCGGCAGGCGGGCGCGAAAGCGGAACAAATCAAATCCATCTTGCGCCCGCACTTAACCTGCTCTTTAATATCTTGCAGCGCTTTAAATAAAAGAGCCCTTTATGAGTCAGGTTGCACCAATTGCCAAGAAAATATCACACATCCACGATAAACACGGTCATCAACGGCTGGATCATTACCACTGGATGACCCAACGCGACGCCCCAGAAGTGATCAACTATCTCAATGAAGAAAATGCCTATTATGAATCAATGACCTCAAATACCGCTGATTTGAAAACTTCGCTTTTTGAGGAAATCAAAGCGCGCATCAAGGAAGATGATGAGTCCGTGCCCTATTTACTGAATGGATACTGGTACTTTTCAAAGATGGAAACAGGAGAAAGTTATCCATATTTTTATAGAAGAAAGGATGGAAGTTCACGGGACGAGCTCATGTTCAATGTGAATGAACTTGCCGCGGGCCACGAGTTCTACAAGTTGACTTCCCTAAATATTTCTCCCAACAATGAGTTGGTTTCTTATGGGGTGGATATTGTGGGTCGGAGAGAATACACGATTTTTATAAAAAACCTAACAACTGGGGAAGTCTTCAATGAACAATTGGAACAGACCACGGGCGGCGCGGTATGGGCCAATGATAATAAAACACTCTTCTTTACCCGCAAGGACGCCAAAACATTGAGAGCTAACCAGATCTTCAAATACGAGATCCACAAAGCACCAGCAACTAACGAACTGATCTTTCAGGAAGACGAGGAAACCTTCAACTGTTTTGTCTATAAGACAATGTCGGAGCGTTTTATAATGATCAAATCTTCCAGCACGCTGTCGGATGAAGTCCGGTTTATAGAGGCAGATCTTCCCGATTCCAGTTTTAAAATAATCCAAGAACGCCAGCCAGAGATGGAATACAGCATTTCGCATTATGGGGATAAGTTCTATATAATGACCAATAAGGACGACGCGATCAACTTTAAGGTGATGACCACAGCGATAGAGACTCCGCAAATGGAGAACTGGGAAGACCTCATCGCGCACGATCCAAAGGTCTTGCTGGAGGATATTGATATCTTTGAGAAATTCCTGGTAGTATCTGATCGTTTTAATGGGCTCAATAGAATTAGGATCAAGGCCTGGGACGGGACGGTCGATTATTTTTTACCTTTTGAAAGTGAGACCTACACGGCCTATACCAGTGCAAACTTTCAATATAGCACGACAAAGCTGCGCTACACATATAATTCGCTGACCATGCCGCCGTCGGTCGTGGAATTTGATATGGAAACGCGAGAAGAAGTGATCTTAAAAATGCAACCCATTGAAGATCCCAACTTCTCTCCAGAAAACTACACCTCACAACGAGTGTGGGCAACGGCAAAGGACGGCAAGAAAATCCCCATAAGCCTCGTTTATAAGACCGATCTCAAAAAAGCAACGGGAAATCCCCTGTTGCAATATGGCTATGGAAGTTATGGCGCGACGATCGATCCCTACTTTTCTATATCGAGGTTGAGTCTGTTGGATCGAGGTTTTGTTTTCGCAATAGCGCACATAAGAGGAGGGGAATATCTGGGACGAGAATGGTATGAAGATGGAAAAATGTTTCAAAAGATGAATACGTTCACCGACTTTATTGCCTGTAGTGAATTTTTAATCGAGGAGAAATATACGACATCCAGGCATCTGTACGCTTCTGGCGGGTCTGCGGGAGGACTGTTAATGGGTGCGATCATTAACCTAGCGCCACAATTGTACCATGGTATATTAAGTGCGGTGCCCTTTGTGGATGTCGTTTCTACCATGCTGGATGATACGATTCCATTGACTACCGGAGAATATGACGAGTGGGGAAATCCCAACATAAAGGACAGTTATGATTATATGTTGAGCTACTCACCCTACGATCAGGTAAGAAAGCAGGAGTATCCCAATATCCTGGTTACAACGGGCTATCACGACAGTCAGGTGCAGTACTGGGAGCCTGCAAAATGGGTCGCAAAACTGCGTGAATATAAAACCAACGATAACCTGCTGCTCTTTAAAACCGACATGGATAGCGGTCATAGTGGCGCATCTGGGCGGTATGATGCGTTGAAGGAAGTGGCAATAGATTTTGCTTTTCTGCTAAGTCTGGAACAAATAACAGATTAGTATTTTTATTGTAAATTTGCGCGGTTTTGTGCAAAATTTTGCAGAGGACAAAAATCCCTTTTATGCACGGAGAAATTAAAGCATTCAATAACGTATTAGAACTTATAGGTGAAACCCCACTTATTAAACTTTCTGATAACGTGGCGAGTTTTCCTGGTGAGTTTTACGCAAAAGTTGAGTCATTCAACCCAGGCCACTCCTCAAAAGATAGAATAGCACTACATATAATAGAAGAAGCAGAACGCAAGGGCATTCTGAAACCTGGATATACCATTATAGAAACTACCTCTGGAAATACTGGTTTTAGTATTGCGATGGTAAGTAGGATCAAAGGTTATGAGTGTATTCTTGCCGTAAGTTCCAAATCCAGTGCCGACAAGATCGATATGTTAAAGTCGATGGGAGCAAAGGTGTACGTATGCCCTGCCCACGTGAGCGCCGATGATGAGCGTAGTTACTATCAGGTAGCAAAACGTTTGCATGAGGAGATGAAGGACAGCATCTACATCAATCAATATTTTAACGAGCTCAACGTTGAGGCTCATTATTTATCGACCGGTCCTGAAATATGGAACCAGACGGGAGGTCAGATTACTCATCTAGTAGCGTGTAGTGGAACTGGTGGAACCATCTCTGGAACGGCTCGTTTTCTTAAAGAACAAAATCCCAACATCAAGATTCTTGGAGTTGATGCCTACGGTAGTGTCCTACAAAAATACCACGAGACCCAAGTTTTTGATAAAAAGGAAATTTATCCCTACAGGATTGAGGGATTGGGTAAAAATTTGATCCCGACCGCCACCGACTTTGACGTGATCGATTCATTTACCAAGGTCAAGGATGAGGACGCAGCCCACATGGCACGTTTGATTTCTAGGACTGAGGGGCTTTTTGTGGGTTATACCAGCGGTGCGGCGATGCAAGCGGTAAAACAACTTGCTGCTGCGGGAACCTTTGATGAGAATTCCAAGGTCGTGGTTATTTTTCCTGATCACGGTTCTCGATATATGAGCAAGATATATAACGATCAATGGATGCAGGATCAAGGATTTAACGATACCAAATCCATGGCGGCTTCCCATCATATAGAATATATTAAATAGGCACAGGTTTTAAGGTGGGGATGGGACTTTTTACTATAACGCTTTCGCGAAAGCTAACCTATTATTTATCAACACGTTATTAACTTTATCTACACATAGCAGCTTTATAATTAGGTAGGTAGAATGCCTTTGTTATCGTATATTTGTCACCTTAATCGAGATCATGAAAGATTTATTTGACAAGATTTATAAAGATAAAGGTCCTTTAGGAAAATGGGCCAGTATTGCCGAAGGTTACTTCGTATTTCCCAAACTGGAAGGGCCCATTGCTAACCGTATGAAATTCAACGGTAAAGAGGTCATTACCTGGAGCGTCAACGACTATCTGGGACTGGCCAACCATCCAGAAGTAAGAAAAGTTGATGCAGAGGCCGCCGCAGAGTATGGTAGTGCCTACCCGATGGGAGCCCGCATGATGAGCGGCCATACAGACCTGCACGAGCAGTTAGAGCGCGAGCTGGCAGCATTTGTAGATAAAGAAGCAGCCTATTTATTGAATTTTGGGTATCAAGGAATGGTATCTACCGTAGATGCACTTGTTTCCAAAGATGATGTCATAGTTTATGACGTTGATGCCCACGCCTGTATTATCGATGGTGTAAGATTGCACCATGGCAAGCGTTTTACCTATCAGCACAACGATATTGAGAGTGTTGAGAAAAACCTACAGCGTGCCACAAAAATTGCTGAACAGACCGGCGGTGGTATTTTAGTAATATCTGAGGGTGTTTTTGGGATGCGTGGTGAGCAGGGAAAATTAAAGGAGATCATAGCGCTCAAGGAAAAATATAATTTCAGGCTTTTTGTAGATGATGCGCACGGTTTTGGTACACTGGGTAAAACTGGTGCCGGAGCAGGTGAGGAGCAGGGAGTCCAGGATGGTATAGATGTCTATTTTGCAACTTTTGCAAAATCACTGGCCAGCACGGGAGCATTTATTGCTGCCGATAAAGAGATCATGGATTATTTAAAATACAATCTGCGTTCCCAAATGTTTGCAAAATCATTGCAAATGCAACTGGTAAAAGGAGCTCTTAAACGCCTGGACATGTTGCGCACGATGCCAGAGCTCAAAGAGAAGTTATGGGAGAA
The DNA here is from genome assembly GCA_963836885.1 of uncultured Flavobacteriaceae bacterium. Taxonomy (GTDB): domain Bacteria; phylum Bacteroidota; class Bacteroidia; order Flavobacteriales; family Flavobacteriaceae; genus Nonlabens. The sequence goes on along the minus strand of CAWILF010000027.1, from coordinate 58,054 downwards.
TGTAAATGCCCTGCAAAATGGTCTTAAAGATCGTGGTTTTGATATAGGAACGACACAGTCCTGTGTGACACCGGTTTATCTTAAAGGAAGTATTCCAGAGGCAATGGCATTGGTGAAAGATTTACGTGAGAATTTTGGTGTATTTTGTTCTATCGTGGTATATCCGGTAATTCCAAAAGGTCTTATTTTACTTAGACTTATTCCAACGTCAACCCACACGATGGAGGATATTGACCAAACGCTAGAGGCTTTTGAGGGAATAAGAACTCGACTGAATGGTGGTGTTTACAAGAGGTTGAGCGCGAGTGTTGAGGCGGCCTTTGCTTAGTAACGAATTTGATATTGACTGCTGATTTCGTCTAGTTGAATTAGAGATCATCAAGTATGTAGTTTATTACAGTAAATAGATTGATCTATTGAAAGTTCAAAAAAAAACCCGTCGGAGACGGGTTTTTTTGCATCATATTTTTTTGTATTTTTAGTTCTCCTTATTTCACATAAAAATTTATAGTATGAAAAATCCAATTTTAAAGTCTATTTATAATGGACTCTGTTCTATAACTGCACCTATTGTACTGGGCTATATTTTTTCATTTATGATCTTTGGACTTAGTATGATGGTTGCTGTAGTAACTACATTGTTGGCCTGGTTGTTCTGGTCTATAGTTATTCCTAAATGGAAATTAAAATCTATAAAGAAGCTTGAATCGGCTAGTGACTATATGGACTGGTATTCCAAAGCAATTTCCAATGGACTTATATGGTCTGACTCTAGCTTTTTATGTAGGACTGAAATATGGAATAAAAATGATCAACAGTCATATTTACAAATTAAAAATGACTTGTTGAATAACAGCTCTGTAATATAAAGGAAAGATAATTTAAGGTTCTAAAAGCGCGCACACATTTGAGAAAATGTAGTTCCGCGCTTTTTTTACGAGTAGAATTAGCGAGAGAACTAATTAATTGGTTATATATTTATCATATTAATTAAAATAACTTCTATTAACTATTAAATCAACTATCTTTTTATGAAAAATCTTTATTTTTTATGTTTTGCTCTGCTATTGAGTAGCGTGTGTACAGCCCAAGATTACCTCGACCTTGCCCGACTCAATGTTTCCAGAACCAATCTTGAGGATGTAGATCAAACATTTGACACCGATGTTACCAACCTTAATCTTGAAATATTATACCCGACGCCACTTACCGATAACATTGTAATGATCACAGGGCTGACGGCTGAAAATACCAGTTTGAACCTGTCCAGCTCCATAGGCAGTGAAGGTCTGACCATGACACGTTTAAATCTAGGGGCAAAGATTTCTCACAATAAAAAGTGGACGGGAACTTACCTTCTGTTACCAAAACTCGCATCCAATTTTGAGGATCTAGGCGGTCGTGACTTTCAATTTGGTGCTATTGCATTAATGGAATATCGATTCAAGAAAAGCTTGAGGGGTAAATTTGGTATGTACTCATCTTCAGAGAATTTCGGAACGATAATAACTCCGTTGATCGGTGGTTTTTATGAGTCAAAAAACAACAAATTTTACATCGATGCTGCATTACCAGTAAGAATGGAAGCAAATTATAATATTGCTGGGGAATTTAGTTTAGGTGCAGATTTACGTACTTCAGTGAAGTCGTATAACATGAATGGTGGACTGGACGGAACTTATGTACAAGAAGAATCTATAAGATTTGGTTTTTACGCATCCTATGCCATGCTGGATAAATCACTCATATTGAGATTAAAGGCAGGACTTGATACTACTGATTATGGATTGTACCAAACTGGAGATCGAGTAGGTGCGCAGGTTCTTACCATTCAATTGTCCGGTGATGATAGAACTAGATTGAATAATGAATTTGACAGCAGTCCTTTTGTAGGAGCAGACCTTATCTACAGATTGGGATTGTAAAAACTGTAAATCATTAAAAAAAGCCCTTCTCATATTATTGAGAAGGGCTTTTTTTACCATAGAATGTAAAATCAAAGAAGCCCTGAATCAAGAACGACTCAGGGCTTCTAACTAACCAACCAAAAACTTTACGAAAATTATAATCAATAATCTTCAACATACACTTTTCAATACTCATGCCAAAAATGTTATGCATACCTAATAAATAGAAGATTTGTTATATAACTAATTATAAAACAACGGCTTGAGCTACATGATCGGCTTCAAATCCACTTTTTCCACTTAAAAAATACGATCAAGCTCACAAAAATAATTCCGTTGATGATCCAAAAATACTCGTAACCATGCTCCCAGGTTAGTTCGGGTATGGTAGTGAAATTCATTCCATACACTCCAGCGACAAAGGTCATTGGTATAAATAGGGAAGATACAATGGTCAGGACCTGCATGATTTGATTCATCTTATGGCTTACACTGGAAAGGTACATGTCCCTAAGTCCGGCATTGATCTCTCGATAGGTTTCAACCGTTTCAATAATTTGAATACAGTGATCGTAAGCATCTTGAAGGTAAGCGTGGGTCTTATTTTCTATTATAGGGCTGTCTTCCTTGAGCAATCGACTTATAGATTCCCTAAGTGGATATATGGCACGTCGCAAGCTCAACAGCAATCGCTTATTTCTTTGAGCCTTGTTAAGGCTGTCCTTCTGCGGACTTTCAAAAATCTCATCTTCCAGCAGGTCTAGGTATTCGCCTATCTGTTCAACCGCAATGAAATAATGGTCGATGATGCTATCAAGAAATGCGTAAAATAAATAATCGTTTTTTACCGACCGTATTCTGCCCCTGCTATTCTCTATGCGATCCCTTATATTTTCAAAAACATCTCCCGTCTTTTCTTGAAATGTTATTACAGAGTTTGCGGTGAGCACGATACTTACCTGCTCTTCTAGCAATTCATGATGCTCACTATCATAAGTAATCATTTTTATGCACTGGTAGATATAATCTCCATAAAACTCGGTCTTGGGACGCTGTGTCGTATTTGCTATATCTTCAAGAAGTAGATGGTGTAGATTGAATTTATCTCCCACCTTTTCCAACAGGTCGATGTTATGCACGCCATCTATGTTGTACCAGTACACTTTATCGTCATCTAGTGTTCCCGTATAAAGATCTTCGGTCTTGGAATAGTTATCCGTATTATATATGATGGTCTCGGTGCTTACTTCTCCCGTTCTTTCCTCGCCCACATAAGATATGGTTCCCGGTGGAAGAAAGACAGATTTATTGGATTTGGGTGTAGCTCTGCGCCGCAATCTTATTTTGGGAGTTTTCATTAAATGTCCTGATTTATCTGACTAATCTAACTTTTCTGCAATATACGGAGCGGTAATACTCTTTTTACTTGTTGCAACTTCTTCTGGAGTACCGCTGGCCATAAGTTTTCCTCCTTCATCGCCACCTTCTGGACCTAGATCAATGACGTAGTCTGCACATTTGATCAGATCCATGTTGTGTTCAATCACTAATACTGAGTGTCCATTATCTATGAGTGCATTAAAACTCTTCAACAACTTATTGATGTCATGAAAGTGCAGGCCGGTCGTGGGTTCATCAAAAATAAAAAGCGTCTTGTCTGCTGTGTCACCCTTAATCAGGAAGCTGGCCAACTTTATACGTTGTGCCTCACCACCAGAAAGGGTAGAGGAGCTTTGCCCCAAGGTTACATAGCCCAATCCCACATCTTGCAGTGGTTTTAATTTGCGCGTGATCTTGTCTTCATTATTAGCGGTAAAAAAATCCATGGCCTTATCAATGGTAAGATTGAGAATATCATCAATATTCTTCTCACTAAATTTAACCTCCAGGATTTCTTTTTTGAAACGTTTGCCGTTGCAGGTTTCACAGACCAGCGTGACATCGGCCATGAACTGCATCTCTATAGTTACCTCACCGTCACCCTTGCAGGTCTCACAGCGACCGCCATCAACGTTGAATGAGAAGTGTTTTGGCTTATAGTCCCTTATCTTGGATATCTTTTGCTGGGAAAATAAATTTCTTATATCGTCATAGGCCTTTACATAGGTTACGGGATTGGACCGTGAACTGCGTCCTATGGGATTCTGATCAACAAACTCAACAGATTTTAAGTTTGAAAATTTTCCGTCTATGGAGGTAAAATGACCCGCTTTCTTTCCGTAGCCGCCCAATTTCTTTAAAATAGATGGATAGAGAATTTCTTTTACCAAAGTCGATTTTCCGCTACCCGATACTCCGGTGACCACTGTAAGAATCCCCAAGGGAAAGGTGACATCTATATTTTTAAGGTTGTTCTGTCGAGCGCCTTTAATTTCTATAAAGTTTTTATAGGATCTTCGCTTTCGCGGAAGCGTAATTTCCATAGTACCATTCAAATATTGAGCTGTAAGACTGTCCGATTTCAATATCTCGTCCATCGTGCCGTGAGCGACGACCTCGCCGCCGTAGGTTCCCGCCTCTGGCCCGATATCTATGATCGTGTCTGCCGCCTGCATTATTTCTTCATCGTGCTCCACTACAATCACCGTATTTCCTAGATCTCGTAGATTCTTGAGCACTTTAATAAGTCGGGCGGTATCTTTGGGATGCAGTCCTATACTGGGCTCATCAAGTATGTACATACTGCCCACCAGACTGCTGCCCAGTGAGGTCGCCAGATTGATGCGCTGGGATTCTCCACCGGAGAGGGAGTTTGATTTCCGGTTGAGGTTGAGGTAATTGAGACCTACGTCGTTGAGGAAAGCCAGTCGGGTATTGATCTCCACCAGCAATCTCTTTGCTATATCACGATCATTTTGATTCAGGCTTAGATTTTCAAAAAAGGGGAGTAGTTGTTTTATCGGCAATCCCACTAGATCTGAAATGGTAACGCCCGCGATCTTCACATAATCGGCTTCTTTGCGCAACCGTTTTCCTCCACATTTATCGCAGCGGGTCTTACCACGATAGCGGGAAAGCATGACTCGGTTTTGTATTTTATAGGCTTTCGCCTCGAGCTCTTCAAAAAATGAATGGATGCCGGCAAAATATTTATTGCCGTTCCAGACCAGATCTTTTTCCTTTTGGGTCAGTTGGAACCATGGTCTGTGGATGGGAAAGTCAAATTTTGCCGCGCTCTTTATAAGTTGGTTTCTGTAATAGGACATGCTGTCGCCGCGCCATGGAAAAACGGCCTCCTCATAAATGGAAAGTGCGGTGTTGGGAATTACCAGGTCTTCATCAACTCCTATCACATCGCCATAGCCCTCACATTTGGGACAGGCACCGTAAGGGTTGTTAAAGCTGAATAAGTGTGGATTGGGTTCGAGAAATTCTATCCCGTCCAGCTCAAATTTATTACTGAACTCGCGGCTTGTGGGAAGATCCATGTGCTCGATGAAGGCAATTCCCTTTCCTTCAAAAAATGCTGTGTCCACGGCATCTGCCAGCCTATTGTAAAAATCCTCACCATCCCGTTTGATAATACGGTCTATTACTAGCTTTATTTCATCCTTTGATCTCAATGAAAGTCCTTCTTCATCGATGCGGTGCACGGTATCATTAATTTTTATGCGGGTAAACCCCTGTTGCAACAAGACCTCCAGTTGTTCTGAAATTTTGCGTTTTCCCTTGATTATCAAACGCGTGGTAAGTAATAGTTTAGTTCCTTCCTCTTGTTGCTTTACATAGTTTATCACATCGGTGACCGTATCTTTTTTTACTTCATTGCCGGAAACAGGAGAGTAGGTTCTACCTATTCTTGCAAAAAGTAGTTTGAGATAATCATAGATCTCGGTCGTTGTCCCGACCGTTGATCGTGGATTTGTGCTATTTACCTTTTGCTCTATGGCGATAGCCGGTGCAATACCTTTTATATAATCAACCTTAGGTTTATTGAGCCTTCCCAAGAATTGCCTTGCGTAGGAAGATAAACTCTCCACGTACCGCCGCTGGCCCTCGGCATATAGGGTGTCAAAGGCCAGAGAGGATTTTCCACTACCGGACAGACCGGTTATAACCACCAGCTTATTGCGTGGTATGACTGCGTTGAGACTTTTGAGATTGTGCAGCGACGCACCTTTTATCAATATATTATTCTTGGGACTTAACTGGTCAATATTATCAAACATAAAACTGGGAGTATTGCGGTATTTAACGCAAAGATAAACAGTGCGCCTAGGTTATGATTTTGCTTTTGGACTATTAAAATGTTAAAATGTATTATGATGTTTTGTTACTTTGGAATAAAAGTTGTTATATTTATCCCCTTAACAATTCTTAAACATTTAGCGTATAGCCATAATTCTACTCAAAAAATCGATTTCAGCCTTTCTGGGATCACTATAGTTGCTAAGAATGAAAATGGAAAACGTAAAAGATGCCACCCTGGTCCGTCAGTATATTGACGGTCATGAAGGATCACTAGAAATTCTTGTAAACCGTCACAAACAACGTATTTACAGTTTTATCTATTCAAAAATACTGGATAAGGATATTACCGAGGATGTATTTCAAGACACTTTTATCAAAGTCATCAGGACACTCAAACGAGGTAAGTACAATGAAGAGGGAAAATTCCTGCCCTGGGTCATGCGTATTGCCCACAATCTGGTAATCGACCACTTCAGAAAGAACAAAAGAATGCCCAAGTTCCAGTCGCGCAACGACTTTGACATCTTTGACCTTATCAGCGATGGTGAGGTAAGTACTGAAGATACCATGATCACCGCGCAGGTGCATGAAGATCTCAAAAGACTGATCCTAGAGCTACCCGACGACCAGAAAGAGGTGCTCATCATGCGTATTTATAAGGAAATGTCCTTTAAGGAAATTGCCGAAGCAACAGATGTAAGCATCAATACCGCACTGGGTAGAATGCGATATGCACTCATCAACATGCGCAAGGTGATCGATAAGCACAACATCATACTTACAAATTAATCGGGAAGAATTATAATATTGCCAGCGATATAGCGTTAGAATTCAAATAACACTAATCATCATGGCAAAACTTTACGATTCCAAACCCCCTAAACATCAGTTGAATTCATTAGAACCCAAGACCGAGACCATACAGCGTATTCTCGGATTTTCAAAAGCGTTGAGTATCTCCAGGTACAAGAACATGACCTTTGAAACAATTAACAACTAATTTGTTTTCGTTCCAGCCCTCTTTTTTAGCCAAGAAAGAGGGTTTTTTGTGGATCTCGCTTTCGCGAAAGCGGAACTTTTCAAAACCACCTACTTCTTATTACGCTTATCTACAAGTTTCTGATAATCATCCAGTACGGTTTTACGACCTATCGTTTTTGTGATGATATCTTTATCAATATTCCAGCCACGAGCCGGAGAATAATCACGACCATACCATATAATCTGTAGGTGGAGATCGTTCCATTTCTCTTCTGGAAACAATCGTTTTGCATCTTTCTCGGTCTGCACTACATTTTTGCCACTGGTTAGATTCCAGCGGTACATCAATCGGTGAATGTGTGTGTCCACGGGAAATGCAGGTATGCCAAACGCCTGAGAAAGCACGACCGCAGCAGTTTTATGCCCCACCGCAGGTAATTCCTCCAGATCTTCATAGGTCTGGGGAACCTTGCCGTCGTGCTTGTCTATTAATATATGGGAGAGTCCATGAATTCCCTTAGCTTTCATAGGTGATAGGCCTACGGGCTTTATGATCTCGCGTATTTCCTCTACCGACAATTTTATCATGTCGTGGGGATTATCGGCACGAGCAAATAGGAGTGGAGTGATTTTATTGACCCGAACGTCCGTGCTCTGGGCGCTCATCAATACAGCAATTAATAACGTGTATGGATCTTTGTGGTCTAACGGAACGGGAATGACGGGATACAGTTCTTCCAGTTTATTTATGATAAATTGAACCTTTTCTATCTTGTTCATATCTATATTTATGGTTTATGCTAAAAATACAACTATGACCACATTAAAAGCGGGAGATCCCGCACCAGATTTTTCCATACCCAACCAAGATGGCAATCCAGTTTCCCTTTCTGATTTTAAAGGGAAAAAGCTCGTTTTATTTTTTTACCCCAAAGCCAGCACTCCAGGCTGCACGGCCGAAGCGTGTAACCTGAGAGATAATATAGACCGCTTCAAAGCTCAAGGTTATGAAATACTGGGTGCAAGCGCAGATAGCCCAAAAAGACAATCAAACTTCAAGAACAAATACGAACTTCCCTACGACCTACTCGCCGATGAGGAACATACCCTGTTGAACGCCTATGGCGTATGGGGTCCTAAGCAATTTATGGGTAAAAAGTACGATGGTATAAACCGCACTACCTTTGTAATCGACGAGAACGGTATAGTGTTGGACGTCATTGAAAAGGTAAAAACAAAATACCACACGGGTCAAATATTATAGTGGAGCGTCCTCTAGATGTTCTTCCTTTGTTTCATCCTTAGTAACCGTATTGCAACCGAAGAGATTCTTGGACTCAATGAGTTCAGGAATACCTTCTGGCAACATTTGCTTCCAGCCTTCCTCTCCATTATCGATCATTTTTAAAACTTCTCGTGAGAAAATATTGAGAATTTCTGGGTTGTAGTCATCTAGATCCTTCAGTTTGCCGTTGTATTTGAAGAACTTGTACAACTCTTTCATACGAGGATGAACCTTAAGATTTTCACTAGTGGTAAGTTCACCAGTTTCAGGATCTTTCATGGGATAGAGATACACTCTCAGGTCTTTGAAGAACAACTTTCCAAAGGCTTCAAGTATTCCACCGCTCAGATGGGTATAGTACTTGGTATCAAAGACTTCAATGAGATTGTTAACTCCCATGACCAGTCCTATACGTTCCTTGGTATAATTATTAAGGTATTCTACAAGTTTATAATATTCTTTGAAATTGGAGATCATTACTGTTTGGCCCAGTGAACAAAGCAACTCGGCACGGTGCATGAAATCTTCCTCATCTATTTCACCACTAGCTCTAAGATTGGAAAGTGTGATCTCAAAAATGGTCTCCACATTTTCTGCCTTTACCGTACCCGATTTGAGAAATCGGCGCTTTGCGGTCTCATACATATCTATGTTAACCTTAGTAACCGGTCTGAAACTACCTCGCAGGGCAAGCACATTTTTCTTGTAGAGAATTTTTGCACTTAGGATATTATTTCCATCAGGCCCAAACATTACTGCCTCTGTCATTCCATTTCTTATAAGTTGTAAACTCATAAGACGGTTGTCCACATCCTTGAAAAGTGGACCGCCGAAGTTCACCATATCGATCTCGATCTTATCCTTATCGATGTGATCGTATAGATATTTAATGAGCTTTTTAGGATTGTCGTGCTTGTAGAATGCACCATAGATGAGATTAGTTCCCAGTATTCCCAGGGTCAGTTGTTGTAATCTTGCATCGCGTTCTTTGAAACGTACGTGGAGCACGATCTCAGAATAATCTTCTTCGGGAGTTGCCTGGAACTTAATTCCCAGCCAGCCGTGGCCCATATAACGTTTGGCAAAATCTATGGTCGCTACCGTGTTTGCGTAGGTAAAAAATAATTTTTCTGGGTGTTTTTCACGGGACAATCGCTCTTCAATGAGATCGGTCTCGTGCTGGAGCATCTTGCGCAGTCGCGACTCTGTCACGTACCTACCATCGTCCTGAATGCCATAAACTGCATCAGAAAAGTCCTTGTCGTAGGCGCTCATCGCTTTTGCAATAGTACCGGAAGCTCCACCCGCCCTAAAGAAATTGCGAACCGTTTCCTGTCCCGCACCTATCTCGGCAAAGGTGCCATAGATGTTTTTATTGAGATTGATACGTAGAGTTTTACTTTTAATGGAAGGAACTGATTCAAAATCGTGGTCTCCGGGTAAACTAATGGCCATGCTAGATATATTGTGAATTGAACAAAGGTAGCAAACCACTTAGGCAAATGAAAAATAATCAATACTTTTAACCTAAGATTTATGGATATAAAATTAACATTTTTGGGTACGGGAACATCTCAGGGAATACCCATTATAGGCAGCAATCATCCCGTTTGTAAAAGTAAGGACATCAAGGATAAACGTTTAAGGGTGAGCGTTCTGTTTGAGATAGGCGATGTTGCCATTGTCGTGGATTGCGGTCCAGATTTCAGGCAACAGATGCTTAGACATGGAATCTCGAGGATCAACGCTGTACTTTTTACCCACGAGCATGCCGACCACACGGCCGGACTGGACGACTTGCGTCCCTTTTATTTTCGTCAGGGCGACCTGCATTGCTACATGACGCAGCGGGTCAAAGATTCGCTGGAAGAACGTTTTCAATACATATTTACTACAAAGGATAAATATCCCGGTGTACCTACCCTCGATGTACATCTTTTTGATCATGAAAAGTTTGAGGTAAATGGTGTTGAAATCACACCCATAGAGGCAGATCATGGATTTTTGCCCGTACATGGTTTTAGAATAGGCGATGTTGCTTACATGACCGATGTTAAAACCATTACGGAGAAAGAAAAATTAAAACTTCGCGACCTAGACATTCTTGTGATCAACGCCCTGCGGGAAGAGTCACATAAATCCCACCTCAATGTGGATGAAGCCATGGAACTCGTAAAAGAACTTCAACCAAAACGCACTTATTTTACCCACATAAGCCACCATCTAGGATTTCATGAAAAAGTGCAGGAAACATTGCCATCTGGCGTCTATCTTGCGTACGATAACCTATGTGTGGTTTCCAAAACCTAATTATGAAAAAGCACCTTTACCTTTATTTATTCATTTTTGCCTCATTGATCGCACTCATTTTCTACATCAATGGTCGCAAGTATCAAGAAAAACTGGAAAGTCAGGTAACTCAACTGCGCAAGGAGCTTGCAGAGGAAAAAGACGCTCAGAAGGATGTGGCCATCGAGGAAATGCCTGCTGATGATAAAGTTTTCAATTTCCTATTGGATAATAATCCAGAGGCCGAAGACTATTTATACAACGCCGGTCTCACAACAGACTTTGTAAAACAGCAAGTGACCGATCAACTGCTTTCCCTCAATTTGCAGGAAGGCGGTAACTCGCTTATTTCCTACACGGGCGAGAATCGTGGTTTTCAGATCAACAGTACATTATTTGTGAATCACAAATGGGTGCTCGTTAACTTTTACGACGGCCAGCGCTGGGGAGAGGCGCTTATTGAGTATAACTTTGACGCCGATAAAAATCTTGAATTGAACACGGTTAAGGAACTGCTCTATTTGTAGGCCAGCAACCTATTTCAAAACCCTATTCTCCAACCATTTTTTCATATCATAGAAGTTGTCACGGGCAACTCCATGGCCTATGGGGTAATCCCTGAAAATATAATCAGCGCGTGCCTCCTCCATAACGGGAACTGCTTTTTGTGCCCAAGAAAATGGAATTACTTGATCCATTGTCCCGTGGCTTATGAAGAAGTTTGATGGAGTTTTGCTTTCGCGAAAGCGTACATTCATTCCAGCCCTATCATTTACAAGATCTTCATTAACATAGCCGCTCATCGCCACTACATTTTTGAACAGGTCGGGATCTGAAAGGCTTAGTCCATAGGAAAGAATCGCGCCCTGACTGAAGCCCAATATGTTGAGGTTGTTAGGATCAATGGGATAGCTGGCCTTGAGTTCTTCAATAAAAACCTTGATCCTATCCATACTCTCACGCGCCTGGTCCAGATCGCTGAACTTACCTCCCGTATTGTCAAAATTAATCGCATACCAGCCTGCGCCATAGGGTTGCATATCGTAAGGAGCGCGCGCAGAAACGATAAAAATATCCTCGCTTATCTCTGGTGCAAATGAGAATAGATCGTCCTCGTTGCTGCCATAGCCGTGAAGCAGTAGGAGTAGGGGAGCATTTTTACTCTTGGCGGGTCTTATAAGGTGGGTAAGGCTTAAATTCTCTGTTTTCATTTTACAAAACTAAACCATTGCTGAAAATACTTGCCCAAAAAAGGCAGTTCATCTTTTTGATTCTTGAGTGCGCTGATCAATCCCAACATGGCCATAACCACCAAGAGCGTGATTATTAGAAATGCCAGCCAGTATAGATCATCTGGAATAAGTCGCGCAAACACGCTTATAACAACTGCGATGGATGCTATGCCCATCATCTGCCTTATGTGGAAGTTCACAAACCCATTATTCTTTCCATTGTTCAAAATAACTGCAACACCTAGGGCGGCAATGAAGATTATTAAATGTACGTATAGGAGTAGTGAGGTCAAATATGCGAATATCGCCAGATTTTTATCCTTAATTTCAGTCATTTAAATGGTGGTTATTGCCATTGATAGTTCCATAGACTTTTCCTTTAAGTTGCTGGCCCAGCATGGCCGAGTTTTTTGAAGTTGAATGAATGTGTGAGGTATTAAACTCATATTCCACAGTGGGATCGAACAGCGTTAAAGTCGCAGTGGAACCTATTTCCAATCGAGGTGCGTCGAGATTAAATGTCTTGTAGGCGTTAGTCAACTGCTCGATGGTCTTGTCTATATCAAACAGCTTGTTAACAACTCCAAAACAGCTTTCCAGTCCGATTGTTCCATAATCGGCATGTTCAAACTCTACGTTTTTTAATTCAATAGTTACGGGAGTGTGGTCGCTGGTGATTACATCTACTGTACCGTCCATTACATACTCATGCAGCTTTTTTCTTGCATCTTCATCCCTTAATGGAGGTTGTACCTTATAATTGGTTTCAAAATCTACCAGCGATTTACTATTTAATAAAAGATGGTGTGCCGCAACGGAGCAGGTTATTTTAAGACGTTTCTTTTTGGCCTCCTTTATGAGTTGCAGCGCTGCTGCGGTAGTTACCGTTGGGATGTGCAATCTGCCACCAGTATATTCTACAAGAGTTAGATCTCGGGAAACTCGTAGGATTTCGGCAATTTCGGGAGTGGATTTTATACCCAGATGAATGTTGTTTTCATCTTCATTTACCATTCCCTTACCAGTGATGTCGCCATCTTGGGGAAAGGATTGTAGGACGGTATTAAAACTGGTGCAATACTGTAGAGCTACTTTTAATAAATTGGCATTATTGAGATCATGCTTAAAGTCATAAAAAGAAACTGCTCCCGCGTTGTGCATATCAAACAACTCTGCAAGATGCTCTCCTTTTTGGTCCTTGCTCAGTGAACCTACGGGATGAATGGAGACCCAGTCATTTTTATAATAGCTCATTATTGAATTCACACCAGATTTATTCTCGGGATTGGGACTGTTGTTGGGATTGAGCATCACTGATGTAAAGCCACCCAGCGCGGCAGTTTTTATGGAGTTTTCTACATTTTGTCTTTCTTCATAACCGGGCGTACCAAAACTCACACTACTATCAATCCACCCTATGCTTATATGCAGATTTTCCCGTTCTATGATCGTTGCGCTATTCCCTTCAATTTTATCTGCGATCTCCTTAATCCTGCCGTTCTCAATAAGAATATCTTTTACCTTGTTATGATAAGGAGAAGATTCACAGATGACCGTCGCTCTTTTTATAAGTATCATTTCACGAATTTAAGAATAAGGATTTCACACAATAGGAAGAACAGCGCACCTATTAAAAATAATTTCCAGAGAGTGTCAATTTTTTCATCATCAGCTAACTGATCAAATAAATTACCAACTGTGGTATAGGCGCTGCTACCCAACTCATCAATGGCATAATATTCCAATTTATTTTCATCCCGTCTATCATTAAAGCTGAGTGTTCCAACCGTCTCATTATTGGACATTACCTCATAATTTCCTGGACGACTGATCTCGCTACCCGTCTGGATCGTAGTATATGAATCGTAGGCTCTTTGTAACGGAATGGTTTCTATACCGTCCTTGACGAGCTTTAAAACTTTATCTCCCTGCGCAACAGCAGATATGGCAATTTCTTGCGAACTATCATAATAACTATACAATCTGGGTAATGGCAAGCTGTTTATCGCCATATTGTAAAAAATGGGAACTATAATCGGCGAGTTCTGAAAGTTGGATGTTTCCTGATTTATGGGAGCTGTGAATACATATCGGGAATTATTCTCATATATAAAGCTGCTGCCGTCCTCAAACGTAAGTATGGGATAAGTGGCATAGTAAGGAGCCGTCGCAAATTCTACCGAAGGATATTGAAAATTACTTACTTTTTTATTAAAGACATTTTTAAATAATGGATGGTCATAATTAATATTTGTAACCTTTTTTGATTTATCGAGCATCGCAAAAGACTGCGTATTGAGAATGGCATTGTAATTTCCCGATTCCTTATTAGGAATGACAACGATCTTACCACCATTCTGTAAAAGTGCATTCAGTTCCAGAGCAAGGGCAGCAGGAATGGTTGTAACCTCATTTAAAACGATTAGATTTTGATCCTTGATGGAATTGTAATTGGTTTGATCATAATCGTTTGAAGTAAGTTCGAACAGATCATCAGCATATACTTTTTTCAAAAAGCTGTCGTCTGCTTCATTGATCGCAAGAATTTTGATTTTTTCACCCTGGTTAAAACTGAGATAAAAATCATTGTCAAATTCCAAACCCTGATCCTCAATACTCAACGTACCATTGAGTTCGTCCATTTCAGGAAGATCAAAAAATGCAATAGCTCCTTTGTCTTCAAGAGTAACAGCAGTTTTTGATATCAATAGATTCTTATTCTTTAAGGTAAGTGTGACCGGCAGCTCAGAGGAGTAATTGGCACTCAATTGTACACTCAGGCGTCTTTTGGCATCTGTGAGGTTCATGTAAACGCTGTCTATACTTATATTTTGAGTAGATTCCGGAATGAGCTTGACCATTTTCACCTCAAACGAATTATAAAATTCAGGAAGGTTTCTATCTTCAAATTTTTGAAAATCAGAAATCAGTACTAATTCCTTGATTAGTTTTGAGTCCTTGAAGATGCTTTCTGCTTTCAGTTTAATCTCTGGATAGGTCAAGGACTTACTGCTGTAACCAGATTTGAGCAGGTCATTGGATATCGCCTTTTTGGTCGTTTCCAAATACATCTTGTCATTTGTAAACAAGGAGAAGCTTTTATCGGGAGGTAGGTGGTCGAGAAGTTCATTTACCGCAGCGTAGAATAGTGGGCCATTTTCTCCCACGGCTTGCATGCTGTAAGAATTATCCAGATAAATAAGCGTCTGTTTTTCAGTAGCTTCATAATCCGCCGCTGGTAGATAGGGCTGTGCAAATGCCAAAACCAAACAGGTGATTATCAGTAAGCGCGTTAGTAAGGTCAACCATCTTTTAATGAGCTGGCTTTTTCTGGTCTGTACCTTTAAGGGTTTAAGAAATGCAACGTTTGTAAACTCTACCTTTCTGAATCTCCTTAGTTGAAAAAGGTGGATGATAATGGGAACTGCTAGAAAAAATAGCGCGTATAGAAGATTGGGGTTTTTAAATAACATGCAGGTAGATCGCTTTCCTCATTCAAAGATAACCGACTTTCAACTGCGGCGCAATCATTATTTAGAAATGGTGAATTTAAACTTTGTCCATTCGCCTTCCTTGGATTTTACCTTGATCTTTCCGCCCATTTTTGACACTAGTTTGTGAACGGTACTCAATCCTATTCCATTTCCAGATTTTCCATACCTGTCCGTAGTTCCCAGGGTTGTAAAGAGTTTAAAAATATCCTTTTGTTTTTTCTTGGGGATTCCCACTCCATTATCGATTACTTGAAAATAGTAATATTGATCATCCTCAACTGCGTTTATTTTTATTTCAATCTGCTCCTTGTCGTTGTACTTAAGGCTGTTGCCCACTAGATTGAGTAATATTTGTGAAAGTGCAGAGGTGTTGCAGGTAATCACCAGGTTATCGTCTGGTAAGGTATATAGGACTTCATGCGGCAAAGCGATGATCTCGGCCACGTTTTCACACAATGTATAGCAATCGGTCACATCTTTTTCATCCTTCAATAAATTATCACTCTCATAATGGGAAAGGATGTTCTCGATATAATTGGATAGGTTGAACGCGCTATCTTTAAGGAAGTGCAAATACTTGTCACTATCTTCTTTTGCACCTTCATCGATCTTTTTCTTAATCACATCTACTGTGAGGATCATACTTGCCAGCGGCATTTTCATATCGTGGGACACAACGTGAGCAAACTGCGCAAGCATTTCATTGTTCTCTTTGAGCAATTTTGAGGTTTCAGAAAGTTCTAGGTTTCTTTTTCTGAGTAATAGTTGTTTCACGATGAGATCTGCAATGGTACGCAGGGAGATGATCTGGCGGTCTGTTAGTTTTTTGTTCTTATAATCAAAGACCGAAATAGTACCGATCGGTATTTTTTTTGAGCTCAAGAGACTTGCTCCAGCATAGTAAACAACGGAGTTTTCAGTACCTATCTGGCGTGAGCTATCATCTAGTACCTTGCTCAGATCCTCAATTTCAAGCACTCCATCGTCTGAAGCAAGGTTTTTATGAAACAATGAATTGACCTCGTCATTTGTTTTTATCAGGAATCCATGCTGTGCCTTGAACCAGATATTTCCATCTTCCTTAATACTAATGAGGGCAAGTGGGCAGCCAGTCAGCTCTGTAGCTAGACAGGTGAGTTCTTGAAGGGTGCGGTGTTTTTTGCGGTTGAAACGATACGACTTGACATGCTTATCATAATCTTCTTGATCTATGGTTGTTGTAATGGGTGGCATAGGATAAAGGTTGACGGTAAAAATAACCTTTATTGAATGTAATTTGTAAGCACTAACCTACTTTTTTGGGTAAATGAAGCGGCAATGAAAGCAAAAAATTATTATAAAGCAATGACTTAGCTGTTTTTACAATTTTATAAAGCAATAGTTTTTTAAAATTCATATATATTTGAAATCTTAGTAAACTTTATTTATGGGTGATTTGCATTTGACTGCCGACTTTGATGTTAGTAATGGAACTTATCACGTAGGTCTATCTTTAATAGAATTTGAAGAAGATAATGTTACTATAGTTTATTCTCCGGCGTTAGATCTGAGCGGTTATGGTTATAGCGCTCAAGAAGCTCAACAGTCTTTTTCTGAAGCTCTACATGAGTTTTTACGCTATACCAATAATAAAAAAACGTTTGACAAAGTACTTAAAGACTTAGGTTGGCAAATTAAGGGTTCTAAAAAGAAACCAAAATTTAACCCTCCCAAAGACTCTGATTTGATCTCAATGAATCCTTTGTATAATGAGATTGTCAACAATAAGAGTTACAAGGTATCTCGGGAAGATATTGAATTTGCTTATTAACTTAATATGTCAACTCAGCATTTAAGAAATGTACCTCTCAATTTATACAGAAACTTTTTAATAGAACACGGCTGTTCCTGCAATCGGAAGAAAGGCGGTCATGAGCATTGGTCCAGAAGTGATTTATTGAGACCCATCACCATACAATCACACGTAGATCCTGTTCCGGAATTTATTATTAAAAATGGTCTGCGTCAACTAGGATTGACTAAAAAGGATTTTCTTGACTGGATTTAAATAAACTCAAATTTCCTTAAAAGCTCCCAGTCCAAATAGCGCAAAATCATATTTGACGGGATCGACTGGATCCATTTTTCGCAGTTCTTTATCTAGCAGAGCTACCGTCACGCTGTCATTTTGTTTTCTAGAAATCATGTTCAACTTGCGAGCAACATTACCGGTATGAACGTCCAGCGGCAGGGAAAGTGCACTGGGCGGGATCGATTGCCAAATCCCAAAATCCACTCCCGCATTATCCTTCCTTACCATCCACCGCAGGAACATATTGATGCGTTTTGCGCTACTTTTTTTGGCAGGACTGCTC
This sequence comes from uncultured Flavobacteriaceae bacterium, assembly GCA_963836885.1. Taxonomy (GTDB): domain Bacteria; phylum Bacteroidota; class Bacteroidia; order Flavobacteriales; family Flavobacteriaceae; genus Nonlabens. The sequence goes on along the minus strand of CAWILF010000027.1, from coordinate 40,321 downwards.
ACGTGCTTTTGGGTACGCTGTAAATGTGGCACCTCAAAAAAGATGTCCTTAAACTCTGAGATCCCTTGTTGTAGATGAAAGTTGGAACGTGAATACGCTTTCGCGAAAGCGGACTCCAAACCACCATGATTCAACTCAATAGATTGTAGTGCCTGCATAAAAGTCCTGCAGTCAGTCGCGTTGAAAGTCCTGTGCACAAATCCCTCAAAACGTTCAAGGTCTGCCGCGTTGTGGTTGCGCACAAAATCTGCGGGTGAACGATCCATCAGGTCCATGAGCTTATTGGAATTATTGATGATGGATTTTCTATTGCCCCAGGCGATGGTCGCCACAAGAAATGCCGCTATTTCGATATCTTTCTTATCAGTAAACTGGTGCGGGATCTGTATGGGATCGTGAGGTATAAACTCGGGCGTGTTGTACTGGACGACCTTTTCCTCAAGAAATTCTTTAAGTTCTGACTTTTTCAAATCCTGATTTTGAGTAAGTGATGGAATCCTATTTTTTATTCAAATGTTCCACAATATCACCTATGTGCAGGTATAGTGCCCGTGTGGAGATCTGAATTTCCTTGATTAATAGTGCTAGCGAAATAATAAGTAATAGTAGAGCCAATCCAAAAATATAGATCGCTGCTTCCGACTGATTCACGTAAATTAGAAACATGGTCAGCACACAAAGTAAAAGGCTGGAAATGCCAAAAATTTGCATATATCGGGTAAGGTTGAGCCTGGTTTTAAGGTTATTGATCTGCCGTAATAATGTAGGATCATGATTTTCCTTATACTTGGAATGTAGGCCTCTAACCACTGCCGCATAGGCGAGGAATCTATTTGTGTAGGCCAGCATGATCAATGAAATAGCTGAAAAGAGCAGGGTGGGAGTGGTAAGTGTGAGGTCGTTCATTACAGTTCCCTGTTAACGATAATCCCATCGGACATCGTGAGTTTGCGGTCTGCAAGATCTGCCAGCTCGTTGTTATGGGTCACGATTACAAAGGTCTGGTCGAGTTCATCGCGCAGCTTGAAGATAAGTTCATGAAGGTCGTCCGCGGTATTGCTGTCCAGGTTTCCCGTGGGCTCGTCTGCATAGATAACACTGGGATTGTTGATCAATGCACGTGCGACGGCGACTCGCTGTTGTTCTCCGCCAGATAGCTCACCAGGTTTATGGTTTGTTCTATGGGAGAGTTTCAAAAGGCTTAAAAGTTCTTTGGCTTTTTTCTCGGCCGTTTTTCGATCCTGATTATTTATGTAGGCTGGGATGCATACATTTTCAAGCGCGGTAAACTCGGGCAATAATTGATGAAATTGAAATACAAAGCCCAGAGACCGGTTGCGGAATCTACTTAATTCTTTGGAATTGAGTTTATTTACATCAGTTCCATTGATAAATAGTGATGAGTCTGGGTTTTTATCTGAGGTTTCCAGCGTTCCCAGAATGTGAAGCAATGTCGTCTTACCAGCACCAGAACTGCCCACTATGCTCACGATCTCACCTTTTTTGATCTCAAGATCGACTCCTTTCAAGACCTGGAGATCTCCAAAGCTCTTATAAATATTACTTGCCTTAATCATGGTTCAAATTTAGGATTATTAACTGAAGTAGGTGGTGCCATTTACTTTGTTACCGTGAACGATCTGTTTTTCGGTTATTATTGGTTATTGTTTCATTTGCATCACATACATCTGGAAAAAATTTGGGATAAGAGTGCCATTAAAATCAAGATCTGTGATAGGTTTTAAATTTCTGACCATGCACATTCCAATTTTTAAGAACTGAACCAGCTACTGGCACTGTTGACATCAAAGAAATAAGTTATTCTCAAGGACAGGTTGTGCCGCGCTGGCTGCATAAAAAGATCTTCCAGACTATCCTCAAAACTAATCAGGCCTTGATTGTCAAAATTGTTGATGGAATTCCTATACAACAAGGTTGCAAAACTTCCAGGTGCAAAGCGCCACTGATAAGAAAGATCAAGATTCCAAACATTAAAATTTGCGTCTGGATTTGAGTCGGCATCACTTTCATAATCGCTGGCTATCGTCCGTCCATCCAGTTGAAGTTCCCTGTAGTCCCGGCTAAATGATGCGCGTGACCAAAAATTCCTAAAGGATAACCGTAATGCCTGCCTATTGTTAAAGTTATACGTGCCTGTAATCCTGTTCTCAACAGAGTGCGTGTCCCGCTCGCTCAAGATTGCGGTATTTCCACCATTGATGCGGGTAACGTAGCTTAGACGGTTTTCGTTTTTGTTCCAGTTTAAACTATACAACAATAGAAATTTGTCAGAAAACCTATATCGCGGCGCTATCCTGAAATCAAAACTTTCCTCAGGATCGTCAAATCTCTTGAACCTACCCATTCTATAATCTATGGCAAATTTTTTCCTATAATCGCTGGAGATAAATCCTCCCGTAAAAAACCCTGCTGCATACCGCACGACCTGACCCTCAATACGAGACTCAAACTGATCCTTGCGATCTGTGTAAACCTCAAGATCCCCACCGAAGGCAAAACGTTCCTTAGTTATAAAAAACGGATTTAGATTAAGTTCCGTTCCCGTGTGAAATCCTGGGGTCAACGCCCGGCGGTGTCTCATGCGCAGCGCGATTTCATAGCGGTTAAAAATGCCCTGCTGGGTTTGTTGCAGGTAGTTCATGTCTGCCGCGACGGTTACATAATTTGTGGTAAACTGTCTTCCCAGGTCATTGGGATTGTAATTTTCATCGGCCATGAAAACACCCAGTCGTGGCCGCCATCTTCCTGCGGTCCTGTACCAGTTTGCCTCTGCATTATAACCCGTGGAAGTTCCCGTGGGCGTAAAACGATTGGAGACTCTGGTTTCAACCCGGTAGTTATCGGTTGCCTTTTTATTGTTGTGGTTGAGCGATAGGGCAGAGACATTTGCATCGGTAAAATTACCGTTGCGCAGCGTGCTGGCATTTGAAAAAGCAAGGGAAGAATTGGATCCATATTGTTGGTCCAGCACCAGCATATTATAATTGGTCAACGGCTCTGTGGTCACATTTCTAGTGAAATTATCATTGCTGTTGAGAATGGTCGCCTCGGTTTTTTCAGTAATTGCGTTGAGGACTCCTATTCCCAGACCTCCATCTGTGCGGCCGGTCAACTTCAAGGCGTTGATCAGTTGGGCGGTTGATGGATTGTCAATAATATCCTCGTTTTCTAGGGTTTCAATAGAACTTGCACCTGTCGGAGTCTGTCCTATGCGTCGCGAGAAAAATATATCTCCCTTATCAAAGAGGTCTGTTCCCTCGGTAAAAAAAGCCCTATTTTCATTGAAAGTCTGTTCAAAAGGCCCCAGATTGAGTTCTACCTGGTCAAAAGCCGCCTGGCCAAAATCTGGGATCAAGGTCGCATCCAGAGTAAATGCGTCGCTTATGCCATATTTAAGGTCGAGTCCCGCGTTGATCGCATTGGTAGTCTTACCATCAAAATTATCATTGATAAAGGACGCATAGGGATAGAGATTGAGGCGCAACGGTGGGTCTATGTCCTGTATTCCCGTGAGTAATGCGTCATATTGGGTTCCATTTCCCTTTGTAATGTCAATGTAATTATAGGAGTAATCCTGGTTCAAATGCTTGATCCTACGGAATATTTGAAAACTCCAGTCCTGTACTTTTTTCTCTGGAAACCTCAAGGTGCGGTAGGGAATTTTCATCTCCACGTACCAGCCCTTATTATCTATACTTGCCTCAGATAAAAATACCACGTTAAAACTAAAATCTTCCCGGTTTCCTTCCACGTTTGCATCTCCCAGTGCATTTCCAGAGGTTGCAAAAAATCGCGTTTGGTTGATCTGATTGTTATAGGTATTGATAAAAAGGCCAAATAAATCTGCTTGCTGGTCTATCTGATCGCGCTGTGAGAACTGTCGCAAGATGCGCTCTGGCTCGTTATCGTACATAAAACCTGCGACGTAGAGTGCCTGGTCATCGTAGGCTATCTTGAATTTGGTTTTGTGTGTTTCCTTCTCTGGCTCGCCATTTCTGGGTTCCACCATAATGAAATTTCCGCCTGTGGGAATATCGTCCCAAAATGCCTCAAATGGCCGTCCATCGATGACAGGTTTGTCGGTTACTCTGGTGGCCTGATAGGATTTTCTTTCAATTTTTAAAGTTGATTTTTGGGAGTACGCTTTCGCGAAAGCAAGAACAACAAAAACACCTAAAACAACTAATTTCCTCATGAACCTTTAATCGGCTGCAAAATTAGGGAGTTTAACAGTTCTTTTAATTAAAGCCTTGTTAATAAGCTGACCGTCCTATTTCCTTGAATTATCTTTATTAAAAAAGATGGAAAAGGCAATATTTGCGGGAGGCTGTTTTTGGTGTACAGAGGCAGTTTTTCAAAGAGTAAAAGGAGTAAGCCATGTACAGTCAGGATTTTGTGGCGGTCACATAAAAAACCCACCGTATAGAGAAGTTGTGCAAGGTAGAACGGGTCATGCTGAAGCAGTAGAAGTGACCTATGATCCAGATGTCGTGAGTTACCGTAATTTATTGGAGGTTTTTATGGCAACCCACGATCCGACCACGTTGAATAAGCAAGGTTATGATGTAGGAACTCATTACCGCAGCGCGATCTTCACACTCAACGAGGAGCAATTACAAATCGCTACAGATTTTGTACAAGAACTGGACGCAACTGATACTTTCAAAGACCCAATAGTTACAGAAATTAAGATGGTCGATGCTTTTTATAGAGCAGAAATCGAGCACGATGATTATTACAATCAAAACCGCCAACAGGGTTATTGTCGCATGATTATCGATCCCAAGGTTCAAAAATTATTGAGTTCTTATGGGCATCTTGCTAAAAAAGAGAGTTAGGTCATTACAGTTAAGTGACAACAGACTTCTTGACGATCGACAATTGGTTAAAGATGGAAAATCTGACGGTTTTTGACTTAGGACGTAAGACTCTTTTACTGGAGGGAACTTTTCTTCGAAAAGTATGAACGGTCATGGGTAAAGACTTTGATGGTCTCTTATAATCAACTAATTACCGAATTTACTCAGAGTATAAATGATAAAAAACCTCCTTAGTTTCTTGAAGAAATTAAGGAGGTTTTGAAATTTAAAATGAGAGTTAGATTATTCTACTTCGACATAAGTTGCGTCTTCAACTTCTTTTTCTGCGTTTATAACGTAGGTGTAAAACCACATGATGGTAAACGATGGAATGATGTCTAGGCCTGGGATCAATTCTTCAATCGTCACTAAGACACTTGCCGTTTTACCCATTTGACCTTTATACATTTTACTCATGAGATAACCAGATATAGGCGCCCACATCAGATCTAGAAGAAATGGAGTGGCAAAACCTATAAGATCAAAGATGATCCCTGCGATTAATTTTGATTTTTTATCTTGAAACATAATTTTTAATTTTACATTGATGTAAAGTCAAAAAACGTTCCAAAAAATATTAATGCAACTTGGAAGAAATGAGGTGTAAAAACTCAGTTCTCGTCTCCGTTTTTTCAAATTGACCCCTGAAACCGCTGGTCGTTGTCGAGGAATTTTGCTTTTGAACACCGCGCATCATCATGCACATGTGCGACGCCTCAATTACCACGGCTACACCTTTAGGTTTTAAGGTTTTATCAATACATTCAAGAATATCGTGGGTCAATCGTTCCTGCACCTGCAACCTGCGGGCAAAAACATCCACGATCCTAGGGATTTTAGAAAGTCCTACGATGTGACCGTTAGGAATATAAGCGATGTGTGCCTTACCAAAAAACGGCAACATGTGATGTTCACAAAGTGAATATAGTTCTATGTCCTTTACGATGACCATATCGTTATAATCTTCGGCAAACATGGCTGCTTTAAGGATTACTGCGGGATCGATGTTGTATCCAGATGTAAGAAACTGCATGGCCTTTGCCGCGCGTTCTGGCGTTTTTAATAATCCTTCTCGCTGCACGTCCTCGCCCAGCTCAGTAATGACCTCTTTGTATTTGGATTTAATTTCTTCGGTTACTTTAATGTTGTACTCTTCAAATGCTCTATAAGGCATAGTGGTTGTGTTAGGGAGATGAAATTTAATTTAGAAATTGTTCCATGGAGAAACAATTAAAACTGCAACGATATTCCGACCGTCCGCGTAGTAGCCGTTACATTCCACGCAACCTTACGATCTTTTTGCTTTGTACCGTAACGTTTTTTCCCATAGCCGGTACGCGTGTCCAGAAAACGGTCAACTCCTTCTACGGTTGCGATCACGATTGCCATACTCAAAACTACATCACTCAAATAGTGTGCACCTTCCCACACTCTAGATGCTGGAGATATGAGTCCTACGCCATATATTCCTGCCTTGACCCATGGATTATCAAAGTGTTTTGCCAGTGCATAAGCCGTTGTAAACGCCAGTACGGTATGACCCGACGGAAAACTGCGGTATCCCGACTCTCCAGAAAACGGAATAAAAACATCTTTACCCACATCAGTTTGTGGCCTCGCTCTTCCCGTTAGTGTTTTTAAGATCTGTTGCAAAAGCCCACCAGCGGTGGCACTGGAAATCATAAGTACTCCCGTGCGACGCCATTCTGGATCTTTGGCAATGAGTCCATAGGCATAAATACCAGCGGTAACGCCATAATTATTTTGTGGACTTCCAAAATACCAACCAAAATCCCGAATAGTCTGCGGTATATCATCCCTGTTGCGACGGCCAAAATCACTTATTTCCTCATCCACCAGATAAATCCCACCTACGATGGCAAGTGTACCTCCAGCGCGATAAAAATCATTCCTGCCCCAGTGAAATGGTCTGGTATAGGCATAGGCAATACTGTTGAACGCATTAAGCCCGTCATATTTCAACAATCCCCAGGTGGACATCTCATCAACATCCTGCGCGGTAAAAAGGTCTGCTTTGAAATTTTGGGCTAGTGAACCGGCTGCGATCAAGAGGGCAAAGGCACTCGTTAACAAGAGTTTATTTAAATTCATCGTGCAAAAGTACTGTTGTAGGTACAATTCACATCATTCTGTTTCTTGAATTTTCTCTTAAAGTTCGCACTTTTATAAAATAATAGTATATTTGCAACCGCTTAAAATAAGCACGAGGGCTCTTAGCTCAGCTGGATAGAGCACCTCCCTTCTAAGGAGGCGGTCGCAGGTTCGAATCCTGCAGGGCTCACTCAAAGTAAAAACCACGCTCATAGCGTGGTTTTTCAGTTTATACGATTTGCTTATTGAGAAAACTTGAACCTGATATGGATTTATTTTCGTTTTGACGGATTCCATCCCACGTTGCCCGAGCAGGTTTGGGATAGCATCTACTAATTCAAACCCTTTGCCCTAATTGCAATAGGATCGATTGTTTAAAGATAGGATTCCTGATCACGTCGGGAGATAAAAATCTAATTATGTATGCTGAACTAAACATAGTTCAAAAAAATCTATCAAGTTCTATCAACCAACTTTTCTGTGATAAACTCATATAACCTTAAAGCTAACAGAGTATTTAAAATCACGTTTACTTCTTTAAAACCTTATACTCTTCATAACATTCACTAATTGCGTCTAATATTTGAAGGTCGTTTGCCTCAAGTATAAATTTCTTGGAATATTGACAGTTGCGTAAAATAGCGTCTATACTGACCTTGTCCATCTGTAAAAGGCTGGATAAGGTCTCTCGGTCATATTTTTTCTGAAGTAAGTTTCTAATTTCATCTTCTTTCTTGATCTCGCGCAGCTTGCGCATGTTGCCGCCCTTTTTACCAAATACACCGTAGAGAAAATCGGCTGGATTAAAGATGGAACCTAGTGTTTTAGTGAACGCTCCTGGCTCGTCACTGCCTGCCTCATATCCCTGATCCAATCCATTAATGCTATATCTTCTTGAAGCATAGATGGGCGCTCGTTTTGCATCTATTTCTAGATATCCGGTAAGCGCAAATTCTTTGACAACAACTTCTTCAAGAGCAATTCCCTTCTCGGTCATGGAAATGGTAACATCTCCATATTTGAGCCAGTCGTCAGTAACTCTTACGTTTATCGTCTCAAAACCCAAATAGGAAAAATACAGCGTGTCATTAACCTTTGCAGGAATCTCAAAATGTCCATCTTCCAGAGTAATTGTTCCTTTGACCTGATTAAGGTTCACAATGTTTACATTGCTCAGTATGGAGTCATCCTTGGCATTTAAAACGGTTCCCTTCACAATTGGTGAAGCGGTCTGGGTTGATGGCGGTGGAGTCTGAGCAGGCAATAGTGTAGGAACTATTAAGGCGAGTAAAAAAATAAGTAGTTGATTTTTCATGATATATAATGCGGACATTTAGAGCTAGTCCTATAGTCTGTTAGTGTTTTATTTTTTTACTTTACTGGTTTGGGATAAATAATTGATAAGCCTTCTAAACGCTATTGCCCTATGACTTATTTTACCCTTCTCCTCCATACTCATTTGAGCAAAGGTACGATCTGATCCATTGGGTAAAAAAATAGGGTCATAACCAAATCCTTCTTTTCCAACAGGAATTGAGCTGATGGAACCTTCACAAACACCTTCAAAAAGTGTTTGATATCCATTCATTTCCATCGCAATTACGGTAATAAATCTAGCTGAACGGTCATTCACATGTTTTAATCTTTGTAGAACAAGATTCATGTTTGCCTTATCGTCTCTTTGTTCTCCTGCGTAATGAGCACTATCAACACCCGGCTCGCCATCAAGAGCGTTTACCAGTAATCCCGTATCGTCTGCAAAAATCGGTAGTTTAGTTCTCAGTTTAAGAAACTCAACCTTTTGAATCGCATTTCCCGCAATAGTACCGCTGGTTTCCGGAATTGTTTCTTCGATCCCTAGTTCATCGAGGCTGATAAGCTTGATGTGTTCAGGAACTAAACGCTGGATTTCCTCCAATTTATTTAAATTGTGGGTTGCAAATACTACTTCCATGAATCTATAGGTTTGAGGCAATTTTTTCTAACAAGGGAACGTGCACAACGTGTTTAATTTCTGGTCTGTGTATTTCACATTTCGTACCAAACAATTTTTTTATCTTCTCCATTTCTCGAACTATTACGGACTCATCGGAGTATTCATCCTGTGTACCAGAAATGTGGATAAATCGCGAGCAATTGGTATTAAAATTATCGGCATCTTGTTGATCCAACTCGTTGGGAATGCTGCCGCTATGCATTATTAGAGCTTTTATCGGTGAGCGCAAATGTCTCAGTGTTCTCATGGCAATGGACACGCCCTGTGAATATCCAAATAATACGATGCGCTTATCTCCTTTTATACCCTCAACATTCAATATTTCATCAATATATTTAAGGTTGTTTTTCATCTCTTGATCGGTATCTACACGAGTAAGCCAGCTGGCACCTACGTTTTTAAATTTTTTATCCAGGTAGAACTTAGAGGGAGCTTGCGGCACGATAATATAATTTTGTCCCGCATCAAATCCTTCAAAATAGTTCTTGAAATACTTGGAAAGATAGCCCAGACCATGAAAGCACAACCATATATTGCGAGTCTCTTTGGTCAGTTTATTTAAGGTTTCATAGGAATTAGTGTGGGTATAACCTACCGTTTTAATCATAGTTAGCGACCTTTACATCAATTTTAATGTAAATATATGGACAATACAGCAATACTGGCGATATGCAACGCCATGAACAAGGACACACTTATGGAAACTCTAGAAATAGAGTTCATAAAAGTAGGCGAAGATTTTCTTACCGCAAGAATGCCCGTAACAGCCAAGGTGCATCAACCCGACGGAGTATTACATGGAGGTGCGAGTGTTGCCCTGGCAGAGTCTGTGGGAAGCGCGGCAAGTCACATGTTTTTGGATACTGATAAATTTATGATACGTGGTCTGGAGATCAATGCAAACCATACCAAGTCCATAAAGGAAGGTTACGTCTATGCAACCGCACGATTTATACATAAAGGCCGCACTACTCAAGTATGGGAAATTAAAATAGTCAACGGGAATAATGAACTAATTTCCATTTGCAAACTGACGACCATCGCTCTACTGCGAGAACCCAATAAATAGAAAATAGGGGAGTGGTCTTAAAATTATGCCACATAAATTCTATAATTCATAAACACTAAATCTAAGGTTTGAACTCACAATTATTTATAAAGATCAACGAACTATTAAGTAGTAACCTTCCATTCTTTATGATCAGGAAAAAAGGGGAAGAAACGGTGAGACTCATTCATCAAAACGATGAAAGACTGCATTTACAACAGCATGACAAAATGACTTGCGTTAGTTTTTCAAAGTTTTTAAATATTAAAGACCAGTATTTTATACATGGTGAAGTAAACTTTAAATTTAATTATGAAATTTCTATTGGTAATGACTCTTTGGAAGGAACTCAAGATATAATTCCAGAAGACGGGTCGAGGGAATCATATATAAAAATGGTTAATGATGCGGTAGGTTTTATTAAAACGGGTAGTTTGAGGAAAGTTGTGCTTTCGCGAAAGCAACCTATTAAAGGTCATTTTAACAACGAAAAAATTATATCAAACCTACTTGATCTATATCCAGATGCCAACTGTTATTTTTTTTACCATCCCAAAATAGGAAAATGGTGTGGAGCAACGCCAGAAATATTGTTGTCAATTAAGGGAAAAATGTTACATACGATGTCGCTAGCTGGTACAAGAAAATTAGGTGGTGAAAAAGCAAACGAGTGGGGAAGAAAGGAACTGGAAGAGCAGCGATTTGTCACCGATTCCATCGTGGATGATCTGAGACGAGTAGGTGTTGAACAACTAGAGATAGGAGAGTTGCAAACAATCAAGGCAGGAAATCTATTACACCTTCACAGCGCAATAACTGCAAAAATGCCCGATTCAAAAACAGCATTGGACTATTTACACAAATTGCACCCCACACCAGCGGTATGCGGGCTGCCCAAGGCACTTGCGCTCAAATATATACTGGATAATGAGGGCTATGACCGCTCTTTTTATACGGGATACTTGGGACTTATCACCGCCCAAGAGCAAGAATATTTTGTAAACCTACGTTGTATGGAGCTTACAGAAAATGGAGCCACCTTGTACGCGGGTGGTGGCATTACAGCAAAAAGCGATGCCGTGGCAGAATATGAAGAGACGGTTAATAAAATGAAAACTATGTACAGGCTGCTCTAGAGCCATTATAAAATACTTCGGAACGCGGTACGCAGGAGTGTGGTGCGCAAGGCGGTAATCTCTCCCTCATTATTTTTAACCTTGTTCAATCGATCCAATTGAATTGAGGTTTTTACAAATAACTTTTGCGCGGCCAGCTTAGTTTGATATACACCTATAAAGGAATAGTAAATTACGTACTTGATCAGGATCATAGACTACTTATATAAGATTACTTAAAGATCGTTAAATATTTTTAATAATCGTCTAACGCGGTTGAATTTTTCTCACATTTTTTTAAATACAGACCATTACCAGCAATCTGCTTTGATATTTTGAGAGTTACATAATAGTTGATTGCCTTATAATTAATGGCTTTGGATATAATAATTACGTGTTAATGCCAAGAGGTTCATTTTTTCAGTATTTACCTTTGTCTGTGTTTGATTATGCGAGATGTTATTAGGTTACATTGTCTATAACAGATTGAGAAATGATAATTTGTGATCGTACTCACTAGAAAACTTTTTTTATTAATGATGAGCATTGACGCTGTTATTGAACCTATTGAATGGAATTTTTAAACCTAAACATCTATTAAACGTAATAACATGTTCCCAAAACATTTACATGCCCAGCAATTGCTATTGATGCTTATGAAAAAAGGCATTGAAAATGTTGTTATATCTCCTGGTTCCCGCAATGCGCCATTAATTCTAGGATTTGCTAATATTCCCTATTTTAAATGTTTTAGTATCGTGGATGAGCGCTGTGCAGCACACGTGGCACTGGGCATGGCTCAGCAGTTGAGAAAACCTGTAGCCATGATATGTACCAGTGGCAGCGCGCTACTCAATTATTATCCCGCAATTGCCGAAGCTTTTTATAGCGAGATTCCGTTGATCGTGATTAGTGCGGACAGACCCGTCCATAAAATTGACATTGCAGATGGGCAGACCATTCGTCAGCAGCACGTTTTTTCAAACCATATTCTGGAAGAAGTTCAATTAGAACCGATTATGGTTACAGATAATAGTGCAGCCATTGTTTTGAACGAGGACAAACTTAATCTCGCAATTAATGCGGCAATCAGTTCTAGCGGTCCGGTTCATATCAATATTCCATTTGAAGAGCCACTTTATGAAATGGTCGATGAGGCCCAGATAAGTGTCAACTCAACCACTAATGAAATTGCGCCGATAAAAGGTGGTATTGATAATTTTATAGGCGATTATCTCAGGTCTTCGAGAAAGCTGGTCATCATCTCGACCTTATATAAGGATAGTTTGAGCACACAGGATCTGGATCTTTTGCTATCAGATCCATCAGTGCTAGTCATGAGTGAGGTCAGTGCAAATGTGATTCACCCCAGGGTAATCTGGTCGATCGACACCTTGATTGCTCCCATGGAGTCGGACAGCTCTCAGATCCAGCAACTCAATCCCGATCTAGTAATCACCATGGGAGGCATGATCGTTTCCAAAAAAATAAAGCAATTTTTGCGCAAGGTGAAGGGATTGATGCATTACCACGTGGGTGAGAACAAGGCTTACGACACCTTTTTCGCTTTAAAAGGTCACGTTGAGCTACCTCCTTCCGAAGTTATTGAACTACTGCCAAAACATTATCAAAACAGTAATTATCAGTCTTTTTGGATCAGCAGTTTTAACACTAAACTCAAATCCAGAACTATTTATTTAAACCAAATACAGTGGTCTGACCTCAAGGCATTTGAATTGATTTTTAAGGACATGCCAGCTCATCGCTTACTGCAGTTGGGCAACAGCAGCACCATACGTTATGCACAACTCTTCCCGATGGATGACAGTCATGTTATTTTTTCCAATCGTGGAACCAGCGGTATCGATGGATGTACGAGCACGGCGATAGGTGCAGCTATGAAATCTGACCTGCCATGTATATTGATTACGGGAGATATCAGTTTTTTTTATGACTCTAATGCGCTATGGAACAACTATATACCTAAAAATTTTAAAATAATTCTTATCAATAATTCGGGTGGTGGAATTTTTAGGATACTGCCGGGACATCGCGACAGTGCGGAATTTGATACCTTTTTTGAGACCAAGCACGATCTGGATGCTTCCCATCTCTGTAACATGTTCAACTTTGAATATCATAGGGTGGAAGGGGAGTCCGCTTTCGCGAAAGCGTATTCCAACTTTATGAACAACAACGATAGCCCACAACTGATTGAAATATGTACGCCCAGCGAGGTGAACGAGACCGTATTGCTGGATTATTTTAAATTCTTGAGATAGTTTTTTTGGGACGATTTAATTGTCTATTTTTAGCTGATAATCCAAAACTTAATTATACCTATGAGCAAATTTGAAGAAAAACTAGAAAAATACACGGCTGCCTACAAGGAAAAAGTAGGCGGAAAACTGGATGAAGAGCTTTTGAGAAAAGTCACCAAAGGACTGGGACCATCCATCTATAACAGGGATGCAGAAACCCTAAGCGCCGAAAAGTCAGAAATGGAACGCGTTGTAACCAACTATCTTCAGAAAAAACTAAGCCTGACAGGAGATAATCTTATGGCATCGGTGGAAGCAGTAATGGAGAAATACGGCAAGAGCGAAAAAGCAAAATACCGAGCAATCGTTTATTACATGCTTTGCGTCCACCACAACAAGCAGGAAGTTTATAACTAGTAAATTTCTATAATAATATTTTGAGAAAAGCTGTCTTTTATGACAGCTTTTTTTTTGCGAGTATTTCAAGTTGGTTTTTGAGTGATGACTTTATTCAGGTTTAATCTTCTGATAACCAATACGTATGATTAGTATCAAGAATTTTAAATTTTATTTTATGATTGATGAGGTTTCTCATGGGATTGGTTATTTCATCAAATAATTCTTCTGTATGTTGTGGTTATTTCTAATCCTTTATTTCAGCGTATTTTTGCACGCTCAAATAAAAAGTCATGGGCAAGATCTTCAACAACTTTATAGGCAATCCTAAAAATGATATCCTCTCGGGAATCACCGTTGCGCTGGCATTGGTTCCCGAGGCGGTAGCCTTTGCATTTTTTGCGGGAGTAGATCCTATGGTGGGACTTTATGGCGCTTTTATGATGGGATTGATCACGGCACTTTTTGGCGGTAGACCAGGGATGATCTCTGGTGCGACCGGTGCAATGGCTGTGGTAATGGTCAACCTGATCAAAAAAGGAAACGAAGTAGGTCTGGAGTTAGATGACCCCATCAACAACTTAGGACTACAATGGTTGTTTATCACGCTACTTATCGTGGGGATCATTCAGATATCTGCGGGACTTTTTAAACTGGGTAAGTTTGTACGTTTGATACCGCATCCCGTGATGATGGGGTTTGTGAACGGTCTGGCCATTGTCATTTTTCTTGCACAGCTGGATTTTTTCAAAACTGGAACTGGCGATAGCAAAACCTGGTTGGCTGGCAACTCTTTATATATCATGCTGGGTCTGGTAGCACTGACCATGGCAATCATGTATTTTTTACCAAAATTAACCAAAGCCGTACCGGCAGCACTGGCAGGAATAGTCGTTGTTGCGGCCATAACGATATTTACAAAGTTAGATGTGGCTACCGTGGGCTCATTCATTAAGAACGGTGGCGGTAGTGGGCTAGAAGGCTCTTTGCCTGAATTTCAATTTCAGATCTTTACGCTTTTTGATACCATGGCAGGAAACTGGGCACTGGTTTTTGTAACTGCTGGCTCACTGGCAGCGGTGGGACTTATTGAGTCCTTGATGACGCTCAATCTGGTGGATGACCTTACGGAAACCCGTGGTAGTGGTAATCGGGAATGTGTCGCGCAGGGATCTGCAAATATTGTCAACGGCCTGTTTGGTGGAATGGGAGGTTGTGCGATGATCGGCCAGTCCATAATTAATGTAAACTCTGGTGGTAGGGGAAGGTTGTCGGGAGTTGTCGCCGCGGTGGCATTGTTGCTTATCATCTTATTTGGAGCACCGATTATAGAACAAATCCCTATTGCCGCGCTCGTGGGAGTGATGTTCATGGTAGTCATAGGAACCTTTGCCTGGAGTAGCTTCCGTATCATCAATAAAATTCCCTTTGCAGATTTGCTGGTGCTAGTGGCAGTAAGTGCGATAACGGTGTGGAAAGATCTAGCGATTGCGGTAATTGTCGGTGTGATTATGAGTGCACTGGTATTTGCGTGGCAAAGTGCGAGGCGCATACGCGCCCGCAAAAAGTTCAAACAGGACGGTACCAAGGTTTATGAAATCTGGGGACCGCTATTCTTTGGTTCGGTAACAGATTTTAATACAAAATTTGACCCCAAGGGTGATCCCCAAAAAACGGAAATAGACTTCATTGAATCCAGAGTACAAGATCACAGCGGGATCGAAGCGCTGCGCAATGTAGCCAACAAGTATCTGAATCTAGGTAAGGAAATAAAACTGATCCATTTAAGTCCTGAATGTAAGGAACTTCTCATGAGGCACAATCCAGAATTTGAAACCATAATTGAAACCAGTATCGAAGATCCACGCTATCACATCGCCACAGATTTGCTTGATGCAGAAGTGTAGAATTGCGCTACTAAGGGGATTCCTTTAAAAGCTTGAGAAATACCTACCTATATAAGTACGTCATGGGAAAGCAACTATTAATAGAGTACTTTCTTTTAAATAGGTTCGAGGTTAGTATGAATATTAGGTTAAGGGAATTGGGTTTTAACTCTGCAAATCATTAATACAAGGTCTGTTTAAAAATAAAAATCTCCAATTGTCCGAGGTTCAAAATTAGACTCTTTACAATCCAATGGGAAATTCAATTAGTTCTAATGGAATTGTTGAAAGTCCATACCTACAAGCTTTCCTAGTCGTCAGCGGTGAAATGAAGTTGCAAATGATCCTTAATATGACAGCTGTTTCTATAGCTTCAACTTTTAACTTTCAGTGGATGAATCAATCCATCAGAGTAATCGATATATAGATTAGGATGAATATGGTTGACTCGTATAAACAAAAAAATCCCGGGCGCAGCCCGGGATTTTTTGAACTTGTTCAAAGGTTATAGCAATTGAGTCCTGCAATTACTGCTTCTCGCCCAGTTTCAGTTCAAAGACAAGGTCGCTATTTGCTGGGATGGGACCATTTGCATTTTCTCCATAGCCCAGTGCGGCCGGTATGAAGGCAACAATTTCTTGCCCGTAGGTCATGCTCAAAACGGCATCTTTGAATCCAGGTATCGCGCTCATGGTTGAGGTAAACTGCATTGGAATGGGGCGATAGGCGCCAGCTTGTTGTTTTCCAGGGTTTACCGCATTGAAATTTTGTGCCACTTCTAGACTGGAAGAGTCGAACAAGGTCCCATCGGTAAGAAAGCCCGAATACTCTAGAGTGACCGCTGCACCTTCTTCTGGTTTTTCACCACTTCCTTTTTCAACTACCAAAACCTTGATCTCACTACCAGGCAATTTGGTGGCCTTTTGTTCCATCATTTTAATTTCCTCAGCCTTTGCAGTAATAAAACCAGCCGATTTTTCTGCACGCTCTGCGGCCATGCGCTCGGCTTCCATACGTTCTTTTTCTATACGTTCGTCAGATTTGTCAACCTCCATTTCAAAGGTTTTGTAGGCGTCATAGTTTTTGGCTTCTTTCCCTTTTCTTATGATTTTCACGCTGTTCATGACCACATCATTTTCTGGTCGGTCGCGTGGGACGGTTTTTACATTTGCAATAGTGTCTATAACGGCAAGTCCTTCCACGACTTTACCAAAAACATTATATCTCATATCCAGTCCCGGGTTTTCCTTGTGCATTATAAAGAACTGGCTACCATTGGTATTAGGCCCAGCATTTGCCATGGATAGAACACCTTTTGAATCGTGCTTGAGACTGTCGTTCACCTCTTGGTTGAATTTATAGCCTATATCACCACCGCCCGTACCGCTGGGATCTCCACCCTGTATCATAAAATCCTTGATCACGCGGTGAAAGATAAGTCCATCATAAAATGGCTTGCCCTTGAGCGAGTCGGTAAGTTTTTCCTGCTTGCCTTCTGCGAGTGCGACAAAGTTGGCCACGGTAAGCGGCGCATCCTTGTAGTAGAGCTCGGCGAGCATGGTGCCTTTAGTGGTGTTTATTTCGGCATAGATTCCATCTGCAAGTTCTGGATATTTATCTTCTTCACAAGATGCAGACATTAGGATGAGGGAAAGAATGGCTAGCATTCCGTACACTTTTTTCATTTCTTAACTATTTAATTATCAATTTGTTATTTTACTTTTACTTTTACTTTTACTTTTACTTTTACTTACGCTTTCGCGAAAGCGGAACTCTTATCCATCACTTTAAACAACTACTCAGACTTTACTCTTCATAACGCTTGGTCTCCAGTAATTTTATCCTACTTTTAAAAGGAACGTTGACACCTATGCGGTTCTTATCGCCATAATATCCATAAGCAGCGTAGGAGGGGAAGAATACGATCATCTCCTCACCATCCTGCATGAGTTTTAGGGCCTCGCGCATTCCCTTGAAAATACCATATTCCTGTTCTAGACTTTTTGTAATTGGCGAAAGATCGTTTTTACGGTATATCGTGTCGCCACTGAGGGAAACTACATCGTATTCAAAAGTTACCCTATCGCCAAACCTCGGATTGTTGCCGCTAAGGCTGTCCCGTTGCACAAAACTGTAATAAAAACCATTTGCAGAGCGCTCGTAAGCAATGGTGTCCAGTTTTATGATGTTCTCAATCTCTGCTTCTTCTGCAGCATATAATTCACGGTTGTACTCGATGGAAAGGTCGGTGTTGGAACTGGTCTTGCGGGAAATGGGCGGGCGTGGCTCAAGATTCCTGCAACCTGTAAAAAGCACACAGATTACCAGTGCTAGACTATATGACCGTGCTGTGGAGCTGCTTCTCATAGTGGGGCAATATACTAATTAATTTACTCACGGTGTCCTCCATATTAAGGTCAGACCTGCCGCCGGCAGCATTATTGTGGCCACCGCCGTTCCAGTGTTCCCGTGCCATTGTGTTCACATCAAAATCGCCCTTTGAGCGCAGCGAGGTCTTGATAATTCCCTCATCTTCCTTTTCTATAAAGATCTGCGCCATGACTACATCATCCAGGCTGAGCGCATAATTTACAAAGCCCTCAGTGTCTCCTTTCTTGAAGTTGTTTGAGTCCAGTTCTTGCTGGCTCAGGGTAATGTAGGCAGTCCTATATTCTGATAGCACGACCAGGTTGCCCAGTGCGGCTCCCAATAATCTAAGTCTGGATGGGGAGTTGACGTCATAGATCTTCCTGTTGATTGCCTCGCTATCGGCTCCCTTATCCTTGAGATGCGCTGCCACCCGTAGGGTCGTTGAAGTGGTGGATTTATACTTGAAGCTTCCCGTGTCTGTTAGAATACCGGTGTACATACTGGTTGCCATTCCCGGTGTGATCTGGTCGATGGCGTCCATCATCTCAAAAAAATGGTACATCATCTCACAGGTGGAACTCATTGCGGTATCGCTGTACACAAATTGTGCAAAATCATCCGGTTGCTGGTGGTGGTCTATCATTACATAGGTAGGAGACACCGTTTCCAAAATTGCCTGCATGTCGCCCGTCCTCGTGAGGGAATTGTGATCGAGGCAAAAAATAAGGTCGGCATTTTTAATAAAGTCATCGGCCTTTGATTTTTGCTGCTCGTAGTTGAGGAACTTATTGGAAAAGTCGATCCATTTGAGGAATTTGGGAAAATCGTTGGGCGAGATCATCGTGACCTCGTGGCCACTATTTTTAAGATATGCATAAAGCGCGGTGGAAGAACCTACTGCGTCGCCATCGGGACTTTTATGGGGTACGATTACTATATTTTTGGGAGTGGAAAGCGCTACTTTTAGCTGACTTATCTGTTCTTTGGTCATAGAGCACAAAGGTAGTTAATAGGTTATTTATTGCTGTGGGTAAGTGAGAATTTCTGTGAGCTTGAACAAGTTTATTGAGTAGGTATTGATTTGTAGTGGTCTCGCTTTCGCGAAAGCGAAAATATTACCATCATCAAGCACTGAAAAATCTTTCACCCAGCGACATAAAATGACTGCCAAAAATAGCCGGACAAGCTTTATTTTTTCACGGCCGCAACTTCCTCGACGGTTACCATTTCACCCTTGTTCCAGGTCTGGATCGTATAGTTCATAACATCTGCGACCTCATCATCTTCCAGTCCCAGAGGTAGCATTACGTTATTGTAGGTAGCGCCGTTGACCACGATTTCTCCCTTTAGGCCATATTTTATCGCATGAATGCTTTCCTCTCGCTTGTTGGTCAACCAGTCCGATGGATTGAGCGGTGGGAAGGCGCCGGCGACTCCCTTGCCGCTGGGAAGATGACAGGTGACACATAGTTCGCTATAGATTTCCTTACCACGCTCCGCACTTTGCTGCATGGGCGTTTTTTGAACTTCTATGGCGGTGGATGCCGTAGATTTGGAATAATCTACCTCCTTATTGTCCTTGCATGAAACAAGTCCCAGTAGGATAGTCGTGATAATTATACCATTGCGTGGCGAGATCTTAAACGATGTGGGCTGTAGTTTCATGATGTTCTAGTTAATTGGGGAAAGTTACTCTTAGGCTAAAATAGTCATACTATCCAATATGGAGGATCGTTTGTCCTAATTTTAGGGTGGGGATTACTATCTGTCGCAGATTTTATCAAAGAGGTTTTATGGGGTTGGAATACTGTTTATTTTTTATTTAGGTGATATGATAATTATTCCCACTTAGTTCTCATTTCTGTGCCGATTTTGAATTTGTTATTGTACAAAGTTAGAGTGATGAAACTTTCCGAAACTACAATCATTAAAAACAGAATCGATTTCAAAATATAAGCCGTTATCTTTTGTACTCAATGATATACCTTTGTAAATCCCATGCTTACTACCTTTGTTGATTTCTACTTTCCACCAAAAATGATTTTCATCATCAGGACTGTAATCCTTACCCAAACCTATAATTTTTGCAGAAATTGGTTCTTTCAAAAAGTACTTTTGCCATGCTTCGGGAATTTGTTCAAAATCAAATACTGGATCTACCGCTTTCGTAGAACTATTTGTTAAATATTTTCCGCTCATTGCCGGCTCCAGCCCAGAATTAATATAATCTGCAAATCGTATAAAATCATTTCGGTTTACTGAATTCCATCCGTAATCATAAGACTCTGAAAGTAGATATGTTTTGGAGTCCCAATTAATCACATGATATTCTGTTTTAATCTTCAGCGAGTCGTTACCGTATTTAAATTGGGATTTAATAGGAATCAGATCTTCATCTTCAAGATAGGTTATGAATTCAACTTTTTTTGGAAATAGCTGGACTAGGACGCTATCCATATTATAAGTTCCATAAACGATTTTTCTTTCTCCACCACCAAAACAACCATACTGATAAGTTTCATTTATAAAATTGCCATTACTTGCTAATGCCAGCCATTGGCCGTTGTTAAATCCATGGTATGAGTATTTCAAAGTGTCAATTTTTTGGATTGCTGTCTTTTCGGTATTTGAATTATTCGTTTCTGAGGAACAGCTCATTATTAATACTGAAATTAAAATCCCAATGCGTTTTACAATTATCATGATTATATCAAATATTTTTCGTCAATCCATTGAGGTAAGCTGTGGGTTTTCGATCATAAGGCTCCAATTGAACCTCGTTGCTTAATAATTACTATTATAAACTCAATTTTCACGTTTACAATTCCCAACCATTATCATATCTAACAAAAAAACATCACTGCAAATAAACGAACCCAGAAAAAGGCTCACTCATTCCATCATTAAGTTCCAAGATATAAAAATAGGTTCCCGTAGGCAAACGCTTGTCGGTAGATGCAAGTCCCATATTTGCCACACCGTTCCACTCTGGAGAATTATTACCGCCTTCCCATACCTGCTGGCCGTAACGGTTAAATATCTTCAGCTTATGCTCAAGGAAAATGTCCCGCAAACCCGATATGAAAAAAGTGTCGTTCTTCCCATCCTCATTGGGAGTTAGCACATTAAAAATTTCAATGGCACAATTTTCAGTGGCGATGCTAAAGGTTATGATCTCCTCGCAGTTATCATTGGATACCTTAACATGGATGAGCTGTGGATCGGTCTGATTTATATAGGGAAGATTTGGATTTATGGGATTGAGATTGTTCACTGCATCTGACTGGCTGCCGTAGATCTGAATCTCATTCAATGGATCGGTGACTAGATCATCAAGGGCATCGTTGAGATTAAAAGTTGCCTTGTTGAATCCCTCGTTGCACAGCAATAGATCAGTAGGTTGCTGCTCAATCGCCACGGACTCAAAAACCTCAATGGTGACTGTTGCCGTCGTTGTACCCAGTGCTGTTTCTATCACCGCGCTTACTTCATAAATTCCTACGGCGCTAAATATATGTGAGGGATTGATCTCATTTGAGGTGTTTTGGACTCCCGATGCTGGATCATCAAAGTTCCAGGCAATGGCGACAATGGGATCATCTACGGCAACCGTAAATTCCTGAGACGTTCCAAAACAATGATCTGCGCCATCGATGGTTGCCGCAACAATGAAGGATTGGATAAAAATGGGCAGGCCATATTGTGAGATCGTTCCGGTCGAGAGTGTGAAATTATTGAACCGATAATCAGCGCCCATTCCGGCAACATTTGGCGACTCGATAGTTCTAAGTACAGACTCATCACGCACTGCATGATAGATTCTATTGTCCAATCCCAGTTGCAGCGCACCTCGCAAAGGTTGGGAAAAAGTGGTATATATAGAAGTACGGGATGCAGCAATATTGCCGGCATTCAAATTAAATTGGTAAACAATTGCCCTATCGAGCTCAAAGAAGCTGGTGGATGATGGCGTCATAAAGTCTGCCTCTGCATATAAAAAATTTCCGTCGCCAGAGAACTCAACGCCATAGAAGGAACCTCCATCGCTTCTGGTCATTAATGGCTGGGCATTTGAGACAACACCGGTGGAATTGTCAAAATCGTACAGATATAACTCACCGCCATTTGCATAAGCGGTTCCCCTAGCCAGGTTTAGGTTGGTAATTCCATTAAAATCTGATGAAGTGTTATTGGAAAAATGCGCTGCGGCAAGCCTGTCGCCGGCTTCATTCAGTTTAATGTAGCCGCGCATTGCCGTAACGTCCATATTGGTAAATGGTGCGTTTATGAGTTCAATAAAAGGTGCAGCCTGGGAGATTACGGGTACTATGTTTATTCCCAGTTCAGTAATTTCATAGGCGTAGAATTGATCTTCAAACTGTGTGACTATCCAGTAGCCGGTATCGTCGCCATTGTTCACAGCGGTCAGTTTTTCTGAGGTTATGGGAAGCAAATTGACATTTTTCTGGAAAATATCCACGTCTCCCAGACCATTGTCCAGAGAAAGATCTACGATGGAGTAGTGCAGGCCTTCTGAGTCCCTAAAATTATTATCGTCCGTGTCCACCGTGAGTATGTAGTACCTGTTGCGGTCGCGCGGCACGGGAACGATGATCGCGCTGCTGGTACTGGAAGAATTTCCCTTGAGATTTGTGCCGTTGGGCATGAGTACGTGGTCTTTATTATAGACCAGCGAGCCATCGGTATAAAATAAGAGGTTGCCACTGCGGTCAGAGATGGTCGCGCACCCTTCAAGGGTCTGCAATTGACCGTCATTTATCGGCGTTGCGATACCTCCCGAGAATTTAATTCCCGCATTTATTCCAAAATACCAATAGGAGGATTCCAGTTGCGCTTTCGCGAAAGCGGAACACATCAATATTATTGCAAAAACATAGTATTTCATGAAAACTTAGTTGCCCTAAATATAGTTGATCCTATGATTTCAGCGTAAAATGGGTCTAAAAAACAGTCCCTATAAATAACTGCCGCATTATAGATGCAGCCCGCGTTTACCTACCGCGATCAGTGCTAATATAGATTTTATAATTATGCTTTCGCGAAAGCGTAACCCATAACAACGATCTTATACCTCAATAACTCTTGTTTGCTCTCAATAAACCTGTCTTATCGTTTCAAGGTGAAATGGGAAGCAAATACGGTCCCGTCGGATAAGGTAGCCTTGAACCAGTAATCGCTCGATGGTAGCGGATTTCCATTAAATGTACCGTCCCACCCACGGCTCGATGCGGATATCTGAGCAAGTAGTTTGCCATAACGGTCAAAGATAAAAATGAGCGCGTCGGCCTCGACCATACTATTCACGCCCTTTATCTGCCAAAAATCGTTGAATCCATCGTCATTGGGAGTAAAAAACCGCGGATAACCTATGATACTGAATGGAGCGGTAGTTATACCACAACCTTGCTTGTCTCTTACGTATAATGTATAGAATCCAGCGGGCAGATTCTCAAAAATAGGTTCGTCCTGAAAGCCGACCCCTTCATAGACGCTGTAGTCATAATCGCTGTTACCACTTACGGTAACTTCCACACGACCGTCATCGCCGTTAATTGCATTAGTGATATCGATGCGTTCCACCGTGGCAAGTTCACTGATCACGACTTCAACGGTTCGTTCCCGGGAGCAACCATTGTCATTGGTCACGGTTACTATATAATCGCCACTCACCGCGGCAGTTATGGTCTGGGTACGCTCTCCCGTATTCCACAAATAGGTGTAATCTGACGGAGTTCCCGTAATCAATCCGGCATCTATCACCAGTGGGTCTCTAGCGCTACCGCAGTATTCCACAAATTCATAGATTTCTATGACGGGTAGGTCGTTTACAATTAATGTAAGCTCACTTATTCCAAAACAGTTTCCATCGGGTGACTCTGCGCGTG
Source organism: uncultured Flavobacteriaceae bacterium (assembly GCA_963836885.1). Taxonomy (GTDB): domain Bacteria; phylum Bacteroidota; class Bacteroidia; order Flavobacteriales; family Flavobacteriaceae; genus Nonlabens. The sequence goes on along the minus strand of CAWILF010000027.1, from coordinate 16,351 downwards.
CAAAAACTATCTGGCTTCCCGCGGTTGAATTTGTGTATAGATCCGGTAACCTGTTTTGCTCGGTAAGCGCGTCATTTAATGTGAGGTAATAATTGACGATGACACCCGCAGGCGCGTTAGCCAGCACAGAGGAGTCTGCGGTGGTCAGGTCAAATTCTGTTTTTCCGTCCTCAAGTCCATCATCATCACATCGTTCTAGCGTGGCATCTCTTGCATCACTAGCACTTACGGAGAGTGTAACATCTGATAGGGTAAAACATCCCGTCATCGTATTTGTGACCCGAGCGACGATCTGTTGGAGCGGAGTGAGGTTGCGATAACTGATTTTATCTAAGGGTGACCTTTCATTGATCGCATTATTTTGGTTGAGATAATACGTGACTTCCACGTCGCTTGCGTTATTTGCTATGGAGGCATCAAAACTTGCAAGTCCAAAAATCGTTCTTCTATCTGCGACTCCATCTTCATCGCATTGAAAAGCGTTGAAGTCGTTGGCCACTGGTTTTGGGTTGACGATCAACTGAAAGGATTGTGATGTGTCGGCACAAATCTGGGCATTTCTATTTTCTATGCGTGCAAAAATAGGCTGGTTAAAAGGTGTCGTGTTTCTGTAATTGCCGGGAAGTCCTCCTCGGTCGTTGTCGGCATCGTCCTGGGATAGGTGATAAGATATGGTAAAAGTACCGGCATTCTGACCATCGAGTAAATCACTGTCCTGACTGGATAGATTGAAAGTTATAATGCCATCAAAGTCATCGTCACATTCTTCAAGATCATCAAGCGGATTTGCTATTGGGTTTTCAAATAGAGTTATTGAAATCTCAATAGTTTCAAAGCACTCTGGATTATTTACGTTGAAAATTCGTGCAAATAGGGTTTCCGAGCCTAGGGCTATATTGTAATTTTCGGGAACGTTGTTATCGTTAGCTATGGCCTCTGCGAGCGAGTTGAAATAACGTACGGTAAAGGATCTTGGGTCTTGGGTTCCCAATATAGTGTCGGTAATCTGACCGCCCAGGTCGATGTTTTCGTTCCCACTGTTATCCAGATCACAAATTTCTATGGGAGCAACGGCATTTACAATGGGCTGCTCATAAATCTCAATGGTCTTGCGGTAGATTCTCGTTGCTGGTCCCGTTACTAATGTGAGCTTCACTTCATAAACTCCCGCCGCAGGATATATGTGGCTAGGACTTTCTACATTTGAAGTGGTACCATCGCCAAATTCCCAAAGAATACTGTCTGGAGGCGTGTCGGATTCGAAGGAAAAGGTAGAATTATCTCCCTCACACAAATTTTCAGAATTAATTAATGCAAAAAAACTTGTTATAAATGGAGGAAGTCCCTGTGCTGATAACTTACCATTCAGTGGGATGGCATCATGTTGGTAATTACAACCTACGCCCAGGGTATTGGGATTATTAATTACCCCTAAAAACCCTCGACCATTATCATATGAATCTGCAAGAGATCGATAAATCTTACCATCTATGCCTAGTTGCAACTGAACTTCGATAACCCTGTCTTGTATCAATGTCATTACCGCTTATTATTAATGATGAAGAAATAGCTGAAGTGTCCGATAAGTCAAATTGATATAGCGTCGATGTGTGATTTGAGGCATTGTTACTATTAATTAATCATTGGATGCTACAATGTATAATAATCGACTATCAGGAGAATATTCCACACCGTAGCCTTCGTATTTGGATTTATAGATAACCGCAATCTTCTCTCATTTGAAACTAATCCCGTATACGATCATAATCATAAAGATAAGAACCACCACCCATATTACAACTCACCATAAACCTACCATCGGGAGATATTTTTAAATTTCCACGTTGATCTCCATTAGTTCCTGATATAGAGGTGAAATCTGGTGATACTGCTGGAACGGGATTTACACCCCATGTTGCTTATTGTATAAGTGTAAAAAGTATTGAATGTGGTTGTAAAACCATTAGAATTGGCATAAGTGGTAACAAAATCTCATCATTGATATCATGATTTATGGCAGCTATCTTCTCAGAACATATCGACAACAGATTATTAGGTTGATTAATGGGAGTAGTAACATCACCTTTGCCATTATCAAGTCGCATATCTACTTCATACCAGTTAAGTCCTTGGCTAGAACCATTTCCAACTATGTCCACCGTAAAAATATAGTAAATATTTTCGTCGGCAGGTTTGGGTATAATAATCGCACTTTGAGTACTGGAAGAATCGCCTCAAAGTCCATTACCATTAAGCATAATATTATGATCAACATTAAAACCGTGATTCCATCGGTATAAAATAATAAGATTGCCTTGATTGTCACTGATGGAAGCACAACCTTCAAAGGTGTCCAAAAAGCCATCTGTAAGAGCACTTACATTTCCAGTAATCTGGATCAAAATTTAATCCAGCTCCAAATCCAAAATACCAATTAGAAGCTTCTAGTTGTGCAAAAGAAACCTGTACGGAAAACAAAAACGCCAGTAAAACAGCGCAACACTTGAAATTTTTCATAAGCAGTCGCGAAGTTAATACACAGATTTTACAAATCACGACGTTTTAACAGTGCATAAGACCAGTAAACAAACACGGCCGACCATAAAAGACAAACCACAACATTAATCCATTGAACGCCATAGTCTTTTTCAAATGCTCCCTCGGACAAAGTTTCGATGCCGCTTTTTACCACGCTTACTTTACTAAAGGGCTCGGTAATCAGGTACCACATGGAAGTAATGGGCAGGAAGTCAGCGACTTTATCCCACAATTCTATTTTGTAGGCATAGTCTATGTAACTGAACAGACCTTGAAGAATCGACTCGGCTATTGCCCAAATACCAATAAAACCCAGTGCAAATGCACTGCGCTTTACAAGAATCCCTGCAAATAGACACATGCAGAAAAAGGTCAGGTGACTTATAAAAAAAGCTCCCAAATATTCCAGATCCCTAAATATAATACCAGGCTCGGTAAAATCTGAATTCAACAAACCTAAAATCAAACAGACCAGAAATACCAATACAGTTACTATAACCGCCAGGCCCAGTACCAAATAAAACTTTGAAAGTATCAACTCTTTCTTGCTCAATCCATCTATTAAATTCTGTTTGAGCGTCCTATTACTATACTCACTTGCGGTCAGTGAAACAATGACAATAGCAATTAAAAACTTTAAAAAGCTGATCATAAACGTTGCCAAGTGCCAGATATAGGGAAAGTCAAATATCCCCAGCTGCGCCAGGCTTATCTCGATTCCATTAATGTGCACCTTGATCAGTCCTGCCAGCATAAGAATGCATACTACCGCAAGGTATATTATGGTAATGACCTTGCTGCTCCTACTGTGTTTGAATTTGTGAAATTCTATGTCTAATAATCTGATCATGGCGGTCTAGTTTTGTTTGGTTAGTTCAATGAATTGGTCTTCCAGGCTTTGTTTCTTATGGATGAGCTTGCTCAGCACGATTCCACTGTTAAAGGCAAGTTCGTTGAATGTAGTGGTGTCAATTTCTGCGAGTAGTTTAATCTCTATTCCATCCACATCCTCTTCGATGCCTCCCAGCATTTTTTGGGAGTTTATGAAAGACTTTAGGAGATCGCGATTATGGGAGTCGATGATTATGGAGCCATAGTTCCTATTCATTTCGCCGACAGGGCCTGAGTAGAGCATCTTTCCCTTGCGCAGCACGACCACGTGGGTGCATACTTTCTCTACCTCGTCCAGCAGGTGTGAAGCTAACAGGATGGTAGTGCCACGCTGCGCGATTTCTTTAATGATATCCCGTATCTGTCGTATTCCTTGAGGATCTAGTCCATTTGTGGGTTCATCGAGAATTAGTATTTCGGGATCGTTCAACAGTGCACTTGCAATGGCAAGACGTTGCTTCATTCCCAGCGAGTAACTTTTAAAGGGATAATCCCGGCGGTCATACAGACCTACCAGAGCAAGAGTTTCTTCTACTTTTGAAAAGGGAACACCTTTTATCTTACAGACCAATTTTAAATTTTGCGCGGCACTCATACTTGGATAGAAGTTGGGATGCTCTATAATTGCTCCTATACGTTTGAGCGCATCATGAGTGTTCACGGTATTGCCAAACCAGCCGTACGTGCCACTTGTGGGATTCACCACATTGAGCACCATGCCCAGTGTGGTGGACTTGCCACTGCCGTTGGGGCCAAGAATGCCATAGACATGCCCACGCTCTATCTTAAAGGAGATATGGTCAACAGCAGTAAGGCCGCCGTACCTTTTATGTAATTTGTTAATTTCAAGAATGCAATCCATCAATAAAGTTTTTTGTTGTATTATGTGACTTGTATAAAGCTCAATTGTTACCATTTTTATGACCGATAACGTTCTTAATGACAAATTACTTTCAAACAAGAAGCCTACATTTCCCATTTCCACGTCGCTCGCCGACTATGTTAAAAAGTTTAATCGGGTCACATCCATTCCCGTATCCTATGAAGACCTGGAGAGGTTTGCTGGTTGCATTACCGTTTATGATAAAAACGATCAGGACACCTTATGGGTGCGTTGCTACTATTCAGATTCAGATCGTGTCCATATAGATCACAACCTTAAAAAGATCTATGACATTTTACACAGTGACGGTCGGGACGAGACGCTGGACTACCTCAATGTAGATGCGGTGGATTACTGCACTTTTGGGAACACAAAGCCTTTCCGCATCAAGATCAGAAATACGCTCAATGATGGATTCACCTATTTTTATATAAAGCGTGCAGACGCCTCCAGGGTTTATGGACTGGAACTGGAGCACCTATTGTCACCGCACCGCATCAATTTTTTGATCAAGGATGACACGCTCATAGAGGAACATATCGCAGGTATTCCAGGTGATGAATTTATAGCCAATTATATGGAAGGCTGCGATCAACAGGAACTTACCCAAATAGCAAAAGAGTTCGTAAAATTCAACGAGCGCTGTCTGATACGACTGCTGGGCGACATGAGAGCCTATAATTACGTGATCATTCCCACGCACGACTTTGACCGGGTAAGTTATGCGATACGTGCGATAGATTTTGACCAGCAATCCTACGAGGGCAGGCTCAAGGTGTACCGGCCGCAGTTTTTCAAGGAAAACCTCCAGATGGTGATTAACGTTGCCGAGCATTTGAAGAACGAGAGTATCGAACAGTATAAGAAAGAAGAACGCTCCCTCATCGCAAAACGCCTCATCAACACCCAGAAGCGCTATAAGCATCTCATCAAGTGCATGAAGACGGACTACCTTTCCTCCCCACAAAAATTCAAGCACCTCAGGAAGGATCTTTTTGAATTTACCGGTGATGTAAGTTTTAAGACCTGCCGCAATATGGGTGGTCTCTTGAGTGCCGCGCTGGAATTTGTACGCCGCAACTATTCTGACATTGACCATCGATAAATGATAATCCTGTACCGCTTTCGCGAAAGCGTAATCCCTCAAATAAATTACCATGACCAAGAGTATCCTCGAACACATAAAGACCAGAACAAGCGTTTTTCCCGCATCATACACACAGAAGGAAATCAGTAGGGAAGCCATGGGCACCATACTGGAAAGTGCCCGCTGGGCGCCCACGCACAAAAGAACCCAGCCCTGGCGGTATAAAGTCATACAAGGAAATGGGAGGGAAGCACTCGGGCAGTTCATGACCGATCAATTTACAGAAAGTACAGGTCAACAACCATCCATCAAGGTCAGGAAACTGGCAGAAAAAATGAATCAGGCCAGCGCCATCATTCTTATTTTTATGCACCGTGACGAGAAGGAGAGCATCCCAGAGTGGGAGGAGGTCGCAGCGGTTTCCATGAGCGTCCAGAATATGTGGCTTACCGCCTCTGCACTGGGTCTGGGAGCGTACTGGAGCTCGCCCAAAGATTTTGCAGACCTTAAAAAATTTAACCTGATCAAGTGTGATCCCCAAGAGCAGTTTCTGGGATTCTTCTATTTGGGAACGGTGGATGTCATTGACGGCGTAGATCGAGAACGTAAGCAGGTTTCTGATTTTGTTCAGTTCGTGGGTTAACAGAATTGTCACGGGACGTTTAGATATCTGATCATTAATATGAAGAAAGGCCATTTTATGAGGATTACGCTTTCGCGCCTGCCTGCGGCAAGGCAGGAAAGTGTAATCACCACCTGAATTTACATGATTTATCCATAGCTTCATAAAATGGTGGCAATAGATTATAAAATCAAAAACAATGGCACTGACGTCATTTTTTTTTGATATAAGCAGAAAAATTTAACTAATCCTATTGATTTTCAGTCTGTTGTTAATTAGTTTATAATTTTGATTAGTTGTATTTTTGCAAAATATTAAATACAATTATTTGAAAAATTTTGAAGCTCTAGGGCTTACACAACCGTTACTTGACGGACTTGCTGAAATGGGATTTGAAAATCCCACGGACATACAAGAACAGGCAATTCCTATTCTTTTACAGCACCAAGGGGATTTTATAGGTCTGGCGCAGACCGGTACAGGGAAAACAGCAGCATTTGGTATTCCACTGCTACAACTTATCGATACTAACATAAAAGACACTCAGGCACTTATTCTTGCACCCACGCGTGAACTTGCCCAGCAAATATGTCGTCAACTTGAGATGATGTCCAGTAAAATGGGCAAAGTGAACGTGGTTCCCGTTTTTGGTGGAGCAAACATCATGGGTCAGATCAAGGACTTGCGCCGCGGTGCGCAGGTTATCGTGGCAACTCCAGGAAGACTTATGGATCTTATGAAGCGTAGAGAAATTTCTCTTAACGCAATTAAGTTCTTGATCCTCGATGAAGCAGATGAGATGCTCAACATGGGTTTCCGTGAGGACATCGATTATATTTTAACCAAAACCGACGTAGGTCGCAATATCTGGTTATTTAGTGCTACCATGGCGCGCGAGATCAAAAAGATCGTTGACACCTACATGAATGATCCACAGGAGATCAGGATCAACCAGGAAAACATTGTAAATACAAATATTGAGCACAAATCGGTACAGCTCAAGGCGTCGGACAAAATCGAGGCGTTGAGAAGGTATCTGGATTATGATGATGAGATGTTTGGTGTTGTTTTTTGCCGTACTAAGCGGGATACCCAAAAAGTAGCTGACGAACTCAACAACAATGGGTATGCTACCGAGGCATTGCACGGTGATATGTCCCAGGCGCAGCGCGATGCTGCCATGAACCGTTTCAGGAATAAAAACCTCAAACTCCTTATCGCGACAGATGTTGCTGCGAGAGGAATAGATGTTGACGACATTACCCACGTGATCCATTTTGCACTGCCCGATGATCCAGAATTCTACGCACACAGATCGGGTCGTACCGCACGTGCCGGAAAACAGGGAGTTTCTCTTGCGCTGATAACCCGAGGTGACAATCGCAAATTGAAATTTATTGCTAATAAGTTGGGAATCACCTTTGCCAGTGCCGAGGTGCCAGCCCTTGACGCCATAACTGCCAAAAGAATAGGAAGATGGTCGTCCAACTTGATCAAACAGGACATAAGTCCCAAAGTTGAAGGTGATTTACTGGAAGCAGTAATGGAAAGCTTTAATGATGTCTCCAAAGAAGAGATCCTGGCAAAATTACTGACTAAGGAATACAACTCCATTTATAAGAGAAATTCCATCACAGATCTCAATGACCGCAAGGCCTACAAAGACGATGGTAGAGATACTGGTCGTGAGCGTGGTAGAACCTCACGAGGTAAGGAAGAGGGAATGAAAACCTACTTCATCAACCTAGGTCGCAAGGATAATATGAACAAGGGTTCATTATTGGGATTTGTCTGTGATACCACAGGAATAAGTGGCAATGATATAGGACGAATTGTTTTGGACGGCGCTCATTCATTTATGGATGTAAAAGAAGAAGAAGCTTCAAAAATGGAGAAGCTTAACGGTACAGAACGCGACGGCCGTGAATTGAGAGCAAATGTCCACACGGGCGCTGTAGTTGAAACCAGAGAACGTGGTGGTAGAGATGGTGGCGGTAGAGGTCGTCGCTCAGATGATTCTGGAGGTGGATTCAAGGGCCGTTCTTCAAGAGGTGATAGCAGTTCAAGCGGTGGCGGTTTTAAAGGCCGTTCATCACGCGGTGACAGTGATTCTTCTGGTGGAGGTTTTAAGGGACGTTCCTCAAAGGGCGATAGTGATTCTGCGGGTAGTAGATTTGCAGATCGTAAAACCAAACCTACTGAAGATTCTGGCAAAAGAGAAGGTAAATCCCGTACCGATAAGCCCAAAGGTGGCAAGAGCCGCTCAAAGTTTTTTGGTTCTAAGTGGGACTAATTTTTGAGATAAAATTTTTTAAAAGCCCTTTAATAATTTAAAGGGCTTTTTTGTGGCATAGAGTCGGATTACAAATCCAAAAAATTGGGCTTGAACCCAGTGTTTTCTAAATCAATTTTCAGTCATCCAGGTCGTTAATCTCTACAAGCCTAAAAGCAAATTTGTAGCCTTCAAAACCTGCAATTCCATAAAATAAAACGTCCATCACGCTAAAGGTTTCTGCAAGAAGGGGTATAAGTTGCGTATAATCAAAATAAAATAAGACTTCCAAAAAAGGTATTTCGGCGTATTGAGCTACAAATCCCAATGCTCCAAATATATTGCCCAGCAAGCAGCTCAAAATCGCGATTACCGCACCAAAGTAACCAAATATGGGGCGAATTCCCTTTCCTAGATATCGAATCGCCATACCCACTATGTATCCTATCCCTATCGCCATAAATCCGATTTGGTATCCAGTACCTACAGTTACCATAGCCCATATTCCAGCACCTATCAATCCAGCAACAGCACCACCTACTAATCCTAAGGTTAAATTTTCCTCAGCATGTAGTCGTGCGGTTTGTTCTTCAGATAACTGATATAAGTTAACTTCCTGTGATACACCCACATTCCGCGATGAGGTAATGCTTGTATCTTGCTCAAATTCTGGACAGGTGTTTTCAAAGTCTGCTTTGCGATCTGTGATGTTACAGATCATGCCTTGCTGTAAGTCCATTTTCCGATTGGTACAGGAATTGCAAAATTGTAAATGTTGTTCTCGAGTCATCTATAATATTTGAACGGTCAATATATTATATTTTTTAAAAACACTCGAAATAAAATGTTTTACGCAATAACGGTATTTGTTTCATTGTTATTGATAGAGCAATTTTGGTTCATACAACCGTCTAGTTACCAATTACGTTTGTATTATTGATTGGACAATCATACTTCACAAATATTTTGTGAAGTACCGTGCGGTAACGGTTAAGTTCTCTATTTTTATACTTTATATCTTTATTATGTTATTCAAACCTAGAAACCTTTTAATTTTCGCTTTCAGCATTTTCCTACTTACAAGTTGTGCAGACGATCTGGACGATAATCTGGCTAGTGGGTCTTCCATAAAAAACTTTGTCTATCGCGGGATGAACGCTTTTTATCTTTATAAACCAAATGTTCCCGTCCTCGCCAACGATCGTTTTGAGACCGTCGGAGAACTGGAAAGTTACCATGCACAATTTGCTACCCCAGAGGAGTTCTTTGAGTCACTCGTTTTTGATCGATCCACAACAGACCGCTTTAGCATTATCGTAAGTGATTATGTAGCTTTGGAAAATGCACTTTCTGGAACCACCAAAACTAATGGGATGGAATTTGGTCTAGTTGCAGAAAACGGCAGCTCTACCGATGTTTTTGGGTATGTGAGGTATGTCTTGCCCAATTCCAGTGCTGCCGATGAGAACGTCCAGCGAGGCATGATCTTTAATTCCATAGACGGGACGCGATTATCAAGATCCAACTTTAATGAACTCCTTGCCAGTGATACCTACACTATAGGACTGGCCGATCTCAACAACGGAGTTACAACTTCTAACGGTGCTGAAATCAGTTTGACCAAGGTCGTGCAACAAGAAAATCCTATTTTACTATCCACGGTCATCACGCAGGGATCACAAAAGGTAGGCTATTTAATGTACAATGGTTTTTTATCAGCATTTGATAACGAGCTCAATAATGTTTTTGCCGATTTTAGGAATCAAGGAATCACAAATTTGGTACTCGATTTACGCTACAATGGAGGTGGTTCTGTAAATACCGCAATAATTCTGGGAAGTTTGATCTCAGGAAATCCCACGACCGATATTTACTCTACCGAAGAATGGAATCCAGAGATCCAGGCACAATTGCTGGCCAACAATCCAGAGGAACTTACCAGTTTCTTCGTTAACAGTATTCCTGGATCATCAGTTTTTAATACCGTAAACCTTCCCAAGGTTCACATCATTACTACTCAAAGCACAGCCAGTGCTAGCGAGTTGGTGATCAATTCGCTTGCCCCATACATAGATGTGGTGCAGGTGGGCGATGACACCGCGGGTAAGTTCCAGGCCAGTATTACCCTGTACGATAGTCCCAATTTTCGTAGGAATGGAGCTAACCAATCGCACAGATATGCAATGCAGCCCTTGGTTTTCAAAAGTGTAAACGCCGCTGGCAATACGGATTATTTCGATGGACTTGCGCCTGATATAGAGCAGCGTGAGAATTTTGAGAATTTGGGGGTTTTGGGCGATGTGAACGAGCCACTTTTATTGAGATGCCTTCAGGACATTGCGCTCAATGGCGGTCGCGGTTCTCTTGCACCTCAACCTACCGTGCGTTATGAAGAACTCAAAGGCAGTAATTCCATGCGATTGTTGGGGAATGAAATGTGGAAGGAAAACGTGGACTTGAACCAATAATTTATAGTTGAGGGGGTTGTGGCAGTTACCGCTTTCGCGAAAGCGGAATCCACTAAAATATCCTTTTCCTAAAACCAAATATTCCCAGGGTACAGATCAAAAAGCTGCCCAGTAGCGCAAAACCGATGAGTTGCTCACCGTAGATCAATTTACCTACCGCAAATAATAGGCTGTAAATACCGATAGTTCCCAGTAACATTCCCAGCGTCTTGAACTGAAAATTGTGGAACTTTGACTCCGTTCCATAAATAAGCTGGTCAAATTTTTCTATAGTTGCCGAGTTGCTGTTTTTTCCAACAAACGTCGCTACCAGCCATGCGACAGTCGTAATAAGAACATTTAGGCAGATGGTTTCCCAACTTTCTAGTTCTCCAAACAACTCATTTTTCAAGCCGAGTTGATCGCTGGAATTGATGAAGAAAAGCACCGCATTTATAAAGGAGACGATCATCGCTACAATCTCTGACCACGGATTGATCTTATACCAAAACCATCTCAGGATAAACAACAATCCCGATCCCGCGCCTATCTGGATGATGAGGTCAAAGGCGACCTTTGCCTCTTCCAGCACCAGTGAAAGCACCGCTGCCATTGCGATCATGGCAACCATGGAAAATTGGCCCACGCGCAACTTCCTTTTCTCAGAGCAGTTTTTATCAATAAATCTGGAATAGAAATCGTTGACCACATAACTGGATCCCCAGTTGAGATGGGTAGAAATAGTACTCATAAAAGCGGCTATCAGTGAAGTTACCACCAGTCCCAGTAATCCAGCGGGCAAAAAGGTCAACATGGCGGGATAACCTAGATCGTTGGCTATAAAGCTCTTGTTCAACTCTGGGAAGGCCACTGCGAGTGAATCGAGGTTGGGATAAACAATCAGGGATGCAAGTCCTATGATGATCCACGGCCAGGGTCTTAGGGCATAATGTGCCAGGTTAAAGAATAGAACGGCCCAGGTGGCGTGTTTTTCGTTTTTTGCCGCGAGCATTCTTTGGGCAATATATCCACCACCACCAGGTTCTGAACCTGGATACCAAGTGCTCCACCACTGCACGGCAATAGGAATGATAAAAATGCCCATCACAAGATCTGTATTACTAAAGTCAGGCAGTAAGTCCAGTTTTCCAGCAACTGATGGATGATTGATAAGTCCATCCAGTCCACCTATTTCAGGCAGGTCCAATATGTAATAAGTTGCCCAGATGGAACCGACCATCGCAATGATAAATTGAACGAAGTCCGTAATCAAAACCCCTTTCAATCCACCGAGCAATGAATAGAGCAAGGTGACCGTACAAGCAATGGTCAGCGTCTCATAAGCCTTAAAGTCAAACATTACATGACCTATCTTAATTGCTGCAAGACAGACGGTTGCCATAACGACTACATTGAATATAACGCCCAGATAAATTGCTCTGAAACCTCTAAGGAAAGCGGCGCTCCTACCGCTATATCTCAACTCGTAAAATTCAAGATCTGTCGTGATCCCGCTGCGTCTCCACAACCTGGCATAAAAGAAGACCGTTAGCATTCCCGTCAGTAAAAACGACCACCACACCCAGTTTCCCGAGACTCCGGTCTCTCTTACAAGTCCCGTAACGAGATTAGGAGTGTCTGCCGCAAATGTGGTTGCTACCATGGATACTCCCAGCAGCCACCACGGCATATTGCGATCTGATAAAAAGAAGGAAGAACTGCTCTTTGAACTCTTTTTTGAGACGAGTATACCTATGAGAAGTGATAGGATAAAAAATCCCATAACTATGCAAAAATCAACAAATTGAAGCTTCATGGATAAAAGTTATTAACGATAACGTTTGAAATTTTTGGTAAAGCTAAATTATAATTAATAACCTGTTCTCAATAGTAATTCTTTAATAGATTAGCATTGTTATTAGTAAATACATAATGAAAGACATGATTACAAAGATAGGTGTAATGACATCTGGAGGTGATTCACCTGGAATGAATGCAGCGATACGAGCGGTTGTTCGTACCTGTGCCTATCACAAATTAGATTGCGTTGGGATCTACAGGGGTTTCCAAGGTCTGATAGAAGGAGATTTTAAAGAGCTTACTGCACGTAGTGTCAACAACATCGTCAATAAAGGAGGCACCATTCTTAAAAGTGCCCGTTCCCAAGAGTTTAGAACTAAGGAGGGTCGTGAGAAAGCCTATAAAGAAGCCAAAAAGGCCGGCCTTGATGCACTCGTAGTTATAGGTGGTGATGGAAGCTTTACGGGAGCGATGATATTTTCAGAAGAATTTGATATTCCCGTGATGGGAATCCCAGGAACTATTGATAATGATATTTTTGGAACAACATCGACCTTGGGATTTGATACCGCGCTCAATACGGTGGTGGAAGCCATAGATAAGATAAGAGATACCGCAAGTTCACACAACCGTCTATTCTTTGTAGAGGTGATGGGACGTGATGTAGGTCATATTGCACTGAATGCCGGTGTGGGTGCTGGAGCAGAAGAAATTCTCATTCCCGAGGAGAATCTAGGTAAGGAACGACTTATCGAGAGCTTGAAAAGATCGCGTGAGTCTGGTAAATCATCGAGCATAGTCGTTGTTGCAGAAGGTGACAAGACCGGTGAGAACGTGTTTGATCTCAAAGACTATGTTGAGGCAAACCTTCCGGAGTATGAAGTACGCGTGTCCGTGTTAGGACACATGCAGAGAGGTGGCAGTCCATCCTGTTGGGATCGTGTACTGGCAAGCCGCATGGGCGTGAAGGCGGTAGAAAGTCTGATGGAAGGTAAAACCAATTACATGGTTGGAATCCTCAATAGTAAAATAGAACTGACTCCCATAGACTTTGCCGTAAAAGGAAAGACTGCCATCGACATGGAACTATTGCGGGTAAGTGATATCATGACCACATAAATTCAACTTTAAATTAAATAATCAATAAAATAAATTACCATGAGTAAAAAAATGAAATTAGGAATCAACGGTTTCGGACGTATAGGAAGAATCGTTTTTAGAGCAACTTTAGAAAGGGAAAATGTTGAAGTTGTCGCAATAAATGACTTGGTAGATGTAGAGCAATTAGCTTATTTATTAGAGTACGACTCGGTACACGGTCGTTATGGAGGGACTATTGAAGTTAAAGATGGCAACCTCATCATCGATGGTGTACATGTACGTGTTACCAGCGAGCGCGATCCCAAAAATCTTAAATGGGATGAAGCAGGAGTGGACGTGGTTGCAGATTGTACCGGGATCTTTACCGACCTTGACACCGCTCAGGCCCATATCGACGCTGGAGCTAAAAAAGTTGTGATTTCTGCACCTTCTAAGACGGCACCCATGTTTGTTATGGGAGTAAACGATAATGAACTGACCGCAGATCATAAGATAGTTTCAAACGCATCATGTACGACCAACTGTCTTGCACCGATGGCCAAGATCCTGAACGATGAATTTGGGATTGTAGAAGCCTTGATGACTACCGTGCACGCTACCACTGCCTCGCAAACGACAGTTGATGGCCCCAACAAGAAGAATTACCGTCTAGGTCGCAGTTCTATGAACAATATCATTCCTGCAACTACTGGAGCTGCGGTTGCAGTTACTAAAGTGATCCCGGCATTGAAGGGAAAACTGACCGGTATGGCATTTCGTGTTCCTACCGTGGACGTTTCCGTGGTTGACCTCACTGTAAAACTGGAGAAGGAGACTAGTCTGGAGGAGATTAATTCCGCTTTCGCGAAAGCTGCACAAGGACACTACAAAGGAATCGTAGGTTATACCGAAGAGCCGGTAGTATCACAGGATTTCGTAAGCGATGCCCGCACCAGTATCTATGATGCAGGCGCAGCAATTGAGCTCAATTCCACATTTTTTAAGTTAGTGAGCTGGTACGATAACGAGTTCGGTTATTCCAACAAGCTCGTAGATCTTGCCGAGAAGGTAAATTCTCTATAAATATCCAGGAAACTGCAATTTTCAATAAGAAAATTGCAGTTTTTTAACTAACTAACTTAAACCTAAATGATACTTATAACCGACAGCGGATCAACCAAATGTGACTGGATCGCGATAAATGAAAAAGGTGAGGAGCTTTTTAAAACACGAACCAAAGGACTTAATCCCGCTATTCTCAGCATAGAAGAGCTACAAACTAGAATAGCCCAAAATGAAGAGCTGACAGAGGCAAGGGGTAAAGTGGACAAGGTATATTTTTATGGAGCCGGTTGTGGAACTGAAAAACCACGTACAGCTTTGCATGCGCTGCTTGCCGCATACTTTAATGAGGCAGATGAAGTAATTGTAAAAGAAGATACTGCCGCAGCGGTTTATGCAGCTGTGGGCGATAAACCCGGTGTGGTCTGTATATTGGGAACTGGTTCCAATTGCTGCTTCTCCGATGGAAAAGAGGTACATCAAAAGGTCGTATCCCTGGGATATACAATTATGGATGAGGCCAGCGGTAACTGGTACGGTAAGGAACTATTGCGCGATTACAGTTTTAAGAGAATGCCAGAGATATTAAGGGAGCGCTTTGCAGCAGCTTATAATCTGGAGTGTGATTTTATAAAGCGCAACCTTTACAAAGAACCCAATCCCAATGCATACCTTGCTACCCACGCAGAGTTTATCTTCCAAAACCTTGAAGAACCCTATATTAAAAAGGTGTTGAGACGTGGATTGCGCAAGTTTTCACGCAATATGATCCTACAGTTTCACGAAGAAATAAAGCAATATAAAGTCCATTTTGTAGGAAGCATTGCCTTTTTTGCCGAAAAACGAATCAAACAGGTCGCTGACGAGTTTGATTATGAAGTAGGTAACATCGTGCGCAGACCTATTGAAGGATTGGTAAAATACCACATCAAAAAACTGCAGGCATAGTTTACAGCTTTTGCCTGATCATTACTACTTCATTAAGGTCGTGATCGTAAAAGTAAAATAGGCTGACCATTTTTTGAAGCTTGAATTCCAGTAGGAATTCAAGCTTTTTTATTTTCCTGAAATCCACATCGTTGATCAACCATTGTGGATAACCACCCAGTTGAAGGTCGTAGTCCTGAGATTTTAATTTTCCCTTGGCCGCTTTGTAGAGCGTCCATGGATTCTTTGGAGCAATTGCCTTTATCTCATTGTTCAAGGCTGGAAAACGATGAACGATTTCCTCCCAGATGGGCGTGCTGTTGCCTTCATTTTTTTGAAAACCATCTTTTATGTTGGTAGTTTCTATAGGAGTAAGGTGGAAAATGGATTTATGATCGTCAGAACTTTTAAAAGCGTTAAGGTGTTGGGATCTATCATCTT
Organism: uncultured Flavobacteriaceae bacterium; assembly: GCA_963836885.1. Taxonomy (GTDB): domain Bacteria; phylum Bacteroidota; class Bacteroidia; order Flavobacteriales; family Flavobacteriaceae; genus Nonlabens. The sequence goes on along the minus strand of CAWILF010000027.1, from coordinate 301 downwards.
TAGCTGCCTTGTCCAGTTGAACGAATAGTTGCAGTTTTAAGTTATTGATCTCAAATTCTCCAATAAATGGTAGCGGTTTTAATTTCTTATCCATTGGCCATTTGGGATTATTTTGAGTGGGAAGAGCCGTTGTTAGATCTTGAGATGGAACAACATACGCGCATGGAAGTGCTATCTGTTCTAGAGCTTTGGTAATGGTAGTGACTTGTGGCTCGGTGATCTCGTTATTTTCCTTACGGGATTTCATGAGCATCTCGTAGTATGAAGAAGATTTCCCGAGGACTTTTTCTAGGTATTTGAA
>CAWILF010000026.1:0-248134 GCA_963836885.1 uncultured Flavobacteriaceae bacterium | reverse complement strand
AAAAAGCCCATCAACAATTAATCATCGACAGGCTTTAAATAACTTAAACTAAAAAAACTTAAAATCTTACTTCACATAAACCGTCTTGCGGTTTACAAATTCCATCATGCCATCTTTTGAAAGTTCGCGGCCATAACCCGATAACTTTGTACCACCGAAGGGCAATCTAGGATCTGATTTCACCAGCTGGTTCACAAAGTAGGCGCCATCACTTACCTGACTGGCATAGCTCAGTGCCAGTTCTGTATTTTTTGTGCAAACGGTCATGCCCAGACCGTATTTGGAATTGTTGGCCAACTCAAATGCGTGCTCGATGGATGTTGCCTTGATCATCGCGGCAAGCGGGCCAAAACTTTCTTCCTCAAATGCCGCCATTCCCGGAGTTACATCGCCCAGAATAGTGGGCTCGTGAAAACAATCGGTTTGTTTCCCGCCCAAAATAAGTTTTGCGCCTTCATCAATAGATCTATTTACCTGGTCGTGAAGTTGGTCGGCGAGATCCTTTCGCGCAAGCGGTCCTATGGTAGTAGATCTTTCCCTGGGATCGCCAGCTTTTAGACCTTGGACGGCTTTGGTAAATTTCTCGACAAATTCGTCATAGATGGATTCCATGAGAATAAAACGTTTGGCAGCAATACAGCTTTGTCCGCAGTTCATCATGCGGGCGACGAGTGCTATCTCTACACTTTGATCTATATCTGCATCTTCCCAAACGATAAACGCATTGCTACCGCCCAGTTCCAGTACCGTTTTCTTAATATATTTCCCGGCCAGCGCCGCGACGGCACTTCCTGCTCGCTCACTTCCAGTAAGTGTGATTGCCCGCACGGCATCATGGGCAATGATTTGCTCAGTTGCATCGTGGTGGACAATTAGGTTTTGGAATACGTTTTCGGGAAAACCGGCCTTTCTGAAAACATCCTCAATCATCTGTGCACTGCCAAAAACATTGGGAGCGTGCTTCAACAATCCCACATTACCAGCAGTTAGGGTAGGAGCGGCATATCTGAAAACCTGCCAAAACGGGAAATTCCACGGCATGACCGCAAGCACGCCACCTATGGGACTGTGTTCCACATAACTGTGTGAAGCATCGCTCTCAATAACTTCTTTTTCAAGAAATCGTGCCGCATTCTCTGCATAATAGTCACAGACCCAGGCACACTTTGTGACCTCACCTATGGATTCAAGAATGGGTTTTCCCATTTCTAGGGTGATCATCGCGGCATACTCATCCACGTTATCGCGCAAGACTTGACCTGCTTTCTTCATGAGTGCGCACCTTTCTTCAAGGGGTACGTTTCTCCAGGACTCAAATGCAATTTTACTGTTGTCCAACTTTTCCCGCAGTTGCTTATCCGTGAGCGGGATAAATGTTCCCACTACTTCGCTGTTGTGGGGATTGGTGCTTTTAAATTCCATGATTAAAATGGTGGATATAATTAATATTCAACGGGCTTGTTCCAGAAATCTGCAATGACCTCCCAGGCTACTTTGCCATCTGGCATTAACTTGTTGCGCAGTTCCTGTTGCTTGGCTTTTGGCTTGTTGCCCACCATACTTTTTACCAGTGAGTCCACCACGGCATCCTGCCAGTTGTAGGCCGACTGTTCAACTTGAGGTTGAGTTGCCTCATAGATGGGAGCTGGATATTCTGGTGTTGCTTGTTGATCAAAATAGATGGTTATCTGCTCATCTTCAAAATGGTCAAAACTGCGCTCTATCACAACATTGGGCCACAACAATTGCATTCTCATCTTCTCGGGTTGATAGACCGAGGTGTATAATGTACCAAAGCCCTCATTGAATTTGGTATTGTACAACGGCGGGTGCAAAAATGCCTTTGCGAGTTCTTTGGACTCCACATTCTTGGTTTTCAGGTAGTTTTTAATAAAGTTATATCTTTTTACCGTTTGGTTAAATTGCGCATTTTCTGGCCAGTCCACGGTTCCTTGATGATTTGTGGCAAATGGTATCTTGCTCGCGGTGGGTTTCTTGTCGGGAGCTAGCATGACCGTCTGGATCGTTCCTTTTTTATCAACTACGGTGACATTATAGGACATGTTTGATGGGATGCGTTTAAGCTCTTTGACAGCCTCCGTCGTATTGCTACAAAATTCCAGAACATATCTCAGAATAAACGGAATACCAAATCCAAAACCAACTTCCTTACGACCACCAAAGGTCAGGGACACACACAATCCCGCATCGTTCATTCCATCCACGATACCTATAAGACAGTCCGATGTTCCTATGACCTTGTGCTTGTTCCATTTGCTCAACAGCAACGTTCCCTCCAGTAGATCTGGGTGGTAATCGTAGTTGCGCACGAGCTGGATCTCATCGGTATCGATAACGGCCTGGGCACAGGCGCTCACGTAAGCGGGTGGTTGGAAGCCGGTTAGGAAACGGGCCATCACGTCATCTGCATTTGCGACTTCACACAGGTGCTCGTAGGTGGGCCACATTTTTGGCATGTATTTCTTCAGTGCTTCCTGCGAGGTTCTCAATCCTGGGGTGGAATTGCTGTCCTGGGATAGGAACCATACTTTATAGTTGGACCAAAATTTATCTACCAGGGACTTCCATTTTGCTCCTGCAACGCTAGGCTCGGCAACGGTATTGAATTGTAATTGCATAATTTGGTATTCTTGAATTTCACATCAATAGTATAACTCTCAGGCTACATTTTGACATTTGAAATGATAAAACTTGTAGGATATTTATTACTGGTTCCGCTTTCGCGCCTGCCTGCCAAGGCACGACAGGCAGGAAAGCGGGATCACGACACAGATTTCTAGGATAACTTAAACTTGCGGTTAAGAAATAGCTTGATCCACGGCATTTTTTCCTACCTGAAGATCAAACTATTAATCTGAAAATCTTCTATTTGGTCAAACTTCCCTTGAGGGCCACTCGTGGTCTTCTATCTTCCACGATTTGAGACACATACTGGCTGCGCATGGATTTGATCCAGTTCTCGGCACGCTCGTTCAACTGGAAATCATCGGTCATCATTCTTCCTCGGGAAACTATGATTCCCATATCTGCTCCTTCATAGAGATAATCGCCAGCTTTGGAAATATGTAGAAAAAATGCCTCATTTTCACTTTCCACGGCCCTTCTGTGGCTGTCCATACGATCGTACTGGATGTGTCCGTTATCAAACATTTTCCAGATTCCAGATCGTGGCGCTTCAGAGATGTATTCTATGGTGTCCTCGGTATGTTTAACAATAAGCTGGCTCCAACCGTCGATATTTTCTTGTCTGGCCCATCGTTCATTGATCTCGTTAATGTCTAGTTTGTAGTCAACATTCATCCATTCCAAAATATGAAATACAAAAAGTGGCGCGTCGGCCAGTGCAAACACGGCGTGGTTGGTTATGGAACTTGCTCCGGTAACCCTAGGATTCAATTCTCCCAGATACACCTCGCCATTATCCTGGTCGATCAGGAAATCGAGTTCAAAATAGCCTTTATAGCCTTCTTTTCTCAGTTGATCCCCAAATAACTGCGTGTATTTTGTTGCTTTGTCCCTTATATCTTCAGAAAATGCATTGGGATAGATTTCATTGCCACACCAGCCACCTTTATAGGGCGTAAGTTCTTTAAAACCAACCAGCTCTGTCATAAGCGGAGCAACGATGGTTCCATGTCTGGTTACACAGGCCTCAATGGCAGATCCCTTGCAGTTGATGCGCTTCATCACCTTTACTTCTTTCTCTTGCTCTATTTCTTCTGCGTGTTTCTGGTATTCTTCCTCGTTTGTTATAAAGAAGGTAGTGTGCCCAGAATCACCAAACGGCGTCTGAACCACTAGATCAGTTCCCAACTTCTTGGAAACTTCGCATAGATGATCGTAGTTTTTCACCTTGGAAAGCACATAGGGAACACAGGCAACTCCAGCCTTTTCGGCAATACGATTGGTATTTACCTTATTGTCCATCATGGTTCTCATCTTGGCGGGTGGGAACATAATTTCCAAGCCCATTTTCTTGGCTAATTTTTCAGTCTGTTCATCAAACATGAGAAACATGGCCTTACCGTTGGATTTTCCTGTTCCGACTTTTCTTGAATTTATGTAGTCCTGTACTTCTGGATGTTGCAGTAGGTAGTTGTTGATATCCTCAATGCCGGTGAAATCATCGTGAGGGATCTCATTTTTTGGGGAAAACACGTTGGGATGTTGTCCATCAAAGCATTCTATATGACAAATAAATTTAAATCCCTTGATCCACTCATCAGCACCCAGCATATTGAAGTTGGTCGCACTTATAAAATAAAGCGGAGTTTCATTTTTATGAAAAAATCTCCTGATGTCTGACACGCCGTCCAGAACGATGGGAGCGGCTGCTTTCTTCCTTGGCGCTGCTTTTCTTGGAGCAGCTTTCTTGGCAGCTGCTTTCTTTGGAGCAGCCTTTTTTGCTGCTACTTTTTTTGCAGCTGGTTTTGCAGAGGCTGCTTTTTTTACTGCGGGTTTAGCTGCTTTCTCAGGATTGGAGGTATTTGTTTTTTTAGTTGCCATATCTGTATCGTTTTTAGTTTAATATTATTAAATTATTTCTTCTTTTTTCCCATGGACATACCGCCCATGGATGTTTCTACTTTATGTCGATTCAAGACTTTTTCAGTAAAGACCCTCAAACCTAGATCAGCTCTATATCCATGAATTTCGCTCACGTCTAGTGCCGTCATAAAATTGATTATTTCTTCGCTTATTACTTGACCAGGAACTAGAACGGGAAATCCTGGAGGATAAGGTATTACAAATGTAGAAGCCACTAACGTTCTTCCATCCCTTATGGTGGATAAGCAATTGTGCAGGGGAACATACTCATAATTCTCCTCATCATAAGCGAGAAAATACGCTTCTCTCAAATTCCCACCGGGAACTCCGGGAACGGCTCTGAATGAATTATGAAAGTAACTGAAATCGGGTAGGGGCGGGACTTCTTTAGTAAGTGAGTAGATTTTTTTCTCCCGTATTTCCTTTTCCTTGTCGTTGAGAGATCGGTATTCATCATCCAGCTCATCGGCAATTTTTAACAGCGCATTAGTCAGATAGGTGACACTACCTCGGGTAGTTCCTATGTTGGTCATGAATAATACCGTGTTTCTGGAGGTCTTGTTTATTTGAATATTGAACTTGTCCATCAGATACTTATTCTTAAAAGTATCGCCATCAACTCCAGTCTTACCTATGTATAAGGTAATCTTTGTGGGATCTAGGACAAATTCATCTTTTTCCCAGGCCTCGTCCATGCGGTTCCAACCTTCTTTCTGCGTGTAATATTCCTGAAGACCGGTTTCACGATATTCATTGGGAATAAAATCATGTACGGACAGCACATCAAAATACTTACTCAATTGCGGATTATCATTCACTTTGGCACGCAACACCATCGCCATTTCTATACTCTTCTCAACGAGTTCAAAACCTTCCAGTTGCACCTGTCTTCTTCCCACATCTAGCGATGCCAGCATCTGATAATTAGGTGAAGTAGAAGTATGCGTCATGTATGCTTCAAGAAACGTATTTTCAGTCTTTCTTCTGAAATCTTCATCCCAGATATGGATCATGGATCCCTGTCTGAAACTGCTCAAGGTCTTATGGGTACTTTGAGTGGAGTACACCCGTATGCGTACCTTATCAGGATCTGGCAACAATGATTGCTCGCCTTCTTTCAATCCTTCTATATGCTCTATGTATTGCTTTTTGTAGCTTGCGCTTTGGTATTTTTTGCACAATTTCTTTGCGGTAAACATTCCCGTACGCTGTTTGTAATTGTATGCAAATCCTGCAAAGGCAAACCAGGCCTCATCCCATAGAAAGATCATGTCCGGTTTTATGGCGAGGACTTCCTGCATGACTCGTTCCACGTTATAGACCAGTCCGTCAAAGGTACAGTTGGTAAGCAGGAGCATTTTTACCTTGTGCAACCTTCCAGCTTCTTTGAGCTGTAGCATTTTTGTTTTGATCTGCTCCAAGGGTACTGCGCCGTACATGGAATATTCCTCAATGGGATATGAGTCCAGATATACGGGATAGGCACCAGCGAGAACCAGACCGTAATGGTGTGATTTATGGCAGTCCCTATCTATGAGAACAACGTCGTTAGGCTGCACCAGTCCCTGCATCACAATTTTATTTGCCGTTGAAGTTCCGTTGGTTACAAAATAGGTGTTTAAGGATCCATAGGCATCCCGCGCCATTTCCTGCGCTTTTTTGAGCGGTCCGGTAGGCTGCAATAACGAGTCTAGTCCACCAGTAGTAGATGATGTTTCTGCCAGGAACATATTGCGACCGTAAAATTCGCCAAAATCATTGATCCATCGGGACTTGAATACAGAGTTTCCCCTGGAGATAGGCATCGCGTGAAAGATACCCGTGGGCTTTTTACTATATTCTACCAGTGCCGAAAAGAAAGGTGTGTTGTATCTTTCTGCAATACCACGCATGATGGTAAGGTGAAGTTCTTGAATGTCCTCGGTCTGATAAAAAATACGCCGGAATCCTTTGATCGTGCTGTCTTTCAAGTGACCCAGTGAAGTATCGGTTACATAATAGGTATCCAACTCTGGTCTGAATTGCTTGATGATCTCTCCCAAAATAGGTCCCAGATCAGTTTCGGATCTGGAAGAAAAATCATGTTTGTGGATTTCCTCTACATAAGGCTTGATAAGCGGTGTAATAATCTTTGAGCGATACGGCGTTGCATAACGCACTACTACCGCCTGTATATTGTGATTGAAGAGTAACGCTATCAACGCATCCTGGAATGATCGCTGCACCACAACGCCATAACTAAATTGATCATTGGAATTTTGTAGATTTTTAAGCGTATTCTTTAACTTATATTCTTCCTTATCAGAAATATCGTCAATAAATAGAACCTCAAAATGATTTTTCCTGACACCGTTGTGCTGCTCGTGATCTTCCACCGAGTCCATGCTATGCTCGTCAAAATCAATGTGGTCTGGATTGCTCTTATAACTATCGCCCACGAGCTGTTTTGTGGTTTCGGCCACCAGGCTTGACAGGGAAGCGTACTCTTCATTCAAGAATGCCTTCTCCAATCGATTGAGACGCTCCTTGCCAGGGGACGCAAAAAAACATTCTACTCCCTTGAGATCTTTGATCAGCTCATGGATTTTATCTTTGTGCGCTTTCGCGAAAGCGGAATCCTTATCACACCTCGTCAATTCTGAGGACTCAATCTTTAATTTATTCCAAAAATCAACACGCAGTTGACCGATGTTAAAATAGGGAGCACTCTTGGTTTTCTTTATCGTCATGGATTAGTTGTTAGAATGAAGTGCTAGCTTATTTCCCTGTGAGTCAATGAAAATGGCAAAATAGCCATCGTCTTCACTTATAAGGGTCTTGGGCATGATTATGCGGCCGCCAGCACCTTCCACCTTACTCAAAACATCGTTGAGATCGCTGCCTCCATTAAGATAGATGAGAGCACCGGTGTCTGAGGGAATGCTTCCCGGCCCACAGATTACTGCACCTCCCACACCCGTAGTCTCTGGGAAAAAAGCCATGGCGTTAGTTTCTGTACTGTTCTGGGTCATCTCTATCCCAAAAATTGTATTGTAGAATTTAACCGCTTGTTCAAAATCGATCGCGGGTATTTCAAACCAGCTTACATAATCCTTAACGACTTTTTTCTTTTTACTAGGTGTAGAACCTCCCATAATCTTCTTTTATATTTTACTGAATTTTTCTTGTTGTGCGGTTACCGTCTGGTTTTCCAGCATGGTTTCCTTAATCTTGAGCTCTGTGATCTTATCCAGGCGTGAAGGTTTAATCAAAGGCCCCAACGAGTCCAGATACGGAGTTTTATTATCACCTTTATAGATGTCAAACACTTTTGAGTCAATCCTGTCCCTGAAACTCTTCATGGGCTGTCCCAGTCTCAAGATTCCAAGTTCACGGCTTCTTTTTGCGCGTTCAATATTTAATTCTAGGGGTATGATCTCTTCGGTACCTTCTGATTGATGAAGGACGCGACCGTCGGGACCGCAGATTATGGAACGTCCACAACCTCCCGTGTCCAGACCATTTACATCAAATAGATAACACTGGTTTATGGAGGCCATCGCACGAACGATGGATAATTCTATATCGCGATCTATCGTTCCAGATAGGGTAGGATGCATAATGACCTCGGCGCCCATGGATGCAAGGGTTCTTATCGTTTCTGGAAACCACATATCATAACAGATGGAAACTCCAAAGGTGGCCACTCCCGGTACTTCAAAAACACAATACTCATCTCCGGCACTTACCCCAGTCTCATAGGGATAAAAAGGAAACATCTTGCGGTATCGCGTTACTACTTCCCCATCAGGATTGATGACGCTCGCGGTGTTGTAGATCTTATCATCACTTTTTTCAAAGATGGATCCAGGTAACAGCCATATTCCATATTGCTTGGCCTTTGCCTGCATTTCTTTCTCAAAATTATTGGGGATGGGCTGGGCGGCATGGGTGAGAGGCCCGTAGGCGCAGAGTTCACTAAACATGATCATTTCTATCCATGGATAGAGATTCATGGTTATGTCTATTTTTAATTTCATCATCTCAACGTTAGAGACGATAGCAGAAACTTTCATTTGGATTCCTGCAATTGCAAATGGCTTCATATTATTTTTTTGTAGCTTTTTTTATTACGTTTTCTAAGATAGTCATTCCCTTGTCCAGTTCTTCCGAAGAAATTACTAAAGGTGATAAAATCCTAATTATATTTTTGTGAGTACCTGCGCTTATCAGGATCAGGCCTTGTTCAGAACATTCTTTAATAACCTGCATACACAGAGCTGCGTCGGGTTGTTTGGGATCATTATCTTTTACAAATTCAAAACCGATCATGGCACCCACGCCGCGCACACTTCCTATCTCTGGACATGTGACCTTTAATGCGTCCAGCCGATCCATAATGGTTTTACCTACAAGCACTGCCTTCTGGTTGAGGTCTATTTCCTTCATGTATTTTATGGTGGCAAGTGAAGCAGCACAACAGATAGGACTACCTATATAGGTTCCTCCTATGGAGCCTGGAGCTGCCGCGTCCATAATTTCTGCCTTACCTACGACGGCGGCAATGGGAAGGCCGCTCCCCATCGATTTTGCGTAGGTGCTCAAATCGGGTTGCACTCCATAATGTTGCCAGCTCGCCCAGTGTCCGGTTCTGCAAAATCCACTTTGTACCTCATCGAGAATCAACATGATCCCGTGCTGATCACAAAATGCACGCAATCCTTCCAGATATTTTTTGGGTACGGGATTGAAGCCGCCCTCGCCTTGTATAGGTTCCATGATTACAGCCGCCACATTCTTGGGATCTACCATATTGAGCATGCTCTCGTGAAGGAGGTGCAATTGATTTTCCACATAAGCATCTTCGGTCAATTCTCCAGCATATCTATAGGTGTTGGGAAAGGGAAGTCGATAGACTTCGGGAGCAAAAGGCCCACAATCTGGTTTATAGGTGAGTTTACTGGTCAGGGTCATCGCCATCATTGTACGGCCGTGATATGCTCCAGAAAAGCAGATGATCGCCTGTCGCTTAGTAGCCTGCCGTGCAATTTTTACCGCATTTTCAACAGCCTCGGCACCGGTACTTACCAGCATTACCTTAGTATGCTCGCCATGGGGTAGAATCTCGGCAAGTTCCTCGCACAGCTCAATGTAAGGTTCATAGGTAACAACGTTAAAACTGGTGTGTAGATATTTCCCTGCCTGTTCCCTGATCGCAGCCACGACGGGCTCAGGACAGTGACCGGCATTTACAACTCCTATTCCTCCCGCAAAATCGATCAGTTCATTACCATCCAGATCGGTGATTATTGCTCCCTTTGCGTGGGCTACGGTAGCGGTATTAAAAACACCCACGCCATTTGCAACTATATTTTTTCTTCTCTCCAGTAGGTCAAGAGAATTTTTCTTTTCATTCATCATTTTAAAAATCGGTGTAAAATTTTTGTCTAGTTTTAAATTATATTCCCAGTAAGGATCTTCCACATTTATAGTTAACTAATCTAATGCAATCTTGGCGTGATTAAAATTATAAAGCAATAATTTTTACATTATTAATGAAATATTTTTTTGAAATTATCAAAAATGTTTTATTAAATCATCGGTCAGTAATTGAAATTTATTGATTACTAGGATATTAGTGCCTGATTTTTGTAAACGACTTGACGCTGGTTATATTAACCACGACCGATTCCGAACTCAAATGTTGCCTAAATATTAGAATACATGGCGCTCGTCGCGAGTATTTTGGGCTACATAATTAGTACCTAGTAGCTATACTTCAAAGAGGCGGTATAGATTAAAGACGTCAAATGTTGGATTATGGCAGTGGGTGCGGCAAGTACCGTGAAATAATCATAGAAATGAAAGTTAGAATCTATTTTTCAGATCCCAACACTTTACAAAACAATGAATTTTTAGATAATCGGGTAAAAGTTGTAAAGAGGTTTTTCTAAAGGAACAGATTTAATAACAGTCATTTATCAGTTAAACCAAAAATTGGAAAAACAATAGATCCTTTGAATTTGAGAATTATTACAGCTTATATTTCAAGAGGTCAGTGCGTCCTTCAATAGCGTGGATCGTGTTATTTTTTGATCTTTAAATACTTATTGCTAAAACCATAAGTGGTAATGGAAAACAACCTACTTTCTTCATTGATAATGTTACTAAATAGCCATTACTTATTCAAATACTCAAAAGCTTTGATGATGTCAGTTTCTGGAACGGTTTGATCTACCTTGTATTTTCCAATTTCGGTCAGTAATACAAATCTGATTTCGCCGCCCACGTTTTTTTTATCGTGGCTCATGATCTCCATAATGTGTTTTAAATCAGCTTCTTTGAACGATACTCTAATGTGTAGGGATAAAAACCAATCCTCAATTTCCTCAAAATCTTCACGGGAAAGGCCTGTATGCAAGCAGCTCAGAAAAGACTCCAGATAAAGTCCTACTGCAACCGCCTCGCCGTGCAACAGGCTAGGATGCTCATCGCTGGACAGACAGAATGATTCTATCGCGTGACCTATCGTGTGTCCATAATTGAGGGACTTGCGCGCGCCTTTCTCATAGGGATCACTTGCCACCACGGTACTTTTAATATCCACCGATCTATGAATGAGTCTATCAAAAGTAGCCGATAAATATTCTCCATCGACCGCGATCATATCCCTCCAATACTCCCTATCCGCAATAAGTCCATGCTTGAACATTTCAATGCTCCCGTTTATAAGGTGATTTTCAGGAAGTGTTGATAAAAAACCAGTATCCACGAGTGTGAACAACGGTGGGTTGATAGTTCCTATTTGATTCTTTAAATGCCCCAGATCGACACCGTTCTTGCCACCTACCGCGGCATCTACCATGGCAAGAACCGTGGTGGGAACATGTATAAAATCTATTCCTCTTTTTATGGTAGAGGCGACAAAACCACCCAGATCCGTAATCACGCCACCGCCCAGGTTGATCAACATACTGGAACGGTCGCAGCCCAGTTCTACCAGTGCGGCCCATACGCCACTGCAGGTTTCAATGGTTTTAAATTGTTCTCCGGCCTCAATTTCAATGACCTCGATACGAGCGGTGGTCTCCAGCATTCCCATAAATGTGGGGTAACAGTATTCCATGGAATTTTCATCCACCAGTATAAAAATGCTGCTCGGTTTTTTTTCTAGAACGATTTTATTTAAAGCCTTGTAGCCCAGTTCCTCAAAAAATATTCTAGCATTCTGGTTTTCAATAGGTATCATTTACTGATAGTAAGATTTGTTAGAGTTGTTCCGCTTTCGCGAAAGCGTAATAATCAACTACATCGTGCGACTTAACTTGCATGGTCAAAAGTAGTCGGTAATATGATTAATGGAGGCCATTTGCTAATTATATTTGTTCCATGACAGAAAATCCCTTTAATAATACGGAAAATGCATTCTCGCTGAAAAGTGATGGGGAATTGAAAAAATCGCATTTCATCTTTACCATGATGGGGATGCCCTGGTTGGTCAACTTAGGTAGCAGGGCAACCATGCTGGGGCTCAAATGGAAACTTCCCATAAAGGGCATCGTGCGCAATACGATCTTTGACCAGTTTTGTGGCGGCACGACCGATGAGGAATGCATGCCTCTTGTAGATAAAATGTACGAGAAAGGTGTGAGCTCCATTCTCGATTATTCGGTAGAGGGGAAGGAGAACGAGTCAGATTTTGATAATGTTGTAGGCAAAAAGCTGTCCCTTATTCACGCTGCCAGTGGTCATAATGCGTTGCCCTTTGAGGTAGTAAAACCTACGGGAATAGGAAGGTTTTATATTTGGCAGAAGGTCACCAGCGATGAAGAGCTGACTAAAGAAGAACTCCTGGAATGGGGAAGGATCTATAACCGTGTAGATCTGCTTTGTAAAACCGCGGTGGATAGTGATATTGCCCTATTATTTGACGGTGAGGAAAGCTGGATGCAGGATGCTGCAGATGACCTCATTCAAGAAATGATGCAAAAGTACAATACCGAGAAAGCATATATCTATAATACCATCCAGTGCTATAGACACGACAGGTTAAAATACATTGAGGAGTTATACCAGCATGCAAGAGCCAATAATTATCTGATCGGTGCAAAAATAGTCCGCGGTGCCTACATGGAAAAAGAACGCGCCCGCGCAGAAGGCTTAAAATATGCCAGTCCCATATGTAAGGACAAAGAGGCAACGGATAAAATGTTCAATGATGTGATGCATTTTATCCTGGATCGTCTGGATACTATCAAGTTATGTGTGGGGACGCACAATGAAAAAAGTACACTTGCCGCCATGAATGTCCTGAAGGATCGCGGTATAGAACCCAATTCCAAGGACGTGTGGTTTGGACAATTATATGGAATGAGCGATAACCTGACCTATAATCTAGCTGCTTTGGGACATAATACTTTTAAGATCTTACCATTCGGTCCTATAAATGACGTGATGCCCTATTTAATAAGAAGAGCCAATGAAAATACTTCTGTTGCGGGACAAATGGGTCGTGAACTGGCACTGATCAAGCAGGAAATGAATCGCAGGGGGATTTGAGAATGATAGTGGAGGAATATGGATTGAGGATTATAGAATATAGATTATAGAATATGGAGAATAGAATATGGATGGTTGAGAGAAAAAACTATTTTATAGTAGGATCATGATCCGTTTATAGCAAAAAAGTTTCAAAGCATTAGGAAAAGAATTTAAAATTTTCGAGTTTTCTTAATTCTTAATTCTTAATTCTTAATTCTTAATTCTTAATTCTTAATTCTTAATTCGTTTTCTTTTTCCTCGACTGACAATACCTTTTCTACTCTTAAAAACCGATCACAATTGCGCACCCATAATGAGGTATTAGCCAGTTCCTGCTGACCAGATACGTGGTAAAAACTGCAGGGAATGGTATCAGTATTGGATTTTCCAAAATCCACAACACCATATTTAAGGATCAATTGTAGGGTAAGCGTGTCCAGTTCCCTTGCCTTTAAAAGTTCTCGCACCTCAGGTGACAGGCGTACCGATTTTCTACTGAAATCTGCAATCACCCTATCGCCGGGCAGCCATGTACATTGGGTTCTTTTTCCCGTTAAGAAAAATGCGAGAAAAACCATGCCTATCGCAAAACCACCCAAATAATATCCCAGTCTATGGACGAACTTCATAATGCTTTAAAATATAAGCAAATTTACGTCGCTACTGGGCAAATTGAACCACTGGCCGATGGATTTGTTGGTAAGAATGCCGTGATACATATACACTCCACACTTGAGGCCGCGATCCATACGGATGGCATGCTCCAGACCACCGTCGTCGGCAATGTCAAGCAAATAAGGCGTAAAAATGTTGCTCAAGGAGATGGAAGCCGTTTTTGAATAACGGGAGGGAAGATTGGGAACGCAGTAATGGGTGACACCCATTTTAGTGAAAGTGGGATTATCGTGACTGGTAATCTCGCTGGTTTCAAAACAGCCGCCCATGTCGATACTGACATCAATTATAACACTGCCCTGTTTCATATTCTCTACCATGGTCTGGGAAACCACGACCGGAGCCCGATTCTCGCCCGACAAGGCACCGATCGCGACATCACAGCGCATTAATGCCTTGGAAAGGTATTTTGGCTGTATCGTAGAAGTATATATGGGATGGGGAATGCTATTTTGGAGATTACGTAATTTAGATATGGAATTGTCAAAGACTTTTACGCTTGCACCCAATCCCAACGCCGTCCTGGCCGCAAATTCTCCCACCGTTCCAGCACCCAAAATAACCACTTCAATAGGTGGGACGCCGGTAATGTTTCCAAACAGCTGACCCGTTCTGTTTTCACCGGTAGATAATAATTCGGACGCGATCAGTACCGCGGCAACACCAGAGATTTCACTGAGCGCATTAACGGCGGTTTGCCTTCCCTCATCATCAAGTATAAACTCAAAACCCAGTGCGGTTACTTTCTTCTTGGCGAGTTCTTCAAAATATCGCTTGTTTCTAGTCTTGAGTTGCACGGTGGACATGAGTACGCACTGCGGCTTTATCATCTCAATCTCCTGATGGGAAGGTGGCGCCACTTTGAGAACCATGGGGCAGGAAAAAACCTTTAAAGTATCAGAGGTCATTTCTGCACCGGCTTCTACATAATGGGAATCTTCAAAGCTACTGCCCAGTCCTGCGCCTTTCTCGATAAGGATGCGGTGACCGTGTGATGTAAGAGCGGCAACGGCATCTGGAGTTAGACAAATTCTCTTTTCTTGGTGTTGGGTTTCTTTGGGTATGCCTATAAACAGGCTTTTTTTATCCCTAAATATCTCAAGACGTTCCTCCTGTGGAATAAGTTGATCCTTGGTAAATGGAGATGATAGCGGAGTCATAAAGCTGGTCGATTCAAAACTGTTCTAAAACTATATAAAAAAAACCAACAAACATAGAATAAGGAAACATTTCCCATAAATTTCATAGACGGCTACACAAATGTCAGCCTTCTAGAATTCTCATCTACTATTTCAATTTTGATCTTGTGGTACTTATCCAACATGTTGATGGCGTGGTCGGGCCATTCAATTAATTTGAGCGCCTTGCGATCCAGATAATCTTCCATTCCTATTTCATGAAGCTCATCTATAGACTCTATGCGATAGAGATCAAAATGAAGGATTTCCCTTGATTCACTTGCATATTCATTTACGAGGCTGAAGGTGGGAGAAGAAACCTCACCATCCACATTAAAAATTCTGCACAAACTCTTAATCAAGGTCGTTTTTCCAGCGCCCATCGGCGCGTGAAAGATGATACAATCATGTTCTATTAGATCGACTATTTTACCGGCAACAGCATCAATCTCTTTTAAATTAAAGGTAATATCCAACATTATTTTCTGGGCTCAAAAACGGCAAATGGAATCAACATTTCTTCAAGGGAAACTCCTCCGTGTTGATAGGTGTTCCTGAAATAACTCACGTAGTGATTGTAATTGTTGGGATAGGCAAAAAAGAAATCTCCTTTGGCAAATATAAAACTGCTGCTCATATTGATCTTTGGAAGTTTTATGGTACTTGGGTCTTGAGCTGCCACAACATCTTTTTCTTCATAAGTAAGACTGCGACCTGTTTTATACCTCAGGTTAAGACTTGTATTCTTGTCTCCTATGACTTTGCTGGGCGTGGTTACATTGATTGTACCGTGGTCAGTAGTCAGGATGAGTTTAAATCCTAGTTCTTGTCCTCGCTGGATGATGTCCAACAAAGGCGAATTTTTAAACCAGCTAACGGTAAGGGAACGGTACGATTTATCAGTACTTGCGAGATCTTTTATAACTTCCATTTCAGTTTTGGAATGGGAAAGCATGTCCACAAAATTATAAACTACTACCGTAAGATCATTATCCTTTTGGGATTTAAAATTTTCAGCCAGCTTACGTCCATTGTGTTCATTGGTAATCTTGTGATACTGATGTTTTATGTTGAGGTTCAATCTTTTGAGCTGGGCTTCTAGAAAATCATTCTCATGCATGTTTTTCCCACCTTCATCAGTATCGTCCAGCCAGTAGTCGGGATGTCTCTTCTTCATATCCTCTGGCATGAGTCCGGAGAATATTGCGTTGCGTGCGTATTGGGTTGCGGTAGGTAATATGGAACAATAGGTTTCTTCTTCTACCTTTTTATAATGATTGTTGATAATCCCTTCAAAAACCTTGAACTGGTCATATCTTAAATTGTCTATTACTACAAACAACACCGGTTCTTCCATTTTAAGATGCGGGACAACCTTTTGCTTGAACAATTGATGGCTCAGTATCGGTGTTTCAGTTTTCTCCTCAAACCAGTCTTTGTAATTGCGTTCCACAAATTTGCAGAACTGGTGGTTTGCCTCGGTTTTTTGGGTTTTAAGTATTTCCAGCATTCCGCTGTCATCGATGTCTTCCAGTTCCAGTTCCCAATAGAGCAGGCGTTGGTACATCTGTTTCCATTCCTCATAGGTATTGATCATGCTCAGATCCACGGCTATTTTCCTGAACTCTCGCTGGTAATCGCTGGTTGTTTTTGCCGTAATGAGTTTGGAATGATCCAGATTCTTTTTAATGGAAAGAAGAATCTGGTTGGGATTAACGGGCTTAATGAGATAATCCGCGATTTTTGAGCCTATGGCTTCTTCCATAATATATTCTTCCTCACTTTTTGTAATCATAATTACGGGAAGCTGCGCCTGTTTTTCCTTTATTTCATGTAAGGTTTCAAGACCGGTGAGACCTGGCATATTCTCATCCATGAAAATGAGGTCATATCTTACTTCTTCAATTTTTTCAAGGGCTTCCATACCACTCACGCAGGTATCGAGTTTATAGCCCTTTTTTTCCAAAAACATGATATGTGGTTTTAAAAGTTCCACTTCATCATCTACCCATAAAATTCTTATCTCTGCCATATCAGTTCTGTATCTTTGTATTAAATCGCGCTATCTTGAAGAAGCACAACAAACTTAAAATATTAAACGATCCCATCTATGGGTTTATTTCCATTCCCAACGAAGATATTTTTGGGATCATAGAACATCCCTACTTCCAGAGGTTGAGGCGCATCACGCAAATGGGGTTGAGCTACCTGGTCTATCCTGGTGCTCACCATACGAGATTTCATCATGCGCTGGGTTGTCTTCACCTTATGCAAAAAGCGGTACAAGTACTTAGATCTAAGAAAGTTGCCATTAGTGAAATCGAGGAGGACGCACTTTATAAGGCAATACTTTTACATGATATAGGTCATGGTCCATTTTCCCACGCCCTTGAAAACCGCATTGTAAAAGGAGTCACGCATGAACAGATCTCCACGTACTTTATGGAATTGATGAACGCTCGGTTTAACGGAAGTTTAACGCTGGCCATTCAGATATTCAAGGGAAAATACCACCGTCCCTTCATGCTGGAACTTATTTCCAGTCAGCTGGACATGGATAGGCTGGATTATCTCAAACGGGATAGTTTCTATACCGGCGTTGCAGAAGGTAACATCAACAGCCAGCGGCTCATAACCATGCTCAACGTGAGAGGGGATCGACTGGTCGTAGAGGAAAAAGGACTTTATAGCGTTGAAAATTTTCTATCGGGAAGGCGGTTGATGTATTGGCAGGTCTATCTTCACAAGACGGGAATAGGTGCAGAGCATCTATTGCAATCATTTATCAAGCGCATCAAGGAACTTTTATCAAAAAATATAGAAGTCCCATTGCCTCCTTCACTTTCTTACTTTTTTAGGAAGGACACGGTTGAATTTGAACTTGAAAAAGACCTGGGAGCATTTGCAGACCTGGACGATTCTGATATTTTAATGGCACTCAAGTTAAACAGGGGGCATTCTGATTTTGTTTTGAAAGAGTTGGCCCACATGATTTTGGACCGTCAGCTGTTGCGTATTAAATTAACCAATAAACCAGCTTCCCAGGCAAAGGTTCAAAAGAAACAGCAGCAACTCATGGAGACTTATGGACTTTCTGAATATGAGACGTCATATTTTGTATTTACGGGCAAGGTTAGTAATTCCGCTTACGCGAAAGCAAAACCTATACAGATCCTGTCAAAAAACGATAAATTGACTGAATTGGTCAAGGCTGGTAAAGAAGATAGCTTTAAAGCGCTGACCAAAAAAATCGTGAAATATTATTGCTGCTATCCCAAAATTCAGGATTGATTTAAATTAGTATTTTTGCTAGAATGAAATTTACAGTCCAACAAATCGCAGATGTTCTTGAAGGCACCATAAAAGGTGACCCAAACACTGAAGTGAACAAACTTGCCAAAATTGAAGAGGGAGAGCCGGGTGGCCTCAGCTTTTTATCAAATCAAAAATACAAGCCGTTTCTTTACACAACTCGAGCATCTGCGGTAATTGTGCATAAGGAAATAAAGCTCGAGCAGGAAGTTTCATGCGCACTTATCATGGTAGCTGACCCCTATGCAGCTTTTACTCAGTTATTGACCGTTTATCAAGAAGCTAGAAACAATAGACAGGGCGTGGAGTCTCCCAGCTTTATTCACGAGAGTTCGGTTCACGGCTCCTCTTTTTATCTGGGTGCTTTTGGGTATATTTCCAATAATGTAACAATGGGAGACCAGGTTAAAGTGTATCCTCATGTGTTTATAGGAGATAATGTTACCATTGGTGACCACGTGGTTATTCAAACGGGAGTTAAGATAATGTCTGATTGCATTATAGGCAGTCATGTAATTATAGAAGCAGGCTCGGTCATCGGTTCTGATGGATTTGGTTATGCACCGCAGGCAGATGGAACTTATGCTAAGATCCCTCAAATAGGAAATGTGATAATTGAAGATTACGTTAATATAGGAGCCCTGACAACCATTGATCGTGCAACCTTGGGCAGTACGGTCATAAAAAAGGGAGTCAAGCTCGATAACCAGATCCAGATAGGGCACAATGTTGAAATAGGTGGAAATAGCGTGATTGCTGCACAGACAGGAATTGCTGGAAGCACTAAAATAGGGAAGAGTGCTCGCCTGGGAGGTCAGGTAGGAATAGCTGGTCATCTCAAACTAGGTGATAATATAGGAGTACAGGCCCAAAGCGGCATAGGTCGCAACCTAAAGGATAACTCTAACGTGCAGGGATCACCTGCCTTTGATTACAATAAGTGGAGTCGATCCTATGTTGTATTCAAGAACCTGGAAAAAATAGAAAAACGAATTACGGATATAGAGAAAAAACAATCATGATAGTTCAAGAATTCAACCAAACGACTATACAGGATGAAGTATCGCTCTCGGGAGTAGGTCTTCATACGGGAAAAACAGTAAACCTCGTCTTCAAGCCAGCTCCCGTCGATCATGGCTACGCATTTAAAAGGGTTGACCTGGAGGGTGCGCCGGTCATTGAAGCTTTGGCAAATTATGTAACAGATACAAAACGTGGTACCACGCTGGATAAGCGTGGTGTACAGATCAATACCTGTGAACATGTACTCGCAGCTCTCGTGGGGCTCGAGATCGATAATTGCCTTATTGAAATAGATAGCAGTGAACCTCCCATAATGGACGGATCTTCTAAATTTTTTGTCGAGGCAATCACTAAAGCTGGAAAAATAGAACAAGAACAGAAGCGCAAGGAATTTGTTGTCAACGAGGTTATTTCCTATCGGGATGAAGAATCTGGAAGTGAGATTATCCTGATGCCCGCAGATCAATATAAAGTAACCGCCATGGTTGATTTTGGTACCAAGGTATTGGGAACCCAAAATGCGACCTTGGAAAATATCGCCGATTTCAAAGAACAGATTTCAGACTCTAGAACATTTAGTTTTTTGCATGAAATAGAAATGTTGTTGGAACACGGACTTATTAAAGGTGGTGATCTCAATAATGCAATTGTCTATGTGGACAAGGAACTGTCTGAAAAAACGATGGTAAATCTCAAAAAAGCTTTTGGCAAGGAACATATAACTGTCAAGCCCAATGGAATCCTTGACAACCTGACATTGCACCATCCCAATGAAGCGGCAAGACACAAATTACTTGATATCATAGGTGATCTTGCCTTGATAGGCTACCGCATAAGAGGTAAGGTGATTGCCACAAAGCCAGGTCATTTTATCAATACCCAGTTTGCCAAAAAAATGGCAAAGATCATCAAGCAGGAAATACGGGACAATGTTCCCGTTGTTGATACGAGTAAAGAACCCCTCATGGATGTTATCAAGATCATGCAGGTACTGCCGCACAGGCCTCCATTCTTGCTTATTGACAAGATTTTTGAACTGACGGAGAGTACGGTTATAGGATTGAAAAATGTAACCATGAATGAGCCCTTTTTTCTTGGGCATTTTCCGGGACAACCCGTTATGCCAGGAGTTCTGATCGTAGAGGCAATGGCACAGACGGGAGGTATCCTCGTACTAAGTACCGTTCCAGATCCTGAAAATTATCTGACCTTCTTTATGAAAATGGACAACGTAAAGTTTAAGCGTAAGGTTGTGCCAGGCGATACACTTGTATTTAAATGTGAGTTGATCACGCCTATTAGAAGGGGAATCTGTCACATGCAAGCTTATGCTTATGCAAACGGCAACTTATGTGCAGAAGCCGAGTTAATGGCACAAATCTCAAAAGTCAAATAATGAATCAACCGCTAGCATATGTACATCCGGGTGCAAAGATCGCTAAGAACGTAGTAATAGAGCCATTCACGACCATCCATAATGATGTGGTCATAGGAGAGGGATCTTGGATAGGTTCTAACGTTACCATCATGGAAGGTGCGCGTATAGGAAAAAATGTAAATATTTACCCTGGAGCTGTGATATCGGCAATTCCACAGGATAAAAAATTTGAGGACGAGGACACCCTTACCATAATTGGTGATAACACCACGATTAGAGAATGTGTTACCATCAACAGGGGAACCAGTGATAAAATGAAGACCGTTATCGGTAATAATTGCTGGATTATGGCTTATTGCCATATCGCCCACGATTGTATAGTTGGGGATCATTGTATCTTCTCCAACAACAGCACCTTGGCCGGTCATATTCTTGTAGGTGATTATGTGGTTCTTGCTGGAATGGCCGCAGTGCAACAATACTGCCAGATAGGAGCGCATGCATTTGTTACGGGAGGATCCCTTGTACGCAAGGATGTT
The DNA here is from genome assembly GCA_963836885.1 of uncultured Flavobacteriaceae bacterium. Lineage (GTDB taxonomy): Bacteria > Bacteroidota > Bacteroidia > Flavobacteriales > Flavobacteriaceae > Nonlabens. The sequence goes on along the minus strand of CAWILF010000026.1, from coordinate 226,940 downwards.
CCACCATTTGTGAAAGCTGGTCGTGAACCATTGAGCTATGTAGGTATTAATAGCGTAGGTTTGAGGCGTAGGGGATTTAGTTTGGAAAAAATACGGGAGGTGCAGGATATCTATAGGATTCTTTACCAAAAACATTACAATGTTACTCAGGCAGTTGAAATAATCGAGGCCGAGATGAGTGCAACTCCAGAAAGAGATGAAATTTTAGAATTTATAAAAAACTCAAAGCGTGGTATCATGAAAGGATACGTAGGCAGTAATTAGAACAATATGGGAAGTACAAGTGATATCAGGAAAGGATTGTGCATCAGGTACAACCACGACATTTTTAAAGTAATTGAGTTCTTACACGTGAAGCCGGGAAAAGGTCCTGCATTTGTACGAACCAAATTGAAATCTGTAACATCAGGGAAGATTATTGATAATACGTTTTCTGCAGGTCATAAAATTGAGGACATTAGGGTGGAAACCCATGTTTATCAGTATCTGTATAATGATGGAGAGTTTTATCATTTTATGAATACTGAAACTTATGAACAAATCAGGCTGTTAGAGAACTCACTTGATACGCCAGATCTTCTCAAAGAAGGTGAGACCGTAAAGATTCAGATCAATACTGAGGACAACTCACCACTTTCTGTTGATATGCCGCAGTACGTTATATTGGAAGTGACGGAAACTGAGCCCGGACTCAAGGGAAATACGGCCACCAATGCGTCAAAACCAGCCGTTGTAGAAACTGGCGCTAGGGTAAACGTACCACTTTTTATAAATGAGGGGGATATTATAAAGATAGATACTGAAAAAGGTGCTTATCAAGAAAGAATGAAACAGTAACTCAAAAAATAAAGCTTTCTTGAAGATTTCCTGTTTATAAGTTCAGAAGAAATAATATATGAAATTCCCTACATCCCACAGCTTAGCAGATATTGCGGCAATTATTGATGCAGATTATATAGGTGATCCAGATTTTCCAGTTACGGGAATGAACGAGATCCATGTGGTAACTGAGGGAGATATAGTCTTTGTTGATCATCCCAAATATTATGACAAGGCCTTACAAAGTGCTGCAACCGTAGTCCTTATCAACAAAAAGGTAGCATGTCCTGAGGGAAAGGCATTGTTGATCTCTGACGACCCATTTAGGGATTTCAATAAACTCACGAGATATTTTAAGCCATTTTCTGCTTTCGCGAAAGCGGAATCCCCCAACAACCACATCGATACCACGAGCATCATCCATCCTAGAGCAGTAATAGGAAATAACGTGAGCGTAGGCAAAAACTCGATAATTCATGCAAATGTGGTCGTAGGCGACGGTACGATCATAGGAGATGACGTTATCGTAAACGCAGGAACAATCTTGGGAGGTGACGCTTTTTACTACAAGAAACGAGCGACTGGTTACGATAAATTGTTGAGCGGTGGTCGTGTTGTTTTGGAAAACAATGTTGAACTGGGAACAAATTGTACCATAGACCGCGGAGTGACGGGAGATACTATTATTGGAGAGGGCAGTAAGCTGGACAATCAGGTGCAGATAGGCCACGACACGGTTTTGGGCAAGCATGTATTGATTGCCAGCCAGACAGGTATTGCGGGCTGTGTGGTTATTGAAGACCATGTTACGATATGGGGACAGGTAGGAATTACCAGCGGGATCACCATAGGAGAGAAAGCAGTGATTTCAGCAAAATCTGGAGTGAGTAAATCGCTGGAGGGACACAAGAGCTATTTTGGTATTCCCGCCGATGATTTTAGATCTAAGTATAAAGAAATTGCATCTATAAGAAAAATCCCAGAACTTATAGATCGATTGAATAAATTTACAAAAGATTAATAAAAACCGATAGAAAAGAAGTAAGTAAACAGTTGGAAACACTGATAATGTTGAGTAATTTTATCAAAATTTAAATAAATGTCCGCTACGGCAAAAAAAATAGTAAGAAATTTTCTTGACTCTGATGTTTTTGTTGACTCTCAGTTGTTTGCAGATTTTTTGCATAAGGATTTAAAAGTCCACTGGCACGCAAGCTCGGGTTACCGAGAATTTAGCTATGATGATTATTTTAGAATAAGTCAATCTACTTCTACTTCCTACGAAAGTATGAGAACTACAATATCTCACATGATCAGCGATAAAAATGAAGTTGCCGCTAGATTTACGGTTTATGTGAGGACGGTAGAAAATCCACGTGAGGAAATTCCCATTGGATATTTTGTATCCATATTTAAAATATTAGATGGTAAAATTGTTGAAATTCATCAATCCAGCCATCCCAGTCAAAATTAAATGTTAACCGAATAAATAAATTACCATTAATGAGTGTATTAGTCAATAAAGATTCGAGAATTATTGTTCAAGGTTTCACTGGTAGTGAAGGAACGTTTCATGCAGGTCAGATGATCGATTATGGAACTAATGTCGTAGGGGGAGTTACTCCTGGCAAGGGCGGTCAGGAACACCTGGGCAAACCAGTTTTCAATACCGTAAAGGAAGCTGTTGATAAAGCTAATGCAGATGTGACCATCATCTTTGTACCGCCAGCTTTTGCGGCAGACGCTATAATGGAAGCTGCTGATGCCGGGATCAAGGTTATCATCACGATCACCGAAGGTATTCCCGTGGCTGATATGGTCAAGACCGCTGACTATATTAAAAACATGGATTGCCGACTGATAGGCCCCAATTGCCCGGGAGTCATTACTCCAGGAGAGGCAAAAGTAGGAATTATGCCCGGTTTTGTATTTAAAAAAGGTAAGATAGGAATTGTTTCTAAATCTGGAACGCTTACTTATGAAGCATCTGACCAAGTGGTAAAACAGGGTTTTGGAATTTCAACCGCTATAGGAATAGGTGGTGATCCCATTATCGGGACTACGACCAAAGAAGCCGTGGAACTTTTCATGAATGATCCAGAGACCGAAGCCATAGTAATGATAGGTGAGATAGGTGGTCAACTGGAAGCAGATGCAGCACACTGGATCAAAGAAACAGGAAACAAGAAACCAGTAATAGGTTTTATCGCAGGTGAAACTGCACCAGCTGGTAGAACTATGGGGCACGCTGGGGCAATTGTAGGTGGTTCGGAAGATACCGCACAGGCTAAGAAAGCAATTATGCGTGATTGTGGAATTCACGTAGTGGATTCTCCAGCAGAGATAGGCAAAAAAGTCGCTGAGGTTTTAGGTAAAAAATAATTAAAAGAATTTGTGTAATGGATCAGGTTAAATTTAATATGGATATCGCAATTAAAATGAAATTGCACTACCAAGAAGAGTATATGCGTACTCTGAAAAAATTAGAAGAATTAAAACAGGTACTGGATCAACTAGAAGTTGTAGATACCGCCTCTCCTCAATTGATGTTGAATGTTGATTCTTCAACAATGGAAAGCCCAGTTGCTTCGGATAATTCAGAGGATGCCAATCCAAAGAAAATTAAACCTGTAAAAAAACGCAAATACAAGAAAAGGGCTGGTTCAAAAAATCCGTGGTCCAAATTTATAAAGTCTAGGTTAAAAGCCACTCAAATGCCCTTATCGTACGATGATATGACAAATCATGCGATAGCAATAAAAAATCTGGATCCTCAGGATATGGAAGCGATACGCAAAAAAATTGTCGCCGCCGCATTTCAGCTTAGGTCTAAATTAGATATGATTGACACTTACGCAGTTAAGGGGTCAAGAACCAAATACATGGGATTGAAAGAATGGTTTGAACGCGAGGGGATGTTGCGCGAGGAATTTTCTTCCAAAATTAAAAAGTCATGAAATTATTAGAAGGTAAAAATGTCATAATTACTGGTGGAAGTAGAGGTATAGGAAAAGGCATAGCAGAAGTTTTTGCGGCGCACGGTGCAAATGTGGCCTTTACTTATGCAAGCTCTGAAGGTCCAGCATTGGAACTTGAAAGAGAACTGACGGCTACTGGAGTCAAAGCAAAAGCCTATAAAAGCAATGCCGCCGATTTTAAGGACGCCCATAATTTTGTCGATCAAGTTCTTAAGGATTTTGATACTATCGATGTCCTTATCAACAATGCCGGAATTACAAAGGACAATCTATTGATGAGGATCAGTGAAGAAGATTTTGACCAGGTTATCGAGGTCAACTTAAAATCTGTCTTTAATATGACCAAGGCCGTACAGCGCACGATGTTGAAACAGAGATCGGGCAGTATAATAAATATGAGCAGCGTTGTAGGTGTGAAAGGAAATGCCGGACAGACTAATTATGCAGCATCTAAAGCTGGTATTATAGGATTTTCTAAATCGGTAGCCTTAGAATTAGGTTCAAGGAACATACGTTGTAATTCTATCGCTCCAGGATTCATCGAAACTGAAATGACCGGAAAGCTTAATGAAGACACCGTGCAGGGATGGCGCGATGCGATACCATTGAAAAGGGGAGGAACTACAAAGGATGTTGCAAACGCCTGTGTTTTTCTCGCTAGTGATCTATCCTCTTATGTAACGGGTCAAACCATTCACGTGGATGGCGGAATGCTTACTTAATCAACTATAGAATGATCGTATTGTGGATTCTACTCGCAATTGTGGTTGCGGCCTTTGTAGCATTGTATCAATACGGTTATTTATTTAAAAATGACCCTAAAAAACGCAGGCCTTGGTTTGCTTTTTTGAGGTTTTTTACGATTCTTACGATCCTACTTCTATTTATCGTTCCACAATTTCAATCTTCTAGGTATGAAACCTTATTGCCTCAGCTTGTAGTATTAGTTGACGATTCTAAAAGTTTAAGCTATCTAGGTGTGGACCAATTAATCAACGACGATGTTGATCTTCTTAGATCAAATTCAGAATTGGCAAAAAAGTATCAACTCTCTTTTTTCAAATTTTCAGAAGATCTAAAATCATTAGACTCATTAAGTTTTGATGGTTCGGTTACCGATTTGTATGAGTCGGTGCGTTCCGTTCAAGACTTGTATAGGGATGAGAATAAGGCAATCGTAATTTTGACCGATGGAAATCAGAACAAAGGAACTAACCTAAGGTATTTTAACAAAAATGACAATACCAGTATTTATCCCATAATCTATGGGGATACAACTAGATATCCAGATTTAAAGATCAATCAGCTCAATTCCAATAGATATTCATATTTAGATAATGAATTTCCCGTGGAAGTGGTCATAGAATATCAAGGTGATGGTCCGGTATCCTCTGTATTCCAAGTGAAGGAGGGAAACCAAACCTTATTCTCAGAAAATATAAACCTTTCCCCAACGAATCGATCGACAATAATAACCTTCAACCTTAAAAGTTCTAGGATAGGATTTAAATCCCTAAGTGCCGAGGTAAAGGCTGTTGATGGTGAAAAAAATCTAAAGAACAATGTTAGGGAGTTTGCCGTCGAAGTTATTGACGAACAAACTAAAATTTTATTAATAAGCAATTACACCCATCCGGACATAGGAGCTATCAAAAAAGCTGTCGAGTCTAACGAACAACGCAAACTTTTTATAAAAAAATATAATGATCGCGGCGATCTGAATGATTATGATCTAGTAATCATCTATGGAATCGATAAGGATTTTCCCCAATTGAGCGAAGAAATTAAAACTTTAAAGAAAAACACATGGCTTATCACGGGCACTATTCCCGATCTGAACGTACTAAATCGTACGATATCTGCATATAATATAGAAGCAGGTCCAGAAGTCGATAATGTACAGCCTTTATTGAATAGTAATTTTTCAAGTTTCAACCTTGATGATTACTCCTATGTTGATTTTCCACCAGTGCAGGCGCCCTACGGGAAATTTGATAATTCTATTCCTATAGAAATTGTGATGAATAGAAAAATAGGAAATGTGGAAACTACACAACCGTTGTGGTTTACTTATGAAAATAATGGAACTAGACACGCAGTCTCATTATTGAGTGGATTATGGCGATGGAGGACTCAAAGTTATCTGGAAGATCGCAATTATAAGAACTTTGATGACCTTATCGGTGCTCATGTGCAGTATCTTGCAAGCAACAATAAAAGACAGAGACTTTCAATAGATTTCAAGTCAGTTTATAAGCAGAATGACGACATAGAAATCATCGCAACCTATCTCGACAAAAATTACATACTGGATACCAAGGGTGTTCTAAATATTGAATTGGTCAGACAAGGAAGTAATGAGAAGATTGTTAGGCCATTTACAGTTAGCAAGAACAATTATACGGTAGATTTAAACGGGTTGGATCCTGGTGATTACTCGTTTGATATAAAAGTAGATAACAGCAATATCAAAAGTTCTGGTTTTTTTAAAGTTTTGGATTATGACCTTGAAAGCATGGTAAGCAATGCTTCTCCAATTGAGTTCCAAAATTTATTGGGAAAAGATGGGGTTTATTATCAAGGAAGTATGGATAGTGTCGTTGAGAAGCTTGCGAGTGATGCGATGTTCACACCGATTGAACGTAAATTCAATGATTACTTTGGACTTATTGACTTTCAATATTTACTGTATTTGTTATTTGTGTTGTTGGGATTAGAATGGTTTTTAAGAAAATATAACGGATTAATATAAATAAGATGGAAAAATTACCTAAGGCAGCAGTTGTTGCGATTATAGCGGTTATACTGCTTGTTATTATAATATTTAAAAGCTCGGTGGTCATTGAGGCAGGAAATGCTGGTGTGCTTTTCAAGCCATTTAGTGAGGGAGTTGATACAGAGAACACCTATGGGGAGGGCTTTCATGTAATCGCACCATGGAATGATATGATCATTTATCCAGTAAGGCAACTCTCTATAAGTGATAAGATGCGTGTGCTATCAGTAAATGGTCTGGAGGTTACCGTGGATGCTACAATATGGTACCAACCAGAGTATGCTAAGTTACCTTACCTACATCAAGAAAAAGGAAGGGAATATGAGCGTGACATTCTTGCACCAGCGGTAAGTGCTGCGGCAAGAAGTGTTGTGGGAAGATATACTCCGGAGCAATTGTATTCCAGTAAAAGAGATGTCATACAAACTGAGATTCTTGAAGAAGCAAAGTCAGAACTTGCGACCCAATACGTGCAGATCAATCGCGTACTTGTAAAAGACGTAACCTTACCTACAAAGATCAAGGAAGCGATAGAGCGCAAACTAAGACAAGAACAGGAAGCGTTAGAGTATGAATTCCGTCTTACGAAAGCCAGCAAGGAAGCTCAACGTCAAAAAATCGACGCAGAAGGAAAGGCAGTCGCTAACCAAATTTTAAGCGCATCCCTAACCGATAAGATCCTGACCGAAAAAGGAATAGAGGCCACATTAAAATTGTCAGAAAGTCCTAATTCAAAGGTCATAGTCATAGGCGGTGGTGAGAGCGGTGGACTACCCATAATTTTGGGCAACCAGTAGAAAATTTTCATTCAAAAAAAAATACCGCCCGTGGCGGTATTTTTTTTGGATTATACGCCACCATTATTCATAAATACGGGAGTCTGCTATGGCTGCGATCTTCCATTCCTCATTTATCTTGAAAAGCGTAAAAAGATTAGTGCCGTGATGGGATAGGGTATCATTGAGCTTGAACGTATAGGGAGCGGTCACCGTACACATATAATCCTTACATTCATAATCGATCGACTGAAGTTCCTCAAGAAATTTCACGGTGTCGGGAATGCTGGAAAGCGATATCAACAGGTCTTGGAGATCGGCTTTTGTGGTCTTTTGTTCTCCCTTGCTCACCACAAGTGAGGAGAAATAGGCATCCTTGATAAACATGGACCTCAATGAAGCTGTATCTTTTTTATGAAAGGAAATGAAAAATTCCTTTACGAGCATTTCTGGTGTTGACGACACATCGCTGGTATCTTTTTCAAAGTCTGGTTGTGGGTAAGCTTTCGCGAAAGCTAAAAGTATAACAAACAGCATAGTTATATTTCTCATGGGGGATCTTATCAAGGTATATCGTAAAATTAGTACATTTACTTCTCAAATCAAGAAATATGTCCACTGCAAAGAAACAGTATAAACGCATCACGGTGAAATCCCTGGTTGAGATGAAGTCTCACGGAGAGAAGATATCCATGCTTACTGCCTATGATTTTACCATGGCAAAGATTATCGATAGCGCGGGTATTGATGTGATCTTGGTAGGTGATAGCGCAAGTAATGTAATGGCTGGACATGAAACCACCCTTCCCATAACGCTTGATCAAATGATCTACCACGCCAGTAGCGTCGTCAGAGGTGTGGAACGTGCGCTTGTGGTGGTCGATCTTCCCTTTGGGAGTTACCAGAGCGATCCCAAGGAGGCACTGCGCAGTGCCATCCGGATAATGAAGGAAAGTGGCGGCCACAGCGTTAAGTTAGAAGGCGGACGAGAGGTAAAGGAATGCATCAAGCGCATATTGCACGCTGGGATTCCCGTGATGGGACACCTAGGACTAACTCCCCAATCCATATATAAATTTGGCACCTATACCGTAAGGGCCAAGGAGCAGGAGGAAGCCGATAAACTTATAGAAGATGCACTGGCCATGGAGCGCTGGGGCTGTTTTGCGCTGGTTTTGGAAAAAGTTCCCGCAGATCTTGCCCGCAAGGTGTCTGAGCAGTTGACCATACCGGTAATAGGAATAGGAGCTGGGTCTGGTGTTGATGGGCAGGTACTGGTTTCCCATGATATGTTTGGCATGACGCACGAGTTCAATCCGCGCTTTTTGAGGCGTTATCTCAATCTTTATGAGGAAATGGGAGCTGCGGTCTCCAACTATGTGAAGGATGTAAAGTCCATGGATTTCCCCAATGATGATGAGCAATATTAGTCATCCTTAGCATTAATTAAGGATGTCTTTTTATAGATATAAAATCCCTAGAATTTGAGGCAGGACTCCCATGGTAACTAAAACTCAAATTTCATACTGCCATTTTCAAACGAAATATTATCTGAGGGGAACATCTCTTTAAGCTTATCACCGTTTTGAAAATCTGTAATGCTCTGTTTTTCAATGAGACCTTTGTGGATGCTCACGATATTATCGCTCAATTTGAGTGCAAGCTGGATCTCGTGTGAGGCGTAGATTATCGACTTTTTTCTAAGTTTACACACGTCCTTGAGCTTGAGCAATAAATCAACCTTGTAGTTGATATCCAGATGGCTAGTGGGTTCGTCCATAAGTATGTATGGTGTATCCTGAGCAATTGATCTAGCGATGAGCACGCGCTGCAACTGACCGTCGCTCAGGGTTCCCAGGGTTCTAAAGGCTAGTTTTTCCAGGTCAAAATCGGCTAGCGTCTCGGCTACCATTCTATGATCTTCCGGGCTTAATTTGCCGTAAAATGAGGTGTAGGGCGCGCGGCTCAGTTCCAGCAGTTCTTGGACTTTTAAAAAATGACTGAACGAACGCTCCGTCCACACGACCGATATCTTTTTTGCCAGCTCTTGACCGGACAGCTCCTTAAAGGAAACGCCGTCGATGGCGACCACTCCGTTCAGCCTTAATTCTGGTTGTACGATGGACTTGAGCAGCGTTGATTTTCCAGCTCCATTTTTTCCCAGGATGGTTGTGAATTCCGCTTTCGCGAAAGCGAGATCCCGCTCACACCTTGCCACCTCACAAGTCCCGTATCCTATTTTATAATTGGTTATCGTGAGCATTAGAAATGTAGGTTACGTTTTTTAACGATGAGCCAGATGACCAGTGGTGCGCCCAGTAACGAGGTGACCGCATTGATGGGAATGGAATAATTTGAGAAGGGAAGCTGCGCGATGATGTCGCAAAATAGGAGTAGGGCGGCACCTATCAATATAACCATGGGAACGAGGATCTTATGGTTGATTTCTGGCAGTAACAACCGCGCAAGATGCGGGACGGCCAGTCCCACAAATGCGATGGGCCCGGCAAAGGCAGTGATGCCACCCGCCAGTAAACTGGTGATAATAATGATGGTCCAGCGTGTTTGCCTAAGGGAAATTCCCAAGCTGCGGGCGTAGGACTCTCCCAGTAACAATATATTGAGCGGTTTAATAATCGAGATCAATAACACGGCGCAAACGAGAAAAATAATTGATAATATCAAAAGCTCTGACCAACTCACGTTGCCCAGACTTCCCAGCGACCAAAAAACATATCGCTTGAGCTCCTCGCTGCTGCTGTAATAACTCAAAATGCCGACGACCGCGCCACTTATACTGCCCATCATCAATCCCACGATGAGCAATCCCATGGTATCTTTTATACGCAACGAGAGTAAAATAATTAGGATAAGTACCAATGTACTGCCCAAAACACTTGCGGTGACTATACCCAATCCCGACAGCACACCAATTCCCAAAACGCTAGTACCCAAGACCAAGATCGCAACTCCCAACCCGGCACCACTAGAAATCCCCAGTACAAACGGACCCGCCAGCGGATTGCGAAATAGCGTCTGCATCAACAATCCCGCGACCGCCAGTCCCGCACCGGACAGCAACGCCATGCAGGCGCGCGGCAATCGCAGTTGGGTAATTATAAAATGATCGGTAGCGTTTAAAACGTGCGCATCATTGCTTGTCAATATATGAAAAACCTGAGTTGGAGAGAGGTAGATCGTTCCCAGACTTAGCTCTGCCACAAATAGAACCACCACAAGAATTGCCAAGAAGTAAAACCACTTATACTGCACGATGGAGTAATTTTAAATATGGGAGAGGAGTTGACAATTACAAAAACGTTTTAATTATAAGCGGCTAAATTAATGGAAATGGATGGGACTGTTATGTATAACGTTTGAGAAGTTGGGCTGTGTAGTTTACGGTTCTTAAATTTTAATCGTCTCACCAAGTCTGTTTTATGAAAAAATCAGAAATAGAACTAGAAGTATGCTGGCAGTAATTGCAATATTTCTAAATTTTTTAAATCCATTGTCCTCTGGACCAGCGATCTCATCATTGATGCTACCGCGATATCCATTCAATGTCCAGACCACAAACGCTCCTACAATTTGAAAAATAAAAGCACCTATCATAATTTAAAGCTCGAGGTTGAAAAAGTATTGAGATAAAAACAGTTTATTTATGGTTACAGAGGTCTTTAAAAATGATCCATAGCGTGTTTGCAGAATTGGGTAAAATGTACGCGCCATTGAGCACACAACTATATCCAGACAATTTTTTCATGAATCATCTGTAGGTAACCAAGATATCGGCTACTTGCTGCAGATCTGGTTGATAAATTTCTGTTTCTGGCGCTAGTGGGAATGTTTGTTGTCCTGGCCTACTTACAAATGCAGCTCTCCATCCTGCCCAAAGTGCTCCTGCCACATCCCAGCCGTGAGCAGCGATCAGCATAGCTTCATTAGGTGCTACGCCCATTTTATTAGCTGCCCAGTCGTAGGTTTCTCTAAACGGTTTAAATTTCCCAACGTCTTCCACACTCAACCGTTCATCAAAATAATCGGTCAAACCAGCGTTTTCAAATTGTTTTTTCACGCCCTCAATAGACCCATTAGTAAATGCGACCAATTGATAGCCGCTTTCTCTCAATTGATTCAAGGCACTTTTTACTTCGGGATGAGCAGGTAGGTCACGCAAACCATTTACAACAATATCGCGCGCCTTATTTTCGGAGATGTCTATATTATTGTTTGCACCTACCATTTGAAGCGCGGCAGCACCTATGACACCAAAATCTTCATAGCGTCCGCTTGCAGTGGTAACTAGGGAATAGTGCAGCATGGTAGAGAACCAAAGAGAAAGTAGATCCTCGTTTCCATGGAGTACTTCTACAACTTGTTCTTTCAAAGGAGTTAGATCTAGGAGCGTTTCGTTGACATCAAAAAATAGAACTTTTGGTTTTTTCATTTCTCTTGGGATCATTTTTTATTTCAGCTTGTGCCTAACTGATTTTATAGAATAAGTAGGGCGCAAAAACCGCGACTACCATTCAGATGAAACACAAGCCGAATTTTTAAATTTTTCTTATTATTTTTTTTCTCAATAAGCCAAATTTAAAAATTTGGCGACTTCGCAAATATGCCTGAACTTTCGATTAAGCAACTAATTAGCTATGAGCTATATACGGTGTTGGTAAATCGTTATTTATCCGAGATATTTGTTATTTTCGCCATTCCATTTATACTGTCTAATTCGTATTCAATCAGGCGAGTTCCTAAATTATCTGGATTTTCACGGTCTATTCTAAAAGAATATTCTATAAAAATTTTGTTGTCAATTATAGTGTCAATTTCCACACTTGAAGGCGACCACATAAGTGCTGATTCAATATTTTTTGATTTCCAAATGCTATCTTCTTGTATAGAATGGGGTTCAATTATTGATTCATATTTAACCTTGCTTTTTGAGTCAACTGAAATTATTTTAATCGAACCAAAATCCGTTTCAGTTGTTAGAACTATCCAATTTTTAAATCTAAAAAGTTGGTCATTTTCATTCCATTCAACACTTGTGTAAATTCCTTTTCCAAAATCAAATATTTCTCCTTTCGGATTTTCGTATTTGTAATCAATAAAATAATACCAAGATTGAAGATCAGCAGAATAAGTTACATCGCAAAATAATTCTCCTCCAATATTTTGTTCAATTGTTACTGAATAATTGTCTTCTCCTAATGACTCATTTAAAGCCCAAAAAAATCCGATAATTATGATTATCAAAATTATTAATGATATTCCGCAACCTTTTTTTATTGTTTGGGTTTTCATTTAATGTTTGCCAACTTCCGTATAACCGCTTAAAGATAATGCAAAATTAAAACCCCTCAATCCTCAACCGCACTGAAAAAATACAACTCATGCCCAAAATCCAACTCTGGATGAAGGATCTTTACAAGATCTTTGAGTACAAGATCGGGTCGCATGGAGGCTTCTTCATAGTAGGTCACGCCGCCTTTAGCGCCTTTGTTTAGGGCAAATGTATAGACTTGTTTATTCTTAAAAGCCTTGATTAATCCGTAGGCTTTTTGATCGGTGAGCATTTTGGAATAGCTGGTATATTGGGCGGGAGCGATCCAGTATTCTGCATTTTGTGCGTCGGTGAGGACGCGTTCTACGTTGTAGGAAAGCGATCCTTTTCCCTGTGTTGTGGCATAAATATAATCGGCTGCGGCGTCGTTGAGGATTTTTCCCTGCCAGGAGTTTCCATAGGGTAAATACCACACATCTTTCCAGGTAGCTCCAGCGATGACTTTGGGTCTAGAAACGTTTGCCACCAGTTTCATGGTACTGAGGTAATCGGCTTCTATTTGATTAAAGATTTCATTGGCTTGTTGCTGTTTACCCAGTAAAATTCCATATAATTTGATCCATTCTGCTTTTCCCAGAGGATGTTCTTCCGTCCAGTCGCCGTTGTATAGCACGGGAATTCCAGCCGATTGTAATTTTTTGTATAGCGGGTTTTCATCAGTCACGCCATAGCCTATGACCACATCGGGTTGCGTATAAATCGTCGCTTCCAGATCCATATCTTGATCCACTCCCAGATCCACGATATCGCCCGCATCGATCAGCGCCCGCACTTTTTCATTACTTATATAATCTGTCGATGGAAATCCTACAATTTTTTGTTCATCTTCTAAAAGTACGATGGGCGGGATGTGAGTGGTGCTGGTCGCAACAATTCGATTCACGGGAATAGTAATGACTTGAATGTCGTCTGCGGTGGTAGGTTTTTGTTCTTTGGACTTTAAAATGTATTTAAAATCTTGCTCAGCTTCCGGCCACGGGCTTTTTATGGTTACTCGATAACCTTGATCGGTAGTTTCAACCGTAAATCCCTTGGCATATTTGATGTCAAAAGTTTTGGTTTTTGGTGTAGTTTCTTGCACTTGTGCCTCGATTTTAGGATCTTCCTTGCAGGATGCGAGGCAAAGTAGTGTGAACATTAGCGCAAGTAGGAAAGATAATTTCATCCCGCAAAAATAGGATAATGCTTTGTTTCAAATTCCAAATTCTAAATTCCAAACTCCAAACTCCAAATTTCAAATCCCAAATCTCAAATCCCAAATCCCAAATTCTAAATTCTAAATTCTAAATTCTAAATTCTAAATTCCAACATCCAACATCTAACATCTAACATCTAACATCTAACATCTAACATCTAATATCTAACTTCCAACATCTATCATCTATATCTATTTTCTATCTACATTTGCAGCGAATTTGGTTTTGAGGTTTTTGTGGGAGTTCCGCTTTCGCGAAAGCTAAAAATTAAAAGGGAAACTAGTTAAAATCTAGTACTGTTCCCGCAACTGTAAACAAATGCTGCGTTTGGGAAGTGATTTTCAATCGTGACGGCCGCCTAAAAACGGCTTGCGACCTTCCATGCCACTGGAAACTTCTGGGAAGGCGGTCGTAATTTGAAGTCAGGAGACCTGCCTTATTCACAACTATTGTTCATCTACGGGATAGAGATAGCGATGGAACATGCTGGTACTATTGGATCAATTGCGAGTTAGCTTTTTTTATAATGCGCTTCGATTATTGTCTATCCACGTCTCTGCTGTTTCTTCCCTGCTTTTTCCCGTGCTAAAAAACCCAAAATGAAAAAACAACTTATTGCAATCGCAATGGTGGTAGCGACTGGCGTGTCGGGATTTGCACAACAGACCCAGATCGACTCTACCGAGACTAGACTGGACGAGGTCATCGTGACCGCATCGTCAAAATTTGAGCTGAAACGCAAGGACAGCGGTAAACCGGTCATTAAAATCACCCGAGCTGACATCGAGGCCCAGAGCGCGGCCAGTGTTGCAGATCTCCTCAATCAATACGCCGGTATCGAGATGAATGGATCTCGCAGTAATGCAGGTCAGAACCTGGGATATTTTATCCGCGGTGGGAATAACCGTCAGGTATCATTTCTTATCGACGGCGCACAAGTGAGCGATGCGAGTAACATCGCAAACGACTTTGACCTGCGACTCATCGATATCAATCAGATCGAGGAAATAGAAATACTAAAAGGTGCTGCAAGTACACTTTATGGCGCTAATGCCAGTACCGCAGTAATCAACATCAAGCTAAGAAAAGCTCCGATAAATAGCACCAGAGTCTCGGTTTCTATCTTTTGTGGGAACTAACAACAGTTCTGAACATCAATTGGCGAGTGCGGACGAGTTCAACAACAGTGTTCAACTTCAGGGAAGCGCAAAAAACGGCCTCACCTACGGACTGGGCTTCAATCAACAAAGTACCGACCGATTGAGCGCCACCGCAAGCACTACCGAAAATCCCAATGAACCGGACGCCTTTAACCGTGTAAATCTGTTGGGAAGAATAGGCTATAACAACCGCAAGGATTTTATGCTGACCAGTTATTTGTCCTTTGATGAGTTCGTGACTGAATTTGACGATTTCTCCCTGACTGATGCAGATAATGAAACCTACAACCGGCAGATACGCTGGGGCACAAATATGAAATGGCAGTACTCACAAAAGGGCGAGCTGGTCTATAATGATGTGAGTACGCACACGCGCAGGGATACGCGTAGTGGTTTTCCGAGTATTTTTAACGCAGATGGTTATTCGCTTGATCTTTATAATAAATATAGTTTTGATCTGGGAACCGATTCCAGTCTCAAAACGATTTTGGGATTTAATTTTAGAACTGATCGGTATGAGGATTTTAGTGTACCCTTCGGATCTTCATCTTTTGAGCAAAATGCCAACAGCGATGATGTGAATGCCCAGATCTACGATCCTTATCTCAATTTGGTTTATATAAGTGGCGTTGGTTTTAATGTAAATGCGGGTGCTCGTTATAACATTCACAGCAATTATGACAGCCAGCTGGTCTATAATATAAATCCATCCTACAGGTTAGATTTGGGAGAGCATAGTGTAAAAGCCTATGCCAGTTATAGTACCGCATATATTACACCTTCATTATTCCAATTATTTTCAGCAGATTTTGGGAATGAGGAGTTGGAACCAGAAGAAAATGCAACTACAGAATTTGGTTTGTCATGGACTAAAGATCAGAATACGATAGGGATTTCGGTGTTTGAGCGTAAGGAAGATAATCTGGTGCAATTTGTAACCGTTGATCCGATCAACTTTGTATCACAATACCAGAACGAGTCGGAGGAATTTACCGCCAGAGGAATAGAAATTACTGCACAGACCGTACTTTTTGAAAAACTGCGCATCAATGGAAATTATGCCTTTACCGAGCGTGAAGGAATAGATTTATTGCGCAGAATTCCAGATCATAGGGCAAATATCAGTGCACAAATCTCGCCATTCAAAGGATTGAACACGACCATACGTTATGAATACAGCGACATACGTGGTGATGCGTTTTTCAACAACACCACATTTATGAATGAAAGCGTCGTGTTGTCCAGCTACCAAATTGTTGATCTCGACGCGACCTACAAACTTGCTGCTAAGGACGTAACCTTCTTTACTGGCGTGAGTAATATATTCAATGAGGAATATCAAGAGATTTTTGGTTTCCAGACCCGCGGTAGAAATTATAAAGTAGGAGTGAGGCTGGGGTTTTAGGTTTCAGGTTCTCAGTTTGATGTTTAAAGTTCATGGTTATTGTTTCGCTTTCCTGCCTTGCCGGCAGGCAGGCGCGAAAGCTGACAGTTCAATATGTCCATCCACCGCAGGGAGGATGTGCTGCGCATTTCATCATTTAATACATTATCGTGCTGTCAATCCGCCCTCAGGGCGGACTCGGTGTAAATGGTGACGGAGGTTTTAAGGAACTCTATTGAAACTACTAACTAGAATCCAAAACCCTATGATTTGTTTAATAAACTAAAATGCATTTATAAAGTATCTTTGCATTTTTAAAATAAAAATAACCATGCAAAACGGATTATACGCAAAACTTGAAACCTCAAAAGGTGACATTTTATTGAAGCTTCACCACGATAAGACTCCCGGTACCGTCGGGAACTTTGTCGCACTTGCTGAAGGGAATTTAGAAAATAAAGCAAAAGCCCAGGGCACTCCTTATTATGATGGCCTCAAATTCCACAGAGTCATCCCAGATTTTATGGTGCAGGGAGGAGATCCCAAAGGAAATGGAACTGGCGATCCTGGTTATAAATTTGACGATGAATTTCATCCAGAATTGAGACACGATGGCCCGGGAGTTTTAAGTATGGCAAATTCTGGTCCCGGGAACCAATGGTTCACAGTTTTTCATCACACACATCGCGACAGACTGGCTGGATGATAAGCACACCGTTTTTGGTAAGGTCGTGGAAGGTCAGGACGTAGTAGATGCCATCGCGCAAGGTGACGAGATCAAGCATGTTGAAATTATCAGAGAAGGAGAGGAAGCTCAAAATTTTAATGCTGTTGAGGCTTTTAGAACGTTTGAAGGTTCTGGGAAAATGCGTGAAGAGCAAGCTAGAAAGCAAGCTGATCAAGAGATTGATGAGATCGCCATGGGTTTTGATAAGACCGACAGTGGTCTTCGATATAAAATCATAAATAAGGGCGACGGCAAAAAGGCAGAAAAGGGAATGACCGTTTCGGTTCATTATAAAGGAATGCTTCCCAATGGGAAAGTATTTGACTCTTCCTACACACGCAATAAGCCTATCGACTTCCCGCTGGGTCAAGGTCATGTGATCGCAGGATGGGATGAAGGCATTGCCATGTTACAGGTAGGCGACAAAGCAAGATTTGTTATCCCATCGCATATTGCATACGGAAGTCAGGGAGCTGGCGGAGTTATTCCACCGGACGCGACGCTTGTATTTGATGTAGAGTTGATGGATGTGAAGTAGTTTTTTTATCAAAATAAAATTTCAAAAAGGGTAGGCGGAAGTTTATCCTTTTTTATTTTTCAGGTTCTAAGTTCCAAGTTCCAAGTTCCAAGTTCCAAGTTTCAAATCTCAAAAATTAAATCCCAAATCTCAAAAATTAAATCCCAAATCCCAAAACAAAAAAGCTTGAATGTGCTCGTTTCCCCCACCTGCATCCGACGATCCGCCGCGGCGGAGAGAGGAATGCATAGAAATGCCGCAGGCAATGGGGGCTTACACGTAGCACGGACGAAAATCGAAAATCTCAAAAAACCAAGCTTCAAAATCCAATTTTACACTCAAAACAAAAAAGCCTGAATGTGCTTGTTTCCCCCACCTGCATCCGACGATCCGCCGCGGCGGAGAGAGGAATGCATAGAAATGCCGCAGGCAATGGGGGCTTACACGTAGCACGGACGAAAATCGAAAATCTCAAAAAACCAAGCTTCAAAATCCAATTTTACACTCAAAACAATAAAGCCTGAATATGCTTGTTTCCCCCACCTGCATCCGGCGATCCGCCGCGGCGGAGAGAGGAATGCATAGAAATGTCCAACGGATAAACGGGACTTACACGTAGCACGGAAGAAAATCAAAAATCAAAAATCCCAAGATCTAATCACTAGATACCAAGTAATAAATACTAAGCATTAAAAACAACACGATCGACAATCTTTCCAACAACCGAACGCAGATTTATATCCAGAATGGTATCTTTGTTTTTCAATAATAGATTCATGAAGTTCCTTGTAAATTTTTGCCGCTGGTTTGTCGGTATTTTATTCATTTTCAGCGGATTGGTTAAATTAAATGATCCCCTTGGGTTTTCTTACAAGCTGGATGAATACTTCAGCTCGGCGGTTCTGGGATTGGAGTTTTTACAGCCCTTCGTCTTACCCTTGGCGATTTTTCTTGTAATTTTTGAAGTCATCGTTGGGGTTATGTTATTGCTAGGTTTTCAGAAAAAATTTACGATCTGGTCGCTGTTGTTAATGATCCTGTTCTTTACTTTTTTGACCTTTTACTCTGCTTATTTCAACAAGGTGACGGACTGTGGCTGTTTTGGCGATGCGATTCCGTTAACGCCCTGGGAATCGTTTACTAAGGACGTGATCCTGCTGGTCATGATAGTGATCTTATTTATGAACCAGAAGTTGTGGAATTCCGCTTTCGCGAAAGCTGTCTCTTCCATCATAGTTTTAACCACAACGATCCTTTGTTTTGGACTGGGATATTACGTCTTGATGCACTTGCCGGTGGTAGATTTTAGAGCATACGATGTGGGTACGGATATAGAAACCGCCATGAAAAAAGATCCCAACGAAAAGGATATCTATGAATACGACTGGTACTACACCATTGATGGAGAGGAAAAAATAATAAGTACCAACGGTTCCATGCCGGAAGGTTATGGGGATTATGATAAAGTGGAAACGCGAGTCGTGCAAGAAGCGAAACTGCCCAAAATACACGATTTCTCAATCACAAAAAACGGTGAAGATTTCACTCAAGAATTTCTCGACAAGAAAAAAGTGGCGCTCGTACTCATTTATGATACAAATCGCGCTGAGTCTGGTGGAATGAACAAGATCAACGCATTGACAGCCAAGGCAAAATCTGCAGGTTATGAGGTTGTGGTTTTGGCCTCAAATACAGAGGCAGAGATCCAAGCGTTGCTGGATGTCCACAACATTGACCTGCCATTTTATATCACCGATGGAACCCAACTCAAAACGGCCGTGAGATCCACGCCTTCGGTTATGTGGCTCAAGGAAGGTGTCATATCTGGAAAATCACACTGGAACGATTTTGAGGATATCGATCTATGATCCTGTACGTCCTCAAAAAACTGGGATATGCCCTGCTTACTTTGTATGGTGTGGTCACGGTCATATTCCTCCTTTTCTATCTACTACCCGGTGATCCTGCGCAGATGATGTTGGGTCAAAATGAGACTCAGGAACAAATAGATAACCTGAATGCGAAATACGGTTTTGACGAACCATTACACAAACAATATTTTCTATTTCTCAATGATTTAAGTCCTGTTTCATATCACAGCCTAGATTACAGGGACTATTCTTATCCAGACGATTCTTACGTAGGCTATCGCATTGATCTGGGCGAGGAAAACTCCATAATGTTCAAACGTCCCTATCTGAGGGAGTCCTTTCAGAAGCCGGGCAAGAAAGTAGGCGACGTGATAGGTGAGGTGCTGCCCAATACCATGCTACTTGCCGCCACCTCTATTACTATAGCTCTTTTTTTAGGTTGTGTACTAGGTGTAGTTTCTGCTCTCTATAGGGATGGATTTATCGATAAGTCCATACAGGTGGTGAGTACGATGGGAATGAGCGTTCCCAGTTTTTTTAGCGCGATTATTTTTGCTTACCTATTTGGTTATTTATTACACGATATCACGGGACTTAATATGAGTGGGAGTTTATATGTGCTCGATGACTATGGGGAAGAAATGCATTTACAATGGTACAATCTTATTTTGCCGTCCGTTGTTTTGGGAATACGCCCACTGGCGGTAATTACCCAGTTGATGCGCAACAGCCTGCTGGAAGTTATGAGTCAGGAATACATCACCACCGCTTATGCAAAGGGGCTTTCCACCTTACAGGTAATCAAGAGGCATGCGTTTAAAAATGCGCTCAATCCCGTTGTCACCGCAGTTAGTGGCTGGTTTGCGAGTATGCTGGCAGGAGCGGTCTTTGTAGAATATATATTTAACTGGAACGGGCTGGGCAAGGAGATCGTGGAGGCACTCAATACGCTGGATTTACCTATTATCACAGGAGCCGTGCTGGTCATTGCCAGCCTGTTTATATTTATTAATATTGTGGTGGATCTAATTTACGTTTGGCTGGACCCGAGGGTACAATTGGTTTGATAAATTTAAAACTTACAGAATGAGAAAGAATATTGTAGCAGGAAACTGGAAAATGAATTGTGATCTTCCCATGACACAAAATTTAATCACCGATCTCAAAACGGGATTGATCACAAAATTTGACTGCGAACTAATGATCGCGCCATCCCATCCATTTTTATATGCGGCCTTTAATAGTACATTGGATACTGATATTGAAACCATTGCCCAAAACGTGTGTGAGGCAGAAAACGGAGCCTATACAGGAGAGGTTTCTGTGGATATGTTACAAAGCGTAGGAATCCAAACCGTGATCATAGGACATTCTGAGCGTCGTGACATTTATCAGGAAAGTGATGAGCTGCTCGCCGCCAAAACCAAATATGCCATAAGCAAGGGAATGCGAGTTATATTTTGCTGTGGGGAACATCTGGAAGAACGTAAGGCAGGAAACTATTTTGAAACCGTCTCTGCACAAGTTGAAAAAGGATTGTTCTCACTTACACGAGAAGACATGGAACAAGTGGTCATTGCTTATGAACCCGTATGGGCGATAGGAACTGGTGAGACTGCTTCTCCAGAACAAGCACAGGAAATGCACGCACATCTACGTCAACAGCTTGCAGATAAGTACGGTAAGGAAACCGCTGAAAACACCAGTATTTTATATGGTGGTAGCGTAAAGCCTGCAAATGCTAGAGAAATCTTCTCCCAGCCAGATGTGGACGGAGGACTCGTGGGAGGTGCCTCGCTGGACGCCCAGTCGTTTTTAGACATTGCAAATGCTTTTTAGATCTATCCATCTTTTATTATTATTTGTTTGGACGGCAAATTCCGTCAGTACCGGGTTTTTTGAAGATCTGGCAAAGGCTGCCGTTTCTCTTACTCAAGATCAAGTAACCTATAACGCAGCCTATTTTTCCATATCGTATCCCAACGGTGATGTTCCTGCTGCATACGGTGTGTGCACTGACGTAATTGTGCGCAGCTATAGAAAAGTGGGAATAGATCTACAGAAGGAAGTTCACGAGGACATGAAGTCCAATTTTGAAAAATATCCGCAAATATGGGGACTCACAAAAACTGATACGAATATTGACCATCGCAGAGTGCCCAATCTCAGACGGTTTTTTGAACGAAAAAGTGCGAGTTTACCAGTTTCAAAGATTGCAGCACATTATCAACCGGGTGATGTAGTCAGTTGGGTCCTGGATAATAACATGACCCATATAGGAATTGTGTCTAATGTACCCGCAACCGGCAACCGTTTCAAAATGGTCCATAACATAGGAGCCGGTCAGGTGCTGGAAGATTGCTTATTTAATTATACCATTACAGGACATTACCGCTATGAAAAATAACGTTACCGACCAGATCTATACCGAGTATGATTTTACCGTCACGCCTTCCAGTCCCTGGACTGATGTGCTTATGGCGGCACTGGGAGAAGAATATGGTTTTGAAAGCTTCATCGAGAGCGACCGTGGATTTAAGGCGTACATTCTGCAGTCGCTCGATAGGGATGGCCTTCTTGACAATTTTGAATGGCTGGATCATGATTTGTTTGATCTCGCTTTCGCGAAAGCGAAAATACCACCAACGAATTGGAATCAGGAATGGGAGAAAAACTTCGATCCCATAGTGGTTGATAATCTGTGTGAAGTAAGAGCACCTTTTCATAAAAGCAACGGTTTGAAGTATGATATCGTGATCGAGCCAAAAATGAGTTTTGGCACTGGTCATCACCAGACTACGTTCATGATCATACAGCATTTATTGAGAGAAGACCTCGCCGGCCTAGATATGTTGGATATGGGGAGTGGGACGGGAGTGCTGGCGATTCTCGCACAAATGCGAGGTGCTGCAAGTGTGGACGCCATCGACATCGATACCTGGTGCTATGAAAATGCCATGGAAAATGTAGAGCGCAATAATGCCGACAAGGTGACTGTTATACTGGGAGGTGCAGAGCAACTCGGCGATAAAATGTATGATGCAATTATTGCAAACATCAACCTCAACGTGCTTTTAAAGGATATCCCATCGTACTCCGATGTTTTGAAAAGTAGGGGAGTGATCTGGTTCAGCGGTTTTTATAAAACTGATGTAGAAGCCATAACCTCGTTGTGTAATGATCACGGACTTACCTACGACTCAATGTTGGAAAAGGATAACTGGGTTGCGGTTAAAATGGTCAAGAACTAATTTAACATTGCTCAAACAAAACAAAGTTTTCTAAACTTGTAATTTTACGGTATGATTATGTCCACACAAGAACAGTTGCTGCCCGAGCTAGAACTGGAGGTAGAAGAAAAAATAGAAAATAGGATCGTGTTGTTCAATGATGAGGTAAATACCTTTGATCACGTGATCGACATGCTCGTTGCTGCCTGCGATCATACTCCCATACAGGCCGAACAGTGTTCTCTAATTGTCCACTACAAGGGAAAATGTAATGTGAAATCTGGTGAGTACGAAGACTTGAAACCTCGTTGCACTGCGTTGCTGGAGGCTGGGTTAACAGCAGAGATTCAGTAGTTGTGTATTGCTATGTTATACTAAAGAAATTCAAATACAACTAGCTCTGAATTAAAAACACTATCTTTCATTTATGAACTTGAAACAGGCTATCAATTTTAAAATGTCAGATTTCCTATCAATATGTAAATCACATAATGTTAAGAGTTTATATGCTTTCGGATCTGCAAATACCGAGAAATTTGATGATGACACTAGCGACATAGACTTATTGATTGAAATAGACAATGAGGATCCTATAGGTCGTGGAGAAAATCTAATGGATATTTGGGACAAACTTGAAACGTTCTTTCAGCGCAAAGTAGATTTACTAACTAATGATTCAATTAAAAATCCGATTCTCAGAAAGAGTATTGATGTGTCTAAAATCTTAATCTATGACGGAAAAGATCAAAAAATATCTATTTGATATTTTGATGGCTATCGATTTAGTCGAGGGAGTTTACAGAAGGTATAGAAGATTTTAATAATTATCAAAACGATCTCAAAACTCAAAGTGCCGTAGAGAGACAATTAGCAATAATTGGAGAAGCTTTAAATCAATTAAGAAAGATAGACTCTAGTTTAGAAATTGAAAATGCTAAACAAATTATCGGATTTCGAAATAGGTTGATACATGCTTATGATAGCATAGATAATTCAATCATATGGGCAATTATTAATAAGAATCTTCAAAAACTTAGATTAGAAATAAAAACATTGGATTCAAATCTCTTATAGAATTCAAACATACTAAAAAGTTTAAAAACCCGCCAGCTGTTCAAAAAAAGATCCTATTTCTAGCTCTCGATCGACGAGGTGGATCTCGATGATCCAGTGCCTTTTTTTGCCAGTCTTGCCCGGCATATTCATTGGGACCTCGTTTTCTGGATGGATGTAATTGTTTTTATCCTCTCCTTCAATGTTCTCGTGGGGAAACTGCCCTATCAAATGACCGGCAATCGGCCCACCAAATTCCCATCCAGCTTCTTCTGCAATTTTTTGACAGAAAGTATATAATTGGGATCCGGTAATGTTTGGATTATTTTTATAATGAGCGTTGGCAACATGCCAAAGACGCTCAGAGTCGGCTGCGATCCTATTTTTAACGGGATCATTGCCCAAGACATACGTTCTCCCAAAATCTGCCTCCCAGGCTTCTAGAATAGGACCAAAATCGAGGAAAGCAATATCATCTTCCCTCAGGATCAAATCTGGCGGATTCTCTGCATAGGGAAGCAGGGTGTTTTTTCCTGCCCGCACGATGCGCTTGTGCCAGTATTTTTTTATTCCAAGAAAATCCTCGGCCAGGTTCAAAATGTCATTATTGATCTCTTTTTCAGATACTCCTGCTCTAATGATATCGCGAGCTTCAATTTCTGCAAACAAAAGTGCTGCTTTATGTTCTGCTTCTTGGAGAGCTTTTAAAGTGTCGTCCATTTTTAAAATAAAATTTGGGATTAACCTTTCAGTCCGTACTTGAGGCCTAACAATAGTAGAAAGAATGCAAGAAAACCGACCAGCACCCATGGCACGCCCTTGTAATTTTTCTTGTGCAGGCTGCGATCCTTGCGGTACATAAAAACGGTTATGACAACAAAGACAATAAAGAAACCTATCCCAAAATAGATTTGTCCTTGGGAAAACATGGGATCTTTTGCAAGAAGTAGGGATAGCGACATGAAACAGTTATTTTTACAAAGTTACGAACCAAAGCAACAACCTTATTTATATGAAGAAGCAAATTAATGCCGTCTCAAAATTCCATGAGGCATTTAAACTGAATGCACAACAAGAGCCAACCATAAACATTCCTGATGAGCGCAAGAAATTACGTTTTGAACTTATGAAGGAAGAGAATGAAGAATACCTTGAAGCTGCGCAAAACAATGATGTTATAGAAGTTGCAGATGCGCTGGGCGACATGCTCTACATTTTGTGCGGTACGATCATCGAGCACGGGATGCAGGACATCATAGAAGAAGTTTTTGATGAGATTCAAAATTCCAATATGTCAAAACTTGGTGCAGACGGCAATCCCATTTATAGAGAGGACGGCAAAGTACTTAAAGGACCTCACTATTTTAAACCTGATTTCAAGACGATCTTAAAAATGGAGGGATGATATTTCCTTGCTATAAAAATCCAGGTTACTCAATATAAGTGCAACACATTTTTTGCAGGGAAAGTCCCTTAACTCTATCTTTGAACCATTAATCGATACTATTATGGGAAGAGCATTTGAGTTTAGAAAAGCTCGCAAGATGAAACGCTGGAGCGCCATGTCCAAGGCATTTACCAGGATAGGGAAGGACATCGTTATTTCTGTAAAAGAAGGTGGGCCCGATCCAGATTCCAACTCGCGGTTGCGCGCCGTCATCCAGAACGCCAAAGCAGTAAACATGCCCAAGGCAAACGTGGAGCGCGCCATTAAAAAGGCAACTGATAAAAACACCGCAAATTATGAAACCGTCCTGTTTGAAGGATATGCACCGCACGGTATCGCCGTTCTTGTAGAAACCAGCACGGACAATAACAACCGTACCGTTGCAAATGTGCGCAGTTATTTCAATAAATGCGATGGGAATCTCGGTACTTCCGGCTCGGTGGAATTCATGTTTGAGCACAAATGCCATTTCCGTATTGCTGCGGGCGAGCATGATCTTGAGGAGCTGGAACTGGAACTGATCGATCATGGTGCCGACGAACTGTTTTTTGACGAGAAGGATGAAGAAGATGCAAATTCCGTGGATGGGATCATGATCTATGCAGATTTCCAAAATTATGGGAACATGCAAAAAGCTTTGGAAGATCTCAATATCGAGATTTTGAGTTCTGACTTTGAGTATATTTCTACCATTCACAAGGATGTTACCGCAGAGCAGCGTGAAGATGTTAATAAGCTTTTGGATAAACTGGACGAGGATGACGACGTGAACAACGTCTATACCACCATGAAGGACGAGGAGTAGGATATAGGTTCCGCTTTCGCGAAAGCGTAATTATCATAAATATTTGAGAATAAACACTAATTTACCGTACAAGTAGGAATAAACCTTTTATTTTGGGCTGAACTTTAAAATCTATTAAAATGGTTAAGGAAAAATATCAAAGTGTACTATCACTGGGAGAAAAACTAAACATCCGCAACGGTGACGTTCAGGTAAAGGATGGAAAACTGGAAGTACGAGGTACTGCAGCTACCCAGTATGAAAAAGATCTTTTGTGGGACGAGATCAAGAAAGTGGGAGGAGAAAACCCTTCAGATATCATGGCAGATATTGATGTTGCAGATAGTTCCATCTATACGCGCCACACCGTAAAAAGCGGCGAGTCATTGAGCCTCATTGCAAAACACTACTACCAGGATCCAATGAAATACAAGCAGATTTTTGCTGCAAATACCGGGATTCTAAAAAATCCCGACCTGATCCACCCTGGACAGGAACTGGTTATTCCAAATCTATAACTGGACTCAGTTATATAAAATTGCAAACCTGCAGACTCTCCTTGAGGGATTGCAGGTTTTTTTTGTGAGTTAATTTTTGGTTATCAAGTTCGCTCATCGTTATCAACCTCATAATACTAATGCATTTTTAGAAGTGATTGGAAGATCGGCATTGAGTAATCCTTGATTGTAGATATTGTCAAAAGTACCGATACGACGTTTAAAAATGAGAAGATATTTTTGATAGAAGTTTTTTGCAGTCTTTTGCAGATTAGTTAATTGTAGGGTACGTATAGTTGTTGATTACTTGTGAATACTAACCTGATCATTGCGCGACATAAAGCTTCAAGTTTTCTATTTTTAAGAACCAATTTTAAAATACAATATGGGAACTTTTATCATAGAGGGTGGACACCAGCTCAAAGGAGATATACAGCCGCAAGGTGCTAAGAATGAGGCGTTACAGATACTTTGCGCTGTATTACTCACCGACCAGCCGGTCGAGATCAATAACGTACCCGACATCATCGATGTCAATAAACTTATTGAACTATTGAACCACCTAGGAGTAAAGGTTACAAAAAATGGCCCTGAATCCTACACTTTTCAGGCAGATAAGATTGATCTGGATTTTCTACAATCTGAAGAGTACAAAACTCTGGGTCGTGGGTTGAGAGGTTCGATCATGTTGGTGGGTCCGCTATTGGCAAGATTTGGTAAGGGATATATTCCCAGGCCTGGAGGCGATAAGATAGGACGTCGTCGTCTGGACACTCACTTTGAAGGTTTTATAAAACTGGGCGCGACCTTTAGGTACAATCGTGAAGAATATTTTTATGGTGTCGAGGCTGACGAGCTCAAGGGTGCTTATATGCTCCTGGACGAGGCATCAGTAACAGGAACGGCAAACATTGTAATGGCAGCAGTACTTGCCAAGGGAACAACCACGATCTATAACGCGGCCTGTGAACCATATCTGCAGCAGCTTTGTAACATGCTTGTACGCATGGGAGCAAAGATCGAGGGCATCGGTTCTAATCTTTTGGTTATTGAAGGAGTGAAAAAATTGAACGGAACTTCTCACAGAATTCTACCGGACATGATCGAGATAGGAAGCTGGATAGGGCTTGCAGCGATGACCAAAAGTGAGATCACCATCAAAAATGTCAACTTTGACCAGCTGGGTGTGATACCTGCTACCTTTAGAAAATTGGGGATCACGCTGGAGCGTAAGGGCGATGATATCCATATTCCCGCACACAATGACGGCTACGAAATCCAAAATTATATAGATGGCTCCATTCTTACCATTGCCGATGCTCCATGGCCTGGTTTCACTCCAGATCTATTGAGCATTATTCTAGTAGTTGCCACGCAGGCGCGTGGAAGTGTTCTCATCCATCAAAAAATGTTTGAAAGTCGCCTCTTCTTTGTAGATAAACTGATTGATATGGGCGCAAAAATCATTCTTTGTGATCCGCACCGCGCCAGTGTTATCGGGCATGATTTTAAATCCAACCTTAAAGCAACCACGATGACCAGCCCGGACATACGCGCTGGAATCTCATTGTTGATCGCCGCGCTAAGTGCCCAGGGAACCAGCACCATCCACAACATCGAGCAGATAGACCGCGGTTATCAGAATATCGATACCCGATTGAGAAAAATAGGCGCCAAGATTACCCGACTGGGTAATGATGAGCGATAATTGAGAAATTTTATTGAGATAAAGAGCCCAATTTGTTAACTCAAATTGGGCTTTCGTCTTTTGAAAAAGTCGCTGGAATAACTATTTGACCACAAAAAACTGCTCCCAGCCGCCCGTTTCAATCTGCATCCACAGGAGCGAGGCATATCCATCGGCAATTCGTTCTTTTAATAGGGGCACTAGTTCCTTAAAAATATATTGTTTTTCTTTGATGAGGTACGGCGCGTTGATCCACTCGCTTTTGGGTGGTAATATGTAGGTGTTTTGAGTTTCCGCTTTCGCGAAAGCTTCATAGTTCACATAATATCCTACAATACATTGTTTGTTGATGTATTTAAAATCATGCGACCAGTAGGTTTGCGGGATGAAAATCCTTGCCAGGAAACAGACCCGCTGCTCAATTGAGTTACTATTGATTTTTAGATCTTTAAGAGCAAGCTGGGTTTCTGCTGTGTAAAGTAGTGGCAGTTGGTGGGATTTTAGTTTTTTTAGTTTTTTAAGTAAATTATCCCTGCGGTTGGGTCCTACATATCTAGCTAGTTCATTTTCAGTACATGGATTGTCCATCCATTTTTCAGAAGGTGGGACGTCAGGATCGTAGATGTAAAATTTAAAGACCAGTTCTACATGAAAAATGGTGCTGCTTTTCTTTTCCCTGATTATAAAATCCAGCTCGCCAGTGGTTACCTTGCCTTTAAACACTTGAACATTGGAAAGTAATAGTTGGTAATTGGTTGAATGTTCTACCAAGAATTTAAAGTAATACTCGGCTCTTTTCCCCAAAACCGTTCTTTGCGGTATTTGAGAAATGGCTAGGTTCATTTCACTATTTCCAAATTGATCTATACGGATGGAATCCAAATGAAACTGTTTCATTCCAGCCAGTTCCCCACGCCACAAACTGCACGATCTGTAAAAGTCGTTGAAACTCGACTCGGGAGAGGTCATACTGGTGTTTGAAAATATTGCTCTGTCTATTTTTGAAAGGTATGAAACCGCAGCTGGCCCTAAATTAAACAGGAGATCTAGACTGGATAAAGGAGCGATGAACCCGTGTTTTTCTTGAAATACTTGAATGTATGAGGGTAAATCGATCAAGGGTGCTGTTTTGGCCTCAGCCAATTTTGTAGATGCTAGGTCGTTTAAAAATGTGGTGGTAGGTTTTACTTCTCCAATGTTTATTTGCATTTGATCCAAGATAAATTGAAAGGTCTTTAAATTCCAATCCATCAACAAATCGGGAATATCACTGAACAACTCGACAAGATCATCCTCATAGTATTCAAAAAACGGGCTGCTGTTGTAAGCACTTTTTATACTCTTTAAGTGATTGCTCGCCCACGGATCAGAATGGTCTATTAGAACCTGCGAATATTTAATGGAAGTTCCTTTTCCCGTATGGATGATAGGAATATTGAGCGACAACCTTCCGTTTGCCGCAGCGATATAGCACCTGTTTCTGTAGGTCTGTTTTATATAATTGCCATGAACTTCTATTTGAATAGAGTCACGCAAGTGATAGACTTTGCAAAGGCTTATGACATCAATAAAATATGTGGGATTGATAATCATTACAATGCATTCAGGTTATAATCCAGACTGTTATTTTTTATGCTTCTTTTTATTTTTATAAAATCGCATTCCCGCAAAGTAGATCCCCAATGCCACCAGAAAATAAATCAAATAGGAGGTAGGCTGTCCAGAGCCGTTAACGGTAGTGAACATGCGATCTATTCTAAAACCATTGGGAAATGATTTATTGGGATCATAACTCATCCATACAAAGACCGGTTTGCCCACCACATGAGACTCGGGAACATAGCCCCAGAACCTACTGTCCAGACTGTTATCTCGATTATCACCCATTAACCAATAATAATCCTGCTTGAAGGTATAGGAGGTAAGCGGCTCACTGTTTAAATAAACCGTGTTGCCCTTGATTGAAATTTGATTGAAGATTTCCATCTCGCTTCCTTCATAAACTTCAATAATGCGTTTAAAATAGGCAATATTCTTAAAATCTATATCTACTGTCTGTCCTTTCTGCGGAATGAGGAAAGGTTCACGATCGTCGTTTGTATTGTTATAAATACCGGTGTATGGAAAAACATGCGGTAGATATCGATCGACTTGAACGCCGTCGATCATTTTGGAGTCAAATCTATATTGAGGACCTGCCTCATTATCTTGTTTGACTACTTTAAACACATGGCCGCTGGCCTCAATTTTGGCAATGGCTTCTGGCGTGGCAGCACGAATTGCCATCAACCAACGATCTGCGGAGGTTTGCCTGTACTGGACACCATCTGTTATATTGTAGTCAAAAAACAACTGTTCCGTGGTGAATTTAAATCCATCAGTAACTAACGTGTACGCATGCTGGATTTTTGCACGTTCTGGTAATTGTAATGGTTTTCCGTTGATGTGAACCTTTCCATCGATAATTGAAAGTGTATCACCTGCAATTCCCACACAGCGTTTGACGTAATTGGTTTTCTTATCGATGGGTTTGTAATAATATTTCCCATCATCCGTGCCGAACATGTTGATAGAGTCCACCGGCCAATTAAAAACAACGATATCGTTGCGTTTAATCTCGCTAAAACCAGGAATACGGGTATAGGGTAATTGGGGTCTGGAAACATAGCTTTTCACTCCCAGTAATGGAATACTATCGTGCACCATGGGCGCAGCGATCGTTGTCATGGGCAATCGTGCCCCATAATGGAACTTGCTGACCAGTAAAAAATCACCGACCAGTAACGTTTTTTCCAGCGAGGAAGTAGGAATAATAAAAGGTTGCATCACATACGTATGCACGATGGTCGCGGCAACCACGGCAAAAAGTATGGAACTCGTCCATTCTCCCGCGGCCGTTCTAGGCTTAAGATCGCGCTCTTTGATGTGAACAAGTGGTTGGGTATAGTTAAGATAATACAGGTAGAAACCACCAGTGAGTATTACCAAAACGGTATCCACAGTGCGGTTGTAGCCAAATGCCCTACAGGTTTCAACCCAAAAAACAATAAACATGATCAGGTTGACTATGGGTAAAAAAAGCAATAACGTATAGTACCACGGTCTATTGATGATCTTTGTAAGTACTACTGCATTATACACTGGAATAAATGCCTGCCAAGCTGCAAAACCCGCAGCTTTATACATTTTCCAAGTTCCCAGACCGTGAATAACCTGTACCAACAGAAATACGATCAACCAATTATTCCAACTCATTATCTCTTTTTTAAAATTAGAACCATCTTATGATAGATCCAGTACATCATTCATGGTAAATATACCTTGTTTTCCCACGATCCATTCTGCGGCAATAATTGCTCCCAGTGCAAAGCCGTCCCTGGAATGTGCCTCATGGCTTATACTTATTGTATCAACCTCACTGTTATAGACCACATGGTGAGTTCCCTTGACGTCCATTTCCCTTATCGCTTCTATGGGTATGGAATCTTTTACAAGATCAGTCCCTAGATGCCATTTTTTGTTACCATAGTAAGGAGCTATTCCACTATGTAAACTCACTGCGGTACCGCTGGGCGCATCTTTTTTTTCTATATGGTGAATTTCTTTCAGACTCACTTTATACTCTGAAAAACCAGCCATCATTTGCGCCAATTTCTCGTTCAATTTAAAAAATAGATTTACCCCCAGACTAAAATTAGAAGCGTGGACAAGACTACCATTTTTATTTAAAATATAAGAACAAATATCTTCATACTTGTTATTCCATCCCGTTGTACCACAAACCATTGGGACGCCCAGGTCAACTAATGCTTTAATATTTGAGGCCACACTATCTGGTGAGGTAAATTCAATGGCGACATCAGCGCCCTGAGCATTTTCCATAGCCGTGTTGCGATCGATGCGAGCCATGATTTCATGTCCACGATCTATTGCAAGACGTTCAATGACCTTTCCCATTTTTCCGTAACCGACCAGTGCTATCTTCATTTAAAACTTGTAGGATATACCGATGCCGTAGGAAGGAGCAACGAGCGTGGAAGGTGAGTAGTCAAAATAAGGTACAAGACTGAGATCGCGCTCCACGTCAAATTGGTCCAGATGTCCATTGACATTTGCGTCGATTATCTGAACCACGTAAAAAAGAGCGGTAAACAGTATGCTCAGTTCCTTATTGCGCTGCGAGGTCTGCTGTGCACGTTCCAGACTGGCAGTAGATAAAATGGGAGTTCCATCTTCTCGGGAAAACTCATCGTTAGTTCCTCCAGCAAGTCTTATACGAAAGGCGTCACGCAACTCATTATACTGCTTATCATTTTGTAGATAAACTGCACACCGATCCTCCGAAAGCACCATAAACTATGGGCACTTTCCAGTATTTCTTATTATAAATCTGTCCCAGACCTGGAAGCACCGCGCTGTAAAAAGCCGCCCGGGCTGGCCTATTGGCGTCATAGGCAGTTTTAATGGAGTCTGCATTAACGATCAAATCTTTAAAATCCTGATTTTTTATGTCCGGATTGTTCTGGGCATAGCTCCAGCAAGCACACAGCATCATTATTAAAAACCAGTAATTAGCTCGCATGAATAAATTTTATGATGCGTTCAAAATCTTTTTCATCCTTAAAATCTATGGTGATCTTGCCCTTTCCATTTTTGGAAATCGTGGCGGTCACCTTGGCATCCAGTGAATCGGTCAACTCGCTAGTTGCGCTTTTCATGGACTTTGAAAGTTGTGGAGGGGATTTTTTTGGGGTTTGCTTTCGCGAAAGCGTACTCTCCTTACTGTCCTTCACCAGACTCTCGGTTTCTCGTACGGAAAGGTTATCGGCGATGATCTTCTGGTACATTTCCAATTGTTGATCGAGATCATCCACGTTGATAAGTGCGCGACCGTGGCCCATGCTTATAAACTTGTCCCGCATGCCCGTCTGTATGATGGGATCGAGTTTGAGCAATCTCAGATAATTTGCGATGGCACTGCGCGATTTGCCCACGCGCTCGCTCATCTGCTCTTGGGTAAGATCGATCTCATCGATGAGGCGCTGGTAGGAAAGCGCGATTTCAATGGGATCAAGGTCCTGTCGCTGTATATTCTCGACCAGTGCCATTTCCAGCGATTCCTGATCGTTTGCAATTCTTACGTACGCAGGAATTACCTCAAGTCCCAAAATTTTTGAGGCCCGACAACGACGCTCTCCAGAAACCAATTCGTATTTGCCAAATCCCATTTTACGAACGGTAATGGGTTGTATGACACCCAGTTCCTTGATGGAAGAGGCAAGTTCTTTAAGTTGTTCCTCGTTAAAACTGGTACGCGGCTGGAAGGGGTTCATCTCAATGGATGAAAGTGGCAGGTCGATGACGTTACCCACGATCTTGTCGGCATTCTTGTCCTGTGCCGTGTTGATATCGTTGGAGGGATCTTTGAGCAGGGCAGATAACCCGCGTCCCATGGCCTGTTTCTTAATTGCTTTTGCCATTTTATCTAGGCATTTTTTTGTAAAAGTTCATTGGCAAGACTCAGGTAGTTTTCTGATCCCTTGCTGCTTGCATCATAGTTTATGATACTCTCACCATAAGATGGTGCCTCGCTTAAACGCACATTGCGCTGGATAATTGTCTTGAAGGTAAGTCCTTCAAAATGTTGATTGACTTCTTGCACGACCTGGTTGGACAATCGCAGACGACTATCGTACATGGTCAGTAACAATCCTTCTATGTCCAGGGTGGTATTGTGGATTTTTTGCACGCTTTTTATCGTGTTGAGCAATTTACCCAGTCCTTCCAGTGCAAAATATTCACATTGTATAGGGATAAGTACAGAATCACTTGCTGTTAATGCATTGAGAGTCAGTAATCCCAAAGAGGGAGCGCAGTCTATAATTATATAATCATAGTTGTCCTTAATAGGAGCCAAGGCCTTGCGCATCATGTATTCTCGCTGATCTACATCTACCAGTTCTATCTCAATGGCGACGAGATCTATGTGTGCCGGTATGATATCCAGATTGGGTGAGTCGGTGGTCATGATCAGCTCTTGTGCGGTTGCGCTGTGTTCCAGCAACTGATAGGTTCCCTGTTCCACCTCATCCACGTTGATCCCCAGTCCAGAACTGGCATTGGCCTGTGGGTCAGCATCTATGAGCAATACCTTTTTTTCAAGAACTCCCAGCGAGGCCGCAAGATTAATTGCCGTCGTCGTTTTTCCAACACCACCTTTTTGATTTGCAATAGCAATAATTTTACCCATGAGGTTCTCTACAGATTAGTCTGCTAAATTAATTGTTTTAAGGCAAAGCAAAAACCTATTGCCAAGTGTCTTATTAACTTTAAAAACGTGCGCAATGTATATAAAATAACAAGTTATAATTTGCTTGATCTCGCAGTTTAGCGTAAGTTGAATCAGATTTATTAACAGATGCAAAAACTTTTGATCATAGGCAGTTGCTGGCCAGAGCCTTCCAGTACCGCAGCGGGTAGTCGCATGATCCAATTGATGGAGATATTCAAGGAAATGGAGCTGCAGATCACATTTTGTAGTGCTGCCCAAACAACCGAGCGTTCTCTGGATCTTGAAACTATGGGTGTAAGATGCCAGCAGGTGGAACTGAACAGTTCCAGTTTTGACCACTTTTTGAAAGCGTTGATGCCAGATTTAGTAATGTACGACCGCTTTTTTATTGAAGAGCAGTACGGATGGCGGGTTCATGAGAGCTGTCCCAGCGCAATTACCTATTTAGATACTGAAGACCTGCATTTTTTACGTAAAACAAGGGAAGAAGTTATTAAAAAAGGAGTAGAGTGGAATGACGAAGTGTTGCATAATAATCACACATACAGAGAGATAGCATCGATACAAAGATGTGATCTCACTCTCATCATTTCTGAGTTTGAAATGCAATTGTTGATCTTAAAATTCAACATTGATAAGTCTCAATTACTTTACATTCCGTTTCTATTTAACAATCAGCAAATACCCCAACCTTCAACCTTTGCCGAAACGCGAGATTTTATGAGCATCGGCAATTTTATGCATTCCCCTAATGAAGATGCGGTGCTCCGACTCAAAAGCACATCTGGCCATCGATCAGAGAACAAATTCCCAATGCCCAGCTACATATTTATGGCTCCTATGCAAGGGAAAAGCATTTTCAATGGCACAAACCTGCTGAGGGCTTTATAGTTCACGGTGCGATGGATAGGGTCGAGGATGCCTTCCATAACAAGCGCATCCTTCTTGCACCCTTACGTTATGGTGCGGGTCTCAAAGGCAAGATTTTTGACGCGATGATCCACGGCGTGCCAGTCTGCACCAGCGAGGTGGGAGCAGAGGGAATGTACATTCACGGCGCTCCCAATGGTCTTGTTTCAAAAAATGATCTGGAATTTATCGATAATGCCATACAGTTATACCTAGATCAAGAGCTATGGAATTCTTGCCAGCAACAAGGATTTGAATTATTGAGTGGAGGCTATAATCGTGACGCTTTCGCGAAAGCATTAAAAGCAAAAACCTCTCGACTTATTTTAAGCAATACTTTGAGCACAAAATCATTTGAGCAAAAATTACTCAATTATCACAGCTTTAGGCATCTTAAATTTAAGAGCCGATGGATCGAGGTTAAGAATATTTAATCAATGTATTCAAGGACTTTATTTGCGATGAGGCTATCTCCTATTCTGGACCAGTGAGTATCGTCATAAAGATAGATGTCCTTCATGGTATCATATTTCTTCAAATAATCCAATGCATTGAAATAATTGTAATTTTTTTCCAGCTTATCAAACCTTGAGAAGAACTGAGGTTCTTCCAATCCCTGTTTATCCTGAATATGCTCGTAGTAGAAAGAGTATTTATTAGGGGCAAAAAAAACGATTAGATTAATATCTTTTTCGTTAAGCAATTGGTATATCTCGTTTAAATTACCATTAAGTCTATTAAAATCGTGCATCTCATAATTTGAATCTTTATATTGAAGATCAGTTCGCGAATAGAGAAGATTATTTTCGGAGTGAGAAAACTTATGCTTCGCTAAATCCGTTCTTCCAACATTTCCAAATTTTTCTTCTTTGTTAATATATAATTCGTACGAATTTTTTATAAATTGGAAAGGTTGACTAGAGACTAAATTATGACTTCTACGTCTATAATATTTATTATTGTTTTCATCTTTTTTCAATTTACTTTTTAGAGACTCTAGATCTAGCATTTGAGTTTCTTTTAAACTATCGGATAGAACAATTGCCTTACTTTCCACAATTTGTAAAATACATAATCTATCTCTAGGTTATCAAAAAAATCGTCATTGGCATCTTGAGTAGTGTGCTGATTTGATTTTCAGAAAATTTTCGATCTATATGAAACACTGAATGATCTTTAGCAATAAAATTTTTAAAAGCCAAAGAGCTTTTATTCTGTTCGGAAAATGAATCACCAATGGTCAATATTTCAAACTCATTGTTTATATCAGATTCAGAAAAAAAAGTAAAGTGTTTTTTCTGATCGTAATATCTGAATTTATTTGCCTAGTCCCAATCGGTATTCGGTAAATTGGCCACTCTTATTAGATCCCCTTGATTTACCGAGTAAAATAATCTGGTAAGAGCAAGTACAACAAGTATAGGAATTAATGTTACGACTGTATTAAGAATAAACCTTTTCATATTTTAAAACTGAAAATATATAAATTCCTGTTGCTCTCCACCTATGTACCACCATATAAAACCTATCAAGATATAATAAAATGCATATCTTGAGACTTTGTAAGTATATAAAATTGAATTCTCGATGGCATATTTACCGCGTCTTCCCATCCATTCGATAAGGAAAAAGCCTCCTGTCACAAATAATATGAAAACTACATCCTGATCATTTGAAAAGTTGGGGTACTTGATCAGTGATTCGGTAAAAATATCCCTGATGTAACGTACGGCATGCCCCACATTCTCCGCCCTAAAAAAGATCCATGCGAGTACGGTCAGTGCAAATGTGGTAAGCATGGAAAAAACCTCCCTGAAACTGGGCAACCAGCTGTTCTCTGCAACTACGCCCAGATGGGTGCGGTTTCTGTTCAAAAGCAGTAGGGGAAGAAAATAAACGGCATTCAGCGCGCCCCATACTATAAACGTCCAGTTGGCTCCATGCCAGAAACCGCTGACTATAAAGATGATAAATGTGTTGCGCACCTTCATCCACGTGCCACCACGGCTTCCGCCCAACGGAATGTATAGATAATCCCTGAACCAGGTGGAGAGCGAGATGTGCCAGCGTCTCCAGAACTCTGCAATGTCCCTGGAAAAATAGGGAAAGGCAAAATTCTGTTTCAGGTCAAAGCCGAACAACCGAGAAGTCCCTATTGCTATATCCGAATACCCAGAGAAATCCCCATAGATCTGGAAGGTGAAGAACAAAGCACCCAGAACCAAAGTACTCCCGCTATAATCACCGGAATTGTTGAAGATCTCGTTGGCAAAACGCGCGCAGTTGTCTGCGATAACGACCTTTTTGAAAAGTCCCCACAAGATCTGGCGCATCCCGTCCACTGCCTTTGAGTAATCAAATTTTCTGTGAATGTGAAACTGGGGCAGGAGGTGAGTGGCACGCTCGATGGGACCAGCCACCAGCTGTGGGAAGAAGCAGACAAAGGCAGAGAAGGCGACAAAATCCCTGGTCGCCTTTAGGTTGCCTCGATAAACATCTATGGTATAGCTGAGCGTTTGAAAGGTATAGAAACTTATTCCCACGGGAAGGATAATATTCAAGGAGTCCACACCCAGTTCGTATCCAAAAACAGAAAAAGCCGATCTAAAATTATCAATGAAGAAATTAAAATACTTGAAGAACCCAAGAAATCCCAGGTTAACGATAATGCTTGTCCAGAGTAGCAACTTTCTCTTTCCTAGAGCGGTGGTATTGGTCAGCGCGTTTCCAATGGAATAGTCAATGACGGTGCTGAAAATGATCAGTGTCAGGAATTTCCAGTCCCACCAGCCATAAAAAACGTAACTGGCAGCGACAACCAGTAAATTCTGTAGTTTGAGGCTTTTATTGAATACAAACCAGTACAGAATAAAGACGATGGGAAGGAAGATCGCAAAGTCTAGCGAATTAAAAAGCATTGGGCAGGTTTAAGTAGCGCAAAATAAGAAATCCCAAGGATTTGTTAATACAGAACCTTGGGATTAATACTAAAAATTAGAAATTTCTATCCTAGGATGTCGATGATCTGGTCGGCAAGTTCGGTACCTATGCGGTCTTGCGCTTCTCCCGTTGCTGCCCCCTATGTGTGGGCTGAGAGATAGTTTATCATTCATCAACAGCTCGACTTCTGGAGTCGGCTCTTTTTCAAAGGTATCAAGGGCAGCAAAGGATAATTGACCGCTTTCAAGTGCGCTTAACAGTGCCACTTCATCGAGAACTCCACCACGCGCGGCATTTACTACCGCAGTATTTTTTCCATTTAGGTCATTCAATAGTTCATCCAATTAATTAATTGGATCCGTCTAGTATGGACTATTCAATCTTCGTACGGAATGACATGGGTTTGATTATTAAACTGATGTGTTATAATCTCCTGCTTATTAGGTCTTTCTAAGAAATCTGAATTGATCCATTCTGAAAAGCGTTTTGAGAATCTTGCCGCTCCTTTGTGATTTAAATGCTCCAAATCTCCAAATTCTGAATTATTTAATGGAAAGTTCGCAAAATCAAGGTATTCTATAGAGCCAAAACGTTTTTTTCTAATGTCTTGATACACGTCTTCATTAGAATATCCTGAATATTTGTGATGTAACGGACTCCTGATTAAAACAACCCTTTTATTATGATCTTGACATAATTGAATTGTTTTAGAAAGGTATTCAAGATTACGTTCCGATATTTTTATTTCTTTTGAATTGGAATTGTCGTTAGGTAAAGCTTTTATAAGTGAATCAGTTTTATTTCTCTCTAAGTATCTATAACCACCAATATTTTTAGAATAACTATAATTTTGCGTTAATAGGCGGCCACTGTTTTCTTTAAGTGACAGGGATATGGAAGTAGAAAAATCATAAATGTTATTTCTGGCCAATATCATTTTGTCATCAAATTTTAAGAACGGTGAATATTTTGGATATCTGTCATTCATGAAGGCTTCTCCCCAAATCCAATTGTTCATTGACTCATTGATCTGATTATTTGTAAATTCAATAAAAATCACTTCAATTGAAGGGTTATCTTCTATAAGTTTTTTTGCTTTGAAATAGGTATAGAAGTAGGATTCTCCTGGATTAGAAAGGTTTATGGTGTTCTCAATTAACGAATCATTAAACGCACAAGCCGGATGTGAATGGCCTAAAATCACATATTTGGGACTGTTGTTAAGTTTAAAGCTTGCCTTTTGATCCACGACATATTCTGAAAATGAAGTGAGTATAAAAATTAATATGGTCAAAGCAACTAAGTACGATAGGGTAAGTTTAAAGAATTTTACCATGGCTAAAATTGAAAGTATATAAATTCCTTTTGCTCACTTTGAAAAACAAATATTAATAGACCAATCATTAAGTAAAATGTATATCTATATAAACGCTTTTCAATGACATCTATCCCAGAAAGCGCAAATTGGCCTTTTCTGCCCAGCCATTCCACTATAAAGAAAAATAATGTCAATATAATTATAGGCAAGGAAAGGCTACCATTTTTAAAGTAAGGAATCTTAAAAAGTGTATATGAAGCTATTTCAGAAATTATATTGATCGCATGCTCCATATCTTCCGCCCTAAAAAAGATCCATGCGAGTACGGTCAGTGCAAATGTGGTAAGCATGGAAAAAACCTCCCTGAAACTTGGCAACCAGCTGTTCTCGGCGACTACGCCCAGATGGGTGCGGTTTCTGTTCAAAAGTAGTAGGGGAAGAAAATAAACGGCATTCAGCGCGCCCCAAACGATAAACGTCCAGTTGGCTCCATGCCAGAAACCGCTGACTATAAAGATGATAAATGTATTGCGCACCTTCATCCACGTGCCACCACGACTACCGCCCAGCGGGATATACAGATAATCCCTGAACCAGGTGGAGAGCGAGATGTGCCAGCGTCTCCAGAACTCTGCAATGTCCCTGGAAAAATAGGGAAAGGCAAAATTCTGTTTCAGGTCAAAGCCGAATAAACGAGAAGTCCCTATTGCTATATCCGAATACCCGGAGAAATCGCCATAGATCTGGAAGGTGAAGAACAAAGCTCCCAGGACCAAAGTACTCCCGCTATAATCACCGGAATTGTTGAAGATCTCGTTGGCAAAACGCGCGCAGTTGTCAGCGATCACGACCTTTTTGAAAAGTCCCCACAAGATCTGGCGCATCCCGTCCACTGCCTTTGAGTAATCAAATTTTCTGTGAATGTGAAACTGGGGCAGGAGGTGAGTGGCACGCTCGATGGGACCAGCCACCAGCTGTGGGAAGAAGCAGACAAAGGCAGAGAAGGCGACAAAATCCCTGGTCGCCTTTAGGTTGCCTCGATAAACATCTATGGTATAGCTAAGCGTTTGAAAGGTATAGAAACTTATTCCCACGGGAAGGATAATATTCAAGGAGTCCACACCCAGTTCATATCCAAAAACAGAAAAAGCCGATCTAAAATTATCAATGAAGAAATTAAAATACTTGAAGAACCCAAGAAATCCCAGGTTGACGATAATGCTCGTCCAGAGTAGCAACTTTCTCTTTCCTAGAGCGGTGGTATTGGTCAGCGCGTTTCCAATGGAATAGTCAATGACGGTGCTGAAAATGATCAGTGTCAGGAATTTCCAGTCCCACCAGCCATAAAAAACGTAACTGGCAGCGACCACCAGTAAATTCTGTAGTTTGAGGCTTTTATTGAATACAAACCAGTACAGAATAAAGACGATGGGAAGGAAGATCGCAAAGTCTAGCGAATTAAAAAGCATTGGGCTGGTTTAAGTGGCGCAAAATAAGAAATCCCAAGGATTTGTTAATACAGATCCTTGGGATTAATACTAAAAATTAGAAATTTCTATCCTAGAATGTCGATGATCTGGTCGGCAAGTTCGGTACCTATGCGGTCTTGCGCTTCTCCCGTTGCTGCCCCTATGTGTGGGCTGAGAGATAGTTTATCATTCATCAACAGCACTACTTCTGGAGTCGGCTCTTTTTCAAAGGTATCAAGGGCAGCAAAGGATAATTGACCGCTTTCAAGTGCGCTTACCAGTGCCACTTCATCGAGAACTCCACCACGCGCGGCATTTACTACCGCTGCACCTTTCTTCATTTTACTAAATTCTGCTTCTCCAAGAACGTAATCTGACTGGGCGGGAACGTGTAGTGAAATGAAATCTGAGGTGGACAATAATTCATCCTTACTGACCAATGGTACATCAACACTTATAGTCTGACCATCAAAAAGTTCCCAAGTGATCTTACGCATTGAATCGTCAGAACTGTCATGACCGATCACCTTCATACCCACGCCAGCTGCAATTTTGGCAACTTCCTGGCCTATGCGGCCCATTCCAATAATTCCCAACGTTTTGCCTCGTAGCTCAGTACCTTTTGCATAGGCTTTTTTAAGTCCCTTAAAGTTGGTTTCTCCTTCCAGCGGCATGCTGCGGTTGGAGTCATAAAGAAATCTCACGCCACCGTATAAATGGGCAAAAACAAGCTCTGCAACGCTGGCACTGCTGGACGCTGGTGTGTTGATGACTTTGAGCCCTTTTTCTTTCGCGTAAGCAACATCTATATTATCCATCCCTACACCGCCGCGACCTATTATTTTAAGACTGGGACAATCGTCGATAAGCGCTTTGCGTGCCGTCGTTGCAGATCGCACGAGCAATACGGTAATTTGGTTTTTATTGATATACGCTGCCAGTTGATCCTGGGCAACGTTAGTAGTGATGACCTCGTGTCCGGCGGCGGTAAGTTTGTCTATTCCGCTTTGTGATATCCCGTCGTTTGCTAAAATTTTCATTGAATTACTTTATTTAATAAATATATTAAGCGTTTTTCTCAAGATGCTTCATCGTATCGACCAGTGCCTGAACACTTTCCAGCGGCAATGCGTTGTACATACTTGCTCGGTAACCGCCTACCGATCGGTGTCCATTGAGACCATTAATCCCTGCTTCCTTCCACAACGTATCAAAAGCTGCGGTATGCGCCTCATCTTTGAGAGA
The DNA here is from genome assembly GCA_963836885.1 of uncultured Flavobacteriaceae bacterium. Classification (GTDB taxonomy): domain Bacteria; phylum Bacteroidota; class Bacteroidia; order Flavobacteriales; family Flavobacteriaceae; genus Nonlabens. Next base: position 184,515 of record CAWILF010000026.1, on the reverse strand, counting down.
GAAAGTTGCGTTCATTTTTGAGCGATCTTCCTTCTGCGTGACAAATCCCTGAAAAAGTGGATTGCGATCTATCTCGTTGTAGATAAGGCTCGCCTTTTCATTGTTCAGTTTTTCAATAGCTTCCACACCACCGTATTCCTTCAACCATTCCAAGGTCAACATACTTACATATATGGGAAATACAGGTGGGGTATTGAACATACTTTCCTTGGAGATATGGACTTTATAGTCCAGCATGGATGGGATTTTTCTAGTGACTTTTCCTAGGATCTCCTCTTTTACTACGATTAATGTTGCTCCAGCGGGTCCCATATTTTTCTGTGCACCTGCATATATAAGATCATATTTATCAAAGTCTCGCTTTCGCGAAAAAATATCACTACTCATATCACATATCAATGGCACGGACACATCTGGGGTTTCCTGCAATTGAGTGCCAAAAATCGTATTGTTGGTCTGGAAATGAAAGTAGTCCACATCTGAGGGAACGCTGTAACCTTTGGGAATGTGGTTGTAGTTATCAGCTTTGGAAGACGCAACTTCAACGACCTCACCGAATAATTTGGCTTCCTTGATCGCTTTGTCAGACCAGGTTCCCGTATTGAGATAGGCAGCTTTATTTTCCAAAAGGTTATAGGCAACCATTAAAAACTGCATGCTCGCTCCTCCGCCCAAAAAGATAGCTTTATAACCTTTATCCTGTAATCCCAGGTGCTCCAGCGCCAGTTCCTGAGCGCGATCCATGACTGCCACAAAATCCTTGCTGCGGTGCGAAATCTCCAAAATACTGAGATCGTTGAAATTGAGAACGGCATCGGCGGCCTTTTTAAAAACTTCCTGAGGTAGGATACAAGGTCCAGCGCTAAAATTGTGTTTGAGCATGTCTTTAAGTATTAGATTCTTGCAAAAATGCAAAACCATTTTATCAAACCACCTTATTTACAGAAGATTTTCAAGATAATGTCAACAGGAAATCAATAGTGTCCACTCCGTCTGCATAATCATTGAGTCGTGGATGTTGTGTCTGTCCAAAACCAACCCGTTGTGGAGAATCGCCTGGAGAAGAATCATTTAAAAACCCGCGCACCTTCTCCCCAGCAACGACCACTTGTAATTTATCAACATTTGAGGTGATCTCATTATGAACCTCTTCCAGACGGTCATAAAAACTGTAGCCCAGTGACGCAATGGGTGAGGAGTAACTGCCGGTTTCTTCCTTAATTATAAGAAATTCATTATCCAGTAGCTCAAACTCGCTCATGAGATAGACCGCCTTGTTATAATCGTAATTGTTGAGGTATTTTGGGTTTTTGATCAGATCTTTTTGTTTGAACATTCCGTTGAAAAAGAGGTCAAAATTAAAGTCCCGCGGTACCTTTAAATGGCTCACGCTCCTACAGCCCAGCCCGAAGTATCTAAAAACATCCTCGCTCAAGGCTTCCATATCCTCAATCGTCTCATCACCGGTAAGTACGGCAATACTATTGCGGCTCTTCCTGATAATGTGCGGTTTTTTACCAAAATAATGCTCAAAATATCGGGATGTATTATCACTTCCGGTCGCAATAACGGCGTCATAATCGGTGAGTCTGCCGTCCGTAAATGTGAACTGGTTTCTCAGGTCTGGAAGGAATGATGCCGCAATTTCCAAAAGTAACGGGATCAAGATATTATCGTTGCTGGATATTTTAATGAGTGCATGATGACCGGTGACCATCACGCACAATACGTCGTGAAAACCCACCAATGGGATATTGCCTGCTGCGATGATCGCCACACTTTTTGGTTCTATATTAGAAATGGAGTAGGGAAGCAGCCAATTTTTGAGCCTGTCGATTTGTAGCGCGACCGACCATTCATTCAATGCAAAGAGCAGGTTTTCTTGCGTGAACCAGGAATTTTTTGCCTCGGCTCTATACAGTGCCTCGTCGATTTTTGTGCACCATTCATTTTCCCCACCATTTCCTATTCTGTAATCTGTGAATGAGGATAGTATGTGTCCCGCTTTCGCGAAAGCTTCCATACGATCATTTAACGTGCTATTAATCGAGATTTTAACCACTAGAGCCTATTTTTGCACAAAAGTAACCAAAGCTATGGCAATCATTATTACCGACGAATGTATAAATTGTGGCGCGTGTGAACCAGAATGTCCCAATACCGCGATATATGAAGCGGCAGACGACTGGCGCTATGCAGACGGTACCGACCTGGATGGCAATGTCGTGTTGCCAGGAGGAAAAGAAGTGGATGCAAATCAAACCCAAGAACCTGTAAGTGATGAGTTCTACTACATCGTTCCCGATAAATGTACAGAATGTGTGGGCTTCCATGAAGAGCCACAGTGTGCGGCAGTCTGTCCCGTGGATTGCTGTGTTCCCGATACTGATGTCGTCGAGACTGAAGCCGAACTAAGGATCAAGCAAGCCTTCATGCATAAGGATTAACTGCTCATGATTATAATTCAAATGCCCGATAAAAGATTTTATCGGGCATTTCTTATTTATGCTAAGACTTTTTTAGAACGCTTATGGCGAGTGGGTTTATATGTGTGAACGTAACTCCTGACAGGAGATGATTACCACATAATGTATTTAAGTCAATCATTTGTTCTGTGTTCTTCAGTTGTTTCCCAAATTATTTCTCAAAGTAAATTGGTTAAATCTCAAGGCAACAATAAATTACTAACTTTATAGACCTAAAAGTCATTGCCGAATGTCAGCACTCAAGTATATTTTTTTCTTTATCATCTTTTTGATAGGTAAAGTCGGTATAGCCCAAAGTTCCAATATAGGTTATTTTACCTATGAAAGTTATTCCGTGAGAGGTGAACGCACTATCGGGCCGACGGAGCGCGAACTCTACTTTAATGAAGAGGAAAGCATGGAGGTAGTGACCACCGAGGTTAAAACCTTCAACGGAACGCAGGACAAAAAGATCAAAGTCGGTCTATTCAATCGTGGGGACAGTGATACGCTGGGAATACGCATTTATCGCAATCTTAAACAAAAGGCACTGATCACGCGCCGGCCAGATAATCCAGTAAGTGATGCATTTGTGGTACATGAAGAATGGGTAGCCATCGACTGGAAAGTTTTTCCCGATAAGACAAAACTTGTGGAAGGTTTTCCCTGTCAGAAAGCAATAGGAGAGTTTAGAGGTCGCACCTATGAGGCATGGTTTACTAACGATATTCCCTATCCATACGGTCCCTGGAAGTTGCATGGATTGCCTGGTCTCATACTGGAGGCAAGGGATTTGAAAGGTACTGTACGTTTTGAGCTTTATGATTTTGATTATCCTTCAAGTGTTGACGATAAAATTATCGCTGTCCCAAGAGAAGGTGAAACGATTTCTCATCAACGAGAAGTTTACCTTTCTGATCATTTTGATGAAATTGTAGCAAAAAAACTTAATGAACGTTCCAAGGAAAATTCTCGATTTAAAGTAACTTCAAAACCCTTTAAAGGTAGAAATCCCGATGCATGGGAACTGGTTTATGAATGGGAATAAAAAACTCTTTAATCAGTTAGTGATCCCTAACCTATTAAAGAGTTTTGAAAATATGCCAAGTTTTTTTTACCTCAACCTCAACCGTTCCACTTCACCTTTTGAATTCTTCATCAATAACATAACTGTTTCATAAGGTTCGCGGTTTTTAATGATCTTATTGAGTTCATCCACATCATTTACAGAGATATCGTTGACCTTTAAGATTACATAATCACGCATGATCTTATCATATTTGATAAGTTCGCCAGTGGCAGCCGTAATTTTCACACCGTTGTTGATTTGATACCGTTTTTTATCTTCTAACGTTAGGTTGCGTACTTCCATTTCTATTTCGGGAATGGAGATGGTGCTATTTTTTGTGATCTCTACCTCAAGTTCTCTACGCTTGTTATCTCTCGATATTTCGACAAGGACGACATCGCCTGGATTTTTTGTGGCAACATAGCCAGAGAGGTCAGCAAAAGTCCTGATTTTGATACCATCTAATTTTGTAATGATATCTCCCGATCTCAAATTGCCTTTATCAGCACCGCTGCCTGAAACAACGTCTGCAATGAATATTCCCTCAGTAAGACTTATGTTCAATTCTTGGGCAACTGCACTATTAAGATCACGACCGGTTATTCCCAGCATCCCTTTTTGAACCATTCCATATTCCATAAGATCCTCAATGATCTTACGGGCGTTATTAGATGGAACAGCAAATGAATATCCCACATACGAACCAGTCCTCGATGCGATTGCCGTATTTATTCCTATAAGTTCTCCATTGGTATTTACCAGCGCCCCACCAGAATTTCCAGGATTTACCGCAGCATCGGTCTGGATAAAACTTTGCATCTGGCGGTCAGTGTTGTCCAGATCACGTCCTTTTGCACTGATGATCCCAGCGGTAACGGTACTGGTAAGATTGAACGGATTCCCCACGGCAAGTGCCCATTCTCCTATTTTGACCTGATCGCTATTGGCAAATACTACGTAGGGAAGTGGTTCTTCTGTATTGATTTTAAGTAGTGCAATATCGCTGGAAGGCTCAGTCCCAACAAGGTCTGCTACGTAGGTTCGTTTGTTATTGAGTGTAACCTGAATCTCTTTGGCATTATCTATAACGTGGTTGTTGGTAACGATATAACCATCTGCGGAAATTATGACTCCGCTACCTGTACCTATCGCTTCGCGATAGGGGACACGGCCGTAAACCATATCTGCCATGGATTGTGGAGCTCTGGTAACCGTTTTATTGATAACGTGTACCACACTATTAACCGTTTTTTGTGCTGCCTCGGTAAAATCGACTCCAGCGATTTCAGTGCTGCCCGTGTAATTTGTATTGGAAACGGGAAGAAATTGTTCAGTTGCAGGTTTTTCCACCACATAGGTGGGTTTTATTTCTTCTTGGATAAAATAAGTATATGAGCCCAGAGCAACAACTCCGCCCAGTGCGGCGGCTCCCAGTGTTTTAATTAATGATTTCATAATTGGATATGTATATTTTACTAACTTCAAAATTATTGTTCCATTGCCTTTTAAATATCGGTTTAACATACTTTAACTTAGGCTTAAAAGCTACGTACTTCTTACCTTTGTACCCATGATGCCTATCGAATTTTACAAATACCAGGGAACGGGAAATGACTTTGTCCTTATAGACAACCGACAACAGCAATTTTCCAAAAATGATACCAAAACTATAAAATCGATCTGCGATCGCAAATTTGGTGTGGGAGCAGATGGACTCATACTGCTGGAAGCCCACGATAGGCTAGATTTTACCATGATCTATTTCAATGCCGATGGTAATGAGAGCAGTATGTGCGGTAATGGCGGTCGATGTATCGCTAGTTTTGCCCGGTTTCTGGGACTGGTAACTGACCACGCCAGTTTTGAAGCCATTGATGGAATACACCATGTAAAATTTATGGGAAACGGCGATGTAAGCCTACAAATGATGGACGTCCCTTCCCTGCACGTTCTTGATAACCATATATTTACCAATACCGGCTCGCCACACCACGTGCAGCTTACCGATAATATTGAGCATGTAGATGTTGTTGCCCAGGGAAGGTATCTGCGCAACGAACTTTATGGCAAGGAGGGCGCAAATATCAACTTTGTGGAGCCACTGGGCACCAATATTTTTAAGGTACGTACTTACGAGCGCGGCGTTGAGGATGAAACATTGAGCTGTGGTACGGGCGTGACCGCGGTAGCACTTGCCATGCACCGCACTCAACAAACGGAGTCTAGAGAAATAACGCTCCACACGCCCGGCGGCATTTTAATGGTAACCTTTGAGACTACTCCCCAGGGTTATAAAAACATCTGGCTTACCGGTCCTGCGGTGCAGGTTTTTAAAGGAATGTTATCATGACCAATCTTTCCAACTCTATTTGCCAGTTGCGCGCCGTTGATCCCGACGACCTAGAGTTTATATATCGGTTGGAAAACAATCCCGAACTTTGGGAATTTGGACACACACTTACTCCATATTCAAAATTTGCGATACGTGAATATCTTGAAAATGCGCACCGCGATATTTATGAGGTGAAACAGCTTAGACTCGCTATCTGCAATACGAGTGAGGAAATAAAAGGAGTGATCGATCTTTACGACTTTGACCCGTATCATAAGCGCGCTGGCGTGGGAATCATCATCAGTCAGGAATCTGATCGCGCTAAAGGTCTCGCCAGTGCTGCTCTGGAACTGATGATCGATTATGCGTTCAACCATTTGAGGCTGCATCAATTATACGCTGGGATAAGTGAAGATAACTTGCCCAGTAGAAAGTTGTTTGAGAAATTTAGCTTTCGCGAAAGCGGAATCAAAAAAGACTGGATCGCCACCCAAAAATCCTACAAAAACGAATATCTCTACCAATTAATCAATGAATAACTACAAAAAAATAGGAGTGGGCATCGTGCTCGTGGGACTCGTGGGAATGGGAATATTTGCCTACAACGTGTACCAGACCTTTTTTGGTCCCAACACAAATTTTGAAACCGAAACCTACGAAGTATTCATCCCCACGGGAGCCGATTATGACGAGGCATTTTTCATAGTTGCCGCTGCCGTCGAGGATCGGGACGCATTTCACGACACCGCAACCAGAAAGGGATACCATAAAAATATAAAACCCGGTCGTTTTCTCCTTAAAAAGGGGATGAACAGTAATGAGATCATCAACACCTTGCGCAGTGCCAACCAGCCGGTTAAAGTGCGCTTTAATAATCAGGAACGTATAGAAGACCTCGCGGGAAGGGTGGCGCAACAGATTGAAATAGATAGTATTACATTGCTGAAAGTGATGCTGGACGAAGAATTCCTGACCAAAAACGGTTTTAACAAAAACACCGCACTCGCGATGTATATTCCCAATCAGTATGAGGTGTACTGGAACACCAGCGCACAAAACTTTCAGCAAAAAATGCTGAATTATTATAAGAATTTTTGGAACGATGATCGCTTAAAAAAAGCAGCCGCGCTCAACTTGACTCCCGTAGAAGTTTACACGCTGGCATCCATTGTCCAAAAAGAAACTGCCAAAATCGATGAACGTCCCACTGTCGCCGGCGTTTACCTCAACCGCTACAAAAACGGAATCAAGCTGGACGCTGATCCCACGGTGATCTACTCAAAAAAATTGGTAGAAAATGATTTTAACCAAGTGATAAAACAGGTTTTATACAAACACCTAGAAATTGATTCCAAATATAATACCTACAAGTATTCCACCTTACCGCCAGGACCGATTGTAACTCCAGATATAACTGCCATCGACGCCGTGCTCAATCCCGAGAAGCATGATTATTATTATTTTGTGGCAGATGTTGAGAATTTTGGTTACCACAAGTTTGCCAAAACCCTCGCCCAGCACAATGCCAATGCGGCAGCTTACCGACAGTGGATTGCTAGGCAATAGATTTTTAATAATCCATCTCACTCATACCTCAACGCCTCGATAGGGTCGAGTCGGGCGGCCTTTATTGCGGGTAAAACACCTGAAAAGATAGCAATGACAATGGAAATAATCGTCGCGTAGATCATTGCGCCCCATGGAATCAGGAACGGAATTTCAAAGCCACTGGAAACTCCATAACCTATTAACATTCCTAGAATAATTCCTAAAATACTGCCGTACTGACTGATTAAAAATGTCTCGATAAAAAACTGCCAGGAGATGGTGCTGCGTTTTGCACCCAGTGCCTTTCTTACGCCTATTTCCCGAGTACGCTCGGTAACAGAAACCAACATAATGTTCATAAGCGCGATGGAAGAACCAAAAATTGTGATACCACTTATTATAAAGGCAGCAATATTCAACGCAGTACTTATTTCATTTACAGAAGCCAGTAGATCATCACTTTGTACGATACCAAAATTATTGTCCTCTACGGGCGTCAATCCTCTTATATTACGCATCAATACTATCGCACGATCCTTGGAGGTTTCCATAAAATTTGCGTCGCGCACCTTAACACTCAGGTCATAGTTAATGTTTGCCATGGTATAGATACTGCGGGCCACGTCCATGGGAATCAATACCCTCAAATCTACATTGTTCCCAAACGTAGAGCCTTTTTCCTCCAGCAGACCGATGACGGTAAATTTATTGCCGCGTATGCTCAATGTCTGTCCCAGCGGGTTGAGTCCCTGAAAGAGTTCTTCTTCCATATCACTTCCTATAAGACACACGCGCGAGTTGTTCTTGATGTCAAAAGGTGAGAACGTGCGCCCTTCTTTAAGTTTTACTCCTGCGTTTTCAGTATAGTTTTCATTAACGCCGGTAACTATAACTTTGGGTTTTGTTTTTCGGTCTTCATTTTTCACCTCTGCGCTACTTGTTGCTTGAAAGGAGACCCCTACCTGTCCAAAGGTTTTGTCATATTGCTCCTCAAAATCCCGTACCTGACGGTAGTTGATGATCGGATTCACCACCTTGCGCTCTCCGCCGCCTTCCCGTCTAAAGCTCAGTTCGTAGCGTTGGATGTTAAAAGTATTCGTTCCTATTCCAGAAAAGCCATCGTCCAGCGTTCCCTTGAGCGCGTTTACCGCGCTGAGGATCCCGACCAGGGCAGTAATTCCTATGGCAATGATGACGACAGTTAGAATAGTGCGCAGCAACTGGCTGCGTATGCTCTGTTGAGCGATGTTTATGTTTTGACCTAATAATCCCAGCATAGCATGTAAGACACGGTTGAAGTTGAAAAGTTACAAGAAGATTTGAAATTATTAGGTATTTACTATGTTTAGAATTAATTGTATTAGCTGTGAGTTTGTGAGTCGCTGAGTCTGTGAGTTTTTGAGTCTGTGAGTTTTTGAGTTTGTGAGTCTGTGAGTTTTTGAGTTTGTGAGTCTGTGAGTTTTTGAGTCTGTGAGTTTGTGAATTAATTGGTAACACATTTTTTATATTTATTCTCGTTCATTTACGATCAACAATTTCCCTGATAACCTATAACGATTAATCAAGAACAGATATCTATTCCCTATACCATAACCAATAACCAATAACCAATAACCATTAACCATTAACCAAAAACCGTTAACCATTAACTATTTCCCTAATAACCTGTAACGATTAATTAAGAACAGATATCTATTCCCTGATAACCAATAACCAATAACCATTAACCGTTAACCATTAACCTATTAACCTAATTAACCATTAACCAATAATCATTAACCGTTAACCATTAACCAATAACCATTAACCATTAACCATTAACCATTAACCATTAACCATTAACCATTAACCATTAACTATTCCCCAGATAACCGATAACCAGCAACTTCTTCATTTAAGAAATGATTAGTCCCTGCGGCCGACTGCTTTGTTGCGCTTCCTTTCTATATTTGCGGTTTACAACAATTTCATGGCACAAAAACCGTCCATTCCCAAGGGAACTAGAGATTTCAGTCCGTTAGAGGTACAGCGCAGGCAGTATATTATTTCAACGATCAGGAAACATTTTGAACTTTTTGGGTTCATGCCCATTGAGACTCCCAGTTTTGAGAATTCGCAGACCTTGATGGGGAAATATGGAGATGAAGGTGATAATCTTATCTTTAAGATCCTGAACAGTGGTGAATATTTAAAAAAGGTAGATCAGAAGATCCTTGACTCAAAAGATGAAGGTCAATTATCAAAAAAGATTTCTGAAAAAGCCTTGAGATATGACCTAACGGTTCCCTTTGCCAGATATGTGGTGCAGAATCAAAATGACATAACCTTCCCGTTCAAACGCTATCAAATGCAGAACGTGTGGCGCGCAGACCGGCCGCAAAAGGGACGCTACCGTGAATTTACCCAGTGCGATGCAGATGTCGTGGGAAGCGACTCACTTTACAGGAAGTGGAGTTGATCCAGTTATACGATCAGGTCTTTGCTGATCTTAAACTCAAGGGAGCAACTTTAAAGATCAATAACCGTAAAATACTTGCCGGTATCGCAGAGATGATCGAGGCGACCGATAAACTTATCGATTTTACCGTTGCCCTGGATAAAATAGATAAAATAGGAGTAGAGCAGGTAAAACAAGAAATGCTAGACAAGGGAATAGCAGGTACGGCCATAGAAAAACTCAATCCTGTTTTTAATTTATCAGGCACCTACACAGAAAAAATAGACACGATGAAGCATTTGCTCAAAGATTCTGAAACAGGATTGAAGGGTATTGAAGAACTGGAATTTATCGCACGCTCACTCGCTACCTATAATTTTAAATCCATCGCGTTGGATCTTGATATCACCCTGGCGCGCGGGCTCAATTATTATACGGGCTGCATCTTTGAAGTTGCTGCTCCCAGTGGGGTAAGCATGGGAAGCATAGGTGGTGGCGGCCGTTATGACGATCTTACCGGTATTTTTGGATTGAAGGACGTGAGCGGCGTCGGCATCAGTTTTGGGCTGGATCGCATCTATCACGTGATGGAAGATCTAGATCTATTTCCGCCATCCGTGAGGGCTGGAGTTGATGCATTATTTATCAATTTTGGTGATCGTGAGGCTGCATATTGTCTGGAATGGTTGTCCCGCTTTCGCGAAAGCGGAATCAAAACAGAGCTCTATCCAGAAGCCGCCAAGATGAAAAAACAAATGACCTACGCAGATCGCAACCGCATTCCCTATGTCATACTGGCGGGCGAGGACGAGATCGCAGCCGGCATTCTTACGCTCAAAAATATGGAAACGGGCGAGCAGTCATCCCTGCAACCCCAAGAGATCATAGACCGTTTGAAATAATAAGCGGCTGTAATTGAGCATTAATAACTGAGATATTTCATCCTTTTTCTATCAAGTGGGAGATTGAAATTTAAGCAGTACTTTTGCACCGCATTTAAAAAAAGATAAAATGGCTACTAATAGAACATTTACCATGATTAAACCAGATGGTGTTGAAGACGGACATACTGGTGCTATACTTGAAAAAATTGCGTCCAGCGGTTTTAGAATCGTTGCGTTGAAAAAAACCCAAATGACACTTGCGGACGCTCAGGAATTTTATGCCGTTCATAGCGAACGACCATTTTTTGGAGAGTTGGTTGAATTTATGACCCGCGGGCCGATCGTTGCCGCAGTTCTTGAAAAAGAAAATGCCGTAGCAGATTTCCGCACCTTGATAGGATCAACAAACCCTGCTGATGCTGCCGAGGGAACCATCCGCAAACAATTTGCAAAGAGCATGGGAGAAAACGCTGTACACGGTAGTGATAGCGATGAGAACGCGGCTATCGAGGCTGCCTTTCATTTTTCTGGAAGAGAGATGTTCTAGGTTGGTTTAAAGTTTATATTTAAAAGCCCTATTTTCAGGTTATTACTTGGAAATAGGGCTTTTTTAATTGACACCATTGAGCTAAATCCAAGGAGAACTTGAAAATATAAATATTCTCATTTAATTTGACTCAGCAATTGAATGTTGATTGTCCATCCAAGATTCTTAAATAGTATTATTATTCTACTTACCCGTGTTTTTTTGAGCTTTCATATTTATGCAATAAGTAATAAATCCGCTAATCAAGACGGGTATCCCAACTTCAAAAAAATTTCTTATAAGGCTAGAAATCTGCAGGTATTCCATTTTAAAATTGACCTCACTCAAAGAAAATAGTAATGAAAAAGCACTGGAGAGAACAATCATTACAATGGCCAACCTTAGCTTCATGATTTAATACTTTTTTAAAAATGAATAAACCTTGGGTAAAGGTAATCCCATCACATTATAATAACAACCCTCAATTTTTTCAATACAAGAATACCCCAACCAGTCCTGGATGCCATAACTACCAGCGCGATCATAAGGAGAATAAGTATTTACATAATATTCTATTTCCTCACCGTCAAATCTTTGAAAATAGACCTTGGTTTCATCATGGATCACCCATTGATTTTTATCAGTAGTAAAACAGACTGAGGTAAATACACTGTGCATTCTGCCACTTAAAGATGCAAGCATTTCGCCAGCTTCCTTTTTGTTTTTTGGTTTTCCTAGTGCGATTTCATCAACCCAGACAATGGTATCGCTGGTGATCAATAGGTCTTGAGGTGTTAGTTCATTAAAAGCTTTCGCCTTGAGCTGTGATAAATAATCGGTTATTTGAGATCCTTTTAAGTTATGGTCATAAATTTCATTTACAGGTTTGGTATCAATAATAAAATCAAGATCCAATCCCCTTAAAAGTTCCTGACGCCTGGGAGACTGCGAGGCGAGTATAATACGTGTGTTTTTGAATTTGGACTGCAGCATAAATTAGAAATCGCTAATAAGGTCAATATTGTAAAAGAACATATAAAAAATACCGAAGACCAATATGACTTTGACTATTTGAGAAAGCAAGTGAAATTTTTTGGCACCGGAAGCATTCCACAACTGTACCGCTACATAAAATAAGGGCGCGATTAATAGGAACACCCAATATAATAGGGAAACTTGTTTGTCGTTTAAAAATGTGATTGCAAAATATCCCATACTTAAAACTACCATCCATATAAATAGGGCAATACATCGAGCCGCGCGTTGCCGCCCCAATAGTATAGCAATAGTCTGACGACCACCCAGCTTATCTCCATTCACATCTTCACAATCCTTGATCCACTCTCTCACTAGGTTTATGACAAATGCCATTACCGCAAAGTAAACCAGTATTGTCATCACCTGTGCATATTCTGATCTGGTAGCGTCGGTAATTGAAGGCAATAATTCAAAAATCCCAGTTACTATCAATACCATACCTACCAATAATGAGATAATAATATTTCCTACGATTGGAATAGATTTTAAGGTGGATGCATAGGTGTAGAGCAAGAAGGCAACAACGATAAATACGCTTGAAAAAATCGGCTTGTCAATACTGTTGGATAGTATAAAACCAATAATCACCGCAATTGAAGTAAGAATAATATACCAATTGTAGGCCGCCTTTTCCGATATCTTTTTACCGATCAATAATTTATCTGGCTTATTAACAGTATCAATGTGGACGTCATAAATGTCGTTTATTACATTTCCACTTGCGGTGAGCAGCGCGACAGATGTTACCAGTAATGCAAACTGCCAGGTTTCAAGCGCCAGCTCCAGTCCCGATGGTAGCAATATGGCGTAGAGAACGACAATCTGGGTGGTGACGGTCATCAAAACATTGGGCCATCGTATCAACTTTAGAAAATTGATCATAATATCTAGGTCTGGGAGAAATAATTAGCCTGCAATTGCCGGTTCTACATACTCTTCTTCCATCCAAAAGGTTCCAAATGGCACTACGGACATTATTAGAACAATAACCGTAGTCTTTAATTTCCACTTGAGCTGCACGGCAACAAGAATTGCAACCACGACATAAGCCAAAAATAAAACACCATGAGCCATTCCTACAATTTTATTGGGCATACCCATACCGCCCAGATATTTTAAGGGCATGGTAACAAATAGCACGATCAGGAATGAGTAGCCCTCTGCGATCGCGAGGTATTTAAAAAATTTAAGCATCGGTAGATTTGCGTTTATCGTTCATGGACAAAGGTAGTTCAGAATCTCCTCTTCCATAAAGTTTGATCTCTTGAATATCTGCAGGAAGATAGAACCCAGCATCCATGAGCGCATATTTCACCTTCCCGATTACGCGACCTCTGGTAGTGTTTGCGATGCGTCCAAAATCCAACGTATCCACCCAAAAATAGACCTTCAGGTTAACCGTACTGGTTGCCAGTTGATCTTCCACTACATAGTTGACATGTTCTGCGTCCGAAACTACTTTTGGATCTGCCTCTAGAGTTCTAAGAATATTTTGTTTTGCAAGGTCAATGTCGTCATCGTAATCTATTCCTACTATAAAGTCCCATCTAAAAAATCCATCCTCCGTATAATTGGTTACAGGAGTGGTAATTACGTCAGCATTAGGGATATAAACATCCTTGCCGTCAAAAGTCTTGAGCTTTGTATGACGAAACTCCAATGCTTTTACCCTGCCAAAATTATCTCCTATCTCTACGGTATCATTTATATTGAAAGGTCGGTTAAAACTTAAGATGACGCCCGCAATAAAATTCTGTCCGATGTCCTTAAAGGCAAATCCCAAGACCACCGCGCTGGCGCCCGCGGTAGCGAGAATACCTGCACTTATATCTCCCAGTCCTGCCGCCCTCAAGGCCACCATCACAAAGATTATGATGCCCACAAACCTGATTCCCTTACCCAAGAAGCGGCTCATGAGGGGATCATTGGTACGCTGGCTCACTCGTGCCGTGGTAAACCGTCCTATCGCTCCCGCTATCAGAACGCCCAAAATGATGATCGCGATCCCCAGTCCCAACCTGGGCAAAAAGTCTATGAAGTTTTCATAAAAAGAATAAACAGACTCGGTAACTTCTTCTGTAAAACTGCCTGAATTATCGGTTTGTGCGATCATTGATTGAATTTTTTATAAAGGTAGAACTCTGTTAAAAAAAATCTGTTAACCTTGCTGAAAATTATTAAAGAATAATAGGTACTGCTGTTACTTTTGCAGTCATGGAGAAGGCTAGAAAAATTTATATAATCGGTGCTGGTGTGAGTGGTCTGGCAGCTGCAATTACCTTAGATCGCGCTGGATATAAGCCCATTATACTGGAGGCTGGAGATCGCGTGGGTGGTAGGGTAAAAACCTTGGCCCAGAACCACCTGACCCTTGATCATGGTTTCCAGGTATTGCTGGATGCGTACCCTGCGGTGGCAGAGTTTCTGGAGCTCAGCGATCTGGAACTTACACGTTTTTCACCAGGCAGCATCGTATTTATCAACGGTAAAAGCGATAAAATAGGAGACCCCACGAGAGATACTGGATTTTTATGGCCTACGATAAAAGCAGGGATCGGTACTTTAAAGGATAAATGGCTGGTGTTCTCGCTTTCGCGAAAGCTAAAACAAAAATCGCTCATCGATATCTTCAATACTCCAGAAACCACGACCATCGATTATCTGGAAAATCAAGGTTTTTCAACTAAAATGATCGAAAATTTTTTCAGGCCATTCTATGCAGGAATCTTTCTTGAGTCAGAATTGCGCACCAGCAGTAGAATGTTTGAATTTGTTTTTAAAATGTTTGCCGAGGGCAGCGCCGTGCTGCCCGTGAAGGGAATTGGTGCGATTCCAGCGCAAATGGCGGGAAAACTGGATGCAGGTTCTATCCGATTAAATACTGCTGTAAAGCAAGTCCAGGGAAATCAGATCACCCTTGAAAACGGTTCTATTATTGAATCCGATTTTACCATCATCGCTGCGCCAGCTAGTGATCTAGTACCTAATCTACCGGCTGATAATATGTCGTGGAATGAAGTAACTACCATTTATTTTGAAACCGATCATACAGGTTTTGACGAGCCTATAATAGGACTGATAGCTAGTGAGGACGCGCTTGCAAATAATTTCCATTTTTTGCAGGACATCATGCCCAATCATCGCAATATGGTGAGCGTGTCCGTGGTACGCAAACATAATCTGACTCAGGAAAAACTGGTTGAACGCGTTTGTAAGGAGTTGCGTGATGAAGCCAATATCAAAGTAGGAGAGGCCGTCAAGGTATTCAAGATCAAAAAAGCACTGCCACAATTGTCCAGTCTCAACTATTCCATGCCACCTACGGAGACCCAACTTACCGAAAATATATTCCTTGCAGGAGACCATCTAAGTAATGGCTCTTTAAATGCTGCCATGCTCAACGGCAAAGCCGCAGCACTAGCGGTTATTTCTAAGATTGAGGATAGGGTGATTATTTAGATTTATGGTAAAACCTTTAGTACAAAATTGTAAGTCATAAGAATTCAGTAGCCGGCGAAATGCCGCTGGAATAGTGATTCTTCTGTATCGATCTTGTGGATGGGTAGTGCGGTTGCATTATTTGTTATACATGGGAAAGAGTTGATGTCGATATAGGGATAACGTGTCATTGTTTATGACTCGTAGCGTGTAAATTATAAACTGGGTTTCGAATTAGCCCGAGCCATACTTTGAAAATTTTTCTAGCTATTTTATATTGGAAACCGTCAAATTTAAGATTTTGGTGGAACTGCTGTAGGCACATGGGCAGGATTGCAAATATGCGTTAATTCTGGAATGGGCGACGCATTAGTTATGAGTTGCGTACGTTTTTATAAGCATTTTTACTGCGAATTCCTTATTTCAGTTATGATTTCAGTTGGTAAAATCCAATCTACACCTTTTTTGTTTAATCCTGCAATCAGCTTTTTATCTCCCGTCCAAAGAGGTGATTCTAATTCAAGAGCAAGCGCAATAAATGGTGCGTCAAATTCATCAACGTTTTTGCTCAATTCGATTGCTTTTTCCCACGTCGATTCTCTTATGGATTCCAAATCAATAAAATCTATTTTTTTGAATAAGTTCATCCGAAGAAAATTAAATTCATTTTCTGAATATCCAGCAAGTTTTAGTAATTTTTCTTTATGATTTTCCAGTTCATCGAATAAATATGTTGGCGCATAGAATTCTAACATTCCAGATGAATTCAATAAAAGGTCGCTTATCGTTCCGTTTGGGCTCAAAAGTCCACTAAAAATAATATTAGTGTCAACTACAATTTTCATTTTACAAAACGACTTTTGTTTTCAGTCCACCAAGAAGATTTTGATTCGGAAGAAAGTTCGTCGATTTGTTGTTGTGAAGCTTTGCTTTTAGACGCTATTTCACGAAATTTTAGATAATCCAAAATTCGTTGAAGTCCAACTACGTCAGTTGAAGAGGATAGTCGAATTAATATTTCTTTATTTGTTCTTTCGATTTGCATATTTAAATATAACTAAAATTTTCAATCGTTCATGTTTTTTTAAAATGCTTGATAAAGTCATTGTTTATGAATCGTATTGTATAAAATGTCAATATTTTTCGGAATGAGCACCTTCCGTTCGCCTAGGCGTATTCTTGTCATCTTTTCTTTTAAATAATCCAAATTTAAAATTTTGGCGGACTAGCAAATATACCTTGAATTTGAATTAAGCAACTGATTAGATATGGGTTATGTATGTCTGTTGAGCTTAGTGCTTTTCTGAAACGTGGAATCCTAATTTTAAAAATTAAAAGTAAATGTAAAGACCTGCCAACGCAAATAGTTGGCAGGTCTCGCGAATATCACATAGTCTTACGTCTTAGGTCAGCAAGCGACAGCGAGCAAATCCTTGGTCAACTAGTCGGTTGTCAATTATAAACTACTTCTTGATCAACCCGATTTCAACCAGTCGCTGGTGTAGAAACTCTCCCGCGCTGATGTCCTCGTATTGCTTGGGGTTATCTTCATCGATACATTCCTCCAGACAGTCCAGTCTCATATCGCTACGTGGGTGGAGAAAAAATGGAATAGAATATCGACTCGTGTTCCACAATTCCCTCGGCGGATTCACCACTCGGTGGATCGTAGAGTTAAGTTTATTGTTGGTATGTCGTTGCAACATATCGCCTACATTGATAACCAATTCATCTTCCTTGGCAATCGCGTCGATCCACTCACCATCGCGATTTTGAACCTGTAAACCAGGAGCGCTGGCTCCCATTAACAAAGTTATGAGGTTAATATCTCCGTGAGCTCCTGCTCTTACGGCATTTTCGGGCTCAGAGGTAATCGGCGGATAATGAATCGGTCTTAGTATGGAATTTCCGTTTTTTGCCCAGGGATCAAAGTACATCTCATCCAGTCCTATGTGCAATGCCAGTGCTCTCAAAACGTAAATCCCTGTTTTTTCCAGCATGCGGTAGGCTTCCATTCCCGTTTTGTTGAACTGAGGCAGTTCGGGAACGTTGACATTATCTGGGTAAACTTCTTTTAGTTGTACATCACCTTCCACTTCTTGGCCAAAATGCCAAAATTCCTTTAGATCGCCCTCTTTCTTTCCCTTGGCATGCTCTTTACCAAAAGAAACATAACCGCGCTGGCCGCCCAGTTCTTCACGCTCGTAGCCCTTTTTTGTTTCCTTGGAAAGACTGAAGAACTTTTCAATCTCCTTATAAAGGTTTTCTACAAGCTTATCTGAAAGAAAATGGTTGCGCAGCGCAACAAAACCTATGTTTTCATAAGCATTTCCTATTTCAGAAATGAATTTTTGCTTTCTTTGGGGATCATCGCTCAAAAAGTCGGCGAGATCTACGCTGGGTATATTTGTCATGGATATGTATTTTTAAACGCTCTGCAAACTAAAACGCTATCAGAGTTCAATGAAATTATTAAATGCCTTGCAATCCTACAGGTAAACCTTGATAAAATTGCGTTGTTCATACAAAGTTAGTAAATGATTCTTACTTCCCGCTACATCGATGGAGTTCGCTGTAAAAATATCTTACATTTGGTTTACAATTTGATTTTATGACCAGTAGTGCGCCGACTCAGGATTTAGATCTGCTTTACCACAACGAGCTAGATAGGGAAATACTCATCCAACTTTATAAAAATATGTTGCTACCTCGATTGATCGAGGAAAAGATGCTCATTTTGCTCAGGCAGGGCAGGATTTCCAAATGGTTTTCGGGAATAGGGCAGGAGGCGATCTCCGTGGGAGTTACCATGGCGATGAACGAGCAGGAATACATCATGCCCATGCACCGCAATCTCGCGGTTTTCACGACCAGAAAAATCCCGTTGTGGAAGCTTTTTGCTCAATGGCAGGGAAAGACAGAAGGTTTTACTAAGGGAAGGGATCGCAGTTTTCATTTTGGCACGCAGGAGTATAAAATCGTAGGTATGATCTCGCACCTGGGGCCACAACTGGGAGTGGCAGATGGGATCGCACTTGCACATAAAATTAATGGTGAGCAGCTCGCTACCGCAGTTTTTACCGGAGAAGGTGGTACTAGTGAGGGCGATTTTCACGAGGCACTGAATGTAGCCAGTGTCTGGCAATTACCGGTTTTGTTCTGTATTGAGAACAACGGTTATGGCTTGAGTACGCCCACCAGCGAGCAATATAACTGTAAGGATCTCGCAGACCGCGCGGTAGGATATGGCATGAAATCCCATATTATTGATGGGAACAATATTGTTGAGGTCTATACAAAAATATCGCGCATACTTGAAGAAATGCGTGAGAATCCAGAGCCAGTGCTTGTTGAGTTCAAGACCTTCAGGCGTCGTGGCCATGAAGAGGCGAGCGGTACTAAATATGTTCCCGATGATCTGATGAACTTTTGGGAAGAACGTGATCCGTTGACCCGGTTTGAGCAATATTTGATGGAACATGAGGTGATAACCACTTCCCTTAAAGATGAGTGGGAACAACAGTTTAAAAGTGATATCAATGATGGATTGGATCTCGCTTTCGCGAAAGCGTTACCACAAACAACCCCTCAACAGGAACTGGACGACGTATTTGCAAAACACGATTTTAAATCAGTAGTAGCAGGAGAGTTCCAAAAAGTAACATCGATTGATCGACGCCTTGAAGGACGGACTCGACGCTGCCATGGAAAAATACGACGACCTCATAATAATGGGACAGGACGTGGCGGATTATGGCGGAGTTTTCAAAATCACCGATGGCTTCATGGAAAAATACGGCAGGGAACGCGTGCGCAATACGCCCATCTGTGAAAGTGCCATCGTAGAAGTAGGCATGGGACTGAGCATCAAGGGAATGAAGGCAGTGGTAGAAATGCAGTTTGCCGATTTTGTCTCCAGCGGATTCAACCCGATCGTAAATTATCTAGCAAAATCCCACTACCGCTGGAATCAAAAGGCAGATGTTGTCATAAGAATGCCGTGTGGCGCGGGAGTAGGTGCAGGGCCATTTCACTCGCAATCCAACGAGTCGTGGTTCTACACCATTCCAGGACTCAAAATAGTCTATCCATCCTCACCAGCCGATGCTAAAGGATTGTTGATCGCTGCCATTGAAGATCCCAATCCCGTCATGTTCTTTGAACATAAAGCATTGTACAGATCGGTTTACGGCGATGTTCCCGATGGATATTACAATATCGAACTGGGAAAAGCAGCGGTGCTAAGCGGTGGAAACGATCTCACAATCGTCACCTACGGCGCAGGCGTTCATTGGGTAAATAATCTAGAAGAAGATCTCAAATCAAGGATTGAATTGATTGATCTGCGCACTCTAGTACCATTGGATCAGGAAACAATTATAAAATCCGTTAAGAAAACAGGAAAAGCTCTCGTACTTACCGAGGACAACCTCACAGGGTCTGTCGCATCAGATATTGCTTCTATAATAGGAGAACTTTGTTTTGAATCTCTCGACGCACCGGTAAGAAGGTTGGGAAGTATCGACACGCCCATTCCCTTTGAAAAAGGACTAGAAGATAACTATTTGCCAGTTAAAAGGTTGAAGGAAGTAATTGAGGAGTTGTTGGAGTATTAATATTAAAATCTTTAGAAATCCATTACAAAATACCTATTGAAAGTTTTCTTTAAATTTGAATAAAATATCTACTATGACAGTTGCTGATAAATATATCGTGGATACCTATTCAAACCTATTTGAAGGACTCAATTCTATGAGTAAAATTGAATTGATTGAAAAACTATTAAAATCATTAAAAGTAGAACGAAAGACCAAGGAAAAAGCCTTTTACAAATCTTTTGGTGCATTTGAATCTAATAAATCAGCCGCTGAAATTTCAAAGGGAATTAAGGAAAACAGGAAATTTAAACGAGAAGACTTGAAACTATAATAACTATGCAGTATCTACTAGATACAAATATTTGTGTTTTTTTCCTTCGTGGAAAATTGAAGTTAGATGAAATTATCAAAGAAAAAGGAACTGAAAATTGTTTTATATCCGAGCTGACAGTATTCGAGTTAAAGTATGGTGCGGAAAATAGCGATAATCCTAAAAAGTCACATAAAGCTGTTACTAATTTCATTAATGGGTTGTCCGTGATCCCAATTTTTGGTATTGTGGACAAGTATGCGCAAGAAAAAGTTAGACTAAGAAAGAATGGAACTCCCATGTATGATGAGTTCGATTTAATGATAGGTTTAACTGCAATGGTAAACAACTTGACCTTAGTTACAGATAATATCAAAGACTTTAAATTTCTTAATAATTTGAATATAGATAATTGGTTTGTACGATGATAAAATCTCCTCTACTTTTTCTTTCTTTTTGATGTGCTCTATTAATTTATATAATTGTGCTGCATATTGATTAGCCATATTTAGAGCTTTTTTTCTTTTTATCAATTTTTAAATCATATTATATTTTCGTCTTTGATGTGCTCTATTAATTTATATAAGTGTGCTTTGTTCGATGATAAAATCTCCTCTTGTTCTTATTATTTATGCACATTGATTAGCCATATTTAGGCGTAAGCTTTTTTATACCAATCTTTGAAATCATTCTTTTATTCCATTCAAATCTAATAAGCAAGTCCAACAATGACCCCACACTACGACATCATCATCGCTGGCGGTGGCCTTGCAGGACTTACCGCAGGATTGATCTTGTCTAAAAATCATAAGGTTCTCATCATTGACCCAGATGATTATCCGCGTCATAAAATGTGTGGGGAATACCTGAGTGCGGAAGTTTATGAGTTCTTTAAAAACGAAGGATTAGATTTGGTAGAGTTGACTTCCTATCAATTTGACGAATTAATTTTCTCTACTAAAGACGGTCACGAGCTAAAAACTAAACTACCTCTGGGCGGTTTTGGGATTTCACGTTACGCGCTAGATTTTGCACTTTATAACAAGGTAAAGGCTGCATGCTGTTTTGAAAAAGATCGCGTACTTTCCATTTCTAAAAAAGGTAATTATTTTACCGTAGAAACCTCAATTAAAACCTTTACCTGCAAGCAGGCAATTATGGCGACGGGAAAACGGTCTATTCTTGATAAGAATTTGGATCGTCATTTCATCTCAAAAAAATCACCCTGGCTTGCGGTTAAAATGCACTACAAGTATGAGATGCCTGCAAATGAGGTGCAACTGCACAATTTTGAAGGAGGCTATGCTGGGCTTTCCAAAATAGAAAACGGAAACGTAAACCTCTGTTATCTATCAACATTTGAGTCATTCAAACGATTATAAAAATGTGGATGCATTTAATGAAAAAGTGTTAAGTGAAAATCCGCATTTAGAGCGTTTTTTTAATAATGCCGTTCCGCAATGGGAGCAGCCCATAACGATCTCTCAAATATCGTTTGAACAGAAAAAGCCCGTTGAGAATGAAATTATTATGGTAGGTGATACCGCAGGTTTAATCCACCCATTATGTGGAAATGGAATGGCGATGGCAATTCACAGTGGTCTGCTCGCCGCGCGCGCCATTTCTCCGTTTCTTAACGGTACCTTGAGTCGGGAAGAAGCACTAAAAAACTATGAGAAGATCTGGAATGTTAACTTTAAAGCAAGACTGCACATGGGGCGTTATCTGCAAGGTATCTTGCTGCATCCCGTCTATACAAGGGTTGCGATGGGAATTATTAAGAAAATACCCGCTGCATTGCCCATGATCATCAAGAAAACCCACGGTAAACCCATATAATTGACCTATTCTTCCCATTTGCGCAATACCGATCCCGAGTGGATGGACGATCCCCAAATTGATGAAATCACGCTTCAAAACGCCGTGGACGACATTAATAAGGTAAATACGATACTACAAGGTTTTAAATTCACATTGATCGCGGTTAAAAAGGTATTGAGGCAATTTCCTGACGAGCGGCTGGTAATTGCAGATGCCGGTTGTGGTGATGGTGAGATGTTGAGGTATCTGGAAAAAAATTTATCCGATCCTAGATTGACCTTTTTGGGTTGGGATATTGCAGCAAAATCTATTGAAAAAGCTAGAGTTAAAAGTGTGGGGCTGGAACGTTTAAGCTTTCGCGAAAGCGATATCCTCAAAACACCCTCTCAGGATTTACAGTGTGATATTTTACTGAATACGCTCACGATGCACCATTTTAATGATGAGGAAATTGTAGAGTTTTTACAGAAATACCAGTTGATCACGAGTAAAATGATCATCATAAACGATTTGCACCGACACCGACTGGCTTACCTGTTTTTCAAATATATGAGTCCGCTTTTTATAAAACACGAGATTTCACGGCATGACGGACTAATAAGTATTGCCTCTGGTTTTAAAAAGTCTAATTTTGAGAAATATGCCGTTATGGCTGGAATAAAAAATGACCGGTTGAACTGGAAGTGGTCGTTCCGATACATCTGGTTGATCCCCACCTATGAGCGTTAAAATCAAGACGGTAGCCACCGCGTTACCACGATATTATAAAGAAACTAAAGAAATCCTACCCTTTGTGGAGCAATGGCTCGCTGGTCAGGATGAACGATTGAGGCGTAAAACTATCAAAATTTTTGAGGGTGCGGCTGTAGATAAGCGTTATTCCATCATGGATCCCGTTGAGGTTTTTACCCGCACATCCTTTGAAGATCGCAATGATATTTACAGGAGGGAAGTCGTGCCGCTGGCAAGTGAAGCGCTTACCAAAGCTTTAGATCAATCGGGCTGGAAAGCGCAGGATCTGGATTATATTATTACCGTGAGCTGTACTGGGATCATGATCCCGTCGATCGATGCCTATTTGATCAATGATTTTAAGATGCGTCAGGATATTGTAAGATTGCCCGTGACTGAAATGGGCTGTGTTGCTGGAATATCCGGGCTTATTTATGCCGATAATTTTTTACGTGCCAATCCTGGCAAAAAAGCTGCCGTCATAGCGGTGGAAGCTCCCACGGCTACCTTTCAGCTGAATGATTTTTCCATGGCAAACATGGTAAGTGCGGCGATTTTTGGAGATGGTTGTGCCTGTGTATTGCTATCGTCCTGTAAGGATGAAGTTGGGCCAGTAATTAAAGCTCATGAAATGTATCATTTTCCCGATGCAACCCACATGATGGGATTTGATCTTGTGAATAGCGGTTTGAAAATGGTACTGGACAAAGCAGTTCCCGAAACAATTTCAGCCCATTTCCCTAAAATTATCCATCCGTTTCTTGAGAAACAGGGACTGACCATTGAAGATATTGATCACTTGGTTTTTCATCCCGGTGGTAAAAAAATAGTTCAGACGGTAGAAGCACTGTTTTTAGAACTGGGTAAAAATATAGATGATACCAAGGAAGTATTGCGACTTTATGGAAACATGAGCAGCGCAACGGTGCTATTTGTTTTGGAGCGTTTTATGTCTCGCGATATTGAAACCAACTCTAAAGGATTGATGCTGAGTTTTGGCCCTGGATTTACTGCTCAAAGAATATTATTGGAATGGTAAAAGATCTTAACAACCAATTTGGATTAATACTCGGTGGTAGTGATGGATTGGGTTATGCAAGCGCATTAAAACTAGCTCAACACGGTATGAATCTCATTATTTTTTACCGAGCTTCCAGAATGCAGAAAGAAGCTGTTGATGCAAGATTTGACATTATTAAAGATCAAGGTGTTCAACTTTATACCTTCAATGCAGATGTGACGCGTGAGGATAAAATGAAGGATTACGTGAACGAAGTCGTTAAAGTACTAGGTAAAAACAGACTAAGCCTGGTTTTACACAGCGTTTCTAAAGGGAATTTAAAACCCATGACTGGCGATAATACCTTAAACACTGCCGATTTCCAACAGACGATTCATTCCATGGGTTTGAGTTTGTATTCATGGTCTAGAGCTTTGATTGATGCCCAGTTAATGGATAACCCATCACAAATTTTGAGCTTTACCAGTGAGGGAAGCACACGACCCATGCCAGGTTATGCCGCTGTAAGCGCAGCAAAAGCAAGTCTTGAAGCCATTTCCAGATCTATGGCCATTGAATTTGCGCCGCAAGGAATACGTACCAATTGCATCCAAGCAGGAGTGACTGATACGACCAGTTTACAAATGATCCCGAATTATGAGCAGCTCAAGGAAAATGCATTAAATCGCAATCCGTTCAACGAACTGACCACACCGCAAAAAGTGGCCGATGTGGTATATCTACTTTCTAAAAAGGAGGCCAGCTGGATCAATGGAACGGTGATAAAAGTGGATGGTGGGGAGAGTTTACAGTAGGATCTTAAAAAAAAAATAAGAACATGTAATATGAGATTCCGTTTGAAGTGCAAAAATGATTAATCTATAAGATTAAGATATTTATTTATCTAAATCTAACTCCCTTCCCTTGGGAAGGGACTATGGGTGATGGCATCGAAGATTGGTTGTAAAAACGCTATAGAATATGGGCAAATACATTTTTAATTAAACTTAATCTGCTCCCCTCTCTTTTGGAGAGGGGCTGGGGGTGAGGTTTTCACTCAGTTAAAATAAAAAACAAAAAACATAACTCATAAAATCAAACATATAACCACTGCAACCGGTAACTTTCTAACTACTAACTACTAACTACTAACTAATAACTACTGACTACTAATTACTAACCATTAACCAATAACCAATAACAAACAACCCCCATGCTCCATACTCCACTAGAAAAAATTGTTGAAAACCTACCGTACGGTGCAGGATTTAAATTTGTGGATCAATTGCTGGAATTGGATGAAAATCATGTGATTGGAATTTATCGGTTTAGGGGTGATGAGTTCTTTTTTAGGCATCATTTTATCGACAATCCATTAGTTCCCGGTGTAATTCTCACAGAATGCATGGCGCAAATAGGTTTAGCATGTCTGGGAAGTTATTTATCGAAGGAAGAAAATAAAAAAGGCTTTGTTTTTACGGAAAACCACATCAATTTTTTAAAGCAAGTGTTGCCAGAAACTACGGTAATAGTGACTGCTGTGAAGCAATATTTTAGATTTGGTAAACTTAAAGTCGTGGTGCAAATGGTTGACGAGACCGAGCAAAAAATAGCCGAAGGCTGGATGAGTGGGATTGTTGTTAAATGAAAAGGCACTGTACAATCGCTCTCGACTCCGCTCGAACTGACACTTTAGCCGAGTAAAAGTTATCCATTTTCACTACATTTTACTGAAATAAAAGAACAAATGAACAGTAACAAAATTAGAGTAGTAGTTACAGGTCTGGGTGTGGTTGCACCTAATGGCGTCGGTGTTCCAGCTTTCGCGAAAGCTTTAAACGAACAGACCTCTGGAATACGATTTGATCAACAACTAGCTGATTTGAACTTTGGGTGTCAAGTCTCTGGAACTCCCCAATTGACGGAGGAAACCATTGCAGAAAATTTTACTCCTTTACAACTGCGAGGTCTCAAAGCCAGCGGATTAGTCTATGGCGTGATCGCTGGAAAAGAGGCGTTTAGAGACGCAGGATTAGTACCAGCGGGCAAAGAATCCGCTTTTGAGGATGTGGGAATTATTTTTGGAACTGGACAGAGTGGAGGCGAGAAATACCGCGAAGCCATACATTTAATCGATGATAAAAACGTACGTCGTTTAGGTAGCACCAGCGTTATCCAGACCATGACCAGTGGAATAAGTGCTTGGTTATCTGGTGAATTGGGCTGCGGGAATATGGTGACATCTAATTCCTCAGCCTGTTGTACAGGAACGGAAGCTTTAATTTTGGGCTACGAGCGTATTGCGCAAGGCAAGGCGCAAAAAATGCTCGTGGGATCAACCAGCGATTCCGGACCATACATTTGGGGTGGATTTGACGCCATGCGCATTTTACCAACAAAATATAACGAAAATCCTACCGCCGCCAGTCGCCCCATGAGCGTGGATGCTGCTGGATTTGTCCCGGGAAGTGGGGCGGGAGCTCTCTTTTTGGAAAGCCTAGAAAGTGCAAAGGCACGAGGTGCAAAAATCTACTGTGAGATTCTAGGCGGTGCACTAAATTCTGGTGGTCAGCGCGGCGATGGATCCATGACCGCGCCTAACGGAGCGGCCGTTCAAAAATGTATTCAACAAGCTTTGAAAGATGCAAATGTAAATCCCAATGAAATCGACGCCATCAATGGACATCTAACCGCAACCTCAAAAGATGGATATGAGATAAGAAATTGGTCAGAAGCCTTACAGCGGTATGGTAAAGACTTCCCGTTAATAAATAGCTACAAATCAAATATAGGTCATTGTCTCGCTGCGGCAGGAAGTATTGAATTGGTAGGTGCAGTTTTGCAGATTGCGCAACAAAAAATCCATGGAAACTCAAATATCACCGAACTACATCCAGAAATCACTGCACAGGTTGATAAGTCACGCATTCCTTTAACGACCCGAGATTTCAAGATCAGTAGATTGATGAAGGCGAGTTTTGGTTTTGGAGATGTAAATGCGTGTGTGGTATTGGGTAATTTGGATTAGAAATATTTTTTAATATTTAATCGATACCAAGGCGAACCAAACTTTTCAACTCTGTAGAATATAACTAAAAGTCTTTTTTCACAATTGCAGGTGGCATCTGTAATTGTAGGAATGGTCATGGTTACCGCACTATAAAAAATGTTAGGATCGAGATCGATAGAAAAGTGGAACTATATTTATGGGATATATAACTTGAGGACATGGGTTTTTGAGCATCGCAGCAATACAGGCGGCGGTAAAGCGATGATCTTACCTGTGCATCTTTTTGATCTGGTCCAGGCGTTTCTTGTTGTCACGATCCTTGATCGTCTCTCTTTTGTCGTGAAGCTTTTTACCTTTGGCGAGGGCAATTTTTAGTTTGGCCCGTCCATTTTTATCGATAAATAGGAGTAGGGGAACAATGGTGTTTCCGCTGCTATTGACATCTTTTTCCAGACTGCGCAGTTCCCTGCGATTGAGCAATAATTTGCGTTCCTGTTTGGGTTGGTGGTTGAAATAGGTAGCGTGGGAGTATTCTTGAACGGTCATGTTTATGATCCACAACTCGTTGTTCTTGAATTCACAGAAGCCCTCTGCGATACTGGCTTTCCCCAGTCGGATCGCCTTTATCTCAGTACCTGCCAGCACGATACCCGCTGTATATTTATCGAGGATCTCGTATTCAAATCGAGCCTTGCGGTTTTTTATTTCAACTTTATTCTTAAAATCCATAACTGCCCGCAAATATACTGGATATGATAAAGTCCAGCCTAGAGCTAGAGAAATAATTAACGCAACACCCAATTCCTAAACTGCTCTCAAAGTTTTTAGGATTTCTTTTATGTAGTTCTATCTTTGCGCCATGATTTATAAAGTAATTTCAATCCTGTGCGCGGTTTTACTGGTCACTTCGTGTGAAGATCCGGGCCCTGACGCATCAGCCTTGTTGGATGAGTCTATTGAGGCACATGGCGTTTCCATCATGGGAAATACACAAATGGATTTCAACTTTAGAGGAATTGATTATTCAGTTGAAAGAAAAGACGGAACTTTTAAATACCACCGCTATTTAAAAATAGGCAGCGATTCCATTCACGATATACTGGACAACAATGGTTTTTCCAGACTTAAAAATGATACGCTCATAAGACTTCCCGATTCATTGCGCAACCGCTATCGCAACAGCCTTAATTCCGTTGTATATTTTGCCCAGCTGCCCTATGGACTGGATAGTAGAGCGGTCAATAAACGTTTTGTAAAAAAAGATACTATCGCTGGCAAAGTCTATAACGAGATTGAGGTAACCTTCAATGAAAACGGTGGCGGCGAGGATCACGAGGATGTTTTCTTGTATTGGATCAACGTAGAAACCCATTTTATAGACTATTTGGCCTATTCATTTTGTGAAGAAGAATGTGGATTCCGCTTTCGCGAAAGCATCAACAGAAGAACCATTAATGGCGTTACAGTCCAAGATTACAACAATTATAAAATAGACTCGATGGATTTCGAACTTTCTGAGCTAGATGCCCAATTTGAAGCAGGAAAACTTACCAAAGTGAGTACGATTGAACTGCGCAGGGTAGTGGTGAAATAAAATACATGGAGTCTTGAAATTTTCTTTGCAATCTTCGTGTTGAAGTTGAGTTCCAAGTTTCAAGTTTCAAGTTTCAAGTTTCAAGTTTCAAGTTTCAAGTTTGAAAAATCTGGAAAAAATCCCCTAATAGGGCTAAAGCCCTATTCCTATTAAAGATACGGGATTAGGGCAAGAGCAACAAATTTCGATACATTGTTGCGATGCTAACACTTGTACTAAACTTTTGATAAACTATTCAGTTGCGGCTGCATTCTCCACGGCATCCCAGTATTCATAAGCCCTTCTCAAGTGCGGGATTACAATGGTACCGCCTACAAGGGTCGCGATGGCGAGTGCCTCGACAACTTCTTCCTTTTTAAGTCCTGCCTTGTGACTGGCTTCTAGGTGGTATTTGACACAATCGTCGCAACGCAGCACGGTACTGGCAACTAGTCCCAGTAATTCTTTGGTTTTTTTATCCAGCGCTCCTTCGGTAAAGGCGTTTGTATCCAGATTAAAAATACGTTTGATAATTTTATTGTTGTCCTTTAATAGGGCATCGTTCATTCTTGAACGGTAATCGTTGAACTCTTCTATAATATCGCTCATAGGTTTTTTGCTAGTTTTCTTTTTCTTCTTTCTTCTTTCTTCAGTACAAATGCAGAGATAAAGATGCTTATCTCATATAATATCAGGACGGGAATGGCGACGATGATCTGGCTGGCGACATCGGGTGGTGTGATTACTGCTGCGACTATTAAGACAATCACCAGTGCAAATTTTCTATTCTTCCTCAGTCCCGCGGGTGTTGCCAGACCTATTTTAGTAAGGAAATAAATGACCACGGGAAGCTCAAACAATAGTCCAGATGCCAGTATTGAAGCCCTTATATAGGCTATATAACTTGCTAGGCTGGGTTCCACGGCAATTTCCTTACTTAGATCATAAGTGATCATGAAGTGTATGGATAAAGGTGCAATAATGTAATACCCAAATACAACTCCCATAAAAAACAGCAATGAACAAACTATGATAAAACCGCTGCTGTATTTCTTCTCGGTACTTTTGAGACCTGGAGCAATAAAACGCCAGACCTGCCATAAAACCCATGGAAATGCAAGCACAAATCCCACAAGTATGGACGTCCAGATGTGCGTGGAAAATTGATCTGACATTTCACGTTGCTGTACTACAAATTGAAATGTTGGATCACAAAAATCGTTTTCCACTCCTAGGTAACGGCCTATTTTACAAAAGAACTCATAGGTTATAAAATCTGCTCGTTTAGGACCAAAAATAATAGTGTCAAAAATAAAGTCTGTAAATATTCCCGCAACAACAGCACCCGCAAGAATACCCAAAATAGCACGTATGAGGCACCAGCGCAATTCTTCCAGATGGTCCAGAAAGGACATGTTGTTGGGATCGGTTTTTTTGCGGGCCATTTAAACGATTCCTTCTCTGATTAAGTCATGGATGTGCACCACTCCTTCATAAATACCTTTTTCCACGGCTACGATCTGCGATATGTTATATTCTTCCATAACCTCACGGGCTTCAACGGCCATGGAATTGTGGGAAATAGTTTTGGGACTTGAGGTCATGATATCCTTGGCTACGAGATCATCGATGTTCTTACCCGTGGAAAGCATACGTCTCAAATCTCCATCGGTGATGATCCCCAGTACTTTTGAGTTTTTTGTGACCACGGTCATTCCCAACCGATTTTCTGAAATATTGATAATGACCTCCCTCAGCGAACTCAACTCGTGCACTTCGGGCTTTTGATTCATCGCCATGAGATCGCTTACCCTTAGGTACAATCGCTTGCCCAGAGCACCTCCTGGATGATATCGTGCAAAATCCTTTTCAGTAAATCCCTTCAGTTCCAGCAGGCATATTGCAAACGCATCGCCCAGTACGAGTTGTGCCGTGGTACTGGTAGTGGGAGCGAGGTTGTTGGGGCATGCTTCTTCCTCCACAGGCGCGTACAGTATAAAGTCAGCTTCCTTTCCCAGGTAAGAGTCTTTGTTTGAGGTAATTGCAATGAGCTTGTTCTCAAAGTTTTTGATGAGTGGCACCAAGACCTTAATTTCGGGTGTGTTTCCACTTTTTGAGATGCAGATGACGACGTCGTCCTTTTGGATAATTCCCAGATCTCCATGAATGGCGTCCGCGGCATGCATAAAAATGGCAGGTGTTCCCGTGGAGTTCATGGTGGCAACGATTTTCTGGGCAATGATGGCGCTCTTTCCTATACCTGTTATGATCACTCGGCCTTGTGAATGGTGGACTTGTAGTACTGCTTTCGCGAAAGCGTTATCCAATTCATCCAACAATCCTTCAATGGCATTTAGTTCAATGGTAACCGTGCGCCGGGCGACTTCTATGATCTTTTTTGTGTCAAGCAATGTAATGGGATTTGAAAAAAATTTGCGTTAATTAAATTTAGTCGTAAATTTAGCATACAAAGATAAATAAAAACGCACGAGCCGCTATGGCACATACTATATTAGAATTAGAGGATCAACTGAAGAAATATTTTGGATTTGATCAATTTAGAGGACTACAGAAAAGTGTTATTACTTCCCTACTTAACAAAGAAGATGTATTTGTGATCATGCCCACGGGCGGTGGTAAATCGCTTTGCTACCAGCTACCGGCACTGATGCAGGAAGGAACGGCAATTGTCGTTTCCCCACTTATTGCACTCATGAAGAATCAGGTGGATGCCATACGAGGAATATCTGACCATGACGGCGTGGCACACGTACTCAATTCTTCATTATCCAAAGCAGACGTCACCAAAGTCAAGGAGGACATCTCCAACGGTATCACAAAATTACTTTACGTGGCTCCAGAGTCCCTTACCAAGGATGAATATGTTGACTTTTTAAAGGAAGAGAATATTTCCTTCCTTGCCGTGGACGAGGCACACTGCATCAGTGAATGGGGACACGATTTCCGTCCAGAATATAGAAACCTGCGTCGCATTATCGATCGCATAGGCGGTGACATACCTATTATAGGACTTACCGCTACGGCAACTCCCAAGGTACAGGAAGACATTCTCAAAAACCTACAGATTCCAGATGCCACTACATTCCAGGCGTCGTTCAATAGGCCCAACCTATATTATGAGGTACGTCCCAAAACTTCTCAGGTAGATGCTGACATCACACGATTTATAAAGCAGAACGAGGGCAAATCAGGCATCGTTTACTGTCTCTCACGCAAGCGGGTGGAAGAATTATCCCAAGTCCTACAGGTAAATGGCATCAAGGCAGTTCCCTATCATGCAGGTCTTGACTCAAAAACCCGCGTGAAACATCAGGACATGTTCTTGATGGAAGACGCAGACGTGGTGGTGGCGACCATAGCTTTTGGGATGGGAATAGATAAACCGGACGTACGCTTTGTGATCCACCATGATATTCCCAAGAGTATAGAGTCCTATTATCAGGAAACCGGTCGCGCCGGTCGGGATGGAGGAGAAGGTCACTGCCTTGCCTACTATTCTTATAAGGATATTGAAAAACTGGAAAAGTTCATGTCGGGCAAACCCATTGCCGAGCAGGAAATAGGTCACGCGCTCTTACAGGAAATGGTAGGTTATGCAGAGAGCAGCATGAGCCGTCGCCAGTTTATACTGCATTATTTCGGAGAGGCCTTTGACCCGGCAACGGGCGATGGTGGAGATATGGATGACAATATGCGCCACCCAAAACCTCAAAAAGAGGCAGTAAAAGATGTAAAAATGTTGATCCAGCTCATAGATGACGCTGGCGAGCGCTATAAGTCCAAGGATATTGTAAATATTCTTATGGGCAAGAACAATGCGATGATCGCCAGTCACAAACTAGATCAGCACGACTATTTTGGTAGTGGAAAAAATAAGGAAGCTTTATACTGGACGGGACTTATAAGACAGGTTATCGTGGCCCGTTATCTCAAAAAGGATATTGAGTCGTACGGTGTTCTCAAAGTTCAAGAGGCAGGTAAAAAGTTTATTAAGGACGGCAAGTCATTCATGATGACTGAGGATCATACCTTTTTTGCAGATGATCCAGCAGCGTCAAACCTACAATCGGGTGCCGTGGACGGAACACTGGTCAAGTATTTGAAAGATCTACGTAAAAAGGTGGCGGCCAAAAAGAAAGTGCCTCCCTATGTGGTATTTCAAGATCCATCACTGGATGACATGGCTACAAAATACCCAATTTCTATGGAAGAAATGGGCAATATCCATGGAGTAGGTGAAGGCAAGGCCAGGAAATATGGCAAGGATTTTATAGAACTGATAATCAACTACGTCGAGGAGAATGACATCACCAGACCCGATGACCTCATAATAAAAAGTACGGGATCCAAAAGTAGTAACAAGCTGTATTTTATCACCAGTATAGACCGCAAGTTGAGTTTTGAGGACATGGCAAAGGCCAAGGGAATGAACATGAACCAACTTATAAGCGAGCTGGAAACAATCGTTTATAGCGGTACAAAGTTGAACGTAGGCTATTGGGTGGATGAGATGTTTGATGAAGATCAACAGGAAGAGCTGCACGAGTATTTCATGGAATCTGAAACGGACGATATTGAGGTCGCCGTGGATGAATTTGATGGCGATTATGAGGATGAGGAAATACGGTTGTACCGATTAAAGTTTATAAGCGAGGTGGGAAATTAGTGTTTTCCCACCTATCATGATCCATCCAGTACATCAACTTATCGCATTCAACTAGAACAGCTTAACATGGAGCATCCTACTTTGGATCGCGCCCATTCCGGTCGTTTTGCGTACCACTTTTCAAAGTTTGGCTGCTCGGCGTAGGGATTTTTTAATAACAGGTATATTTCGTTCAACAACCCATAATCTCCTTTCTCAGCATCGTCGATCACGAGTTGGGCGATGTAGTTTCTAAGGACATATTTGGGATTTGTGGCATTCATTTGTTGTGATCTCGCTTTCGCGAAAGCAG
This sequence comes from uncultured Flavobacteriaceae bacterium, assembly GCA_963836885.1. Taxonomy (GTDB): domain Bacteria; phylum Bacteroidota; class Bacteroidia; order Flavobacteriales; family Flavobacteriaceae; genus Nonlabens. The sequence continues at coordinate 150,755 of CAWILF010000026.1, read as the reverse complement.
ACTCATCTTCCATCCCTTTAAACTCCAACCCAATCCTGTCCAAGTAATTTTGCATCCATACTGACCATTTTACAGAAGCTTCTTCGCTCATTTTCTCCGGATTATAAAAAGCCAGCTGGATGATTTCCATATTTGCCTCTACGGAAAGAAAGTGTGAAACCTTGCTCAATTCCCTATAAAATATGGTCATATCGGTCTCATGCAATTGTAAAAGGTCGGTGAGGGAAGCGATCAATTCCTTATCCGTATCGTGATTTTTTTTCAGTCCCAACTTTGCCAGCAACATCCCGTGATGTTGCTCAAAATACGATCTTTTGTAATTCATCAGTATTTCCTCCAAAGCAGGCGCGTCTTTGATTAGAGGATAAAGTGCATTTGCGAGCTGCAGTAGATTCCACAAACCTATTTCTGGCTGATTGCCGTAAGCATAACGCAAGTTTTTGTCGGTAGTATTGGGCGTCCAGTTGAGATCAAATGGTTCCAACCAGCCGTATGGGCCGTAATCTATGGTGAGTCCGAGAATGGACATGTTATCCGTATTCATAACTCCGTGGACAAATCCCACGCGCTGCCAGTGAATAATCATCTCCAGCGTGCGATTGCAGACTTCTGTAAAGAAGTCGAGATATTTATTCTGGTTGCTGATAAATTGTGGAAAGTGATGTTCAATAGTGTAATCGGCCAGTCCTTTGAGCTCATTATCTGCTCCTTGCGCGGTAAAATGTTCAAAATTCCCAAAACGTATAAAAGTAGGAGCGACCCGACAGACTATCGCGCCCTTTTCATAGGCCGCATTTCCATCATAAAGTTTATCGCGCAAGACTTCGATGCCAGAAAGGGATAATGCCAGCGACCTGGTGGTGGGAACGCCTAGATAATGCATCGCCTCGCTGCACAGATGTTCTCGTATGCTGGAGCGCAATACCGCCATGCCATCTCCCTGTCTTGAGTAGGGAGTAGGTCCAGCACCTTTGAGCTGGAATATGTAGGGTTGATTGTTATATTCCGCTTCAAGTATATTTATCGCCCTGCCGTCACCCAATTGTCCTGCCCAGTGACCGAACTGATGTCCAGAATAAGCCATGGCATAAGGTTTTGTTTTTTCTAATATTAGTTGACCCGTCATCAATTTTTCAAACTGTGCCGATTCCACAAATTCTGGATCGAAGCCAAGAGTTATAAAAAAGTCCGAGGCGTGAATGAGTTGGGCATCTGGAAATTCTAGTGGCTGGACGTAGGAATGGGAAATGCCATTTGTTTTTCTGGTATAATTTTCTTGAATGGGATCGGGAAAGAGTTGGTTATCAAACCTATTCATTATTTTAAGTTGTTCCATAACTGGATAGGTATTTTAAAGTTTTAAAGTAATTAAAGTCTAATTGACATATATATAATAATCAGCCCATGCAAAAATGGAGCGCATTTCCATGAATCTGTCAAAATCTGACGTTTTGACTATTTTTTTGGGAAAATTCTAACGCTAATAATAGTGCTAAGTTAACGTTGTAGTAGCTTTTCTTACAGTAAAAGGTCATTCATCCGATTTCAGTATAGCAGTTGTAAAGACAGGGTTTTCAAGCCGATTCTCTGTCTGGATGAAGCGGTCGGTAACGCTTTTAACACTTGTAAAAACCACAATTAATATAACGGACTATCTTTGCGCCGCTTTTAGAAAGAGTGACAGCAACTTTCGAAAATCAAATTTATGAAATCACAATTTGGTATTTTCTTGATCTATCCGCTTGTCATAGGAATTGCGGTTCTTAGCATGAGCAGCACACTTTTATCTAAAAATGTGTCGGAAAATAATAGCTCTTCAATCAATCCACTCTCCATCGCGAGATACGATTATTACGGACCTTATTATGGACTGGATGAGTATGGATCAATTGATTACTTTCATTACATACCTAAATCGGTGAATAGCTTTTCCCTAGCCTTTGTAAAGCCCAAAGGTTTTATTTCCTTTAAGGAAGCACTTGCCTTTAAAGAATCCCGCGGAAGTTACCGCAGGATCAATACCCTGGGTTATATGGGAAAATATCAATTTGGTACGGTGACGCTCAATCATTTCGGAGTTCGTGACGGTAACCTGTTCTTAAATTCCCCCAAGTTACAGGAAAAGGTTTTTCTCAAATACCTCAATTACAACTATCAAAACCTTTCTGATTATATCGATAAATATGAGGGGAAAACAATAGGTGGCGTAAAGATTACCGAGAGTGGCATTCTTGCCGCAGCCCATCTTTCCGGGCCAGGAGGCGTGCGCCGATTTCTAGACAGTAATGGAAGCCGTGCCAATACCGATGCTTATGGAGCATCAGTTAAGGGTTACATGAAGAAATTTGGTGGGTATGACGTCAAGGGAGTTATTAAGTAGCTAGCTGCTCACTTCATAAGACATTATCAATTTGAACTGAGTAATACAACCACATCCTTGCAAAAAATAAATCGCGCTTAAAGATGTCCATCTTTAAGCGCGATTTGATTCAAAAAACTCTTATCCTACAAATACTCTTCCATGGGAGCGCAGGTACACATTAAATTGCGATCTCCATAGGCATCATCAGCACGACGCACGCTAGGCCAGAATTTATTGTCAGACACAAAATCCAGTGGATAGGCAGCCTGCTGGCGGCTGTATGGAAATTCCCAAGTATCGCTGGTGATCATGTGCATGGTGTGCGGGCTGTTTTTAAGAACGTTGTTAGGCTCATCCTTATCAGCTGCATCGATTTCTTTTCTTATGGAAATCATGGCTTCGCAAAAGCGGTCTATTTCTTCCTTGCTCTCGGACTCTGTGGGTTCTATCATCATCGTACCATTGACCGGAAAGGATACCGTAGGAGCGTGGAAGCCATAATCCATCAATCGTTTTGCAATATCCACAACCTCGATCCCATGATCTTTAAATGGACGGCAATCGATGATCATTTCATGTGCCGCGCGACCTTTCTCGCCTACATAAAGACACTGATAACTTCCTTCAAGTCGCTCTTTGATATAATTGGCATTTATAATTGCATATTCAGTTGCTTCTCGCAAACCGCGATAGCCCAGCATGCAGATGTAGCCATAAGAAATAAGACAGGCCAGCGCACTTCCATAGGGAGCGGCACTGATAGGGGTAATGGCTTGATCTCCTCCAGTGGGAATGATCGGATTTGTCGGCAGGAATGGAACTAATTGTGGAGCAACACAGATAGGACCCACACCTGGTCCACCGCCACCGTGAGGTATTGCAAAAGTCTTGTGCAGGTTGAGGTGACACACATCTGCGCCTATATTCCCAGGGTTTGTTAATCCTACCTGTGCGTTCATATTGGCGCCGTCCATATAGACCTGGCCGCCATTTTCATGGATCAGTGAAGTAATTTCCTTGATCGCACTTTCATAAACTCCGTGAGTGGAAGGATAAGTTACCATAAGAGCGGCAAGATTATCCTTGTGCTTTATGGCTTTTTCCCGCAGATCATCTACATCTATATTTCCGTTTTCAAGTGCTTTTGTGACTACGACCTGCATTCCTGCCATTACAGCACTAGCTGGGTTTGTACCGTGAGCACTGGACGGGATCAAACAGATATTCCTGTGAGCATCATCGCGCGAGATATGATAGGCACGGATCGCCATTAAACCAGCAAATTCACCCTGTGCGCCAGAGTTGGGCTGCAATGAAGTTCCCGCAAAACCAGTGGCCTCATTTAATTGTAGCTCTAGTTTTTTAAGTACTTCTTGATATCCTGCAGCCTGTTCAATAGGCACAAATGGGTGGATATTTCCCCATTGCGGGTTTGAAAGTGGCAACATTTCTGCTGCGGCGTTGAGTTTCATGGTGCAGGATCCCAGCGCGATCATCGAGTGATTCAAGGCCAGATCCTTGCGTTCCAGTTTTTTAATGTAGCGCATCAATTCCGTCTCAGAATGGTAGGAATTGAAGACTTCGTAGGTCATGAAATCCGTCTGGCGGCCTTGTCCCAAGAAGGTTTTGTCCATGATCTCCGTGATGGGAGTGAAGTCTTTGTTTACTGCTTTCGCGAAAGCGGAAACCACATCATTCAAATCTGCCAGGGAAACGGTCTCATTGAGGGAAACCTGCACCGTGTCGGCATCTGGATAGTAAAAGTTAATTTCTAGAGCTTCTGCGGCTGCTTTTACCTTGTCGGCTGGCGCCTTGAAGGAGAGTGTGTCAAAAAAGTGTTCGTTGGTTTGATAAATGCCCAATTTTTCCACAGCATCTGCGAGCGTGGCCGTATTTTTATGAACCTTATTTGCGATATATCTTAATCCGTCGGGACCGTGATAAACGCCGTACATTCCAGCCATAACGGCGAGCAATACCTGTGCGGTACAAATATTGGAGGTTGCCTTATCGCGCTTAATGTGCTGTTCCCTAGTCTGTAAAGCCATGCGCAGCGCGCGCTTGCCGTCCATATCTTTGGTCACTCCTATAATACGACCGGGAATCTGTCTCTTAAATTCATCCCTAGTTGCAAAATATGCGGCGTGGGGACCGCCATATCCCAGCGGAATCCCAAATCGCTGAGTTGTTCCAACAACAACATCTGCGCCCCAGTGACCGGGAGCTTCCAGTAATACGAGTGATAGAACATCTGCTGCTACGGCGATACGGATGTTATTGTTTTGGCACGCTTTCGCGAAACCGGTATAATCCACCACATTACCACTAGCTCCAGGATATTGAAGTAGAACGGCATAGTAACCGCCGTCCAGATCCATTTCCTGCGGATTACCCTCTACCAGCTCAATGCCCAGTGGAATAGCTCGGGTCTTGAGCAGTTCCTTAGTCTGCGGCAAACAGTCCTGATCTACAAAGAATTTATTGATCTCGTTCTTTTTCTGGTCGCGCTCACGTACGGCATATAACAGGGTCATCGCCTCTGCAGCAGCGGTAGATTCATCTAACAATGAAGCATTTGCGAGTTCCATACCGGTAAGGTCTGTAATCATGGTCTGGTAGTTCAACAATGCCTCCAGTCTCCCCTGTGCAATCTCTGCCTGATAGGGCGTGTAAGCCGTGTACCAGCCCGGATTCTCCAGAATATTACGCTGGATCACCGCGGGAATAATTGCCGCATTGTAACCCAGTCCTATGTAGGAGCGGAATTGTGTGTTCTTATCGCCCAGTTTCTTGATGTGATTCAAAAACTCGTACTCGCTCATCGCGGGATCGAGATCCAGTTCATTTTCAAGACGTATTCCCGATGGGACGGTCTCATGGATCAACTGTTCAATGGAATCAACTCCTATCACGTGGAGCATTTCTTCAAGGTCTGACGGGCGTGGGCCTATGTGCCTGAGGGCAAAACGATCTGTATTCATAGTACTTATGTGGTCTATTATAGCTGGTGCAAAAGTAGTCGATTGATTGCGGGAAACTAACAAATGTTCGTGCCGTGAAAACTATTTTTTCAACGCTTTTTCCCTAGTTATCAACGTGGCAGATTCTACCTTTGTGGATATGGGTTTCATTACAAAGCTCTTGAGATTTTATGTCGCCAGCAGTTTGCACGTTGCGGTCTGTTTTGTGGCGCTTTTTGCGGTGATCCATTTTAATTATCTCGATGTGATACCCTGGCAGATGTTTATGATTCTGTTTTGTGGGGCGGTGGTGGGTTATAATCTTGTAAAGTATGGAGATCGCATCCATAAAAAGCATCGCGTCAATTATCAGCCTGTAATCATCGCCATCACTGCCGTATGTGCCTTTGTTAGCGGCTATTTACTGCTGGATGAGAGCGGTCTGGCCATTCTCATAATAGGTCTGGCTTCTTTTATAAGTATCTTGTACACCTTGCCTTTTTGGAAACGAAGAGGATTGAGGAGCGTGCCGGTATTTAAGCTGACTTCTGTCGCGGTGGCGTGGTCGCTGGTTTTAGTGATCTATCCGCAGTTCTCCACATTTACTCTCGTTCTACAGCGCGCACCGATAGGTGTTTCTGAGCTTGTACTTAAATTTCTAGAAATCTTTATTTTGGTCATTGCGCTCTGCATTCCCTTTGAGATACGTGATCTCAAATATGATCCACCTGCGTTGCACACGTTGCCACAGTTGATAGGAGTGAGTAGGTCAATCTTTTTGGGTATCGGGTTGACGATCGCATTTCTTGCAATTCATCTTTATAATGCTATGAATTTTAATGATGGTCATGCTCTTGTCACGTTTTTGATTACTTTAATTTTGGCAGTACTTATTTATTATGCTAACAAGGTAAAAAGTGATTATTATTCAAGTATTATAGTTGAAGCGCTGCCGTTGTACTGGCTGGGGTTGTTGTGGGTGGAAAGTGCCTCGTAGGTTTCAGGAGGTTGTTTAACTAAGACTCAAATAATAAACTTAAAACACTCTACAACGCCACGCTATTCAACACTTTTGTCGCCCGTTCCACATCTGTATCGAGAACATACAATTCCACATCGTTGATCGAGGTGCCAAAACCCGCCAGTATTCCCGACTCGTGGTTATTTTTGATGATGGAGGTAATGCCTTTTTCTTCCAGTAAACTTGCAATTCTATTGATGGTAATGGAAGTACCGGTGTGGATTTTTATGTGCTGTTTCATAGTTTTTAATATTTGTGGCTCATTCAAAGTTGATTTGTAGCTCATTAAAGCAGGTATTTGAGCTTGAACGAGTTCATTTATGAGCTTGAAGAAAAAGTTCAGCTTAACATGAAATGAGGTTATTGTTTATTAGATATTAAAGCTTCGTCATGTTTCTCCAATAGCATGTTCAATAATTTTAAGGAGTAATACCTGTCGTTATTTAAGAAAACAATAAATAAAGGCCTTAGCTCTTTTATTAGACCTTTGCTCTTAGCAATGGATAGAATCCCTAAAGTTCCAACGCAAGTTACATCAAGGCTCTCAGCAATGTTTCTGGCTTTTTTATCATCAATTAAAATAAAATCTGCATCTAGTTCTTTAAACAGGATTATGGATTCGGACTCACCTTTATCCATTATTAAAGTTAGATCATTAAATCCCTTGATGTCAATGACTTTTGTCTGGAAATAATCTTGAATTGATTTATAGAACGATACAGTTTTGACTAAAGAAATTTCTTCCCAAACTGCTCTTGGAATTCTGATATCGTCAAAGATTTGATCTAATAATTCTAATCTATCTATGATTGCTAAGGAGAAAATTGGGCCCGCGTCGGCTATAACAAGACCATTACCCATTATTTCAACTTTTCAATGTCCATTAGAATATCTTCCTCGGAGAGGTTTGAGATTGAGATATTATTTTTTGAAAGTTCATTTTCAAATTCTAATCTTGACAACCCAGAAAGCTGACTAGCCTTACCAATAGTCAATTTTTCCAGCTTAAAAAGTTGAATAGCCAGCGTAATTTTTATACGGCTTTTCAATTCTTTTTCTGACTCATTGATAGCCAAAAGAATATCCATGGGGAAGTCTATCGATATGGTTTGAATATTCATCTGATTTAATTTTTACAAATTTAGTTATAATATCATATTCAATTTTAATATGTTCTACAAGGCAAATTACTCGTTGCGGAGTCTATAGATTTTGATTTACATGCCAGTTTTTTTCAATGATTCCATGTACTAATAATAGTCAGTTCATTTGAACACGTTTAGTAGGCGAACTTATCCGACAAAAAAAATTCAGCCCTCTAATATTCCCACTTCCTCTGTTCATTGAGCTTCTCGTGTGCTTCTACTTCTTCTAGCGGAATTACTTTAAGAAATGAGGGATGTTGCTCAATGGCATATTCTATCTTTTTAACGATGGATTCTACAGATTCATTTTCATAATCGATGTCCAGAGGTTCCTTGATCACCATGGATTGTAGGATGTTGCGTTTTTTGATCCGCAGGCCTTTTTTATCAAAACTACGCCTGAAACCGTCAATAACGACGGGAACTACGATGGGTTTATACTGTTTTATTATGTGGGCCGTTCCTTTTCTTATGGGCTTAAATGGTTTGGTCGTACCTTGTGGGAAGGTAATTACCCAGCCGTCTTCCAGTGCCACGCCTATATTCTTGGTGTCATCTGGATTAACGGAGCGGGAGACATCTTCTCCCTTTGCACGCCAGGTACGTTCTACGGTAATTGCGCCCACGTAGGCAAAAATCTTGGGTAAAAAACCACTCTGCATGGTTTCCTTTGCGGCGACGTAGTACATATTTAATTTGGGTTTCCATAGATAGCCCACATTCTTGATGTTATCGTCACGGCCGGTAAGTGCGGCGTTAAAAACGTGGAACATACTTACCACATCGGCAAAATAGGTCTGGTGGTTGCTCACGAACAGGACTCCCGTCTCGGGAAGGTTGCGTATGACATCGCTACCCTCGATCTCCATCTCGTTAAAACCGCGGTACCTTCTGTGGGATAGACCGCCCAAAATGCGTATCAACCAGCGTTTTACAAATAATATATGTCCAAAAGGATTTCTCTTTACTAATCCCATGCGTGCTTTTAAGGTTTTGTATTGCGAATATAATACAAGGTAAGCCATTTTATTTTTGGTCAACCTACGGGCTGGGAGTTGAAATGGCGGTCCCAACTTGTTACAGTGTTTTTGCAACAGGTGGAACTTTTTGATACGTAAAGAGTTGGATAGGATATTTGTTTTTGCTTTAAGCGAAAGAAAAACTACCACAAACTTCCCGATCCAATCAAACGTTGGTCAATTCAAATAGGCATTTTCTAGATTTCCCTGTGATCATGTTTTATCTGGGTACACGCTATCCACGTATATTTTAAGATCGGCCATGAATTCCCTGAAATGCACTTCCAGTACGTCATAAAACTTGATAAGGTCGATGGGGGCGAAGTTCATTTTGCTCCTGCCTTTAGTCCGGTGGTTCATCTGGTGGAATATGGTTGAGATTCCCTCCACCGTAGCATAGCTTAGCAACCAGTCCTGTTGCACCATATAGGGAAGGAAACGTTTTACCTTCTCGGGCAGCCACTCGGGATGGGCTTCCAGAATATCATAAAATGCGCGCGTATAGACCTTTAAAGGAGTGGGATGGAAGTCGGCCCAGTTTGCTGCAAGAAAATGGTCGTAGTAGATATCAACGATCACACCACTCCAGTGACCGTATTCCATACGTATCAAGTCCTTGCTCTCCCTGAATTTTGGATGAAAATCTGTGTAGCTATCGATCAATCGGTGCAGTACGATTCCCTGTCCCACGCGATCGGGAAATTTGCTGAAATCACTACCACGCACCGAGTCTGCTATAAAATTGCCCGTTTTGATCTGGGGATCATCTTTTGAGAGGTAAACGTGGGCGAGATAGTTCATAGTCTTAGGAATGGTGGGGAAGTTGAGTTACTTTTGCTGTAAATTTAATACAAAACCTTCATGACTTTAATAAAATCTATTTCTGGGATACGTGGTACCATAGGAGGATCGCCCGGAGATAATCTTACTCCGCTGGACGCCGTTAAATTTGCAACCGCCTATGCCGCGTGGATCAAGGATGCAAGCGATAAGGACCATCCGACCATAGTTATAGGTCGTGACGCAAGGTTAAGTGGAGCAATGATACAGTCCCTGGTTCAAAATACCCTTATAGGAATGGGCTGCCACGTGGTCGATCTGGGATTGAGCACGACTCCAACGGTAGAGATAGCCGTTCCCAAACAGCGCGCCGATGGTGGGATTATCATTACCGCGAGCCACAATCCAAAAGAATGGAACGCTCTTAAATTACTCAACAACAAGGGAGAGTTCCTAAACGGTGTCGAAGGTCAGGAAATTCTGGACAATGCCGAGGAGGGAAATTTTGATTATGCAGAGGTGGATGATCTAGGCAAGGTCTTTATAGTAGATGATTATATAGAAAAGCATATAGAAGAGGTACTAGCCATGCCGGTAACGCTGGTCGATGCCATAAAGGCGGCAGAGTTTACCGTGGTTGTGGACGGAGTCAATTCTACAGGTGGTATAGCCATTCCAGAACTTTGTAGAAGTCTAGGGGTAGATGTGGTAGAACTATACTGCAATCCCACCGGGAAATTTCCCCACAATCCAGAACCCCTCAAAGAACACCTGACCGACCTCAGCGAGGCAGTATTGCAACACGACGCGCATTTTGGTATCGTGGTAGATCCCGATGTGGACCGACTGGCATTTGTCGATGAAAAAGGAGAAATGTTTGGTGAGGAATATACCCTGGTTGCCTGTGCAGATTATATCTTGAGCAAGAAAAAAGGAAACACGGTAAGCAATCTTTCTTCTTCCAGAGCCTTGCGCGATGTTACCGAAAAACATGGTGGCACCTATCATGCTGCAGCCGTGGGCGAGGTAAATGTCGTTACCAAGATGAAAGAAGTGGATGCCGTAATAGGAGGTGAGGGCAATGGAGGAATCATCTATCCAGAGTCCCACTACGGTAGAGATGCACTGGTAGGAGTTGCGATGTTCCTGTCATTACTTGCGGAAAAGAAGATGACGGTGAGCGAATTGCGAGCTACCTATCCATCCTATTTTATGAGCAAGAAGAAGATCCAACTCACCCAGGGAATGCCCGTGGATAAAATCCTCGCCAAAATCCAGGAAAATTACAAGGATGAGGAACTTACGACCATCGACGGAGTAAAAATAGATTTTGCCGAGGAATGGGTGCACTTGAGAAAATCAAACACAGAACCTATCATTAGAATCTATACCGAGGCTAAGAGTCAGAAAAAGGCCGATGATCTTGCTGATCGATTAATTGCTGAGCTCGAGGCGATATCCCAAGAATTTTAGGGGCGTTTTCTAGATTAACCTTCCACCTTTTGTGGGACCACATATAAAACTCTGGTTGTTCTCTTATCTGTTCTTCAAGTAATCTGTAGAATTGATCAGTGAGCTCCCAGGGTTTTGTTTGCGCACTATTTGGATTCATATTTATAACTGTTGCCTCGTAATGGCCGCGCTTGATTTTTTTGATCTTAAAATATACAGCTACAGCGTTCATTTCCCGAGCAAGTTCTTCATATCCCATAAATACCGATGTGGGTTGATTAAAAAATGTTGTGAAGTAGTGCGGTCTTTTAAGTTTTGGTGATTGATCTATGATCATATAAAGTACTGAAGTTGAGGTTTTACTCAAGTTCCCAGTCACAAAATCCTTGACTTCTCTAGCTGGAATAAGTTTAGAATTGATCTTGCTGCGGGATTTTATCAACATGTTATTTATTTGTGGTTGTTTCACAGGCTTAAAAACTACATTGATTTTCATGTCCCACACATAATTTATCGCGATGCTCCAGTCAAAATTTCCATAATGTCCCGTTGCGCTGAAGATAGGACGTTTATGGGAAGCTAGATTTTTAACGTAGTCTATATTACTTATTAGGAAGCGCTTTTGCAACTGTGCTTGGGAAATGGTGATGGTCTTGATCATCTCAAAGATCATATCCGATAGATGTCGCGTGCTTTTTTTTGCAATTTCCATGACCTGATGATCACTATAATCCGGGAAAGCAATTTTTATATTGCCTACAATAACCTTACGTCTGTACTTTAAAATGTAGAAGAGAAAGAAATACACCACATCGCTCAATATATATAGAATCCGAAATGGAAGAATTGAAATGAGTAAAATAATAGGGTAGCATAGGTAAAACAATACCGCGCCCAAAAAATTGGGTTTTTTCTCACTCATCTTTAAATTGTTTATTCCAGTAAAGGGTTGAGCATGAATCCCAACACCTTACCGTGGATTATTTTAAAAGCTGGAGTAAATTTAAGGGAATTATGCTCTGAATTTCCTTATGGTAGATTTAGAAGTCGCAGAACATGTGGCACTATAAAAACTAAGGCGTTATTTACAATAACTTGACTTTTTCAATTATCTGATGAAGCTTTATTAATTCTAAAGTTTACCTACTGAATGATTTAATCTCAATAACGTTCAATTTATGAAGCACTTTCATAATCTGATAGGTCGGGTCTATTTCATGCCATCTAATACCACCAAAGTTAGCCCGCCCACCATGTTTATGATGGTTGTTGTGATAGGCTTCTCCCATCATTAAAAAATCAAAGGGCAACAAGTTTTTAGAAGTATCCTTTACCTTATAGTTGACATAACCATAAATATGCGCGTACCAGTTGATTATAACTCCGTGGATGGGAGCCATGAGCACAATGACTGGCAGGAACAACCACAACCACCAGGTGGTTGCAAATTTTAAAAAGAAGGCTACATACAACAACGTCCACGCGATTCTTGAGATCTTGGAACTAGCCAATTTATCAAAACGATACCATTGAGGAACATTCTTAGTGAATTTCTCATCTACTTGCACCTTTTTCTCATTGATGTTTTGGTAGGTAGATTTTGTTCTCCACATCATTGAGAAAACGTTCTCGTCATATTTAGGTGAATGAGGATCTTTTTCCGTATCTGCAAAGGCATGGTGCATTCTATGCATAACACCATATCCATAAGCACTTAGATAGTTGGAGCCTTGAAACAACCATGTTAGTACATAAGTTATTCTCTCTGTGACCTTTGACATGGTAAAAGTCTGGTGCGCAGCATATCTATGAAGAAAGAATGTTTGAAAGAACAATCCGCCGTACCATAAAATTAAGAATAAAAGGATGATTTCCATTTGATATAAATTTTCACATCAAAGTTAAAACCGATTCTCTGCTAGAACAATGAACCTAAGTTAAGAAATACGCTTCCTTATTCTGCTCAAGGCTTGAGGAGTTACACCTATATAAGAGGCTATATATTTTAAGGGAATTTGTTTCATCACATTGGGGCGATCTTCAAATAAATTGAGATAGCGCTGTTCTGAAGTTTCATTCAATAGGGATTGTTCCCTTCTGGATTTTATTAAAAATAAGCGCTCAGATATATAGCGGCCCAGGGTGTTTCCCACTTTAGTGATGGTATAGACTTTTTGCAGTTCAGCATAGGTAATACTCCATAGGGTCGTTGCTTCCAAAGTTTCTATTTGATAGGAAGATGGGGTTTGAGTCAGGAATGAATCGTAGGCACTAACAAATTCTCCCTGAAAACTAAACCCAAAAGTTATTTCTTTCTCTTCATCCTCTTTTGGTATAAAAAACCTGACCCTGCCTTTTTCAATAAATGAAATGCAATCTTCAATATCTCCCTTTCTAAGGAATGTAGTTTTTTTACGAAGTTCCCGTTTTTTGAGAAACGATGAGAACAATAACCAATCCCGCTCATCGACATCTGCTATAGTTTTTAAGTAGTCTCTAAAGTTTTTCATCGATTCAATGGTAATATACTGTAGTTTATTCCTTAGCTAATAATTTTATTTTTTGTCGCACGACGATTTCATTAGATCCATATTGCTTGGATTAATAGGCGGTCGTTGGGACATGAGATTTTTTAATTAATTATATTCAGACGTTAATGCTTTGTTATTTCTAGAAAAAACTGCGTAAAGTGACATTTAATCAGACTTTAATTTCGGAGAAAAAACTGGCCGTCGTTTAGTATTTTCAGGGGTTGCCTTCCAGCGTTTGTGAGACCACATATAATATTCTGGCTGCCTTTTTATCTGATCTTCCAATAGTTCAAAAAACCGATCTGTAATTTCCCAATCTTGGGTCTTTGCGCCTTCGTCAGCTATGAGAATATATCTGCTGGAGTAATATCCTCTTTTAACTTTGGTTACTTCCATGAATACTACGAGTGCATTATACTCCTTCCCATAAAGCTCTCCTCCTTTAAATACTGCCGTGGGATGGTTAAAGAATTCAGTGAAGTTTTGTGAATTACCGGCACGCGGAGATTGATCTGCAACCAGTGCAAAAATTGCATTTTCACTAGAATTCATTGTGGATCGCATGACCTCGCTCGCCTTTTTCATGGCAATAATGGAAGCACCAAATTTCATTCGGATTCTTTTGATCAGCGCATCAAATTTTTTACTCTTCGGCGGTTTGTAGATCGCGATTATGGGATAGATCATCTGATCCACCAGCACCATGGTCCACTCATAACTCGCTTGATGACCGAACAGACAGATCACCGGTCGATTTTCTGATGCATAATTATTAACCAGTTCCACATTTTCACAAACAAAACGCTTACGCATTTCTTCCTTGCTCATTCCCATGGACTTGACTACCTCTATAAAAGTATCGCAAAAATGCCTCGTACTTTCCTTGGATAGTTGCACCAGTCGCTCCCGCGAGGCACTAGGAAAGGCAATTTGTAGGTTTTTTAAGATCACGTCCCTGCGATAGCCTACTATGTAGTATAACACATAATAAACAAGGTCGCTCAAAAGATAGGCTACGGGAAAGGGAAGCCTAGAAATGATCCAGATAATGGGATAAATTAAATAATAGGACAGAGATGCCACGGTGCTTTTTTAACAAATATACTATCTTGTGCGCTTTGCTCAATAATTATCTGAATGCTCAATCTGGACATCGCCACCATCGGCATCATTGCCATCACCTGCGTTATTAGTTTTAAAGGGTTCAAGGACTACTTGTTTAGGTCTAAATACCTGTTCAATATCGCTGGGATCCAGCGCGGTGAGCAGTATCGATTTATCACCAGCGGCTTTCTCCATGCTGACGAGCGCCACCTGTTTTTTAACATGATCACCTTTTACTTCTTTGCAGACGTGGTGGTGGACACACTAAGTGCGGTTAACATGGTCATTATCTACCTTGCCAGCATGATAGGCGGTAGCCTGCTCAGTTATGTATTTCATAAGGATGAATACAGTTACAGCGCCTTGGGCGCGAGTGGTGCGGTCTCGGGAATAATTTATGCGGCCATATTATTGGATCCAGGCATGCGCATCTATTTTGGTATTCCTGGGTACATTTTTGGTATCGGTTATTTGATCTATAGCATTTATGGAATGCAGAGACGGTCGGACAACATCGGTCACGATGCCCATTTTGGGGGCGCAATGACGGGCTATGCCATCACATTGTTCTATGATCATGACATTATCTTTGAGCAGCCGCTCATCGTTGGAGCCTTGCTGGTACCTATTATTGCACTTTTTGTCATGATGAAGTTGGGGAAGATCTGATGTTGTGGTTCCGCTTTCGCGAAAGCGTGATTACCAACTTACCTGTAACAACTCACAGACTCCATGCATGGTAAAGAACTTATAGAACATCGACCGGTGGGAAAAGCATGAGTGATCTGTGGCCAACTCCTTTTACACTGTCATTTCTTTCAGGAATTAATAATTCGAAAACTGGGAGACTTTTCAAGTACACAAATAATTCCGATTATAAAAAAGCCAGACTTAAAGTCTGGCGTTTTATTTTAAATAACCTGAGGTGTCTTGAACCTTAAAAAAGCTCTGCCAGTTTATCGTGCAGTTGCTGTCCTCTCAGGTTTTTTGCGATGATCACTCCATCTTCATCCAGTAAAAAAGTGGAGGGTATAGAGCTTACGTTGTATTGCTTTGCAATGGGGCCAAAATATTGCAGTCGCGATATATGATTCCAGTCCATTTGATCATCGATAATTGCTTTTTTCCATGCTTCCCCACCATTTTTGCGATCTAGGGAAACGCTTATTATGTTAAATCCCTTATCGTGGTATTTCTTGTAGGCTGCAACGACGTTGGGATTTTCGGCACGACAGGGACGGCACCATGATGCCCAGAAGTCGATCAGGGTCACTTTGCCCAGGATCTCGTTCAATTTTATGACCTCGCCTTCTGGATTCAAACCTTCGAACTGTGGTGCTTTTGCACCGATGGCGGTTACTTCGGTCTTTTTGAGAAACTCATCTATTTGTATGCTGATGCCCTGTTTTTTTACCGGCTCTGACATTTTATTGAACATCCTGCGTCCCTCGACCTCATCGATCTGTTTATAATTGAGCAACTCTCCCGTGATCATTGCGGCCATGATGTTATCGGTATTTGATTCAAAAACCTCTGTTGCATTGTTCTTAAACTCGTCTGACCTTTGTTCCCATTGGGCTGTAAGATTATTGACCTGTGCACTATCATTGTTTTTCATCGCCACGGTGCGCTGTTCCTTGAGGCTCAACACTTGCTGTTGAAAGGTATTCTTATGATCGTTATACTGGGCGAGGGCTTTGTTAACGTCGCCTCCCACAACTTCACTACCTGCAAAGCTGTCTTTTTTGACCTTGATAAAAACCGATTCGTTACTGGTTATGAACAATAAGTTCTGATTGTTGCCATCCATGGTGAGAAAGCGCATCTCTGGCTGCTCACCAGTTTCTCTGTAATCAAATTCAAATTTTTCATTCATGACGATGCTGGTGTCCAAAACTTCTGTCTTGCCATCTGCCAGTAGCTTTTTATAATAGATCCTCATGCCGTTCAACACTCCGGGAGCCTCGCCGCTGACGCCGGTCTGACTCTCTATCTTTTGATGGCAGGAGGTAAGGAATAGGATGCACATTAAAATATTGAAATACTTCATGGATTATTTTTTTGCAAAAATACTTGTTTTGAAATTTGTACTAGGGTTAAATATATCCAAAAACGAATACCACTATATGTCTTATGCCTGTATAAACTTCTATATTTGATCATGGTAGAAGAACAGGCATATCAAATGATGGACGTAACCCTTAGTTTAAAAAAGGTCGTCGATAGTTACCACCAGCGACTGGAGATGGAGACAAACAATTTTAAAAAGTTGTACCTGTCATCCATACTGCGATATGCTGATGATAATGAAGAACTGATACGTGGAATTGATCCCGCTGACCGCAAGCATTTTGAAAAAGCAATAAATATACTATTGTCCGAACTTTTTCCAGAGGCGCTCACCCATAATGAGATAAAGGCCGCTACCGTTCCATTTTCTGACGAACTCTTCAATAAGACCGAGAGGCTCAATAAAATACTGGACGCAGCTGGAAAAAACTTTAAGTTGGAGATCATGTCCACCCAGGATTTTAACACCTATAGAATGGCCTGTGGACTGGTTCTCAACAAGGTATATGAGAGAAACATAGACTTCTCGCAGCCCATTTTTTGTGAGATTCCGGATGCCAATAACCTTCTGCGCACCTACAGGGTTACCTATAATGCAGATTTTATAAATGTGGAACTCAACGACGAGAAGAACCGGCTCGATGAGGAAAATATCAAGGAATTATTGAGGAATCCAGACGATAAGGAAATATGGTATAAATATTTTCCCGTGCAGTCATATACGTTCAAGGGTTTTGGCATCGTGTCACTTGCTGACGTTACCATGGATGTAGCGATCTCTGACCTCAAAACAGTTCTACTGAGCAGTGCCACAAATGAAAATCCGCAGATGGATAAGATCGAGGTGATCTTTAGAAATATGTTCAATCTTGATAATCTAAGGGTAGGATTTACATCCTACGATCAATTTGACGAGAATTTTGAAACCATGTTCTACGACAGCACCTACAGTTTTATACTGGGTGAAAGCCATGAGAAGAGCTGCGCAAATGCACTGTGCCACGATAGTTATAAACTTCTTATAGAAAACAGGGAGCCATTGGTGATCACGGATGTCCACCACTACGGTAAAAGACAGAAGAACAAATTCCTTACCGATAACCTTGCGGCAAAGGATGTGAAGAGTGCCATACTTTACCCCATAACCAATGGAGCGCATCTCATCGGTATTCTTGAAGTGGTAAGCAGGGTGAAATATGCACTTAATACATTCAACGTCAATAAAATAGATAACGTTGCAAAATACCTCACGGCAGCACTTACCCGCAGCGAGCAGGAGTACCAGAATAGCATAAAAGCACTTATCCAGACAGAATGTACCTCAATACATTCCAGCGTACAGTGGAAATTTGCGCGTGAAGCAAGGCGCATTCTCAAGGCGCGTAGTAATTCTGACCGTTTTGAAACATTTAAGGACGTCAGGTTTCCAGACATATATCCACTTTATGGTCAGATAGATATCGTAGGAAGCAGTGATGCGAGAAACGATACCATAAAAAAAGATCTTGTCAATCAGCTCGACATTGTTTGTGATATTTTCGCTTTCGCGAAAGCGTCAGAACCTATTCCCATCTACGACCAGATTTCATTTAGAGTGGTGGAATATCAAAAAGAACTTAAAGAGGGCAGTATCAACGCAGACTCTGAGCGGGATATCATAAAACTGCTTACCGAGGAGATCAATCCCGTGGTCCAGCACCTTAAAAAACTATCGCCAGAACTTTCTAAGAAAGTCGCAGATTATGAGGCTCAGATAGACCCGTCCAGCGGCGTTATCTACAATACGCGCAATACATACGATGATACCGTTCAATCCATCAACGAGGCATTATCCAATTATATAGACAAGAAGCAGATCGAGGCCCAGACTATCTTTCCACATTTCTTCGAACGTTTTAAAACGGATGGAGTGGAGCACAATATCTATGTAGGATCAAGCATAGCTCCATCACAGGGATTTAATGTGGTCTATCTCTACAACCTGAGATTGTGGCAACTCAAGACCATGATCGAGATGGAGAATAAATTTTATGCGATGCAGGATGGAAATCAGGCCGTGATCGACGCTGCCTCGATGATACTTGTTTTTGACAGTACGTTGAGTATAAGATACCGTATCGATGAGAAAAGATTTGATGTAGATGGTACCTATAACGCTAGGTATGAGGTGATCAAAAAGCGTATAGACAAGGCAAACATTAAGGGAACGGAAGAGCGCATTACCCAAAAAGGGAAGATAGCCATTATCTATACCAACAAGGAAACAGAACGTGAGTACTTGCGCTATGTCAATTTCCTGCAGTCCAATGGAATGTTGGGAGATGACCTAGAGCACCTTGAACTGGAGGATGTCCAAGGTGTTATAGGATTAAAGGCATTAAGGGTAAATATTTTATACAGTAATAATGAGAATCAATACAGCGAGGGAAATGCCCTTACCTACAATGATCTTATTAATCAATCACATCTTGAACACTAGCATAATCTAGATTTACAAAAGCAATTACAAATGCAGCAACTGATGCGATGATACCTATCATAAATATGGTATAGGTCCATCTCAACAGGGTGTATTTTCTATTAAGAACCAGTCCGAGAAGCCATAGATCCTTGAGTAGTGATTCATAGACCTCTTCCTTGTCCTCGAGCAAACTCATCAGTGCTTTCTGATAACGTTCAAAGGGTACTTTATGAAAATTTCCAAAAAACAATAGGTTTACCTGTCTTTTCTGAACCTGCTCATCCGTAAACTCTCCACTGGTAACATTGGGTCGAGTGGACATTATAGAAAGAACTATACTCGCGACCGAAAACAGTATGAGTAATAATGTAGGCCATAATAAATGTCTATTGCTTGCCTGTTCTAATTTGGGAATCAGGTTTGCGAGTGCCAGGGAAATAATGATCGCGTTTACGGACAGCAATATGTTTGCCTTGGTATCAGCAATGTCGCTCAATTTAATATGATTGCGCAAGGTGGTTCTGAAAAGTGTCTGGATGGCACGTTCAGGGCTTTGGTTTTTGAGGTCAACCTTGATCTTTTCTTTTTTATACTTCTTTTTCTTCTTCTTTTTGGTTTTGATAAGGTCCAGAAGGTTCTCATTCTTTGAGGTATTCCAGTTTTTAATGGCGTAGGCACTGTAGTACCTGTGTTTTTCAGTAAATACCTTTATGTTTTCGTCCCGCCATTCCTTGTTGGTGAATTCCTGGCCACGCAACATGTATTCCTTCTTGAGAAGCTCGCTCGTTTCATTATAATAATCCTTGGCAAAATGAGAAGCATCGGCATCCCTTAAAATCTCCTCCAGTTTACCCGATGGAACACCGTTGAACTTAGTAGCAAGGATGAGCTTTTTGACCAGGTCGATGGTCTCGGCATCTACATTATTATCATTGAGGTAGCGGTCGGCAATTTTTGCGCTTTCTTCCTCGTGATTATCATCGCTTTCCGTATAACCAGTGTCATGCAGCCAGGCTGCCAGTAATAGAGCTTCTTTCTCTTTAACATCGATTTGAGAATTGTCGATGATTTCCTGTGTACTTTTAACGACTCGTTTTGTGTGCGTATAGTTGTGATACACATACTTATCATCAAGATTATTTTTTAGGAGATTGAGGACAAAGCTGTCAGTCTTTTTTAAAATTTCAGACATTATTTTGATTTAATGATAAAATTACAGGGAATACTGCTAACATGAATAAAAATAACATTCTTTTATTAATAATAGTTTTATTAATTGCAAGCTGTGCTAGCTTTAAACCCCAATATCGTGAAGATGCCCAGCAGATTTTCCCAACAGGAGCAGACATAGACCGATCATTTTATTTAATAGGAGATGTAGGTTTATCGCCCATGAACGGCAAGAGCGATGGACTTATCGCACTGGAAAGTTACATCCTGAAAAATAAAACGGATGATTCCCATCTTATATTTTTAGGGGATAACATCTATCCAACGGGAATGCCGCCCAAGGAAAACGCCTTCAGACCAAAAGCTGAAAACCATCTAAACGCACAGATTGAGGTAGCAAAGGTATTTGATGGTACCACAATATTTATTCCCGGTAACCACGACTGGTTCAATGAGGGACTGGATAATGTAGAACGTGAAA
The DNA here is from genome assembly GCA_963836885.1 of uncultured Flavobacteriaceae bacterium. Classification (GTDB taxonomy): domain Bacteria; phylum Bacteroidota; class Bacteroidia; order Flavobacteriales; family Flavobacteriaceae; genus Nonlabens. The sequence goes on along the minus strand of CAWILF010000026.1, from coordinate 130,199 downwards.
AAAATTACATCGAGGAGGCACTGGAAAATAAGGATATATGGCAGCCGCGTGTAGGTTGCCCCATAGAGAGTCTGGAGATTTCAAATGACATACAGCTTATTATCGTGGATAGCCAGTGGTATCTTGCAAGGTGGGATCTTCATCCCACGATTAACGATGATTGTGACCAGATTAAGACGAGGGAACAGCTCTTTCTTGAAATTGAGAGCGAGCTCAAAAAAAATCAAGACAAAACCATAGTTTTTGCACTGCACCACCCACTTTATACTAATGGTGTACACGGTGGACAGTATGCCGCCATCAAGCATCTGTACCCGTCACAGAGCGCATTTCCTGTTCCGATCCTAGGTTCTCTTGCCACCCAGATACGAACCAGCGGTGGAGTAAGTGCACAGGATAAGCAAAACAAGCGCTATCAGGAACTTGCCCAGCGCATTTCAACCCTCGCGCGAGCATCTGCAGCACCTCGCATTATCTTTGCCAGCGGCCATGAGCACACTTTACAATATATTGAGCATGAAGGAGTGAGACAGATCGTCTCTGGTAGTGGATCTAAAAAGAGCTACTCCTCATTGAGTTATGATGGCCTGTTTTCCTACGGCGGCAATGGATTTGCGAGACTTGATATTATGAAGGATGGCAGCTCCTGGGTGCGCTATTATGGATTTGAGGACGGCAGGGAAATGCTATTGTTCACCCATAAGGCGATTGAGGCGCCAGAGCAATATGATCTTGAACAATTGCCTGTTGAATATCCCGCTTTCGCGAAAGCGAGTGTGTACGATCAAGAACGCGTGGAAAAATCATCGGTCTATGAATCGGTATGGGGAACTAAATATAGGGATCTGTACGGTACAAAGATCAATGCCAAGGTAGGTATCCTCGACTCGCTCAAAGGAGGTCTGACCGTTGCTCGCTCTGGAGGAGGCCATCAGACGCGATCACTCCGGTTAGTAGGACCTACGGGAAAGGAATATAATCTGAGAGCTTTGAAGAAGAGCGCGGTTCAATTTTTACAGACTACAGTTTTCAAGGAAAATGCCGTGGCTGAATCTTTTGAAGCTACCGCTACTGAAGATCTGCTTTTTGATTTTTATACGGCAGCCCATCCTTATGCCGCGCTCACTATTCCCAAGTTGAGTGATGCCATAGGCGTATATCATACCAATCCTGAAATTTATTATGTGCCCAAACAGAAAGCTTTGGGGAACTATAACAATGAATATGGCGATGAACTTTATATGCTCGTGGAGCGTCCGGAGGCAAACCACAAGGATCTGGCAACTTTTGGAACTCCCGAGAACATAGAAAGCACGGCAGATGTATTTGAGAAATTGAGACGCGACGAGAAGTATAAGGTGGATGAACCGTTTTATATAAAGGCCAGAATGTTCGACATGTTACTGGGTGACTGGGACCGACACCAGGATCAATGGAGATGGTCAGAGTATGAGGACGAGCAGGGCAATTTTCTATTTAAGGCGATCCCCAGAGATCGAGATCAAGTATTTTCAAATTTTGACGGAGCTGTCTTTGCGACACTCAGAACAATGATAGGACTTACCAAGCAATTTGCGACCTATGATGAAGATCTCAACAATGTTAAATGGTTCAATACCGCCGCTAGTTATCTAGACCGTAGCCTTGCCCAAAATTCGGATAGGAATGTGTGGATCGAACAAGCTCGGTATATTCAGGACAATCTTACGGATGAAGTCATCGAAGAAGCATTTAAGGATCTACCTGAAGAAATCTACACCGATGCGTCAACGGCGAGAATTATTAAAAATTTAAAAATACGTCGAGGCAATCTTGTTAAGATCGCAGAGCGGTATTATGAATATCTTTCAAAACTTGCGATCCTAAGAGGCACTGATAAGGATGATATTATAGAAATTAACCGTATAGCTGACGGAAAAACAAAGATCACCATATATAGGAACAAGGATGGTGAAAAGTCAGGTATTGTTGCAGAGCGGTTGTTCTTAAGAGATGAGACTAGAGAAATCTGGGTATATGCACTGGATGATGATGATATTATTTATGCAACTGGTACTGGAAAAGATAAAATCAAGGTGCGGGTCATAGGTGGTCAGAATAATGATGTTTATGATCTGGAAAATGGAGACGATATTTCTATCTATGATCATAAATCCAAGGAAAATACGATTGTAAACCTGGGTGGTGCCCGCAAGAGGCTTTCTGATAGTTATGACCGCAATCTATATAATCCCAAAAAAAACATCAAAACGGCAAATGTACTTACACCGGCCATAGGGTTTAATCCTGATGATGGTTTTAAAATAGGAGTTCAAAATATCTTTAGCGTACAGGGATTCAATCGCAATCCCAATTCCCGTGTACATAAATTTGTAGCAGGTTATTATTTTGCCACCCAGGGATACGACATAGATTATCAAGGAACTTTTGCCGGAATATTCAATGATCTCAATGTAGTAGTGAACGCGAGATTTGCTGGGCCTACGTTTGCTGAGAACTTTTTTGGTTTAGGAAACGAGACAGTGAATAATGATGATACTCTGGATTTTGATTTTAATCGAGTACGTATAAGCGAGATTTCAAGTGGAGTAGGAGTAGTTTATAATGGGGAATATGGATCTAATATAAAAGGAGGAATAGAGATCCAAGGTTTTCAAGTAGAGGAAGATGCTGATAGATTTTTAGCTACCATAGTGGATCCCGTAGCAAATTCATCATTCTACGAGCGCAAATGGTTTATCGACTTAAACGGTGGTTATAACTACGAGAGTTATGACAATACGCTCAATCCGACACGCGGGATGATCTTTGATCTTCAAGGAGGAGTAAATCTAAATACGGATGATACTAATGCTGTATTTGGATATTTAAAACCAAAATTAGGTTTCTACAACGCCTTGAACAGAAAGCGCAACGTAGTTCTTAAAACACTTGCACAGGCAACGGTCAACTTCGGTGACGATTACCAGTTTTACCAGAGTGCCCAGGTAGGCCAGAACAATGGCCTTAGGGGCTACCGCAATCAACGATTCTCTGGAGAATCTGCACTGGCTCTAAGTGCAGACGTGCGGTATAGCTTTGAAGAGTTTAAAACTGGACTGATCCCCATTCAAATGGGAATATTTTTAGGCGGTGATGTGGGTCGCGTCTGGCTGGATGAAGAAGACAGTCAGAGATGGCATAATGATTTTGGGGGTGGTTTTTGGGTCAATAGTTCGGAGGCTATAAGTGCAACTTTCAACCTTTTTAGGGGTGATGATGGATTGCGATTCAGTTTTCAAGTAGGATTTAGCTTTTAGATTATTTCATACAAAGCTTTGGGAAATGAATAAAAAAGGCGGGTTACAGTTGATAATTTTGGGAAGTCTAATCGTCCTTGTAGGAATACTAATGTATTTTATGAACGTCGTGGGAGCTGTGGGTCTTATTACCTTGGGAGGTCTGGTTGAATTGACAGGTTTGATTTTCTATTTTAAAAAACGATGAGATGGCCTGCTATACCTTTAATATAGCTAAAGGATATTACTATTCAAAAATGAAGTTATATAAAAAGTGGGATTATCTATGAAGATAATCCCACTTTTGAAATCTATAGAAACTTTAGCTATAAAGCCTTTCGGGTCTCATCAGATTTCATTCTCCATGCGTCTAACATCCAGCTGGTAGTTTCCAACTCCCTTATATAGGCACCGATAAGATCGATTGTTCCCTCATCTTCAGACTTTCCGGCAGTTTCTACCACTTTGGACATCTGGGTCAAGATAAGACCGTGGTCGTGAAGTAGATTATTTACCATTTCTGTGTCGCTCAGTTCAGATTTTGTCTCTTTTATATGTGACATTTTTATATAGTCACTATAATTGGAGGTAGGTTGATACCTAAGCGTTAGAATACGTTCTGCGATTTCGTCAATTTTAAGAACTGCATCATCGTACATTTCCTCAAACTTAACGTGAAGGTCAAAAAATGATCTACCAACAATGTTCCAATGATAATTCCTGATCTTTTGATAATACATGTGATAATCGGCAAGCAGGATATTTAACTCTTTACAAGTATTCTCTGCTTTTTTCATATCAAAATTTAAGTAGTTCATTTACTTGTTGGCTTTTTTGTTAGATTGTTTTTTATTGATCGTTTTTGAATCCAAATCAAAATCTTTATTTTTAGATCGGTCACCTAGGCTTCCTAGTGGCTTATTCTGTTCTACGGTTCTTTCAAATTTACGTTCCATGATTTTTTATTTAAATATAGTGGATGACATCTATCTAAAATGAAAAAATGGCGTTAAATCATTTTTGCGTTTTAACAATTTGCCTAAGATTATCCTCTAATGTTATGAGTATTATCTTTTTATACCACAGCAAAATAGAGTAGGAGCAGCTCGTTAAAGGGTTCTTAATAAATCCATTACCGTGCAATTATTCAGCCCGCAATCAGTTATCTTGTAGTATATTAGTTTTTTCTTAGAATTTTTTCTTTGAAAGTTTTTTAGGCAGAGTATTTGCTAGAATTTTGTTATGAGATATATCTATATAGTATTCATTTTTTTCTCTATCAACTTGAGCTTTGCTCAGGAGACTCCTACTACCACAGAGCGTAACATCAAACCAGTCCCAGAGACCACTACAGGTGGGTCATTGCTCTTTCCAGAAAAAAAAGAAACCACTATTTACAAACGCCCGGATTCAAAACCTACCTTTAGTATGAGACAGGAAACTGATCTACTGGATCCAGGGGTCAAATATAAAAATCAAAAATTCAAACAAGATCGAGCCATGGCGCCCGGGTTTAAAAGCGACACATTTCTAGGAGAGCTGCGCACGGGCGAAAAGTTACTGAAAATTGTATGTAGGGACCATCAGTATGTCGATGGCGATCTGGTCAGGGTGTGGCAAGATGATAAAGTACTGGTAGAACAGATATATCTTCAAAGCTTTTACCAGGGAGTGGATCTCAATTTAAAGCCAGGATTCAACAAGATTGAAATTGAGGCACTCAACCAAGGTTCCAGCGGTCCCAACACGGCAGAGTTTAAGGTTATGGATCCTACGGGAAAGGTAATCCAACAAAACGTCTGGAATCTAAGTGCTGGTGTTAAGGCACTTTTGGTCGTTCTTCAAGAGTAATCTTCGATGAGGTCAGTAACCTCGACCACCTCTTTATTTTGCAAGGTATCTAAAGTTAGTTTTCCTATACCTATCCGCGCGAGTCTTAGAACGGGAAATCCTACCACGGCGCACATTTTACGGACTTGCCGGAACTTACCTTCAGTTATCGTGATGGAAACCCAAGAAGTTGGGCCGTGCCTATTGTCTCTAATACGTTGTTTGGTAGCTGGAAGTGAGGGTATTGGTATCGCCCGTACCCTTGCAGGCAATGTTAGATAATTACAGCCATCCACACTTATCGACACACCACTTATTAAAGCTGCAATCGCTGCTTCCGTGATTATTCCATCCACTTGCGCAACATATTCTTTTTCAAAGCTACGGGAAGCATTGACGTGATAGCTCAACTGACCATCTGTGGTTATGAGCAGCAGCCCCTCTGTATTTTCATCCAGTCTTCCCACTGCCATTGAATTGTCCGGGAAGTCATACAACTCGCCCAAAAACCGCTTGTTTCTCTGGTGCCTATCGTTTGTGGTAAACTGGCTCACCATTTTGTAGGGTTTGTAGATAAGGAAATGTTGATGTGTTTTCAATATGGGAGAAGCTTTCGCGAAAGCAAAAATAGCACTAACTTACTCAACCAGTTATGTAAATTGATACAGGTTTATACTTAGAATTCAGGCGATAACTCTTATCTAGAGATTCAGTTTGAAATCAATTCTTAAAATAGGATCGTGTTAAAATCTCAACGGTGACTTACGACAACGCTGTTATATAAGATTAGTTGCGTGTTTCAAGCGCTTAAGTTAGCAAATAAATCACAGATAGGAAGTTCGAGAGGACTTTCGTGAGAACGCTAGACCTAGCAATTAATTTTATACGGTGTAGGCTACTGGTTTTTTATTCTTCCCATAATTCAGTTGATTTAATTTTCCATTTTGAGTCAGTTCGTTCAAACATATAGTTTATAGTAATTCCCTCGATAAGATAATTCAACTGAACTCGTAAATGATTATCGCTAAGAGTCCAGTCAGCGACATTTAAATAATCAGGTATTTTTTTTCTTTTTATTTCTTCATTCTTAAATACCAGAATTCCAATTCCAAATTTTTCAATTCCGTTTAAATTAGTTTCGTTTATATCTCCGAATTCTTTAATTTTTATTGGTAACCTTTCTGGATGTGATTCGATATGGAAATATTGTTGTAATTCAGGTAGATTTAAAGTTAATTCAATTATTTCACGTAATTCGTTATTCGGCAGTTTTTGGATTTTCTGTCCAAAAGTCAAATTCGAGATTCCGATTATTAAAATCAGAAGAGATGTTTTAAATTTAGTTTTCATTTCGTTTATTAATATGCTAATACTTTTTTAAGTACGATTTTCGTTGATTTGGATTACTTGTTGCCAACGCTGGATTAAAAATACTGCACTTCAAAGATTTTACGTTCCATTATTTCAAGCTGGTATTTCCATCAGACTTAGCTTTTTTCTGGATCGAGGAGGTACTTATCTTTTTATTGAAGATCTTTTCATACAGTTCTGAAATGGAATCAAAGTTCACTTGATATTGCAATCCCAGTCCTTGGGTGTAATCTTCCTGCTGACCAAATTGCTGTAAGGTATTCTCTCGATTAAATAGCTTGAGCCTCAAGGTTCCATCGGTATTCAAAAGAAATTCTATTTCCACGTTACCTATCACGGCACGCTCTGTGGCAGTAGTCGTACCCACGGGAACCCCCAACTTTCCATTGATTAAAATACGATCTGAGACCTGGGTACTCAACGTGATCCCAAAACGGTCGGAGCGCTGCAGGTCAGAGTTGGGATTGCGCTCTGAAGCTTCATAGCTCACACCAAAGTCCAGCCTACTGTCCTCACGGCTCACGAGATCGTTTACAATTCCCGTAACACTTTCCACCACATTACCGGTAACTGCGTTCTGTCCTATGCTGTTGGGATTGTAAAAGGATCCAGCGGTAACCAGGGAAAGTGCCTGCAATTGCCTTTGTGATTTATCCTCCAGCCTATATTGAAGTTCTGAACTCACCACCGAACTGGTATTGGGAAACCGAATTTCAAATTCTGGATCAAAAAAGGTGAGGTCTCCTGCGAGACGTGTCACCACCTCCACGGGAATTTGTGCATTTAGATTGGGATTGTCCAGTAGGATGGAAGGGTTTGCCCGGGTTGAATAGACCGCACTTACATCAATGTTTGCCTTAGTAGGATCTCCATTCCAGTCCACAGTCCCGCCGGGTTGTATGTTAAATTCCTTATTTACGATTCCGGCATACTTAAAATTATAAATCCCTTCCGTAACAATAAAGTCACCATTCATGATAAATTTACCGTTGGTATTTATTTCGATAAGAAGATTGCCAAATCCGTTTCCTCTCAAATAACTCCCGTTGGTTGGGTCAACGGTGATCTCGACTTCCGCAACAGGCGTTACTTTTAGATCAAATCTGAGTTCGAGTCCTTTTATATCCCTTATTACAACTTTCTCCCCAGAAACCCTTGCCAGTTTTTCTTCGGGACTCAAAAAGTAGATCGCGCTGGTACTTCCCAATGACTCTCCATCGTCTATGGGAATTTTAAAAACGGTGTCCTCACTAGTTGTTGCAACCACATCAATGAATAATTCGGTAGTTGGTCCTGTAATGGTTGCTTTTCCATCAATAAACGCGGTTCCATAATACAAGGCATCTGGAGTAAGCTCTGTATCAAGAACGAGGATGCGATTGGATTCCAGCGAGAGGTCAAGTTCCCAGAAACCAAAGTTCTTATGTTTGATCGAACCTGATAATTGTCCTTGAGTGTTGTATTTAGAATCTGTCAAAGTGATCGTGTTAAACTCAAAGGCAGTAGGAGTAATGGTAACGGTTGCCTTTTCCTGAAAATTGAAATCGGTATTCAGGTACGGCATGCGCAATCCAGAATTCAAGAGGGTCAATTCGCCATTTACCTCTGGTGCAGATAATGGTCCTGTGAGTGTTGCAGTCCCATCTGCCAGGCCTCTAATATTGTCCAAAACCTCGCCTCCAAGCGGGCTTAATGCAATTAGATTAAAGCCATTAAATGTTGCGTCCACATCAAAGGTTGAAGTTTCTCCGATCGTGTTGATCGATCCGGTAGCGTTGAAGGTGCGGGTGTCGTCATCCTTTAATTGTGCGTTGACCATGTATTTGCTCAGGTCATCATTTCCCTTTATTTCAAGGTCAAAGTTTCCAAGAGGAGTATCGTTCACCTCAAATCCCTTTACGGTAAATTCACTGGTGGGCGCATAGTTGCCATTAATTTGCTCAATTAATAGAGATCCATCTATGCGACCCCTCATTTTTAAACTATCTATGGGGGCAACCAGACTGGAAATGCGCACATCCTTAAAATCCAGATAGGCCTCATTTTTTTTATCGGGATTCATGAGGCCTGCCAGCGTAATCTTTTCCTCAGAATGTTGAAAAGACAAGCTGTCCAAGGACAATCGCTCAAAATTGTGGTCAAACTTGAATTTCACCTCTTTATCATCCTTATTTACCAACCATTTTTTCCCTTGAAACCTTAGATTACTTTTGCGTATTCCTATTACCGATTTATTATCGCCATCCACGGTGTGATAAAAGCTTAATTTGTACTTATCTTCTTCCCTTGCAGCGCTTTCAAATTCAGTTCTAAATAACAATGTATCATTTTTGGTCACATTGATAAGCTGGAAATCTTTAACATCATACACTCCATTTTTGATCTCATCAATTTTTATGTAGGTATTGAATAATGGATTTTGATTATTCACCTGAACATTAACATTGTCCAGAAATACGCCGTATGCCTTGATCTCTGGTGTTCTAAAAGTCATTTTAAACTGGGCCTGGTTACTTGCGACCTGACCTTTGAGAATTGTATTTTCGCCCAGAGCGATATCGGGAAAAACCAGATCAACAATCTTGTCATAGATTCTGAATTCGTAATCGAGGTACTGATCTGGGGTAATTTTATTTGATTTATAGTTGGTGTAAACATTACCGATGCTGTTCTTGAACAATTCGGGAATTTCTTCCACCTTAAACTCACCAGAGACCTCACCTTCAATAACATCGGTGCTATTTATGGTCAAGAACCGTTTGTCTCCTTCAAACGTAGAGCTAATAACAAGGTCGTCAAATTTATAGGGCTTGTTCTGATTCTCATAACTGGTTTCAGTAATATGAATGGTTCCCACCGCGTCATTGAGGTTGGTTCCTTCCATGTCCATCACTATATTACCTTTGAGCAGTGCTATGGAATCTCGCGTAAATAATTTGATCGCGTTGAGGTTTGCATAAGCTATCTGCGCATTAAAGTCATATTTGTTGATCGCTTCCGACATGTCAACCAGACCATCAAATTTCATTTTAAGGTTGGGGTCATTGACGCTTATTCTTCCGTTAAAATTGGGTTTCCGCAGATTGCCATTTACGATAATATTGCGATAGTTGTATCCATTGTACTCAAATTGGATCGCGCTACCTTTTAAGCTAGCATTGGCATAGTTGGGATTGAAACCACGTCCATTGACATTTATATTCAAGGTGGTACGACCAAATTTTCGATTGCCTATCAACGATCCCATATCCACCCCAATCAGCTGAATATTTCCGTTATAGGCAATATTTCCACTTTGAATATCAGTCAGGGTAAGATTGGTGTCAAATGCACCCTTGCGCGACGTTCCTTTTAACTTTGAGATAATCTCATTACGATCAACACTTGCATAGCCCGTTGCTTGTACCGTTCCCAGTTGATCCAGTTCTTGCGGCATGGTGTTGCCCAGAATATTGGGCAAAAACGCTTTAAGATCACGATTGCTCAGTTGTAGATTATTGAAATCGCCTTCTATAAAAAATTCTTCTTCATTTTCCACAAGATTCTTGAAGTGCATGTCGCCATCGATCGTGATGTCGTCGAGTGCAGTGGCAACCATATCGCTCACGGTAAAGTCGTTCAGCGTACCGCGCAATCTACCGCTTAGGTTCACGACTTCATTTGCAATGATCTCGTCATAAAATTTGCGTAGTTCGTTGGTGGATAGTTCAGCTTTTTTAATGTCTAGATCCCAATCGACCTTAGTTAGAAACTCGGCAAGATCTTCCCTTTTATAATCTAGCTGAAGATCACCTTGCAAGGTGGAGGCTGCCGTAGTTATGGCTAATCCCTTTGCGGTGATCCTGCTGGGCGAGTACTTAAAATCGGCGGTCAGATCATTAATTCGTATTTGATCTTTTTTTCCATCGACCAGTTTCAGGTTGGCATTGTACAGGTTAAAGTCTGCGTGCTCTATAAAACTTTCAATATCCGATCCGTAGATCCTAAAACTGCTAGAATACAGATTAAGATCGGTGGCTATAAAGGACTCTGGTTTACTGAGGGTCTCATCGATCACTTTTATGGTCGCGCCTTCCAGAAAAAGTTCACCCGTATTCAATTCAAAGGGTTGAACCGGTTGAGTGGGTTTGTCAGACCTGAATTTTTCAATAAAAAGACTCAGATTATCTGTAGCGTCTTCTTTATATCTATAAATATTTAAATATAATCCCTCTATTTCAGTATTGCCCAACCTTGGAGAACCGGCAAGCAAAGCGCCAAAACCGACTATGGAAGTTTCCAGCTTATCAAAATAGATCAGGGTATCTTTTTTATGATCCAGGGCAAGTCCATTCTCAAATGCTACATCGCCATAATATGAAATCTGTATGCGGTCTATCTTGATCTCAATATCATAATCTTCATTGAGGTTATCTGTCAACTGCTTGCCCGCCCAGGTCTGTACGCTGGGAAACGAGAACAGCACAACGGTAATTATGAACAGCACCAGTAGTACCAGTAGTGTTCTAAGCAGTATTTTAAATAGCCTTTTAATGTGATAAGAATTAACTTTGCAAATATTACCAAATTATATGCCCTAAATAGCCAATGCAGCCACAAACTTCATACATACTTGCCATTGAATCTTCATGCGACGATACCGCCTGTGCCATTCTTGAGGACGATCGCGTGCTGGCAAACGTGGTGACGAGTCAGAAAATACACGAACTGTACGGCGGTGTCGTGCCAGAACTCGCCTCCAGAGCCCATCAATCCCACATAGTCCCAGTCGTTGATGCCGCGCTCAAAAAAGCCAATATCAATAAAGACCAGCTCACGGCCATTGCATTTACCCGAGGCCCTGGACTTATGGGAAGCCTGCTGGTGGGAACAAGCTTTGCAAAATCCCTTGCGCTGGGTTTAAATATTCCCTTGATAGACGTACACCACATGCAGGGTCACATACTTGCACATTTCATAGATCACGGGCAGGAAAAGCCATCGTTTCCCTTTCTCGCGCTTACCATAAGTGGTGGACATACCCAAATCGTGAAAGTTACCGACTATCATAAAATGGAAGTCGTGGGAACCACTCAGGACGATGCGGTGGGCGAGGCTTTTGACAAGACTGGCAAATTATTGGGACTGGGCTACCCGGCCGGGCCACAGGTCGATAAATTGGCGCAACTGGGAAATCCCAAGGCGTTTGATTTTCCTATTCCCAAAGCTCCCGGACTCAATTACAGTTTCAGCGGATTTAAAACTTCCGTGTTATACTTTGTGCAGAAACAGGTCACGATCAACCCCAATTTTATTGAAGAAAACCTCAACGACATTTGTGCCAGCGTCCAGTTTACTTTGATTAATATATTGTTCAAAAAAGTCGAGAAAGCGGTAAAACAGACCGGTATTAAAACAGTTGCGATAGGTGGTGGTGTAAGTGCCAACTCTGGCGTTAGGGCTAGACTTCAATCTTACACAGAAAAGGGTTGGAACGTTTTTATACCGCCCTTTGAATATACCACCGACAATGCTGCAATGATAGGAATATCAGCTTATTATAAATTTTTGGATCAGGACTTTGCTGATTTTTCCGTTACCGCGACTCCCAGAATTTCCATGTAATGCAATTATTTTATTTTGAGATAAACGACCCTGCCCAGTCCGTCCTAGAATTGGGCAAACAGGATGCGCGACACATTACAAAAGTACTGCGCAAGAAGACGGGCGATACTTTTCACGTTACCGACGGCAAGGGAAATCTCTTTGATGCGACTTTGGGCCTTGTTACCAGTAATAGATGTGAGATGGATCTCGCTTTCGCGAAAGCAGAACCCGCACCATCTCCCAGTTTACACATCGCCATCGCACCGACCAAAATGAACGATCGCATGGAACTCTTCATCGAGAAATGCACCGAAATAGGCATCACCCGCATCACGCCTATAATTTGTGAACGCAGCGAGCGCAGAAAGATAAATCTTGAAAGATTTCAAAAAATAGCGGTAAGCGCGATGCAGCAAAGTGCGCAACTATGGCTACCTGTTATTGAAGAGTCGAGTACATTTAATGAGTTCATCTTGAAAAATAACGATGAGCAGAAATTTATGGCTCACTGTATGGACGGGTCCGAACCTTTTTTGGGAGACCAACTGCAAATAGGCAAGGACACAACTATCTTAATAGGACCAGAAGGCGATTTTTCCCCTCAAGAACTGGAAAAAGCGCAACATTTCAACTACAAATCGATCATTTTGGGTAAAAACCGACTGCGCACGGAAACAGCAGGAATTTATAGCTGTACACTCTTCAACGTGATGAATGAGTTGACGTAGTGCGAATTAACTGACGTTTTCTGGTTTAAATAGAACTTGCCCTAAGAACACGATCAACAGGTGTGAAAAATTAACCCGCTTGATATAGATAGTTTAAGAGAATTATAACAGCTATAATCGTAAATTGCTGGGCTTATGGACAGGTTAATTATCTTGGTATTTTTATTTATTTTCAGTGCTGTACAGGCTCAACAAATCGCCGTGTTGAAATATGGAGGTGGTGGAGACTGGTACTCAAATCCGTCGGCGCTGCCCAATCTTGTAAGCTATTGCAACCTTAATATCAACACGACTCTTGATCCAGAAATTGCAACGGTTGAACCTAGTAGTATAGATATTTTCCAATATCCATTTGTGCACATGACAGGTCACGGGAACGTTCTCTTTGAAGGTAGTGATCTTGATAATCTCAGAGATTACCTGTTGAGTGGAGGCTTTTTGCACATAGACGATAATTATGGAATGGAACCTTATTTAAACAAGGAGATCACAAAACTATTTCCAGATAAAGCATTTGAGGAACTACCGCTCAACCACCCAATTTTTAATTCTTATGTCAATTTCCCAAAAGGACTTCCTAAAATTCATGAGCATGAAGGTGCTAGACCTCAGGCCAAGGGGATTTTCCATGAGGGAAGGCTAGTGCTCTTGTTCACCTTTGAAAGTGATCTGGGAGATGGCTGGGAAAGTCCTGAGGTGCACAACGATCCGCCAGAGGTTAGGAAAAAAGCTCTAGATATGGGAGCTAATATTATTAAATATGTATTCAGTAACTAGATGACAAGTAAACGACTTTCTAAAGCTATCGCTTACGGTTTGCTCAGATCCATTGGGATTATTCTGGGTGTCATTTTTATATTGCTCTTTTTGTGGGAAATACAGGCCGTACTTGCCTACATAGGTATAGCGGCGGTATTATCACTTATAGGTCGTCCACTGGTCTTGTTCATGCAGGACTACCTTAAGATACCTAATACCCTTGCCGTTTTAATTACCCTTGTTCTATTAATAACAATCATACTGGGTGCGATTTCACTCATCATTCCTGTGATCATAGAACAAGGTGAGAACTTGAGCCGCATAGATCTGGATGAGCTCAAGGAGAATCTAGAGATCTTAAACACACAGTTCAACGATTTTTTCAATATTAAAAAAGTTGATCTATTGGAGCGTTTTGAGCAAATGGCCATCATGAAAGATCTCAACATGGATATCATACCCAATGTGGTCAATACTTTCTTGGGAACATTGGGAGGCTTTGCAATAGGTTTGTTCTCAATTTTATTTATAGCTTTTTTCTTATTGAAGGACAGTCGTTTATTGCTGGAAGGTGTTTTAGTATTTTCTAAAAAAGGTAATGAGGGCCAGTTTCTTAGAGCGTTTACCAAAATCAAGGAATTGTTATCCAGATATTTTATAGGCCTGGTTTTTCAAGTGGTCATCTTATTCACTCTATATACTATTTTACTGTTGATAGTAGGAGTGGAACACGCCCTGATTATTGCGTTTTTCTGCGCACTCTTGAATCTTATTCCATATTTGGGGCCGGCAATAGGATACTTTTTAATGTCTGGTTTTGTAATTAGTGATAATCTGGGGAGTGACTTTACTAGTTTTATATTCCCTAAATTAATTATCGTCTTTATAGGTTACGGTCTGGTTCAAACTATTGATAATTTTATCAATCAACCGTTGATTTTTGGGAAGAGTGTAAAATCCCATCCCTTGGAGATATTTATCGTTATACTACTGGCAGGTATCGTTTTTGGGGTAGTAGGACTCATTCTTGCCGTTCCTACCTATACGGTTATAAAAGTTATTTCAAAGGAATTTTTGAGCGAGTACAAGATCGTGAAGAAACTGACACATAATTTGTAATGGATCTACGGGTGCTGGACCATGAAGTGCGGGACTATCTTTTATCCCATATTCACGATCATCCGGCACAGTTCTTATTGAGGTCCCATCCATTCGACATCGATGCAAAATTACTGACCCAACAACTCGTAGGTCTGCAAAAATCCAAAAACAAATTTCCTCGACTGTACGATAATACTGAGGTCATATATCCACCCAAGGTCAATCTGGAGCAGACCAGTTCTGAGACAACTGCTGCCTATAAAGCTTCCATAGTTACTGGCAGGACGATGATAGATCTAACTGGCGGATTTGGGATTGATGTTTCCGCTTTCGCGAAAGCGGGATTCTCATCCACACACTTAGAAATTTCTGAAACCCTGCAACCTTATGCGGTACAGCTTTTTAAGGCATTGAACCTAGAGGTAAAAAGTTTGAATACCGATGGAATGCGTTATCTCCACGAGGAACTGGATCACGTGGATGTCATATATATCGATCCTGGACGCAAGACCACCGCGCGTTCCAAGGCCATACGGTTAGAGGATTATGAGCCAAATATTTTGGGACATCTGGAACTTCTTCTGCAAAAATGCAACACGTTACTGGTAAAAACATCGCCCATGCTCGACATTTATGCAGGTATGAGGCAATTAGAATACGTTTCAGAAATCCATATTGTTGCGGTAAAGAACGAGGTCAAGGAACTATTGTGGCTGCTCAACAAGGAAGTTAAAAACCCTAAAACAATTTGCGTAAACCTAGAAACCGACCAGCCTGACCTGATATTTCCCAGCAATGCTGACCAAAGTGTGAATACTTTTTCAATTCCACGAACCTATCTCTATGAACCCAATGCCGCTATTATGAAGAGCGGTGGTTTCAGAAGTCTGGCGACTCTATATAATATTGAAAAGCTCGGTTCAAACACCCACCTTTTTACATCGGATTCCTTACTGGAATTCCCGGGAAGGGTTTTTAAAATTAGAAAGGTCGATAGTTATAAGCCAAAATTGGTCAATAAAAAATTTGGCAAATCAGCTAGGGGCGTGGTTACCCGCAATTTCAAGAATAGCGTGAAGGAACTGCGATCTAAATATAAGCTTGCAGAGCACGATACCGACTACCTCTTCTTTACCCAAGTGGAAGGAATGGGTGCCGTGGTGATCGATTGTTTTAAGTTGTGATGGAAAATTTTTAAATATCATTTTATACACGTAGTAATAGTGTGTTAATTTACAAAATTGGAAGTTTGATTTCTGATTTTTATTATTCATAATATGGTAAACTGCGCAAATTATTGAGATAAATGGTATAAAAGCCAACGCCTAAAAAAGAAAAAAAAGAGTTGTTTCTTGCCAATGAGCAATACCGAATTTACCAACCGAAAAAAATAGAATCAACTTTGCAACAACGTTGCATTTATTTATTTTTACCTTTGTATTAATGAAATATATAGCATTTATATTCTCAATTTATATCTTCGGACTTAACCTAGCACCTTGTGCAGATTATGTTCCGACAGATCATAGTGATGCTAATACTGAAATCTCGCAAGCAACCGACGACCACCAGCACCAAGATTCAGATTTATGTTCCCCTTTTTGTACCTGCCAATGTTGCCACGTAAGCGCAACCTATTTACAATTTGCAGATTTAAAATTTGAATCCTCAAACATTTCTACTTTAGACTTTCTCTACTTAAACGGTATAGATAAAGATTTTACCGTTTCCATTCTACAGCCACCAAGGGCTTAATTCAGTATTTTAAAGGATAGCTATATCCTATCGCAACGCTTTTTTTATGCATGCATTGCTTCGCTTTTATTTTGCGCTTCGCGCAAAATGATATGTTTAACTGAATTAACACATTTTCTATGATTAATAAAATCATTGATTTCTCAATCAATAACAAATTCATTATTGGTTTGCTCACGCTAACCATTGTGGCAGCAGGTATTTGGAGTATGACCCAAGTACCTATCGATGCTGTTCCAGATATTACCAATAACCAAGTACAGGTTATAACCCAAGCACCTAATTTAGGTACAGAGGATATTGAGCAATTTGTAACCTATCCTGTAGAAGTTGCCATGAGCAACCTACCAGATGTAAAGGAAATTCGCTCTATCTCTCGCTTTGGCTTATCTGTCGTTACTATCGTTTTTGACGACGAAATGGGAACATATTTACCTCGTCAATTAGTTTCTGAAAAATTGAACGAAGTAAAAGAACAAATTCCAAGCGGTTTTGGCACACCTACAATGGGACCAATTTCTTCGGGATTGGGAGAAATTTACCAATACACACTTAAAGTAAAACCAGAATATAAAGACAACTATTCGGTAACAGACTTGCGCACAATACAAGATTGGATTGTGCAACGTCAAATGGCTATGGTGGAAGGAGTTGTTGAAGTAAATGCAATTGGCGGTAAAATAAAACAGTACGAAGTTGCTGTTGACCCAAGCGAATTAAAGGCGATTGGTATAACAATTACAGATGTTTTTGAAGCGCTGGAAATGAACAACCAAAATACAGGTGGCGCATATATCGAAAAAAACCATCAAGCTAATTTCATTCGTGGCGAAGGTTTGGTGCGCAGTTTGGACGATATTAACAACATTACGGTAAAAAACACAAATAACATTCCGATCACAATTGGAGACATCGCAAAAGTTCAATTTGGTTCTGCAATACGTTATGGCGCATTGACCCAAGATGGCGAGGGCGAGGTTGTAGGTGGTTTAGTAATGATGCTCAAAGGCGCAAACTCAAATGACGTTATCGAGAATGTAAAATTGAGAATGGCTCAAATCGAAGAATCCTTGCCCGAGGGTGTCATTATCGAACCCTTATTAGACAGAAGTAAACTAATTGCTGAAACCACATCAACGGTTGCAACCAATCTTATTGAAGGCGCATTAATAGTAATCTTTGTCCTTATTTTCTTATTGGGAAATTGGCGAGGTGGTTTAATAGTAGCTTCCACTATTCCGTTGTCATTATTATTTGCATTTATATTAATGAATGTTTTTGATGTTTGGGCAAACCTAATGAGTCTGGGCGCAATAGATTTTGGGATTATTGTAGATGGTGCTGTAATTATTGTAGAAAGCACGGTGTTTCTAATTGCATCACAACTCTACAAAAGGAAAAAACTGACTTCAATCGAAAGAGATGGTATCGCTTCCAAAGCCTCAAAAAAAATGATGAATGCTGCCTTTTTCGGTCAGCTTATTATCTTGATTGTGTTTCTTCCCATTTTAGCATTAGAAGGTATTGAAGGTAAAATGTTCATACCAATGGCTTTGACGTTCATTTTTGCAATGATTGGTGCAATGGTACTTTGTTTGACCTATGTGCCTATGATGTCTGCATTAATTCTGCGAGCACCAAAATCAGACAAAAAATCCTATGGCGATAAATTTGTGCATTGGGTAGAACGTAAATACCAACCGTTATTAGAAAAATCCTTAAAAAAAGGAAAACTTATCATTGGTATTTCGGTGGTTCTTTTCGGAATTGCTGTGTTTACGTTTAGCAAAATGGGTGGAGAATTTATACCACAACTCGATGAAGGCGATATCGCCTTTCATGCCATTTTAAAACCAGGTAGTTCACTTACCGAAACTATCGAAACAACTACAAAAATTGAACAGATTGTTAAAGCAAAATTTCCAGAGGTCGAAAAAATTGTGAGTCGTATTGGTGTTGCCGAAATCCCAACTGACCCAATGCCTATGGATATTGCAGATGTTTTTGTAATTCTGAAACCTAAAAGCGAGTGGACAACCGTTGCAACTAAAGATGAACTCATTGAAGAAATGAAAGAAGCGGTGGAGATTATTCCCGGTGTAAACTATGAATTTACCCAACCCATTGAAATGCGTTTTAATGAATTACTCGAAGGTGTTAGAGAAGATATTGCAATTAAAATTTATGGAGAAGATATAAATGTGCTTTCCCAAAAGGCAGAAGAAATATCAAAAATAATAGCAGGAACGGAAGGTATTGGCGATATGAAAGCAGAAGCCACAACAGGCTTACCGCAAATGACCATTACCTATAACCGAAATAAACTGGCACAATACGGACTTCAAATAAATACGCTAAACCAAATTGTACAATCTGCTTTTGCAGGTGGAACGGCAGGCGTTATTTTTGAAGGCGAAAAACGGTTTGATTTAGTCGTAAGATTGAATTCTGAAAACCGTAAAGATATTTCAGATGTTCAAAATCTTTTTATCAATTTACCGTCAGGCACTCAAATTCCGCTTCGGGAAGTTGCAGACATAAGTTACAAAGCTGGCCCAATGCAAGTAAGTAGGGATAATACGAATAGAAGAACCTATGTTGGCATCAATGTGAGAGGTCGGGACGTAAAATCTTTGGTAACTGAAATCAAAGAAAAATTAGATGCCAATCTCGAACTACCTTCTGGTTATTTCATTAGATATGGCGGTGCTTTTGAAAATTTGGAACGTGCAAGCAACCGTTTACAGACCGTTGTACCAATTGCGTTATTGCTAATTTTTGTTCTCATTTATTTTGCTTTAAAATCACTTCCACAAACCTTAATGATTTACATAGCAATCCCAATGGCAACCATTGGTGGTGTTTTTGCATTATGGTTAAGGGATATGCCTTTCAGTATTTCGGCAGGTGTTGGTTTTATTGTCTTGTTTGGTGTTGCTGTTTTAAATGGCTTGGTAATGGTTAGCGGATTAAATGAACTAAAAGATGAAGGCGTTACTCATCTTAAAGACAGAATTATAGAAGGTACAAAACGAAGAATAAGACCTATTATGCTAACCGCTTTTACAGATGTTTTAGGGTTTTTACCTATGGCAATTTCATCATCTGCTGGCGCTGAAGTACAACGACCATTAGCAACGGTTGTCATTGGTGGTTTATTGACTTCCACATTATTGACTTTATTCGTCTTACCTATTTTATACCATTGGGTAGAAAATAAATCGTTCACGTTTAGACCCAACAAAAAAGTTAGTATTGTTACAGCGATGATAGCCTTTTTATTTTTGTTACCAATAACAGGAAATGCCCAGCAGGTTAACGATACGTTACCAATTATTTCAATGAATGAAGCTGTTAACATTTCAAAGCAAAACTATCCAAGTTTAAAACAGCGACAGTTGGAAATTGAAAAACAACAGCAGCTAAAAAGTACTGCTTATGATTTTGGCTCAACACAAATTTTTACAGGTGGCGAGGAACTAAATAATGGTACAGGAATTTACACAACCATTGGTTTTGGGCAATCTAACATTGATGTTTTCGGTATTGCACCAAAACTAAAATTACAGGAGCAACGCATCCAATTAACGCAAAAAGCCTTTCAACTTTCAGAGTTGGATTTGGAAATGGAAGTTAAAAAGGCGTGGTCTAATGCCTTTCAAGCGAAACGGAATTTTAATTTGTATAAAGAATTAGATTCTATCTATTCAAATTTCAAAACCTCTGTAGAACTTAATTATGAAGTTGAAGCCATTTCTAAATTGGAATATTCCGCAGCAATAAATCAAGCTTTGCAAATTCAGAATAAATTTATGCAAGCAAAAAGCGATTATCTAATTGCCTTGCAGCAACTAAATCTTTGGTTGGTTTCTGATGAATTTTATACGGTTTCAGATGAATTGGAAGAGTTCAATGAAATGGAAACAGAGAATTTCAGCATAGAAAATCATCCGTTGTATCAACTTTCTCAACTTCAAGTTTCCGAAGCAGAAGCAAATTATAAAGCTGCAAAAGCCGAAAATCTGCCGAAGTTCAACGTGCAAGGTGGTCTGCAAACAGTAAATGGTGCTTCTGGATTTTACACATTTCAGGCAGGTATTTCCATACCGTTTTTATCAGGCACAACCAAAGCACAGACAAGAACCGCAAAAATTGACCAGCAAATTGCTGAATCAAATTTAATGTTCAAACAGAAAGAAGTCGCTTCTCAATTTTTGCAAGCCAAAGAAAAGTATCAAAAATGGAAAACGTCTTGGCTATTTTATAAAGATGAAGTGTTACCACTAACGGCAGCACAAAAAACAGGAGCTTTATTCGCTTACAAAGAAGGCGAGATTGATTATAGTGCATTTACACAACTTATTAAAGAAGCCATTCAATCAGAGGTCGAAGCACAAACAGCATTGGCAAATTATTTAGAAAGCACTTTTAAGTTACAATATTTTAAACAATAGAACTATGAAAAGAATAACATACAACATATTGATAGCATCACTACTATCATTTGTTATTACCGCTTGTGGTAATAAAGAAAGTGAACAAACAGAAAAAAAGAAGAACGTTGTAGAAGAAGAAACCCACAGCGAGGCCGAAGAAATAATGCTTACTGCACAACAGTTTGAAGCCTTAAAAATGAAAATTGACACCATTGCCCTACGCAATATGAGTGGTTATGTAGAAGCAAACGGAACATTGGAAGTTCCGCCACAAAGTGAAGCTGCCATTACTTCGGCAGTTGGCGCAAATGTGGTTTCAATTGAAGTCATTGAGGGCGATAAGGTAAACAAAGGACAGGTTGTGGCATTTCTATCACATCCCAATATTATACAAATGCAAACCGATTATTTAAATGCGTATAGCAACAGTAATTTTCTAAAGAAAAACTACGAGCGACAACAAAAATTATACGATGCAGGCGTAGGTTCGGGTGCAAATTTTCAAAAGGCAGAAGCAGAATATGAGGCATCAAAAGCAATGGTCAATGGAATGGCAGCACAATTAGAATTATTGAACATCAGTCCTAAATCAGTTGCAAATGGAACAATAGCGCAACGTGTGGCATTGAGAAGTCCAATTGAAGGTTTTGTTCAAAAAGTGGAAGTGAAAACAGGACAATATGTTGAACCACAAACCGAACTATTTGAAATTGTTGACACACATCACGTCCACGCAGATTTAATGGTATTCGAGAAAGATGTTCACAAAGTAAAAAAAGGGCAGAAAGTAATTTTCAATATCCAAACCAATCAAGATGAAGAATTAAGTGCCGAGATATACTCGGTAAGCAAAACCTTTGAGGACAATCCTAAAGCGGTACACGTACACGCAGAGATTGAGAACAAAAAAGGCAATTTAATTCCTGGAATGTACATTCAAGGAAAAATCCAAACAGAAAATACTAAAACAATGGCGTTGCCAGAAAGTGCAATTGTAAAAGAAGGCGATAGGTTTTTTGTGTTTATGGCAGAAAGAGAAAATGAAGATTGGAGCTTTAAGCCCATAGAGGTCTTTTTAGGAGCAAAAGATGGCGATTGGATAGCGGTTCAATTTTCCGAAGACATAAAACCAAACACAAAATTTGCCTACAACAACGCTTACTACCTTATTGCAGAAATGAAAAAGGGCGAGGCAGAACACGCACATTAAAAGATGCAGACAATAGAACAATTATTAGGGTCAAAAGATATTCGCATAACGGCAATGCGTTTACTGGTTTATAAGTTTCTTGCAAAAAAGCAGGTTGCATTATCGTTGAGTGATATTGAGAACGCTTTCGCAAAAGCGGACAGAACAACATTATACAGAACGGTAAAAACCTTTGAGGAAAAAGGAATCGTCCACCAAATAGACAATGGTACGGGAATTACAAAATATGCGCTTTGCGAGGAAGGCTGTAATTGTGAAATCGAAACCGATTTGCATTTGCATTTTCATTGCAACAATTGTAAAGAAACAGTTTGTTTAACAGAGCATAAAATCCCACAGATTAAAGTGCCAAATGGTTTTATTTCTGAAGATATAAATTTGGTCGTTAAAGGAATTTGCGACAAATGTAGCGGTCAATAAATGCACTTCCGTTGCACGCTATTTCTGAATAGATTTGAATTTTTTAATAAAATAATAAATGAAAAAAAAGAAACTTAATTTAAAAGACATCAAACCAAATTCTAAAAAAAGTCATAGTCACGATG
The DNA here is from genome assembly GCA_963836885.1 of uncultured Flavobacteriaceae bacterium. Taxonomy (GTDB): domain Bacteria; phylum Bacteroidota; class Bacteroidia; order Flavobacteriales; family Flavobacteriaceae; genus Nonlabens. Next base: position 107,600 of record CAWILF010000026.1, on the reverse strand, counting down.
ATGGTCACGACCATAGTGGTCAACCCAATAGTTTTAAAACCTATATACCAGCCATAATAAGTTTTACGATGCTAATTATTGGTATCGCTTTAGATTATTTTGATGTTGCATTTTTTAAAGATTGGCTACGAATTGTTTGGTATAGCATAGCTTATTTACCTGTTGGTTTTCCAGTTTTAAAGCAAGGTTGGAATAGTATAAAAAAAGGCGATGTTTTTACAGAGTTCTTTTTAATGTCAATCGCTACTATTGGCGCATTCATCATCGGCGAATATCCCGAAGGAGTTGCAGTAATGCTATTTTATGCAGTTGGCGAATTGTTTCAAAATGCAGCAGTTAACAGAGCGAAATCTAATATCAAAGCCTTGCTTGATGTAAGACCTAATGAGGCTTTGGTTTATCGGAATAACGATTACATTTCCGTAAATCCTGAAACTGTTGAAATAGGCGAAAAAGTTCAGGTGCGTGTTGGAGAAAAAGTACCGTTGGATGGTACGTTATTGTCAGCAAAAGGCTCGTTCAACACAGCAGCATTAACAGGTGAAAGTAAACCAGACACCATTGCAAAGGGCGAAAAAGTATTTGCGGGAAGTATCAATATGGATGGTGTAATTGAAATTGAAACAACTAAAGAATTTAAGGACAGTTCTATTGCCCGTATTCTCGAAATGGTGCAAAACGCCACAGCTCGCAAATCAAAAACTGAATTATTCATTAGACAATTTGCAAGAATTTACACACCTATTGTTGTGTTTTTAGCTATTGGTGTTACTTTTCTACCATACTTTTTTGTAGATGATTATGTGTTTAGAGATTGGTTGTATCGAGCCTTGATTTTCTTAGTCATTTCGTGTCCTTGTGCGTTGGTAATTTCAATTCCGTTAGGCTACTTTGGCGGATTGGGAGCAGCTTCAAAAAACGGAATTTTATTCAAAGGCGCTTCGTTTCTCGATGCAATGACCAAAATAAATACGTTGGTTATGGATAAAACGGGAACCGTTACCAAAGGTGTTTTCAAGATTAAAGAAGTTAAAGCGATTGGTTGGGAAGAAACCGAATTTATGAAATATTTGATGGCGATGGAAGAACAATCTACGCATCCAATCGCCAAAGCAATTTTGGAATACAAAGCAGAAGGAGAAGATTTTGAAGCGTTCGAAGTTTCAGAAATTGCAGGTAAAGGATTGAAAGGAATCGTAAATGGCAAAACAATTTTAGTAGGTAATAAAGCTTTAATGACTGCAAATAATATTGAAGTTCTTAATGAAACTGAAAACATTGTAGAATCTATTGTTTTGGTAGCAATCGATGGAAAATTTGCAGGTTATGTGGTGATTGCGGATGAATTCAAAGCCGATGCAAAAGACACTATTATTAATTTACAAAAAGTAGGAATTAAAAATATCATGATGCTTTCTGGCGACAAAGATTCCATCACTCAAAAAGTTGCTGCCGAATTAAATATTCAAATAGCCAAAGGCGGATTATTGCCCGAAGACAAACTGAATGAAGTTGAAATTTTAAAACAAAATCCAGAAAACAAAATCGCTTTTATTGGCGATGGAATAAATGACGCACCAGTTTTAGCAGCAAGTGATGTAGGAATTGCAATGGGCGGATTAGGTAGCGATGTAGCGATTGAAACCGCAGATGTCATTATTCAAACCGACCAACCATCAAAAGTGGTCAGAGCAATACAAATAGGTCGTTCCACACGAAAAATAGTTTGGCAGAATATTGGCTTGGCATTTGGAGTAAAAGTTATAGTTCTGATTCTGGGAGCAGGTGGTTTAGCTACAATGTGGGAGGCAGTATTTGCAGATGTTGGTGTTGCATTGTTGGCAATCTTAAACGCAGTACGATTACAGAAAATGAAATGGGATTGATTTGGGAGTGGAAAAAGATTTGGTACAAACTTGAACATACGACAAGCAAAACGCCAACGCTCATCCCTACGCACAAAACCCAGATCAATATTTTGTAGAATATGGATCTGGGTTACAAATTAGCCGTTAAAAGTTTCTCTAATAATAGGTAAACCTTCGCACCTTGGCAATATATTTAGCGAGTCGTATTACTTGATGGCTGTAACCATATTCATTATCGTACCAAACGTATAGCACAACATTTTTTCCACTGGCATCAACTATAGTGGCGTTAGAGTCATAAATGGACGGAGCGTTGGAACCAATAATATCGCTAGAAACCAATTCATTATCAATGGAATATTGGATTTGCTCAACGAGGTCACCTTCAAGTGCATACTTTTTCATGGTCGCATTGATGGCATTGAGACTTGTTTTGGTCTCAAGTTCCAGGTTAAGAATAGCCAAAGAGCCATTAGGAACGGGAACGCGTATGGCATTGGAAGTTAGTTTACCTTCAAATGAAGGCAATGCCTTGCTCACGGCCTGTCCAGCACCAGTTTCAGTGATTACCATATTTAACGCAGCAGCGCGACCTCGACGGTATTTGCTGTGCATGTTATCCACCAGATTTTGATCATTAGTGTAGGCATGGATCGTCTCAAGATGACCTCTTACCACGCCATAACTATCTTCGATCGCTTTGAGAACGGGAGTTATTGCATTTGTGGTGCAACTTGCCGCGCAAAAAATATCTACCGTATCGGGATGGTACTCTTTCTGGTTGACTCCATGGACGATATTTGGAATTCCCTTACCTGGCGCGGTGAGTAATACTTTGTGCGCGCCCTTGGATTTAAGGTGGCGCGAGAGTGCTTCCTTGTCCCTGAAGGCTCCCGTGTTATCGATGATCAATGCATCCTTGATATCATAGGTGGTGTAGTCGATATCTTCTGGAGCATTGGCGCTTATCAGGTGGACCGTGGTTCCATTTACTATAAGAGATTTTTCCTTGACGTTGTAGCTTACCGTGCCTGAAAAGTTACCATGAACGCTGTCCTGGGCTAGGAGTGAGGCACGTTTTTCCAAAACAGACTCTGTAATCTCACCGCGGGTAACAATAGCGCGCAGTCGCAACTGGCTTCCCTTACCGGCTTTGGACATCAACTCCCTTGCTAATAGTCTTCCTATACGTCCAAACCCGTAGAGCACCACATCCTTGGGAACTATGCTTTCGGTCATTTTTGCATTTCCCAACTTTTTGATCACAAAGCTCATGGCATCCTGCATCTCATTATCCTCGAGATGGTACTCGTAGGTGAGCTTACCTATATCCAGTTTTGCTGGTGGGAGGTCTATGGAAAGGATCGCCTGGGCAATTTCCACGCTATCAAAAACGGAAATCGGTTTTTGAACAAATTCGCCCGCATATTCATGTAAGTTGATGATCTGGCTTACATTGCGGTCTATCAGCTGGTTTCTGAAAAGCACCAGTTCAATCGAGCGATCATACCACAGGTCACTTACTGCCTTGATAAATGCAACGGCCGCGCGACGCCTGTCGGTCTGAAACGCGAGTTCTTTTTCATACGTATCCATAATGGGTTATGCTAAAGGGTTTTTTTATTTTTTGCAAAAGTACTAATACTATAACGTTATAGTTTGCGATTACGGGATTTTTTAATGGAGTAATTTGGAGTTTTTGTTGATCTCGCTTTCGCGAAAGCGGTAAGATTTCAAAGCATTGATTGCTCATTCATAATACTGTTATTTGAATGACATGACCCCAACATTTTGAGGCTCATTCAGTTCCATTCCTCCAGATCCTCCATCCATACCTTCAATCCAGTCTTTTTCTGAATGACCCGCAAATGGTGGGATTCATCCTTGGAAACTAGGGAAATTGCGGTGCCAGATTTATCGGCACGGCCGGTGCGTCCTATGCGGTGGATAAAATCCTTGGGCGATCTGGGCAGTTCATAGTTGATCACAAACGGTAGGAAGTCGATGTCGATCCCGCGAGAAAGTAAATCTGTGGTCACGAGACAGCGCACACCAGTTTCCGCACCATTTTTAAAGTCCTGAAGGTTTTTATTTCTCACGCCCTGTTTTTTCTTGCCGTGGATGGCCTTGGAAACGATACCGTTCGTATTCAGTTTATCATTTACGTGCTCCACCTGATAGGTGGAGGAACAAAAAATAAGCACCTGCTGGATGTCCATTTCCTCAATAAGATGGCGCAGAAGAACGCCCTTTTTCTCATCGGCAACGCGATAGCCCAATAGTTTGATCTGAGAATAGTCCTGCTCTGGTTCTACAATTTTGATAACCGTGGGATCGGTAAGTAAAAGGTCTTGGTATTTTTTAACCTCGCTCTCCCAGGTGGCGGTAAATAAAAGCGTCTGGCGTTTTTTGGGCAGGTGGTAGATTATGGCGTCCAGTTCTTCCTTGAATCCCAGCGACAGCATTTTATCGGCCTCGTCCAGTACGAGCATTTTTACCTCGGTAAGATGGACTGCATTGGACTCGACCAGATCGATCAACCTTCCTGGCGTTGCCACTAGGATATTCACTCGATTTAATTCCTGCATCTGGGTATTGATGCTCACCCCACCATAGACTACTCGGGTCACGATGGGGTCTGGAAGGACTTTGGTATAATTGATTATGACCTTGGAAACCTGTTCTGCAAGTTCTCTGGTCGGGACGAGAACGAGTCCATTGGGACAGCGGTTTTTTACGGATTGACCTATTAAATTTTGCAGTAATGGCAATACATAGCTCAATGTTTTTCCAGATCCTGTTTTGGCAACTCCCAGGACATCGGCACCATTTAAAGCTGGGCCGATGGCCTGCAATTGAATGGGAGTAGGAGTGAATAGCTCCTCTTTATTGAGTTGGGTAATAAAATTGGAATTCAGCTTGAATTGGGAAAAATCGGGAGTTTGAGTCATACTGCAAAAGTAAAATATTAAGGTGTTATTAAAATTTGTACTCCTTATTATAATATCCAATACCTTTAAAAGAAAACTTTTGAAGTTACCCGTTACCTATTACCAGCAAGATGATGTAGTTGCGATCGCCAGGGATTTGATCGGTAAAAAAATAGTCTCGATGGTGGATGATCGATTGACCTCTGGAATTATCACGGAAACCGAGGCCTATCGCGGAGTAGGAGATAAAGCCTGTCATGCACACCTGGGCCGGTTTACAGACCGTACAAAGATCATGTATGAGAATGGCGGCGTTGCCTACGTCTATCTGTGTTATGGCATTCACCATCTCTTCAATATCATCACCAATACCAGCGCACAGGCCGACGCTATTCTAATACGCGCCGTAGAACCGGTTGATGGCATTGAAATAATGCTGGAACGACGCGGGAAGTCCTCATTTGATAAAACGCTTACCGCTGGACCGGGAAACTTCAGCAAGGCATTTGGTCTCAACAAGTCCCATTACGGTGCCGAAATGACTGGAGATCTAGTCTGGATTGAACAGAATGAAACCTTTGCTCTTAAAGATGATGACATCACAACCACCACCCGCATAGGCATCGATTATGCCGAAGAAGATAAAGAATTGCCATGGCGGTTTTATTTGAATAGTTCTAAGTTTGTGAGTAAACGGTAGTTGGTTTCAAAGTTTTAGGTTATAAGTGGGAAAATTTCAAATTCCAAATTCCAAATTCCAAATCGCAAATCGCAAATCGCAAATCGCAAATCGCAAATCACAAATTCTAAATTCCAAGCTCCAAGATTCAAAACCCAAAACAAAAAAAAATTCAAGCTCCAAATCACAAAATTTAAATTGAACTTTTGACTCAAGTCTTAAGATTTCTATGTTAATGGATCGATCATGTTTTGAGCTATTCATATTTGTCATAAAATTTTGATATTGCGGTCTTCCCACTGTCATAATGACATTTGTTGTGAATTGGTATTGACTTTGAATCGTGGGGTTTGTAGTTATTTTGCTTTCGCGAAAGCGTAACTACCCAACAAATCATTTTATAAAACACAAATAAATGTCACAACAAGGAAAAATTAATGTAGCGGTGGAAAATATCTTCCCGCTGATTAAAAAGTTTTTATACAGCGATCACGAGATCTTTTTAAGAGAACTTGTCTCCAACGCAACGGATGCCACTTTAAAACTACAGCACCTTGCAAGAATAGGGGAGGCTAACGTGGAACTGGGCGATCAAAAGATCGAGATAAAGATCGATAAAGAGGCAAAAACCCTCCACATCATCGATCAAGGCCTGGGAATGACCGAGGAGGAAGTTCAAAAATACATCAATGAGGTTGCCTTTTCTGGAGCAGAGGAGTTTCTGGAAAAATATCAGGATACGGCAAAGGATAGCGGAATTATAGGTCATTTTGGTCTGGGATTCTATTCCGCTTTTATGGTTGCCGATAAAGTGGACATCATTACCAAATCCTATAAAGATGCACCCGCAGTGCACTGGTCATGTGATGGTTCTCCCAATTATACGATCGAGCCGGCTGAAAAGGAAAACTTCGGTACTGAGATCGTTCTTCACATTTCTGACGATGAGACTGAGTTTCTGGAAGAAAGTAGAATACGCGAGCTGCTGAACAAGTATAACAAGTTTATGCCTATTCCCATCAAATTTGGGATGAGAACGGAAACTCTTGAAAAACCAGAAGGAGCTAAAAAAGAAGATAAAGCGCCTACTCAAGAGGTAGATGATATTATCAACAACCCAAATCCAGCATGGACCAAGCAACCTGCCGATCTGGAAGATGAGGATTATAAGAGCTTTTACCGCGAGTTGTACCCGATGCAATTTGAAGAGCCGCTTTTTAATATTCATTTAAATGTAGATTACCCGTTCAACCTGACCGGTATTTTATATTTCCCTAAAATGACCAACGATCTTAATATTCAAAAGGATCGCATACAGTTGTATCAAAACCAAGTCTATGTAACCGATAATGTGGAAGGAATCGTACCCGAATTCCTGACCATGCTGCGTGGTGTGATCGATAGTCCAGATATTCCATTGAATGTTTCCCGTTCCTATTTACAGGCAGATGGAGCGGTAAAGAAAATTTCCTCCTACATCACCCGTAAGGTTGCCGATAAACTGAAAAGTTTATTTAATGAGGATCGCGCCGCTTTTGAGCAAAAGTGGAACGATATCAAGATCGTGATCGAGTACGGAATGCTGAGTGAGGAGAAGTTTTTTGAAAAAGCAGATAAATTTGCCCTCTATCCAACGGTTGCCGGGAATTTCTACACTTGGGATGAACTGATCGAGAAAATAAAGCCTACCCAAACCGACAAGGATGATAAAACTGTAATTCTCTATACCTCAAATAAAGAGACCCAACACAGTTACATTGCTGCGGCGCAGAAGAAAGGATATGAAGTTTTACTGTTAGACTCTCCGATCATTTCACACTTGATGCAGAAACTGGAAACATCTAAGGATAAAGTTTCTTTTGTACGAGTCGATGGAGATCATGTGGATAACCTGATCCGTAAGGATGAGGATCAAATCTCAAAACTCTCTGACGAGGAAAAAGAAACGCTTCAGAAATCAATTACAGAAACGATTGCCGATAAAAGTTACACCGTTCAAGTTGAGGCGATGAGCAGCGACGCGGCGCCATTTATCATTACCCAACCAGAATTTATGCGACGCATGAAGGAAATGCAGGCCTCTGGCGGCGGTGGCGGTATGATGGGCTTCGGTAATATGCCAGACATGTATAATCTTGTGGTCAATGCCAACCACGAACTTGTAGGAGAGATCTTCAACAATAACGATGAAGAGAAAAAAACGCATCTGATCAAACAAAGTGTTGATCTTGCCAAACTCTCTCAAGGACTCTTAAAAGGAGAAGCGCTGACTCAATTTGTAGCTAGAAGCTATGAATTGATAAAGTAGTATGAACTCTTTTAAATAAAAAGTCCCATTCTCAAGAAGAGAATGGGACTTTTTTTTGGTATTGAATTGAGTAATTGTCGTTAATTAATTTTTAATCAATAATTGACTCCATACGTGTAATCAACTTTATACTGTTTACAATAACTGCCTTTGTGATCTAATTATGCAGCATATTTTTTTTGATACCGCAATTGTAGGCTTGCACCAGTTAAATATTGAAAAATAATCAAGCTAATTTTCCAATTATAATCTTATTGATCTTCATCGGATTCTTGATCGTAATTAACTTTTATCTATAAATAGTTTGGGTACGATCTGGACCTACACTTACCACCTTAATGGGAATTTGCAGTTCTTTTTCCAAAAATGCGATGTAGTTCTCCAATTCTACTGGAAATTTTGAAGCATCTCTCATTTTAGTAAGATCTTCTTTCCAACATGGAAATGAAGTATAGTTGGGAGCTACGTGCTCGGGTTCGATATTGTAGGGTAGATGGCTGATTTGCTTTCCATTATAAGTGTATGAGGTGCAAATTTTGAGTTCGTCAAAGCCAGATAGGACGTCGCCTTTCATCATCATAAGCTGGGTTACTCCATTGATCTGACAGGTATATTTGAGAGCTACGAGGTCTAGCCAACCGCAGCGCCTGGGTCTTCCAGTTACTGCACCAAATTCACGACCTACCTTGGCCATTTCTGCGCCCACTTCATCAAACAGTTCCGTAGGGAAGGGGCCGCTACCTACTCGGGTAGTGTAAGCTTTAAAGATTCCATAAACTTCTCCTATTTGGCCAGGAGCCACTCCCAGACCTGTGCAGGCACCTGCTGCAGTAGTGTTGCTGGAAGTTACAAATGGGTAGGTTCCAAAGTCAATGTCAAGTAATGAGCCTTGTGCTCCCTCGGCAAGGATGCTTTTTCCTGATCGTTGTGCTTGTTGTAGGTAGTCTTCAGAGTCAATAAATGTTAATTCTTTCAATCGATCAACAGCGCTGAAAAACTCAGTTTCCATTTCAGAAAGATGGTATTGAATATCAACGTCATGAAATTTTATCAGCGCCTCATGCTTGTTAGCAAGTGCACGGTATTTATCCTTCCATGAGTCCAGTTCTAAATCACCTATACGTATTCCATTACGGCCTGTTTTATCCATGTAGGTAGGTCCTATTCCTTTAAGAGTGGAACCTATTTTTGCCTTTCCCTTGGAGGTTTCAGAAGCTGCATCGAGCAATCTGTGGGTGGGAAGGATGATGTGGGCTTTTCTCGAGATAAGCAATCTCTTCTTATAATCAATATTAAACTGCTTGAGACCGTCTAGTTCCTGTACAAAAACAACTGGATCGATCACTACACCGTTTCCTATAATGTTTATCGAGTTCTCGTGAAAAATCCCTGATGGTATAGTTCTCAACACATGTTTAATTCCGTCAAATTCTAACGTATGTCCAGCGTTGGGGCCACCTTGAAACCTTGCTATGATGTCGTATTTTGAAGTGAGGACATCAACTATTTTTCCTTTTCCTTCGTCTCCCCATTGAAGGCCGAGTAATAGATCTACTGCCATTATTGTTGCTTTTCGGTTGTGTTTTTTGTGCCGTAAAAATATAAAGAATGATTGGTTATAGTTACATTAAAGATGTCTTCAATTGTTTTTTTTATGGACTCAATACGTGGGTCACAGAACTCGATGACCTCATTAGTATCGGTAATTATTAAATGGTCGTGCTGTCTGTCAAAATAGGATTTTTCATAATAGGACTGGTTGGGACCGAATTGATGGCGGCGTACGAGATTGCAATCCATGAGCAGCTCTATGGTGTTATAAAGTGTCGCACGACTTACTCTGTAGTTTTGATCCTTCATTTTAACGTAAAGCGATTCAATGTGAAAATGTTGATCGCTTGCATAGATCTCATCCAGAATCGCATATCGTTCTGGAGTCTTGCGATGTTTTTTTTCGCTTAAAAACTGGGTAAAGACCTCTCTTACTATTTCTTGTTCTTTTTGTAATGGTGTTAGGATTTCTTTTTCGTTCATAGGTTCTAAGATCTGGTCACTTTATCGATTCCATTAATTTTTTGAATATTCTGTATCAACTTGTTCAACATATCGATATTTGGGACTACTACCGTGATATTCCCTTTGAATATACCATGGTCGGTACTGAAGGTTATGCCCTTCATATCTACGTGCATGTTTTCGGAGATCAACAACGTTATCTCCTGAACGAGTCCCATACGGTCTATTCCAGTGAGTGAAACATCTGCTCGATGCTCTTTTTGAGAGGAATCAATCCACTTTGCCGAAATGATCCGGTAGGCGTATTTACTCTGGAGGCTGATAGCATTGGGACAATTATTTTTATGAACCTTTATTCCCTCGCTCACGGTTGTAAAGCCAAAAACCGAATCACCCGGAATAGGATTGCAGCATTTGGACAAGATATAATCGAGTTGGGTCTGCTCACGCCCGAAGACCAGTTCGTCATAATTCTGAGTAATCTCCTCTTTGTTTAGATCTGGATTTTCTTTGGGTTTGCGTATTTTATTTTTGAAAAAGGAATATAGTGCGTTGCTGCGGCTATTTGCATAATCTTTGATTTCCTTGTTTTCAATGTTTCCATTTCCTACTCTATAATAGAGATCATGACTGGTCTTGAGCTTAAAGAAATTGACCATCTGGTTGACGCTGTTCTCGTCCAGATTTATCTTTTGGGATTTGAGTTTACGGGCTAGAATGACCTTTCCTTCCTCGGCGATATCTTTTTGATCCTGTTTGAGAGCGCTTTTGATCTTTGAACGCGCGCGAGCCGTTTGGGCATAGTCCAGCCAATTTTTAGTTGGCTTTTGATTTTCAGAGGTGATGATGTCCACTTGATCCCCACTTTTCAGTTCGTGGGAAAGAGGGATCAACTTCCCGTTAACCCGTGCACCACGCGTATGCATTCCCACTTCTGTATGAATGGCAAACGCAAAATCCAATGGAGTAGAACCCTTGGGCAGTGATTTGAGCTCACCATTGGGAGTGAAAACAAAGATTTCCTTGCTATACAGATTCAACTTGAACTGCTCAACAAAATCAATGGCGTTTACATCGGGATTTTCTAGTGCTTCTGAGAGTTTGCTCAACCATTCATCCAGACCGTCCTCCTTATCGCCCTGCTTGTACTTATAATGGGCGGCATATCCTTTTTCTGCGATCTCGTGCATGCGCTCTGACCGTATCTGCACTTCTACCCATTGACCATCTGGGCCCATAACGGTAATGTGCAAAGCTTCATAGCCAGTAGATTTGGGCGAGCTTATCCAGTCTCGCAATCGTATGGGATTGGGTCTAAAATGGTCGGTTACAATGGAATAAATTTTCCAGGCGAGAAACTTTTCATTGGCGCGATCGCCCTTGAATATGATGCGCACGGCAAATTTGTCATAGACTTCATCAAAGGCTACATTTTGCTTGAGCATTTTACGCCTTATGGAAAAAACGGATTTGTGCCTGCCGTGAATGGTATAACTAAGACCTTCCTTCTTTAGGGAATCATCCAGGATGGCTTTAAATTTATTTATGTAGGCGGCCTGTTCTTCCTTACTTTCTTTGATGGATTGCTGGATGTCGTTGAAGACCTCAGGCTCGGTATATTTCATGCCCAGATCTTCCAGCTCAATCTTGATATTGTACAGCCCTAAACGGTGGGCTATGGGCGCATAAATATAAAGTGTCTCACTAGCTATTTTTACCTGTTTGTGCGGTGGCATGCTGTCCATGGTCTGCATGTTGTGCAAACGGTCAGCAATCTTTATGATGATCACACGTATGTCATCATTCAACGTAAGCAGCATTTTTCTGAAATTCTCTGCCTGAGAAGAAATGTCCGCATCTTTTTTTAAGTGTGCGATCTTGGTCAGTCCGTCAACGATTCTCGCGATAGTTTCACCAAAGAGTTGTTCGATATCGGCAAGTGTGTACTGTGTGTCTTCAACGACATCATGGAGTAGGGCAGCAGCAATGGAAGTTGCGTCCAGTCCTATTTCATTGGCCACGATCTTTGCAACCGCAATGGGATGGAAGATATAGGCCTCTCCAGACTTACGGCGTTGTGGGGCGTGAGCCTCCACTGCGAGGTCTAACGCCTTGCGGATAAGCTTCTTATCCTCGTCAGTTAACGTCTGGTAACTGATCGCCAAAAGATCCTTGTACGCACGAGCAATCTTTTTGTTTTCCTCTTTTGTGTGAACCTCGGTCATAAGAAGTAAATTTAAGGTTCTTTGGGTGATTGAGCAATGATATTATGTGGTAAGAATGGCAAATTGTGATCGTACTACAAAAAGTAATACTTCTTGATGCATCACTTTCTCTCCCCAAAAATCGCGCTTCCTATCCTGATCATCGTTGATCCAGTTTCTATGGCTATCTCATAATCTCCAGTCATTCCCATGGAAAGGGTGTCAAATTTATGCCGATCGCCCAGCAGGTCAGATGACTTTATGTGATCATAAAGTCCCTTGAGCGTCTGGAATTCTGTTTTTACCTGTTCCTTATTTTCGGTAAAGGTTGCCATGCCCATGAGTCCGCGTATTCTTACGTTTTTGAGATTTTTGAATGCATCGTTTTTTAAGAATTCTAGTATTTCTTCCTCATCAAACCCAAATTTGCTTTCTTCCCGTGCGATATGGATCTGTAGCAGACAGTCGATGGTTCGCTCGTTTTTAAGTGCCTGTTTGTTGATTTCCTTGAGCAGTCGCGGTGAGTCCACACCGTGCACGAGATGAACGTAGGGCGCCATATATTTGACTTTATTGCGCTGCGTATGGCCTATCATGTGCCAGTTGATATCCTTGGGCAGGGATTCCCATTTTTGGGTCATTTCTTGGATCTTGTTCTCGCCAAAATCCCTTTGTCCCACTTCATAGGCCTCGACGAGATCTTCGTTGGGCTTTGTCTTACTCACGGCTACTAGAGTGGTGGTGTGGGGTATGCTTTCGCGAAAGCTAACAATTGCTTCAGATATTTTACTCATAATTAAAATTCATAGATGAGAAGGCCGCTGGGCAGTTTGGGCCTTATAAAAGTACTTTTGGGGGGCATTTTCAATTGGGCATCGGCAATGGACTTCATCTGTTCCACGGTGGCCGGAAACATTCCAAATCCCACGGCAAATTCTCCACGGTCCACGCGCTCTTTAACCCGCATGAGATCGTGCTTGCCATAACTGTACTCAAGCCTGTTGTCGTTACGCAGATCGCCTATTCCCAGGATGGGCTTTAAAATGATATCGTACAACATCTGCGAGTCCAGATCGTCCAGTGCACTCTCGATTTCTATAAGTCCCTTCCTTAGATAGAGACTGTAAAAATCACCGTCCAGATACATGGAGAAATGATGTTTTTTAGTTGGCTTATAGCTTTCCAGACCACGATTTTGAATGCGAAAATACTGGTCCAATCTAATCAGCAATTCTTCCTTGCTCAGTCCATTGAGATCTTTTACCAGACGGTTAAATTCATAAATATTGAGCTGGCTCTCTGCAATTATGAAGCTCATAAAATACTTGTAGCTCTCTTTTTCAGTCCCCATTTCGTCTGACAGCAGCACAGAGCTTGCCGAACGGTGATGGCCATCTGCGATATATAGATGGGACATCTTATGGAAATGGGATTGAATCTGTGCGACAAGCGCGGTGTCCTTTATCGCCCATACCTTATGCCTGTTGAGGTCTGTTGTGGAAAAATCGTATTCGGGACGGGTCGTTTGTATGTTTGCAATAAGCTGGTTGATCTCATTGTCATCGGGATAGGTAAGCAGGACCGGCTCTGCATTAAATCCTACGCATTTTAGATATTCCTTGAACAGGACTTCTTTGTGGTGCAACGTATCCTCATGCTTTTTTATCTTGTCGTCCAGATAATCCTGGGTGCTCGTCCCAGCAATTATTCCCGTGTAGGAGTGATGCGGGTCGATATTCTGATACAGGTAAAAAGCCGGTGCTTCATCTTTTATCAAAAAACCTTCTTCCTTAAACTCAAGAAACCGGTTGCGTACCAGGTTAAAACGCTCCTCACCGGTAATCTCATGGTTGAATTTATAGCCGGGATTCAAGATTTGAAGGAAGCTGTAGGGATTGAATTTTAATTGAGCCTTGAGTTCTTTGAGGTCATAATCCTGGTAAGTGCGCGAGATAAGGTGCGCAGCCTTGTCTGCTGCTGCTCTTACTGCTTTGAATGGGATAATTTTGGGCATTAGTCAGATGAATTAAATTTAAAAATTTTTGGTTCTGGATCTTCCATGCCTTGACCCATAGTATCAACGTTGTGGAACTCAATGTTAAAGCCCGTGAAGTCCTTGATATTACCAATTTTTGAGTGGACAAGTTCTTTTAATAATTTTGCTTTCGCGAAAGCGATGGAATCATTCTGCAGGTCTATCTCTGGATTTTCAAATCGATAGGAGACCGCACTAGTATTAGCAAATGGACTGGATCTCATGTGATAGCCAAATGTAATCTTTTCACTGGGCACGATTGCCTGCGCTGCTTCCTTAAAGGCAGTTTCATACTTTCTATGATTTTTTACGTTCAAACCATTATATTCCTTTTTGCAACTTATAAAACAAAAAAGACAAAGTAAAATCGTGCAAACCCTCATCTACAAAAAACTTTTACTTACCTGCTCAGCCTTTCTGGATGTTGAGTAGTCATAAAATCCTTCTCCAGACTTTACACCTTTTTTACCTGCCATTACCATATTTACCAGCAACGGGCAAGGTGCATATTTAGGATTCTTGAAACCGTCATGCATCACGTTAAGAATGGAAAGACATACGTCCAGGCCTATAAAATCTGCTAGTTGAAGTGGTCCCATGGGATGTGCCATCCCTAGTTTCATGACCGTATCGATTTCCTCAACGCCTGCCACTCCATTATACAAGGTTTCAATGGCCTCGTTGATCATGGGCATTAAAATCCTATTGGCCACAAAACCCGGATAGTCATTCACCTCAGTGGGTGTCTTTCCCAGTTTTTCAGAAAGTTCCATTACCGTGTTTGTAACTTCATCACTGGTGGAATATCCACGTATGATCTCGACCAGTTGCATAATGGGCACTGGATTCATAAAATGCATCCCGATTACCTTATCAGGTCGTTGTGTGTGCGCAGCAATTTGGGTGATGGAGATAGAGGAGGTGTTTGAAGCAAGAATGCAATGCTCTGGCGCTGCCTGATCCAGTTGGCTGAAAATCTTCATTTTCAAATCTACATTTTCCGTGGCTGCTTCCACTACAAGATCTGCATTTGCGACACCTTTTTCAAGAGAGGAAAAGGTAGTGATATTTTCCAAGGTTGTTTTTTTATCGGCTTCTGAGATTTTTTCTTTGGCCACCATTCGATCTAGGTTTTTTGAGATCGTTGACATTCCATTTTCTAAGCTTAGTTCAGAAACATCGATGAGCGATACTGTATAGCCCGATTGTGCAAATGTGTGTGCGATCCCATTTCCCATGGTTCCCGCTCCTATAACTGATATGTTTTTCATAGTGTATTTTTTAAGTTCTCCCACTGACCACTCTACATGTTGCGAGGAAAATATGAAAATTGTGTGTTTTATTTTTTTATTGATCTACAAAGATCTAAACCCCTTAATAATTTGCAGGGCCACATCCAGTGCGGCAGTGCCGTCTTCTAGACTCACCACTGGAGTAGTGTCATTTTCAATAGCATCTGCAAAGGATTCCAGCTCGTCTAGAATGGCGTTGTTCTCGCTTACCTCTGGATTGTCAAAATAGATCTGTTTCTTGACACCTTCGGCATTTTTGAGGATCATGTCAAAATCTCCCGGATTCTTGGGAGCATCTTTCATACGCACTACTTCTACAGCTTTGGTAAGGAAATCGACCGATATGTAGGCGTCTTTCTGAAAAAATCGAGCCTTGCGCATTTTCTTGAGACTTATGCGGCTTGCCGTAAGATTTGCCACGCAGCCATTTTCAAATTCGATGCGCGCATTGGCAATATCTGGAGTGTTTGAAATTACGGATACACCGCTCGCACTTACACTTTTCACCTTGCTTTTTACAACGCTTAATATCGCGTCTATATCGTGTATCATAAGATCCAGCACCACGCTCACGTCCGTCCCGCGCGGATTAAATTCTGCAAGGCGATGGGTTTCTATGAACATGGGATTTTCTATGCGGTCCTTAACGGCCTTGAACGCTGGGTTAAATCGTTCTACCTGTCCTACCTGTCCTTTTAGGTTCCGCTTTCGCGAAAGCGAGATCAATTCATTTGCCTCTTCAACATTAACCGTAATGGGCTTTTCAATAAATAGATGCCTCCCGGCCTCCAGTACCTTTACCGCGCTGGAATGGTGGTGTGAGGTAGGCGTTACCACGTCGATCATGTCGCAGGCGGCAATAAGGTCTTCTACCTTTTCAAAATAGGTATATCCATGATCGCTAGCTACCTGTGCGGCATATTCGGGATCGGCATCATAAAATCCGACCAGTTCATAACGCTTACTTTCCTGCAATAACCTGAGGTGAATCTTACCTAGATGTCCCGCACCTAGTACTCCTGCCTTCAACATAGTCTGTGGTTTTTTTGTAAAAATAGGAAATTGTTGGGGAGTTTTTAAGTTTTCTCCTGTGAGGTTTCGCTGGGGAGTAGCGTGGGCAACCTCACAGGTTTTTGTGGAGAAGTCGGTGAGTTAGTGAGTCAGTGAGTCGGTGAGTTAGTTGAGATTTTCTCCTGTGAGGTTTCGCTGGGGAGTAGCGTGGGCAACCCCACAGGTTTTTTGGAAGAAGTTGGTGAGTTTTTGAGTCGGTGAGTTATTGAGTGTGAGTTTTGAGTTCGTGGGATTTCCTCCTGTGAGGTTTCGCTGGGGAGTGGCGATGGCAACCTCACAGGTTTTTGAAAGTAAGATGTGTTTCCTCCTGTGAGGTTTCGCTGGGGAGTGGCGAGGGCAACCTCACAGGTTTTTGTGGAAAGGAATGGGAGTTTGAACTTATTAACCAACCTCACCGATGTTTTTTTAACGATAACTTTGTTGAGAAAAAGGTTGAAAATGGTCACTTATTCTTTAAAACGATAATAAATTTACACCATCGAAGATAATTTTTTCCATAGGGGCAAGCGACGTTTAATGGTCGATCTAATGCGGGATCGCGGGATCACGGATGCAGGGGTGCTTGCGGCCATGAACGTCGTGCCCAGACACTTGTTCCTGGACAGTTCCTTTATGGAGCACGCCTACCAGAACAAGGCATTTCCCATAGGCGCCGACCAGACGATCTCGCACCCTTACACGGTAGCATTCCAGAGCGAACTGCTGGACTTTAAACCCGGCGATCGCATTCTGGAAATAGGTACGGGCAGTGGTTATCAATGCGCTGTCTTGCTGGAAATGAAGGCACAGGTCTATACGATCGAGCGACAGAACGAGCTTTTTAAAAAAACTTCAAAACTCTTCAGGAAACTTAATTATAGGCCCAAGAAATTCAACTTTGGCGATGGATACAAAGGAATGCCAGACCAGGCGCCCTTCGACAGTATTATCGTGACCTGTGGGGCGCAGGAAATTCCCAATGCACTGCTCGGGCAGCTCAAAATAGGAGGTAGGATGGTCATTCCCGTGGGCGATGAGCCTCAAATAATGACGCTCATCACCAGAAATACGGAGTCGGATTTTACGAAGAAAACCTTTGGCGAATTCAGATTTGTACCGTTCTTGGACGGTAAGAATTGATTTTGGATGTTTTTTCGGTCATTGATTTATTCAAGTTCCGCTTTCGCGAAAGCTGAAACTTTACAAATACTTTTAACAATCAACTACTTAATCTATAATAAATTACGTCCTCTGGGAGCGTTTCCTTTTTTCAAAACCTGCTGGGAATGAAGTAATTTTACTGCCTCGCGGGAGTCTTTGACCTTTTTACTACTGCGGGTAATCATTTCATTTTCAAACTCTTCCAGCACAATGTTTCTCAGTCCTGCTTCTTTCCAGTTGCTTCCTGCCCGACAATTTGTGGTAATCAAGCGCGCAAGTGAAAGTGCGTCCAGCAATGCCTGGTTGGCACCCTGACCTTTGAAGGGGCTCATGGGATGGGCGGCATCGCCCAGCAGAGTGGCATTTGTAACACTTTCAAACATTTGAGGGTCAAGAAGATCACGGTCATAAACGGGATAGCCAGTGATCTGTTGGTAACGGGTGGCGGCCAAAATTTGAGGTATGGGATCGTGCCAGTCCGCTCTTTTTTGCGCTATTTCCTTTAGAGCTTGAGCACCTTGAGCACTCAATAATTTGGCCTGTTCCTCTTCCATGGGAACGCTGAATTGCCACATCACGGCGTCGCTAGAATAAGGCATCATATACATGCGATCCTCCCCATTTACAGTCTGAAACACGGTAGCGCCATCGAGCAGGCCGTGATCCATATCGTCCAACGCAGCATAGGAACAAATTCCCAAAATAACGATACAGCCCAAATATTTCAAGGGAGAGTTATTTGAGTCAAAAATAATATCGCGCACTTTGCTGCGTATGCCGTCAGCGCCAATTATAAGATCGGCTTTTTGGGTCACGATGGTGTTATCTACTTCAAAATTTAAGGACAGTTTATTATTTTCACCCTGATGAAAATCGATGAGTTGGTGATTCCATTGAACGTTTTTTTGATCACCCAGTTGTTCCAACAATTGCAATCTTAAAGACTGTCTAGAGATATGAATGTTAGTTCGTTTCTTAGTTTTTCTATGGTCGGTTTCTAGCCATTTTCTCATTCCCCACTCGCCGATGATCTCGCCATCAGTCCTGTGAACCAGATGCCTGGAAGAATAAATACCATCATTCAATTGGGCGATACCCAATCCTTGGATGGCCTTGCTCGCCTGTTGGAGCGTGAGGCCGTAGCCCTGGGAGCGGGCGTCAAAACTGGAGTCGCGCTCATAGAGCGAGAAGGGAATACCACGATGCAGGCACGCGACGGCAAGTGCCACGCCACCTATACCAGCACCAATAATTGCAATGTGCGGGTAATTCTCCGTGTCCGGCGGTGGGAAAGAAGTGGTTTTGACCAGACCGGTACCATTGCAGTTTTCACAAGTATAGCGATGACCTCGTGGCGGCTTGGGTTTTTGGCCAGTTTGACCGGATTTAAGATAAAGCTCCAGATCCCTTTGATATTGCAACCTCGCTTTCTTACGTATGCGCTGGCTTTTACTACCGCGCCCTTGACATGACGGGCAGCTAGAGAAACATGAAGCTTTTGAAACCACTTTTAATTGCTATTGAAGTTCAAATTTAATGAGGAATGGTTGAAATGAAGTTTTTACTTCTTGATTATTTACGCGTTTCCTCAGTTTTGGTTTCCAAAAAAGTGGGATCGTCCTTGGGGATTTACTTTGTAGGTTAGGCAGAGGTCGTGCTTGATAAAGTCCTCATGGGTTGCGGTAATGCTCAAAAACATAGGATTCGACTTATAAAGTAACCTTGAGCAATGGTGCTTTTTTCAAGTCTGTAGTTTTGATCAATAGAATATTGTGGGTTTCGCTTTCGCGAAAGCGTAATAAATAAAAACCTAATTATTAAATTGAAATTTTTCTATATAAAGACCATTTTAGACAGGTTCAATTTCAATCACACCTATCTAAACCGATGGTTTTGGGACAATTTCATCTCATTTAACTTACAAGAATTTGAAACCTATATTCTGCAACATTAAAATTATTTCAATAATTAAAATTTTCCTGGTGCCAAAAAGTCAAAAACATACTATGTGCAGATTTCAACAGCTCTACTCTCTATAACCATATTTGAAAACACATAGTCAGTCAAATGAAGAAGCACTCGTGAGTCCAACAAAGCCAGTTGTAACTATTGTTTCAAACAGGATTTATTTGTCCCATTTTTGAAGCCGATCCAGATATAGGTAGCTTTCTACAAATATTCTATGCTCCTCATCGGTCATAAGCTCAACCAATTCAAGTGCTGAAATGTAGCTTGCCAAATTTCCATTAGAAGACAAAAATTTACCATCTCTAACGAATGTTACCAAGCTGTCATCCTGTACTTTCAAGTTCGGATAATCTTTTTGTAATTGTTCGCCACCGCCTATCCAGGTAACGATTTTCATTCCATCTGCAATGCCGGACTTTCCAATCAGTTGTGCTCCAGCGCAGTTGCTCACGGTATATTGAGTTTCCTTGTTCTTCTGCTTTATAAAGTCAACAATTTTTTCATTGTGCACTTGCGCATACATATCGTAGGCACTGGGTACGAACAGGGCAGTTAATTTTGGACAGTTTTCAAATGTATATTCTGGAACAAATCGCATTCCTTCCTCAGTAGTGATGGGGTTTTCGGTTTCAGCTATCGTTATTACGTTGAATAATTGCTTTCCATCCTCCGTTGATTTTGCAAAAACATCTGATGTTGCGATGACTTCACTTTGAAGTACTCCATCGTACATTAAAAGTCCTATGGTAGGCAATTGTGATTGAAAGGGTTTCAAATGTTTATCTGGCGATTCATCTTCCTTTTCAGTAGTTGTAAACTCTGGATTTTCAACTTTTGTCTGTGATTTTTCCGTGTTGCAACTTGTCATAAGTGTTGCAAAAATCATTGTTATAATTCCTAATTTTCTCAATGTTGTCGGTTTTTCTTGTATTGTGGTTTCAACGTTTATATATAGCTCTTTACGTGTGAAAATACGATTAATTTCGGTTAAGCAAAAGCCATCCACTACGGCGATTTCTCATTACCATTAGTCTCATTAAGCCAAATTAAATCTGCCGCGGCGGAGGCTGGCTAGCATATGTGCCTTAACTTTGAATTGAGCAACTGACTAGCTATGAGCTATATAATTTGTTCTATACCGTTTTATCTACGTCCTTTTTTCATAATCATCATTCCGTATAAATATCTGCCATTCGGAAGTCTATTTAAAAAGTTTTGAAATTGTTTGTTCAAATCAAATTGCTCATTGATTTTTGAAAGTAATTTTCTCGCTTTTATAACTTCGTTTGGCAATTCGACATCGTTTTGTTTATAATAGTAATCTGATGTCAATTCCCAATAATAAGCATTATTTTCAAAATCCTTTTTCACAGTTTGAAATAATATTGTTGTTCCGTCCAATCCTGAAATACAATTTTCAATTTCATTACAATCTTTTAGGTATTCAAATCCTCCAGTATTCAAATTTAATTTTAGTGATTGTACCATTTTACTTGGAATTGTAATTTTATTGAAGACACTATCTCTTATTTTTTCTTTTCGATTAAGTTTAAATACTTTGTGATTTAATGAGCCTTTAAATTCGCCATTTTTAAATTCGATTAGTTCAACTAACTGGTAATTATCAACTTCAATTCGATAGATGTTTTTATGAATTTCGCTGTTAAATTTCGTCGTCATTTGAGCGGTCAACGACTGATGTCCAATTAGGAATCCGAATATTAATACTATGCAGAATGTTTTTTTCATATGTGCTACAACGTTGATATACATGGCTAGTAGTGTGCAAATTAGCGATAACTGTTGGGATTAAGCACGAGCCGAATTTTTTAATTTTCTTATTACCTGCCTGTCGTGCCTCTGGCAGGCAGGTCTTTTTTCTCAATAAGCCAAATTATCCGCCGCGGCGGAGGCGGACTAGCAAATGTGCCCTAAGCATCTGGTTTTGCTACAATTGTCCTGTTATTTTTATAACTTGTTATCTAAAACGTTATTATCATTCGGCTAATTCTTTTGCTTTATCCCAGAGATTTTTTCCTTTATTTTTCATTTCGTCACCGGTTCTCTTTAAGTTTTCTGCACTAGAGTATTTTTCCAAGTTTTCTAAGAAATTAGTTAAGTTATCAATGGTTTTAAATATTTCTTCGGTATAAGGTACATTTTGGTCTTTCATCATTTTTTCCCAGTCTACTTTCGATAAAATTGAAAACATATATTTAGTAGCTATTTTACTCAAGAAGTACTTATCATAAAACCCATTGAGTACTTCCCCAGACTTTCTGTTTCTCACATATTCTATTGACTCATCTATTTTTTCTTTATCTCCAGAAGAAAGTAAATTACTTGTCTTTAGTTTAGTTAAAGAAGTAATTGCTTTTTCACTTTCTCCATTCTTTAAATATAAATAAGTTTCTATAGACCATACAACTTCATTATCTAAACCAATTTCTTTAGCATCTTTTAAAAACAGTTCAAAATCTTCTAAAGCTCGTTTTTCATCAATTTCTCTATCCATCATTAACCTGTCAAAACCTCTAAATAAATGATTTAAAGAATGAAACCCTATATGAGTTTGCTCATTATTGAGATTTCCCCATTGAAATATAGCTCTTGTATATGGTAAGTCCACTTCTTTATTATCGTTTAACCAATCTATGTTTCTTGAAATTTCATCTTCGGATAAATAATATAGTCCTTTTTCAAAAAATAAAAATCCTCTGAAATACTGTAATAAGGTTTTTATTTCAGAATCTGGAAGTAATTCTGGTTGCGTTTTAGAGCATTCATAGAGCGAGACTTCTTTTCCTAAATCTTTACTTACTATTACAATTGCGCTTAAAACAGAATGTTCAATATTTTGAACATACACTTTTTCTTTTCCTTTTAAGTATTCTCTTTGCTTGCTAATAGAGTCTCCGTAAATCATATTGAAAGCATCTATTAAGGTTGGGAAAATATCTTCATCAGTTTCCATTATAAATTCTTCCATATTTTTGTAGTCACGATAAATTGAAATATAATCAAGCATTGATAAACTTTCTGGATTCTCTAAATCATATTTTACTACTTTATGGAAAATTCTATCAAGGTCAGATTTAAAAGATTGAAATTCTGGCGAGATGGTGTTTTTTTCTGCCGAAGCTCTAATTAGTATTTTTCCAAATTTGTATGTACTCACTTTATATGAGTCTAGGCTTTCAACTAGTTCTTTTTTGTCATTTTCAAGTAATTCCTTGTCAGTTTTGTTCTCATCTGAACAACTAAAAATTAAGATAAGTAATAATACTAAAGTTATATTCTTCATATTCTTGTTTTGGACTAATGTTGGGCAACGTTGTTGTATATGGTTTGTTACGTGTTTCAAGCACCTAATTTAGCAAATAAAAACCGAATAGAAAATCCGCGAGGACTTTCGTAAGTAGGCTAGAACTAGCCATTAATTTTATACGGTGTTGTAGCACGTATTTATAGTTCTATTTTAAACAATCCATAACCTGTAGCAATCCATGCAATATTATTTTCAATTGCTATGTCCATAATTGCATTTCCACTTTGTCGAAAAGATATAGGTTGTATGTTGTCTATTGTAACAATATTGAGTCCATCGTTTGTCGCCAACCAATAATTTCCGTTTTCATCTATTTCGATATCTCTAACCATATTATTCGATAAATCAGAATTGTCTTTGTTCACGTGATTCCATTTATCATTTTTTAGGATTGAATATCCTCCAGTTAAATTTCCTCCATAACCAATGTAAAGTTCATTGTCATCATATAATCTTAAAGCACGAACATATTGTTGCAATTCAGAATTTTCGGTTGTCAACGATTTCCATTTTGAGTTTTTGTAAATAAGCAATCCGTTATTATGTCCGATGAAAATTTCTTGGTCGTTTTTAACAGCCATAGCTCTTATTGTAGCATTTTTCGATAGTTTAATTTTTTTCCATTCAGTTCCATTGTAAGATGTCAATCCGTTAGAGCCTCCAAAATATATTATTCCGTTTTCATCTTCTGTTATATCAATGATTGAAATTTTAGATAATTTGATTTCGCTTGATGAATAGGTTGTCCAAACTTTTCCGTCAAATTTGGCTAATCCATCTGGTTGCGAAAATGAAACCCAAATATTATATTTTGAATCAACGAAAATGGGAGAAATGTATTTTCCTTTAATAACTGAATTATTGGCGTCAAAAGTTGTGAATTTTTCGCCGTCAAATTTTATAAGTCCAAATTTCGCACTTCCTAGCCATTTATTTCCATCTTTATCAACTGCGATTCCCCAAAAATCATCTTCTGTCAATTCAGAGTTTTCTTTTGTATAATGTTCGATATTTTGTCCAAAACTAAATTGGATAAATAGAATTATCAATATGTTCTAAAATCTTTTTTTCATATGTGCTACAACGTCTCTGTATATAGCTCTTAGCGTGCAAATTATGAAAATATTTTCGGATGAAGCACGAGCCGATTTTTTTAATTTTCTTATTACCTTTTTTCTCAATAAGCCAAATTAAAAAATTTGGCGGACTAGCAAATATATCTTAACTTCAATTAAGCAACTAACTAGCTATGAGATGTATACCATGTTGTCCTTAGTGCTTTCGCGTTCAGTTTGTAGCGTTGGCAAAAGACATACACTTTTACAGTTTTTGTGTGGCGTGGATGGCGCGACTGGAAATGTGTATGGCTTTAAGCGTTGGTATTCAGTTCAATTTCTTCATTAAAATTAAGAATTGGCACTTGCAGTTGGAACAGCTAAATTTAAATTCCGGATTGAAAGTCCATTATCATTTAAGGAATTATCGAAAATTTCAAGATTTGGAAGAAATATATCAGAAATTCTAAAAATGTTGTTACAAATTTTAAATTTGGGTTCATCATTAATTGAGTAAATACGATGAATAAGGTAATTCTCTTTATGCCTATCTATAAACGATAATTCCCCAGTACTCAAAACCATTGGTTGTTCAAAAATTATATCCTGTAGTCTTTGCGTCAGAATACCATTTAGAATTATCAAGATGAGTAATCTCAAAATCATATGGCATTCCTTGTTCGATACTTTATTTCCAATATCTCAAGGTCAGTTACTCGTTTTTTAGTAGATTTTGTACCTGTTTTGATATAATTTCAAGTTATAATATTAATTTGAGTCTCAATTTTTGATTTAATCTTTAGTTGACCAAACTCTCTTTATCACTTCGATTTTTCTTTCAATTCGTATACCTCCGAAATTCTATTTCATCATGATTGGAAAGAATATATTAATTCACCTAATAATTTCATAAAAATATCTATACTTTCGTTATTCTCATCATTTTCCCTACTTTTTAGATTCAATTTCTTTTTAATTTAAACCAATATGAGTATTCCATTATCCGCAAACCCTAAATTTTAATTTTTTTATTCCTATTATGATATTTTATCATTTATACCAAATTGAAATTAGTCCAATTTTTCGTTCCACATTGATCAATTATCTTTAACTCTATTGATGACTACGCATTGCAGTGTAACAATGAACTACCAGTTTTACATTGCTATACAAATCTAGGTGTTTTGGATACATCTTGTTCAACAGTCATTGGTCAACATTTCTTCACTTTTAAAAATTCATCTGAATAGTAGTTGTCTTGACAAGCTCTGTGCATCTTTACCATCGTTGCCGTCAATGGTCGTGCAATTAGCTGATTGATTTGAGAATTTGATTTAAAATTTTTACTTCCATCAGCCAATATAGTCGGCTTAATTCTTTCTGAAAGGTAATATTTGTCCTCGACCTCTTTTTCTAATAAACCATCTAAAACATTCTTATACTTGTTAAGGCTTGTTGAACCGTTTAATTGAGTTGCTTTTTGAACTACTGACTCTCTTGATAAGTCAACCTGCATAAAATTTGGTTTCAAGTCCTTTCTAACGGCAAATATGAAAATGCGTCTTCTGTTCTGCGGTAATCCAAATTCTGCTGTGTTAAATACGTCAGAGGTTACATTGTATTTTGCATCTTCTTCTAAGACCGAATTATCTCTGCAAATGTTTTGCCTCCATCGTGTGTTCTTCAAATTCCGCACATTTTCGAGAAGAACATATTTGGTCTTCTTGATTTTGAGAATATTGATTATAGAATAAAACAGATTACCTCTCACATCCTTCAAAGCCTAATTTTTTTCCCATCATACTAAACGCTTGACATGGAAAACCGCCTAATAAAAAGTCAAAATCCGGAAGGCTCTTAATTTTTTCTTTATCTGTAGTGAAATCCACAATATCGCCAATTTCAACTTCGTTTTCAGTTCGAAATTTGCTTTATAAGTTAAATTTGCATACTTGTCTTTTTCAGAAAAACCCAAACATTCAGATACAAATCCATTGTCATCACAATATAAATCAATTGCTTTTCTAAAACCGCCAATACCAGCGAATAATTCTAAATGTTTAAAAGTTGGTTTCATAAGTTTCAGTTTAAATGTTTAACAATTTGTTCCCAATTATTTCAGCAAGTTTTACAGGAACAGCGTTACCAATTTGTGCATACCAAGTATTATTTGCACCCATAAAAACATAATCATCGGGAAATGTTTGTATTCTTGATGCCTCTCGTGGACTCAATCCTCTTGGTTGAGTTGGATGTATATACATATTGCAATTCAATCGCATATGCGAAGTAATAGTCTTAGAAACTTTGTTTTCCTCAAGTTTGTAATACTTGTCTTTGAACATATTGTTTCTGCTACTATATGGCATAATATCTTTTATTGAAGAGTGCAAAGAATTTGCACCTTGCGGTAATCTGTCAAAAATTTCAATATCTCTATCGTTATTAAATCTATTTGTATGATTTGTTAAATAATCTACGTGTACCGAATTATTGATATTTTCTATAAATTCATTCTGAGCAAATCCATTTTTTCTAAACTTGTAACCAATTTTATCATTTTCAACACCTCTTGTGTTTTTCATTCTCTTCGGCTCTAATTCCGGAAGTCCAAATAATGCGTCTTTAAGATGTTTCTTCTTAAAATTATCTTGAGTTTTTAGCAAGTCGCTAACTATTCCTAGTGCTGGCGCATTTTTAACTCTACTACCTATTACAAAAACTCTTTCTCTATTTTGAGGAATTCCAAAATTTTTGGCATTTAAAAGTGTGATTTCTATAGTGTAATCATTTCCAAGTGTTTCTTTAAAGTTATCTAAAATCTCGTTGGACTTATTCATCATTCCTTTGACATTTTCCATTATGAAAAACTTAGGTCTCGTACTTGCCAAAAGTTGTAAGTAATAGCTGTAGAGTTTATTTCTTGGGTCGTCCAAAATTCGTTGCCTGTTTGCCATTGAGAAACCTTGACAAGGTGGTCCACCGACAACTAAATCTACTTCTCTGAAATCTTTCTTCTCAGCAATTTCTTTAATATCGCCACAATGATAATTTTCTAATTTTATATTGTGGTTGAAATAATATGTTTCTAAAAATTTAGGTTCAATTTCATTAATCAAAATTGGTTTAAACCCATTATTCATAAGCCCTAAACTCAAACCACCACAACCTGCAAAAGTGTCAATAAAAGTTAATTTACTATTATCAAAACTTTCAGTTTTGTTTATGAATTTTGATAAAGTAGGTGAGAGTTTAGTTTTGCTTTTATTAAGAGTATCGTAAAGGATATTTACTTTTTTCCAAGTTGAATCTGATAAATTATGTTTAAAATATTCATCAAGAGAATATTGAGTAGTTTGTATTTCTGAAATTTTTTCAAACTCAAGTAATCTACTAATATCTGTGATTAGCTGTTTAACTTTAGCTTTATAATTAGTCTCAAAGTGTTTTCTATAAAATTCAATCATTTTCTTTATTAAATTTTAGTTTACCTTGTTTCACGTTGTTCTGTTTGAGATAATTTACTTTTTCCTCTGCAACTGATAATGCTTGAGTTGAGCAATTACTATCGTATAATTTCTTAGCAAATAAATCACTAAAAAATTCTGTTTTTAGAATTTCTAAGTCGAGATTAAAAACATCGGCAAGTTTGATAAGGCGCTTTTCATCAAATTCTCTCTTTCCATTTTCAATTTTACTCAGATTGGCTGAGTCCAATCCTAATTTTGCACCAAGTTGAGTTAGTGTCATTTCATTCTCATTTCTGAGTTTTCGAATATATTTTCCAAAACTTTCTGTCATTTGACTTGATTTTTTAGACTTGTCATCATTTGACAAATATATAAATTAGTTTTGGATTTCCAAGCGTTGGAAGAAAACAGCTCTTTTATTTTTTTAAGTTTGGATGAAGCTTTGGGAAAAAATAAATGTGCTGTTTGTGCGGTGGCATTTCAGCTATAAGTTTGATGGTTTGCACGATTTCCGCATTATGCACAATGGTCTTGTATATGGCTCGTAGCGTGCAAATGATGAAATTATGTTCGGTTGAAGCACGAGCTGAATTTTTTAATTTTCTTATTACCTTTTCTTTTCAATAAGCCAAATTTAAAAATTTGGCGACTTTCCAAATATGCCTTAACTTCGATTAAGCAACTAGCTAGCTATGAGATATATACGTTGTTGCCAGTAGTTTTTTCTATAGATTCATTCAGCCAATTCAGATACCATTCTGTAAAATCAGTTTTAGATTTTCCTTTATGGTGATTCACAGGATAAATTCCACCATCATTTGCTCTATCATCAACCCAAATATTTCCTCTTTCTTTACCAGTAATTACTAGGTTCAAAAATACTCCACAACCTTGATGACAAATTCTCAACATTCCGTCACTCCATTTTGAATCTTCGTATTCCTTTTCCCATAGTTGATAATCGTCATCTGGAAAGTCTTCTAGATTCCAAAAAGTATCAAACCTAAATTCGTGTGATAATTTTATTATATCTGTATCTTCTGGATAGTGTGAAATATCTAAAATACCTGTCTCAATTTTTAGTAAACCGTAATCTGGCCCACAACCTCCATTACCAAATTTTAATATAAATTCACGATAAGAATTTGGTAAAGTAATTCCGTGTTTATTTTCAAATTCAACTACTTTTTTTCCAGAAATTTTAGAATTGAATTTATATTTATGGTCTTTAGAACCAAAAACAGAAAAACGCTTATCTAAATTTCTTAATTCCGATATTTTTTCCTCAATATTCTTCATTTGTTCAGAGGTTTTTCTCAAATTACTGCCAACTCATTATATCTCCAGCAATATAATCAATATCCAACTTAAGTCTTTGGATATGTATAGGTTTCATAGGAGATTATCCAATTCAACTAGATGTTTACAAACGCAAATAAACGTAAGTAAACGGTTAATGTACGGATGCAGCTTTGATACCACCACATCTTTGCACCGTCATCAAAACCAAAACAAACCGATGGCACTAACTATTTATTTTTTAACCCATACAAACTAATTTATTATGAGCAACTTAAGCAACAAAGTACAGTTAATCGGCAACCTGGGACAGGATCCAGAAATCATCAACCTTGCAGACGGTAAGAAGATGGCCAAATTCTCCATCGCAACCCAGGACCGCTATAAAAACAAACAGGGCGAGACCGTAAACGATACCCAATGGCACCGCATCGTGGCCTTCAACAATACCGCAACCATCATCGCCGACTACGTTAAGAAGGGCAACAAGATAGGAGTAGAGGGCAAGCTCGTCACCAGAGCCTGGGACGATAAGGAAGGCAACAAACGCTATATTACAGAAGTCGTCTGTAACGAAGTCCTCATGCTGGGCGGCAAGGCATAAATCCTTCCCAGTACTACTGCAAAAGCACCGTTTACCAACGGTGCTTTTTTTGTTTTCTGACCTAATTTTAGGTAGCGGCAATTTGAAGGAAATGTAATAGGGCGGTCGCTGCATGGTATGCATCAATGAAATAGACATGCATCCTAAAGCTAACCTTGAAAAGAATGCCACGGTAGATGAAACATGATTGAATGCTCCAATTTCATATCAGGTTTGTTTCTCAATCAACCCAATCTAAAAAATTATTGACTTTAAATAAATCCTGTCAAATTTTATCTCAACGCCTTGATGCTCCATAGGTTACGATCGTTTTAACTGTAATGATCTACTTAAAACAGCAACGGGTGGTATTGAGAGTATCGGAGTGCAGAAGTTTAAAAACGATCTCATTTGTGGTAATTCCCTCACTTTTGCAGCTCCATCCTAACGCTGCTCTGTGAAATCGTGGTTCTTATTCTCACAAACATCGGGATCTATCAGATAATATGTATTACCCCTGATTTTAAGCACGCTTTTGGCGGTATCAGCAGTGAAAATACGCTACCTATTTATAGATGTAAAAAGGATTCTGAGCTCTAAAAAAGATGTTCCGTGATTCAGCAAGTATTGGGAGTGTTGGTATGGAATTGCCTGAAAAAAAGGCTGGTAACAAGTCGTTTTGATAATTTACAGGTGCAATTTTCCCATAAAAATGGAATGTAAATGTTTTTCAATCCATGGATCAGTGGGTTTCTAGATCTGCGTTTAATGAGTCCGCTTTCGCGAAAGCGAAACAAAACACCATCTCCATCACAACTTTAGAATCCTCAAGCGACCAAAAATACTGCTAAAGCCCGCAATGAGATCCCAGACGGTTGAAATCCTATTGCCGACCAAGAGTCAACGGCAAAGGCTGCAGCAGGTCCGTGATCTCGTTTTAAATCTAATAGCGACTGAACCTGACTTTTGAAATTATTGCTCTTGACTTGGAAAAGTAGGTTGGGATAGTACTAACGATATCATTTGCATAAATAAAGTTTATGCGTTTCATTATTTTTATAAATAAAAATTAATGGATAAGCTGCCGTTACTTTGCAGCTCAAAACAACAACACATGAGAAAGATCACGATTGCAAAAGGAGATGGAATAGGTCCAGAGATTATGGATGCTACCTTAAAGATTCTAACAGCCGCTCAGGTTCCCGTAGAATGGGATGAGATCGAGATAGGCGAGAAGGTCTATCTCTCTGGCAATACCACGGGAATATCTCCACAGGCATGGGAAAAAATAAGGGAAAACAAGATTTTTCTCAAAGCTCCCATCACCACTCCACAGGGTGGTGGCTATAAAAGCCTCAATGTAACCCTGCGCAAATCGCTGGGACTTTTTGCAAATGTCAGACCCTGCAGGAGCTTTGCACCCTACGTGGCCACAAAACATCCCCAGATGGATGTGGTGATCATCAGGGAAAATGAAGAAGACCTCTATGCAGGTATCGAGCACCGCCAGACGGACGAGGTCTATCAGTGCCTTAAACTTATAACCAGGCCCGGCTGTGAAAAGATCGTGAGGTATGCTTTTGAATATGCAAAACTCTACAAACGCAAGAAGGTGAGCTGTTTTACCAAGGACAATATCATGAAGCTCACCGATGGTCTCTTCCATAAGGTATTCAAGGAAATAGCCGCAGAGTATCCCGAGATCGAGTCCGACAACTGGATCGTGGACATAGGGACTGCAAAATTGGCCAATGAGCCGGAGAAATTTGACGTGGTGGTACTTCCCAACCTATATGGGGATGTAGTCTCGGATATCACTGCCGAAATCTCCGGCTCTGTAGGTCTGGCAGGATCGTCCAACATAGGTCAGGAATGCGCCATGTTTGAGGCCATTCACGGGTCGGCACCGCTCATAGCAGGTAAGAATATCGCAAATCCATCCGGACTCCTGCGAGCTGCCATCATGATGCTCAACCATATAGGAGAACAGCAGGCGGCCATGAAAATAAAGAACGCCTGGAGCTGCACCATTGAAGAAGGCATCCATACGGCAGATATCTATAAGGAGGGACAAAGTTCAAAACTGGTAAACACGTCCCAGTTTGCAGAGGCAGTCATCGAGCGACTGGGCAAGGTGCCACAAAAACTGGCGGCAGCAGAGTACGACTCAAACGCACAGATTACTATAAAACCTTACGTGAGAAGAGAGCCGGCTGTAAAAACACTGGTAGGCGTGGATATTTTTGTGGACTCCAGCAAGCAGTCGCCCAATGAAGTAGGAACCCATCTACAACAGGCAAACGCCGTACTTACCTTGCAGATGATCACCAACCGTGGGGTCAAAGTGTGGCCGGACGGTTTTGACGAGACTTTCTGTACCGACCACTGGAGGTGCAGGTTTACATCAAATGACAAGGATGCCGTTATTACTAAACAGCTTGTGATTAATTTGTTACAACGACTGGATGATGAGGGCGTGGATGTCGTTAAGACGGAAAACCTATACAATTTTGACGGTGTACAGGGCTACTCGCTGGGACAGGGACAATAAGTGATAAAATACTCGGATCAAAAAATCCCCATACTTTTTAAAGTATGGGGATTTTTTATATACACTGAGTCCAAGAGCATCAGGTTTTTATCGCGCCAGCAATTTCCCAGATACCTTGTAGCTGGCTGAGTAGGTAAGCCCTGGATGTTCTGACTTCAAGGCGGCAAAGGCTTTTTGGTACCATTTGGGATCGGTAGCTTTTTTCTTGAAATCATCATGACTTACAACTGCCTTGGAACTATCTTTTTCCCAAGCTTCAATTTTATAGATGCCGATGCCATAATAGGCTGCTTTTTCAAGTACGGTCTCAAAATCTGACTCAGAGAAACGGTACTCTTGATCTTCTGTATCTTCCGTTGCTTTGCAATGGTTTTTTAGATTTGTAAAAACGTTCTTTTTTAAGAATTCGGTCTGTTCCATGGTGCTAATTGTGATATTGATTGATAATAATTCCGAGCCTATGTATTTTTCGGTTCGTTATCACAAAGGTAGTTGATAGGAAAGAATATTGAGATCTAATAATTTTCCTGATTCTTGCCAAGAAACTTCCAGTGTCCATCTTTCAGCTCTTGTTTTCGCGAAAGCTTTAAGAAGCCAGATCTGAATAAAAATGTGATTGAGTGAGTTTTGTGAAATGTTGCAAATCTTCATAAATCACCCATGTCCTTTCTAAAGATCAATATTGACACCCAGGATAAATGCTCCATAGTTTCTACCACTGGTAATGCTGCGCACATAATCCAGTCTGAAAGGCCTTATTTTCCCAAAACCTATGTTATCAATTCCCACACTCGCCTCAAAATAGGGAGATCGCTCCGTCAGCAAAGCTTTACCACTTATGATCATGTCATAGTTCAACCTGTTCAAACCTGGCACCTTACCTAGTATAAATCCTTTAAAGTTATGCTGGAGGTGAAGCTGCGCATAACTATTGTTGGTGCTGTAATCGTAATAATGCAACAGTCCAAATCCATAGGGATTGAGCGCCTCGGCCTTTAATCGCAATCGGTTGCCATTAAAATGTTGGTAATCCACAAATGAAATTCCCTCTGCGTCAAAGAATGTCCCGCCATTGATATAGTAACTGCTGCGCCCCACATTGCCCATATCAAAATTTTGGTAAAGGCTTGCGCTCACCTGATTGTAGTTGTTGCCACTTTCACTTGCAGCAAATGCTCCTTCATAGCGCAGTGAAATGGTTGGGTATTTCTCGTTGTTTATTCTATATTTTCTATCGGGATAGCTTTGATATTTTTGTCCAGGTCTTATCGTCAGGCTCAATCCTGCTTTGAGCAATTCGTGCTCGGTAATAAATGCAGATCTCCCCAGATCCAGCGGTACCGGATTGTTGCTCGTATATTCCAGGTCATCGTAGGTAATCCAGGTCTGGTCTGTGGTGTTCTGTAAAGGCTGGCGTTGCTCGTAGGTCAGCGCAGCGCCCAGATAGATACCGTTGAACAACTCCTCACTATAGGCGGCTCTTATAAAGTCTGCCTCATAGAATTTGGCAAAGTTGCGCTCAAACAATAGGGTGGAAATGGTGTTTTCTAAAGTACTTATGGGATTGCTGTTATTGATCTGTCTTACCTGTGTACCACCGCTCAATCCTATGCTGCGGTTGTTTTTTCGATTAAATCTATAAGAAACTCCCGCGTCGTACCTCAATCGATCGTCAGAAAAACCGTAGTTGACGTTACTATCAAAGTACAAGGGATTTGTTATAGTTCTCGTCCATTCCTTTTGAATAACTGAATCCAGTTCCCACAACAAAGCCCTGTACCGTGTTGAAACCTTTGAAAGCCTCTGGAGTAAGCACACCTTTATAGGAAAAACGGGATTGCTTGTTACTATTGCGGTAGGAATAGCCATTTAATAGGTCAAAGGGCTTAAACTTATTGGTAACGCGATCCACGCTGTCCTTATATTTGGGATCGTTGCGCACCGTGGAGATACTGTCTTTTTTCACATAATCCTTTTGCTCTTCCAGGGTAAGCGGTATGGGTCTGCGCTCATTCCAGAAAAGACTGTCCTTTTTGTTGGCCTGCTCGTCAAAACTCAGCACTTCCGGTCCAAAATACTTTTTGTCAAACTGTGGGTTGAAGTCATAATTGGTGTAATTGGCAATAAAACGTCCATTGCCCTTGAACATCATGAAGGAAAATTTAAATTCTATATTCTGCGATCTCTTCACCCATTCCTTACCGCTCGGCTCGTAGGTAAAGTCTTGGTTGAAGGTAAGTTTCTCAATAGCTGGCACGTTGATGTTTTCTCCCAGTGTGGTGAGTTCCAGCCCAAAAATGCTCCATTGATCCTCCACAATGTAGATGATACCGTTAAAAGTATTGTCCTTGGGTCTTTTGGAGATTACCTCGATCTTATTGATCAGAAAATTGTTCTCGTCATAGAAAGCACCCAGCAATTTGTATCTATAATAGGAGAAGGCATAGTCGGCGATAGGAGAGATGATCCTATTATTAAGGTCTATGTTATTGTTGTAAAAATTAAAATCGGCCTCCTCGGCGCTGTTGGCACTGAAGCCGTTATCGTCACCACTTATCTTGCTGGCGATGATGCGTTCCTTAAAATTATCTGGCGCTTCATAGGCAATCGTGGAGACAGTTTCTGAAAGATAGATAATACCGCTGCGGGTAAGCGTGTCCAGCGATCCTTCCAGGTCGCCTATTTCCTGACCTAGGAATTTTTCGGGAACATCCTCCATGCGCCACAATCCGCGAGAGTAGAAATCTGCCGTGTAGCTGGAGGTTTTTTTGCGGTTTGCCTCCCTGTTTTTTATCGCTTCCCTGATCACGCGATCTGCGGGATTCTCACCACTGTTGACCACGACCTCGTCGAGCGTGGCAATTTCTTCCTGGAGCATTACGTCCACGATTAAGTCCGCACCCTTGTAATCTATGGATTTGGTTACCGGTTTGTAGCCCAGGGACTGGAAAACAATTTCATAGTTTCCCTTTTTGGGCAGTTTTAGACTGTAGTCTCCTGTTTGGTTGGTGGTCGTTCCCGTGTAGGTTCCCTTGATGTAGATGGAGGCAAATGCGACGGGAGCTTTGTCTTGGTCTGTGATGTTTCCTGATAATTGCGCTTTCGCGAAAGCGGAACAAATAACAAAAACTAAAAAGAAAAATTGCTTCATGAAAAGGTGGGTTAGCAAATGTTGGGTTTCAGGGATTAAATATATCCAATCTCTAATGATATAGACGCAACCTAAGAAAAATAGTTGTCTGGTAAGATTATAGATTTTACAAAATATCAAAAACTGCCATTGCTGGATCTACATGATTTCGGCTCGATATTTATTGCTGGTAATTGCCCAAATGCGCTACGATGATAGGCGGCAGAAAGATGTTCATGGAATTACAACATAAATGTAATTGCCAAAAGGTCAAATGATGATTTAAATTAAGAATCGGTGGTCATTATAGGTTTTAAAATAAAATGACCCGCAAAACTATGTCAAGATCCCCAAACATTGGATAAATAATTGTACCGCAGAGATTTATGCGATAAACAAGCCAAAATAATTTTAGGGACTACTTAAAGTAAGAGCTTAGAACAACATCTACAATTCCACACTGCCCAGACCTTGTCGTATAAGCTGGGGAGCGTCCGTGGTTAAATCGATTATGGTTGATCCTATATTCCCACCATAGCCGCCATCGATTACATAATCAACTAGTTTATCCCATTTCTCGTGGATGAGGCTAGGATCTGTGGTGTATTCCACAACTTCATCCTCATCCTTGATGGACGTAGAAATGATAGGGTTTCCCAGTGCGGTTACCAGACCCACCGCGATGGAATTATCGGGAACGCGTATCCCGACGGTCTTTTTTTTCTTGAAGACGGTTGGTAAGTTGTTATTGCCGGGTAAAATGAAGGTGTAGGGCCCTGGAAGATTACGCTTCAAAATTTTGAAGGTGCGTGAATCTATCTGGCTCACATAATCACTTAAATTACTTAGATCACTACATATAAAGGAAAAATTTGCCTTTTCCAGTTTCACGCCCTTGATCTGGGCAACTTTTTCCAGTGCAGGTTTATTGGTAATATCACAACCCAGGCCATAGACCGTGTCCGTGGGATAGATAACCAAAGCTCCATCGCGCATATCCTTGGCGATTTTGCGCAATAGTCGGAAATCTGGGTTCTCGGGATAAATTTTGATCAATTCGGCCATTAGGATCTGTTTAAAATAGCATTGATGGGCACAAAAAGTAGGGCAAGCGCAATAACAACAAATAGGATCTTTAACCACATTGCCATCGCATTATTTCCCTCATCAGGTACGGATTCATACCTGTAATTTCCCCTGCGATCTATCTTCACGGCAACCCGGGTATTATCCGACGCTGGATCTGATTCTTTGTTAAAATAATTGAATAAAAATCCCACAATGGCAATTCCTATCACGGCCACGGCAAGGTATTGAAGTGCGCAATCTGTAGAAAACTGGATCGCGGCGGTGGTCGGGTAATATTCCATTACGGGTTGGTTAAAATAATCTGGTTATAAAAATAGTTCAAAACTTTATCAATCGGCACGTTCTACCTCACTTTCTAGCTTCAGTACGTTTCCTCCATCTTCCTGCTCGATGTACAGGGCCTTGTTTCCTTCCTCTCCATCACGCGTCACTTCATTGCCCTCAATCGTGCGGGTCACTTTCTTGGTAAATGTGGATTTTACCTTTCCCTCAGCAGTTCCATTTCCCCACTTCCACTTGACTTTTGTTCCTTCCTTGATCATTTTTGTTTTTGTATAAAGATAGACGTGATTCCGCTTTCGCGAAAGCGTGCTAACAACAGCTTAACCTCAAATTATGAAGTTTTAAGATAAAACGGGTTTTCTCATAAGGCTGGAACGGACAATTCATTCACAGTTTTTCAAATTGTAACTGACTCCTACCATGCCCAAAATTTAAAAATTAAAGCGCCTACACAAACTTCAACAACTTTTTAATACGTTTTAACTTACCTTCATAAGGAGGGTATTTTATGGTAAGATCCAGCCAAGTCCTGCGATGCACCATGCTTTTATGATGGGAAAACACGTCAAAGGTCTTCCTGCCGTGATAGGATCCTATACCACTGTTTCCCACACCACCAAAGGGAAGCCGCTCGTTCACGAACTGTACGATACTATCGTTGATCACGCCACCGCCGTAGGAAAAACTGCCGATGAACCAGTGCGCAAATTTTTTGTCCTCGGTAAAGCAATAACCGCCCAAAGGTTTCTCATAACTATTGATCCATTTCTCAATATCGGAACGGTCATTATAGGTGATAATGGGTAAAATAGGCCCAAATATCTCATCTTTCATTACCTTGGACTCGCGCGCGGGCTCGTCCAGCAAGGTAGGGAGCGAGGTATAGATTTTCCATATCGTGACCGCCACCGTAGAGGATCGTTTCATTTTCCAACATCTCAATCAAGTCCTCCAGATGTTCTTTTCTAATAATACGCGGATAGTCCGGACTGGACTTCTGGTCCCGGCCCAAGAAGTTCTCTATCTGGGCGGTGAGCTCCTCAATTAATTGTGTTTTTTTGCTCTCGTGGACTAGAATGTAATCGGGAGCGATGCAGGTCTGGCCGGCGTTGAGGAATTTTGCCCAGACGATGCGTTTTGCAGCGACCTTTATATGAGCAGTCTCATCCACCACACATGGATTTTTACCGCCCAGTTCCAGCGTCACGGGAGTCAGGTGCTCTGCCGCTGCTTTATAGACAAGTTTCCCCACTTGCGGGCTGCCTGTAAAAAATAGGTAGTCCCATTTGAGGGCAGTAAGTTTTTTAGAGATCTCAGCATCTCCAGTTACTACCGCGACGTGTTTGGGCTCAAATGCCTCAGCTATGATGGAATCGAGCAGGGCTGCCGTGTTTTTTGAGAATTCGCTAGGTTTTAAAACCACGGTATTTCCCGCTGCGACTGCACCGATGAGTGGTGCCAGAGCCAGCTGGAATGGATAGTTCCACGGCGATATGATAAGCGCGTTGCCATAGGGTTCTTTATAGATTTTGGCCGTGGAGGGGAAATTGAGAATACTGGGAAGAACTGATTGGGGCTGTGACCATTTCTTGGCGTTTTTAATATACTTATCCAGCTCACCGATGATGACATTATATTCGGTCAAGAAAGCTTCAAAGTTGGATTTGCCCAAATCTTCCTTAAGAACGGCATAGACTTCCTGCTCTCTATTTTTGAGAACCTCCTTGAACTTCTTGAGACAGCTTATTCTATACGCCACGTTTTTGGTTGCTCCGCTGGCAAAATATTCTTTTTGGGATTTATATAATTCGTTGATTTCCATTATAATAAATTATTTGTAAAAAGATCGGTTGCTTTAATAGGATCGTTTTCCAGTTGCTGGTCCTGAAGCCATTTTAAGAATGTCTCTATATTTAAAAGTTCCATAACTCCCCAATCCTTAATGTCACCTACCGCTTCATTAGTGAGGTGAACACTCTTGCCAAAATCCAGTTGCGTGTTCCCTGGTGCGTATTTTTTCAGAATCTCAGCGGCTTTGGTACTATTGTTCTGTGCAAACTCCCAACCTTCTCGCGTGGCTTTTAGAAATTTTGAGTATTTATTTCGGTTTTGTTCCAGTTGCATTTCATTGGCGGCGATTACTGGAGAATAGGAGTAGGGAATGTTGTAATCCTTCATCTGGAAGAGGTTGAGATCAAGGTTTTTTTCTTTCGCCTCGAGCGCTTCCCAATTTATAAAGATCCACGTACTATCTACAGACCC
This sequence comes from uncultured Flavobacteriaceae bacterium, assembly GCA_963836885.1. Taxonomy (GTDB): domain Bacteria; phylum Bacteroidota; class Bacteroidia; order Flavobacteriales; family Flavobacteriaceae; genus Nonlabens. Next base: position 69,040 of record CAWILF010000026.1, on the reverse strand, counting down.
GTTTTCTATCGTGTCCCAGATCCCCAACTTATCTGGATAAATAATTTTCAAATCACCTGCGCCACCGTCATTTCTGAGCATTTGCCGCACTATGGAGTCCTCATACCGTGCATTATAGGAAGCGTAGGATGTGCCATCGAGGTCTGCCGGGCGATCTGCAATTTCCTTTTTACAGGCTATGGCACTAAGATCTGTCTTAAAAAGTGCCGCGACCGCGATCATCGGGAACTTATTGCTTTTTGTGCGGTAAGAAATAACGCTCTCTAGTGGACAAAGTGCAAAATCTGCCGTTCCCTGCTCAACTTTTTTAGCGGGAGTAAGCTTATAATCATCCTGATCTGGTGTTATAAGTTCAACTTCCAGGCCTGCCTGTTTGTAAAAATCCAGTTCCTCTGCTATTAAAAATCCTAAATGATTGGTATTGAACGTCCAGTCAAGGGCAATTTTGATCGATTCCATAAATATTGATTAATAATGGAAAATAGGCAAGTTCCCTGCGATCTTCACTTAAAGTTATGTTAGAAACAATGGAAGAATGCTAACTTCCCTATATTTAAACGACTTTTAGAAACCGTTTAAAATCTTGCCGTGGGTTCATAAAATTGTACCAGACCAGCTATAAAGATTGAAGCCATAATTCTAGACGTATAAATCGATTAAACAAACCGCTATGATTAGAGAAAAACTATTTGAAATTATAAAAGTGTACCTGCCGCAAGATGTTTCTCCCGCAGCTATAAAGGAAGATAGCCATTTAATGAATGACCTCAACATTAACAGTGCACACCTCGTGGATGTTGCCCTGGACGTGGAAGACGCTTTTGACATTACTCTGGACGAGAAAGATATGGAGCAGATGCAGACCGTTGCCGATGCGATCAATATCATAGAAAAAAAGACCCAAGTAGCCTAATTATCCTATTATTCACCTAATCAGACCACCATGCCCACCTTAACCAAACTCGAGATATTCAAACAGGAAGTAGAGTCCAAATACCAGATTTATAACGGTATATTTATGACTTTGCCATTTGATAAAATTTCCAATACTGGGGGATTGCTGCCCTTGTTTCATCGCATTTGCAAGGAAGGATACGACCGTGGCAAGAGTCCTGATGAGATCGTTACCTATTTCTTTGAAAAATATATGACGGACGATACGGAGGAGGATCGGTTGAGTATGTTGTTCAGGTTTATTCAATATATCGAGCGCCAGGTGGTACTTTTTGATGCTATTGAAGATGCCGCTTTCGCGAAAGTAAACCACCTAGACGGCCGTGGATCATTAAAGAACATCAAGGAGGAAGCTGAGGCACAACATAAAAGTAGAGAACTGGTTGCCTATCTTGAAAAGTTCAAGGTAAGACCAGTATTAACGGCACATCCCACACAATTCTATCCGGATGCGGTCTTGGGGATCATCAACGACCTGGGCACCGCGGTAAGAAATAACGATATTCTTGAAATTAAACTACTGCTTTCCCAACTGGGCAAAACCCCTTTCTTTAAACAAACCAAACCCACTCCCTACGATGAGGCGGTCAGTCTCATCTGGTATTTGGAACATATTTTCTACCCAGTAATGGGCAATATTTATAGCTACATTAAGTCGCACCTGGAAACTGGAGAAGGATTTGAAAATCCCATCGTGGAAATTGGCTTCTGGCCGGGTGGAGATCGCGATGGAAATCCATTTGTAACCAACGAGATCACCCTTAACGTCGCAAAACGGCTAAGAAGTACCGTTTTGAGAAACTATTACCGCGATATGAGAGTGATCACACGTAGGATCACCTTTAAGGGCGTTCACCAGCGACTGTTAGATCTTCAAAACAAATTATATACCGCAAGTCTTGCATCGGGCAAACTGGATTTTACGATCGCCGATATTAAGGTTGAACTTAAAGCAATCCAGAAGATTGTCTCCGAGAGGCACAATTCACTGTTCATAGAATTATTGGAAGGCCTTATCCATAAAATGGATGTTTTTGGGCTACATTTTGCGATTCTGGACATACGTCAGGACAGCAGCATTCACGATCTCACCTTTGAACAGATTTTATTGCACCTAGCAAAAACAGGAAAAAACCCCAATATCGATCACGATAACTACTACCAGCTTTCTGAAACCGAGAAATTACAAATGCTTGACGGCATGGAGCAAGAGGTGGACATCAACAATTTTACGGATGAGAACGTGCTGCGCACTCTTGGTAGTATTAACCTGATACCGCAAATACAAGAAAACAACGGAGAGCGTGGCTGTCACCGCTACATTATATCAAATACCCAGAAGCTGTCACATATCATGGAAGTCTTTACCATGTTTAGATTATCGGGACAGGAGCAGCCATCCATAGATATTGTACCGCTATTTGAGACTGTTCCAGATCTTGAAAACGCACCCCAGATAATGAGGTCACTCTTTGAGCATACCACTTATGAGAATCATCTGGAACGCAGGGGTCGCACCCAGCACATCATGCTAGGCTTCAGTGATGGCACAAAGGATGGCGGCTATCTTATGGCAAACTGGGCGATCTATAAAGCAAAGGAAGCGTTGACCGCCGTCTGTAGAAATTATAATATAGAAGTTGTTTTCTTCGACGGTAGGGGAGGACCACCAGCGAGAGGCGGCGGCCAGACGCACCAGTTCTACGCATCCATGGGGTCAAAAATTGAGGCAAATGAGATCCAATTGACCATACAGGGACAGACAATAAGTTCAAAATTTGGGACTTTGGAAAGCTGTAGGTATAATCTAGAACAATTATTGAGCAGTGGTGTGGACAATGCGATTTACTCCAGTGAAAAAAATGATTTTAGTGACGAGGATTTTGCTACCATGAATGAACTCGCCACCCACAGTTATGAGGCCTATAAATCATTCAAACAGCATCCCAAATTCCTGCCATATCTTGAGCACATGAGCACGCTCCGATTCTATGCCATGACCAATATAGGATCGCGCCCCAGCAAAAGAGGCAACAGCAGCAAACTGGAATTTAAGGATTTGAGAGCCATTCCATTTGTAGGTTCCTGGAGTCAATTGAAACAGAATGTACCAGGCTTTTATGGAGTGGGAACAGCTTTGGAAAAATTGAAGAATGAGGGGAAATGGACAAGTATAGAGAATCTTTATAGTAACAATAAATTTTTTCGCACCTTGCTTGATAACAGCATGATGAGTCTTACGAAGTCATTTTTTAGTTTAACTAAATACATGAAGGATGATCAGGAGTATGGGGAGTTTTGGAACATGATATTTGAAGAGTATGAACGTTCAAAAAAGCTTATGTTGGAGCTATCGGGCATGAGCGAATTGATGCAGAACGAACCTGTGGGCAAGGCCAGTATCGAGGCTCGGGAGCAGATTGTTTTGCCCCTGCTCACCATCCAGCAATTTGGACTAAGAAAACTACAGGAACTGGAAAATAATCCCAATAGGGAGATGCAGGAACTTTATGATAAAATGGTTACAAGATCATTGTATGGAAATATAAACGCTAGCAGAAACTCCGCATGATGTTGTAATAGCAGCGGGCATAATTTATCGAACTATCAAATGTGAGGATAATTGAAGCAAGACAGTTCCTATTCATTATTTCTTGTTTATAAAAATTTGCTTTTGATCCAAGTTTCCTATCTCGGGAATGAGTAGTGTTTCCTGCTTCTCGTTAAAAGCTTGCCAAGTGGCAGGTTAAAGTATCTTAAAGCTAAAATCATTGGGGTTATCTTGTATTATTTTTATAAAAAAATATGATTGATCAAGACCAAAAACTAGATATTTTCTCAAGGCTCGATCTACTTAGAACCGCAGTTTATGGAGACTCCGTCAAGATCTTAACCGATACATTCTTATTAAAATTTCCCAGAAGCACCAATTCTATGGGAAATGGATACGCGATAAGACATATTAATGGTAAGGATTTAGTATTGATCGATACCATTGCACAGGAACATAAATCGGAACTGGCACGCTTTCGCGAAAGCGGTTACAACATCAAGGCCATTCTCTTGACAAATGGAAACCTTATTGATCAAGCCTATACAGATCTTTCTGAAATTGCTGCAGAAAATGATACCCAAATATATGTGCACCCTCTGGATAGTAAACAGAGCCAGGCAGTTGACATTACCGGATATCATGACATTTACACCCATTTTGATCTCAGTGTTTTTCACACTCCTGGATTTACGGGAGGATCTGTCATGGTTCATTGTGGATTGAATGGGACTCTGTTTACCGGTGATAGTGCCCTGGGCAGTGATTATAGCGCAGATGACAATAATTTTATAAGACCTTATATCGATAATCAACAGGGCAACCTGGCATTGCGGGAGAGCTGGAGATCCATCTCAGTTGATTTTAACCATATACTACCCTTGCAGGGCAAACCACAATTTGACCTTACCGAGGAACAACGCCAACAAATTCTTAATCAATTAATTTCAATTTAAATATAATACTATGAACGCAGGTAAAACCGATCTTTTAAAAAACACTCCGACGGATTATGAAATCCATGATTTGGTCAAAAACAGGTGGAGTCCCAGAACCTTTGCCGACACTCCCATACAACCGCAGGATTTGAAAGTACTGTTTGAGGCTGGACGATGGGCACCCAGTTCTAACAATATTCAGCCATGGAATATCGTGTGGGGAGTAAAGGGCAGTGAGACGTATGATCGTATTTATAATGTGTTGGTAGAGTTTAATCAAGGTTGGGCAAAAAACGCTCCCGTACTTATGTTGGGCGTCGTGAACACAAAAACTCCCAAGGGTGACGATAATTATCACGCACCACATGACCTGGGTCTATTTGTTGGGAATATGTGTACACAAGCTCAAAGTATGGGAATAGCCATGCACCAAATGGCAGGTGTCAAATATGAAGAAGCAAAAAAAGAATTTAAGTTTCCAGATACCTACCATGTGGCTACTGCTATTGCCTTGGGACATTATGGTGGAGATATCAATGATGTCCCCAAAGACCTCCAAGATGCAGAAAGGGGAGAGCGGTCGCGTAAAAAGCAGGAAGAGTTCACCTTCAACGGAGACTATGTTGAGCGTGCAGATCTAAGTTAACTGAACCCTTAACGGACTCAAATGCAGCCCAATTCTCAAATTGAAGAATTGGGCTTTTTTTATGGACTAGTTTATCCCAGCGATGTAAACAATCGTTTGAGATAATTGTTCAATGATGTTATAGACTAACCTTTTAATGGAGATCATCAAACTTGTACCTATGAAATGATCAAAAAATAGAGTCTGGTAGACTTTAGTTGTAGTGTTTAACACCATTTTAAAAACTGGCTGTAACTTTTTTCCGTAAATATTAGAAACAAAGCCCATGATCAATTTTACTTACAAGCACATTACTCAAAATAACGAGTTAGAGCAGTTCACGATGGAAGGTCTAAATAATCTAATTATCGATCTTAAAGATAAACAGACTATAAACGTGGACTTTTATAGAATTTTTGATAACAAGGATCGGCTTAAGGAGATTGCCGAATTGCGAGCTGAGATTAATAATAAAGTTTACATTGTAATAGGTGCTGGCTCAACATTTAAAACTGCGGTCAAAGTTTTATTCAAAAACCTCAAGAATGAGATGGCAGTTACATTAAATGAAAATTCCCTACTACAATCTGCCTAATTCAACTGATAATCTAGGGTTTCTTTTCTGTATTGAGAGCCTTCTTCTGGTCTTCAATATCCTCTGGCTTCGTTTTTTTCATGGCAGAGAATAATGCCCCTACGAGCAGAGCAATGAAAATGACAGCTAGTGACAGCCACTCTGGAAAATGGACATGGTGCACCAGGATCATTTTGATTCCCACAAAACTAAGTATCGCTACTAGGCTGTAATGGATATATTGAAATTTATCCAGCAGGTTAGACAGGAAAAAATACATGCTACGCAATCCCATAATTGCAAGAATATTACTTGCAAATACCAAGAAGGGATCTGAGGTAATAGCTAGTATGGCAGGAATGGAATCCAGAGCAAATAAAACGTCTGTCAACTCGATGACGATAAGTGCCAGAAATAGGGGAGTTGCAATACGTTTTCCCATTTTGGTTATAAACAGGCTTTGACCGTGCAACTGGTCGGTTACAGGAAACATCTTTCTACTCCATTTATAAATTGCCGATTCTTTGGGATCAAACTCTTCGTCCTTGCTGGTCAACATCTTAAATGCCGTATATAGCAAGAATGCGCCAAAAATGTAAGTCATCCAACTTACCTGGCTTATCAACGCAACACCGAACAAGATCATCACAGCCCTAAATACCAGCGCGCCCACGATTCCCCAAAAAAGGACTCTGTGTTGGTATTTTTGAGGAATAGCAAATGACTTAAATATCACCGCTATAACAAAAATGTTATCAATGCTGAGTGAAAGCTCAATAAGATATCCAGTAATATATTTAATTGCAGCATTAGTTGCTGTTAGATCGTCTGGATTTGCAATATATCCACCGTCATAAATAAAATATATGGCAGCTGTAAAACATACGGCAATTCCCACCCAAAGGGCTGTGAATTTGGAAGCCTCCTTGGTATCAATGACGTGTGCCTTGCGATTGAATATAAACAGGTCGAGAAAAAGGAAAATAGAGACTAGTACAATAAAGGAAATCCAGACAATCATAAAGACGTAGAAGATTTATAGTTAAAAAAAACCACTTTTAATAAGATTTGACCTTTTCCGATCTACCTATAAAAGCGGTTTTCAATATTACAATTAATAATGTTATGGAATATCAACGGCGGAGGTGTCAGTATTATAAAAATCCTGAACGTGACCGTAAAGTTCCACTTCTTTGGCTCGGTTTCCTTGAATAATTATGGGAAAGACCAGCATTTCTGGATCATTTTGTAAAAATTTAATAGCACCATCACAATCTATGTCATGATCCTCTCCATGTTTTGATACAAAATTTGCGTGATCAGTTTTGATCAAGTCCCTGGTGCGCACTCCCATGAGATCAGCAACCTCGGTCCATACCGTACCGGCGACTTTGGTCTTTGAAATGTCCAGTGCCAGCATGTTTTTATCTGCGCTGGTTGCATAGGCAAATATCTCCCTATGATTCTTAGAGTCGGAGTTATAGATAAGTATAAGCTGGCGTGCGCTGGTCGCTAGTGAAATATGATCATTCTTATTCATGGTCGATCATTGTAGCTTTACGCTTTTCACACTGGGTCTTGAGTTGGTCGACAACTTTAGATACACTTTCCTTAAAAGTGCTGTGGGACTCTTCCGCAAATAAGCGAGGTCCAGGAGCGCTCAATAGAATATTTGCAATCATGCCGCTTTCACGGCTCGATGTATTTTCCAGTCTATAGAAAACTTCGGCTTTGGTCACCCACGAGTATCTTTCAAAAATAGTAGTTAGTTTTTCCTTGGTAAATTCTTCAAGTTCCGTGCTTCCCGCAACGTGTTGGTAATTGAAAACTATGTTCATGTGGTTTTTTGAATAAAAGTACATTCTTAAACGCTCCAGTAGATCGCAATTAGATTTTAATTGGGAAGTTTTTAATAGGCTTTTAAGTAAAAAGTAAAATTATATGTTAATAGTTATTTTAGTTGGTGGTCATTAATATGTATCTACGGGCATTGTACCTATTTTAGTGGATTAATTTTATTTTTCAAATGCAGTTCACGTCTCGTCTTATTATAGTTATATCAATTGTTTTTTGTTCCGCTTTCGCGAAAGCGCAACTGGGATTTTGCTCGGGACAGGCAGGCGATGCTATCTTCAATGAGGATTTTGGCGCGGGAACTACGAGTGGACCGCCACTTAGTCCAAGTGTAACTAATTATCAATTTGTGAATTCTGGAACGGATGATGGCCAGTACACCATTTCCAGCAACATGCAACAACTGGGTGCCTTCTGGAACGCTCCAGATCATACAGGAGATCAAAACGGCAAAATGTTAATAGTTAATGCGAGCACCTCTTCAGGAATTTTTTATCAAACTCCCATCAATGGACTTTGCGAGAATACACCTTATGAATTCAGTGCATGGATTATCAATGCCTATAATCCCAATTCCAATGTTTGTGCGGGTCGTGAGATCCCGATCCAGGTGCGATTTGAAATTTGGGATCTGACAGATACCATGATCCTTTCCAGTGGCTCGATGGCTCCTCGTTTTGGAGAACGCAGTCCAGTATGGATTCAGTACGGACTTACCTTTACAACGGCACCAGCTCAGAACGGTTGCATCCTCAAACTGATTAATCAGGGAGTGGGAGGTTGTGGCAACGACCTTGCGATAGACGATATCCAGTTCCGTACCTGTGGCGATGCGACAAATATCAATAGTAGTGGCAGTAGTTCCCAAACGGTTTGCGAGAGCGATCTTCCAGCAACCATAACACTCAATGCAAGCACGACCACTAATGTTTATCAATCCCCAGAGTTTCAATGGCAACGCAGTACTGACAGTATAAACTATACGGATATAGTCGGTGCTACTTCAAGTTCATACACCACTAACGCCTTATCGCAAACCACTTATTTTCGGCTTAAAATTGCCGAGGACGCGGTTAATCTAAACAACGATCAATGCGTTAATTTTTCAGATGTCTTTGAGCTTCTGGTCGCACGGGTCAATCCGCCTGTTGCAGCTCAAACTTCCTATGTAAGTTGTGATGAACAAGAGGTAGAATTAATAGTGAGTGCAGCAACGGGAGTTGAGGTGGACTGGTATGCGGTTGCGACCGGAGGAACGCCACTTGCCACAAACACCAATTCATTTATAACCGATCAAGCGGGTTCATATTATGCAGAAGCGCGCACCTCCGCTGGAAACTGTATAAGTGCCACCCGTACCGAAATTGAAGTAATTGCCGCCAATAGTCCAGTATTTGAGCTAGAAGAATTGATGATATGCACTGGAGTTCCCACAACGCTCACGGTCGATTTTTCTCCCGCAACCTATGAATGGAGCACTGGCGCACAAACCCAAAGTATAGAAATCTCCCAACCGGGAACTTATGAATGCGAGGTAACCACGCCACAGGGCTGCGTTTCCACCGCTATTTTTGAAGTGATGGGAATTGAAGTGCCAGTTATAGCCAATTTAATGGTGAATGGTGAAGTCCTGTTTATAGAAACGCTTACCCAAAACGACCGGTTCGAATACAGTATTGACAACCTTAACTTTCAGGACAGTCCAGAGTTTAACGTAGGAAATCTACTAGAAGCAACCGCTTATGTGCGCAATAGGCTCGGTTGCGACACCGCAGAAGAGTCGTTCTTCAGGATCGATTTTAATTTATTTTTCACGCCCAACGGTGATGGGTTCAATGATCGATGGACCGTGGACGGATTGAACAACTTCCCGGGATCAAAAATTGAGATTTTTGATAGGTATGGCAAACTGCTCAAACAGCTCAATAATCCGGACGTGGTGGGATGGGACGGTAAATTGAATGGCGTTGAACTGCCCAGCAGCGATTACTGGTACCGATTAACCTACAATGATCAGGTTGTAACGGGACATTTTACGTTAAAACGGTAAGCCGTTATGCCATTTTAAGTACTGGAATTTATTTTAACCTTCCTTCTTCTCCCACAATTTATCGGAGCTCAATCTGTAGGTTCCCACAAAATCCCAGCGGCATTCCCGCGGTGATATTACAGATAAAAATGGATCACCTTTGCGATCCTTATACAGATGGTAGGTCTCGCCTACGATGGGCTCAAAAGAAAATTTGGCGCCGTAAACCAGCTGGTTATCCTCGTATTGTGAAACCATGGCATCGTATTGAGCTTTAAGTTGGTCGAACTGGGATTTGATCTCGTGGTTGACCTTATTGATATTGGTCTGCTTCCAGGAAGTGATGTCGGGAGTCGTGATCCTGGGAGCACCCACACCGCTCGCATAGGGCAACAGCGCAGCATTATAGGTTTCTGACTGCTCGTCGTAAACAACATTATCGGGCTTCTTTTTCTCGCTCATGCTGCAAATTTAAAATATTCACTTTAATTTTGTTGAGACTTAACAGGGATTTGTTAAACACTTTGTTGTGTGGATAGATTTTGTTGGAATTTTGCTTTCGCGAAAGCGTAACATTTTCAAAAACACCTTAACCTATTAGACATGATAAACAAGATACTCTATAAAGATTTTGAACCAAAGGTGCTTGATAAAAGTTTTTGGGGCGGCAGTAGTTACGAACCGATGGAAACGGTGATGGAACGTGTCAACGAATGGATTCGGAAAAATTACAACAATGAAATTATCAATGTTGAAACCGTCCAGCTTCCCGCAAATCCCAGTCAAAGACCCAACAGCTCTACCAGTAAACTAAACTCTGGCGGTGGTTATATCTACTTACTGCAAGTAGTGCGCGTATGGTATAAATAGTCCGGCAATAGCTAGGAAATCTTTCTTGTTTTAAGTTTTAAAGAGCTAGCTGTCAATGATTTTGTTTGCACGGGAGCTATTTTCTTTCTACGTTTATAATAGGTCAACCAACCCACTTAAATTTCTACCTTCACTCCACATCAATAATAATTACCTTTACAAAAATCAGATCGCATGCCATCAATAGACTGGAAAACAGCCATAGAATTTCAAGATATAACCTATAAGAAAGCAGACGGTATTGCCCGTATTGCCTTTAACCGTCCAGAGGTGCGCAACGCATTCCGCCCGCAGACCGTTGCTGAACTCATTAAGGCATTTTACGATGCGCAGGAAGATCTTTCTATTGGTGTTGTAGTATTAACCGGTGAAGGACCATCTGCCAAGGATGGTGGCTGGGCTTTTTGTAGTGGTGGTGACCAGAATGCCAGGGGACATGATGGCTATAAGGATGACTCTGGAACGGGAAGATTGAACATTCTTGAAGTACAGCGCATGATACGTTTTATGCCCAAGGTCGTCATCTGCGCCGTTCCCGGTTGGGCAGTAGGAGGTGGGCACAGTCTTCACGTGGTCTGCGATATGACCATCGCCAGCAAGGAACACGGAGTTTTCAAACAAACGGACACTGATGTAGCGAGCGTGGATGCCGGTTATGGAAGTGCGTATCTCGCCAAAATGGTCGGACAGAAAAAAGCCCGCGAAATTTTCTTTTTGGGAAAAACCTACAGTGCGCAAGAAGCCATGGATATGGGAATGGTAAACGCCGTTGTTCCCCACGACGAATTGGATCAAACTGCCTATGACTGGGGACAGGAAATATTGAAAAAATCACCTACGGCGATAAAAATGGCCAAATTTGCCCTCAATGCCACGGATGATGGAATGGTGGGACAACAGGTTTTTGCCGGAGAAATGACCCGATTGATCTACATGACGGATGAAGCCCGCGAGGGACGAGATGCTTTTCTAGAAAAGCGTGAACCAAAATGGGGAAGTGATAAGTACTTACCGTAAAATTTCAGAATTCAGAATTCAGAATTCAGAAGTGTCTTTGTAAAGTTAATAATCTTAGACCACCCACTAGCATTTACCCACCAACCCGCTTCACCTTAAATCCTTTTTCTTTGAGCAGTTCCATGATTTTATCTCGATAATCGCCTTGAATGATAATTTGGTCATTTTTAAAGCTCCCGCCCACGCCCAGGGTAGTTTTAAGTTCTTTGGCAAGTATTTTAAAGTCCGAGGTTGCACCGGTATAACCTGCAATTATGGTATTTACTTTTCCCTTGCGCTTTTCAAATCGGCATTCTAAAGGGTCATTCTGTAGCCAAAGTTGATCATCTTCTTTTTCAACGGGTTGATCTTCCTTAAAATCGTGCTCTGGGAATAAGTTTTTTAATTGGTCGCCTAAGTCCATAATGTAATTTTATCGAGCCGTGGGGTCGGATTCGTTAATGTGAATGTCAAAAATTGATTCTTTATCTTCTTGCAGAATGGAAACACCTTTCTGTAACAACAGATTATTAGGGTAGGTGATGACCTCACCCTCCGCAGTAATAAGTAGTGTAAAAAAACCTTTGATGTCAGAAATTGTAGCGGTTACCGGTAAATCTTTATCATGTATCCTTATACGATCTCCTATCTTAAAAGGAAATGAAAAATACAGGATAAAACTTGCAGTAATATTGCTCAGGATGCTCCAGTTGGCAAAAAGCGCCACTCCAACTACCGCAAAAGTAGATCCCAGAGCCACCCAAAATCCCTCGTTCTCCATTCCCCACACTAGAATAATGGCGATAGCGCATATAGTCCAGATTACATAACCTACATAACGGTTGAGGTACTGTTTGCGCAATTCAGAGCGGGAAACTTTTTTGGAGAGTTTTGCCGCACTCCATATAATTATGCGGTGGGTTGCAAATGTGCAGATAATAAGCACCATGCATAAAATTACTTCGGGCTGGAAAAAAAATGCTTTCATAATTCTAAACTATCGCGTAGTATTTTATCTGATCCAGAATTTTTGTTCCAGTAGGCAGACTTTAATGTTTTTTTGAGGGTTCCCGTTGACACCATGGGAATGCCATTATCATTGTAGCGATCCATCCAGGACAGTATGCGGTAGGGAAAGATCTTTTCAGTTTTGAAAGCTATAGTTCTACCTAATTCTGGATATCTTATACTGTATAAATAACCATCCGCAATCTCAAGTAATTTTGCGGTAGCTTTATAGGGTTTTGTCTCAATGTGCTTTAACCGCAAATACTCTAGGCTGGGAATCATCTCTAGTTCACCCACTGGCATTTTTTTAGGATCTAACCGCAATTGAAGTGGCAATTGGTTTTCAGTAATCTGATTGTCTAGACTGAATTCCTTGTTTCCCTCATTCTGAAAGTAGGAGTGTAGCACGACATGATAGTTGTCATTATTCCTGTTGAGCTGCATATAGGTCTGACCACACCATTCTTGAATGGAAGACACAACCTTGATGGCATTATGCTGCTTATCCATGGGTAAAAATGTGCTACTCATAATATGATAGGGATAGATGCCCGTGATAAAATCTCTAGTTGCGTTGAGCTTGAGAACGGGAATATTTTCTGGACTTTCCGTATTTGCCTTTATTTGATCAGTCTCATCAAAGGGTTCAGTAACAAAAACCATAACGGCGGTACCTTCCCTTAATTCGCCATATCGCGACTGGCTCAGTTCATAACTGGAGATTTCGGCATTGCCGGCATACCAGTAATCCATAAACTCCCTGCTCAGCTCTCGATCAGCAGCATGAGTACTTTTAGTCTCTGCAACAACATCAGTTACAGTGCTGTCCTTATTTTCGTTTACGGTCTGGTTACAGCTGATTAAGCTTAGTAAAAAAAGGGTATAAAGGGCTTTTTTCATTGTTGTTGAGATTGACTTGTAATTATATTATTTGTTGAGACTCAATCCTGTCATCATGATATGTTATGATTTTTGCTAGACCTGCTTGACTTTTTCCTGCAACATTTTAATTTGGTCCCTTAATTTTGCGGCTTCCATAAAATCTAGTTCCTTGGCCGCTTTTTCCATTCGTTTGCGGGTATCTCTTATCTTTTGCTCTATTTGAGCTTTTGATAGATATTCGGCCTCATCTTCGGCAGCTTTGAGTGATAATGTCTCTTCAATCGCATAAGTTGCGGCATTTTTGCGATACAGCGCACTTTCAAGCGATTTTTTGATTGCCGTTGGAACTAATCCATGTTCTTTGTTATGAGCGATTTGTCTAGATCTGCGATACTCAGTTTGATCGATGGTTGTTTGCATACTCGCTGTAACCTTATCGGCATAAAGTATGGCGAGACCGTTAACATTACGAGCTGCACGACCTATGGTCTGGGTGAGGGATCGATTATTTCTCAAAAAACCTTCTTTATCGGCATCTAGAATCGCAACTAGGGAAACTTCTGGTAAATCCAATCCTTCTCTCAGTAAATTCACGCCTATTAGAACATCAAAGATTCCACGACGTAGATCTGACATGATCTCAACACGCTCCAGCGTGTCCACATCACTGTGAATGTACCGGCAGCGCACATTGATGCGGGAAAGATATTTGGTCAGCTCCTCTGCCATGCGTTTGGTCAGCGTGGTTACAAGAACGCGTTCATCACGTTCTTCCCGCAAACGTATTTCCTCTACGAGATCGTCTATTTGATTTTGACTGGGACGTACTTCTATGATGGGATCTAAAAGTCCGGTAGGTCTTATGATTTGCTCGACTACAATTCCCTCACTTTTTGCCAACTCATAATCTGCTGGGGTCGCGCTTACATAAAGAACTTGGTTTTGCAACGCTTCAAATTCCTCAAACTTGAGCGGTCGGTTATCCATTGCGGCAGGAAGTCTAAAACCATAATCCACAAGATTTACCTTACGGGAATAATCTCCACCGTACATCGCACCCACCTGTGGAACGCTCACATGGCTTTCATCAATAATCATCAGGAAATCATCGGGAAAATAATCAATCAGGCAGAACGGCCTCGTTCCAGGCAACCTACCATCAAGATACCTGCTATAATTTTCAATGCCAGAACAATACCCCAGCTCGCGTATCATTTCCAGATCAAATTCCGTACGTTCCTGCAAGCGTTTTGCTTCCAGTGGCTTACCTATTTCCTTAAAGTAATCTACTTGTTTTACAAGATCTTCTTGAATGCTGTGGATCGCTCCTTGAAGAACATCTGGCGAGGTAACGAACATATTTGCGGGATAGATCGTTATTTGTTGGTATCGCTCTAAAACCTGTCCCGTAATAGGATCAAAACGTTCTATTTCCTCAACCTCATCGCCAAAAAAGTGCATTCTAAAAGCAGTATCTGCATAACTGGGGAAAACATCCAGCGTATCGCCGTTGATCCTGAAATTTCCTCGGGTAAACTCGGCCGTGGTTCTTGAATACAGGGATTGGACAAGTTTTTGGAGCATCTTGGTTCGGGCGATGACCTCGTCCTTTTTGACGCGTATCACATTTTTCTGAAATTCCACCGGATTTCCAATACCGTACAAACAAGAAACCGATGCCACCACAATAATATCCCTACGTCCCGATAACAGGGAAGAGGTTGTACTCAAGCGCATCTTCTCGATTTCCTCGTTAATGGAAAGATCCTTTTCAATGTAGGTCCCGCTGGTAGGTATAAAAGCTTCTGGCTGGTAATAATCGTAGTAGGAAACAAAATATTCCACCGCATTATCAGGAAAAAAACTCTTGAACTCACTATACAATTGGGCTGCCAGTGTTTTATTGTGACAAAGAACCAAAGTAGGTTTTTGAGTTCGCTCGATCACGTTTGCGGCGGTAAAGGTCTTTCCGCTACCAGTAACGCCCAGCAGTGTCTGATAGCGCTCGTCCGCATTGATCCCATCCACGATCTTATCGATGGCCTGTGGCTGGTCTCCCGTAGGTTTAAATTCTGAAACTAGGTTAAAATCCATGTGGCGCAAAAATAATATTTTGAAAGTTCCGCTTTCGCGAAAGCGAGGTTAAAACACACCTCACCGCCCATTAAAATCGCAAATAAATTAGAATATTATCTCTTCAAGGAAAAATGTCCTTTGAAAGACCTGCCATCCTTCAACAATACCTGATACCAGTAGTCGGAACTGGGCATGGGATTATCGTTGAAATTCCCGTCCCATCCAATACCTAATGGGTCTAGTTGCTTCAACAATTTACCGTAGCGGTCATAGATAAAAATTTGGGAATCGGGCAGGGTTTCTATGGCGGTAACCTGCCAGGTATCGTTGAATCCATCTTCATTGGGAGTGAAAAATGGGGGAGCTGCCACCACAGTTGCCTCTCCTTCCACGATCTCGCAATCTCTCGAGTCCAGAACGTAAACCGTGTAATATCCGGGCAACAAATTTGTGAAAATGGGCGAGTCCTGATAGCTAACTCCATCTATGGAATACAACCACGGCCCCTCGCCAGAAACGACTATTTCAATACTGTTTTTATTTAATTTAAACTGCTCAATGTTAATCTCTTGAATAACGGTTTCTAAATAATTGGTCACGGTGGTACTTTCCATTGCAGAGCATCCATTACCGTCAATTATTGTAACTTCATAAGTACCTTCATCAATTACGGCAATGGAGGTTGTGGTCTCGCCGGTATTCCATAAATAACTGGCAAAACCCGCTGTAGCTTCTATAATTATTTCTTCTTTTGGACATTTCAAAAGATCGGGTGTAGTGGAAAGATCTGGATAATCAAAAATATTGAGCCGGAGAGGAGCAACGTCATAACAGTTGATGCCCAAAACACTTTCTGCACGTATCCAGATAGTATTATTACCATCAGTATTTTCATAGTTCAAAGGCAGAGGCTCTTCATTAACCATCGCCAGCTGGCGTGTAGTGTGAAAGGTCACAACGGTTTCTACGATCTGGGTATTTTCAACATCGCCCTGTATAATTGATAGATCAAAAAACTCGATACCGTTATTACTGGAATCGTCACAGGCATCTAAAAAGAGATCATTGGCAACCTCGGGCTGGATATCTACCTCTATAAAAAATGAGTTCACATAGATACAGTCGGGATGATCCACATAACTTATTCTTACAAAAATTTGCTCCCTACGCGCCGTATTTTCAAAGTTTTGGTTCAATTCTCTCAATCCATTCTCTGCATCTTGCGCATTGGCATGAAAACTTATTTCATATTCAGAGGGGTTTTCTCCATCCAGAAGTTGTAAACTGTGATTGTACAGGTCAAAAAATTCCGTTCCATCGTTTTCAAACCCGTCACAGACTACATAATCATCAATTATTCTACTGCTGAGAGCAGGAACGATCAATACGTCAAAAGGTACTACTTCATAGCAGCCATTTGCAGCTCTATGATCTATCCTGACAAAGTACGTCCCGCTGGAAATGACGCGCTGGCTGGTTAGATCGTTGGTATCATTTTCTGCATCAGTTCTCGTGGCGTGTACACTGGCCACAAAGGTAGCCGTGGACTGATTCCCCAATGCCTGGAATTTAAGCGCACTAAAACTGACCAGTTCCATGCCGTCGCCACTATCGTCATCACATACGGCTATATCATCCACTGGAAAAATAATGGGAGCAGTCAGTATATCCACGTCCCGTGAAATATTATAGACCTCATTTATAGTATTAATTGTAAGATTGACCCGGTAAACTCCCGTGCTAGAATAAATATGGCTAGGTTGCACCAGGTCAGAAGTATTGGCCGTTCCACTAGCAGGATCTCCAAAATCCCAAAAGAGCTCCACGTCAGGGCAAGTTGCGATGGAAGATGTAAAAAATTCGGTCATATCTCCCACACAACCTTCTATAAAAGAGATACTCGGATTAAAGGTTGTATCAAAAAAAGGTGGTAACCCCTCAGTGGAAAGCGTGCCATCCTGCAGCCTCAAACCGTCATATTGAAAATTGCAGGAAGTACCTAGGTTGTTGGGATCATTGATCGTGCTAAGCCATGGAGATCCATCCCTGGTATAATAGATTTTACCATCGGGTGCTAGTTGCAGCGCTCCACGAGTAATGTTGTCATCAATGATTGCTGGAGAGGTTTCATAAACTGTTACCGGTGCGGCATTAAAATCAGGGGCGGTTAGGTCATATTGCAGTAACAATCGTTCGGCAGGGTTTTGTCCTCCAGCTTCCGTATTGAGATCGAGGTAAAAAACTTCATTGTTGGGAGAAAACTCACCGCCGTATGCTTGAAAAATACTGGGGAACTCTATACGTCGAGGATTACTTACCCGTCCCGTAGCATTATCTATGTCCAAGAGCCATGCACCCACGCCGGCTTCCGAAGGATTCAATGGGCTTACGCGGCCCTGTGTCATCATTGCGAGCATCGATCCGTCATGTGATGCTTTTAGATAACCACGCCTGTCCGTAGTTCTAGTCGCATTTATGTTGCTGAAGGTTGTTGCGGATGGGTCTATACCTGTAGAAGTCAGTTTAAAAGCGGTAAATCGATTCCAGACATTGGAGTCTAGAACCGATTCTGTATAGGATACAATCCAGACATCTATTCCATTTTCGTGCTTTACGGCGACTAGTTTTTCAGCACTTTCTGTTAGCAGATTGATATTCTTTTGGGCAGGTATAATATCTCCCAGACCATTATCTAGGGACATATCTACAATTGAGTAGTTAATACCGTCTGGATCTGGATTATTGGTAATGGTAGAGGCAGTAAAAATGTAGTATCTATCATCGTCCAGGGGCACAGGAACAATGACAGAAGATTGAGTACTGGAAGGATTGCCCAGCAACCCGCTCCCGTTGCTCATAACAACTCCATTCCTGTTCCAAACATTATCACCGTCGGAGTAGAACAATAAATTTCCACACGCGTCAGAAATGGCAGAGCAACCTTCTTCAGTACTCAACTCACCCGAGCCGGGAATGGGACCAGATAGTGTAAATTCCACACTGGCATTTTGGCCAAAAAACCACCAGTTGGCTTGATTTTGGGCAAGGCAACTACCGGAGATAAAAAGAAGTAAGATTGAAGCGATGTATTTCACAGTTTAAAAATAAACCAAGAGCGGGATATAAACGTTAAAGTGGGTTGTAAATGTTAGCTTTCGCGAAAGCGTAAACCAAAAAAATCCATTAAACACAAAAAGCACCGACTTTTTACAATCGATGCTTTTATAGGTTAGTCTTATCTACAGTTATGATTCTACCTTGATTCTCCAGCCATGGACATCCTCAGAGCGGTTGTAGTGAATATCTCTTATGGACTCCATAAAAGAAGATGCATAGCTGTTTTCTATCTCGGGAATTTCATGGATAAAGTCCTCATGCTTGAAGCCTTTTATGGGAACGATCACCGCCGCGGTTCCTGTTCCAAAAATTTCCTTTAACGACCCATCCTTTGCAGCTTTCTTGATCTCATTTACAGAGATGGTGCGTACTTCCATATTTATACCTTTATCCTCAGCTAGTTGTATAACGCTGCGGCGTGTGACACCGTTGAGGATCCTGTCATTGTTGGGCGCGGTAAATAGGTCGTCACCTATTCTTACAAAAATATTCATGGTACCCGCCTCTTCAATATTTTGATGGGTAGCGGCGTCTGTCCAGATAATTTGCTGATATCCTTCCTTTATTGCAAGGTTGTTGGGGTAAAAACTTGCAGCATAATTACCGGCTGCTTTTGCATAACCTATACCACCGTCTGCGGCCCTTGAGTATTGAGAAGCTATAATTACCCGTACATCACCTTTATAGTAAGCAAATGCCGGTGACATCACGATCATGAACTTGTATTCGGTAGAGGGAGCTGCTGCGACACCGTTCTCGCTTGCAATCATAAAAGGCCTCAGATACAGGGAAAGACCCTCACCATAACGCACCCATTCACGATCCATGTCCACTAATTTTTTAAGGCCGTCTATATAAATATCATGCGGTACCTCTGGCATGGCAAGTCGCTTTGCGCTCTCGTTGAAACGAGTCCAGTTATCCTCTGGACGAAATAGAAATACATCACCCGCATCATCTTTGAACGCTTTCATACCTTCAAAGATCGCCTGCCCGTAGTGAAAAACCTTACAACTGGGCTCTATCTCAATAGGGCCGTAGGGTTTTATTACCGGATTTTCCCAGGCTCCATTGCGCCACGTACATTCCAACATGTGGTCTGTAAATGTTTTACCAAAAGTCAAATTATTAAAATCAATATTGCTGATCTTACTCTCTTTAACTTCTTCTACAACGATTGCGTGGGGTTTGTTCATGACTTTATTTGAGTTTTTGCAAAGATACTGGTTATTTAGGATGATGAACTGTAAACGAATCCTTAATTTTGACAAAACATCAAACGCAATGAAACATTTGATCATACCATTTTTTGCATTATTCGCATTAATTTCCTGTAAGGAGGAAAAGCAAGAAGAAATCCCTGCGGTCAATGACGAGCAGCTGGAAGAAGTTGCCTATATGGA
The DNA here is from genome assembly GCA_963836885.1 of uncultured Flavobacteriaceae bacterium. GTDB lineage: Bacteria > Bacteroidota > Bacteroidia > Flavobacteriales > Flavobacteriaceae > Nonlabens. The sequence continues at coordinate 49,163 of CAWILF010000026.1, read as the reverse complement.
CTACGGGACTAACATGAGTGACATGGAGGCAATTACCGCCATGGAAATGGGAGAGAAGTACCAGAATATGAAGGAGGGCGACACCGTGAGCGTTAAGCTCAAAGGCACCATTGCCGACGTGTGCCCCAACAAAGGCTGCTGGATAAAGGTTCCCGTAGGAAATGACACCACCTTTGTGAAATTCAAGGATTACGGTTTTTTCCTACCCAAAAATGGCCAGGGCAAAGAAGTCGTTCTTGAAGGTATGGCGTTCAAGTCCATCACGCCAGTCGATGAACTGAAACATTATGCAGAAGACGCCGGGAAATCCCAGGCCGAAATCGATGCCATAAAAGAAGATAAAGTAACCTTGAATTTTATGGCCAGCGGAGCCCTGGTTGAAAAATTTGACAATCCAGACGTTCATTCTCCAGCCGCCAAAATGGACGAGAAGAGTGAAGAGTAAATGAAACGCACCATTATGACCACGGGCGATGGCTCAAAAACCATCCACATGCCCGATCTCAATGAGCAGTACCACTCAAAACATGGCGCCTTGCAAGAGGCGCTTCATGTTTTTATAGAAACTGGCCTGTCGCATTTTATCAATACCAACAAGATCGACAATGACCGTTGCATCGACATTCTAGAATACGGCTTCGGCACAGGTCTCAATGCTTTGTTGACCTTGCAGTTTCAAGAGGATTTTAAAATTTATTATACCGGCGTGGAAGCATTTCCTGTTTCCCATGAAGAGATTGCAGCCATGGATTATGGAAATCTGCTCGATGATCCAGAGAATTATAGGAGGATTCATGAAGTATCTTGGGAACAAGGACATTTGATTACTCCGCATTTCACGTTGCTTAAAAAGGAGTTGAAATTTGAGGAGCTCGCGGGCGAAAACCTTTATGACATCATCTTTTTTGATGCTTTCGGGCCTCGTACACAACCAGAACTTTGGAGTATTGAAGTTTTCGCGAAAGCGTACACATCCATGAAAACAGGAGGAATACTTACCACATATTGCGCCCAAGGTCAAGCCCGACGCAATATGCAGGAAGCAGGGTTTGTAGTAGAACGACTACCGGGTCCTCCAGGAAAGCGCGAAATGTTAAGAGCCACAAAAATTTGATAAGAAGTTAAGATAAATTGGACTTCCCATTATTTAAATTGTAAAAAAATATCCATGTCAGAAAACGTTAGAGAACAAGAACCTAAAATACTTTGGAATCACTTTGCCGATCTAAATGCGGTACCACGACCTTCTAAAAAAGAAGAACGAGTGAGGGAGTTTATAATAGACTTTGCAAAAAAGCACGACCTATTACATTTTTCGGATGCGGTCGGTAACGTGGTGATTAAAAAACCGGCAACCGCCGGGATGGAAGATCACAAGAGTGTGATCCTTCAATCGCATCTGGATATGGTTCACCAGAAGAACAACGATACCGATTTTGATTTTCTAACCCAAGGAATAGACATGTACGTGGATGGTGGCAATATCACCGCACGTGGTACAACACTGGGCGCCGATAATGGTATAGGAGTGGCTGCAATAATGACCGTTCTTTCAAGTAGTGATCTCAAACATCCAGCTATTGAAGCGCTTTTTACCATAGACGAGGAAACTGGAATGACGGGTGCGATGCACCTGGATAAAACCATGCTTACCTCCAGCATTCTGCTCAATCTTGATACGGAAGAGGACGATGAGATCGATATAGGTTGTGCTGGTGGAGTAGATGTCACGGGAAGTAAGCAATACATGATCCACAAGCTTGATGGTGATTATACCCACAAAAAGATTAGCGTAAAAGGCCTTAATGGCGGTCATAGCGGTATGGATATTATAAAAGGATTGGGGAATGCCAACAAGATGCTCAATCGACTTCTCGATTCCATGCAAAAGAAAGGCGAAGTTCACATACAGTCCATAGATGGCGGGAGCCTGCGCAATGCCATACCTAGAGAAGCAACCTGTACGGTGAGTTTTAGAACCTCTGCGCTGGATGATGTATGGAAGGCTTTTGAAAGTTGTAAAACTGCATTGTACGAGGAATATAAAAATCTAGAACCCAATCTTTCTGTAAAAATAGAAGCTGGTGAAAGCGGTAGAGTACTTTCTGCGACCGATAGTCGGAATCTGGTGTACATGATTTTGGGAATCTATAACGGTGTTTACCGCATGAGTCCCGACATAGATGGTCTGGTGGAAACCAGTAATAACTTGGCTCGCATTACATTGAGCGATGGGAGTCTAGAAATAGCCTGCCTGACTAGATCATCTGTTGAGAGTTCCAAGGAGGATCTTGCTTCAAGTATTGTAGGAGTTATGAAATTGGCAGGTCTGCAAACCAAATTATCGGGTCATTATCCCGGATGGAAGCCCAATAAAGAGAGCGCGATCGTTGATATTACCGAGAATAGTTATAAGCGATTGTTCGATGATGCTCCCAGGGTGGTTGCCTGTCATGCAGGATTGGAATGCGGGCTATTGGGAGAGCGGTATCCCCATCTTGATATGGTATCATTTGGCCCCAACATACGCCGAGCGCACAGTCCCGATGAATATGTAGAAATAGCATCTGTACAGAAATTCTGGAAATGGTTGTTGGATGTTTTGGAGAATATTCCTAGGAAATAGACCATCTAAAAAGGTCAAGAATAGGTTTTGAACAAAATATGCAGAGCTGTAATGCTTGTGTTACCCTTGTAGAGTATTTGAAAAACGATTCACTGAATTAAAAGCGGTTACATTTTGCTAACCGCTTTATTTTTTTATGGAAGTTTGGGAAGTTAAGAATGAATTGAGTCTTGTGTGAATTTTTCCGTCGCTTGCAATGACGCACAACATGTTACAAAACAATATTCTAGTAATTCAATCTCATGACGACCTCGAGATTAATGTTTCATAACAATCCCGCTTACAGATCAATATCTCTAATTTTTCTCAAAAACATCCTCAAAATACATAGTCCACGTACCATCCCGCAACTCCTCTCCATATTCTCTAAATCTTCCTTCAGGCGTTAGTTCAAATATGAATCGTTTGATGGAACTGGGCGAGACTACTAGTTTACCTTCAAGAATTTGCGCTGGATATTTCCCTGATCCATTTTTATAAAACGGCTGATAATAATAGGTCTGATCATTCTCATCATAAGTAATGACGGTATGTAATTGTAAACTAGGGGAGTGGAGATCTATGGTTAGAATATGTTGATCTAGCTTGAATTCGATTTTTTCAAATGCAGGTTGACTGGAAACAACACTGTCATTTCTAATACTGGTAGAAGTACCTATCCATTCTCCAGTTAAGAATTCCAGCTTTTGCATCATTTGCAATTTTGTATTTTGACCTAAACAAGATATAGGCAGGCAGATAAAGAGCAGAAAACTGAGTGATTTTAGCTTTAAATTCATTTGACTTCAACTTTTGGGATATTAATGATGCTATAACTTGGGAACTGCAAAAAAATGATATGAAAAACCCCTTTCTTAACGACGTTAAAAAAGGGGACTTTTACAATGATTTAAAATTTCAGCTTACTAATTAGAACTGGAAGTCCTGCGTCTGCTGTTGTTACTGTTTCTATTGCGGTTATTGTCACCACCTTTTGAACTACCGGAGTTTCTGGCTGGTCTATTGGATCTGCCGCGCTGATTTTGTTTTTTTAAACTAGGCTCTGCTGCGTCTTCCATCTTAAATTCAAAATCATGATCGTCCGCTACCGGGATGCTGGTTCTTATCAGCTTTTCAATATCCTTTAAGAAGGGACGTTCCTCCAGCATGCAGAATGATACCGCCATACCGCTGGCTCCCGCACGACCGGTACGCCCTATGCGGTGCACATAGCTTTCTGGAACATTGGGCAAATCATAGTTGACCACAAAGCTCAGTTCATCGATGTCGATTCCACGAGCTGCGATGTCAGTTGCGACAAGAGCTTTTAGATCACCATCCTTGAAACTTTGTAGGGCGCGTTGTCTAGCTGCTTGGGATTTATTCCCATGTATCGCGGCACTTTTTATCCCAGCTTTTTCAAGATCTTTTACGATCTTGTTAGCTCCGTGCTTGGTACGGGAGAAAACCAGTGTTGCGTCATTAAGCTCGCCATTCAATAAGGAGATAAGAAGATTGGTCTTATTCATTTTATTGACGTGGTAGATTTTCTGCTCTACTTTTTCGGCAGTAGTTTTTTCTGGCTCAATGGTAACTCTAGCGGGATCTCCCAGTATTTCTTGGGAAAGCTTCACTATCGCTGAGGGCATGGTGGCGCTAAAAAACAGGGACTGGCGTTTTTTGGGCAATAACTTGAGCAACTTTTTAATATCGTGGATAAAACCCATGTCCAACATCTGGTCGGCTTCATCAAGTACAAAATGCTCCACGTGATCCAGACTTATGAATTTTTGGTTTATCAGGTCCAACAATCTTCCTGGCGTTGCCACAAGCACATCCACACCTTGGTGCAGCGCATAGACTTGTGAGGTTTGCTTCACACCACCGAAGATAACGGTGTTCTTGATATCTGTATATTTTGCATAGGCCGTAAAGTTCTCACCTATTTGTATCGCGAGTTCACGGGTGGGAGTGACCACCAGTGTTTTTATCTTGCGCTTTCCTTTTTGAAACGCCCTATTATATAGATCCTGTACGATGGGAATAGAGAATGCCGCCGTTTTTCCCGTCCCTGTCTGTGCGCATCCCAGTAAGTCTTTGCCTTCTAAAAGTACGGGTATGGATTGGGCCTGTATGGGCGTGGGACGTTCATATCCCTGGTCTTGCAATGCTCTCAATATGGGTTCAACTAACCCTAGTTCTTTAAATGTCATGTATTATATTAAGCTGCAAAGGTAATGATTTGATGATGGCTGCGTGATAAGTAATTTACATCCCGATCCAACTGTTATTTGAAAGAATATTAGGTAGGTGTTTCGCTTTCGCGAAAGCGGAATCCACAACAAACACTATAACTTTTTCCAAATATTGTAACGCGCGATAAAAAAGATCTCACTGCCATTAAAAAGCTTAAAAGAAAAAGTACCTTTGAACCCTACATAAGTTGTAATTATGATAAATATCACCCTTCCCGACGGAAGTATAAAGCAAGTTGAAAGCGGCACGACTCCCATGGATGTTGCCATGTCCATCTCACACGGCCTTGCCCGCAATGTCATCAGTGCCAGTTTCAATGGTCAGAAAGTGGAGACCAAAACTGCGCTTGAGGAAGATGGAAAGCTAATACTCTATACATTTAACGATGCAGCTGGAAAAGAGGCTTTTTGGCATTCTTCTTCCCACATCATGGCTCAGGCTATTGAAGAATTGTTTCCGGGAGCGAGTCTGACGATAGGTCCTGCGATCGACAACGGATTCTATTACGATATTGATTTCAAGGAACATTCCATATCTGAGTCTGATATTCCTAGGATAGAGGCAAAAATGCTGGAAATAGCTCGTGGTAAACATGAATTTACCATGCGCGATGTTTCCAAAGCCGATGCGCTACAATACTATAAGGAGCAAGAAAACCAATTCAAGGTCGAGCTCATCGAGAATCTGACCGATGGCGAGATTACCTTTTGCGATCACGACACGTTTACAGATCTATGTCGCGGTGGCCACATTCCCAACACGGGAATTGTAAAAGCGGTAAAAATTATGAGTATTGCTGGAGCCTACTGGCGTGGCGATGAAAATAACCCGCAGTTGACCCGTTTATACGGAATCAGTTTTCCCAAACAAAAAGATCTTAAAGAATACCTGGAATTACTGGAAGAAGCGAAAAAGCGCGATCACAGAAAGCTAGGTAGGGAACTACAATTATTTCATTTCTCCCAGCGTGTAGGTCAGGGCTTGCCGTTATGGTTGCCCAAAGGTGCCGCGCTGCGTGAGCGATTGGAAAATTTCTTGAAGGCAGCCCAGAAAAAAGCTGGATACGAGATGGTAATCACTCCACACATAGGTTCTAAGGAACTATATGTAACCTCTGGCCATTATGCCAAATATGGAGAAGACTCCTTCCAGGCGATAAAAACTCCCAATGAAGGCGAGGAATTCATGCTCAAGCCCATGAACTGTCCGCACCACTGTGAGATTTATAAAAGTGCGCAGTGGTCTTATAAAGATCTTACCCAAACGCTTTGCAGAATTTGGTACCGTTTATCGATACGAGCAAAGTGGAGAATTGCACGGTTTAAGTCGTGTACGTGGTTTTACGCAAGATGATGCGCATATTTTCTGTATGCCAGAGCAACTGGACTCTGAGTTTAAAAAAGTTATCGATCTGGTAATGTATGTTTTTGGTTCATTAGGTTTTGAAAATTTTACGGCTCAGGTCAGTTTACGCGACCCCAACAAACCAGAGAAATATATAGGGGACACTGCCAACTGGGATATTGCAGAACAGGCAATCATCAATGCGGCAAATGATAAAGGACTGGATTATGTGATTGAGCATGGTGAGGCTGCCTTTTATGGGCCTAAACTGGACTTCATGGTAAAGGATGCGCTGGGTCGCAGCTGGCAACTGGGCACGATCCAGGTGGATTACAACTTGCCAGAACGTTTTGACCTGTCCTATAAAGGTTCTGACAATGAGTCACACCGTCCTGTCATGATCCACCGCGCGCCATTCGGTTCCATGGAGCGGTTTATTGCCATTTTATTGGAGCATACGGCAGGTAATTTCCCACTGTGGTTGATGCCAGAACAGTGTATCGTGCTTTCACTTAGTGAGAAATATGAAAATTATGCAAAAAGTGTAGCAGATTCTTTAGAAAATAACGAAATTCGCACAACAATCGACAATAGAGCGGAGACCATGGGTAAAAAAATCCGTGAGGCAGAGATGAACAAACTCCCGTATATGTTGATCGTGGGAGAGCAGGAGGAGAAAGATGGTACAGTTTCTGTACGTAAACATGGTGGTGAGGATCTAGGTTCTATGAGTGTTGAAGCTTTCGCGAAAGCAATACACGACGAAGTGAGATCTACCATAAAAACATTTGAAGTTTAACCAGCCTGTCGGCTGACAGGTTAAAATTATATAGCCATAGCAATAAGAAGACGCAGAAGCCGAGGCCCGGCTCGTATTATCAAGGAAGACAAGCACGCGATCAATGAAAAGATACGTGCAAGGAACGTCCGTCTCGTAGGAGATGGAGAACCTCGTATTCTCGATACCCGTGAAGCCCTAAAAGAGGCCAGAGAACAAGAATTGGACCTTGTTGAAATCTCTCCAAATGCCGACCCACCGGTAGCTAAGATCATGGACTACAAAAAGTTTGTCTATGAACAGAAAAAGCGCGAGAAGGTCATTAAGGCAAATGCGAGTAAGGTAGTGATCAAGGAAATCCGTTTTGGTCCCAATACGGATGATCATGATTACGAATTCAAAAAGAATCACGCCGAGAAATTCCTAAAAGAAGGATCCAAGCTTAAGGCTTATGTATTCTTTAAGGGACGTTCCATTATCTATAAAGATCAGGGAGAAATTCTATTATTGAGACTTGCCCAAGATCTGGAAGAACTAGGTAAAGTGGAGCAGATGCCCAAAATGGAAGGTAAACGTATGAATATGTTTATCGCGCCTAAGAAAAAATAGAAGTTTCCTTTTAAAATCAGTGTTTTCATGCTGTTTTTAAATAGAAAAAATATACTTTTGCAGTCCTCAATAGAGGGCTGTTTTTTTTGGGGTAATTTCATCTTGATAAATTTAATTTATCAACTGTAAAAAGCTTGATTAAAACAGTCATCTAGAAGGGATGCGAGAACTTAAAAAAGGAAATTATGCCTAAGATGAAAACAAAATCTAGTGCCAAAAAGCGTTTTAAGCTTACCGGAACTGGAAAAATCAAAAGAAAACATGCTTTTAAAAGTCACATATTGACCAAAAAAAGTAAGAAACGTAAATTAGCTCTAACGCACTCTACACTTGTGCACCCAGCTGATGAGCCCAATATCAAGTTACAGTTAAACCTTAAATAAGGAACACTTGTAAGCCTGATGGTTTATTAATTCATTATTAACCCGGGAGTACGGCATCAAGAGTCTATAAACAGGCCGCCTGCTTTCAAAAAATTAAATTTATGCCTAGATCAGTAAACGCGGTAGCTCGTAGAGCTCGCAGAAAAAAAGTCTTTAAACAAGCAAAAGGTTACTTTGGACGTCGTAAAAACGTTTGGACAGTAGCTAAGAATGCGGTAGAAAAAGCAATGTCCTATTCATACCGTGATAGAAGAAACAAGAAAAGAACATTCCGTAGATTGTGGATTACGCGTATCAATGCAGGTGCTAGAATGCATGGAATGAGCTATTCCCAATTTATGGGCGCAGTGAAGAAAGATGGTATCGAATTGAATCGTAAGGTTCTTGCAGATCTTGCCATGAATCATCCAGTAGCTTTTGAAGCAATCGTAAATAAAGTAAAATAAAGGTTTAACAACCGCTCGCATTTAAGATCCCGACCAGCAATGGTCGGGATTTTTTATTTATAATATTCATGACTTCACGCAACCATTGCCGCATGTGCTTATCTATTAATAAAGCATGTCATGAACAGATCAATCTTACTTTTATTTTTAGCAGCAATTTTAACCTCTTGCGACGGCGACGGTTCGTTGAATGGAATCAGCGACTTTCAGTCGGAAGCAGGTAATCGTTACAATTCTCTAGGAGAAAATCCATTTATTCTTACATCCGATGAGGCTATTTCTACCTTCTCAATAGATGCCGACGGTGGATCCTATGCAAACAGTCGTAAAATAATACAGCAGTTCAACCAGCTACCACCAGCTAATGCTATAAGAATAGAGGAGTTCATCAATTATTTTGATCTGCAATATCTTGACGATGCATCCACTACGCCTATAACCTTGAACGGTGAGATAACCAGTTGTCCTTGGAATACAGGCAACAGATTAGCCAGAATAGGGATTAAGGGCCGCGATATAGATCTTGATACAGCACCAGCGACAAATTATGTATTCCTGATCGATGTATCAGGAAGCATGGGCAGTGATGATAAACTGGGCATATTAAAACAAGGTTTTGAACTTCTTACAGATCAATTAACGCAAGATGATAGAATCTCCATTGTCACCTATGCAGGATCTAACACAGTTATTCTATCTGGCGTTGCTGGAGATCAAAGGGTGCAAATTAAAGATGCCATTAGATCATTGGGATCTGGAGGAGGAACGGCAGGTGCTCAGGGAATAGTCAGTGCTTATGAGATCGCCCAAGAAAATTTTATAGAAGGTGGGAACAACAGGATCATCCTGGGAACTGATGGAGATTTTAATATCGGGATAAGTAGTCAAGAAAATTTAGTAACACTGATCGAGGAGAAGAGAGAAAGTGGAGTTTTCCTAACCGTGCTGGGAGTAGGAAGTGGTAATCTCAATGAGGGAACTCTTGAACAAATTGCCAACAAAGGCAATGGAACCTATGAATATATTGATAAGGTAGAACAGCTGGAAAAAGTATTTATAAACGAACGCAATAAATTTTACACCGCTGCAAAAGATGTAAAGATCCAGATCGAGTTCAATCCAGCACAGGTAGAGTCCTATCGACTAATTGGGTACGAGAATAGACTGCTCAGTACAGAAGATTTTGAAGACGACGAGGAGGATGCTGGAGAGATAGGTCGTGGTCAGTCGATCACTGCACTTTACGAACTTGTACCCGCATCAACATCAGACTTCTTTATATCGCAAAGTCTTAAAGTAGATGTGCGTTTCAAAGCAGCCGATTCTGACACTAGTGATCTTATTGATTATCTGATAATTGATGAAGGCGTGACTTTTGAAAATAGTACGCCAGCACACAGACTTGCGGCTGGGATTGCCTCCTTTGCAATGGTAATGAGGGATTCTGAATACAAGGGAACGGCTACTTATTCTACGTGCGAGACTATAATCCAACAGGCTGCGGTAAGCGATCCCCACGGTTATAAAGCTGAATTGGAGCAATTGGTGCTAGCGGCGAGTGGGCTATAGCACTTACGTTTGCAAAATTAATTATCTACAGGAAATACAATTCTTTAAAGTATCGAAACCTAGTGCCCGGTATCAACATCTTCCAAATCTCTGATTTAGGAATAACTTCTTTGTGAACCAGTCTCATTCCGTCGGTATAGGTGCGGTATAATAATGCATAAATCAAAATAAGTACGAGTATCACCCAGCTATCTACAATCTCTTGATCACTTAACCAAAAGATTAGGGCAAGAGGTGACAGGATTACTGAATAAAAGAATAATAGCTTTTTCATTGAATCTTATTTTACAGTTTAAAAATGTATAATTAGATGAACTCAGCAACAAATTAAAAGTAAAAAAAAACAATAAAAGGAGTTATAGTTTCAAACTTTCGCGAAAGCAAAACCCTCCTAATATATAGGAATATTTCTATGCTTTGCACTAAGTATGAGAAACAGCCCATACAAAGCTAGACCACCGGCGACAACACCCATAATGAAAGAACCGTACTCAATACTCATAAATGTAAACGCAGCGTCAGCACCTTTGGGAATATCCTTACTCCAACCGATAACGGTCTTAAAAAATAAATAGGAAAATACTCCGAACACAATTCCACGACTGAATCTACCGACGCGTCCCAGTAAAATTAGATAATTATAATTTTGGTCAGAGAGGTCATCGGGCAAGATCATTTTCCTGATCATATTCCCAAAAGCCATATACCATTCATTAATAGCACTAATGGCCAAACTCACCGATAGGGTAATTAAGATCAACGTTCCCCACCAGGTAGAAAGCAATTGAACCATCAGTCTCGTGTTCTCACCCTGGAATCCAGCACCTATCAATAATTTAATACAGGAGAATAGCAACACCGCATAGCCCAACGCATTTACAAAATAAGCAAAACGCCTAACTTTAGGTTTACCATTTTTAGAGCCGTCGTAGTCGCTATTGTTAAAAGCTAAGTAGATACGAGAAAATATATACCCTGTAATTCCTATACTAATCGCAAGTAACATAAACCATCCAAATGATAATCGCGAGATCCATTCAAGAATATCCTTACCTCCCTTTATTTGGATGGTGATTTTGCTAGCGGTAAGTGCTGCAAGAGTTCCCATTAAAAAGAAAACAATTCCCTTCACCGCAATACCGTATCTCGCAAATCTCCTAGATGCTATCAAATGTTATTGTTAAATAGTTGTGCAAATTAATTACAGATCATTTATCAAGTCGTAATCCTAGCGTTTACTAACATTGCTTAAGCCAATAATTGAGAATTAGTGATGATTTTTTAAATGGGTACCGCTTTCCTGCCTGCTAAGGCACGACAGGCAGGCGCGAAAGCTAACTCCTGCATCACCATTACATACTCACAAATCTCAATTCATTACACTGTGAAGTCTAGCCCATAGCTCCCGATGAAAATCATTGATCTCCAATACCATTGAGTGGTGCATCTCCCAACCTAACCATTATAATTCCTTGACTGGGAACCACATCAATGATTTGGGCGTTAGTTCCCAGTGCGCTCACCATGTCCGATGGAGCAATGGGATTTAACGCGCCCGGTTTCAAAGTAGCGTCCTCAGGCAAACGATGGGAATCAGTTCCATTGATCCACCACAGATAACCGTAGGAGGGATTAAGTTCTTGAGAAGTTGCCGTCATCTCATTAAAATATTGAGGTGTAAGAATTTGTTCATTTTCCCACATACCCTTGTTTGAGATAAGTAAACCAAATCGTGCCGCATCCCTTGCCGTGCTCCAGTACATTGTTGAAAATCCCTGCTCTCGCCATACACCGCTCATTCCAGTGGCAGACAATGAGTTTATAGTAAATGAGTTTAAATTTTGACCCGTAGCATTTTCAATCACGTCGTGGAGTAACGTATATGGAGCATTGTGGTAGAACCAGTTGGTACTAGGTTCATGCAAAAATGTCAAGCAGTCAGCAGTGGTACAGTTAAGATCTACGTTGCGGTAATTTAATCCCGTGGTCATGGTGAGCTGGTTTTTTATGGTAATCTGCGACTCCTTGTTTGCCGGCATCACGGTCCAACCCGTGCCCAAATAGTCAGAAACTGGATCATTAATGTTGAGCAGGTTTTGTTTTTGAGCAGCTCCAGCAAGCGTTGCGGTAAGACCTTTTCCCGCGCTCGCCCAGTACCAAACAGAATTTTCATTAAAATCTGCATTGCCCAGGATCGTTGCTCCGTAGTATTCCTCAATTACTATTTTTCCATCCTTTAGCACGATAAATGCGCGGGTATTGTTAGTTTCCAGATACGTATTAAGATTGCCGATTTCTAAAGTATTCCATCCTAGATTTTCTGGAGTCGTTCTTTCCCAATCTGAAGAATTAGTAGGAGGAAAATAAATCGCAATTTCCTGATCTGAACCAATTTCATTTTCCTGCGAACAACCTGTAAAACAAACGCTGAGCGCTACAATCCCAATTAACAATGACAGCTTCATACTAAGGTGATTTTGATCCATACTAGATAAGACCATAAAATTAGAACAAAGTTTAATAGGAATTAGTGGGCTACGCCATCGATTTCGTAAATTTGTACCGCAATAAATGCACATATTCCAATGCAAGATCAGACTCCATATATCCCACAGAACAAAGTAAGAATAGTAACCGCTGCCAGTCTTTTTGATGGGCATGATGCCGCGATCAACATCATGCGCCGCATCATTCAATCCACGGGTTGCGAGGTGATCCACTTGGGGCACGATCGCAGTGTGGAAGAGGTGGTAAATACTGCTATTCAAGAAGATGCAAACGGTATTGCGATGACTTCCTATCAAGGTGGACACAACGAATACTTTAAATATATGCGCGATCTGCTGGTGGAAAAAGGTGCTGGCCATATCAAGATTTTTGGTGGTGGTGGTGGTGTAATCCTACCTTCCGAGATTGAAGAATTGATGGAATACGGTATCACACGCATCTACAGCCCAGATGATGGTCGTGCGATGGGATTGCAGGGAATGATCAATGATCTTGTGAAACGATGTGATGTTGAAGTTCCCGCTTTCGCGAAAGCAAAACAAGGAAAAACGGAGTCCACACAAGAGTTATTAGAACAAAAACACGTTCCTACAATAGCAAGATTGATCTCCCTAGCCGAAAATAGACACGAAGAATTTGATGAGCATTTTCCTTCTTTGGAAAAAATAACCGAAGGACAAAGAGGGCTAACTCCCGTTCTAGGAATAACCGGTACCGGAGGTTCTGGGAAATCATCGCTGGTAGATGAATTGATCCGTAGGTTTTTAGTAGATTTTCCGGAGAAACAGATAGGAGTTATTTCGGTAGATCCGTCCAAACGTAAGACTGGTGGCGCATTACTGGGTGATAGAATACGCATGAATGCGATTAATAATGATCGCGTTTATATGAGATCACTGGCAACCAGACAGTCCAATCTCGCACTGTCCAAACACGTTCAAGAAGCTGTGGATGTCCTCAAAGCGGCAAAATACGATCTGATCATTCTTGAAACTAGTGGAATAGGGCAGAGTGATACTGAAATTCTTGAACACAGCGATGTGTCCTTATATGTAATGACACCAGAATTTGGTGCAGCAACCCAATTGGAAAAAATCGACATGCTTGATTTTGCTGATGTCGTTGCGATCAACAAATTTGACAAACGCGGCTCGCTGGACGCATTGCGCGATGTCAAAAAACAATACCAGCGCAATCACAATCTATGGCATGATGATCCAGATACACTTCCTGTTTATGGAACGATCGCAAGCCAATTCAATGATCCTGGAATGAACGCACTTTATGAGGCGTTAATGGCTGAGATCACAGATAAAACAGAGACTGATCTTTCCAGTGCACATCAATTAAACACCGAGCAAAGCGAGAAGATCTTTGTAATTCCACCAGCAAGAACCCGATACCTAAGCGAGATCGCAGAAAGTAACCGCGCCTACGATCAAAATGCTGAAAAACAGGCCGAAGTAGCTCAAAAGCTTTACGGAATCTATAAAACAATAATTACCGTAATCGAGAATTCAGAATTCAGAATTCAGAATTCGGTCGAATTGAATAAAAATAATTTATTAACTGAGTATGGACTTAATGAAGATGAGATACTAGCGACAGTTTCTGGTAAAGAGTCTGTTAATTCGCAGGTAAAAAACGGTTCTGTATCGTCGTCGAGAGAAAACACGACGATTTCTTCGTCAGAAGAAAGATCCCAGGTTTCTCCGCAAGGAGAAACAAGCTCCCTCTCTTTTGGAGAGGGCTGGGGTGAGGTTAAGCTCCTAGAACTCCTCATCGCCCAGTTCAACAAGACCAAAATGGACCTCGATCCCTACAATTGGGAAATAATAACTACTTGGTCAGAAAAAGTAAATAAATACAAACAACCGATCTACGAATTTCAAGTACGTGATAAAGTCATAAAAATCGACACGCACACGGAGTCATTGTCACACCAGCAAATTCCCAAAGTCGCCTTGCCCAAATACAGCGCGTGGGGAGATATTTTAAAATGGTGTTTGCAAGAAAATGTACCGGGTGAATTTCCTTATACCGCTGGTTTGTATCCGTTTAAGCGTCAGGGAGAAGATCCTACTAGGATGTTTGCCGGTGAGGGAGGACCAGAACGTACTAACCGCCGTTTCCATTATGTAAGTCTTGGAATGCCAGCTAAACGATTGAGCACTGCCTTTGACAGTGTAACATTATACGGTAACGATCCTGGATTGCGACCTGATATCTATGGAAAAATCGGTAATGCTGGGGTGAGTATTTGCTGTCTGGATGATGCTAAAAAACTCTATTCTGGATTTGATCTTATCACATCCCATGACTTCGGTTTCCATGACGATTAACGGACCAGCACCGATGCTGTTAGGTTTCTTTATGAATGCTGCGATTGATCAGAATTGCGAGCGATTTATTACCGAAAACAAGCTAGGAGATAAGGTAGAAGCTAAGTTGAAAGAGCTTTACGATGATAATGATTTAGAACGTCCTTCTTATTTAAACGCGCAGGGAGAGAAAGCATATTCCAAAAATGGTAAGATAGACACTAATTTACTTCCAGAAGGAAATGACGGACTGGGTTTAATGCTATTGGGATTAACAGGAGATCAGATTTTAGAGCCACAGGATTATGCTAGAATTAAAAAAGAAACTCTTGCGCAAGTACGTGGTACGGTTCAGGCTGATATTCTTAAGGAAGATCAGGCACAAAACACCTGTATTTTCTCGACCGAATTTGCGTTGAGACTCATGGGAGATGTCCAGCAGTATTTTATAGAAGAACAAGTACGCAATTTTTATAGCGTTTCCATATCGGGTTACCACATTGCAGAAGCAGGAGCAAACCCGATCACGCAACTCGCTTTTACGCTGGCAAACGGATTTACCTATGTAGAGTATTATTTGAGCCGCGGGATGGATATCAATAAATTTGGTCCTAACTTAAGTTTCTTCTTTTCGAACGGTATTGATCCAGAATATTCGGTGATCGGTAGGGTAGCACGTAAGATTTGGTCTAAGGCGATGAAGCACAAATATGGAGCAAATTCCAGAGCACAGATGTTGAAATACCACATCCAAACCAGTGGTCGATCCTTACATGCACAAGAGATAGACTTCAACGATATAAGAACTACATTACAAGCACTTTACGCGATTAATGATAATTGTAATTCGCTACACACTAACGCCTACGATGAGGCAATTACCACACCTACGGAAGAGTCGGTACGACGTGCGATGGCGATCCAATTAATCATCAACAAAGAGTTAGGACTGGCCAAAAATGAAAACCCAATTCAAGGTGCATTTATCATAGAAGAATTGACTGATCTTGTCGAGGATGCCGTTCTTCAAGAATTTGACCGCATTACAGAACGCGGCGGAGTTCTAGGCGCGATGGAAACCATGTATCAGCGTAGCAAGATCCAGGAAGAATCAATGCACTACGAGATGTTGAAACACACCGGCGAATTCCCGATCATCGGTGTGAATACCTTTTTAAGTTCTAAAGGAAGCCCAACGGTTTTACCGGCCGAGGTGATCAGAGCAACCGAAGAAGAAAAGCAGGCTCAGATTGCTACTAAGGATAAATTGCAAACCGCTTTCGCGAAAGCATCACAAGAAAAACTCTCAGAAATACAAAAAGCTGCCGTGGAACAAGGCAATATTTTTGAGCACCTAATGGAAGCAACTAAGGTTTGTACGCTGGGACAGATTACAGAAGCGTTGTTTGAAGTAGGAGGACAGTACCGCCGTAACATGTAATTATTTGCTCTAAACAAAATTGATCAAATAAAACATTAGTTCATACATTCTGAAAAGTGATAAATAGAAATTTTCTAATAAAATGATGTATAATAAACTTCGGTATTTAAATTTTTAGATCCTTGTTTTGATCACAAACTTATATATTTGCTGTCACGATACCTGTTATAATCAACCAAATGAAAACAATAACTCTACTTTTATCACTTTTTATTTCCTGTTTTTTAGCGGGACAAAATGCCACATTTACTAATCCAGCTCTTGAAAGTTATTTGTTAAATTCACAGTCAACGGATACAACAGGGGATGGAATTATAGACACTTTTTTAGATTCTAATGGTAATGGTCAAATTGAATTAAGCGAAATTCAATTTATCGATAATCTCACAATAAATCAGGGTGTAGGAGACGTGCTGACTGATTTAGTACAATTCATAAATCTTCAAAAGCTAATTTTACGTGACTACAACCATGGTACCATCGATTTTTCAGGGAATACAAGTATTACGGAAGTAAATATGACATTAGCCCCAACAACAGTCCCGTCTTTTGACATTGAACTAAATAATATTGAAAGTTTTTTTTTATATCTTGATTATGAAATATCAAATTCCAGTTTTACCCAGATTCCTGACATCAACTTTTTACCCTCACAAAATATTGAATCCTTAAACCTTAGAAAGCAAAATTGGCAAGTTGAAGCTAATTTAATGAATTTAAATATTGGCAGTTTGATCAACCTTAAAAAATTTGAGTCATTAGGCTTGAATGTTAGGGACTTACAAATTACTAATCTTGTTAATTTAGAAGATGTTTACATTTTTGGTGGTAGTGCTGCTGACTTAGACTTTTCCAATGCTCTTGGGTTAAAGAAATTAAACCTAACCTCTTTAGATGAATTAACTACTTTAAATATTGATAATAACATTCAATTAGAAGAGTTATGGATCTCACTATCATTAATAACTGATTTGAATTATCAGAATAAAATTAATTTAGAGAAGTTCACCTACGACCTGAATAGTCAATTATCGGTCGATTTTTCCAATTTATTAAATCTTAAAGAATTATACCTAGCAGATTATTCAACGCCTATCGATTTTGATTTTTCTCCTTTGATAAATTTAGAAAAACTCAGATTTAGCTGGATTAATTTAAATAATGAGTTAGATCTTACTGCAAATACTCAGATTAAAGAATTAAAATTTGATAATAATACATTTGTGCCTTCAATCGCGGGAAACTTTTCAAATTTGGAGCGGTTAGAGATATTAGGATCTTCCATGGAAAGCTTAGATCTAGGTTCTGTTCCTAATTTGTCTTATACTTATATTGATAATGTATCATCTTTAGAATATATTTCTATTGAAAACTCCTTAGATTTATCCGTGTACTTAATATTTGATTTACCAGATTTAGTGTCTTTTTCGTTAAAAAACAATACTATTCCAACAAACAATCTATTTTTAGACCTTCCTTTAGGTGTTCATTTATGCGTGGATGAAGAACGCCGTAGTGAATTTGAAAGTGCATTTGCCTATTTATCTCCAGTAGTAAATAGCTACTGCGCATTTACGCCAGCAGGTGAATACAGCGAGATTCAAGGAGTTTCTAGTATTGATATCAATTTTGATGGATGTGACACAAGTGATCCGGTTTATTCTTCCTTGAATTTTTTAATCGACAATGGATCTGAGTCAGGATTAGTTACTGGAAAACAAAATGGTATTTATTATTTACCGGTAGCAGAGAACGGCTCGTACACCATCACCCCACAACCAGAAAATCCATCCTATTGGAATTTCTCCCCAGCCAGCATTACGGTAGATTTCCCCACCCAAGCCAGTCCGTTTACCCAAGATTTTCCTCCTTACAAATTAAACTTTTTTTGCAAAACTTAAATGCAGTCGAGTTACACTTATTAAATAATAATTCGATTAAGGAGTTGACGCTTTCTAATACTAATTTGGTTCGTTTTAAATTACTTACCAACACACCTATGGAAATGCTCAATGTATCTCACAACTCAAACTTAGAAGAGTTTTTTCTACGTAATGGGGTGGCAGAAGATATTAGTGCCGTAGGTATTAGAAATAATCCTGAGCTTGAATATATCTGTGTAGATCCACAGGATGTTTTACTTTATGAAAGTTTTAATCCAATTAATGCTACTAATACGATCGTCAACTCCTATTGTTCATTCAACCCAGGCGGTGATTTCAATGAAGTTCAAGGAACTGTTTCAATAGACTCAGATAATAACGGTTGCGACCTTAACGATCCAGTTTTTCCGCAGTTCACACTTGGTGTTAGTGACGGTACTGAAAGTGGTTCAATTACCGCAGATGCAAGCGGCAATTATTACATTCCCGTTCAAGACGGGCAACACACCATCACCCCACAACCAGAAAATCCATCCTATTGGAATTTCTCCCCTTCCAGCATTACGGTAGATTTCCCCACCCAATCCAGCCCGTTTACTCAAGATTTCTGTGTTACCGCAAATGGAAGTATAGAAGATCTTGAAGTGGTGCTTATTCCCTTAGAAGAAGCCCGACCTGGTTTTGAAACTGATTATGCCGTTCAGATAAAAAACAAAGGAAATCAAACCGCCAGTGGTGCAGTGTCGTTATTGTATCGAAGATGATTACATGAATTATGAAACTTCTAATCCTATGGCAACAGTTGTCAACGATGAATTGAGTTGGTCATTTAACAACCTTGAACCATTTCAGAGCGAGCGTTTTACATTCTCGATGACTTTGAACGTTCACCTACCGTAGCTACTTTTCCTTTAGTAGGTGACGAGATCTTAAACTTTGACGCAACGGTCAACAGGTAATGGAACAGACTACGATGCCTACAGACAACACGATGACGCTGGAACAACACTGTAGTGAATCAGTTTTGATCCTAATGACAAGCGTTGCCTAGAAGGAAAAACCATTGCTACCTTCCATGGTAGGAGAATACGTTCATTATATGATCCGTTTTGAGAATTTACGGGAACTGCTAGTGCCGTAAACATCGTGGTTAAAGATGAGATTGACACCACCAAATTTGACATGTCCACCTTTGTACCTCTAGGTGGCAGTCATGATTATTATGTAAGAACGGTAGGCGATGGAAATACGGTAGAATTTATTCATGAGAATATTTTTCTAGATTTTAATGATGCTACAAATGACGGTTATGTGTTGTTCAAAATTAAAACGTTGCCCACACTTAATCGAAGGCGATATCTTTTCTAATGATGCCGAGATCTACTTTGATTTTAATGCACCGATAGTCACAAACGATTTTGTTACTAGCGTTAATGCAACGGCTAGTATAGGATCTAATGAGGATGTTACTGTCAAGGTGTATCCCAATCCAACAAATGGCGTTGTAAACATTTCTGCCTCCAGCGGTATAAAAGCGGTTGCTGTAATTGATCTTCAGGGCAGGTTACTTTCCAGAACTGACTTTATCTCAAGCGATTTGACTCAAAATGTAGATCTTTCTGCAACCGGGAGTGGAGTCTATTTTCTAAAAGTGGAAAGTTTAAAAGGAACTTCTGTGCAGAAAGTGGTGGTAGTAGTAAGTTGTTATTGTTTTTTTGCTTTCGCGAAAGCGTACAACAACAACAACTCTCAGAAATACAAAAAGCTGCCGTGGAACAAGGCAATATTTTTGAGCACCTAATGGAAGCAATTAAGGTTTGTACGCTGGGACAGATTACCGAAGCGCTGTTTGAGGTAGGAGGGCAGTATAGGAGGAATATGTAAATGCTCGCTATGCTCGCAAATTCCAAACGCTGCGCGACAAATCCCAAATTCCAATTTTATAAATCACAAACCGAGAGGTTTGTGATTTTTTGCTTTGAGGTGTCAGTTCTAGCGTGGTTGAGAACGATTGAACACAATAACAATAACAAAATTTATTTTAAATACTGTCAATCCGCCGCAGGGCGGATGCGATTTATGGCTTTCTCAGAGATTGTGAATTGCAGAGCACGCACTCAAGGAAAGATATATTTTTTATTTCAAGAATAGAATTTTATTTTGCTACATTTACCTTGAAATCCTAACTCATTCAATATGCGCTCGATAATTACTGCTATTTTAATATTTGCCTTATCAGCTGTTCAAGCGCAGGGCGATGGAAATCTTTGGTATTTTGGAGTAAATGCTGGTCTTGACTTTAATGTTTCTCCGCCAGCACCAGTAACTGGATCATTAAATTCCTTTGAAGGTTGCTCTTCTATAAGTGATACACAGGGAAATTTATTGTTTTATACGGATGGAACAACAGTTTGGAATAGAAATCATGGAATAATGATGAATGGGACAGGATTGTTTGGCGACTCTTCAAGTGCTCAATCAGCCATTATTATTCCTGACTTAGTTGATAGTAACATATTATTTATAGTTACAGTTGATAATTTTGGTGGGTAGTAACGGCATTAGCTACTCTACCGTTGATTTGAATGGTGACAACGGTTTGGGTGAGTTAATTGCAGGTAGAAAAAACATTCCACTGTTCAGAAATTCAAGTTCGAGTAGACATGAAAAAGTTGCAGCTACCCTACATGAGGACAATCTAACACATTGGGTAATAGGTTTTGCTGGTGCACAATATTATTCTTATAGAGTTGGTGGTGGTGCAATTAATCGAACACCTGTAATGAGTTCTTTAAATGTAACTGCTAACCTTACAGATGCCAGGGGAATGCTCAAAATTTCTCCAGACGGCAAAAAGATCATCAATACATCGGTAGGTAATCCCAACGCATGGCTCGCAGACTTTGATAATGCTACTGGATGGGTAAGTAATCCTATCGCACTTACTAATCCTAACAGTATGGCTAATAGTTTTTATGGAGCAGAATTTAGTCCAGACTCTAGATTATTGTACCTAGATGCCAATACTCAATCTGGAGGTAATGGTTGCGGAGGTGGGCAAAGTCGAGAAATTATACAATATGAAATCGATGGAGCCACAAACTGGAACAACAATCCAATAAGTTTAACCAGTTCTATAACTACTAATGAAAGTCGAGGAGCTCTACAATTAGCACCCGATGGGAAAATTTATGTAGCTAGAGCATGTCAACCATGGGTGGGTTCAATTACTAATCCAAACATAATAGGTCAAGGTGCAAGTTACATCAGTGAAGCAATAGAGCTTGCGGCTGGAACCACTAGCAGGGAAGGACTTCCTAACCTTCCAACTTTTTATCAGTTTGAGTATCCAAATGAGTTCTCGGGAAGATTAATTTATGACGAAGATGGAAATGGCTGTTCTATCAGTGATTTAGGTTTTGCTGATACGAGAATTGTCGCTGCAACTACCACCAATATATTGAATCTAAATGCTGACGAGAATGGTAACTTTATTTACAATCTTCCGAACGATTCTTACACCATCACCCCACAACCAGAAAATCCATCCTACTGGAATTTTTCCCCAGCCAGCATTACGGTAGATTTCCCCACCCAAGCCAGTCCATTTACTCAAGATTTTTGTGTAACGGCAAATGGAAGTATAGAAGATCTTGAGGTGGTTGTCGTTCCACTAGAACAAGCCCGACCTGGTTTTGAAACCGATTATGCGGTTAAAATTAAGAATAAGGGAAATCAGCAGGCGAGTGGATCGGTTACGCTCAATTTTCAGGACGAGTACATGACTTATAATACATCAAGTCCAGTTGCCTCAATAATTAATGATGAGTTGACGTGGCAATTCAATAATTTAAATCCTTTCCAAACCGAAGAATTTGAATTTACCGTGACGATGAATGTTCCCAACGGTACACCATTCCCATTAGTAGGAGGTGAGGTTTTAGATTTCGCAGCTGTTGTCACAGGAAGTGGAACAGATGCCATGCCGGCAGATAATACCATGACGCTGTTACAAACTGTTGTAAACAGCTTTGATCCCAATGATAAAACGTGTCTAGAAGGAAAACAAATATCTGAATTTCAAGTAGGTGAGTACGTTCATTACATGATTAGATTTGAAAATCTAGGAACAGCTAGCGCAGTAAATATTGTTGTAAAAGATCAAATTGACACTACAAAATTTGACATGTCCACATTTGTACCATTAGGTGGCAGTCACGACTATTATGTAAGAACCGTGGGCGATGGAAATACGGTAGAATTTATCCATGAGAATATATTTTTGGATTTTAACGATGCTGCAAATGATGGTTATGTACTGTTCAAGATAAAAACGTTACCAACACTGGTAGATGGCGATACCTTTTCTAATGATGCAGAGATCTTTTTTGACTTTAACGCACCCATAGTCACAAATAACGAGACCACCACCGTCAATAATATCCTGAGCAATCAAGAAGTCGAAGACAGAACCGTAAAATTATATCCCAATCCAACAAATGGCGTTGTAAACATTTCTGCCTCTGGCGGTATAAAAGCGGTTGCTGTAATTGATCTTCAAGGCAGATTACTTTCCAGAACTGATTTTATATCCCGCGATTTGACTCAAACTGTAGATCTTTCTGCAAACGGGAGCGGAGTTTACTTTCTAAAAGTGGAAAGTGTGAAAGGAACTTCTGTGCAGAAAGTGGTGGTGGAGTAGTGGCAGATTACTTTCCAGAACTGATTTTATCTCAAGCGATTTGATTCAAAATGTAGATTTATCTGCAAACGGGAGCGGAGTTTACTTTCTAAAAGTGGAAAGTGTGAAAGGGATTTCTGTGCAGAAAGTGGTGGTAGAGTAGTGAATGGAATGTGGTAAGTCTGCTTTCGCGAAAGCGGAACTTAAATATACTCTGAGGAGATCACACAGATAGTGGACTTTTCATATCTGAATTTTTGAAGGACTATCCGCAAACGTACAGAGAGCTCACAACGCCGTAACAGCTATGGGGAAACTTTTCTTTAAGTCCAAAATGGCCAAAATGGATTGGAAAGCATTTATGACCTAAAAATGGCAACTTAGCTTTGTCACTGTCAACTGACCGCATTTTTAGGGCTCTTAACTCGCAGTTTGTAACGGAAGTGTAATTATTGCTACCTATAAAATAAAAACCATGGAAGCACAACCACATAGTCAACAGCAACAGTCACCACCCAGATATAATTATCCCGCGACGGATAACATCAGCACAATTTCCATATTACATCTGGTCAAGGGAATTTTAACCTTTGTATTTTCCTTGTTTTTCCTACTTTATGCATTTATGGGTGAGATTTTTTCAGAAATGTCCATGGAACAAAATACCGAAATGCCGTTCGATATCGCCACGCTATTCTATGTGATAGGGGGAATTGGGTTTATGATCTGCTTGATTTTGGGACTTCTCAACATCCTATCCTACAACTATTTAAAACATAGAAAAAACCACGGATTTATTTTTGCGGTGTCTATTATTAATTGCCTATCGGGTGTACTGGGAATTGTATTGGGGATCTTCACTATTATTGAGATCAACAAGTCTCATATAAAAGAGAGTTTCAAATAGAAATTTTTATTTAAAACCTGGTTGTTTAGCTTAACGCAGTTATTTTTCAAGTTAACTCTAGTTGACTATATCCCGAACTATTTTAAGATGGTGGTGTGTATGGATTCCTATAAATTTTATAGTGTCCTTTTTCTGGAGCCAGCCAAAAAAAGGATGTTTAAAACAGCTTTGGTCGGACAAAGTGATCAACTTGCCGATTGAGTCCATTGCTTTTTTATGTAAGCTAAGTAGATCGTCCTTGGTAACAACTTTATCAGAAACGGTTTGCTTGGGAGCACGAGCCTTGCCACGAGGCATGTATCCCGTGGTCATGATAAAGAACTTTAAGAAACTGAATTTTGGCTCGCAATCCTTTGGATCTGATTGCTTTAATACTTCTACAATACCATTTATTACCTGTAGTGCATGGTCCAATTGCCAATAGGTCCCTTTTTTTGATACCGTGAGATCGGTGACATCACCACGGTCTATATGTTTTTTAATTTCTTCAAGTTGCTGGGAAAGTCTTTCTATCATGGTGCTAGGTTAAAAAATGTTGAGAATGATGATCTTACTATTGTTGAACGTGAACGCCTCTCCGGCTCTTTTATACTTCATGGACTGACCTAAAGGTGATCCCATGGAAAGAGCAAAAAATCCAACACCATCGGATACCATCTTCCCCATACCGGCACTCAAATAATAAAAACCGGTCGGCAAGATGACTAGTGCTCCCGGTTCTACTTGGGTGCAGGATTTTTCAGGATCTATTTTGAGCAGCACCTGTAATATTTCCTGGGTCTGTGCGCGTTGGGTTTTATAGAGTTCTTCTTGGTTCTGGATCATTGCCCTGCCAGTCTCATACTTGTCACCGGCGCTACTTTTGGTCTCGTTTTCCTTGGCATGCATAAGATCTTTGAGATTCTTCTCGATCATGTCCAGTCTATCCCCAACGGTTTGCAGGCACAGTTCGTTGATATTTCGCTTGAGGGCGGCATAATTCATAGTAGAATGCTTTTGCGATGTCAATATACAGGTAACTTTAGATAGTTAGCTATTTATTTGAGGATAATGGTAAATAAAAATGAAAGGTAAACAGTTAGAAATTATAAACTTCCGAAACAATAAATACCAAAAAACCAGACAAATCTTATTATCTATTTCTATGCGTTCGCGTCTTTAAAGATTTTGAAATACTGAAACTGATATGGCAATAAATAGCCTTCTTTGAGCTAATTGAAAACCTGATTTTCCAATACTTTTGATTGGTTCAATACTTTTAAGCCTTGTTTCTTAATCTGCATTCATAATTCCAACCTAAATCTTTCCAAAGGGAATTGGGTCATAAAACTGCCTATCTGTTAAGCAAACTAACAAAAATAGCTTCTTTTGAAAATCAATCAAGAGCCAGCAAATGTTCCCTCGATCACGGTATCAATACAAAATCAATGGTGTGGATAACGCCGTTGGTCGCGGTAACATCGGTACTAACGATGCGTGCAGCAACTACACCGTTCACGCTTATCTCAGCAGGATTTGCAGTCGTGTCTATTATATAATTTCCAGTGGCTATGGGATCCACTACACCGCCGTCCACAAAATCCCCTTCCCTGATCGCAGCTCCCGCAATCACATGAAACTGTAGGATTTCTGACAAATTGGGAAGTGCAAGAACATCGCTAAGATCATTGAGCGCGTCTGCTGGGTCTGCGTCTATAAGTGCGGTAAATGCAGCGTCAGATGGCGCAAGAACGGTAAATGGCGCTGGATCTAGAGTTGAGGAAAGTGTTTCATCCAGCGATGTTTGCTCAAGTGCCGTAGTTAGATTTGAAAATGTCGGGTTAAATCTTAACAGGTCGGTGACGGTAGGCAGTCTTAAAACACCTTCTAGAACGTGGACGATCCCATTATCTACATCATTATCAATATTGGCCATGTCAAGGTCTAATCCATTGAGGCTGATTTGGGTATCGCCTTTTACATAGAGGTCTAGAGCCTCACCTATGGAGTTATTGGCACTGGATTTTATGTAGCCGTCCGATAGGGAGCTGGTTTCAAATTCGGTAGTGAGAATATGGTACAATAAGGTTTCTCTCAAAAGACCAATGGGGACATCCTGTAATGTAGGGAATCCAGTGTCATTGAGAAAGGTAAAAAATGCCGCATTGGTAGGTGCAAAAACAGTAAACTCTCCAGTTTCCTTTAAAGTCGCATCCAGACTGGTGAGTTGAAGTGCAAGTTCCAGCGAACTAAAATTCTCATTGTTTGCAATAAAATCAAATGCCGTATTATCTGATGGTAAAATGTTATTATTATCGTCATCATCACAAGATGTTGATAATAAAGTAACTATACAAAAAATAGACAGGAATTTAATGGATCGCATGGAGTTCATTTTAAAATTTTTAGAGCTGATCGGCCTCATGATTTTTATAGGTGCTACTGGGCGTGTCAGCAGTTGCAAAAATATAATTATCAATGATACAACGCACAGCAATTACAGTTAAACTATATGAACGGCGCATTATTGCAATCACGATGCGACAAATAGTTAAAACATATCGCAGCACCTGCATTTTGCCGTACCGTCTTCCTATTTTTGCAACATGGCAAAAGTAGTAGTAGGACTCTCTGGTGGAGTAGATAGTAGTGTAGCAGCATACCTGTTAAAAGAAGCAGGGCACGAGGTGATAGGGTTATTTATGAAAAACTGGCACGACGACACCGTGACCATTAGTGATGAGTGTCCGTGGTTAGAGGACTCAAACGATGCAATGCTGGTTGCAGATAAATTGGGAATTCCTTTCCAGACGGTGGATCTGAGCGATAGCTACAAAGAACGCATCGTGGATTATATGTTTGATGAATATGAACGAGGTCGCACACCTAATCCGGATGTCCTTTGCAATAGAGAGATAAAATTTGATGTATTTATGGACATTGCCATGGATCTGGGCGCAGATTTTGTCGCGACAGGTCATTATTGTCAGAAGGATTCTTTTTTAAGTGATGGAAAAACAATTTATCAGCTCATTGCTGGTGCCGATGCTGGGAAGGATCAAAGTTATTTTTTGTGTCAGGTCTCGCAATCCCAACTGGCCAAAACCCTTTTTCCCATAGGCCATCTCCAAAAAAGTAAGGTGCGGGAAATCGCCGCAGCCCAAAATCTAATCACTGCCGGTAAAAAGGATTCTCAAGGTCTATGCTTTATTGGAAAAGTAAGATTACCCGAATTCCTACAACAAAAATTAAAGCCGAAATCTGGCAACATCATAGAAATTCCCGCTGCGTTGAGTGAGGAAAAATCTAGTAAAATTGCTATAAATTCTGCGGAATTAAGTGATGATGATTTAGTTTCGCTTTCGCGAAAGCGTACTTATCAACCCACTGATGGAAAGATAGTTGGAACACATGAAGGCGCGCATTACTTTACCCGTGGTCAGCGTAAGGGACTGGCAGTAGGAGGAACGCCCGAACCATTATTTGTAATAGAAACCGATGTGGAGACAAACACGATCTATACCGGTCAGGGAAAAGACCATCCCGGCCTATATCGCAACGGATTATTTGTCGCCAAGAACGAAATTCACTGGATCAGAGAAGACCTTAAATTAGAAATGGGATCGTCCATGACTGTTATGGCGCGTATCAGGTACCGTCAGCAATTGGAAGAAGCGCGACTATTTATGAGGACTGACGGGCTATTTGTTATCTTTACAGAGCGCCAGAGCGCCATCGCACCGGGACAGTTTGTAGCCTGGTATGATAATGGAGAATGCCTGGGTTCTGGAGTTATTGCTTAAACAACATTATATGAAAAATCTATTTGTGATCACATTTCTTCTTTTAGGGTGCTGGTCGCAGGCTCAAGATTTTCATGCTTGGATCTATTTTACTGATAAGCCCAACGTCGCAAGTTCACTAGCAAATCCTACCTCTATTCTCACTCAAAAATCACTAGATCGCAAGGCAAGACACGGCGTTCCCGTTGATGTGCGAGATGTTCCCATGAATCAAGCTTATGTGAACCAAATAAAAAATGAGCCGGGAATATCCTATAAAGCTCAGTCCAAATGGTTTAATTGTGTTCATGTTGTAGGAAACGTCATGGACATCGACGCGTTGGCGACCTTAACTTTTGTAGATCGCATCGATTATGCCGATCCTACCAAATCACTAGCTAGCAATCAAAACAATAAATGGGATCAAGAAACTTATTCCGCGATTAATTACGGCTCTGCAACTAACCAGATCGAGATGCTGGGATTAGATGAATTGCACGATCTAGGGTTTACGGGCAGCGGTATAACCATTGCGGTTACCGACTCGGGATTCCCCAATGTTGATACAAATCCAGGCTTTGATAAGTTAAGAATGGCAAATGGCATCGTGGGTGGTTATGATTTTGTGGATAGGAATGCGATTTTTTACGATGATCACTTCCATGGTTCTAGAGTCCTAAGTGTCATGGCGGGAAGTGAGCCCGGGAATTTTGAAGGAGCCGCGCCTGACGCGTTTTATTATTTATTTAGAACTGAAGAAGCCGCACAAGAAACCCCAGCCGAGCTTTCCTACTGGGTTGCCGCTGCCGAGCGTGCCGACTCATTGGGAGTAGATGTAATCAACGTTTCGTTGGGCTATCTCAACTTTGACAATCCCGCAGAAAGCCTCAATTATCAAGACCTCGATGGGACTACCGCATTTATATCTCGTGGAGCAAATATTGCGTTTGAAAAAGGAATGGCAGTGGTGGTAAGCGCTGGAAACTCTGGTAACAGTACCACCCATCCATTTATTTCTGCACCGGCAGATGCAATGGGAACGCTAACCATAGGAGCGGTTGACGCCATGAACAATAGGTCCAGTTTCTCGAGCATAGGTCCCACGGCAGATAATCGCATTTCTCCAGATATTGCCGCTCAAGGAACGGCTACGGCTACCATCAATGAAAGCGGAGTAGTAGTGGGCAGTAATGGAACCTCGTTTAGTGCTCCATTGATAAGCGGTGCGGTCGCTTGCTTGATCCAGGCATTTCCCAATCTACCACCTGCTGTGATCTATAATAAAATTAGAGAGGGAAGTTCTCAGTTCAACACTCCCGACAATTTATTGGGTTATGGAATTCCAGATTTTGGGTCGATCTATCAAACATTGAGTATTAATACCAGTAACGAGAACTTCTTTAAATTTTATGTAGATCGTAATGTGTTGTTTTTCGCTTCAAGCGAAAAAATAAAAAGCATACAGCTCTTCAACCTGCAAGGGCAACTGGTCCTGGATAAGAAATCTGATGAGAATTTATTGAATCTAGATCTGATCAACTTTAAGAGTGGAATTTATATATTTAGAATCAACGGAAGGCAGAAGGCTTACAAGGTTGCTTTTTAAAGGTTCGTTTTTAATCATTCTAGATGCAACTCAACTGACATTGCAGTCCACTTAACGTAGTATTTATATAATTTAGCACTGGATGTTCCCCAAACATCTGTTCAACAACTGTAGGTATGCCAGATCAAAATGAGATTATCCAACAGCTAAGCGACCAACTCGCTGCTCTCTCCAAAAAGCACGTGGAGTTTTCTCAAGAAATCTATAGCTTGAGGCAGCAATTGGCCCAATTGCAATCTGCCGCTGAAACTAGAGAAAAAGTAGAAAGACCTACGACACAAAATTTATCTGTTCCCGATAATCCAACACCTACCAATCAGGAAACTGCAGTAGAGGCAGAACCTAGTTTGTGGGAACAGAACAACCAAAAGATTATAGATACCGCAGCTCAGGAAAATGTTGTTGACCGGTCATTTACTTCTTCAAAAAATCAAAATAAACCCGCTCCACCTAGAAAAAGCAACTTCCCAAAAACTTCAAATCTTGAAAAATGGGTCGGCGAGAACCTGATCAATAAAATAGGTATTCTTATAACTGTCATCGGGATAGGAATAGGTGCCAAATATTCAATTGAAAACAACCTGATCAGTCCGCTCACCCGTATAATTTTAGGATATCTCTCAGCTATAGGATTAATGGGTTTTGGGATTAAATTAAAAAAGAATTATGAGCCATACAGTGCTGTACTGGTAAGTGGTTCCATAGTAACCATGTATTTTATAACGTTTTTTGCCTACAGTTTATATGGCTTGATCCCCCAGCTGGTTGCATTTGTTTTAATGGTATGTATTACTGGATTTACTATCGTCGCTGCGCTCAATTATAACAAGCAGATCATCGCACATTTGGGATTGGTGGGAGCTTATGCAGTTCCATTTTTATTGAGTGATGACACGGGAAGGGTTGGGATTTTGTTCTCTTACATACTTCTTATCAATGTCGGTGTTCTGATTCTCGCATTTAAGAAGTACTGGAAGTCATTGTATTATTCTGCCTTTGGATTTACGTGGTTAATTTATGTGTCGTGGTTTTTTACTGATTATAGCGAGGGGAATTATTTTTTATTGGCTTTATGTTTTTTGTTTCTCTTCCATATTTTATTTTATCTGACCTTCTTAGCGTATAAAGTGATAAGGAAAGAAGTGTTTGCGACATTGCGATATAAGTAGGTGCTGGTTTCAAGCACTTCACTTTCCGTTTAGCGTTAGTTTTTTTAATGGACTTGGTATTTAATATTAAAAGTTCATCCCAAAATACGTATAGCCAATGTTGTGCGGTCGTATTTTTTTTCGGTCGTCTGTCAGTGTTGGTAAAGATTACTCTTTTAAAATTTTTGATTCAGCGTTGGCTGGTGCGAATTGCAAATGTGTATGGCTTTAGCGTTGGCATCAATTCACTTTTTTCTTTAAATATTCATTCAGTTTTTTGTATTCCAACTGTTTCATATAGTTTTCCATATACCCATAATCGGGTTCGTTTTGATTGTTTACTGGAAGCATTATTTTTTGTCGGTTCATTCTAGTTCCATTAAACTTGTAACCATATGGATATTTGGCTTTTTGTTTTAAAATTTGAGTTTTCACAAATAAAAATAAATGTTTATTATCTTCAATCGCTCTGAAACTTAACCTCTTTACATCATCTGAAAAATGGCTTTGTATGGGTGATAAAAATTGTCAACCACACTGCCATTGTAATTTACACCCAAAATATTCGAATCTTCTGAAGTATTAGTGTTAGAAACAAATGCAGTAATTCCATTATTAGAGTCAGTTGCTCCGATAAAAGGTTTATTTCCTTTTTTCATATCGGCTTTTGTAAGACGTTTGCCCGACTTATCTTAAATAGCTTTTCTATTTCAATTCCAAAAATTCCTTTTCTGCAATTGGCTCAGCGGATTTAAAGTCTTTTAATTCTGCAAATGTTTGTTTAAGAAATGGCCATATTCTTTAAATCTTTCTTGCTCCTTTTGTTTCACTGCGTTTACCTAATCATAATTCCCTTTATTTTCTTATTTAGTTTGTACAATTCTTTCCGATTGGAAATTGAATATTATTGGGATCACTTTATGAACTTTCTGTTGGTGGATCTAGACGGGCTTGGATTATGAATATGGAGAAAATGTAGATTCATAGCTTATCTGATTTTGGCACTCGATCTGGGTAATTAATTACACATTACTTTTTTGTAGGCCTGCTGGCTTATTTGAACTTCAGGAAATTTAAAAACAAGTTGTTGGAATCTTATCATTCTGGCCATTACGGCAATAACGGTAGTCGTATTTTTGACTTCAGGGTTTATACGCTTTGAGCGAGCTGAGAGAGCATATCTAGAACCATCAGAATATTTTACCACGGTTTATTTTTTAATAATCCAGTTATATTATTCTGCATTTTCAAATAAATAAGTTTTCCCTTGCATTATCATATTAAACTCAAATGTTAGATAATCAACTATTGTATTTTCAAAATCTTCAACTTTTGGAATTTCGTCATTGAAATAGTAAAAGGAGTGCAGCCACTCGTCCGTTGGTTCAATGGTGGTTTTTACCATAAATTTGGTTTCTGCTGGTGCATCGTGAAGCCAACAGTTCAATAAATGGGCTTTTCGTTCTTTTGCTCTTTCAGTTTCTACCAAACCTACGTGTTTGCGAACTGTAAACCCGTCATCTTCGTAATTAATGAATTTGCAAAACTTCTTGGCAGAATGTGGTTTGTGTGCCGTAAAAATTGCAATACAGGGAACTGTACCACACCGTAAAATGTTTCTTTGTTTAGCGTTATTACGCCTTCCAATGTGTGTTTGGTGAGAATTCGTTTTTTGATTTTTTTATCATCTTTAGTTTTGCCTACCATTGTGATTGAGGAACGATAATTACACAACGTCCATTATCTGCCAAACCGTCCAATAATGTCAACAAAATGAATTTCAGATAAATGAGCGGTGTCTTTTCCTTTAGCTTGGGAGTAGGGTGGATTCATGAAGCCAACGTGTAATTCTATTTGCTGAATCGCTAGTATGCACTTTTAGAAAATCTTTATTATCAAGATTACTTTTCCATGCACCGCGAAATCATATTGTTATCGCTATAGAAAACATATCTTCTCGATTTCTATACCGTGTATTGATTCTTTTAATGTTTCACTCAGCGTTTGCGATTGTTCCAACATTTGTCATCGATAAATTAAGAATCGACTGGCGTAACCAGAGTCAAAAACGACTATCTTAGGATAAGTTCCTATCATGTAAAGTAGTCTGGGATATTGGCTAGCAACTAGAGTTGCCATCTCACCGCGTTAGATAACTCGCTGGAATGACAGAAACCGTATTTCTACACTTACAAATTAGAAGACCTGAGTTCATATTCAATGAAGTATCTATTCATTTTTTGCAAATTGCAGAACTTGGCGGTCATGGAGGGTAAACCCTATTTGAGAATAGGCAGGAATGAGCTTGTTTGCCATCATCTTTAGATCAAGTTATCTGCATTTTATGACATTGCGCATATTACCAAAAATTGCAGATACACAATGGTTTTTCTATCGCCTAGCTGTCCATAGTTTCTTAATATTCGTGTAGTTCATTTGCTTTACCAATTAAATCGTCTTAAGTTCTAAAATTTCTATTGGTGTTTCTTCAAGAACTTGTTCTCTGTAGTATTTATCGATGTTTGAAGCTGAGAAATTTTCAAAGTTTTCAACTGGCTTTAGAAGTTTGTATCCGTTTTTATCAATGAAAATTGGTCGGATTACGTGGTGTTTTTCATCTCCCGAACAACCAAACGCAAATACTTTTTTGAAATTGGTGTTTTCAATAATGTGTTTTCCGTAGTGGAAAGCTCCGTTTTCCGCAAAGTTCTTTAGTGACTGAATGTCAACTGCATATTCTGCTTGCTCTTCATTAACGTAATTCACTTGCTTATCTAAATCGGCTTTGTCCTCTATGACAATAATAAATTCGTTAGATATTCCGACAAATTCAGGAAAGCCTACTCGTCCTGTTCCTTTTTTGGAAGCTGTTTTTAAAGCGTCATTAATTTCTTTAATGCTACTTCCGTCAGCACTATATTTTATTTTAGCAGTGTCTAATAGTTTGCTTATAAAAATATCGAGGTTTTTTTCTTTTTTACTCACTTTAATTCCGTTTTGTCAATTAGTAAGTCCTTTGCTGAAACTTGCAGAATTTCAGCAATTT
The DNA here is from genome assembly GCA_963836885.1 of uncultured Flavobacteriaceae bacterium. Classification (GTDB taxonomy): domain Bacteria; phylum Bacteroidota; class Bacteroidia; order Flavobacteriales; family Flavobacteriaceae; genus Nonlabens. The sequence continues at coordinate 15,871 of CAWILF010000026.1, read as the reverse complement.
GGTATAAGTTTTCTATACTTGGTTGTCTCACGTTTCGAGAATACTCGTTAATCGTGGTATAACTTTTTCCCGTCTGTCTAGCAAGCCAAGTTTGTGATATTCCTTTGTCTTTTAAAACTTCTTTAATTCGGTTCATTTGAAACCTAATTTATTTAATTCAGGTCAAATATAGTAAAAATTCACTATTATACGGTTGAATTATTCGCTGTATTGTCGTGGGTTGTTGAAGTGGCAAGCTTTTTTGGTTTTTCGCGTTGGCTTCTAGCGTTGGCAAAAAACCAAGGCCATTTACAACACTTATAATTTAAGGAATTTTAAAATCACTGAGAACAGGAAGGATAAAACAACTCAACTGGATTTTCAACTGGAGCACGCAGTTCCCGTGAGTCGCTTGAAGATTAATGTAGATGTTGACTATGACTACTTTAGGTCTATCGCGTTTCAATATTTGGCAGATAGCGTGGAGACCGAGAAGGGGTGGAAATATGCATACAAGACTAGCGATAAAGCAGTCCTCAAATCACTGGGAGACAATGAGTTTACATTAACAAATATCATCGCAAAGAAATTCAGAATTCTAATTTATAATAATGACAACCGGCCTTTGGACATAAATTCTGTAACGATAAGTGGCTTCAAGTATGAACTTATCGCAAGATTCACCACTCCAGCCGATTATAAATTAGTTTATGGTAATGAGAACGCGAGAGCTGCTAATTATGACCTTACGCATTTTAGAAATAATATTCCCGAAAACCTTAAATCTTTGAGTTTAGGTAACGAAGTGCTCATAAAAAGAGAAGCGAGTATTAATGATTCGGCCTGGTTTGAGAATGAATTTTGGCTGTGGGGCATTATGGGAATCCTAATTTTAATCCTCGGCGGTTTCACTTTTAAAATGTTGCAGCATACTGGTAATGAATAAGCTAACTTATAAAAGTCTCTACAATAAATCTACAACGCACCCACTCTCAAGACTATAGACCCGAGAACCAACAAAAATTAAAAATTCAACTATAAATCACATTTAGTTTCTTCATTATCGATCTAAAACTTTGAACTTGAACTTGAACTTGAACTAGAACTTGAAACTTGTGATTTGTGATTTGTGATTTGCGATTTGCGATTTGTGATTTGCAATTTGGAATTTTAAACGTCAAACCTTAAACCTTAAACCTTCACCCATAAATTCCCGCACTATAAGCAACTACCTCTTCTATAGTCACCTGTAAATGTTTCGGAAGCAAATTATCCTTGGGTAAAACGGAGAGTTGTCGGTCCTCATTAGAATCAAAAACCTGTTTCCAGCGCACATTCTCTATTCCCATGGCGTGGGCAATATCACTGTAAAGATCACTGTGGTGAATCAGGTTGTTACTTCCTAGGTGAAAAATCCCCCTGCGTCGTCTATTGATGATGTAATGAAGTTGCTGTACCAGTTTATCGATATGGGTAGCGTTGATCACCACATTAGGGAAACACTTCTACCGCCTCGTTAAGAGCAATCTGGTTTTTGAGAGCTTTGATTTTGGGACTATGCGCTCCAAAAATCATCGGCATGCGCGCGATATTGTACTTGGAATTGGGCATGCGCAGCAATGCATTCTCTATGCGGATTTTAAAATATCCGTAAGAACTTTCTGAAAGTGTTTTATCGTATTCATAACTGGGGAAATTGGTAAACCGATCAAAAACATTTGCACTGGAGAGAAAAATAATTCGCGCATCATTTTGCAGCGTCCATTTAATCAATTGATCGTGTAAATACAACTGACTATTCACATTTCCACGCAATGCACTTACAATAAATTTAGGCTTCAACAAGTCGAGAATAGGAGCAAGTTCCTCTTTTTCCATATCGAACTGATGAAAATGCTGATTAGCGTCAAATTCTTTATTGTCCCTAAAATAAGTCGCATGCACATTATAGAAGGCGCTCAATTCCTTGTACAACGCATGACCTACGAAACCGCTACCGCCTAAAATGAGAACCCTATTCAATAAATTCTACTTTACAGATACAAACGGGAGTTTAACCACGGTGGCAGGCATCAGTTTTTTGCGTATTTGAACAAAGATCTTACTTCCTGGTGCAGAAAAAATAGGAGGGACGTAGCCCATTCCTATTCCCTCACCCAGCGATGGTGACATGGTTCCACTGGTTACCATTCCTAGATCCTGCTGGTTGCTGTCCTTAATTTCATAACCACCACGTGGTATGGCGCGATCGTCCATTTTAAAACCGACCAGCTTGCGTTGGACACCGTTGATTTTCTGCTCCTCCAGGTTTTTACTGTTTACAAAATCCTTGGTAAACTTAGTCACCCAGCCCAGTCCTGCTTCGTAAGGTGAGGTAGTTTCATCAATGTCATTGCCGTAGAGACAATATCCCATTTCTAATCTTAATGTATCGCGAGCTGCAAGTCCTATAGGTTTTATATTAAAGGAAGATCCAGCTTCAAAAACCTTTTTCCAAATTTGTTTTACCTCACTATTCTTACAATAAATTTCAAATCCTCCCGAACCTGTATATCCAGTGGCACTTATAATGACATGTTCAATGCCCGCAAAATCACCAATCTCAAAATGATAAAACTTAATGGCGCTCAAGTCAATGGAAGTAAGGGATTGCATCGCCTCAACAGCTTTGGGCCCTTGAATGGCCAGCAAACTGTAATCATCGGAGAGATTTTTCATTTCTGCATCCATCGTATTGTATTGCGAGATGTGATTCCAGTCCTTATCGATGTTGGAAGCGTTTACGACAAGAAGATAAGTTTCTTCCTTTATTTTATAAACGATCATATCATCCACGATACCTCCAGTTTCATTCGGCAAATAAGCATATTGCGCCCGACCTACGGTAAGTTGGGAGGCATCATTTGAAGATACTTTTTGAACCAATTCCAATGCATTAGGCCCACTTATTAAAAACTCGCCCATGTGGGAGACGTCAAAAACTCCTACGTGATTGCGCACATTAGCATGTTCTATATTGATTCCTTCATATTGAACCGGCATGTTAAAACCGGCAAAAGGAACCATTTTGGCACCCAAAGATTCGTGAATCGCAGTAAGAGCAGTATTTTTCATGTATCGTGTTTAATTCTTGCAAAGGTATTATAATGTAATGATATGGTCGAGTAATTAGTCAGTCGTGTTGATGATTGTACTTTGATTTATTTCGCTTAAAGCGAAAGCAAACTTTCTAAAATGAATTGAACTGTAAAATTAGTGTAGTGGTTAAAAATTTTCTTGAACAGATTGTTTGAATAAAGCTTTTTTGCAAAAGCCTAGGCAACTAAATCTACAAGTATCAGCCATATTTTATCCAAATCAAAAAGCACGATAGATACCAAAATCCATCGTGCTTGAAAAATTTTAAGCCTAAAACTATTAATCTTCGGTCTCCTTGTTCAATTGACGCTGTAAAATATTCAGTTCTTTTTGTTTTGCCTTGATCACGTCCAGTTCCTTTTCAAAGGCTGCGATATTCTTGCGCTGTTGTACGAGGAATGGATTTTTATCATCCTTGGCATTGATAAACTGGAGGTTGTTTTCCAGTTGGCGCATTTCAGCCTGGATCTCGTCGCGTCGTTTTCTTAGATAGAAACGTTCGTTCTTAAAGTCACGATCATCGCCGTTTTCTAGACTACTCAGCTTATTTTGATACTTCATCATTTCAGCATCTACTTCACTTAGTCCAGCTGCTTTAAACTTGGCCTTCACCAGATTTTCAAATTTATCCTGGATCTGCTTTTTAGAATAGGGCACGCGTCCTATGTTGCTCCATTCATCCATGATGGACTCAATGGTCGTTTTCATGGCTTCCACGTCATCCTGTGGCAACATTTCCTTCAACTTATCGTAAACCTTGAGTTTCTGCTCATAGTTGGCAACTTCTTCTTTGTTTTCTTCCTTCTTTTGATTGGTTTTTCTATCAAAAAACGCATTACAGGCTCCCTGAAAACGCTTCCATATCTTGTCACTATCCTTGCGTGGCACGTGGCCTATGGTTTTCCATTTGGCCTGGATTTGCTTCATGATCTCTATCGACTCTTCAAAGTTATCAGAATTTTGGTGCTCCTCGGCGATCTCGACCAGCTTCATTTTTTCGGCAAGGTTGTTATTTTGCTCCTCCTTGATCTCTTTGTAAAAAGCGTTTTTGGCCTTATTAAAATCTCGGCTGGCATTGCGATATTCTTCCCATAGCTGGTTGTTCACCTCCTTGGGAGCTGGACCGGTAGTTTTGAACATATCCTTGAGAACGGTAATCTCCTCAAGTCTATCCTGCCACTGCTTGTGTGATTTTGCACCTACGGCAGCAATTTTGTTGATCTCTGCAATGATGTTTTGCTTGATGGTCTGGTTTTTTTCAGCCATTTTATCGCGTTCATCATAGTAGGCCTGGCGCTTATCGTGAATGATTTTTGTCGCCGCGCTAAACTCATCCCACACGGGATCTCTATGTTCCTGTGCAACGGGTCCTGCATCTTCCTTCCACATCCTGTGAAGTTCCTGCAGTTCTCTCAACGCCTCGTGAATATTTTCCTTGTCGGCCAGTTCAACCGCACGACCTATAATTTTTTTCTTAAACTCAAGATTTCGTTCAAAATCCTTATCCCTCAATTCCTTGCTCAGATCTATGTAGTCATAGAAATTTTGAGAGGCTAGGCGGTAGTCTTCCCAGGTTATGTTATAGGCATCATGTGGGATTTTACCGGTCGCTTTCCAGGTCTGTTGCAGCGTATTGAACTTTTTGAAGGTTGTACCTATGTTCTCTTCCTCAGAAATAAGCGACTTCATTTGTTCAATTACATCCCTCTTGATCGCGAGATTATCTTCTTCCTGTTTTCTTCTATCACGTTGAAATTGACCTTTTTGCTTGCGGTACAAGTGGTGAAGGTCATTAAATTCCCTTCTTAACTTATCGTCATATTGAAACTCGGGTGCAAGGGGATCTTCACTGGGCGGGTTCTCATCTGCAAATTTCTTGCGCTGCTCGGCTTCAAGTGCCTGATCCTTGGATTCAAATTCTTTTTTGATTTCCTCGGCCTGGTTTTTAAAACTGTTTATGGGATATTCCTGCATCATCTCGCGCAGTTCTGACACCAGTTCGTTCATCTCCATGTTGCTATAATCCTTCACGGGAATAGTTGTGGGATCTTTTTTATCGATGGTTTCAGCTTTTTCCTCGTTGGTAGAATCCTCTTTTACATCTGCGTCCTTGTCTGGAGTTACAGCTGCCTCTGCCGCATCATCCATGTCGAGGTCGATGATCTGATCCCCTGTTTTTTCATTGGAGGATTTTTCTTCGACTATCGCATCTTCATGGGTAGTGGAGTCGTCCTGTTTGGGCTCGTCCACCTTGTTGGTGCCAGCGACGATGGTCTCCTGTTCCTGTGAGGTTTCCATTTCTTCTTCGCTTTTTTCTCTTTCGCCTTGAGCGGTAGAAGTTTCTAAGAGCGAGTTCTCTAAGAGGTCATCATGTTCCTCGTTAGACTTTTTCTGTGTTCCATCTGCACCGGTGGGCAGGTTGTCATTCTGTGTCATCGTGTAGTATTCAATACGGTGGCAATATAAATAGATTAAAAGGGCTACACAAACAACTTACGCGCTCTTTATACAGTCTAGTCGTTCCATAGTTCCCAGGCTCTTTCTGCCTGGTGTACAAGCATTTGGTAGCCGTTTGTTACCTGCGCACCCTGGCGCAGTCCCTGTTTCATGAACAATGTCTGGGCGGGATTGTAAACAAGATCGTAAAGAACATGCGCTTTTCCCAAAAGTTGATAGGGCAGGGCGGGACTTTGGTCTATATGTGGATGTGTACCCACGGGCGTGGTATTCACAATAAGGCTCACTTGTGCCAGCACCTGACTATCGATGGAGTCATAACTTATCTCATGCTCACCGGTAGGACTGCGCGACACGTTGAGATAGGGGATCTGCATACTTTCCAGCACGTAGGCAACGGCCTTGGAGGCGCCACCAGTGCCCAGGATAAGTGCGCTTTTGCGAAAAGGTAGGTACGGCACGAGGCTTTTTGCAAAACCATAGGCATCCGTATTGTGGCCCGTCCATTTGTTGTCGTCGATGACAATGGTGTTGACGGCGCCCATAAGTTGTGCCTCTGGCGAAATATCGTCCAGTACCTCAATAATCGCCTCTTTGTAGGGAATGGTAACATTGAGGCCGCGGTAGATCTCGTTCCTGCCATTTGTGGTGCGGGAATCCTTGTTGTAGGTGATGCTTTCGCGAAAGCTGACCAACCCACCAGCTGATGGTATCTCAAAATTCCTATATTCATGGTCAGTTAGTTTGAGACGTTCAAATTTTTCGGAAAAGTAGGCGCGGGAAAAACTGTAGTCCAGCCGCTCGCCCAACAGTCCAAAAATGCTACGCGGGATTTGCTTTGTTTCCATAATGGTCGAGTAAAAAAACGATAAAAAAGCCTATTCCCATCAGGAGAATGGCAATCCAGGTCATGCGGTCATCCAGATAGGGCAGGTAGCGGTCGTAGTCCACCAGTATGGGATTGTTCAAGGCGTCGAGTGTTCTATTCCCAGCGCCATCAATTTTAAAAATAGCCGATTTCCAGGGCCAGACCACGCCCAGAGATCCAGTTATAAACCCTATGATCAGCGCATTAGTCTGATTCCTGAATTTTTTCATCGTCCATCCCAGCAAATGGGACAGGCTGATCAATCCCACGATGGATCCCAAGATAAAGATGAACAATATCAACAGTAGATCCATGTGGTGGTAGTTGTACCACCAGGAGAAATCTCCTTGAAATACCAAGACCATGGTGTCAAAAAATGCATTGATACTGTCCACGAGCAATAAAATATAATTGCCCAAAAGTATGAGTATAAAACTACCGCTGAGCCCGGGAAGGGTCATTCCACAAACGCTGACGATACCACAGAAAAAAACGAAGAACAAATTGTCATTTTGGGTAGCGGGATCCATCAACGAGGTTCCTATTCCTATAATCATTCCCGCAACAAGAATACTGATGTTCTTCAAGTTCCAGGCGTCATAATTCCTCGCCAGAAAAAACACGGAACCTATAATAAGACCAAAAAACAGCGACCATACCAGTATCGGAAAGCTATCGATCAACACATCAAAAACCTTGCTCACCGTAAAATAACTGATGGCCTCTCCCAACAATAGGAGCGATAGGAACGTCCCATTGATGTAGGAGTAGAATTCAGAAAAATTACCCTTTATCAAATATTTGAATGAAGTGGCATTTAATTTCTGGAGCGAATTAATAAACTCCTCGTAAAAACCACCGACATAGGCCACGACGCCACCGCTTACGCCCGGTACTTTATTGGCCGTTCCCATTGCCACACCTTTGAGGACGAGGAAGAACTTATCAGAAAGGGAACGTATCTGTAGAGGCAACTGGTCAGTTTTGAGTTTTGGCAGCCCATTTTTCAAGAATAAGTATCAAGGCAAATCCCACAACGGCAAGAATAATTACCATCAATATCTGGGGCTCACCATCAAAGTCTTGCGGTAAAACGCTGGTTTCAAGAAAGGGTACTTCAACGCCGTGGCTGTCTATGCGATATTCGGTAACAAATTTCCAGGGCCACAATTTATTGAGCGAGCCTATCATAAATCCAGTCAATAAGGCAAGGGTAAGATTTTTATAATTGTCAAATAGCCAGGTAAGGATTTTTGAAAAAACCTTCAGTCCCAAAATGCAACCCACTCCAAATAATATCAAAGTCTGCAAATAATCCCATACCGCCGCCCAATTGCCACTTGCAACCGCCTCGGCAAGTCCAGAAATACTCCCCAGGATGGTCTTATAGCTTCCCAACAACAACAGTAAAAATGCGCCAGATATTCCAGGCAGGATCATCGCGATAATGGCAATAAAGCCCGAGAATACAATGTACCACCAACTATCTGGCGATCCCAATGGTTCCGCAATGGTGATGTAATACGATATGACCGTACCAATACTGATTGCTGCGATCACGCCCATATTCCATCGCGTTATCTGTTTACCTATATATAGGACGCTGGCAAGTACCAGCCCAAAGAAAAATGCCCAAAGCAAAACAGGTTGAGCGTGCAGTAAATAAGTGATTCCCTTAGATAGACTGACCACACTTATGCCAATTCCCAAAACCAATGCAGCAAGAAAACCCAGATTATAGATCTGCACCGTGTTCTTGAAACCTATCTTGAAAAAAGTGGGAAACATCTTCAGGTCGATGCCGTCGATCGTATTGATCAATTCTTCATAGATCCCGGTAATAAAGGCAATCGTCCCACCAGAAACTCCAGGAACAACGTCGGCAGCTCCCATCATCAGTCCTTTTGCGGTAATGATAAGTTTGTTTTTTATGGACATCTGTACTTTTAAATTTTATTTGCTAACTGGATCAATTGATCACTCTTTGAAAGGATCCAATGGTTCAAGTATGCTTAAATAACTAGAAACTATTAATCATAAATCCCGTGAATGAAGAGCAACCGGATAAAGGGTCAACAGCATTTTAAGGAATTTCAAATATACCCTAACTTTTAATCAAGCCATTGACCCGCACCAACATTTTACCACTGCTGCAATCACATGGCTGCAAAACATAAATATATAGCGTAGATCAAAAAAGCTCAAGTGTCGGTCACTAAAGAAGCCGTTAGTTTACCTAATATTTTGACACTAGAAAGTGAACGGCAGTCTGCTTTTGTGTAGTTGAAAGGCTTTTTTTAGAAAGGAAATTAGATTTTATTGATCTGCTTTAGCATCGTTTTAAATTCCTGCAACATCATGGCGGTCGCACCCCATACTATCTGTCCGTTCATTATGAAACACGGAACTTCTACATTTTTCATATAGCTGGTTGACAGCGTTGTACGTTTTACATTATCATCGTTGAGCAGTTGTTCCAGGGGGATTTCCAAGATACTATTTACCTCGCTCAACTGGGGAATGAATGATGGTTTCGCTTTCGCGAAAGCGAGATAAGGACTGACCATATAATTGCTGGGAGGAATATATAGTGGAGTACCGGCACAGATGACCTCCTGATCTTCCAGCGGCACGCCTATTTCTTCCATGACCTCCCGTTTTGCAGTAGCCTCATTATCAATATCCTCACGTTCAAACCGACCGCCTGGAAAGGCAATCTGTCCGCTGTGTTTTCCCGTCGAGGTGGTTCTTTCTATGAGTGCGAAGTAGGGGAGATCCCTATGTGGATAGACCAGCATCATCACGGATGCTTTTCTGGGTTTGATCTTTGCTAGATTGCTGCGCTGCATTTCCTCCAGCCGATCGACCGCCGCCATTTCTAGCTGAATTTTGAGCCCTGGCAAGGACATTTCCCTTAATTTTGGGATCGACAATAAAAAGTGGCTGAATGATTTCAAGGTTAATAATTTTAGGGATGTTACTCATCACTGCATCCTGTAAAGATAATACGCAGGCCGTAGAGATAGAGAGCGAAAGTGAAAATAAGCCCATGACGCCTGTTGCGAAAAAAAAGGAATCACTGGAAGATTTTTACAAAGTCCAATATTCCAGCGACGGAGACACATTGCTTCCCTATATACCCCAGGACAGTGTTGCGCTGTTCTTTACTCGCTATGGAACAAAAAATCCCGAAACCAAAGTGCGTATAACTACAAGTTATGGAACTATTGATCTGGAGCTATTTACGGAAACGCCGTTATACCGCGCAAGTTTTATTTTTTTGGTAAAGAACAAGTATTTTGATCAAACCGCTTTTTACCGAGTAGTTCCCCAATTTGTCGTGCAAGCGGGAAATAGTTATGAAACACTGCCCTCGCTCAAAAGGAACAGTACTGGAAATTATAAGCTGCCACCGCAGTTTATGGATAACTTGACACACCAGAGAGGCACATTGAGTCTAGCTAAGGAATGGAAGGACAATCCAGAAAACTGGCACAATCCATTTGATTTTTTTATCACTTTAAAGAGATCACCCCATCTGGATGGCGAGCATACCATTTTTGGTAAAGTAACCAATGGTATGGAAGTCGCTGACCAAATTTCATTATTAGAACGAGACGAGAGCGACTGGCCCAAAAAAGATGTTTATATAAGTATGGAAGTCCTTGAATAATGGGATGGGTGAAAATCAGGTCGAGTATTCACCAGGATTACCTCTATATAATGTACCACGCAGGAATTTTCAGAAATTATAATTTCCAAGAGACATAGAGCTCAATCTAAAGTGCCGCGATCTATAAAATTGATGAAGCGCATTCAAAGAGTCCTTAAATTTTCTTCCAGATTTTTTAACCGATAAGAATATTTGGTTGAAATTATTTTGAAAACCAAGAATGGATCATGCTTTTCAATCCCCAATAGGTTCCCACCAATTATTACCAAAAATGGTAAATGTTTATTTGTAGTACTGCATTGAGGCTTTGTAAAAACATGAATTAAATCCTATAAACGATAGCGTTGATGTTCATACCGGCTCCAACACTGGCAAACATGACCACGTCGCCTTTTTCCACATGGTGTTGGGGCATTTTTCCCTTCACGACCAGATCCATTACCGTAGGCACGGTGGCGACCGAACTATTTCCTAGTTTGTGGATGATCATGGGCATGATATCCTTGGGAACTTCAAGATCGTAGAGCTTATAGAATCTATGGACGATTGCTTCATCCATTTTTTCATTGGCCTGATGGATAAAAATTTTCTTGAGTTCAGTGATGTCAACTCCAGCGTCTGACATCGCAGCTTTCATACCTTCGGGAACGCGTGAAAGGGCAAAGTTGTAGATACGCCGACCGTACATTTTTATATAACGGGATTTATCGTCCAGCTCTAGGTTGTAGGATTTTTGATTAAAGATAAAATAAGTTTCCTCGGCGGTGTAGGTAGCAGTTGCCTGTCCTAGAATACCATTTTCTCCATGACTGGGTTCCATAACTACCGCACCAGCACCGTCAGAATAGATCATACTGTCCCTATCGTGTGGATCTACTACTCTGGAGAGTGCTTCTGCACCTATGACCAATACTTTTTTTGCAAGTCCAGACTTGATAAAACTATCGGCCTGGGTAACTCCCAAAATCCAGCCCGGACACCCAAAGAGGACATCATAAGCAACACACTGTGGATTTTTAATATCAAGTTTGTTCTTTACACGACTCCCCAGACTGGGAACCATATCGCTAGAACCACCATCTGGAGTCACGTCTCCATAATTATGGGCAATGATTATAAAATCTAAAGATTCCTTATCGATATTTGCGTCCTCAATCGCCTTAGCACCAGCTAGCGCAGCAATGTCGCTGGTAAATTGATTGGTGGACATATACCTGCGCTCCTCAATGCCCGTGATCGCGGCAAATTTCTTTATGATCGTGGCATTGTCGCTATCAAATGTAGATCCGTCATTATTTAAGAATCTATTATTCATAAACTCTTCATTCTTCCTCACAACATCTGGAATATAACTTCCTACTCCGGTAATTTTTGATTTCATCTCAACTAGTTTAACCTCTAAAATGGTAAAAGAAATAATTATCACCTATTAATCCTAATAATATACGCATGAAAAATCACTACTTGGATTTATATTACGAAATTCATTCAGATTCTTGTTATTTCTTGATGATTATATAATTCAGTGCATAGTAAAAACCAGATTAACAGGATTTTTCATTCATTTTTCTGATTAAGATAAGTCGTAGAATTCAATTTATTGATATCCAAATGGACAAAGTTTAAATACAACCTACGATCTTAATGTCTGATCCATAAATTGCGCTGTATGTGTTTGGTATTTTGATCGATTTTATAGATAGGTGATTAAAGTTACAGGCATTTTTTTTGAAAATAATCTGTTCAAATCCTTTCAGCTCATCAAGCATTAGAAAACCACAATTACCTTAGAGAAACTTATGGGGAGTTCTATAATTTAAAAACATGATTTTCAAGTATTTATCCTTAAATTTATGGCTTTAAAAGCACAGATAAAAAATGGATAAACAGATATACAAATCTACGGGAAAGAAATCATTGTTTGACGATCAATTTACTGCCGAAAAATTATCGGAAATTGGTAATCCATTAGACAAAATTAGTTATGCTATTGATTTTGAAATGTTTAGGGAGTTATTAGAGAGCAAACTGCTAAACACTACCAAGAAAAATAATGCCGGAGCAAAACCGTTTGATGTGGTCTTGATGTTCAAAATCTTGATTTTACAACGATTTTATGGCCTTGGAGATAAGCAAGTAGAGTACCAAATTTTGGACAGGACAAGTTTTAAAAACTTTTTGGGCCTGGATACCGGCGACAAAATCCCAGATGAAAAAACCGTTTGGGCATTTAGGGAGAACCTAACAAGATCAGGTCTTATAGAAGATCTGTTTGTACAGTTCAAAAGTTTTTTAGAAACCAAAGAATTGATTTTGAACGAGGGCCAGATGATAGATGCCAGTTTTACAATTGCGCCACGCCAACGCAATACCCGTGAGGAAAATGCTAAGATAAAAAAAGGAGAAGGCGATGATTTATGGAACGACCAACCCCACAAAAAATCACACAAAGATATTGATGCCCGTTGGACCAAGAAAAACCACGAAAATTTTTTTGGATATAAAAACCACGCAAAAGTGGATACCAAAAGTAAATTCATCAACACTTTTGTTGTAACGAGTGCCTCGGTTCACGACTCGCAAGCCACCGAAGAATTGTTGGACGAAAACGATAAAGATCAAGAACTGTATGCGGACAGCGCTTATACTGGTGGAAACCAAGAAGGCACAATTGCAAAATATAAAATGAAAAATAAAGTTCACGAGAAAGGATATAAAAACAGACCATTGACCGAGGAACAAAGGAAATGCAACACTGAGAAATCAAGAACACGGGCCAGGGTTGAACACGTGTTTGGGTTTATGGAGCAAAGTATGAATGGCCTAAAATTGAGATCAATCGGAATAGCAAGAGCTACTGGAATAATCGGACTGATCAATTTGACCTACAATCTATTCCGGTATGAACAAGTAGTTAGATTAAACATTTTACCTATAAAAACCTAAATATCAAATAGATAATTGTTTGAAAAATAAGTTTTTAGAGATGTCAAGTCAAAAATATATTGAGATTTAGCTGACAAAAAAATTATTTCTACAAAACCAATGGGGATTACCTTGTAGAAAAATCAAAAAAAATGAATTTTTAGAACCCACCTTATGGCTAAATGGAATATTTAATGTTTCCGCAAAAGCGAAATTCTGATTATGCGGAATAAAAAACTTGACGAAAATCAATTTATAGCGCCAAAATTAGTTCTCGGTAAAATTATAGCTAAAATAGATAAGCAACATTAACAATGCGGATTTCAAATGAGACAACGAAAATCACAGCGTGCTGTACTATAGATAACAAGGTATATAAAAAATAGCTGTTTTTGAGTTCAATTCAAGGAAATGTCATAAATTTAGAATCACTATAAGCCGAAAATGTACGTTTTTCAAAACCGCTACTTTTCATATACAAGACCGTTCTATGTAATACGCCAATTAAAAATTGGCACATTCCCATTCGAAATTTTAGACCTTAGAACACGAAAGGATTTGTAGCTAGCCAAAAACTTCAATCCGTGTTTTATTTCCACTCCAGAATAATCGGCGAGCGTAAAAATTTTATAGATCAACTCCAAACTGACTAGAAACCGATGCAACGAATTATAAATATTTCGTGTTCGTGTTTTTACCAAAAAGATCTGAAAAACTAAAACTATAGGCAGCGATGATTGATTGACTTGTAAGAATTTGAAAGGCCGAAAAAACTTTCGACCTAAATGAACTTTTGTTATACATGCGGAATTAAAAGATAATTTTTACGTTTCCAAATTCATCTGGTTGCTAAATATCAGGTTACATTTATATCACGATCGTCTTGTTACGTGGCGGCGAAAAAATAGCATATTAGATCTTGGCCAATTATAAAGATCGTGCAAGCTGTACTACATAGAACAACGCATATAAAAAATAGCTGCCAAAGTCGTCCACCTCAAAGTTTAATTGTAATTTTAGAATCATAACAGGCATAAAGTTAAGTGTATTAAAACGCTACTTTTCATATGCAAGACCGTTGCAAGTAATGGCGGAAATCACTCAAACGCAATCAATTCGTATTTAAAAACTATCTGAATTAAATAACCAAAACGTAAAATAAATCTCGCGGAATTTTACTCAAGAGGGGAAAAAAAATTTAATTGGATTTTAGAGCAACTTTGCGGAATTTTCCACTCGAACGGAATTTATCATCGTTACGGAATCTTAAAATAGATACGGAAATCACTCTTACGGAATTGAGCTAGTTTGCGGAATTGCTTACTCTTACGCTGAATTATTAAAAGAAGAAATCATAAAAAATAAAAACCACTACTTGCAACAGCGTGTATAAAAAATTGCTAATTTCGTGTTTGACCCGAGGTCGTTGCGCTTTTGCTGCTTCTTATTTTCCTGCGGAAAATCCTCGCATACAAACCCGCAACTTTCCATACACAAGTACGTTGTGTGTAATTCTTAGTACATGACAAAAAAACAATTCATTGAAAATCAACGAATTAAGTGTTAAATAGTTAGAATAAATCATTGATCTTCAGTATATTAGATGAATAATTCCACTTATTTGTCTAATGAAGAAAACCAATGCAGCCACTAAAAATAGTGAATTAACTTCAGTTCTAAACACTCATTTGCGAGGTAGAATTAATTTAGCCCGACTCAAGCTCATCTCTCATTTTATCATTGCGCTATGCAAGGTACAGACCGTGAACTTTGAAAAACTAGCTAATGCTTTTGACGCCCAGGTAGATCCAGAGTCTTCTCGAAGACGTATTCAGCGCTTTATTGCCTGTTATACCCTGGACTCTGACCTAATAGCGCGCATTGTCTTCAATCTACTGCCAGTACGGGAAAAGCTTATTCTAAGCATCGATAGGACCAATTGGAAGTTTGGGCAGGCCAATATCAATATATTCATGCTGGGCATTGTATACAAGGGCGTCGCCTTTCCTCTTATGTTCACCATGCTGGACAAGAGAGGCAACTCTAACAGTCAAGAACGTATTGAGCTAATCAATAGGTTCATCCGTCTCTTTGGCAGGCAGGTAATTGAGTCTGTTGTGGCAGACAGAGAGTTTGTAGGTGAGAAATGGCTGGAGTTCTTGAACCAAAACAAGATTAGGTACTACATACGTATCCGCAATAACTTCAAGGTTTTCTTACCGCACAAGAACAAGGAGATAAAGGCATCTCATTTGTTTAACCGTTTCAAGGTCAATGAGTTTGTGTATTATAATAAAATCGTTCGTATCAATGGACAGCTCTGCTATCTATCGGGCTGTAAACTAAATAATAATGATATGAAGCAGGATTTTCTGATTATCGTATCATTTGCCAGGCCTGAACAGGCGCTGAAAGATTACGGACAGCGATGGCAGATTGAAATGTGTTTTAAGGCAATGAAATCTAGCGGATTTGATATTGAAAAAACACATTTGAAAGATATTCAAAGAATAGAGAAACTGATATTGTTGGTGATGATTGCTTTTGTATGGTGCTATAAAGTTGGTATTTATTTGCATCGGATCAAACCGATCACCATAAAAAAACATGGTAGAAAAGCACAAAGCATCTTCAAGTACGGGCTCTCATTCTTGGCAAATGTGTTACTCAACTCTGAAAATCAAAGG
This sequence comes from uncultured Flavobacteriaceae bacterium, assembly GCA_963836885.1. Classification (GTDB taxonomy): domain Bacteria; phylum Bacteroidota; class Bacteroidia; order Flavobacteriales; family Flavobacteriaceae; genus Nonlabens. The sequence goes on along the minus strand of CAWILF010000026.1, from coordinate 144 downwards.
GATATAGATATATTTCATTTTTTGTCATGTACTTAGCTTTTTTTTATATATCCTTGATTTAAAAGCTTTTCAAATTTGTCTTTTTTCAACCAAAACATCTTATCTTGATCGTCTATATTGACATAGTTTTTTATATATTTTAGC
>CAWILF010000025.1:0-191433 GCA_963836885.1 uncultured Flavobacteriaceae bacterium | reverse complement strand
TTGCCAGTCCGCCTCCGCCGCGGCGGATAATTTGGCTTATCGAGAAATAAAGACCTGCCTGCCAGAGGCACGACAGGCAGGTAATAAGAAAATTTGAAAATTCGGCTTGTGCTTAACCGAATGGTAGTCGCTTTTTTCTGCCCTACTATTCATGTACACAGCCCTTAAAAACAATTAAAACCAAACTTTACGCAATGAAGAAACTGAATTTACTACTTGGAATTTTAATCGGATTAACAATTTTATCTTGCTCATCAGATGATAACAGCGGAACAGATGACCAAACACCTGAGGAAACAACCAAACTACTGAAGAAAATATCTTTTAGTGGAAATGGAAATTATTCCTTGATATTTTTCTATAACGCAGACGACAAACTTGATCGTATTGAAAGCGCAGGAACAGGAGATGATTTTATCAAACAATTCTTTTACGACAATGGAGTTTTAGACAGAGCAGAATTTGAAGATTTAAACGGAGTTTCAGACGGCTCAATTGAAAAATACATTTACAATAATGGTCAACTAATTCAAAGGGAGGATTATTTTAATAACACAACACTTGATGAATCATTTGAATATTCTTTTTCAAACGAATTGATAAGTAATATCAAATATTTTGGCTTCAATGAGACTGCATTTTCGGAACAATATATTTTTGAGTATGACTCGAACAACAATGTAATTTCAAGAGAAACAGATTATGTAAATAATTCAATTTCTGACGAAGAACTCACATTTACTTACGACGGTAAAAAAAGTCCTTTTTTAAACTTTGAACCAAATATAATTTTGATTGATGATTTTTTCTCTTTCAAGAATAATCCGACTTCTGAAATACTGACAGACTTATCTAATAGCAATGTAATTTACCAACGAAATTACACCTATACTTATGATAGTGATGATTATGCAATTTCGCGAACTGGCGATACTGAAACTGTGACTTACGAATACTATTAATTAATTAAATCGTAAAATAAAGAAATTAAAAAAGCGTTTCTAATTGGACTTTTAGCGACATTACCCTTTTTATCCTTTTCACAAAATAAAATAGGAGTATTAGCTGGAGTTAATGGCTCAACTCTTTCCGACGGTATTCTGAAAAGTTTCGGAATACACAGCAATTCTTTCAGTTTACATTTTGGAGCTATTTACAAATTAGAATTATCAGAAAAAATTGATTTCGTCCAAAGCTTATTTATTCCCAAAAAGGAGATAGAGAAGATTTTGATGATAAAATAAAATATCAAACTTCATATAATCAAAGTTCAAGCTATAAGTGCAACATAAATGTTTAAAACAGATAGGAATAGCCCCATCTGTTTTAGGCTCAGTGTTTATTTTAGTCTTGATTAAAAGTTACGACCGTCTAATGGTTTAGGACAAAAATCAACTTCATGTTATTTCAAATTTTCGACACTTTACATATTGACATTTGTAATCAATATTAACTATAGTATCAAATACAAGTAGCTAACTCTGCATTTTTAACTTACCAGAATAGATTATCTCCAAAGTCAACAATGCCATTTTGATTTATCTGGATGATTAAATTTATCATATTCGTTTTAAGACATCCATTTTTTATTAAAGTCACAAATACCTTCAATCCATCCATTTTTTTATAAAATTTACACTGAACATTTATTAATATTAGCCTTTACAACTATGCTTTGAAAGAAGTTTATCAATCTAACCAGCCAACTAATATTAGCAGACTATGGGAAAAAAATTAAACTTCACAATTCTATCTTTTTTAGTAATTCTTTGCGTGTTGACTGCAAGTAATTACCAGGAACTATCATCTGAAATTGATACTGGAGATACCGCATGGATGATAGTTGCAAGTGCTTTTGTATTATTAATGACTCCTGGATTATCATTTTTCTATGGTGGCATGGTCAGTAAGAAAAATATCATATCCACTATGCTTCAAAGTTTTATTGCGCTTGGTGTAATTAGCATTCTTTGGGTCGTCGTTGGGTTTAGCTTGGCATTTGGAGAAAGCATTGGTGGCATTATTGGAAATCCATTTACCTATTTTGCTTTTAAAAATGTAGGCTCAGAGCCTAATTCCAACTTCTCATCTACCATTCCATTTTTGCTATTTGCCCTCTTTCAATTAAAATTTGCCATAATTACCCCAGCCCTAATAACGGGAAGCTTCGCGGGCCGAGTACGCTTTAGAAGTTATATTTTCTTCATGGTGCTTTTCAGCATTTTCATCTACAGTCCTTTGGCACATATGACTTGGCATCCCGATGGTCTTTTTAAAAAGTGGGGCATCTTAGACTTTGCAGGTGGAACAGTGGTTCATATGTCAGCAGGTTTTGCAGCACTCGCAGGTGCCTTGTTTTTAGGAAAGAGAAAAATAATTTCTTACAACCCTACTAATGTGCCATACGTTATTTTAGGTACAGGTTTGCTTTGGTTTGGATGGTTTGGCTTCAATGCAGGATCAGCGTTGGGCGCAAATGCAGATGCAGTAATCGCCTTTGCAAATACAAACATTGCTTCTGCTACTGCAATGATTACCTGGATTTTTTATGAGAGAATGCTTGGGCGCAAAATGTCTGCCGTTGGCGCTTGTATTGGAGCTGTAGTAGGTCTAGTTGCCATCACGCCTGCTGCCGGTTTTGTTAATATAGGTCAGTCTATGTTTATTGGATTCATAGCCGCAGTACTATCAAACTGGGCAATTCATTTAAAAAACAAAACAAGAATTGACGACACTTTAGATGTCTTTCCCAGTCATGGCGTTGGTGGGATCATAGGAATGCTACTCACAGCAGTATTTGCGTCAGAAGTAGGACTTGTTTATGGTGAGACTACCACATTTTTATACCATCTTCTTGGATTATTAATTGCTTCTAGCATCACGTTTGGAGGGAGTTATTTACTCTATATGTTTGTAGATAAAATATTAACGATGCGAGTTACAGAAGACCAAGAGGAACGAGGACTTGATTTAAGCCAGCATGGAGAAAAATTAGAATAATACTATGCTACCTTAAAGAATAAGAACCTCTTCAGTACTAATAATTAGAGCATAAAGCAATTGATAAATTTTATTTCTTGCAAAACACCCGCGTCTATAACTACCTTAACCACTGTCGATCATCATTTTTTTTTAATACTGGTGTCCCAATGGATCAACTTTTAAATTTTATAAGAACAAAAACCAATCCCTATAACAATAGCCACGATCTTAAGATAAGATCGTGGCTTTTTATTATCTAATTTCAAATTTAGGACTTCAGGGTTGCTTTTAGCGTGATTTCAGTCTTGAAAAGTTTGGAAACGGGACAGACATCCTTTGCTTTATTGGCAATTTCATGGAATTTTTCCTCGCTTATTTCTGGAACTTTACCCGTTAACTCCAGCGCTACCTTGACAATTTCTCCATCTTCAAAAGTCACGTGGGCATCTGTGGATAAATGGGTCGCCGTGAATCCTTCCTCGTTGAGAAGGAAGCTCAATTGCATGGTATAACATCCAGAATGTGCTGCACCCAGTAATTCTTCGGGATTGGTTCCCTTTCCGTCCTCAAATCGAGTGCCGAATGCGTATTGAGCCTTATCCAAGACCGTGCTCTCGGTAGAGATCGTGCCTTTTCCCTCTTTGCCGCTACCCTTCCATTCTGCGTTTGCTTTGCGTGTAAATTTCATAATGTATAAGTTTTAAGTGAAAGATAACGCGGTTGTTTCGATTGAAAAAGTGTTTAACTAAGGTTTATATTTCTAGCTTTAAAACACGGACTTTAAGCACGATAAATGGATGGATGTGATGTCAGCTTTCGCGAAAGCGTAACCCGTCAAAATCATTTTACAATAAGAATGATAGCGGTTAGGAATATAGGTTGTTGTGTGTTTTAAGTATCCAATTCAGCAAATATAAAAGAAATAGAAAATCCGCTGGGGTTTTGGTAAGCGAGCTAAAACTAGCAATAAATTATATACGATATTCTGAACAGTTTTTTATTCATATTCGTACAGCGTTCTTCTTCCGATACTTTTCGCGTTTTTCATTAATAGTAATTTTTCAGATTTGAAAACTTGTTCAATTTTCAAAGTGTCATTGGTATCGATTATTTCAGTTCCACTTTTTGAGAGCAGTACATTAAATTTTTCTAAATTTTCGTATTTTTTAAGTTTCTTGTCTGAATTCAGTTGAGCTAAAGAATATGTTATTGCACCTTCTGGTAGATAATTCCTAAATTCCATTAGATTCCCATTTTGGCCTATCAGATATTTTTTTTCAATATCAAATTCGTAATTTCCAACTGAGAATGAGCAGTTATTTTCTTTCATTTCTAAAAACGGAACGCTATTTTCAGAACAGTTTATAAAATTTGGACTAATTTTCTCATCTAAAACAATAAATTTAGTAACGATTTTTAGTGAATTTGGCAATTCAGTTTTATTGTCTTTACAACTTTGGTTTAGAAACAAGATAAATATCAATATTAGGGTTTTGTTCATTCAGTTTTCACTTTTCCTTAAATTGCTTAAAATATTCTACCTAACTAATTCCCACCAAAAAACACATCGTTAAAGTACTCGATAAGCTCGTCTGCGGTGTCGGTAACAAAGTTTTTCTTGCGGAATTTATGGATGCTTTGAATACCCTTGATCATGTTAGTGCTGAAGATCTCATCGGCACGTTGCAGTTCAAAGGGCGTGATGGTCGCTTCCTCGATCTTGTAGTTGAGCATTTTCTTGAGCTGGACGATCACCTGCTCCCTGAAAATGCCATTGAGGCAACCATCCTCCAGCGGCGGAGTCTTGATCACATCACCAGACCGTAAAAATAGATTCCCGGCAATGGTTTCCACGACCATCTTGTTGTGGTTGATCAACAACATGTTTTGATAATCGTTCTCCTCTGCATAGATGCCAGCAAGCACATTGACCATTTTTTGCGAGGTCTTTAGATTGCTCAACATCCCAGCAAGTACGTGATGGTCCTTGAAAAGCTCCACCTCGTGATTCTCACAATTTTTATAATTTCCATCAAGTGGGGATGCCTCCATGGTACATTGGATATTACGGTCAGTAGGCGTGTAGAAACCGCCGGTGTTGCGCCATACCGTCAAGCGGACTCTTGCGTGAGCGGTATTTAGGTTATTAGCGTTGAGCACCTCGGTTATCTGATCTTCCAGATACTCTGGAGTAAATGCTGCTGGGATCTGCATCCTTAAAATGCGCATGCTGGACATCAACCGGAAGTAATGCGCCTCAAACAGGAGCGGTCTCCCGTTAAAACAACGCAGGGTCTCAAAAAGGCCGTCGCCATAATACGTACCTCGGTTGTTAAATGGAATGGATGCCCGTTCCCTGTCTATTAAAGATCCATTGAGTAAAATCATAAAAAAAGCCCTGTTATCAGGGCTCAAAATTAATGGTTATGGATGGGTTTAACGAGAACCTAGTACCTTTTTTAGATCACCTATCTGATTTTCCCAGAACATTTTTTGCTCTTCAACCTCATCATCATCATCACCAAAATCAGTAACCATCAGGGAAACGTCCTTGGTGATCTCATCTACCTGAATGCGCAGCTCAAAATATTTTTTTGTGTCCTCATCATAATCCCATTGAAAACGCGCACGTTCTTCTGAGACCCGTTTTAATATCTTGGCCTTTTCTTCCTGTCCATCCCATATAAATCTAAAATACTCTCCCCTACTGTTTACATTATCGGCAAACCATTCTGACATTCCAGAGGGCGTTGCGATGTACTGATATAATAAAGTGGGAGAAACCTGTATGGGAAACTCGAGGTCAAATTTTATAGGATCTTGCATTTAAATCAACTTTGTGGCAATATAGGTTTTTAATCGTGTTTTAAAAATATAAAAAAGATCAAAATTAAAGGTAACATTATTTTGGTGGACAAAAACAATAAGAGTTATATTTGCAGCCGTTTTAAACATGGCGTGGTAGCTCAGCTGGTTAGAGCGCAGCACTCATAATGCTGAGGTCGGCGGATCGTGCCCGCCCCACGCTACTTAAAGCAAAAGTCCTTTCAATCCTGAAAGGACTTTTTTTATTTAACATCTATTGATCCTTGATCTAATAGCATCTCACCTCCGTTTTCAGACGCTCTTTTCTGGTTAAATTATAGTTATGACTGCCATCTTGATTCCATTGCACATTATCTTACCGACTTGATATCTGATGAAAATAGGGCATTCAACGATAAAACTACTTGCTCGCCGCTAGAATTCTATTTTGCTCTTCCATGAGTTCCTTCAGGTCATTGAGCAGTTCTATATCCTTGGGAGTTACTTCAACTGGATTCTTGGGATCGTCCGACTTTTGACGCAGTCGGTTCATCAGTTTGACCACTATAAAAACAACCATACCTATGACCAAAAAATCAATGGAAACCTCGATCAGCTCGCCATAGCTCACTGCAATCTCCTTGGCACGATCTCCCGTTGCGCCCTCGATGGCCTCTCGCAGTACGTATTTCTTATCTTCAAAATTGACTCCGTCCGTTATATAGGACAATGGCGGCAACACCACTTTTTTTACCAAGGTCTGGATCACGTTGTTAAATGCGGTACCTATAATGATACCCACCGCCATGTCGATCATGTTTCCCTTGACGGCAAACTCTTTAAATTCTGTAATTATTCCCATAAATCTTTTGTTTGTTCCGCTTTCGCGAAAGCTTATACCCCAAAAATAAAAGCGACAAAATTAAAACCTTGCCGCTCAATTCTTAAAAAATCTCCCGTATTAAAACAATTTGAAATTGCCTTTTTCATCAATCTCTGGATCGGACTCCTCCGTCGGGATCCTTACCGTTGTTAGTATCATCATTCTCGGGAGTCGTTGCCGAGGTTGAAGATTCAATCAATTGCTCGTCCACGATCTCGACCTCTACGGCTGGCGTGGTTTCCCTGGGAATGAAGGGTAAGGGATCCAAGAGATTGATTTGCTTCACCTTACTTTTTGTGAGCATATTTCCCTGTGCGCCTATACCTTTTATGGCAATAAAATCCTGGAGGTCAACCTCCTCGTTATCGGGCTGTTCCTTGCCTCTAGGTTTTGCATGGACTATCTCTGCAACCGGACGGTAATCGGTCGAGATCACCTCCAGATAACTTTTCTCATGATCTGAGATGAATTCTTCCTCGCGTTCCTCGTTCTCGATCAAGAATCGTTTTACATAAAACAGCTCGCGCTCACCGTTGTAATAAATGGCGGTAAGTGGCTTGCTGGGAATCCATTTTTCAAGGACGATCATGTCCTCGTCAAATCTTGCGGTAACCTCGGGAATAATGGTCTTGGCGATTCCCTTTTGGGTAATGATCAACAATCTATCTTCCCCACGGAACTCGCCCAGCAATTCTCCCCTACCATCCACATTAATGCGTTGCACGGTATCATCAAACCAGATTTTACGAGGTTTTAAGGTGGAGACGCCCTCTTCCTTGAGTTCTACTTTTTTAACATTGTATTTGGTCACCAGGTTTCCTTTGGTAGATCTTCCCTTGATCAGAATATCGCTAAAATCGAGATCCCACTTCAATTTTTTAATACTGCCCTGTTGCCGTAGATTGATCGTCACGATCTCTGCCTCCCCATTGGGATTTGCGCTAAAATAATGAACCTGGGTGCCTTTATTTCCATAACCTACATTGTACTCCTTATCGCGGGTCATGCTGGTAACCGCAAATCTTTTCACATAACTGGGCCCAGATTTCCCGTCCCTATAGATGAGGTTATAGATCGTGCGTTTATCCTTTTTCTTAAAAACGGCTACATGAATGATGTTTTTACCTACAAAAGTCTTGGCATCCACCTTAGAGACCATCATGATCCCATCTTTGGTAAAAGCGATAATATCATCAATATCTGAACAATCTCCTACATATTCATCCTTTTTGAGCGAAGTCCCGATAAAGCCCTCTTCCCTATTCACGTAGAGTTTTGTGTTTCTTATAACCACCTTGGAAGCGACAATATCATCAAAGGTCTTGAGCTCTGTCTTGCGCTCTTTTCCAGCGCCATAATCCTTTTTAAGTTTTGTAAAATAGTCGATCGCAAATGTGATCAAATTTGCCAGATGATGCTTCAACTCTGCTATGCGCTCTTCAAGGGACTCTATTTTCTGTTGCGCTTTATCGATGTCAAATTTGGAAATGCGCTTGATCCTGATTTCGGTAAGGCGCACGATATCCTCCTCTGTAATCGCCCGTTTCAAATGCTTGATATGCGGTTGTAGTCCTCGATCTATGGCACTTATGACACCTTCCCAGGTTTCCTCTTCCTCGATATCACGGTAGATCCTGTTCTCGATAAAAATACGTTCCAGCGAGGCAAAGTGCCATTGTTCTTCTACCTCGTTGAGTAGGATTTCCAACTCGGCACGGAGCAGGTCAACGGTATGGTCTGCACTGCGGCGCAGCATCTCTGTTACACCTACAAAGAGCGGTTTATTATCTTCAATGACACAGCCCAACGGCGAGATACTCATTTCACAATTGGTAAATGCAAAGAGCGCGTCCATCGTTTTGTCCGGAGAAAGTCCTGGCGGCAGGTGGATCATGATTTCCACTAAGGCTGCCGTATTGTCCTCGATCTTTTTAATCTTGATCTTGCCCTTATCGTTAGCCTTAAGAATGGAATCTATTAGCGAACTCGTAGTCGTAGAAAATGGAATCTCGGTAATGACAATGGTACTTTTATCTGGTGAGTGCATTTTTGCACGCACGCGCACCTTGCCACCGCGCAGTCCGTCCTTGTAATCAGAAATATCTGCCTCGCCACCCGTGGGAAAATCTGGAAAGATCTTAAATCGCTTGCCCTGTAAATGCTTGATGGACGCGTCGATGAGTTCAATAAAATTATGAGGCAGTACTTTGGTACTCAATCCTACTGCGATGCCCTCGGCACCTTGTGCCAGTAACAATGGAAATTTTACCGGCAGATTTATAGGCTCTTTTCTACGCCCGTCATAACTGGATTGCCACTCGGTAATTTTTGGGTTGAACAGTACTTCCAGGCCAAATTTTGAAATGCGTGCCTCAATATAACGGGAAGCTGCCGCGGGATCGCCCGTGAAGATATTCCCCCAGTTTCCCTGCATGTCTATGAGCAGCTCCTTCTGCCCTATTTGAACCATCGCATCACCGATACTTGCGTCACCGTGCGGATGGTACTGCATACAATGCCCCACAATATTTGCCACTTTATTATACCTCCCATCATCCAGATCCTTCATGGACTGCATGATGCGACGCTGCACTTGGAATTTTAATCGGATTAACAATTTTATCTTGCTCATCAGATGATAACAGCGGAACAGATGACCAAACACCTGAGGAAACAACCAAACTACTGAAGAAAATATCTTTTAGTGGAAATGGAAATTATTCCTTGATATTTTTCTATAACGCAGACGACAAACTTGACCGTATTGAAAGCGCAGGAACAGGAGATGATTTTATCAAACAATTCTTTTACGACAATGGAGTTTTAGACAGAGCAGAATTTGAAGACTTAAACGGAGTTTCAGACGGCTCAATTGAAAAATACATTTACAATAATGGTCAACTAATTCAAAGGGAGGATTATTTTAATAACACAACACTTGATGAAACATTTGAATATTCTTTTTCAAACGAATTGATAAGTAATATCAAATATTTTGGCTTCAATGAGACTGCATTTTCGGAACAATATATTTTTGAGTATGACTCGAACAACAATGTAATTTCAAGAGAAACAGATTATGTAAATAATTCAATTTCTGACGAAGAACTCACATTTACTTACGACGGTAAAAAAAGTCCTTTTTTAAACTTTGAACCAAATATAATTTTGATTGATGATTTTTTCTCTTTCAAGAATAATCCGACTTCTGAAATACTGACAGACTTATCTAATAGCAATGTAATTTACCAACGAAATTACACCTATACTTATGATAGTGATGATTATGCAATTTCGCGAACTGGCGATACTGAAACTGTGACTTACGAATACTACTAATTAATTAAATCGTAAAATAAAGAAACTAAAAAAGCATTTTTAATTGGACTTTTAGCGATATTACCCTTTTTATCCTTTTCACAAAATAAAATAGGAGTATTAGCTGGAGTTAATGGCTCAACTCTTTCAGACGGTATTCTGGAAAGTTTCGGAATACACAGCAATTCTTTCAGTTTACATTTTGGAGCTGTTTACGAATTAGAATTATCAGAAAAAATTGATTTCGTCCAAAGCTTATTTATTCCCAAAAAGTAGATAGAGAAGATTTTGATGATAAAATAAAATATCAAACTTCATATATTCAAAGTTCAAGCTATAAGTGCAACATAAATGTTCAAAACAGATAGGAATAGCCCCATCTGTTTTAGGCTCAGTGTTTATTTTAGTCTTGATTAAAAGTTACGACCGTCTAATGGTTTAGGACAAAAATCAACTTCATGTTATTTCAAATTTTCGACACTTTACATATTGACATTTGTAATCAATAATTAACTATACTATCAAATACAAGTAGCCAACTCTGCATTTTTAACTTACCAGAATAGATTATCTCCAAAGTCAACAATGCCATTTTGATTTATCTGGATGATTAAATTTATCATATTCGTTTTAAGACATCCATTTTTTATTAAAGTCACAAATACCTTCAATCCATCCATTTTTTTATAAAATTTACATTGAATATTTATTAATATTAGCCTTTACAACTATGCTTTGAAAGAAGTTTATCAATCTAACCAGCCAACTAATATTAGCAGACTATGGGAAAAAAATTAAACTTCACAATTCTATCTTTTTTAGTAATTCTTTGCGTGTTGACTGCAAGTAATTACCAGGAACTATCATCTGAAATTGATACTGGAGATACCGCATGGATGATAGTTGCAAGTGCTTTTGTATTATTAATGACTCCTGGATTATCATTTTTCTATGGTGGCATGGTCAGTAAGAAAAATATCATATCCACTATGCTTCAAAGTTTTATTGCGCTTGGTGTCATTAGCATTCTTTGGGTCGTCGTTGGGTTTAGCTTGGCATTTGGAGAAAGCATTGGTGGCATTATTGGAAATCCATTTACCTATTTTGCTTTCAAGAATGTAGGCTCAGAGCCTAATCCCAACTTCTCATCTACCATTCCATTTTTGCTATTTGCCCTCTTTCAATTAAAATTTGCCATAATTACCCCAGCCTTAATAACGGGAAGCTTCGCGGGCCGAGTACGCTTTAGAAGTTATATTTTCTTCATGGTGCTTTTCAGCATTTTCATCTACAGTCCTTTGGCACATATGACTTGGCATCCCGATGGTCTTTTTAAAAAGTGGGGCATCTTAGACTTTGCAGGTGGAACAGTGGTCCATATGTCAGCAGGTTTTGCAGCACTCGCAGGTGCCTTGTTTTTAGGAAAGAGAAAAGTAATTTCTTACAACCCTACTAATGTGCCATACGTTATTTTAGGTACAGGTTTGCTTTGGTTTGGATGGTTTGGCTTCAATGCAGGATCAGCGTTGGGCGCAAATGCAGATGCAGTAATCGCCTTTGCAAATACAAACATTGCTTCTGCTACTGCAATGATTACCTGGATTTTTTATGAGAGAATGCTTGGGCGCAAAATGTCTGCCGTTGGCGCTTGTATTGGAGCTGTAGTAGGTCTAGTTGCCATCACGCCAGCTGCCGGTTTTGTTAATATAGGTCAGTCTATGTTCATAGGATTCATAGCCGCAGTACTATCAAACTGGGCAATTCATTTAAAAAACAAAACAAGAATTGACGACACTTTAGATGTCTTTCCCAGTCATGGCGTTGGTGGGATCATAGGAATGCTACTCACAGCAGTATTTGCGTCAGAAGTAGGACTTATTTATGGTGAGACTACCACATTTTTATACCATCTTCTTGGATTATTAATTGCTTCTAGCTTCACGTTTGGAGGGAGTTATTTACTCTATATGTTTGTAGATAAAATATTAACGATGCGAGTTACAGAAGACCAAGAGGAACGAGGACTTGATTTAAGCCAGCATGGAGAAAAATTAGAATAATACTATGCTACCTTAAAGAATAAGAACCTCTTCAGTACTAATAATTAGAGCATAAAGCAATTGATAAATTTTATTTCTTGCAAAACACCCGCGTCTATAACTACCTTAACCACTGTCGATCATCATTTTTTTTAATACTGGTGTCCCAATGGATCAACTTTTAAATTTAAAAGAACAAAAACCAATCCCTATAACAAAAGCCACGATCTTAAGATAAGATCGTGGCTTTTTAAAAATGCATCAATCTCTAGGATTTTAATGTTGCATTTAATGTGATTTCAGTCTTGAAAAGTTTGGAAACGGGACAGACATCCTTTGCTTTATTGGCAATTTCATGGAATTTTTCCTCGCTTATTTCTGGAACTTTACCCGTTAACTCCAGCGCTACCTTGACGATTTCTCCATCTTCAAAAGTCACGTGGGCATCTGTGGATAAATGGGTCGCCGTGAATCCTTCCTCGTTGAGCAGGAAGCTCAATTGCATGGTATAACATCCAGAATGTGCTGCTCCCAGTAATTCTTCGGGATTGGTTCCCTTTCCGTCCTCAAATCGAGTGCCGAATGCGTATTGAGCCTTATCCAAGACCGTGCTCTCGGTAGAGATCGTGCCTTTTCCCTCTTTGCCGCTACCCTTCCATTCTGCGTTTGCTTTGCGTGTAAATTTCATAGTGTATAAGTTTTAAGTGAAAGATAACGCGGTTGTTTCGATTGAAAAAGTGTTTAACTAAGGTTTATATTTCTAGCTTTAAAACACGGACTTTAAGCACGATAAATGGATGGATGTGATGTCAGCTTTCGCGAAAGCGTAACCCGTCAAAATCATTTTACAACAAGAATGATAAAATATTCTACCTAACTAATTCCCACCAAAAAACACATCATTAAAGTACTCGATAAGCTCGTCTGCGGTGTCGGTAACAAAGTTTTTCTTGCGGAATTTATGGATGCTTTGAATACCCTTGATCATGTTAGTGCTGAAGATCTCATCGGCACGTTGCAGTTCAAAGGGCGTGATGGTCGCTTCCTCGATCTTGTAGTTGAGCATTTTCTTGAGCTGGACGATCACCTGCTCCCTGAAAATGCCATTGAGGCAACCATCCTCCAGCGGCGGAGTCTTGATCACATCACCAGACCGTAAAAATAGATTCCCGGCAATGGTTTCCACGACCATCTTGTTGTGGTTGATCAACAACATGTTTTGATAATCGTTCTCCTCTGCATAGATGCCAGCAAGCACATTGACCATTTTTTGCGAGGTCTTTAGATTGCTCAACATCCCAGCAAGTACGTGATGGTCCTTGAACAGTTCCACCTCGTGATTCTCACAATTTTTATAATTTCCATCAAGTGGGGATGCCTCCATGGTAAATTGGATATTACGGTCAGTAGGCGTGTAGAAACCGCCGGTGTTGCGCCATACCGTCAAGCGGACTCTTGCGTGAGCGGTATTTAGGTTATTAGCGTTGAGCACCTCGGTTATCTGATCTTCCAGATACTCTGGAGTAAATGCTGCTGGGATCTGCATCCTTAAAATGCGCATGCTGGACATCAACCGGAAGTAATGCGCCTCAAACAGGAGCGGTCTGCCGTTAAAACAGCGCAGGGTCTCAAAAAGGCCGTCGCCATAATACGTACCTCGGTTGTTAAATGGAATGGATGCCCGTTCCCTGTCTATTAAAGATCCATTGAGTAAAATCATAAAAAAAGCCCTGTTATCAGGGCTCAAAATTAATGGTTATGGATGGGTTTAACGAGAACCTAGTACCTTTTTTAGATCACCTATCTGATTTTCCCAGAACATTTTTTGCTCTTCAACCTCATCATCATCATCACCAAAATCAGTAACCATCAGGGAAACGTCCTTGGTGATCTCATCTACCTGAATGCGCAGCTCAAAATATTTTTTTGTGTCCTCATCATAATCCCATTGAAAACGTGCACGTTCTTCTGAGACCCGTTTTAATATCTTGGCCTTTTCTTCCTGTCCATCCCATATAAATCTAAAATACTCTCCCCTACTGTTTACATTATCGGCAAACCATTCTGACATTCCAGAGGGCGTTGCGATGTACTGATATAATAAAGTGGGAGAAACCTGTATGGGAAACTCGAGGTCAAATTTTATAGGATCTTGCATTTAAATCAACTTTGTGGCAATATAGGTTTTTAATCGTGTTTTAAAAATATAAAAAAGATCAAAATTAAAGGTAACATTATTTTGGTGGACAAAAACAATAAGAGTTATATTTGCAGCCGTTTTAAACATGGCGTGGTAGCTCAGCTGGTTAGAGCGCAGCACTCATAATGCTGAGGTCGGCGGATCGTGCCCGCCCCACGCTACTTAAAGCAAAAGTCCTTTCAATCCTGAAAGGACTTTTTTTATTTAACGTCTATTGATCCTTGATCTAGTAGCATCTCACCTCCGTTTTCAGACGCTCTTTTCTGGTTAAATTATAGTTATGACTGCCATCTTGATTCCATTGCACTTTATCTTACCGACTTGATATCTGATGAAAATAGGGCATTCAACGATAAAACTACTTGCTCGCCGCTAGAATTCTATTTTGCTCTTCCATGAGTTCCTTCAGGTCATTGAGCAGTTCTATATCCTTGGGAGTTACTTCAACTGGATTCTTGGGATCGTCCGACTTTTGACGCAGTCGGTTCATCAGTTTGACCACTATAAAAACAACCATACCTATGACCAAAAAATCAATGGAAACCTCGATCAGCTCGCCATAGCTCACTGCTATCTCCTTGGCACGATCTCCCGTTGCGCCCTCGATGGCCTCTCGCAGTACGTATTTCTTATCTTCAAAATTGACTCCGTCCGTTATATAGGACAATGGCGGCAACACCACTTTTTTTACCAAGGTCTGGATCACGTTGTTGAATGCGGTACCTATAATGATACCCACCGCCATGTCGATCATGTTTCCCTTGACGGCAAACTCTTTAAATTCTGTAATTATTCCCATAAATCTTTTGTTTGTTCCGCTTTCGCGAAAGCTTATACCCCAAAAATAAAAGCGACAAAATTAAAACCTTGCCGCTCAATTCTTAAAAAATCTCCCGTATTAAAACAATTTGAAATTGCCTTTTTCATCAATCTCTGGATCGGACTCCCTGTCGGGATCCTTACCGTTGTTAGATCATCATTCTCGGGAGTCGTTGCCGAGGTTGAAGATTCAATCAATTGCTCGTCCACGATCTCGACCTCTACGGCTGGTGTGGTTTCCTTGGGAATGAATGGTAAGGGATCCAACAGATTGATTTGCTTCACCTTACTTTTTGTGAGCATATTTCCCTGTGCGCCTATACCTTTTATGGCAATAAAATCCTGGAGGTCAACCTCCTCGTTATCGGGCTGTTCCTTGCCTCTAGGTTTTGCATGGACTATCTCTGCAACCGGACGGTAATCGGTCGAGATCACCTCCAGATAGCTTTTCTCATGATCTGAGATGAATTCTTCCTCGCGTTCCTCGTTCTCGATCAAGAATCGTTTTACATAAAACAGCTCGCGCTCACCGTTGTAATAAATGGCGGTAAGTGGCTTGCTGGGAATCCATTTTTCAAGGACGATCATGTCCTCGTCAAATCTTGCGGTAACCTCGGGAATAATGGTCTTGGCGATTCCCTTTTGGGTAATGATCAACAATCTATCTTCCCCACGGAACTCGCCCAGCAATTCTCCCCTACCATCCACATTAATGCGTTGCACGGTATCATCAAACCAGATTTTACGAGGTTTTAAGGTGGAGACGCCCTCTTCCTTGAGCTCTACTTTTTTGACATTGTATTTGGTCACCAGGTTTCCTTTGGTGGATCTTCCCTTGATCAGAATATCGCTAAAATCGAGATCCCACTTCAATTTTTTAATACTGCCCTGCTGCCGTAGATTGATCGTGACGATCTCTGCCTCCCCATTGGGATTTGCGCTAAAGTAATGAACCTGGGTCCCCTTATTTCCATAACCTACATTGTACTCCTTATCGCGGGTCATGCTGGTAACCGCAAATCTTTTCACATAACTGGGCCCAGATTTCCCGTCCCTGTAAATGAGGTTATAGATCGTGCGTTTATCCTTTTTCTTGAAAACGGCTACATGAATGATGTTTTTACCTACAAAAGTCTTGGCATCCACCTTAGAGACCATCATGATCCCATCTTTGGTAAAAGCGATAATATCATCAATATCTGAACAATCTCCTACATATTCATCCTTTTTGAGCGAAGTCCCGATAAAGCCCTCTTCCCTATTCACGTAGAGTTTTGTGTTTCTTATAACCACCTTGGAAGCGACAATATCATCAAAGGTCTTGAGCTCTGTCCTGCGCTCTTTTCCAGTGCCGTAATCCTTTTTAAGTTTTGTAAAATAGTCGATCGCAAATGTGATCAAATTTGCCAGATGATGCTTCAACTCTGCAATGCGCTCTTCAAGGGACTCTATTTTCTGTTGCGCTTTATCGATGTCAAATTTGGAAATGCGCTTGATCCTGATTTCGGTAAGGCGCACGATATCCTCCTCTGTAATCGCTCGTTTCAAATGCTTGATATGCGGTTGTAGTCCTCGATCTATGGCACTTATGACACCTTCCCAGGTTTCCTCTTCCTCAATATCACGGTAGATCCTGTTCTCGATAAAAATACGTTCCAGCGAGGCAAAGTGCCATTGTTCTTCTACCTCGTTGAGTAGGATTTCCAACTCGGCACGGAGCAGGTCAACGGTATGGTCTGCACTGCGGCGCAGCATCTCTGTTACACCTACAAAGAGCGGTTTATTATCTTCAATAACACAGCCCAACGGCGAGATACTCATTTCACAATTGGTAAACGCAAAGAGCGCGTCCATAGTTTTGTCCGGAGAAAGTCCTGGCGGCAGGTGGATCATTATTTCCACTAAGGCTGCCGTATTATCCTCGATCTTTTTAATCTTGATCTTGCCCTTATCGTTAGCCTTAAGAATGGAATCTATTAGCGAACTCGTAGTCGTAGAAAATGGAATCTCGGTAATGACAATGGTACTTTTATCTGGTGAGTGCATTTTTGCACGCACGCGCACCTTGCCACCGCGCAGTCCGTCCTTGTAATCAGAAATATCTGCCTCGCCACCCGTGGGAAAATCTGGAAAGATCTTAAATCGCTTGCCCTGTAAATGCTTGATGGACGCGTCGATGAGTTCAATAAAATTATGAGGCAGTACTTTGGTACTTAATCCTACGGCGATGCCCTCGGCACCTTGTGCCAGTAATAAAGGAAATTTTACCGGCAGATTTATAGGCTCTTTTCTACGCCCGTCATAACTGGATTGCCACTCGGTAATTTTTGGGTTGAACAGTACTTCCAGGCCAAATTTTGAAATGCGTGCCTCAATATAACGGGAAGCTGCCGCGGGATCGCCCGTGAAGATATTCCCCCAGTTTCCCTGCATGTCTATGAGCAGCTCCTTCTGCCCTATTTGAACCATCGCATCACCGATACTTGCATCACCGTGCGGATGGTACTGCATACAATGCCCCACAATATTTGCCACTTTATTATACCTCCCATCATCCAGATCCTTCATGGACTGCATGATGCGACGCTGCACGGGCTTAAAACCGTCCTCGATCGCGGGAACGGCACGCTCCAAAATTACATAACTGGCATAGTCCAGAAACCATTCCTTGTACATACCCGTTACCCGCGTGATCGTCTCCACCGGCTGCTCTGGCAAATTCTCGCTTAAATTGTCTATTTCTTCGTTTTCTTCGCTCATTGCGCGGGTTTCGGTTGTGGGGTTATTGGGTTGTGGCTATAAAGTGCAAGATATTGATTTTTGATGATTTTTATTTCGCTTTTGCGAAAGTGGGATATTTAAGATTGTATTTTTTCATTATCAAATCCTTGATCTAATTTAAAAATCCAACCACTTTACTAGCGTTAAAAATCAACAAAATAAATATACCTTATCAAATCTTATCTAATTTAAAAATCCAACCACTTTACTACTTTACAATAAATATACCTAAAAGTATCATCGAATTTATACCAAAAGCGATGCAATACTTAAAAAACCTGGCTGCATCGCAATAAAGGAAATATTACTGAGCAACGTTGTAAATGTGTTTTTCTTGCTCAACTCCATTTCAAGACATTATTAACCTTGATAGTTTTCCTGAATTTTTTCTTCCAAACCATTTGATTTCATACCAAAATGTCATATTTGAGTGCAACTCTATACAGTATCCAATTTTTTATTTGCATTATTCTAGATCAATAAATTTTTCTTGCTGTACTCCCTTTCAAGACAATATAACCTTGATCGCTTTCCTGCATTTTTGCTTTAAAACTTTTTGATTTGATAAGAAAAGTTATTCGAGTGGAACTCTCTCCAGTATCCAATTTTTTATCTTGCAGTGGTCGAGATCAAAAAATTAAAGCCCATTACTGGCATAATTAGCTTTATTTGGTCTAAAAAATATTCCATATCCGAAATATCTGCCTCATGCAATGTAGGTAAACCTGGAAAATTAGAATTATCAATTTGCCCTGCCTTTGCATCGAAAGCCATTTGAATTAAACGGGACTCTAGATACTGTATTTGAGTTTTGGTTAAAAGTTCATCTTTGCTAATGAAGAAAATTAACTCATTAAAATCCTTATTGGTATCCCCTAAATGCTGTTTCAATCAAATCTTTGATCAATTTTAAAAATCCAGCCACTTTACTAGCGTTAAAAATCAACAAAATAAATAAGCCAATTAACACTAATGCATTAGCCAAAACTAAAATAATAGTCAACCATCCAGGCTGCATGGCAATGATCGATAAGTTACTAGGCAGTGTGGTAAATAAGGTGGCTATAAGAAAGTATAGCCCGAATAACTTAATAATAAGGATGAATAGATCTTTTTTAGTCAACGTGATATTTTTTTAATTGAAACAAAACTCACTACTTTTCACTTCTGTTAAACTCTGGTTGAAAAGATCTCTTTTCCTTAGTGATATAATTCTTCCTGACCAATAAATAAATCATAGTTCCTATAACTGGACAAAACAGCACAAATACCAACCATACCAGATTCATAGTAGTACTAATAAAGCGGGATCTTGCGATATCAATCAATGCCCAAAACCATAGGATTATAACAAGGGAAATCAATATTAGGACTAAAAAAGATTGCTGCATTACACATTAATTAAAATGGTTAAGATACTTACTTTATACATTGAGAATTATTTCTACTAACCTTATATGGAAACTTATTGATTTAGAAAATCATTTCCATTTGCATAAGAGCTTTCAAAATAGTCAAACCTATCGCTACTACCCAAAATACAGCTCCCAGTATAAGTATTGACTCACCTGTATTGCAGAACCATCATTATTAAATTGCCAGTGAAGTATTTTCACAAGCTCTCCGACTACATTAAAAAAAATACCTAATGCCGCCATAATTACAATATGTTTATATTTAATTTTCATCCCTAACTCTCAGCCACAACATCCAGTTCCACCTTTAAATTCTCAATGATAAACTCCTGCCTGTCTGGAGTGTTTTTACCCATGTAGAATTGTAAGAGATCCTCGATGCTCATGCCGTCGTCCAGCATGATGGGATCCAGTCGTATGTCCTCTCCTATAAAATGTACAAATTCGTCAGGGCTGATCTCTCCCAAACCTTTAAATCGGGTGATTTCTGGATTTTTCCCCAATTCTGCGAGAGCGTTCTCCCGTTCTTCGGGCGTGTAGCAATAGCGGGTTTCTTTCTTGTTGCGAACTCTAAACAATGGAGTTTGTAGAATGTATAAATGTCCTTTTTTGATCAACTCTGGGAAGAACTGAAGGAAAAATGTAATCAGCAGTAAGCGTATGTGCATTCCATCCACATCGGCATCTGTGGCGATGACGATCTTATTGTAGCGCAGGTCTTCCATGCTGTCCTCAATGTTCAGGGCCGCCTGCAACAAATTAAATTCCTCGTTTTCATAAACAATTTTTTTGCTCATGTTGTAGGAATTCAAGGGCTTTCCACGCAATGAGAACACCGCTTGTGTGTTCACATTTCTAGATTTGGTTATTGATCCACTTGCTGAGTCTCCCTCGGTAATGAACAAGGTACTATCCAGGTTGTTTTCCTTTTTGGTATCTCCCAGATGTACTCTGCAATCCCGTAGTTTCTTGTTGTGGAGGCTGGATTTTTTGGCACGGTCACGCGCCAGTTTTCTGATTCCGCTCAGTTCCTTGCGTTCCCGCTCTGCCTGGATAATCTTCTTTTGTAAAGACTCTGCTACAGGCGTGTTTTTGTGCAGGTAATTATCAAGCTGTGTCTTAATAAAATCGTTGATAAACGTACGAACGGTTGGGTGATCGCCACCCATATCCGTGGAACCTAGCTTGGTCTTGGTTTGGGATTCAAAGACAGGTTCCATAACCTTGATCGCTACGGCACTTACAATGGATTTTCTTATATCACTCGCTTCGTAATTCTTATTGTAAAACTCACGAATGGTTTTTACCACCGCTTCTCTGAAAGCTGCCTGGTGCGTTCCTCCCTGTGTAGTGTTCTGACCGTTTGCAAAAGAATGGTATTCTTCTGAATATTGTGTTCTACTGTGGGTTATGGCAACTTCTATATCTTCACCGCGCAAATGAATAATCGGGTATAATCGATCACTTTGTGCGATGGTTTCTCCCAGTAGATCCTTTAATCCGTTTTCTGAAAGGTATTTTTCCCCATTGAAGATAATGGTAAGACCCGGGTTGAGATAGGTATAATATTTCAACATACGGATCACGTACTCCGGCCGGTACTTGAAGTTTTTAAAGATCTCTGCATCTGGAATGAAGGTGATCTTCGTTCCCTTTCTTCTCGTAGTCTCATCGAGAAAGTCCTCTCCGGTCAACTCTCCACGCTCAAACTCGGCACTGGCACTTTTGTTATCACGACTGGACTCCACACGGAAGTATGAGGAAAGCGCATTTACCGCCTTGGTTCCCACTCCATTAAGTCCCACTGATTTTTTAAAGGCCTTAGAATCGTATTTTCCTCCCGTGTTCATTTTTGAGACCACGTCCACCACTTTTCCCAGCGGTATTCCACGACCATAATCCCTCACGATCACACGCTCTCCCTGTATGGAAACTTCGATCGTACGCCCAGCGCCCATCACAAATTCATCAATCGAGTTATCGATAACTTCTTTGAGCAAAATATAAATACCATCATCGGCACTGGAGCCGTCACCCAATTTTCCAATGTACATACCGGGACGCATCCTGATGTGTTCTTTCCAGTCGAGTGAGCGTATATTATCTTCGGTATATTGTGTGGTTCCGTCCATCATGTGAGATCAATCCTAACTCGAAATATAAGGAATATCGAGCCTTACACGCGCATTGTCCAATGGTTTTAATTAACAGGTTTGCAAGGTCTTTTGTGGATAAAATCCAATTTTGACCACAGGAATAAAAGATATTGAGACTATCCTTAACATCTGTAAGTTCATTATGATTGATCGTTCACTATTTTCCCTGTGACCAGATGCAATTTGAAGATTAACTTTTGAAAACTGAAAACTGCGAATTATAAACTTGGAACTTAAAACCAAAAACCCAAAACCTGAAACCTGAAACCTGGAACCTGGAACATAAAATTCATTCCCACCATTTATTCCTATTTTTACAAAAAAAAGTTTATGACTACCCAAAAACTCTATACGATCCTTGTCTTTATATTTTTGTTCGCTTTCGCGAAAGCGCAAGTACAAACTGGAAAAGCATCCTTCTATGCCGATAAATTCAATGGAAGACAAACTGCGAGCGGCGAGATCTATAAACACGGCAAAGCAACTGGGGCGCACCGCAAACTGCCATTCGGGACTAAAGTACGCGTGATCAACCTTGCCAACAATAAGAGTGCGATCATCACGATTAACGATCGTGGGCCATTTGTCAGAGATCGCATCATCGATGTTTCTAAATCAATTGCAGAGAAGCTGGAGTTTTTCAATGAAGGAGTGACCGATGTGATCCTGGAAATTATAGACGATGAGTACGAGATGGCGTCGGGAGATGATCCCAATGACTCACTGGGCGATGGCGACGATTCAAATGAAGTTACCACAACCCTCATACCGACGGAATTTTACACCATGGAGGTAAGTCGCTCAGAACCTAAGGGTTATGGTGTCCAGATAGGAAGCTTTCAAGAAGTCGCAAACCTCATACGCCTTACGGACAATCTGGAACGCAGTTATGAAAACAAGGTCACCGTCCAGGTAAAAACGGTACAAAATATTAAAGTGTACACGCTTATCATAGGTAATTTCCAGACTCGCGAGAATGCCGAAAAATTCAACGAGGTTGTCTCAAAACGTTATCCCGGTTCCTTCATCGTGGATTATTCCAAGTTCCAGATAACAACGGGTAATTAAGCTTTACGATTAGGTTTTTAGAAACACAAATAACAATTTAATTAGACTACAATAGAATGCGATCACACATTTAGAAATAATCTAAATCCATGATCGCATTGTGTAAATCTGCAATAATATATCCCAATAAGGGATCTACTTCAAGAAAATTACCTTGGATAGCATGCCCTGTCGGACAACTTTATGCCGCTAGTTTAACCTGATCTTGGTCAAATTCCTTGGACTCATTTATTTTTTGTCCATAACTACAACTAGGGGATCATAGTCTTTTCTTATTTTCTTGAATCTAGCTCGCTGTGGCAGGGTAAATACATCGTTCAACTCTTTGGCCTGTTCTCGATACAAGGCTAGCAGGACTTCATTTTTTTCATCTATGTTGCGGTCAGATTTGAGCACGACATTCTTTTTGGCAATGAACTCTGCATAATTATCAGAAACAAGAATCCGTTGTTTTGCGGTAAGTCCTAGCTCTGCCTCCATAATTCCGGCGATCTCATTTGCCGCGCTTTGCTCTTTGGCATTGGCCTCAATACCGTCATAACCTTGAGAAAATCCCAAAACACTAACAAAGAAACAAGTAATAAACACGATATTTTTCATAATTTTTATTTTAAAGATAATGTACTCATGTTGAATAATAATTTAGGAAATTATAAAAATTGTTAAGGTTTACTAATTTGGTGAATAATTACGCTTTCGCGAAAGCGTCATCAACACATACAATTTCAATCCTATTAATATTTTCTTAACAAATGACTAACATGCAGATCTTAAATTGAGCTATCTAATTTAAAAAACCATAACCATGATTAAAAAGACCATCGTTTACGGAGCAATCGCCGCGCTGTTGATCGCAGCCTGTTCCCCTCCAAAAAACGTCGCAAAGCAGAACGACACCGCCAATTCCAAAGCCATGGAACGGGCAAAAATGGCAGTAGAACAAGAAGCCAACCTGGCCTATAATGAAAACATCCCCATGGATCCCGATGTTAAAATGGGAGTTCTCGACAACGGTCTTACCTATTATATACGCAATAATGGAAAACCTGAGGATAAAGTAGAGCTGCGCCTGGCCATTAATGCCGGTTCTGTTCTTGAGGACGACGATCAGCAAGGTCTGGCCCACTTCATGGAGCACATGAACTTTAATGGGACTACAAATTTTGAGAAAAACGAGCTTGTAGATTATCTACAGGGAATCGGAGTAAAATTTGGCGCAGATCTTAATGCCTACACCAGTTTTGATGAGACGGTATATATCCTGCCCATTCCCAGCGATGATCCAGAAAAACTGGAACAAGGATTTACCATCCTGGAAGATTGGGCCCAAGGTGCAAAACTGGAAACGGACGCCATCAACGATGAGCGAGGTGTCGTGCTTGAGGAATCACGTACAGGAAAAGGTGCGAGGGATCGCATGAACAAGATTACGATTCCCGTACAGTTCTATAACTCAAAATATGCCGATAGGCTGCCCATAGGTAAGGACAGCATTTTAGAAAATTTTAAGCCAGAGGTATTGAAACGTTTCTATAAAGACTGGTACAGACCAGATCTTATGGCGGTAGTTGCTGTTGGTGATCTAGATGTTGCTACTCTTGAGGAAAAGATAAAGACCCATTTTGGAAAAATCCCCAAGCCGGTAAATCCGCGTGAGCGTCCCGTGATCGAAATGCCCAACCATCCCGATACCAAAGTTGCGATCGCTCAAGATCCCGAGGCTACTTTTGCCTCGGTAAATATCTCTTATAAAGATACCGAGATGTCGGCACCCACAACGACCGTTGCCGATTTTAGGGATGACCTAGTAAATGGTATCTTCTCTTTTATGATCAACAATAGATTGCAGGAGCTTACCCAGAAGCCCAATCCACCATTTATTTTTGCTTCCAGCAGTTATGGCGGTACGGTGGCTCGCAATAAAAATGCATATTCTTCATTTGCCGGTAGTGCACCAGATGGTCAGCTTGCAGCTCTAAAGGCGCTGCTGGAGGAAAACCAACGGGTGAAACTCTACGGTTTTGGTAGTGGCGAACTAAAAAGAGCCAAGGAAGCCTACAAATCCTTTTTTGAGACTTATTATAAGGACAGGGACAAAAGGGAAAGTTCAAGAATCATCGGTGAATATGTTCAAAATTATTTTGATAAAGGCGCTATGCCCAGTATCGAGTGGACTTATGAAAAAATGAACGAACTACTTCCTACCATCAAAGTTGAAGAAGTCAATGCAAAAATCAAGGATTATATCCACGAGGACAACCGCACGATCGTATTTACAGGTCCAGAAACTGAGGTAGTCCCTACCGAAGAGCAAGTTCTTGAGGTACTTGAAACTGTTGCAGCAAGCAAAGTCGCTCCTTATGAGGATGCAGTGGTAAGAGAGAATCTTATAGAAAAAATGCCTGTTGCAGGAACGATTGTTAAAACGGAAAAGAATGAAACGTTGGGAACAACAACCATGACTCTAAGCAACGGTATCAAAGTAACTGCAAAACCTACCGACTTTAAGAACGATGAGATCCTTATGAGTGCCTGGAGCTATGGCGGGAGCAGTCTCTACAGTGATGAAGACTATAAAAAAACGGTGTATGCAAACGGTGGTCTTACCGCGGCAGGTGTTGCAGGATTATCACAGATCGATATGGACAAATACATGACGGGCAAGATTGCCAGTGTAAGACCATCTGTACAGGGTATTACTGAAAACTTCAGCGGTAGTGCGACGCCCAAGGATCTTGAAACCATGTTCCAACTGGTTCACTTATACTTTACCGATCTCAACAAGGATGATGAAGCTTATGGAAGTTTTATTTCCAAACAAAAATCCTTTATCGGCAGCATGATGGCAGATCCCAATACCTATTTCAGCAATGAGATCAACGAGGAACGATTTGGCTCCAGTCCTAGATACACCGGTTTTCCAGATGAGGCTGCTTATGATGCGGCTGACTATGACCTAGCTTACAAGCTTTACAAAGAACGTTTTGCAGATGCCAGTGATTTCAACTTTTACTTTGTTGGAAATGTCGATATGGCACAACTAGAAAATCTTTCTAAAACCTACCTCGCCAGTCTGCCAGCTCTTAACCGCAACGAAATGTACGAAGAGAATGACTGGAGGGAAAAGCAGGGAACACGTAAGAAAATCGTCAAAAAGGGAACGGACGATAAAAGTACTGTTCGCATGTCGTGGAGTTATGAAATCGATGAATACAGTGCCAAGGAAGATCTTCTTGCAGATGCTCTGGGCGAAGTCCTCACCATAAAAATCATCGAGACCCTGAGAGAGAAAGAAGGTGGAATTTACAGTGGTGGTGCCAGAGGGAACATTTCAAAGTTGACCTATCCTAGATTTTCATTCAGTATCTCCTTCCCTTGTGGTCCGGAGAATGTGGACAAACTAGTTGCCGCAACCCAGGAAGAAATTGCCAAGATCAAAAAAGATGGGCCTACCGAGAAAGATCTGAACAAAGTCAAAGAAGGTTACTTGCTAGAATATAAAGAAGATATCAAGACTAACCGTTACTGGCTCAACGCTCTTTCTACCGCTGATGAGGAGAAAAAAGACATCTCAAAAATGATGAATTTTGAAAAGCAGGTAGAAAACATGACTGCTAAAGAAGTACAGGCGATTGCCAATAAATACTTGAACGAAAATTACTTCCTTGCTATATTAAAGCCAGAAGACAAATAGAAATTGACCATCAATTCAAGCAAAAATCCCGTTTCATCGATTGATGAAACGGGATTTTTTTTTAAGATATTGAAGTTATAATTCTAAAAGAACCTCGCGTGCCAACTCTCACTTGCTGGCACTTCCCAATTCTCTTTATATTCTCCTACATTTTGTACCAGATTATTAAACACAATAGTTTTATCTGAAACCGATTTTGCCTTAGCCATTTTCCTGAAATCAGCGAGGTCTTTATGGGCGACGTACTTACCATTCTTATAGGTCACATTCATTTTATCCATAAGATCTATATCAAACATTTTTTCTACAGATTGGATAAAATGAACCGACGAGTCTATGGAACAACCGGTTGCTCCCGCTACAGACTGGTCCAGACCTATTACAATAAACCTATTGTAGGGCAAGTCATAGGCGGCGTTCAAATCCTGCCCGTGAGCCGTCCACTGCTTGAGAAAATTATCCAGAGCTGGTTTTAACTGCTCCAGTTCCTCTTCCTGAAAAGGTCTGTTGGCTTGATAGATCCAGATTCTGGCATCGTCCGGTAATGAACTAAAATCGGTAAGCATAGTTTATTGTTTAGTGACTTTGGTACTGAGGGCAAAACCCATAAAAAAACCAAAGAATATGAAATTGAATATAAACATATTCACGTGAAATGATGATCCGTCGTAATAATCAAAACCTGCCATAGCAAGTGAATAAAACAGTCCATTTAGGAACCCAGTAATAATGATAGCCTTAGTAGACCTTAGCTCTGTTTTATACTTCATAAGAAAACAAATTAAAAAATCAAGCCTTCGGTTTCATCTTTATAAAATAGGGCGTCATAAAGTATAAAATTACTATAGATATGATTCCAGTAATGATTGCCTCGGTGATAGAGAATACTTCCTCAAAGAAATAATATTTTAAAACAGAGTTCAAAATAACCGCAAAAACAGAAACAAAAACACTGAAAAATACCCTCAACTTAAGAGATACTTTTTGTCGTTTCAATCCAAACATCTATTGATTTCTTTTTCGTTTGTGTTTCCACCAGCTGATGGCAAACATCAATGATCCAAACAGAACGAAATAAATGAAAAACTTAAAGAGATTAAAACCACTAGGTTGATCCATGAAAAAATGATCTATGAATGACATGATCACCGCATAGACAAAGCCGCTGAATACAGCAGAAAGTATTATAGATTTAAGATCCTTACTTTTTTCAATCATACGATTATAGGTCTTCTGCACTTGCAATGAGCTCGGCAACATCCATCACCTCTACCTTGCCTTCCTTGTTGGCAGCTTTGATCCCGTCAGTCATCATGGTATTACAAAATGGGCAGGCAGCTGCGATAATTTCTGCACCCGTGCCTATCGCTTCCTCGGTGCGTTCTATATTAATTTCTTTATCTCCTGGCTCTGCATCCTTGAACATTTGAGCACCACCTGCTCCACAGCACAATCCGTTGCGCTTGCTGCGCTTCATTTCCACAAGTGCGGCGTCCAGTTTTTCAATAAGTTCGCGTGGCGCTTCATAGATATCATTGGCACGACCCAGATAACATGGATCGTGGTAGGTTATTTTTTTTCCTTTGAACTTCCCACCTTCTATGGTAAGTCGTCCGGATGCTATAAGATCTTTTAAGAACGAGGTGTGGTGAATAACTTCATAGTTACCGCCCAGCTCTGGATATTCATTTTTTAAGGTATTGAAACAATGTGGACAGGCAGTCACTATTTTTTTTATTTCATACCCGTTGAGCACTTCTATGTTCATCATCGCCTGCATCTGGAACAAAAACTCATTTCCAGCGCGTTTTGCTGGATCGCCGGTGCAACTTTCCTCTGCTCCCAACACGGCAAATTCTACTCCCGCCTTGTTCAATAATTTCACAAAAGCCTTTGTGATCTTCTTAGCTCGATCATCAAAACTACCGCTACATCCCACCCAAAATAAAACTTCCGGCTGTTTTCCTTGTGCTATAAATTCTGCTGCTGTGGGGACTACTAGATTATTACTCATGTCATGATTTTTTACGATGATTTTACCCAACGTTATTTTTATGTGGTTGTAATGCTTTCGCGAAAGCGGAACAACCAATATTTCAAAACCTATAATTCTGAATTCACCATTCTAGATTGAACTACTCGTGATTTTTGAATACCTCGATAGTTACTTCTTTCTCTACAAGATGGGTAAACTCGCCAGTATAACGAGTCGCGCGTACCATGTGGTTGTCGATCCAGTGGTAATTGCCGCCCCTGGGCTTGCCCATAAGAAGGCTGTGATAGTTGAAACCGTGCTCTTTGAGCCATTTTTCGGTTACCTCTCGATGTTCTTCGGTACGTGAGGTAAAAAAACAGATCAAGTGTCCATCGTCATACCACTCGTTCAAGGTTTTGAGCGCGTCTGGGAACGGTGCGCAGGTTGCCATGCGCTCTGGTTCCTCGTTGGGAACATCTTCTGTTATAGTACCGTCTATATCAATAAGGTAATTCTTTACTCCTTCTGCAAGTATGGGACTGGCGGTGGTTCCATCATCGTTTAACGCCTTGTGAAATGTACTTTTGCTCATAGATTATTCATTTGCCCAGTTAAGTCGGTCCATTTGATTATACGGCCATGGCGCCCCATTGTTTTCAATATTGCTCATGGTTGCGTTAAGTTCGTTAGGCGCAGCGCTGTTTTCAAGGACTAGATATCTTCTCATATCCATAATAATGCTCAATGGATCGATCCCTATGGGACATGCCTCCACACAGGCGTTACATGTAGTACAAGCCCACAATTCTTCGGGTAGAATATAGTCGTTGAGCAGGGTCTTGCCATCATCTACAAAGGAGCCTTCCTTATCAATTATCGCGCTTACATCTTCCAGTCTATCGCGGGTATCCATCATGATCTTACGCGGACTCAACAACTTTCCGGTAATATTTGCCGGACATTCTGCGGTACATCTACCACATTCTGTGCAGGTATAGGCATTCAATAACTGGACGCGGTTAAGATCAAAAATATCCTGTGCTCCCAGTGAGACTGGTTCTTCATCTGCCGCGCTGGGATCTGGCGCCGCAAATGGATCTGCGTCTGGATCCATCATCAGCTTGACTTCTTTGGTCACGGCCTCCATATTTGTAAACTGTCCCTGTGGGGTGAGTTTGGCAAAATAAACATTGGGAAAAGCCAGCATAATGTGCAAATGCTTGGACCAATATAAATAGTTAAGGAAGATCAAAATCCCTACAATATGTAACCACCAGCAGGTTCTCTCTATAATATGAAGGGTTTCAAAACTCATCCCCTCAAAAAGTGGCGCAATCAATCCCGAAATAGGAAAACTACCTACAATACTGTTGCTCGCGTTAATATAGTGACTTGCAGCTTCTCCCGTAAATGAGCCATCAAGAACCCCATTCTGGATGGTAAAATCGGCAGCATTCATAGTGAGAAACAACATCATGAGAACCACCTCAAAATAAAGGATGTAGTTGGCATCATTCTTAGGCCATCCCTTAAGCTCGCGGGCTAGAAAACGGCGTATGTTCATTATATTGCGACGCACCAGAAAAATGATGACGGTCACCAGTACCAAAAAGGCCAATATTTCAAATGTTGCAATCAATACATCATAAACACCTCCAAGAAAGGGTGCAAAAATGCGGTGCTGACCCGTGAGTCCATCAATAACAATTTCAAGAACCTCAATGTTGATGATTACAAATCCTACGTAAACTATAACGTGCAGAAATCCAGCGATCGGGCGTTTGACCAT
The DNA here is from genome assembly GCA_963836885.1 of uncultured Flavobacteriaceae bacterium. Lineage (GTDB taxonomy): Bacteria > Bacteroidota > Bacteroidia > Flavobacteriales > Flavobacteriaceae > Nonlabens. Next base: position 161,509 of record CAWILF010000025.1, on the reverse strand, counting down.
TTTAGACTGCCCTAGGGCAATGCGGGCCATTTGCGCCCACCGTTCTCCCTTGCGGTCTGATCGATCTACTTCCCGACCCAGCTTCACATTGCGGATCATTTTACGAATGTTACTGGCAAAATAGCCGACTCCGGCGACAAGTACTAAAGCAAAAATTATGATTGGTAGGTATTCCATAAGTATTATCGGTCTCTGTTTTCTGGCTCTTCATACTCTCCAGGTCGTTTCCCAAATACGGAAAAGTGAATGTATCGTTTGGGATTGAGTTTAAGATCCTGCATTAATTCTTCTGCCTGTCTAGTCGCTTTTTCAAGGTTTACATACAGTGCATCGTCAGTCATCAATTTGCCTAGAGTTCCCTCGCCGCTAGCCACATCATCTAGTATCCCATTGAACTTTGCAATGGTAGTTTCAAGCTGGGCAACGGTTTCGGCTATTTCTACTTCAGATAACGTAGTGGATATTTTTGCAAAATTCTTTGTGGTAACATCCAGATTTGCAATGGTACGATCCAGTTCTTCTCTGTTATCTGATAACAATGAGTTGGTGCTTGTAGTGAGACGTCTTACCTGTACCAGGGTTTTATTCACTTCATCAAGACTGGTAACGATTGCTTTTCTGGTTTCTGGATTCAACGTCTTATTAACATTGCTCAAAACCGTGTCTGCACTTACCACAAGACTTTCTATCTTATTTTTAAGAGGAAGGAATTCATCCATCATCTTGCCCTCAAGACCTTCATCAGTCTGGGAATTAAGTGTATCACCAGGTCTTGCTGCCCTTGCATTACTTTCAAAGTTGGGAACTATGGCGAGTGCCTTTCCACCTATTAAACTCGTACTATAAACCCGCGCAGAACTCTCTGACGAGAACTTAAAGGACTCATCTACGTGAAATTTCACTACCAACCTGCCGCTGGTATCGAGAAAATAAATATCGTCTATATTCCCTACCGTAAGACCGTTAATGGTAACGGGAGCAGATTTTGTAAGTCCTTCAACATTGGTATAAACCGCATAAAAACTGCGGTCCTTTTGCAAGAGGTTACGTCCTTTAAGGAAATAATATCCAAAAATAAACAGCGCAATTGCGCTTATTGTTAGAATACCGACTTTGATTTCTTTGGAAAATTTCATGCTCTCGCTTTTACACAAATGTAAATATAAGGTACTCTATAAAAGTATGGGTAACATTTATTTAGTACTTCCTATATACGGCGGCGTTCACCTTTTTCAAAAGCCACTATAAATGCACTGCGGTAGCCTTTGTTCTTAGCATCTGCGAGTAATTTTTCAATGTCATTTAAATTGTGGCTCGCACCGGTAAAGTACCGGTAGATCTTTCCCTCAGCCTCACGGGAAATCTCGGGAAGCTGGTTGAAGTTATAGGGTTTGGGATCCAGTTTATTGCGACTGGCAGCTATTTGCACTTTATAGGTAACACTTTTATCGATCACTGCATCTGCTTTTTTCTCCACATCTATGGAGGCAACTTGAAAGGTGTTCAAATCCCTATTGAGATTGTAATCCAGTATTGCCTTATAGATAGAAGTTGCAACTATTTTTTGACCTGCGGCACTTTTTAGAAATTCCCGCTCTTCTGTATTGGTTATAAAACCGGTCTCGATAAGCACGCTGGGCATATAGGTAAGCCTGAGAACGGCAAATCCCGCCTGCTTGACGCCTCTATCCTTTCTCGACAGGTTGACCAAAAAGTTTTTTTGAACCTGCGACGCCATCAGTATGCTGTTATCCAGAAATTCCTCTTGAGCTAATTGCATACTGGCAAAACTGGAAGGATCCTTGGGATCAAACCCCTTGTATTCCTCCTCATAGTTTTCTTCCAATAAAATTACTGCATTTTCTCGTTTAACCACCTCTAGATTATCTGCATTTCTATGCAGGCCCAGTACAAAGGTCTCATTTCCCTTGGCACTGCGGGAGTCTGCAGCATTGCAATGTATGGAAACAAAAAAGTCGGCCTTTGCGTTATTTGCGATTCTTGCTCGCTCATGGAGCTCAAGAAATTTGTCGGTATCTCGAGTATAGACAACCTTGATATCACTGTGCTTTCCGAGCATCTCTCCTACTAGCTTTGTAACTTTAAGGGCAATGTCCTTTTCCCTCGTGTTGGCAAAGTCCTTCCCAGGATCCTTCCCACCGTGTCCAGCGTCCAGAACAACGGTAAATACTTCGGTAGGCTTCACTTTCAGTGAATCAACTGGGCTGGCTGCGGTAGCAACAATACAAATCAAGGAGGCAATAAAGGAAAATATGTACGTTTTCATAAGATGGAAGTCGGTATAATAATTGTTAATGGTTCAGCTTTCGCGAAAGCGTAATTATCCAAAAACGCTGGAAAATTATATGTAGTTTTGACTTTTCAAAAACCAGACCATTTAATTAACAAAAATAGCATCGCTTAGATTGTTTACCTCCTACCGGCATATCATTTTATCAATACTGTTTTTAACAATTGGACTGCTGTCCAGTGCGCAGGAAATCCCCAATAAAAACACGTCCATACCGGCCGTTCCAGAGAAAAAAACGGACTCTATAATCGTGGATCGCGCTGATCAGGAAGCGCTCAAAGAACTAGTAAAACCAGCCGACTCGGTTAAAAAAGACTCTACCAAAACCAAGAACATGCTGGAGTACATCCTGGAGTCCAGCGCATCAGACTACAAGCGTATAGACCGCCGCAAGAATACCGTTACCTTATATAACAACGCCGTTGTGGTATATGGCGACATCAAGCTCGAGGCGGGAAGGATCGTTATCGATAACAATACGGGAGATATTTTTGCCTATGGGATTGTGGAGGACTCGACGGGTGTTTACACGCAAAAACCTGTTTTCACGCAAGGCACACAGGTGGTAAAACCCGACAGTATTATTGCCAACAAGAATACCAAAAAGGTCATTACCTATAATTCCAACACAAAACAGGGCGAATTTAATGTGAACGCCGAGGTCGTAAAACGAGTGAACGACTCCGTTTTCTACATGCGCAACGCACGGTTTACCACCTCAGACAATCCAGAAGATCCCGAGTATTATTTCCTCGCACGCAAAATAAAATTTGTTCCAGGGAAAAAGATCGTTACCGGGCTGGTCAACATGTACATTGCCGACGTTCCCACGCCACTGGGACTTCCATTTGCCTACTTTCCCATGGCGGACGAGCGCAAGAGTGGGGTGATCGTACCTTCTTTTGGGAATAATAATTCTCAGGGATATTTTCTCCAGAATGGCGGTTACTACTTTGCCGTGAACGATTATATGGATCTGACTTTATTGGGAGATTATTTCACCAACGGAAGCTATGGCTTTAGAGCAGAGAGCTCGTACCGCAAGCGGTACAGTTTTGCGGGCAGCGTGCGATTGCTTTATGAAAACCAACTGCAGAGCGAGCGTGGTTTCTCAGATTTTTCCCAGACGTCGCGCTATAACTTTAACTGGCAGCACAGCCAGGATGCAAAGGCCAGTCCCAATTCCCGTTTTAGCGCCAGTGTGAATCTGGGAAGCAGCCAGTTTTACCGACAGTCGTTCAACCAGATCAACCAGGCAGCCACGTTGAACAATAACCTGAGCAGTTCGGTCTCATTCTCACAGACTTTTCAAGGAGAACCACAGATCAACCTGAGTGCCGCGGCAACCCATAATCAAAACGTGAATACTGGCGAGATCAACCTTACCTTACCTACCATACAAGGTAGCATCTCCAGGATTTATCCCTTTGCACCGTCCGAAGGAACTAAAAAGGGCATCGTTCAAAACATCAACCTGCAGTACAACCTGAGAGCAGAAAACCGACTCACTACCAACGACGATGATTTCCTCACTTCAGACATGTTTGATAATGCCGTGATGGGAGTTACCCACAGTATTCCCGTGGCGACCAACTTTAAGGTAGGGTATTTCAGCATCAGTGGGAATGCAAATTATGAGGAAAACTGGGTCTTTGAGACCATTAGACAGACACTGGTGGATAACGGCAGCGGTAGATTTACTGCCGTCAGTGATACCATAAGCGGTTTTGATTCCTACAGAACCTATAATTATGGCGCCAGCGTGGGTACAACGGTCTATGGAAACTGGCAATCCAGCAATAAGGACTCAAAGATCCAGGCCGTGAGACATATTATAAGACCCAATGTCAATTATTCTGTAAATCCCAGTTTTGACCAATATTATGAACGATTGCTGGATGAGCGAGGGCTGGATGTGAGCGAGGAAGAACGGTTCTACTCCCGTTTCCAGGGAACTTTTGCGGGAGCGCCAGGTCGCATCTATTCCAGCAGTATAGGAATAGGCGTCCAAAATAACATAGAGGCAAAAGTGCGCGATCGCGACAGCACAAAGACCGAGTTGCGCAAGGTGCAGATCCTTAAAAGTCTCAACTTTGACACGGCCTATAACCTCGCCGGCGATAGCCTCAACTGGAGTCCGTTGCAGATAAGAGGGGTTGTTCCACTTACCAAGACCGTGGATCTCAACTTTGATGCAAACCTGGATCCTTACGCGCTGGACAACAATAATAATCGCGTGGATCAATTTAATATTGACAACGGTGGTAGTTTATTCCGTCTGACCAGGGCTGGAGCTCGAGTAAGTTTTAGATTAAGCGATAAGGATTTTATACCTAAGGATGTAGAAATAGATGACGATCCAGGAACTACCAAGGTCAACGATCGCACGCTGCAGCAGGGAGGTCGAGAGGATGGATTATTTGGCGAGGCCATCGATTATGCCGAAAATCAGAAAAATAATAAAAAGGAGGAGCAGGAAGTAGATGTGACCAAAGATCGTTATCGCTTTAAAATCCCCTGGAACATCAACGTCGCCTACACACTTACCTACAACAACGCCCAGCGCCAGAACGAGATAGGCAACCAGAGTCTCATGTTCAGCGGTGATCTTGAGTTTTCACCTCGCTGGTCCATCGGCGGGAATTCTGGATATGACTTTGCCCGCGAGGGAATATCCTTCACGACCCTGCGTTTTCAGCGCGATCTTGAAAGCTGGCAATTGAGCTTTAACTGGACTCCCATAGGCCCGCGCGACAGCTGGTTTTTCTTTATTGGAATTAAGGCGGGAGCACTGAGTGATATCAAATGGGACCAGCGCAAGCAGCCAGATCCAGTGTTTTAGAGGTTACTTTGTTATGGTTATGATCGTGATTACGCTTTCGCGAAAGCGGGAACGATTTGAAAACTAGGTAATAAAACGTGACTTAAATTACATTTTAAAAGACTTAACTACAAGTTCAATGTCGCATTGAATAATCTTCGAAATCAAACAATAAATGCGCATTAATTTATAGAATGTTAGAATTCTATTTTAAATTAGTGCGCATGAGTAATACTAATAACTGATACACTATTAACTTATAACTATTTATTCCTGCTCCCCAGTATCATAAAAAAATTGCTCTCTCCAGATTTTACCTTCTTTGACCTGATAAACTCCTATCTCGTTCATCTCGCTGCGCTGACCGCTGGGCTTGTGGGTCGTATCCATCCAGAAAGTCACCGCAAAATGATTGTCTGCAACCACAGGGTCGGAAACTTTAGTCCCATGCACTTCAAAGTTTTCTTGCCACCACTGTCCTTTTTTCTGTATTCCTTCCATACCGTGAACTTCCTTCATCGGTTCAGCCATCTCTACGCTGGTTATCTGTGGGCTGTACAATTCTTGATAGGCCTTCTCTTCGTCGTTATTTCTGCAATAGGCAACGAGCTGATCTGCAACTTCTTGAGTAGTCATAATTTTAGTTTTAAGATTGAATCATAAATATACAAGTTTATGAAACAACATAGATTAATAAATTATAGGAATAAAATGGTTAAGTCTTGATCTTCTATTCATTGAAACCGCAGATTATGGGAGTTATGAGTTCATGAGTTATGAGTTATGAGTTATGAGTTATGAGTTCAGAATTAGAAAATTGAAATATATTATTTTGGAATTTGGAATTTTGAACTTGGATTTTGGATTTTGGATTTGCGATTTGGAACTTGAAACTTGGAACTTGAAACTTGAAACTTGAAACCTTTGATTTGGAATTTGGAATTTGGATTTTGATTTTGTGATTTGCGATTTGCGATTTGGATTTTGGATTTTGGATTTTGGATTTTTTGTGATTTGCGATTTGCATTTTATCCCTTTCCATCCGTAAATAACCAGCTTCGTTTCCGACCTTTGTATTATGATTGAAACGACTTCTAAAACAACCTTGGGACTTAATTTACCGACAGATCCGCGATGGGTAAACATGGCTTCCATGAGCTTGCAGGATATTCTTACGGATCACGCATTTTGTGAGCAAAAGGCAGCGAGTACGATGATTTCCATCATCCAGATGCACTCTGACAAACCAGAAATTGTGGACGCATTATCGCCGGTTGTTACCGAGGAGTGGGGACACTTCCGCATGGTGCTGGCCGAACTCAAGAAGCGCGATCTGACTCTTGGACTCCAAAGACCCGACGAATACATCAAGAAACTAATGCAGGGGAAACCAAAAGGTCAGGGTCGCGACCAGCTTTTCTTGGATCAACTGCTCATTTGCGCATTGATTGAAGCCCGCAGTTGCGAACGCTTTAAAATTCTCTCCCAGCAATTAGAAGATCCAGATCTTCAAGAGTTCTACCACAAATTCATGATCGCAGAAGCTGCCCATTACAAACTGTTTCTGCAACTCGCCCGTCATTATTTTGAATACGAAACCGTAGAAGAACGCTGGAACTACTGGCTCAATTATGAAGCCGATTTTCTTCCACATCTGGAAGTGCGTGGCGATCGGATGCACTAGGATTAATTCAGAATTAAGAATGTTGAATTATGAGTTTTGAGTTCGGAGTTCAGAGTTCAGAGTTCAGAGTTCAGAATTAGAAAATTGAAATGTATTATTTTAAGATTTGGAGCTTGGAATTTTGGAATTTGCTGATTTGTGATTTGTGATTTGCGATTTGAAACTTGAAACTTGAAACTTGGAACTTGGAACTTCGAACCTTAAACTTTAAACCTTGAACCTTGAACCTTAAACCTTTAACTATTAACTAATTACCTTGAACCTCCTTACCGAAAAAAACTACCGTAAATCCCTCCGTTGGAGCATTGCCGTGATCTATCTGATCATTGTTGCCGGCGCGGTCGTGCGCATGACCGGCAGCGGGATGGGCTGCCCAGACTGGCCCAAATGTTTCGGATATCTAATCCCGCCGACGGAGCAGTCCGAAATCGAATTCTCGCCAGAAACTCCTTATAAAGAAGGAATGGTAATCATTCACAATAAAGAACTGCGTGTCGCAAAAACCGATTTCAGTACAGGTTTAAATTATAACGATGCCAACTGGGAACCCTACACAAAACACGATTACAACGTATTCAACGTGTACCACACTTGGACAGAATATATTAACAGATTAATCGGTGCATTGGGAGGTCTAGTGGTTTTGATCATGTGTGTTTTTTCATTGCGCTATTTGAAGTCTCGTCCTATGATCACGGTTTTGAGCGTTGTTGCGCTTCTTGCGATGTTGATCCAGGCGGTGATCGGTAAAATTGTGGTGGATACAAATTTATCGCCAGTTCTGATAACCATTCACATGGTCGTTGCTTTGTTGATTGTTGGCTTATTGATCTATTTATTGCATGAAGTACAACCCGTGGATCAAAGTTATAAAGCCAATAAAAAGCTAGTAAACACAGCTGCAATCGTTATTATTCTAACCTTGATTCAGGTGATCTTAGGAACTCAGGTACGCCAGTATATTGATGATCAGGTAGATATTTTTGGCTATCCATTACAATCGGCATGGCTGGAAAGTGGCTCCGTGATATTTTACATCCACCGCAGTTTCAGTATAGTTCTGGCTCTTGTTCATGCATGGTTTATTTATGTCGCGATAAGTAAATTCCAACAGCCGCGTGGAGCTTATTTCACACTTGCTGCTTTTATGGTCATAACAATTTTCAGCGGCGTTTTAATGAACTATGCCGAGTTCCCCTTTGGTTCACAGGCAGTACATTTAGTGATTGCTTCACTTATTCTAGGCATTCAGTTTTATTTATGGATGCGGTTGCGGGTAGCAAATAAGTAAATTCTTCAGTTTTTATTTTACAGTTTTTCAAACGCTAAGAAATTAGGTTATTTCAAATGGTTCTAGTTTTGATTTAAGTTTAAGTTTAAGTTTAAATTCAGATTTAACTTGAAGATAACCTGTTTATAATTCCGCTTTCGCGAAAGCGGAACACCTACAATTACCACACTAAAAAATTATCTTTGTAACAGCATCAAAAACTGCCTGCAATGATTCACTTTTACGGAAATCCAGACCAAAAATTATACGCCGTCCAAACTAAAAACGAGCTGTCCCAAGCAGACAACGATAAACTGGAATGGCTTTTTGGCGGGATGTCAAGGTTGGATGCAACATCTATTGATGGTTATTTCACAGGCCCGCGAGCGACAACTATTACTCCATGGTCAACAAATGCGGTTGAAATCACCCAAAATATGCAGATCAATGGCATCCAGCGCATTGAGGAGTTTATAGCGTGTGATGAGACAACCAGTTATGATAAAATGTTATTGCAAAAATGTGCAAAATTGGATCAGCAACAGTTTGATATCAATGTACAAGCGGCCGGCGTTCTGGAAATAGACGATATCGCAGCCTATAATATGCAGGAAGGACTGGCGCTCAACGATGACGAGATCGATTACCTCATCGCACTTTCTGAAAAATTGGAACGCAAATTAACGGACTCTGAGGTTTTTGGATTTTCACAGGTCAACTCAGAGCATTGCCGCCACAAGATTTTCAATGGAACTTTTATCATCGACGGAGAAGAAAAACCTTCCTCACTTTTTAAATTGATTAAAGAAACGAGCAAACAACATCCCAATGAGATCGTTAGTGCCTATTCCGATAACGTTGCCTTTGTAAACGGCCCACGATCTGAACAGTTTGCTCCCGCCACCGCAGACAAACCCGATTATTATCAGACCAGCCTTTTTGACTCTGTAATTTCGCTCAAAGCAGAAACCCACAACTTCCCCACTACCGTTGAACCATTTAACGGAGCGGCAACAGGTTCTGGCGGAGAAATACGTGATCGACTTGCTGGCGGTCAGGGTTCGCTCCCGCTGGCGGGAACGGCAGTTTACATGACCAGCTATTCCAGACTTCAAGAAGATCGACCCTGGGAGAAAAATTTTGAGGCGCGCGACTGGTTGTACCAGACACCCATGGATATTCTCATCAAGGCTTCCAATGGAGCGAGTGATTTTGGGAATAAATTTGGCCAACCACTCATCTGCGGATCGGTATTGACCTTTGAACATCAAGAAGGCGAGCAAAACCTGGGCTACGATAAGGTAATCATGCAAGCTGGTGGCGTGGGATATGGAAAATTATCCCAAGCTCTTAAAAAGAAACCCGCTCCAGGAGATGACATCATCGTGATGGGTGGGGATAATTACCGCATAGGAATGGGCGGTGCTGCCGTAAGCAGCGCTGACACAGGATCCATGGAAAGCGGCATAGAACTCAACGCCGTGCAACGCTCCAATCCCGAAATGCAAAAACGTGCCGCAAATGCCATACGCGGTCTGGTGGAAAGTGACGATAATCCCATAAAATCCATCCACGATCACGGTGCTGGAGGACATTTGAATTGCCTTTCAGAACTGGTTGAGGATACCGGCGGAATTATCGATGTAGATAAATTACCCGTGGGCGACCCCACACTTTCCCGCAAAGAACTGATCGGGAATGAGTCTCAGGAACGTATGGGACTGGTAATGAACGAGAAGGACACGCCTATTTTAGAAAAAATAGCTGCCCGTGAGCGTGCGCCGCTGTATAAGGTAGGTAAGGTGACTGGCGATAATAAATTCATTTTCAGTGAGAAAGACGGTCGCAGCCCCATGGATCTCGCACTGGAGGATATGTTCGGGTCCAGTCCCAAAACGATTATGAATGATCAGACCATCGCGCGCAATTATAAGGACGTGGAGTACGATCAGAAAAATATAAAAACCTATATCAGCAATGTGCTTAAAATGGAAGCTGTTGCCTGTAAGGACTGGTTGACCAACAAAGTTGATCGCTGTGTAACCGGTCGCGTTGCCAAACAACAGACCTGTGGCGAGCTGCAATTACCGCTCAATAATGTGGGCGTTATGGCGATGGATTACCTCGGTAAAAATGGCGTTGCGACTTCCATAGGCCACAGTCCCGTGAGCGCGCTGATCGATCCCGTTGCCGGCTCTAGAAATTCAATTGCAGAGGCACTGACCAACCTCGTTTTTGCACCGCTGGAAAAAGGCCTTGCAGGTGTTAGTTTGAGTGCCAACTGGATGTGGCCGTGCAATAATAAAGGTGAGGATGCGCGACTTTACAAGGCCGTTGAGGCAGTTAGCGCATTTGCCATTGAACTGGGCATCAATATTCCCACGGGCAAGGATAGCCTCAGCATGAAGCAAAAATATCCAGATAAGGAAGTGCTCGCACCGGGAACGGTAATCATCAGTACCGTAGGTACTTGCGACGATATCAACAATATTATTGAACCTGTTTTACAGCGCAATACTGACGCTCCTATTTTTTACATCAACCTGAGTGGGGACACGCATAAACTGGGTGGTTCCAGCTTTGCGCAGACGCTGGGCGCGATCGGGAAGGAATGTCCTACGGTTGTTGATAGTTCCGCTTTCGCGAAAGCGTGGACGGCCATCCAACAATTGATTAAGAATAAAAAAATCCTTGCTGGTCACGACATATCCAGCGGTGGACTGGTTACAACATTACTGGAATTGTGCTTTCCATCACAAAATGTCGGAATGAACCTGGATTTATCTGAAATGGGCGACGATCTGGTCAACCTATTATTTGCTGAAAATGCTGGAGTAATCTTACAGACCACCGAAGACATTACCGAAGAATTATCCAGTTGCGGAGTTCCGTTTTACAAAATAGGACATGCAACCCACGAGCCTAAATTAAACATCAATGGCCTAGAACTGGACGTGGACCAATTGCGTGACGAGTGGTATGCGACCTCACACCTCCTCGATCGCCAGCAATCCTTTAACGGTAAAGCCGACGAGCGATTTGCCAATTATAAAAATCAGCCGTTGCGGTTTGAGTTTCCAGAACATTTTACCGGGAAATTACCAGAAATTCCATCCAAAAAGCCCATCGCTGCTGTCATACGAGAAAAAGGAAGCAACTCAGAACGGGAAATGGCGCGAGCGATGCACCTCGCTGGTTTTAAAGTGCGCGATGTACACATGACCGATTTGATCACTGGTAGGGAGACGCTTGAAGATGTGCAGTTTATAGCAGCCGTCGGTGGGTTCTCAAACAGTGATGTACTGGGAAGTGCCAAAGGCTGGGCGGGAGCTTTCCTATATAATGACAAGGCAAATAAGGCACTGAAAGACTTTTTTGCCCGACCCGATACCATGAGCATAGGAGTCTGTAATGGATGTCAGTTGTTTGTAGAACTAGGCTTGATAAATCCAGATCATGATGAAAAGCCAAAAATGCTACACAACAATTCCAATAAGTTTGAATGTAATTTTACCAGTGTTACCATCGCAGAAAATAATAGTATTATGTTGAGCTCACTGGCAGGTTCAACTTTGGGGATTTGGGCGGCTCACGGAGAAGGTAAATTTTACCTTCCCAAAGATCGCAGTGCCTATAACATACCTGCAACCTATGCCTACGACTCATATCCCGCAAATCCCAACGACTCTGATTATAACACTGCCATGCTCAACAGCGACGATGGCCGCCATCTGGTAATGATGCCGCATCTGGAGCGATCTACTTTTCCCTGGAACTGGGCGCATTATCCCAGAGATCGCAAAAATGATGAGGTTACGCCATGGTTGGAAGCTTTTGTGAATGCAAGGGAATGGTGTGGGAAATACGTCTAGCAACCACTCCTGATTTGAAAGCAGAGCTTTCCAATCTGTCCTCGCCTTGCCAAGGCGAGGAGCTTTTTTTATAATTGAAAAACATAGCGTTAGGATTTGATTTTTTCTTCTTTCAAATTAAGTTCAAATTCAAGTTCAAATTCGAGTTCGAGTTCGAGTTCAAGACCGATTCCTTCCCTTTGTGGGAAACCATGGATTTGGGCGATAGCCACAAAATTGGGTTTTTAACGCGGTGATGGAACTTACTAGAATTTTAATTGGATCGCAATTAGATAATGATTGATCCGCTTTCGCGAAAGCGGAAATATCAAATCCATTTCAATAACAATCCACGTCGATATTGCAACGTACCGCCCGGTATAGCGCAATCGCCTCAAAGCTGCGCTGGACCTTATGGATGAAGGACTTGATCTGTGCGGGAGAATGCTGGTTGCTCATTTTTACAATCACGTGAACCAGATATAGGTTGCGCACACGAGCCACAGCAGGAAATTCTGGCCCGAGAACTTCAACGCCCTCGCCTATTTGTTGTAATGCGTTTACAAACCACTGCGCCGCCTCTTGCGTGCGGTTGTAATCACGGTGTTTAAAGGTAATCCTGATCAACCGCTGATAGGGCGGATATTTAAACTGGTACCGATCCTCCAACTGTTCCCGGAACATCGTGGCATAGTCGTAACTACTCACCTGCTGTAGGATCATGTGGGATGGATTGTAGCTTTGTATCAGCACTTTACCGCGCTCTTTGGTTCTGCCGGCGCGTCCTGCGACCTGTGTAAGTAGTTGGAAACATCGCTCGTGCGCCCGGAAGTCGGGAAAGTTGAGCATGCTGTCTGCATTCATCACTCCGACCAAGCTCACATTCCTAAAATCCAATCCCTTGGTAACCATCTGAGTTCCAACCAGACAATGGACTTCACCCTTATCTACTTTGCCGATCAATTTCTCATAGCTGTTCTTGCCACGCGTGGTATCCAGATCCATGCGCGCAATTCTATGATCTGGAAATAGATCGATAAATTCCTGTTCCACCTGTTCAGTACCAAATCCCTTTGTGTTGAGCGCGGTACTGGTGCAGGATGGACATTCTTTGGGAACCGTGGTATGATAGCCGCAATAGTGACACCGCAGCTGGCCCTTGTACTGGTGGTAGGTTAAACTCACATCACAATTGGGACATTGGGGCGCATTTCCACAGGTCTCGCATTCCATAATGGGAGCAAATCCCCTGCGGTTTTGGAACAGAATTACCTGATTATTATTTGCAAATGCTTCTTGGATATGTTCAATAAGCGTGTCCGAAAAATGCCCTTTCATCCTTTTTTTGTGATGCTTTTCCTTAAGATCGATCATCTGGATCTCGGGCATCAACACATTTCCAAATCGTTTTTTCAGTTCTACCAGCTCGTACTTTCCCCTTGAGGCGTTAAAGTAACTTTCCAAGGAAGGAGTCGCGCTTCCCAGTAGAATTTGGGCTTTTTTAATATTACCTAGAACAATTGCCGTATCCCGAGCGTGGTATCGAGGTGCGGGATCGAATTGTTTAAAGCTATTCTCGTGCTCCTCATCCACTATGATAAGACCCAGATCTTGAAATGGTAGCAATACTGCACTCCTCGCTCCTATTATAACAAAAGGCTCTTTTGCATTAATGATATGATTCCACACTTCCAGCCTTTCATTGAGGTTGTACTTGGAATGATAGACCAGCACCTGATGTTTGAAAAAAACTTTGAGTCGAGCGATCAATTGAGTTGTCAGTGCAATTTCTGGCAATAAATACAGACATTGTTTGCCCTCGCTCAGCATTTTTGCGATGAGCTTTACATAAATTTCAGTTTTTCCGCTGGAAGTAACGCCGTGCAATAAGGCAACTTTTTTGTTCTCAAAAGCTATTTCTATGCGATCAAAAGCCTTTTGTTGATCTTCATTCAGCAAATAGGTCTCTTTACCGTCAGCTCGTTCTTCCAGTACGCGATCCAGTGATTTTTGTACTTCAATCAGCAGATTTTTTTCAACCAACTGTTTGATGACAGCCGCAGAAACATCAGCACGTTCCTGTAATTGTTTTTTGGTAACTTCTTTATTGGTTCCCGCCTTGAGCATGAATAAGGTCATGATTGCCTTGCGCTGCTGGTGCGCGCGGGTCATGTCGTCCAGCAATGCTTTTAACTTTTCCTCGTCCTTATAATCAGGATGGAGGTACATGTATTTTTCAAATTTTGGCTTATAAGTGCTGTAAACTTCCTCTTTGAGTAGAATTAGATCTTTATCCAGCATCGCACGTAATAGGGGTAGCACACTCTTGCGATCCAGAATATCCATAACGTCCTTTACCTTGAGTGCGCTGCGGTGTTCCAGCGCTTCAAGGACCAGGTATTCTTTATCATTTAAATCGGCTTCCTCATAAGTTCCCTGATCATTTTTAAGAATCACTGTTTCACTTTCCAGCAACAGCGATTTGGGCAGCGCGGCCCGCATGACCTGACCTACACTGCATAAATAATAACTGGAGATCCATTCCCATAGTTTGAGTTGATCGCTGGTAACAATAGGCTCATCGTCAACGATAAACTCTATATCCCTGACTTCATATTCTCCTGGCTCATCCTGATGAATCCTGTCGATGATTCCAGTATATATTTTAGATTTCCCGAATGGCACCGCGACCCGCATTCCTCGCTGCACAAAATCAGCCTCGGCAGCATTAATGCGGTAAGCAAACATTTTGCGCAGTGGCAATGGTAGAATGACATCAATGAAATGGGACATGAAATATTACTTGGGGTAAAAATACTAATTATGGTCGGTAACCAGAATTAATTGACGACTGACTTACTGACCAGAGACGACTGACCAAAGTCTGCCGTCCTGTTTCTGCGCAAGAATAGAAGTATTGTAATTAGAAAATGGTTGGCCCTATAAGTTTGAGTAAGAATATTTATTATATTGCTTACGCGAAAAGTTAGACCAAATTATAGCTTTTTGCGTAACAAATAACCTTAAAAATTACAATCATGGCAAAAAGTCAAGACGCAAAAAAGAACGTTAAAAAGGAAGCTGCAAAAACTCCAAAAGAGAAAGAAGGAAGAAAAAAGATTGAAGAAATCTAAGAGAGAGTAATTTCAAAAATTTTCAGTAACCATTATTTGACAGTTTCAATTTATGCGATTGTAAATTTCACATAATCGCATTTTTTTATGATCTATCGCAAGCTTCTTCATTTTACAAATTCATTTTCAGCTTCAAGTTTCCTTACCTTTGCACCTCCAAAATTTAAAGTAAATGATCTATAGATTGCGCGTGTTGCTGGATGCGGCGACGGACTGTTTTAGAGATATAGAAATAGCTGGTGACAGCACCCTAGAGGACTTCCACAATGTCATCACGCAGTCCTTCCAGCTGCAGGGTGATGAGATGGCGAGCTTCTACAAAAGCGATGAGGACTGGAATCAAGGCGCTGAATTTTGCCTTTTTGACATGAGCGAGGGATTGAATCCCGTCGATAAAATGTCTGATACCACCATAGATCAAGTTTTCAGCAAACAGGATACCCGCATGATCTATGTCTATGATTTTTTGAGCATGTGGACGTTCATGATCGAGCTTGCAGATATGGTCGGATCGACGGACGGTACCGCCTATCCCCAGGTCATATTTGCCATAGGCGAGCTGCCAGACTCCGCTCCGGACAAGGAATTTGAAGCAGATCCACGATTTCATGACGACGATGAAGATGACATGGACAACGAGGAAGAAGATTATTATGATGAAGAAAACCTGGACGACTACGACCTCTACTAGCCCATGATCAACTTATTTAATACCCGTATTGAAAACCTCGCCATCCATCGAGTAGGAAACAAAAACAAGGGCGAACTTTTGCTTACCTCAAGTACGACCACACCGTTGGATGATGAGATGCATTCCTTACTTAAGGAATATTTCTTAAAACCATTCCGCTCTAAAGAAGAGGCCTATTACAGTTTCTTTCATGAAGAAGATCTAGAGTTTCATGAGATGTACGCTTTCGCGAAAGCGGTATTCAACACACCGGCATCCCTGCTAGACAATAGTAAAAAGATGGCCAAACACCTTTACCAGCAGTCCGATCACCCGCACATACGCAGTGGTGAGTTGTACGTTTGCTACCTAGAGGGCGTGATGATCGACAACGCAAAAACCGACGCGATAGGCATCTTTAAAAGTGAGATCAAACAGGATTTTCTACAATTTGAAGAAACGGAAACCGACCTGCGCATGATTCTGCAACAAGGTGTGAATTTGAATAAACTCGATAAAGGCGCGATCATTTTTAACGTGGAAGAAGAAGCTGGATTCAAAATATTATCCGTGGATTCCAACCGATACGATGCAAAATACTGGCTGGAAAGTTTTATGGGAGTGGATGTTTTTGAAGATGAGAATTTCTTCACCAAGAAATACCTCAAATTTTGTCAAGATTTTGCAAAAGAGGTAGTTCTACCCGCCGAGGACAAGAAGGAAGAGGTGATGTTCATGAATCGTGCGGTGAATCATTTTGCCAAAAACGACACCTTTGAAGAAACGGCATTCCTCAATGAGACTTTTGAAAATCCCGACCTCATTCCCGAGTTCAAGAATTATAAAGTAGAAAAAGGACCCAAATATTCCATTGAGGACGTGAACTCCTTCCCTATTTCCAACACCGCCGTGAGCGCCGCAAGAAAAGGAA
Source organism: uncultured Flavobacteriaceae bacterium (assembly GCA_963836885.1). GTDB lineage: Bacteria > Bacteroidota > Bacteroidia > Flavobacteriales > Flavobacteriaceae > Nonlabens. Next base: position 144,837 of record CAWILF010000025.1, on the reverse strand, counting down.
TAAAAAGTGTGATCAACCTAGACACCCACGTACAGATAAAACTAGATTTCACCAACTCCGACAGCGCCGAGAAATACATAGAAAAAGGCTGGGACGAGGAACGCCAGATGTATTACTACCTCGTTTATTTTAATCGGGAGGAGAAGAAGTAAAAATGAAGTTGAAGTTGAAGTTGAAAGCGAAAAATGTTATGCAGCAACATAAACCAGACATCCAGTCTATTGTAAGAAATAGATCTTTAAAAGTAACAGCGCACGGGTAGGAACATGGAGTAATTTGTAATTTACTGCTCTTTTAAACCCATCATGGTCATCTTTTTGGTGATTTTTTGCAGGCGGGCCATTTGTTCACGAGTAAGCGTGTTTTCGATTTTTTCAATTTTCTCGCTCAACACTCCGCCTTCTTCAACAAGTTTAGAATAGGCTGTTAAAGATGGTGTAGTTTCATCATCAGCTTTCTCTAACAATTTCACATAACGATCAACATAATCCTCATACTGATCAATAACGTTATCGGCGTTCACGCTGCTAAGTGGTACATCCATAATTTCTGTTTGGTCAGAATTTGCAGCTTCATTCTCTTTATCCATTTGAAGATAATTAGGCTTAACCATCATGTTGCTGGACAATTTATAGGATTTTACCTTGCTCAAATGTTCATCTACATCGATATCGTCATCAAGTTCTGATTCAAAATTAATAACCAACTCATTCTCCTTTGTACTAAAGAACTTAACCAAACTGTCGTAAGAAATATGATTAATCATTAAGTCTCCACTTTCAGAGATCATTTTACCATTACCGTCTAGCAGTTTTCCCTTAAATTCATAAAAGCTTCTTTGGGCTTGTTCCAACTCCATAGGTTTTAAAGACTTTATGGTAAGAGAAAGTATTCCCTCATCGTACTCGTTTATCTTGTATTGAGCATCTACCACTTTGATGAATTCGCTTAAATCCCCAGTTATTGCAGCTATTTTAAGTGATGAATCTTCGGTTTCCTTTACTGAGTCGCCGCAAGAAATAAACGATAGTAAAACAAGTGAAATGTATATTTTTAAAAATGAACTTAGCTTCATGATTGATTTTATAGTTTGGTGATTAAAGAGGCTTTTTAACAGCGCACCATTCCATTTTTTGGACATAATTAAAAACGCGTGACAAACCGAGTTGCAATGTACTGATAATTAGATTTATATCATTATAAATCAGAATTATTTTTCTATACATTTCGTTATTTACGTTATTAGATAGGTAATAAATGAAAGTAGCTCTTGAATATTTGACAAGCCCACCAATTTTTTTCCCTACTTTTAGATCAAACATTTTTTATGCTGACCAAAGTATATGGGAGTGCGGTTTTTGGGGTTGAGGCAACCACAATTACCGTTGAGGTAAATGCCGCGACCGGGATCGGATATCATCTGGTGGGTCTTCCTGATAAAGCCATTAGTGAAAGTTCGTACAGGATTACCGCCGCATTGTCTAATGTAGGCTACAAAATGCCAGGTAAAAAACTGATTCTCAACCTTTCCCCTGCCGATTTGCGCAAAGAAGGTAGTGCTTATGATCTACCACTTGCACTGGGAATTCTCAACGCTAGCGGCCAGATAACTACAGATGATTTTGACAAATACATCATCATGGGCGAGCTGTCGCTGGACGGTCAGCTACAGCCCATACGAGGAGCATTACCCATCGCGATAAAGGCTCGTGAGGAAGGATTTAAAGGATTTATCCTCCCTACCCAAAACGCCCGAGAAGCCGCAATCGTTGATAATCTAGATGTTTATGGTTGTGATAATATTCTAGAGGTCATTGAATTTTTCAACGAGGGCAAACCGCTGGAAAAAATGGTCGTGGACACCCGCGATGAGTTCTTTCAGGCATTGGAACATCCAGAGTTTGATTTTGCCGATGTTAAAGGACAAGAATCCATTAAACGCTGTATGGAAATCGCCGCCGCAGGCGGTCATAACATCATATTAATTGGGCCGCCGGGTGCGGGTAAAACCATGCTGGCTAAACGCTTGCCTTCCATTCTACCACCCATGACCTTGCACGAGGCACTGGAAACTACTAAAATCCACAGTGTCGCGGGACGTACACAGGAGAAAGCAGGATTGATCGCGCAGCGACCTTTCCGCAGTCCGCATCATACGATCAGCGATGTGGCTCTCGTGGGCGGTGGGGCTTATCCGCAGCCGGGTGAGATCTCACTGAGTCATAATGGGGTCTTGTTTCTCGATGAACTGCCCGAGTTTAAACGTACCGTCTTGGAAGTAATGAGACAACCGCTGGAAGATCGAGAGGTGACTATTTCCAGAGCCAAATTTACCGTTACCTATCCGTCCAGTTTTATGCTTGTGGCAAGTATGAATCCCAGTCCTGGGGGATATTTTAATGATCCCAACGCGCCAGTCCAGAGCAGCCCAGCCGAGATGCAGCGTTACCTCAGTAAAATTTCCGGCCCACTACTCGACCGCATCGATATTCATATAGAAGTGACTCCGGTTCCCTTTGAGAAACTCACCGAGGAACGCCTGGCAGAGCGCTCTACGATTATAAGAAAGCGTGTTACTGCCGCAAGGGATATTCAGACAGACCGCTTTCGCGAAAGCGAGAAAACCCATTACAATGCCCAGATGAATTCCAAGGACATCAGGAAGTATTGTGCGCTGGATGAACAGAGTAAAGGGATGTTGAAAAATGCCATGGAACGTCTTAATCTAAGTGCCCGCGCCTATGACCGCATCCTCAAAGTTGCCCGTACCATTGCCGACATGGAAGGAACAGAAGTCCTGAACGGCACTCACATTGCAGAGGCTATCCAGTATAGAAGTCTGGACCGTGATGGGTGGTTGGGGTAGAGGAAATGAAGTTGTTTTAATGAAATCGCTCAAAAATTGAATTTTTAACTCATTTTAATTACTGACTTAATTCAAAACGCATATTGAGAAAATCATTGGTGATTGATCCACTTAATTTTCATCCTATTCTTCATCTAACACAGTTCTATTTCACACATTTAATAGGAAAAGTTGAAAAACTATCAAAGAATCTGCAAAAAATAATTTCATCCTACAACCAATTTTAAATAGCTAATTACCTGATTCTTATGAATCATTTTTAAAATAATTTCCTACAAATCAAAAAGTAAGACTTTTCTGAATTTAGAAATCTTTGGGAAACCCCAGGCAAAATGAGTTCGTAGATTGCCCGTCCTTAGTTGTTAAAGGTATTGTTCTAGAGATACTATTAAGCCACTGAGAAACGATAACCAAAAAAATAAAATTATGAAACTCAAAAACTACACTTTAGCACTTAGTTGCCTATTAGCGGGAATATCATACGCGCAAACTGCACAGCCATTAACTCCATCTGTAACTAACACGGATACCGCGACCGTTTTGAACGAGGTCAAAACAATGGAAATAACAAATGCAGGCAAGATTGATTATAAGGACGCTGCGACTACCGACACAAAATCCAGCTCTTCTGCTAAAAAATCGGCTAGGAAAAATCCAAAACCTAAAGGTAAGCAAGTGGAACGTCATGCCAACGGACAGCTAAAGACCGTTGAGCGTTATAAAAGAGGCGTGCTAAATGGGGAAAAAATAACTTACTATTCTAATGGAGCTACAGAAACTATTGAGAACTATGAAAATGGTAAACTTGAAGGTGAACGTTTTGAATATTTCGAAAATGGACAGTTGAGCCTGAAAACAAATTATAAGAATGGCGAGTTGACAGGATTTTGGTACTCATACCATAACAACGCTGCCGTAGAATCCTATGGGTATTATCAAGATGGAAACAAGGTGCTGATCTTCACAATGGAAGAAGAGTAAGGCTTGAGTTAGATAATTTTATTATGCTAAAAGGGATGTTTTCACATGAAAACATCCCTTTTTTTATTCCTCAATAAATTCTCGATACTCCTCAAAAAAGCGCTCTAGCTTATCCATGTGCTCATAGAAAAACTCATAGACCCGAGGCCAGTCGGTCTTTTTTTGAATTTTCACACCTTCCATATAAACATAAATGCGACTTATCACTTTTCCAGTGTCGCGCTTATGTAAAAATGCGTGTGTTCTTATACGACATTTGCAACGTTCATCCGAGCAAAATGACTTTCAAAATGCGCATTAGAAATGCACAAAACAATCAAACGAATCACAAATGCGCTCAACGAAAAGCCCGCGTGTAGCAAGAATCTCTACAAAATCTTTTTCTTTAGTTTTGTTGAGTTACTTTAATTTCTCCATTAGATAAAACTTCTACGATATGGGTTGTATCGATTTTATAAGAGCTTTCTCCTTCAGCATATGGATTTTCATTAATTAAACCTTGATAAATTTCAATTTGACTGTTTTTATTTATTAAGAAACGTCGAGAATAAAAATCATTATGCTCTAAAACATTGATAACATTGGCCGTTAAAGTATTTGCATTATACAAAACAAGAACACCTTTACCTTTTTTCTCACCTTCTTCATCATTAACATAAAAGACTTCGTACAAACCAATTTTTGGCAGTTTAAAATTTGACCTTAAAATCATTGCTTCTCCGCTCTTAAAACTATAAGCATAACAATTTGTTGACAAAATTCTGTTAGTAAAAATCTCATCCCAACTTTCGACCAAGCCAATGTTAACTTGATTAATTTTCTTTATTACAGGCAAAGACTTACTAGTATTTTGATAAGATAATTCATTATAAAAAACAGTAATAGAGTCCAAAGTCTTTTTAGATACTATATTTCCTTCCCAAAGAAGTTCGTGCTTATTTATGATATTATCTCCAAAAGGATATTTATTTATTAGTGGCTTACTTATTTTAACAATACTGTCACGTAATCTTTCATCAGCATTTACAGTATTACCATATACCCTATTTATGTATTGATGATGTTTTTCCTTTTCGTTAGAAATTCTATCATCTGTATGTTCCAGACAGAATGCATTCATAATTGCTTTACCATCTTCTAAAATTTTAATTTCTGCAGCTTTGGTTAAACCAATATTATGAGAGGATTTTTTAATATCTACACGACTTCGGTTATAATAATAATCTCCATTAAAAACATGTATAGTGTAATTGCTATCTATATAAAAAAACTGCTGACGCGCTCTTTCCTGTCGTCTTGCATTTAATGCAAATGCAGCAATAACGATACTATGTTGTTCTTTTCTATCATATAATAATATATTACCAGTACTATTGCAACCAAGCCACGACTCTGTAAAACAGCAGTTCTCTTCTGTTTTATTATAACCTCCTCCACAATCTCCATAACCATCTGTACCAGTAGTTGTGTAATACACTTCGTATTTATTAATATCAGGGAGTCTCAACACATAACTTCCAACTATGGAACCCAAACTTGGATTTTCAACATATCTAAAATCTGATAAAGTAGAATGGTCATTAACCATTACATATTGATAACTTTTTATAGGGGGTAGCAACTTTTGTTCATAATCTTCACTTAAATCTGCATCTGCATAAGGATGTAGTCTTAAAAAATACTCCCAGGTATTATAAATAGTTTTTCTGGCTTCAATATCCTTTGTGGTTCTAACTAAATCATTAACTAAGACGGTAAAGCCTATATCATTTTGATTACTACGAATAAGCTCTCCTAAAGTCTCAGGTCCAAATGGTAGTATGGAGTCGATTGGATGGATTATACTTTGTAAGCTATACGTTCTTTGGTTATATGCCCTCCAAGATTTAATGCTATCTGTTTTAAACCTATTAGATGCTAATTTTTTATAAAATACACTATCTTTAAATGATACTTGAATTAAATGTTGAATTTCATCTATCTCCAGATTGTATCGTGTAATCTTTTCAACTGTACTTCTTCTTTTTTTATATAGCTCATAGAGAGTCACAAATTTGGAAATAGAATCTTTATGGAACAGAGCTAATTCATTGGGTAGTAAAAATTTTTTAAAATAATACGGAACTTTTCGATTTTTATAATTGGTATAACTAAGCTGTCTAATCCCATGATGTCTTTCACGAGCCTTAATTTCGAAAGTTTTCCATCTGTATTCTTTATCGTTTATAAACTTTTCTTTATTAACGTTAATTGAATCAATATCTTCTTTTAATAAATATGGAATATAAATTGTACTTATATATTGTTTGAGTGTGTCTTTTTCAAAGTTTGTTTTCTTTTCTAACAGAGGCGGCACGAGGTTTTCGATCTCTGTATTTTTACAGGATTGTAGGACAAACGAAATTGAAAGTAATAGTATGTATAAAACTTTTTTCATGATTTTTTATCTCCGTAAAATAGAGCGAAGTTTTAATCCGTGACCATAGATGATTACAAGCATCAAGTTGAGTGTTACCTGTTATTACGTATAATAACTTATCCAAAAAACTGCTATTGAGTTGCTATTCTATTTTTAGATTCTATGAAAATAAACAATTTTTAATCTCACTCCTCAATAAATTCTCGATACTCCTCAAAAAAGCGCTCTAGTTTATCCATGTGCTCATAGAAAAACTCATATACCCGAGGCCAGTCAGTCTTTTTTTGAATTTTCACACCTTCCAACATTACGTAAATCCTACTGATGATCTTACCTGACTCCAATTGATAATTGTTGTCAAATATGAGTTCGCTAGAAATTTCATCTTGCATTATTGCCTTGAAGCGTTCTAATTTGTCAAAGTAATAGTCGCGGTAGAAGCTTTCGTCGTGAACGAGATCCAGAGCCACCATCGCGCGATTATCCTCAAAAGAAAATTTGAGTTGGAGGTCTTTCATTTTAGTATCGTACAACATCCATTTGCGATCATACCTTTTCCCAAACATCGTCCAAAATTGCTGTCGCACTTCCTTTGCCTCTTCCCTAGAATACATAAATTAATTTGAGCATTTCGCAGTATTTGTTTCAACTATAAAAATCAAGTAAAACACTTTTATATAAGTTAACGCCAGAAACTCCCTCTCTTTTGGAGAGGGCTGGGGTGAGGACAAATAGAAAAAGCTGATTACATCCATTTTCTATTCTCGACAAGCACTTGATTATTAACCGAGTTGATCAATCGAGTAACTTGATTTTCCTTGAGATATCGCAAACCTCTGGATCCTGCCGCGGTGTGGATCTTAATATGGGTTTCCTTTCTGCGTTTTAAAAATATGCTGCGCCATTTCTCCACCGCCTGGGTTTTATAAATGGGAGAAATCGTGATGCTCTTAAATAGCCAACCTTTATAAAACACCACAAAATCCTCATCTTGGATCAATTTGCTTGCTAGACCGTATTGATAGGCAGAAAATACATTGAACGCGAGCAGGAACAAAACAACGCCGATTGCCCAATAAAACTCAAACAGGTAGGCTGCCGTTATCGCTAACGCACTGAAGGTTCCTGTAATGTAAAACCTCAATCGAGCGTGTGACCATGGATTGGTATGCAATTCTGTATCTGCTTCCTGAATGGTTGAGTCAAATATTAATTCTTGGAGTTCCTTAATTTTATGAGGTTTACAGGCTGGAACCTCGATACTGGTCAATTTATTGTCTTCTGACTGAGCCTGGAAAATCTTGCAGGTATGAAAGTGTAATAGTTTGCGCAAGGGATTGCTGTGAAATTCCAGCAACTGAATTTTATTGAGCGGGATTTTAACTTCTCGCCTGTTGAGCAAACCCATCGTAACCTCGAGATAATCATCTTGTTTGATCATTCTAAAATCCCAAAATTTATTGATCGTGGTAATCATGCTAACCAAGACCGAAGCAACAATGAAAGCGATCAAACCTAAGACCACAATACTGATCGTAGCACTTTTTACCGTATTTTCAATAGAGAACTGCTCCACATATTCTAAAAAGAAGGCCTCGGCTATATCCTTGATCTTGTACCAAAATCCTATAACGACACCTAGAGCCAGGATGCCACTTTTGAGATGGTTTTGGGTAATCCCTATTTTTAACAGATCGAGAATTCCCAAATCGAGAATTACGGTAGGTAAGTGCTCAGTAGTAGATGTTCCTGCTTTTTCAAATAATTGTTCTTCATCCAGTTGATCGAGCGGCTCATTTTCAATAGTGCCTGTTTCTTGTGCTCCATCGGCAATAGTTGCGGTAACTTGACGCTTGCTCTCGTTGAGAAACTTCTTTAGTTGATCGGCAAAAGCTTTTTCCAGTCCAGGGATTTCCAGTTCTTTGGCTTTTGAGCCCGCCGTTTCTACTTCCAGTGCGGCAATCCCCAAAATACGCTGAATAACGTTTTGGCTAATGTTGATGGACTGGATACGTTCTAACGGAATGGATTTGTTTTCTTTATTCAACCAACCCTTGTTGATTATAAAGTTCTCGTTTTCTATATGAAACTTAGTAAAGTAATAATTAAGAAATGGTCCTATCAATGCTCCTGCTCCCAGCAATACTGGCAAGGCAAGCATGTACCAACTGGATCTAGAAGAAATGCTGAAATAGCCAAAGACAAAAAAGACGATCAAGGACTTTAAACCTTTGATCAGATAAAGTAGAATACTTTTTTTACTCTGGCGCTGCGGTAGGGAAAGGTCAAGCATAACGAGCGGTCTTTTCTGCAATATATTCCTTGAGTCTTGAAGCATCTGCTGGATCCAGTCCCGAAATACTCAAATCACTGGCCGATCCTCCCGCGGTAAAAATCTCCAGTTCGCAGAGTTTGAACATGCGATCTATGGGGCCGTGATTGATCTCGGTATGTTGGACTCGGTTAAAGGGAACGGTTATCTGATGGTGGAACAACCACCCGTGACGGTAGGTGATGTCCATCTCGCGCAGCACATATCCTCTTACGAAATAGCCTTTATAGGCCAGGAAAATATTCAGCAAGAACAAAAAGAACCAAAAACCTAGGGCTGAAAATCCCATCCAGTTCTCGATCTCCTCAATAAAATACCAACAAACTCCAATACCTATAAGTAAGGGAAGAAAGAAGATAAGTTTTGCAATAAGCTTCTTATTCAAAAATCGCTTGGGATGTTTTTGGAAATCAGACTGTTCTATGTTGGGCAATTCTTGGGCTAGAATTTGATTGTTTGTCATTGTCGAGTTTTTGCGATCACAAAAATAAGTAATGGAAATGACAGAGAAGTTACGGTATTTTTACTTAGAAAATCTCAAACCCAACTCTAACCGTCCGCCCTCATCGCCATGAAAGTAGGAGACATCTGCTCTAAAAAGTCCTGACATGGAGAATTGAAGTCCGCCGCCATAGCTTAGGTGAAATTCATCGGAGCTTTCATCCTGCCACCATACCTTACCAGCGTCTATTCCCGTAAACGCACTTAGATTGAGAGGAAGTAGTCTCGTTTTTAATGCATTGAAATCATACAATAGATCGGCGCTTGCGTTGAGGGCGCTATCCCCAGTAAATCGATCCATGCGATAACTGCGCAACCCTTGATGTGCACCCAGCCTTGCCGCCTGAAAAAACTGTGGATCGTCCCCTATCCTCAATTGACCTGCAACAGTTGTTTTGAGCACCAACTTACGTTCTCGGTCGATCGCGTTCCAAAAGGTCAGCGACGGATCTACGTTGAAAAACTGCTGGTCACTGGACAATTCATCGGTGTATTTAGTATCTAATTTAATGTCCAGACCATGGGTGGTAAAACGCTCATGATCGATGCTTCTATAATTGTAGTCAATAAATGCGTTGAGAAACTCCTGGGAATCCAGTTGTTCTACTTCAATATTCTGGAATTCTATTCCCGTATTAAAATGACTTCCATAATCGCCCATTTTATCAAACGCCAGACGCACTTCCCTGCGCTGAAGCAGCATCCTGTTGATGTCAAAATCCGTATCGGAATCAAAACCTGTATTGTTTCCAAAACCAAAAAAGTTCTCCGTATAGTTATTGGTAGTTAATTTTGCATCCAGTTCTAGATTCCAGTGTCCGATCACATTGGACAACCCAGCATTTGCGGTAAATATTGCCGCTTGTGTAAGACTGTGGTATTGGACTCCCATCCCGTACTTGCGGCTGTAGGGATTTGTCTCAAAACCAACGATCGTTTTGGTATAGTTTAAAGTAGGAATGTAACCTAGGTCGGGATTGTATTCGTTTTTTATGGCAATGGATGCACCACGCACTGGTTTCTTTTCTGGGTCGTAATGGTTGATGTCATAATCATCGCGCAGGACTACAAAAGCACCGTTATTGTCCACATCATTTTCCTCACTTCTATAATCATAGATTTTAATCTTCCGACCATTTTCTACGATATATGAGTCCTTTCCTTTTCCACCTGCGATCGCAATGGCAAGTATCTTACCCTGTGCCTCACCTTTAATTTCAAAAATATCATCATCATCCAGTCCATAGATCCACAGGTCAGTCGTGACTGTAGCGTCAAAAGTACGGTCAAAAAGTTGCGTTCCTTTCTCCCCATCCTTGATGCGATATGCCTCAACTCTAGTTATCCCGTCGGGCATTCTTGTGATTATAAAATGATCGTCCTTATCAGTTCCTTTAAGGGTTTGAAATTCAAGGAATTGTTCAAAATACCGATCTACGATATCAGGTAGATTGGCCTTTCTGGCGATCAGGTCTTTTTGGGTTTGTTCCCAGAGTTCGTTCTTTACCTCATCGGGCATTTCATTGAATGCCTTACGCACAATTTCTGGCGAGATGTTGTCTTGAATGTATTTCACTTCTTCCTGCCATAATTCTAAATCTGATCGCTGTAAAATCGCCCGATCTAGATTGATGGCACTTTGACTAAACTGCTTGATGTGCGGAATGTCTGGCCCGTAAACGCCAAATTGTCGCGTGGAGCTTACAAACTTGCGCAGAAAATCCAATAATTTCCCATCAAATCTTGCAAAAACCTGATCTCGATCCCTGGGAATGGCGACAAAAGTATGTTTGTCCTCATCCTCAGGATCGCCTACTTGTGCCCAGCGCCATTGATCCTCGTGGCGGTCCCAGTCGCCCAGCAACATGTCAAAAATACGTGCACGTATGTACAATCGCTCGTCCACGGTATTCTTCTCGTCCTCCCTTAACTTTTCAAAAAGATCGCCCGTACTTTCTACATCCTCGTTATAACCGAACATGTGATTACTGTTAAAGGACTCATCTGGTTTTTCCACGATCATATATAATCGATCACCATGGGTTGTATTAAAATCGCCCAAGACCTCTTGTTTGGGAATGTAATATAATTTGGGGTGCGTGTGGTTCAAATCGATGGCACCAGCAAGTCTTGGAACGGCAAATGCCCCATAGGGATGCGCAGCGGTATAAAAATCCCTGACCAGTTCCTGTGGCAGTGTTTCGGCAAAGTACGTGTCTGCGTCGAGTTTGTCATAACCCGCACTTTTCAAAAACTGCAGCGCATCCTTTTCTAAGGCCCGCATATTAAACTGGCGTCCCAGACTATCCACCAGCCGCAATCCCTGTGTCTGGTTGCCACCACCAGCGCGTTCCACCTTCAACCCGCCGTACAGCGTGTCCAGCATCACTACTGGAGCGGCAACTTTCAACCCGTACAGATCCCGATAATGAGCACCATAAAAGTCGGTATAATCCTTATCCTTGATGGTTTCTTCGGTCTTATAAACGCTGGATGATATGGACTTTGCAGTGATTTTGGGTATGGATGCTGTTGGATAGGTGTCCGCTTTCGCGAAAGCGGAATTCTCATAAACCTCTTTTACTACACCAGCTTCTATCTCATAAAAAGTCACCGTGCTAGCTTGATCTCGATATACTCTAAGCCTAGAAAAACCGGCTTTTCCAGTCGCAAATTTTCCTTTTTTACCCAGGGCTGCTCCCGCGCTCCTGTGCAAGCTCCCGGATACGATCTGTTTGCGGTTATCATCGTCGATGTATTGTAGGTTATTCTCGTGCGCACTAACAAAAATCACGCGCTCATGGTCAGTGGTCATGGTCTTGATCTCCTCCATGAGTTCGTTCATCAAAGGATTGAAGCGATCCTGGCGAGAAATCCCACCCTGCGAGCGTAAAAAACTCCACGGTGCGCCCACAATCGGTAAATAAGCGTTCTCGATACTGGGTCTATAAAGATTATAATCTGCGATCCTGCCTCCATACAAACCGTTAGTAAAAACAGGATGATGGATGGCAACGATGACGGTTTTATGACGCTGTTTGCGCAATTCACCTTTCAAAACGCTTAAAAAAAGCTCCCGGGTATTGATCTCGCATTCATCATTAAATGTAGGTTTATCGTCCCAGTCTGCTATGTACCACTGAGAATCTACAATAAAAAGGTGCATGGAGTCAGATATGTCGATATCTTCAATGGGACAGGCATTCTCGGGCTGGAAAGCCTCATTGTTATCCCACTGCTGCTCAACAAGTTCTTCGATCTTTTTCAATCCCTTGATCCCCTCATCGTTCCAGTCGTGATCACCTGGAATCACATATTTACTGCCCTTGAGTTCCTTAAAAAGGTTGAGCTGTTTTTTAAAGTTCTCAAGATCGCTCTTATCCCCATCGTCTCTGTTCAAGGCTTCTGCCTCGACGTTATCTCCCAGCAGCAAGGTATAATCCTCGTCGCGAGCATTGGATTTGATATAATTTACCGCTGTCTCCAGATTTACTAATTTTGAGTCCTCGTCAACTATGAGATTTCCCAAAAGATAAAAATCACGGTACTCCTCAACAGATTCGGTAACAACCTGATCGCCGCGTGTTTTGGTCCTTATGGATGAGCAGGAATAAAGTGTTGCAATAATTACTAGCAAAACAAAATTGGACGGTACTAAGCGAATGGACATTTTTATAATTGTTGAAGGCCAAAAATACGTGCGACACATTGAGAAAGGTATTACTTATTTCATAAATTAATTAGCTCACCCAGGCAAATGGAATATGATATAAATCAAGCGGTTAATTTAAGTTGCGGTTGCAAGCGGGTGCATTTCGATAAATTTATACTTCGTAATGAAAGAACTTCTGATTAAACCGACGTAAACTGCTTAACTTGAACAAATGAAACTCACCCTGCGTCTTGCTGCTATCTACAACTTATTATGGGGAGCTTGGGTGGTTCTGTTTCCCGATCATTTTTTTGAATTGGTAGGAATGGAGCCCTTAAATCATCCCATGGTCTGGCAGGGAATGGGAATGGTAATAGGAGTTTATGGTCTGGGCTACTGGTGGGCAAGTTATGATCCCATGCGCCACTGGCCTATTGTAGCTGTTGGATTCTTGGGAAAGATTTTTGGGCCATTAGGCTTTATATTCAATTATCTTCAAGATGTGGTTCCGTTTGAATTTATCTATACGCTTATTACTAATGACTTTATATGGTGGATCCCGTTTTTCCTGATCCTTAAAAAGGTCCACAAAGAATACCAATGGCGATTGAACTAGCAAAAATCACTTCACTTAACTTATTCAGTGCTTTTTACGGTATAGCAGGAATCATGCATTTTATACTTCCCAGTATTTATGTACAGGTAATCCCAGACCAATTGGGCGATCCAGAAATAATAAATTATGCCGCAGGAATTCTAGAACTTGCGGTAGCGGGAATGGTGCTATTTTATAAGACCCGTAAATTGGGCGGTTATATTACCATGGGAATGTTGCTCGCCTTTATCATTTCCCACATTTACTTTATACAAATAGGCAGTTGCATAAATGATTATTGTCTTCCCAGCTGGGTAGGATGGTTTCGATTAATTGTGATCCATCCATTACTCATTTACTGGGCGTGGAAGGTAGGACGGCTGGACATTACCGTAGAATAAAACTTTAAGTATGAATATCGAAGTACTGCGTTTAGCGATTGATTTTGGCCTGATGGTCTTGATATGGATGGTTCAACTACTTATATATCCAGGTTTTCAATATTTACATCCATCGAGCTTCCAGAAGTGGCACGGTAAGTATGCAAGAAATATGACCTTTATAGTTGCTCCGCAAATGATAGGTCAGATAGGTATTGCAATCTATTTTTTATACAAATATCCTGAGATGTTTGCTTCAAATGTAATTTACGCAATCCTTATTGCATTGACCTGGATCACTACATTCCTTATATTTATACCTATTCACAGTGAACTGGACAAGCGAGGTTTCAATAGTTCTTTATGTCTGCAACTCACGCGCAAGAACTGGATCAGGGTTGTAGCATGGACCGCTATAGTCATTCTGGATCTCCTATTGCTTTATAAGCCGTTCTAAAAAAATACTATGCTATTTTAAATTCTGATCAAGACCTCACCAACCAAAAATTTCACTGTTAGTGTACATTTTTTTGAAGAATAACTTCTACTTATTTTTATTTCAAATCCCTCTCAAGAAAGTAGATCGCTACATGAATGGGCTCGTACCAAACTCCAAATTATAATCTAGGCATTCCTAAAAAATAAGCACAAAAAAAGCCCGATAGAAGCTTCACTTCTATCGGGCTTTTTTTTAAATCTCGATTATTTACCGAGCATTCCCTCTTTAAGGTCATCATCTGCTGGATCATCACCCAACCAGATTCCGAAAAGTCCTTTCTTAAAATCCATTCCCTTAACGGTACCTAGATCTTTACCATTTTTAGAAACCATGGTTCCTTTTCCTGGAAGGTAAGCAATTACAAAATGGTCTCCCTCTTTGATGGCATCACTGAACAATGCCGTAAATTGTGCAATCTCAGATTTGATCTTGGCTCTTTCAGAGTCTGAACAACTGTCCTCAAAGCCCTCGTTGACCGCATCTTTCATTTTTTCCTGAGTCACCTTACTGTCGGTAATGTCAAGGACGATCGCCATGGGCTGGTCTGCCATTACCAGTTGTTTTCCATCCTTGCTCTTTGCCTTAAGGTATAAAGATCCTACGTAAAGATCAAACCACAACTTTTCTCTCATTCCTGCTCCATTGAGCATCAACTCCTCACCATCCACGGTCAGCGTTTTCTCAACTTTTACACCGTTGATCGTTGTTTGCGCAGTTCCGCTCAAGATTCCTAGGCAGGCAACTGCCACTAAAAGTATTTTTTTCATTGTTATATTGATTAAGTGTTTAAATATACTATTCTAAAACCAAATTCCGTGCCTTTAATGATCTAAGGGATGCATTTAGTTCAAATCCCAGTAATAACAAATTGGCATTCAGCCAAATATATACCATAAGTATAAGCAATGCACCGATGGAGCCGTAGATTTCATTGTAGGATGAAAAGTTCTCAATGTAAATTCCATAAAGATAGGAAAACAACACGATGAGTACCGTGGTCACCACGGCACCTATCGAGAAGAATCGGGTATCACGTCCTTCTCTAGTTCCCGTATAATACAGCGTACAGACAAAGGTAAATAACATAAAAACCAGAACTATATATTGAATGACTCCCAGCCACACGGTAAGGGAGTCTTCGGTCATAAAATTTTCTGCACGCAGTTCGGCAATCCAGTAGGCGACCACACCCGTGATCACGACCGCTATAAACAGGAAGATCACCAATAGCATGGATACGGCCAGCGATACCGCAAATTGTCTGATAAATCCGCGGTTGTTCTCTGCGTGGAAACTTCCCTCAAATCCGGCAAATATTGCATTCACCCCATTGGTCATTAAAAATATCGAGGATAAAAAGGCGATGGTGAGCAGTCCCGAGTTTTCCTGTAGGGCGATCTCATTAAATATGTTGTCAAAAGCGCCAGCAGCCTGAGTGGGCAAAAGATCGTTGACAAACAATAGGACTTCCTCTTGAAAGTTATCTATTTGTATAAATGGGATTAAATTGAGTATAAAGAGGATAAAGGGAAAGAGTGCCATGAAAAAACTGTAGGAGATGGCACTGGCACGCGATGCAAAAGCCCCTTTCACGATTCCCCTGGAATAGGTTTCCCATAGATCCCAAAATGTCATTCCCTCAAAACCGGGCAATCTCCATCGACTGGTTATGGCGACAAAGAAGGAGACGATGGGTATTTTGGATAAAATTTCCCGCAGCCTACCCATGTACTGCCTTGAGACTGAGATCCAGGTTGTAAACGCTGTGCGTGAGTGAACCGCTGGATATAAAATCGACGCCACACTCAGCATATTTGAGCGCAGTTTCAAGGGTGATGCCGCCGCTACTTTCCGTAAGGCACTGATCTCCTATGAGTTCTACTGCTTTTCTAGTATTTTCATAATTAAAGTTGTCTATAAGTATGCGGTAAACATCCCTGTTTTCAAGGATTTCAGAGATCTCTTCCAGACTTCTTGCCTCCACGATGATCTTGAGATCCTTACCGGTCTCCTTCAGGTAATCCCTAGTTTTTTGAATGGCTTTAGTGACACCTCCAGCAAAATCTATGTGATTATCCTTGAGCATGATAACGTCATAAAGACCGAACCTATGATTCACTCCGCCTCCTATGGTTACCGCCCATTTTTCCAACAACCGTATTCCCGGTGTGGTTTTTCTTGTGTCGAGGATATTGGTTTTTGTACCTTCCAATAGATCTACAAAAGCTCTGGTTTTTGTAGCGATGGCACTCATTCTTTGCATGGCGTTGAGAACCAGACGTTCTGCCTTTAGAATCGATCGTGAGGAACCTGACACGTAAAATGCTTCATCGCCATACGTTACGAGGTCACCATCGTTTATTCTTACATCTATCTGTAATTGTGGATCTACTTTGTGGAATACCGCTTTCGCGAAAGCAACACCCGCAAGGACTCCCTCATCCTTAACTAACAATCGCGCCTTGCCCGTGGCATTCTCCGGGATGCAGGAAAGGCTGCTGTGATCGCCATCGCCCACATCTTCCCTCAAGGCGTTATCGATAATTCGATCCATCTCTTCCCGTGCAATCGCAGACTCGTAATTCATAAATTCCTATTGTTTCCCGAAGATAATAATTTAGCCAGTTTAATAGTTCGATTCCCTTAAATATTGATCAACAAAAAACCCGATCTTACCATAAGATCGGGTTTATTATATATTTTGTCAGAAAAGACTTATGAAGTTGGGCGTTCCAACTTTGTTTTCTTTGCTTCTCTCTTCATTTTCATCTTCTCAATAGTGGAACCTGCAATCCAATACGGAATCGCAAATAAGGTCAGGAACAACATCAACCAAAATCCAATGGTCAAAATTCCTAAAAAAGCCAAAAATCCTAAATACTGATCAAATTCAAACATGGTGCACTTATTTATTGCAAAGATAGCAGCTTTGATAAAAATACGAAAACCCTAATCAGCTTTTATTAACAAAGTAATTAAAAGAACTAGGTATCACGATTTGCGATCGATGCACCTGAAAGCGAGAAATTGTTGCCAGCTACTTTATATTATAAGAGGACTTGCTACTCCGTACCACCTTAATTCTAGATTCCTTTTTAATTTATTATTTCTGCCTTTTTAAATTCATATCTAATTTATAACTTCTTCTTTCTGCCCTTCCCTCGCCCTTCTTATATTTGTGGAAAATACATCTTCAATGGAATATAGAATAGAAAAGGATACCATGGGACAGGTAGAGGTGCCCGCAGATAAATTGTGGGGTGCACAGACACAACGTTCCCGAATGAATTTTAAAATAAGTCCTGCTGGCAGCATGCCTCTAGAAAAGTATTATTTTATTAGCTTAATCGACTTACATGTTTAGTGAGCGGTTCCGTGGAGTAGCCGCTATTTTTGTTTTGGGAATTCGACAAAAAGAAAAGTGCTCGTAAATAGCTCGCTTCTGCGAAAGCGAGAATCTAGATCAACAATTTATAATTTTAAAAAAGGATATATTCTTACAATAATTGCCAATTAGTTGCTAAGTCGAGCCACAAGCTTACGTTTCCTAAAACCTGTACTCCATTTTTAATAGTACAAAACGAGGCAGCAGCCTATATTCCGTGGTGGATGTTCCTATGTCGCTAATAGTAAAATTTCTAAACCTCTCCGTATTCAATAAATTTCTCCCATCGATTCCCAAGGTAATCTTATCTTTTTTTAATTGATATCTCACGTCAAAATCTATAAAATAATAATTATTATCACCCGATAGGTTTCCAAAAAAATAGCGCTCCGATTTGATTTCAGCATTGAGTTTTTTGTTGAAAATAAATGTTAAGTCCAAAAATGAAACCATGTCCGTGAAGTCGTTTTGGATCGTGGTCTCGATGCTTTTATGAATCCATTTAGTGCCTAAATGATAGTTGAATACGCCATTAAATCCAGACCGTATTTCTAGACCATAATCGTACTGTTTAGACAATACTGTCCTTAGGTCTAAATCGTTTACGATATTCTTATACTCACTGTTTCTAAAACCAATATTAAGCTTAACATTAGATTTGAGGAATTTAAGATAATAATCAAACTTAGAGGTTAAATAAAGATACTCCCTATCTTTGATAATAATCTTTTCATTTTGAACAAAATTTTGTCGCACTAGTGAATTAGTAGAAAAAAAATCATGATTTTTAACGTATGCTGCAAAAACGTTAGTAAAAAAACGGTCACTCCAGTTCCCAAGCTGGTAATTGAGCCTAAAATTTGATTCTTCTAGCTGATTAAAACTACCCGTTCCCCTTGAAAAGGAACGAAATCCAGTCAGTGCAAAGTCGCTGTAAACATCTCGTACGGTCGCATTAGTGGTGTTGTAGGAATATGAAGAAGAAACGCTGTTTTTCTCATTTATTTTCCAGTCCATATCGACACTGGGATTGATAAAGAATACATTTTGATCTGTGGCTGCTTGATTGTTTTCTAATCGATTAAAAAGTTGGTGGAAATCTAAATTTCCAGTTAGCCCATAATTCTTAAAACCCTTACGATACCTTGTCTTGAAATACAGGTCGTTGACCCGATAATCGGTTCTATTTTGATATCCCTCGGGCATTTCAATAGTGGCGGAATCCTCAAAGAGGCTGAATGTGGTGAGCAGCGCATCTTTTCTGTATTCATTACCTAGCTTCAACTCTAGGAGATCTTTATTTTCTCTCCTATTAAGCAAATGCGCGTCAAAGCCATAATATTGCATCTTTGAATCACTTCTCTGTGCTACGTTTGTTGCATCTGTATTTGAGAATAATTCAGGAAAAAAGAACTGATTTACCTTATAATTTTGTGGTGACTCTTCATGAATAATTCTTCCACTAAGCAGTAAGGCTCTATTATCTGAGACTTTTGAGGTGTAATTTATTTTTTGGTCTAAAAGGGTGTTTTGGTATCTTAAATTTTCTATGGTGGAGTTTCCGTTAAATACTAGACTCGATCCATCGTTAAAATTTGCGTTGTTGTATTTTGTAGTGGCCTCGATCATTTTTGAATCTGACAGGTTGTAGGTAATGTCAATTTTTCCAAAGGCAATTTGATTCTTGTTTCGCAATCTATAGTCTTCGGTATTTGTGAAATTGATCTCGTCAAGGTTAACATTTTCTGTTGTGTTGCTAAAAAAATCTTTTTCATCCCAGTTGAAAAAGCCAAGTAATTTTATCTTAAGTTTTTCTGACGGATTAAAAATAGAATTGAGCGACACGAGCTCTGCATTGTTAAAATTAGTACGCTCCTCGTTGAAGTTGAGCAAGCCTCCAGATAAGTCTAATAATGGTTCTAATCGCTGGTCATCACCCAGGTTGCCTGGTTCATTCCCTCCGTAGGGACGTATCAAGTTATCAAGGTCACCGGTCGCATCGTAACCTGTATTATTTAAATTGGTAAGAAAATAATATTTGTTTTTTTTACCAAAATTCATGAGGTTAGCCTTAAACTGGTAAAAATTATTGTATGCATAACTCGCATTGATATTACCAAACCAGATGCGCTTTGAATTATCGTCTAACTTAAGATTTAATGCGATCCTATTGCTCTCTTCTATATTTTTAAGCAGGCGATTATCAGAGTACCGTTTTAAAACCTCTACCTCCTCAATAGGATATGCTGGCATATTTTTAGAAAGTATCTTATAGCCACCTTCAAAAAAGTCATCACCGTCCACCATTAACTTGACGATTTCTTGATTACCTACTTTTATGGTTCCCTCGTCGCTTACACTTATTCCCGGTATTTTTTTAAGTAGATCTTCAACAGTCTGCTCAGTACCGTCGGTAAAAAATTTTGTTTTCAAACTGATAGTATCCTTGCGGACATTGATCGGTTTCTCGCTTTTTATGATGACTTCATCCAGTTGTGACACGGATACTTCAAGAACCACGTTAAAAGTTAGTTTCTTGGAAACTTCATCTACATTGAAGGAAATTTGTTTTTGCCTATACCCTAGACTCTTAAAAACCAAAATGTAGCTACCAATATCATTTATCTGGATATTGTACCTACCTTGATCATCTGTAAACGTAAAATTAAAGGTTTTTGAATCCAGAGAATCCTTTACAATAATATTTATATAGGGCAAGAATTCCTGATTGGTATCGGTTACAACGCCACTTATTTGAGTTTGTGCGTAGGTTATAACAGAAGAAAATAAACCTATGACCAGACAGCAAAAAAAATAATTTTTAAAACACATACGTTTTTACTGACGGTAATAGGATCAAATAATCAACCTTAGATATGAAAATAGTACGGAAATAAAACAAAAGCAAATTAGTCCTCAGTTTCCCATTCGTATACAAGTTCCTTATCTCCAGAACGGTCGATGGTCACGGATTCAATGATTATGGATCGATCTAATTTAGCTTGCATCTTACCGTTCAGTTCTTCACGCTTCTCGGGAACTATTTTTGTGACAAATTCCTTTAAAGTGATGGCATCTTTGGTGTCTGGTATATCGATAATGATAGCGTCGTCTTCATCAAGTTTAATTTTTGTGGCTCGGTAGGAGAAAATACCTTGATCGTCTGCTGCCTCAAGTATTAATCCCGGTAACCCATTAAGTTTCCATGGGCCCAGATTACTGGGAATATCTTCTGTAAACCAGGCGATGTAATTTCTTCCCCTAAATGAACCTGTGGCCTTCTGACAGTTAAGGCCGCTTACTTCCTTAAATTCCTGTTTAAGCTCCCATTTTATTATAGGTATTTGCTCGGTCAGCAAGTAAAGTTGATTATAATTCATAAATTTTAGTAATGAGTCGTGCTGTTTCTTTTATCGATAAAGTAGGCAGGCTTATTTTCAGTATCTTTATATACCAGAATATTAATCTCACCATTCTCGCCTACACTGCGCTTTGATGGGGTATCATCGTGTTTATCGTTTCTGAACGTTTGGAATAGTGACCCCTTATCATGGAATTTCAAGACGCTTTTGGTAGTATAAATCTCTACTGCGTTCGTTACGGTGTAATCGTAATTTACGTAACCACTTTTCTGTGCCAAAACCATTTGACCAAAAAAAAGTAATAACAAAAATATTGTTTTCATAGTTAAAAAATAAAAGTGTGGTTTTACTATTACAGCAACTCCCCACTCTAGATTAAAATCAAGCAGCAGCTAACTCTAATAAAGCCCTACCTAACGCAGCATCTTTCAGTGCCTGACAGTCCCCAGACCTACTTGTGGCTCTGACAGTTACCCGCTTTCCGTCGCAACTTTTTACGATTACGGTAACCGTACAAATATCGTCGTCATAGTCAATAGAAAAAAACCAGCTGGTTTTGGTATACCTAAATTAATTATAAAATAAAGTCTTTGCCAATACCCTATTTAATAAGCCATCCGAATATATAAAAAAAATGGAAGTAAAAGCTGTAATACTTCATCATTCCATTAAAGTATGGCGGGTATTTTAGGTTGAGCGATTCTGCAGACTGCCGATTTTTCCTTCTTAAACCAGTTTTTATATCATCCCTCAATCAATAGCAGATCTCCACTGAACATCGCTTTCGCGAAAGCGAGAACCTCCACCAACAATGTCTAATTTCTTAAAAGGCATTATTCCTAAAAATCTTACCAATTAATTGATAAGTCAAGCCACAAAGACCGTATAAAATCGATGATTAAAAACGCCCTTCTTATATTTGTGGAAAATACATCTTCAATGGAATATAGAATAGAAAAGGATACCATGGGACAGGTAGAGGTGCCCGCAGATAAATTGTGGGGCGCACAGACCCAACGTTCCCGAATGAATTTTAAAATAGGTCCTGCTGGCAGCATGCCCCTAGAAATCGTTTATGGATTTGCCTATCTCAAAAAAGCTGCGGCCTATGCAAACCACGAGCTGGAAGTCCTCGATGAAGATAAGCGCGACCTTATTGCTCAGGTCTGCGAGGAGATCCTGGATGGAAAACATGATGACCAGTTTCCGCTCGTGATATGGCAAACAGGATCTGGTACGCAGTCCAACATGAATCTTAACGAGGTCATTGCAAACCGCGCCCACCAGATAGCGGGCAAGGTCATAGGAGAAGGAGAAAAAACCATCCAGCCCAATGATGACGTGAATAAGTCCCAATCATCCAACGATACCTTCCCCACGGGAATGCACATCGCCTGCTACAAGATGATCGTGGAAGAAACCATTCCAGGAATCATACAGTTGCGCAACACGCTTCACGATAAGTCTCAAAAATTTGAACATATCGTAAAAATCGGGCGCACACATTTAATGGATGCAACTCCATTGACACTGGGCCAGGAATTTTCTGGGTATGTTTCCCAACTGGATCATGGAATAATTGCTTTGGAAAACACGTTGAGTCACTTGAGCGAGCTTGCCCTGGGTGGTACTGCGGTAGGAACTGGACTCAATACTCCCAAAGGTTACGACCGCGTTGTTGCCCGCTACATTGCAGAGTTTACCGAGCTTCCCTTCAAGACTGCGGACAATAAATTTGAAGCCCTCGCCGCCCACGACGCACTTGTTGAGACCCACGGCGCACTCAAGCAGGTTGCCGTTTCCCTAAATAAGATTGCCCACGATATAAGAATGCTCGCCAGTGGTCCACGCAGCGGTATAGGAGAGTTGAATATTCCCGCAAACGAACCTGGAAGTTCCATCATGCCAGGAAAAGTAAATCCTACCCAGGCAGAGGCGATCACCATGGTCTGCGCCCGGGTCATGGGTAATGACACTACCGTTACCGTAGGTGGCATGCAGGGGCATTTTGAGCTGAATGTCTTCAAGCCCGTGATGGCAGCAGCGGTACTGGAAAGCGCACGGTTGATAGGAGATGCCTGTCGCAGTTTTGACGAGCACTGTGCCGTTGGAATCGAGCCCAACCTTCCCAAGATCAAATCATTGCTGGACAACTCGCTCATGCTGGTAACCGCTTTAAATACAAAAATTGGATACTATAAAGCTGCCGAAATTGCTAATAAAGCGCATGACGAGGGAACGACTTTAAAGGAAGCTGCACTTTCTTTGGGCTATGTAACCAGTGAGGAATTTGACCAGTGGGTACGACCGGAAGATATGGTCGGACATTAAATTTGTTTATTTAATCAATTGAGAGTCAACAATAAAGTTGCTCGTTCAGGTTATCATAACGCCTGAAAGAGCAACTTTTACAATTTAGTTGGTACTGCAAATTGCTCCGTTATCGTAATTTGCATCCTGAGCATACTATTTAAGTAGAGATATATTTTTTAGGAGGTTCCGCTTTCGCGCCTGCCTGCCGCAGGCAGGAAAGCAGTACAACCACAACAATTATGAGTATTTATGGACAATAACGACATATTAAGAAGATTGCGATACACCTTGAACCTGAGCGACGACTCCATGATCGATATGTACGCTAAAGGAGGCGAGCAGGTGTCCCGAGCAGAGATCAGCGACTGGCTCAAAAAAGAGGAACAGGAAGGATATGATGTGGTAATCGACGAGAATCTGGCGACTTTTTTAAATGGAGTTATTGTAAATTATCGCGGTAAAAAAGATGGGGTTTCTCCCGTGGCAGAGGTAGTTTTAAATAACAATATTATTTTAAGAAAGCTCAAAATTGCATTCAACTTCAGTTCTACAGAGCTTGTTTATATAACTCGTCTAGGAGGTCAGGAAATTACTGAAAGTGAACTCACGTCCTTTTTCCGAAATCCAAAGCACACAAAATACCAAACCTTAAATGACCAATACCTGCGGTCTTTCCTCACAGGATTTCAAAAACAAAGGTCTGCTCAACGGGAACGAGAGGCAAAGAACAAAGAACGATCGACGCCCTAAATATTTGTAAGAAACGGCCTTTAACTTAATTGAATTTTGAGACGATTCTGGCTGTTTCAATAGTGTCGTAAGATCAATTGATTATTACCTAGCTATTTGTTGATAGATATATACAGTGTCTTTTTCATCGTACTAAGACTTACTTAATATTTCAAAGATTTCTTGATTTTTTAGGCAACTTGGAATTTTGCTTCCTTGAACCATTTTCTCCACATTATCATATATCTTTCAATCCTCTAAACAAATTTTAATGAAAAAAGTTCTCTATCTCCTATTATTACTGGGATTACATCTACAGGCACAGGAATATTTTCCTGACAATGATGACATTAGCGCAGTCAGCAATCTCACTCGGGTAATTAAAAACGCTACCATTACTACCAGTCCAGGAGTAACTATGGAAAATGCGACCATCGTTATTAGGGACGGGAAAATAATTGCGATAGGAAAAAATGTAGGCGTTCCAAAAAATGCCGTGGTTGAAGATGCAACGGGACTGCACATTTATCCGTCCTTTATTGAGTCCTACGGCGATCTTGCGATGAAAAAACCTTCACAGGCCGCTAGAACCAATACCCAACAATATGATGAAAGTCGCAAGGGATATTACTGGAATGATCATATAAGAGCAGAGCAGACTGCCATGGATCACTTTGAGTACGATTCAAAAGAAGCCCAAAAATTCATTGATGCCGGTTATGGAATGGTACAGACACACCTCCATGATGGTATCGCTCGTGGTAATGGGATGGTCATCGCACTAAATAATAACGGTACTGATGCAGATCGCATCCTGATGCAGGAAAGCGGTAATTTCTTTTCACTAGATAAAAGCAGCCAGTCCAGACAAAGTTATCCTACTTCCATGATGGGAGCTCTGGCATTATTGCGCCAGACCCATTTTGATGCCGACTGGTACGCAAAGGGTTTTGCAAAAAACAAGGATCTATCGCTTGAAGCGTTAATTGACAAGAAAAATCTAGTCCAATATATAGAGGCCGGAAACAAGAAAAATATCCTGCGGGTCGATAAAATGGGCGATCGCATAGGCAAACAATTTGTAATCATAGGTGGAGAAGACGCTTATGAAATGATCGATGCGATAAAAGCTACCAATGCCAGTCTTATCGTTCCCATCAATTTTCCAGATGCGTATGATGTTTCTAATCCGCAGTTGGAGTGGTTTGTGAATCTATCTGATATGAGGGAATGGAAACAAGCACCGGGCAATCCCATGATGCTCTCTAAAGCTGGAATCAATTATGCCATCACCTCCCAAGGCCTTAAAGATCCCAAAACCCTTCACGACAAGATAAGAACAGCCATGGAATATGGCCTGACCGCAGACCAGGCTCTTGCCGCGCTTACCACAACTCCAGCGGGAATCATGAAAATAAGTGATAAGGCAGGAACCCTCGCGGTGGGTAAATATGCTAATTTCCTAATGGCTTCGGGTGAGTTGTTTGACAAGAAAACGGTTATTTATGAAAATTGGATCCAAGGATCAAAACACATTTTAAAGGACCGATCCATTAGAGATATCGATGGTACCTATACCGCTCGCATCGATGGCACCGAGTATGAAATGGTAATTTCTGGTAAAGGTGAAAAGATCAAGGTAAAAATCGATAGCACCACGTTAGGTTCCAAAATCACGTACAGTGAGGACTGGATCAATATAATCTCAACCCAAAAAGACACTTTGAACAAAGGCTTCAATCGTCTATTGGCACAATTAAATAAAGACGGAAACAGTCTTAATGGAACCGCTTATCTCGCTGATGGCAACGAAATGACTTTTAAAGCTTCAAAATCAAACGATACTGAAAAGAAAAAGGATGATGACGAAGAGGAAGATGATACCATGGAAAAGGAACTGAAAGATATAGGCCCTATCTCCTACCCCAATATCGGATTTGGAAGTGTTTCAAAACCCAAGCAAGAGACCGTACTTTATAAAAATGCAACGGTATGGACTAACGAGAATGATGGGATCCTTAAAAATACGGACGTTCTTGTAAAGGATGGTAAAATCTCAAGCATAGGCAAGGATCTAAGCAGTCGTGGTGCGCGGGTGATCGATGGAAGCGGGATGCATTTAACCAGCGGCATCGTTGATGAACACAGCCATATCGCTATAGATAACGGTGTTAACGAGGCTGGTCATAATTCCACCGCTGAGGTCACCATTGAAGATGTCGTTGATCACGAGGACATCAATATTTACCGCGATCTAGCAGGTGGTGTTACTACCTCACAATTACTTCACGGTAGTGCAAATCCCATAGGCGGTCGCAGCGCAATTATTAAATTGAAATGGGGCTATACGGCAGACGAGATGATCTATAATAATTCGCCCAAGTTCATCAAATTCGCTCTGGGCGAAAACGTAAAACAATCCAGGTACGACAATGGAGTACGTTTCCCACAGACTAGAATGGGTGTGGAACAGGTTTTTGAAGATCATTTTTCAAGAGCGCGCCAGTACGCCGATACCCGAGGAAAAGCCGACTTTAGGTATGATGAGGAGATGGAGGTCTTGTTGGAGATTTTGGAAAGCGAGCGGTTTGTTTCCTGTCATTCCTACGTACAGAGCGAGATTAATATGTTGATGAAGGTGGCCGAGAAGTACGGTTTCCGCATCAATACTTTTACGCACATTTTAGAAGGTTACAAAGTAGCCGATAAAATGGCAGAACACGGCGCGGGCGGCTCTACCTTCAGCGACTGGTGGGCCTATAAATATGAGGTCAACGACGCAATTCCCTACAACGGCGCGATCATGCACGCCGCAGGAGTTACCGTTGCCTTCAACAGCGATGATGCCGAGATGTCAAGAAGATTGAATCAAGAAGCTGCAAAAGCCATTAAATATGGTGGCGTGAGCGAGGAAGAAGCCTGGAAATTTGTAACGCTCAATCCCGCAAAACTTCTTCACATCGATGACCGTACCGGGAGTATTAAAAAAGGCAAGGATGCAGATCTCGTACTTTGGAACGCGCATCCCATGAGTATTACCGCGAGACCACTTATTACCATGGTAGATGGTATTGTTTTCTTTGATGTGGATAGGGACGCACGCTTTCGCGAAAGCATAAAAAAAGAGAGACAACAACTTGTAAATGAGATGCTCATAGCCAAAAATAAAGGTCTAAAAACCCAGACTCCAAAGAAAAAAGATAAGACGTTATATGAATGTGAAACCCTTCACTGGTAAATCCAAAACGATGAAAAAACTAATAATAGTAGTAAGCATGATATGGAGCGGGCTTGCATGGTCACAACAGACGCCAGCACCCGCCCACACTGGATCCTTTACCATAATGAACGCTACCGCACACATAGGTAACGGCGAGAAAATAGAAAATTCCATCATCATGGTGGAGAACGGTAAAATCACACTAGTCGCAGATGCCACAACCGTAAAGATTGCACCAAAGGGCAGACAGATAGACGCTAGCGGGATGCATGTCTATCCTGGGATTATAGCGATGAACGCGACCCTGGGACTGGTAGAAGTTGACGCGGTAAAAGCAAGTGTCGATATTGAGGAAATAGGAACCTTCAACCCCCACATACGTTCCCTAATTGCCTATAATACTGAAAGTAAGGTGGTGGAATCCATGAGGCCCAACGGTGTTCTCATGGCGCAGATCGTGCCCAGAGGTGGTCGTATATCTGGGAAGTCCAGTGTGGTACAACTGGACGCTTGGAACTGGGAAGACGCATCCATCGCGACTGACGAGGGTGTCCATATCAACTGGCCCTCCAGTTTTAGAAGATCGGGCACCTGGTACGAGCCAGGCCCCATTGAACCCAGTAAAAATTATGCGGAGCAAGTACAGGAATTGGCCAACTTTTTTAACAATTCCAAAGCTTACAATGCAACAGAGAAAGCAGAAGAACTCAACCTAAAGTACAAAGCGCTCAACGATGCGATTGCTGGAAAGCAAAATGTCTATTTTCATGTAGGTGGAGAAAAGGGAATACGGGACGTATTGCGTTTTATCACCACCCACAGCATTCAGAAACCTGTAATCGTGGGCGGTCGCGAGGCAGATCGCGTTGCGAGCGAGCTAGTAGCGATGAAAATACCAGTACTTGCAGGTCGGGTGCACGATCTTCCCTCTCGTGAGGATGAGGACTATGACCTTCCCTACCGCTTTCCAAAATTACTGGCAGACAAGGGAATCCTGGTCGCGCTGGAAAACTCTGGTGATATGGAAAGACACCAGACGCGCAATTTTCCGTTTTATGCAGGAACCGTTGCCGGTTATGGAATGGACATGGAACAGGCACTTACACTCATCACGCTCAATCCCGCCAAGGTCATGGGAATAGACGATAAGTACGGTTCGCTGGAAGTAGGGAAACAAGCTACCTTATTTATCTCTCGCGGCAACGCTCTGGAAATGATGGGCAACCTACTTACCCATGCGTTTATAGACGGCCGCGAGGTCTCACTGGACACCCACCAGACCGAGCTGTATGAAAGATATATGGAGAAGATCGGTGCCGAGGTGAAGAGGTAGGGTTTAATTTTAAATTTTTAAAAGTCACTTTGAGATTATAGTTCTTGGGGTGGCTTTTTTGATTAAATTGAGTGAAGAATATCAGCTATATACCATTTGTCAGATTTAAAATACTTTGACACCTGCGCACTATAAATTCTATTGTAAATTAAAAGTCCGATCAGCAAATGAAATACACCATCCTCAAAGAAGAGAAAATCCTTGACGAATTCTTCCAGGTCTATAAAGCAGATGTTGAACACGATACGTATGGAAGTGGTCATCCTAAGATCGCTGCAACCCGTGTGGCACTGGATCGCGGCGACTCCGTGGCTGTATTGATCTATGAAAAGGACACGGACAGTTTTTTGTTTACCGAGCAATTCCGCTATCCCAGTTCGCGCAGGGATTGTCCATTTATACTGGAACTGGTCGCGGGAGCCGTTGATGCTAATGAAGATCCTGAGGAATCTGGTCGGCGCGAGGTGGTTGAGGAAATAGGTTATAAAATGGGAGCTCTAGAATTGATCCATAAATATTTCCCCTCTCCGGGAATGTCTGCCGAGAAGGTCTATTTGTATTATGGCGAGGTGAACTCCAGCGATCAGGTCAGTGCTGGTGGAGGTTCTTTAAAAGAGAAGGAAGATATTAAATTGGTTAAGCTTTCGCGAAAGCTAATCCCAGAAAAACTTCTATCCAATTATTTTAATAATTCCATTACCATCATAGGACTGCAATGGTATTTGCTGAAAAACGCTAAGGTCTAGCCTCCTACATTCCCCAGTTCCAAGAGGTCTTCAAAGTAGTCAAAGAGCTTACCGTTTGTAATAACGGCACCGGTTTCAATTAACTTGAACTTATCTATTCCAGGATCTTTGCTATACGCTTTTGTAGCGGTAAAGATTTTAACCTCATCATCCATCAAGTTGTTCTGCAACCATTTATAGCCTGCTGGGGTCGTGATATCGATGAGCTCGTCGCCTACCATGATCGAGATCAACTCCATTTCCTTCTCCCCTAGCCTGAATAGATTCATCGTACGTGCAGAGATATGCTCTAGGTTTCCTGCCTGGGCAAGCACGCCTTCCCAGACGAGATCTGAAAATATGTCTATTTCTTCCTCGGCAACCTCCGGTTTATTTTTCTTGATATCTGTCCATTCCTTTGCGGTGATGGATTGCGTGGCAAGAAAATTAATGAACTCTGGGTGCATTTCTTCCAGTTGTTCCTTTGTAAGTCTGCGGTATTTCATGGGATCTTTTTCAATCATCTAAACGACAACATTGTTTTTAAGGACTATTGCTTAAATGGCAATACGTAAAAAAGCCGTTTCAATAAATTGAAACGGCTCTATAGTTTAATTCTGAGAATTATTTTGCAGCTACTACATCAAATGTGATGGTAGTGGTTACTTCTCTGTGAAAACGGATAGCCGCTTCATACTGACCTAGTCTCTTAATAGCACCACCAGCGACAGAAATAAATTTCTTATCTACTTCAACGCCATTTTTTGCAAGTGCGTCAGAAACGTCTGCCGTTGTGATAGAACCAAATAATTTGTCTCCGTCACCCGTTTTGGCCTGGATCTTAAGATCCATTCCATTCAGCTTTTCAGCCTGGCCGTTTGCTGCCTTGATGTTTGATTGTTCCTTGTAAGCACGTTGCTTAGTAGTTTCAGCCAGTTGTTTCTTAGCTCCCGAGGTTGCCATGATAGCTAGGCCTTGAGGAATAAGGAAGTTACGTCCATAACCAGGCTTAACGTCAACTAAATCATCTGTGAACCCTAAATTGTCCACATCCTTTTTTAATATAAGTTCCATAATTTAAATCTGATTTTTATTTAAGTAAATCTCCTTTATAAGGCATGATAGCGATGTGACGGCCACGTTTAACGGCCACGGCCACTTTTCTTTGGTATTTTAAAGAAGTTCCGGTAAGTCTTCTAGGAAGTAATTTACCTTGCTCATTCACAAATCCCATCAAGAAATCAGCATCTTTGTAGTCGATGTACTTAATACCGCTTCTTTTGAAACGACAGTATTTCTTTCTTTGTTGGGTCTCAATTTTAAGAGGCGACAAGTATCTAATGTCTCCGTCCTTTTTCCCTTTAGCCTGTTGTTGTAAAGTTGCCATAATTAAGCGTTAGATTTTATAGATAGTTTCTTTCTTCTCTTCTCTGCCCATTCAACGGCATACTTGTCAAGCTTGACAGTAAGATACCTCATGATGCGCTCGTCGCGACGGAATTCAACTTCATAGTCGTTGATTACCTCACCAGGTACTTCAAATTGGAAGAGGTGGTAAAAACCACTTTTCTTGTTTTCGATCGTGTAGGCTAGCTTTTTCAGCCCCCAATCTTCCTTGGCTACCATTTTTGCTCCACGAGCAGTAAGGAAATCTTCAAATTTCTTTACTGTTTCCTTTACCTGATCATCAGATAAAACGGGATTCAAAATGAAAACAGTTTCGTATTGATTCATAATTACTATTTATTTAAACGGCTGCAAAAATACTAACATTCTATCTGCTAAACAACTATAATTTTAAGTTTTACTCAATTAATAGTTGGACAATAATAGTAGTACTAACGACTATAAGATTTTTCTTATATTTTGGGCATTTATCAAGAATTTGATGAATTAGTGTTAAATTAGAACCAAAAGTTTGATAAAAATTTATATTTTGCACTGTCCCCTAATCCAATATATTAATTAACAACAATTAAATGAATAGAATATTACTTAAATGTTCTGTGTTGGATGATTCAAATGTTCAAAGAAGTATTACCACAGATTTAATCAAAAGCCATCCCAACCTAACTCTAGAAGCAGAATTCAGTAACGCAGCCGATGCAAAACTGTATGTAGAAAATAATGAGCTAGATCTCTTTTTCATTGCCGTTGAAATGACTAGCGGCAGTTGTTTTGAGTTTTTGGACTCGCTGGCCAATAGACCCGAAGTCATATTTATCGCCTCAAATACCAAGTTTGCATTCAGGGCCTTTGAGTATGACGGCATAGACTATTTACAGAAACCTATTAAAAAAGACCGTTTCTTATACGCAGTAGAAAAGGGAATACTTAGAAATAAAATAACTAACGAACCCGAAATAGAACTGGGAGATTATATTTTTGTCAAGAGCAATCTCAAAAAACGTAAGGTGTACCTCAATTCCCTCAAGTACATACAAGCCCTTGGTGACTATGTGAAACTGATTACCACTGACGAGACCTTTGTCGTTCTTTCAACAATGAAATCGTTTGAAAACACACTGCCCAGTGATGACTTTAAACGTATTCATAAATCCTATATCGTAAATCTTTCAAAGATTACCCGTTATAATTCCAAAGCCGTGGAACTGGATAAAGAGGTTCTTCCCCTGAGCAGGAAGAGAAAATCAGAGTTCATCAATTCATTAAATTTGAGGAAAGCAGTTTTTTAATCAAATAGTAGTTGGACCTCCACTCCACCTGACTTCTTGTTGCGTAAGGTAATCTTACCGCGGTGCAGTGTCATGATCTCTCTGCACAAACTAAGCCCTACGCCACTCCCACGTTTTTTGGTACTGAAAAATGGGACAAAAATGTTGTCGGCAATTTCTGCGGGTATTCCTGTTCCGTTATCCGTTACCGTTATAATGGGTCCTGCTCGTTGACCTTTGAGTATTTGAACATTGATCTCGGGATTCTTGACCTGATCGGTGGCTTCTATCGCATTGATAATAAGATTGATCAATACTTGCTCAATTAAATATCCATCAATGTGTAAAACTAGATTTTGTTCCGTTGCCTTAAAATTTAAGGTGACCTGAGCAGGTACACTGGCAACCATTAAATCCTTTATATTTTTTAAAAAATCTACAGCGACTACTTCTGTTCGGTTGATCTGTGTCACTTTGTTGAGGCTGCGGTAGGTTTTGGCAAACTTCATCAGTCCCTCACTCCGACTCCTGATGCTTGAAATCCCTGATAGCAGGTCGGCCGTTTCCAGGGTGTGGGAGCTTTCATTGTCCATACTTTGCTGCAAGCTCTGCTCCAGGGTTTCAGCAAGGGATGATATGGGCGCGATACTGTTCATGATCTCGTGGGTCATCACGCTCAACAGTTTTTTCCAGGCCTCGTTCTCGTTAATATTTAAAGTGTTTTCAATATTCTGAACCATTACAAGCCTGAAGGAACTTTCAGCTACCTCAAAAATGGTATCTGAAATAAGCACCTTATGATCTTCATGATTCATTTTTAAAGCCACCGGAGCTGATCCAGAATGGACTTTCTCAAAAAGTTCTTCATAGACATTTGGCTTGCGATTCATTACAAAACTGATGTTCTTGAATGTTGGAAAATCCAGGATATGAAGCAGGCTATCATTGATCCATAAAACCTCTCCCGTCTCTATATTATAGGCTACGATACCTACATCGACCATTTCAAGGATTTTTTGAAGGTAAACAAATTGAGCCTGACGCTCGTTGTTGATGGATTTAATGGTTTTATTGATGAGGTTGAATCCACTATGGAGTTCCCTCATGTCCCTGGGTCCCTTAGTTTCCACAAACCAGCGTGAAAAATCCCGATATTTTATGGACTCAAAATAATCGTTTACCTCCACAAATCGTTTAAAAACAAATTTATAAAGGTTATAGATTGCAAAGGATGTCAGGATAAAGCCCAGCACGATCAAATAAACTTCCACCCTTGTAATCCCAAATGCCAAAGTTGTCAGCGAGATCAAAAGCACCAGAATTCTCAAACTGAGCGGTAAGACATAACTTTTATAGGTCATACTTCTGGAGTCTGCGGTAGAGTGCGGTGCGCGTGAGGCCTAAATCTTTGGCCGATCTAGAAATATTTCCATTATTCTTATCGATTACATTAAGTATCGTTTGTTTTTCAACGGCCTCCAGATTTGTAGTTTTTAAAACCTCACGATCTTCCACCACTTTTTCAATCGCAGAAAAACTCAAATCAGCTGCGGTCAATGAATTTCCCTCACACATAATGACGGCCTTTTCAATGGCATATTGAAGTTCCCTCACGTTTCCAGGAAAGGAATGCTCTTGGAGCTTCCGTTTAAAATCCTCAGAAATACTGATGTTTCCCTTAGTATATTTTGAGGCATAGAATGACGTAAAATGGGCTGCCAGTTCCATAACATCACCATCCCGCTCTCGCAGGGGCGGCACTACTAGATCTACGGTGTTTATACGGTAAACAAGGTCTTTCCTGAACTTGCTCTCATCGCTTAGTGCCCTCATGTCCAAGTTAGTAGCACATATCAACCTTATGTCTATGGGAATGGGCACGTTAGAACCTAGGGGGATTACCGTTCTATTCTGCAGCACGCTCAAAAGCCTGGCCTGTTGCCGTAACGTGATATTTCCTATCTCATCAAGAAATAATGTACCCGTGTGAGCCGCCTCAAACCGTCCTTTGCGATCTTCTCGAGCATCGGTAAATGCTCCCTTTTTATAACCGAAAAGCTCACTTTCAAAAAGTGACTCGGTAAGCGCGCCCACATCCACTTTTATGAATGGCTGGCGCCTACGCTGTGAGTTTTTATGAAGTTCCTGCGCGATCAGTTCTTTTCCTGTTCCATTTTCTCCTAGAATAAGCACGTTGGCATCAGTGGGCGCAACTTTTTTAAGCTTGATGAATACCTCGCTCATGATGTCGCTGCTTCCTATAATATCACTGGAATCGACTGATTTTGCAGTATTTTTAAGATTGGATTTCTTATCCAAAACCTCGCCCAGAGTCTCTATCATTTTTGAGTTGCTCCATGGTTTTACCATAAAATCTGCCGCACCCATTTTGAGCGATTTTATAGCTAGATCGATATCGGCATAAGCAGTAATTAGTACGACGGCGGCATTTTTAAACTTTGATCTGATCGTGTTGAGCCAGTAGATCCCTTCATTGCCCGTATTTACCATACCGTTGAAATTCATGTCCAGGATCACGATGTGAAAATCGGTTTCCGTCATGAGGTGCTCCAGGTTGTTGGGATTTTTATTGACCACCACCTTATTGACCTTGGGCTTTAAGAGCAGGCGCAATGCGGTGAGTACGTCTTCATCGTCGTCGATTACGAGTATGTTGGCTGTTTTAAGAAGCATGCTACAATATTACATTTTTATTTTTTTGCTTTCGCGAAAGCGGAACATCACATTATTCTCCCCACACCTGTACACAACCGTACACCAGTGTATCAAAACCGTACACTTTTAAGCTTACAAATAATTCTAAGTAACTGATAGTTAAACGATTGATGTTTTGGCACTATTATCTCAAATAGAACTGTAGAACCAAAACGAACCATGGACATTCCCTTAAAAAAGAAACGTTTTACCACCGGCAAGATACTGGCAATCCTAGGAGTACTTGCTATTGTTGTGCTAATCATCTTTGTGCTCTTGTCCTCCACCGGAGCGTCCAAATTGAATGTGGACAGGGAACGATTGAGCATAAACACGGCGACAACCGCAATTTTCCAAGAGAACATTCCTGTAAACGGAGTCGTCCTGCCCATCACGACCATCTATCTGGATGCGCTGGAGGGCGGTCGGGTTGAGGAAAAATTTGTGGAAGATGGCGCGATCATGAAAAAGGGCGATCCCATCATGAGGCTTTCAAATACAGATCTGGAACTGAGCCTGGTCAACCAAGAGACCTCTGTGTACAACCTATTGACCCAAATGCAGATTTCCCAGAATGCGGCGCGCCAGAACACCATCAACCGCCTCAATCAAAATACCGATGTGGAGAACAACCTGATCGAGTCAAAAAGGGTGTATGACCTCAATGAGCGATTGTACAAGAAAGGCGTGATCGCACAGCAGGAATTTATCCAGTCACAGAACGATTACAACTACCAGAAGGAGCGCATGCAATTGTCAAAGGCTCTTTTAAAAGAAGATTCCCTGGCCATAAAACAGGAAGACCGACAGGCACGCAGCTCCTATGCCCGTACTCAAAACGCTCTGGAACTAATGCGCCGCAAGGTTGCAGACCTCGTGGTAAGAGCGCCGGTTGATGGACAATTGACCTCACTCGATGCAGAGATAGGCCAGTCCAAACAGAAAGGCCAGCGCCTGGGACAGATAGACGTCTTGAGCGGTTTCAAGGTACGGGCAGACATCGACGAGCATTACATCTCTCGCATCTACACGGGACAGACGGGAACGTTCACGCTCAATGGACAGGATTATGCACTAGAGATAAAAAAAGTCTATACCCAGGTCACCAATGGTAGATTTCAAGTAGATATGCAGTTCAGCAAAGAATTGCCAGAAGATATACGTAGGGGCCAGACCTTACAGGTAAAACTTGCTTTGAGCCAGGAGAAAGAGGCCCTCCTAATCCCCAAGGGTGGATTTTTCCAGGACACTGGCGGAAGCTGGATCTTTAAAGTAAGTAGAGACGGCACCACCGCCTATAAAACCTCCATAAAACTAGGCAGTCAAAACACAAAATATTACGAAGTCCTGGAAGGCCTGGAGCCGGGAGATCGCGTTTTAACCAATAGTTATAGTACGTATGGCGATGTTGATGAGCTGGTGTTGAAGGAGTGAGGTTTTGGGTTTTTGAGTTTTTGAGTTCTGAATTATGAATTCTGAATACTGAATACTGAATACTGAATACGAATACGAATACTGAATAACGAATAACGAATAACGAATAACGAATAACGAATAACGAATACTGAATACGAATACGAATAACGAATATCGAATATACTAATAACTAATACTGAATAACTAATTAGGGAACTTTCGATTATAAAAACTCAGTCTGAGCATTGCTCAATAATTACCAGAAGTGACTAGATTAATTGAAAGTATTTATTAAAACTTTTTTCCCTTGAGGGAAATGCCGAGAGGCAATGGGTGTTTGCGGTGAGTTTTTGAGTTCTGAATTATGAGTACTGAATACTGAATACTGAATAACGATTGACGAATGCCGAATGCCGAATAACGAATAAAGAATAAAGAATACTGAATAACGAGTTAGGAAAGTTTCTATCACAAAAACTCAGTCTGAGCATTGCTCAATAATTACCAGAAGTGACTAGATTAATTGAAAGTGTTAATTGAGTCCTTTTTCCCTTGAGGGAAATGCCGAGAGGCAATGGGTGTTTACTGAATACTGAATAACGAATAACGAATAACATACGAATTAACTTTCTATCATAAAAACTCAGTCTGAGCATCGCTCTATAATTAACGGAAGTGACTGGATTAAATGAGAGTGTTCATTGAATCTTTTTTCCCTTGAGGGAAATGCCGAGAGGCAATGGGTGTTTACGGTGAGTTTTTAAGTTCTATAAAAACTCAGTCTGAGCATTGCTCAATAATTACCACGAAGTGACTAGATTAATTGAAGGTATTTCGTTAAAAACCTTTTTCCCTTGAGGGAAATGCCGAGAGGCAATGGGTGTTTACGGTGAGTTTTTGAGTTCTGAATTATTAATTATGAATACTGAATACTGAATAACGATTAACGATTAACGATTAACGAACATCGAACACTGAATAATGAATAATGAATAATGAATAACGAATAACGAGTTAGGAAAGTTTCTATCATAGAAACTTAGTTTACGCATCGCTCCATAATTAACGGAAGTGACTAGATTAAATGAAAGTGTTCATTAAAACCTTTTTCCCTTGAGGGAAATGCCGAGAGGCAATGGGTGTTTTGTGGTGAGTTTTTGAGTTATGAATTATGAATACTGAATACTGAATAACGATTAATGATTAACGATTAACGAATAATGAATAATGAATAACGATTAACGATTAACGATTAACGATTAACGATTAACGATTAACGAATATCGAACACTGAATAATGAATAACGAATAACGAATAACGAGTTAGGAAAGTTTCTATCATAAAAACTCAGTTTAAGCATCGCTCCATAATTAACGGAAGTGACTAGATTAAATGAAAGTGTTCATTAAAACCTTTTTCCCTTGAGGGAAATGCCGAGAGGCAATGGGTGTTTGCGGTGAGTTTTTGAGTTCAGAGTTCTGAATAACGATTAACGATTAACGATTAACGATTAACGATTAACGAATACTGAATACTGAATACTGAATACTGAATAACGAATACCGATTAACGAATATCGAATATCGAATATCGAATATCGAATATCGAACACTGAATACTGAACAACGAGTTAGGAAAGTTTCTATCATAAAAACTCAGTCTGAGCATTGCTCCATAATTACCAGAAGTGACTAGATTAAATGAAAGTGATCATTAGAATCTTTTTCCCTTGAGGGAAATGCCGAGAGGCAATGGGTGTTTGCGGTGAGTTCGGAGTTCTGAATTCTGAATACTGAATACTGAATACTGATTCACAATTAACGATTAACGACAAACGATTAACAATTAACGATTAACGATTAACGATTAACGATTAACTAAATAACCAATAACCAATAACTAATAACTAATAACTTAAAATAATTAGCCAGAGTACCAACCAACCATTTTTTAATTTACAAAACAACAATCATGATCAAGATAACAGACCTAGAGAAGTATTATGCTACTGAAGAAGTGCGCACCGTTGCGCTCAACAAGCTCTCATTCACGGTAGAAGAGGGCGAATTTGTAGCTATAATGGGACCTTCTGGATGTGGGAAGTCCACGCTCCTCAATATATTGGGATTGCTGGATGATCCTGATGGCGGCAGTTTCCTATTTGACGGGACTGAGGTTGCGGGTTACAACGAGCGCAAAAGGGCAGATCTGCGCAAGCACAACATAGGCTTTGTGTTCCAAAGTTTTAACCTCATCGACGAGCTGACCGTTTTTGAAAATGTAGAGCTGCCCTTGATCTACACCGGTGTAAAAACCGCAGAGCGCAAGCAACGCGTGGATGCCGTACTGGAAAAAATGCAGATCATGCACCGCCGCAACCATTTCCCGCAGCAGTTATCTGGTGGACAGCAACAACGAGTCGCCGTTGCAAGAGCCGTTGTCAACAAACCCAAATTAATCCTTGCCGATGAACCCACGGGAAACCTGGACAGCAGCAATGGAAACGAGGTAATGGATCTACTCACAGAGCTCAATGACCATGGAACGACCATCATCATGGTAACCCACAGCGAGCACGACGCAAAATACAGCCACCGCATCATAAGAATGCTGGATGGCCAGAAGGTGACCGAGAATGTGCTTTCGGATTATAAATCAATTCCGTCACTCTAGATTTCTTTGAGGATTTTGTGGATGTGTTCCGCTTTCGCGAAAGCGGAAAAACAAGATCCTAAAAACAAGAGTACTAATTAAAATATCAAATTAAAGACTAACTTATGTTCAAAAATTATGTAAAAATCGCTTGGAGAAACCTGTGGAAGAATAAAATTTCCTCTACCATAAACATTGTAAGTCTCGCTATAGGTATAAGTGCATCAATGGTTATAGGCATGACGGTGTATTATGAATTTACCTTTAATAAGTATCATGAAAATGGAGAACGCATTTATAGGGTAGCTACTGAATTTAAAGATGGAGATGGGTCGAGTTATAGTACTGGAACTCCGATACCACTCACAGAAGAAATAAGAAATACATATACCGGTGTTGAAACAGTTGCTTTTATTTCAACCAGTAGACCATACACGGTAGAGCTTGAAAATGGTACAATTATCAAGGAACCTAGCTCTGTGACATACGCAGACCAGAGCTTTTTCAACCTATTTACATACGAGTGGATTGCCGGTTCTGCTCTATCGCAATTGTCTGGGCCTAATGAGGTGGTGCTTACAGAATCACGAGCTAAAGTATATTTTCCAGATAGTTCCCCTCAACAGATTATAGGTAAATCACTGGTCTACAATGATGAAATAAATACGACTGTTACAGGCGTAGTTTCAGATTTTACCCAGCGCACTGATCTTGTCTTTCAAGAATTTATTTCCTTGAAAACTACCAGAATGGGTCAACAAATGACGCCCAACTGGACCAATACCAATTCAAGCAATCAAGTTCTGGTTCTTCTCGATGAAAATAACAGAAGAGACCTGCTACAGCAACAACTAAAGCAAACTGCCATAGACAATGAAGACAAGGAATTAAACGAGAAATATGGCGTATCACATACATTCTATGCACAGCCGTTTCTAGATATGCATTTCGATCAAAATCTAACAAGCTTTAATGAAACTGTTAGTAATGCTAGTAAACCTATTCTGCTCATGCTTTCCTTTATTGCGCTCTTTCTATTGTTGTTGGGATGTGTGAATTTTATCAATCTTAATACCGCTTATGCGGCACAGCGCAGCCGTGAGATAGGCATACGCAAAACTCTAGGAAGTTCTAAAAAGCAACTTATCGTTCAATTTATGGGTGAGACGTTGTTGCTAAGCATAGGTGCTGCACTGCTTTCCATTATACTAACCTTAATTTTACTTCGGGTTTTTGAAGATTTTTTACCTGCGGATATTAAATTCTCTTTGCTTTACGAGCCAGTGCTCATAGCGGGCATACTGTTCCTTATTGTCGTTGTAACAATTGTGGCAGGATTTTATCCTAGCCTCGTGCTATCAAGGTTTAAGCCTAGTAGAGTTCTCAAAGGAAATAACTCAAGCGCTACAGGCAAGAACGGACTGCGTAAATTTCTTACAGTGTTCCAGTTTACGGTGGCTTATGTATTCATTATAGGTACATTACTAGTAGGAAAACAGATTAAATTCCTTTTAGATAAAGATCTGGGTTTTAAAACGGACTCCATTGTATATCTATCCACTCCATCGCAGGTGGAAGGTCCAGAAAGTCGCTTACTCCTAGCTCAAAAACTTAAAAGCGTACCGCAATTGAAACAAGTAAGTGTGGGCGGCGGCACGCCAGTGAAGGTAAATTACGTAACCCCATTCACAATAAAAAACGAGAGTGGAGAACGCAGCTCAGATGCAAAGGTGGTTTTTGGCGATGAGAGCTTTCTTGACCTATATGAAATTCCGCTACTTGCAGGTAGAATGCCTCGCAATGATACGATCAAAGAGGTGGTTATCAACGAGAAGTTAATGGAAAAACTAGGGTTTTCAAGCCCTGCTGAAGCGCTTAATAAGGTGGTTAATCCAGATCGTTCTGGTTTTACGATAACAGGCGTTATGAAAAATTTTCAGAACGGATCACTTAAAGATGACATCAGTCCCATGGCGCTTACTGGCGATGTATACCGCAAGTATTTTACCTCATTCAACACAATACATATCAAGATAAACACCACCTCAGCTGGCAATCTCAATGAGGTATTACAGAATATAGAAACTGTATATCAGGAGGTATATCCTAATGGCACTTTTAAAGCTAACTTCATGGATGAGACCGTGGCTGCTTTTTATGAGAAAGAACAGAGCCTGTCTAAGTTACTCAATTGGTCCATGGGACTTTCGGTACTGATCAGCTGTCTAGGCTTGCTGGGGCTCGTGGTTTTTACCACAGAGCGTAGAATTAAAGAAATAGGAATACGCAAAGTGCTGGGAGCTACCGTGGCACAAATCAATTTGCTTTTATGTAAGGATTTTATTTATCTAGTAGGTGTCTCATTCTTAATCGCAGCACCCATCGCCTACTGGTTTGTAAATGACTGGTTGCAGGATTTTGTAAATAGAACCGATTTAAGCTGGTGGATTTTTGCAGCTAGTGGACTGGGAATGCTGGCACTTGCCATAACGACTATGAGTTTTAAAACCATTAGAGCTGCTATGGAAAATCCTGTAGATAATTTGAAGGTGGAATAGTTATCAGTGCTGGAGGATATTCTCGCTTTCGCGAAAGCGGGAAATAGGAGCAAGAAAAAAGAGAAAATAGAGAAAACAGAATAGTGAATACTGAATACTGAATACTGAATACTACAAATAGCATTAACTGTTAATAATCAACTTTAAAACCATGTTTAAGAACAACTTAAAAATAGCACTGCGCTACTTGATGAAGAACAAGCTATATTCTATCCTGAACATCATAGGTTTAGCGTTGGGCATCGCTTCCTTCATCGTCATTGCCCTGTATGTAAGTTATGAACGCAGTTATGATTCTTTTGATGGCTCATCACAGGTCTATCGCATTTTCATGGACTATAAAGAGGGAGAGGATTATCTCCCTGGAGATGCCCAGACCTATAACCTTACCGGCCCGACCTTCAAGAAAGAGTTTCCTGAAATTGAGGAACAGGTACGTCTGTTCCGTCTGGAGAAAGTCACTATTGTACATAAAGATCACGTTTTTGAACAACTTAACGGTT
This sequence comes from uncultured Flavobacteriaceae bacterium, assembly GCA_963836885.1. Classification (GTDB taxonomy): domain Bacteria; phylum Bacteroidota; class Bacteroidia; order Flavobacteriales; family Flavobacteriaceae; genus Nonlabens. The sequence goes on along the minus strand of CAWILF010000025.1, from coordinate 103,025 downwards.
GCCTGGCAGATCCTAGCTATTTTGACATTTTCAACCAAGATCTAACCGCTGGTAATGTGGCAGATTTTGAAAGACCCAATACCATAATTCTTACCCAGGGCCTAGCCGATAAAATTTTTGATGGTGAAGAGGTGATCGGTAAGCGCATTTCCATATTTGACGGGAGCGAGGCCAGTGTGGAGGTCGTGGGCGTTGTGGATGACACTGCCGATAATACACATTTCAAGACCAATTATTTCATCTCATTTTCTACGATGAAGACCTGGTCATCAAAATTTGGACAAGAAGAGCCCAACTGGAATACAAACAATTTTTTCACCTACATAAGAATCGCTCCCGAAACCGATGTAGCCGCACTGCGTGAAAAAATCAAAGCTAGCGATTTTGAAAATGATCCTGAAGAAAGGCACAATATAGAAGCACTTACCGACATACACCTACTTTCTGATAAACCCTATGAAGCACAGGCTAATGGAAGCTTGAGCCGCGTACGGTTTCTATCGGCGATCGCACTTATTATCCTGCTGCTATCCTGGCTCAATTATATTAATCTTGCCACCGCAAAATCGTTGGAGCGATCTCGCGAAGTTGGCATACGCAAAGTTGCCGGCGCCCAACGGTATCAGCTCATATTTCAATCCCTGGGGGAATCACTGGTACTCAATCTGTTTGCTATTTTATTGGGTTTTGGGATGGTCTATATGCTACTACCAGTTTTCAATGATTTTTTAGGTAAGGAGCTGAGTCTGGGACTTTCTAATCACACTACTATTGTTCCATTTATAGGTTTTATTTTACTGGGCACATTACTTTCTGGATTGTATCCCGCCATCGTAATAAGCGGATTTTCCCCTCTGCGTGCGCTCAAGGGAAAAATCAAGGTTGCCCGAGGAAAGTTGGGAATTAGAAAAGTATTGATAACGGTCCAGTTTCTTGCAACCGCTATTTTAATAATTGGCACCCTAGTGGTCAACAAGCAGATCAATTTTTTAAGGGAACAGCCCAACGGTGCAGACCTAACCAATGTCATTGCATTGCGAGGAGAAATTCTAGATAAACAGCCAGACTCTTTAATCGTACAAAAAGCAGATGTTCTCCAGGGCGAGCTTCTCAAACTACCTTTTGTAAAGGGTATAAGTCGCGTGGGGACTTATCCCGGAGATGGATATGACAACCTATCATCTACCGTGGGCATAAGTTTCCCAGATGGGATCGAGCGTCCCCAGCAAATGTTTTATCTGTACGGTGCACAACCTAGTTACTTTGAGCTGTTGGATCTTGAAATGATCGCGGGAAAACCATTCTCGACCAGCGTAAAAGATAACGATGGTATCGTCATCAACGCCACATTTGCCCATACGATGGGTTTTCAAAATGAGCAGGAAATAATAGGTAAAATGGTAAAATTCTGGGGGAAGAGCTGGAATATTACCGGCGTGGTAGAAGATTACCATCATTTTGGACTCAAAGAAAAGATTGCTCCGTTACTTATCGGCCCGCAAAATAGGATGGATAACATCTTGGTAAAAATTGAAGACCCATCTAATTCTATTGCCGGGCTTGACAATAACCTTGAGGCGATACGGTCCAAATGGAAAGAGGTTTACCCTCAAAGTACTCTAGATTATACGTTTGTAGATCAAAAATTTGAATCTCAATACCGCGAGGACACTAAGTTTAACAATGCCTTTCAAATATTTACAGGCTTGGCAATTTTCATAGCGGCACTAGGCCTTTTTGGACTTACCTCCTACACCATTCTACAGCGCAGGAAAGAAATCGGAATTCGCAAAGTGAGCGGCGCATCAGTGGGCCAGATTTTAATCCTACTCAATAAGGACTTCTTAAAATTGGTTACGATAGCGTTCTTGATCGCGATACCAGTTTCATGGTATGTAATGAATAAGTGGTTGCAAGAGTTTGCCTACCAGACGTCCATGACCTGGTGGATTTTTGTAATTGCTGGACTCGCAGCACTTTTAATCGCATTAATTTCAGTCAGTTATCAGGCGGTCAAAGCAGCCGTTGCAAATCCTGTAGAGAGTTTGAAGACGGAGTGATTGTTAGGAGTTGGATGTTAGATGTTTGTATTTAGTATTTAATATTTAGTATTTAGTATTTAGTATTTAGACAAATAGCAAAAAGTGTTTTTAGTATTGAGTACCAAGTATTAAGGATTAAGAAAAGTTACGGATGGGGGATTTAACCAAAAGCTGGTTGATGCTTTTCCCACATATGCATCCGACGATCCACCGCGGCGGAGAGAGGAATGCATAGAAATGTCTAAGACAAACGGGCTTACACGTAGCACCGAATGAAGTTGAAGTTAGATGTTAGATGTTAGATTTTAGATTATAGATTATAGATTATAGATTATAGATAATAGAAAAATAATTTTAAATGAAAGTTCCGCTTTCGCAAAAGCAAAATGTTTTAAAAATAAAAAGCTGGGTCAGTGCACTTTCCCCCACCTGCATCCGACGATCCACCGCGGCGGAGAGAGGAATGCATAGAAATGTCGACTTTCGTAAAGGCTATCGAAGTGAAGCAATAGAATTTATAAATCGCACGACACGAAAGTGAAAGTAAAAAAGCTAGGTCAGTGTACTTTCCCCCTTGGGGGAAATGTCGAAGACAAAGGGGGCTCGCACGTAGCACGAAATGAAACAAAAATCACAAATCACAAAATTCATAATTCACAATTCTGAATTCTTAATTCTTAATTCTTAATTCTTAATTCAAAAAACCATGTTTAAAAACTATATAAAAATCGCCTTTAGAAACTTAAAGAACAGTCCATTTCTTACCAGTATCAACATCATGGGACTGGTAATAGGAATTACGGGAAGTTTGCTGATTACTTTATACATCGTTGATGAATTGAGCTATAACAGCATGTTCACTGACGCAGATCAGATCTACCGCATCAATACTGATGTGAAATTTGGTGGTGCCGAGATTAAAACGGCCGAGGCATCAGCACCCATGGCAGGAGCGATGAAAAATGATTTTCCCGAGGTGGAACATGCAGTTAGATTTCGCAATCAAGGGGAAACTGTTGTTGAGACGTAGTGATGCGGTGGATAATACCAAGGGAAGCGATGCCACTTTTGTAGATCCCGGTTTTTTTGACATATTCGGATTGGATTTAATCTCTGGGAATAAGGAAACCGCTCTTCTAAAAGCTCATACGCTCGTGTTGACTCAAAGCGTGGCAGAACAGCATTTTGGCAACGAGAACGCGGTAGGTCAGCACGTTTTACTAAATAATGATGAGACCTACATCGTTACCGGCGTCATGGAAGATCTCCCCAAAAACTCCTTCCTGCGCAATCACGGGATTTTTATGGCCATGGATGGCAATCCTGCCTCCAAAGAAGACCTATGGGGAAGTATGAACTACTACACCTTTGTAAAATTGCAGGATAGGAACAAACCCAGACGATTTTCAATCAAAAGTCTCTGGTATGCTAGAAACCCATATGTTGCCGTGGGCTCAAACAGTATTTCCAGGCATGACTGCAGAGTCATTTTCAGCATCTGGCGACTACATAAATTATCAGATATTCCCGCTTACCGATATTTACCTCCATTCAGATCGCATTGCAGAAATGAGTGAGACTGGTAGTATTCAAAATATCTATATTCTATCATTCATCGGTATCTTCTTAATTTTTCTGGCCTGTGTAAACTTTATGAATCTTTCAACAGCCCATTCCTTGAAACGTGCAAAGGAAGTGGGAATACGCAAGACTTTAGGATCTAATAAACGAGAATTAGTGTGGCAGTTCCTTACAGAGTCTGGACTGATTGCTGTGATTAGCATGGTGATCGCCATGCATTTGCGTTTTTGCATTGCCTTCTTTCAACGATCTAGCAGGAAAGGATATTTTTATGCCCATTGCAGATCCTCTGTTTTGGATGATTATAATTATTGTCACCTGACATTAGGTTTATTATCGGGTAGTTATCCTGCATTTTTTATGTCCAGATTTAAGCCACTGGATACTTTGAAAGGAAATAGACTCAGTAACGAGTAGGTGGTGGTGGTATAAGAAGTGCGCTGGTGATCTTTCAGTTTTCAGTATCTGTGATACTAATTATTGGAACACTTGTCGTATACCAACAACTAGATTTCATCCAAAATAAAGAACTAGGTTTTAATAAAGAACAAGTTTTACTGGTGGATAATGCCTTTTCTGCCGGCGAACGTTTGGATGCATTTAAAGACGAGGTAGAAAAGTTGAGTGCGGTGCAAAGTGCCACTTTGAGTAGTACCATGCCTACACCGTCTGAGCGCAATAGCAACACCTATTTTAAAGTGGGAAGTACAGAGCAAGAAGACGCAATGCAAATGCAGGAATGGGGCGTAGATCACAATTACATCAAAACACTAGGTCTGGAACTTATCGCTGGTAGAAACTTTGACCCATCCATCACCGCTGATGAAAATGCAGTGATTATCAATGAAGCAAACTTCAAAATCTTAAATCTAGATATTAAGAATGCCGTCGGTTCACAATTTGTGCAAATGGAAATCGGATAATGTCACATATATATACCATTATAGGAGTCGTGAAAAATTTCCATTATGAGACCATGAGAGAAAACATAGGAGCACTCGCATTATTTCAATTTAGATCAACTGGTAAAATAGCCATAAAGCTTAAAACGAACAATTATGCCGCGTCATTGAACACTAGAAGCTTGTGGAAGAAAGAAGCCCCGGACAACCTTTTGACTATAGTTTTATTGACGAAGAATTTAATGACACCTACAGCGCAGACCAGCGACTGGGCAAAGTATTTATAATTTTCACCTCGCTTTCCATATTCATCGCGTGTCTGGGATTGTTCGGTCTTGCATCCTTCAATGCCCAAAAAAGAACCAAGGAAATAGGGGTGCGCAAAGTGCTGGGTGCCAGCGTGAGCCAAATCACGTTTAAACTAACCCTAGATTTCTTAAAATTGGTGGGAATTGCAACTTTAATAGCATTACCCATAGGCTGGTATGCGATGAGCGTGTGGTTACAGGACTTCTCCTACCGCATCGACGTGGGATGGAAAATATTGACTCTAGCCGCATTACTGGTGATCGTTGTAGCAATTATTACGGTAAGTTATCAAAGCATCAAGGCAGCAATCGCAAATCCCATAAAGAGTTTGAGGACTGAGTGAAGACGAGTGTTGTTACCTTTTAGGGGAAGGTTATCTATATTGTTGCTTTCGCGAAAGCGGAAACGAATAAAGACCCTACAACGAGCTTAGAATTTTTCAATTTTTAAAGTGTATCATTTACGAACGCGGGTGTATCAAATCCGTACATTAATAACATTCTATAAATACATAGAACTCTCATAATTAGACACCTTATGGATTTGGCATCAATATCGACTTTGAGTTTACAAATAAGCTTTATAAGAGTTCGCTTGCTACAGGGACATTATTGAATTACCGCAACTACTAAACATATCTCAGCTAAACATGATATTCAACTACCTAAAAATCGCCTATAGAAACCTGTTGAAAAACAAGGTTTTCTCATTGATCAACATTATCAGTCTGTCCATAGGTTTGAGTGCTTCTTTTGTGATAGGCATGATTGTTTACTATGATCTTTCCTACGATAAGTTTCATGAAGACGGCGACAACATCTATCGCGCCGTGACCGATTTTAAATTACCTACCGAGGAGTTTTCAAATTCGGGAACGCCCGTACCACTGGGAACTGAGCTCAAAACTAAGATCACAGATATTGAAACCACCGCATTTTTCTACCGGTGGAGTCCCAATAAAGTAATCGCGGGAGCAAACAATATTGAGTCCAAAATAAATGATAGAACCATTTTTACGGAGTCCTCGTATTTTGACATTTTCAATTATAAATGGCTGGCAGGATCTAAAGAAACCGCGCTGGATGCTCCCCACAAAGTTGTAATGACCTCATCACGAGCTAAGTACTTTTTTCCAGCGCTTACTCCTGATAAAATAATAGGTCAAACGATAGATTATGGCGAGGTTCAAGCAACTGTAACTGGTATAGTTGCAGATTTTGAGGAGCGCAGTGACTTTGTATTTACTGAGTTTGTATCGCTTGCAACCGCAAACCAGACCAAGTCCAAAAGAATGGCAATAGAAGCCGGTTGGGATACGGTAAGTTCTAGTTGTCAACTGTTAGTAAAATTAAAACCAACTGCAAACATGAGTTACATCGACGACCAGCTCGTCGCAATCTCTGAAGAGCATTTTATAGAAGAAGAACTTTCCTATGGGATGAAAAAGTATTTTAAACTACAACCGCTTGCAGATATTCACTTTGACGAGCGCTATGGAGTCTATGATGGATCCAGAGACCAGGCCGATAAATCAATTCTTATCTCGCTAGGTTTAATTGCACTGTTTCTACTTTTGCTGGGAGTCATTAATTTTATCAATCTCAATACCGCAAATGCTACACAACGCGCCCGCGAGATAGGCGTGCGCAAAACATTGGGAAGTTCTAAAAAACAACTCATCCTCCAGTTTCTAGGTGAGACTTTTTTACTGACCTTGATCGCTGGATTGGTTTCCATCGCCATATCCTACTGGCTTATTCAGGCTTTTGCAGATTTTATACCGGCAGACCTAGGAATATCACTGCTGTTGCAACCTGCAATGCTCATTGCAACAATTGTCTTGATACTTATGGTAACTGTACTTTCAGGGTTTTATCCTGCCATGGTGCTCTCTTCATTCAAGCCTAGCCAAGTTTTAAAAGGTCGTTTATCTACTGGCCTTAAAGATGGACGATTGCGCAAATCCCTGACCGTTTTTCAGTTCACGATTGCCCAGGTTTTTATTATAGGAACATTGTTGGTGGGCAAACAAATTCATTTTGTAATGAATAAGGAAATGGGATTTGCCACAGAAAGTAGGATGTTCATCAACACCCCCTGGCATATCAATGACCTGAACAAAAGGATGGTTCTCGCTGAGAATCTCAAAAAAATCCCGGCCATTGAACAAATAAGTCTGGGAAGTAGTCCACCCGCCAGCAACGTCATTTATGGCGATAACATTTCTATCTTTAATGGCGATCAGGAAATCAAAACCGAGATCCAATTACTTTATGGTGATAAAGATTATTTAAATCTTTACAACATTGATCTGGTTGCGGGTCGCAAGCCACTTAACGATACCATTAGGGAATATGTAGTTAATGAGAGCGCGGTGACGGCGATGGGTTTTAAAGATCCTTCAGAACTGGTAAACAAGCCATTTATAATGCTGGGCGAGACTTATAATATAGTAGGAGTCATGAAGGACTTCAATCAGCGTTCCTTGAAGTCGGGCGTTGAACCACTTGCTTTTACTGGTGACACTTCTCGCAAAAACTACTCGCAGTTCACGACGGTACATTTTAAAATAGCACAAAACAGCGACCTGCCAACAGTTATCGCCCAGATAAATAAAGCCTATTCCAGCATCTATCCCGAGGATGAGATCAGTTTGCAGTTTACGGATGAGCTGGTCGCTGGGTTTTACACAAAAGAGCAACAGCTCTCAAAACTATTGAATTGGGCAACAGCTTTATCAGTTCTTATAAGTGGTCTGGGATTATTGGGGCTGGTAATACATACAACAGAACGTAGAATCAAGGAAATAGGAATACGCAAGGTACTGGGTGCTAGCATCCTTCAGATCAACAAACTGCTCTGCACGGATTTTTTGATCCTTATAGGAATAGCATTTCTCATTGCCGCTCCCCTCGCCTATTATTTTCTGAACGACTGGCTGAACGATTTTGCGTACCGCACGGCTCTCGACGGCTGGGTATTTATCGCTGGAGGCGCACTTATGACCGTGGTCGCTTTACTGATCATGACCGTTAGGATTACCGCTGCCGCTTCCAGAAATCCCGTAGATAGCTTGAAAACAGAATAAAAAGTTGATGCTGGATGCTGGAAGCTAGATGCTGGAAGTTGGAAGTTGGAAGTTGGATGCTGGATGCTGGATGCTGGATGCTGGATGCTGGATGCTGGATGCTAGATGCTAGAAAAATAGATGATAATAGTTTCGCTTTCGCGAAAGCGGAAATAAAAATAAAAATAAAAATAAAAATAAAAATAAAATAATTTACTCATTAAGTACAGAATATTAACGCATTAGCAATTAATACTATAGACCAAAATCATGCTTAAAAATCACTTAAAAATAGCCTGGCGTAATCTTTATGCGCATCCCTTATTTTCCGTTATCAATATTTTGGGACTGACCATAGGACTTACGATTACCATCCTATTATTAATGTTTATCTATCACGAGAACAGTTTTGATAGCGGTTATGTGAACAAGGATCAAATGTACCGGGTGCTGGTAAAAACTAATGAAAACTACGACGGCCGCACCTACGCAAACGCACCTGCTCAGATAAGTCCTTCCAGTATCGAAGCAATTCCTGAGGTGTTGAATGGAGTGCGGTTTTTAAAGCATGGTTTTGGCGATGCGGCCTATATCAATACTGCCGACGATGAGTTTATTGAAGATTTTCTCTTTTATGCGGACGAAAGCCTTTTTGAAATCTTCAACATAAAACTGACCGCCGGAAATGTGGAAAGTGCGCTAGCCAATCCTGAAACTGCGATAATTTCAAATAGCACCGCGCATCGGTATTTTGGAACTTTTGACGTAGTGGGAAAAACCTTTAAAATTGATGACCGTAGTGAGGTGAAAATCACAGGAGTTTATGAAGACCTCCCTACTAACAGCACTCTGGATGGGAATATTTATGTATCGTTGAAAGGTAGTAACTTTTATAAAAATCCGTCGTGGTCCAATGCAAGTCTTGAAACCTATCTGCTTACTCAGGCTGGATCAAATCAGCAATTGATTGAGAAAAAACTGGGAGAAATGCTAGACAAAAATGTAGAGAAAGATAATCAATGGTACTCATTAGAGCTTCAGCCTTTTAACAAGGTTCATTTATATTCTAGCCAACTCCAGAATGGATACTCTTCCAGAATAGGTTCTATCAACCAGGTTAAAAGTTTGAGCTGGCTTGCCCTACTCATTTTAGTCATCGCTTGTATCAATTATATGAACCTTACCACGGCAAGATCCCAAAAACGAGCCCGAGAGGTAGGAGTCAGTAAAACACTGGGTGCAACAGTTTCAAATCTCGTCTCTCGATTTTATATAGAAACTGGCTTGATCACTTTTATTTCAATTGTCCTTGGAATAGGGCTTTCGCTGGTTGCTTTGCCCTATTTTAATAGTATTATAGGTGCACAAATTACAGCGAGCAGTTTATTTAGTGCTGAATTCTGGATATTTATTGTCCTAATATGGTTTATTGCAACATTAGTAGCGGGCTCTTATCCAGCGCTTTTTCTATCCAACTTTTCGGCAAAACGGATTTTAAATAGATCTGCTACGCACTCCACAGGTGCTACTGCGGTGAGAAAAGGACTGGTGGTGATGCAGTTTGTCGCCTCAACGGTATTGATTGTGGGAGTATTTGTTATCCACGATCAGATGAGTTTTATAAGAGATCAAGATCTAGGATTCCATAAAGACCAGATCATCGCGCTGTCCTTAAATGGAATTAATAAGCAAAGTGATGTCGATCTACTTAGCCAAGAAATCTCTAAAATGCCGCAAGTAATCAAGGCAGGTGCCGCACAGGGCTATCCAGGAAAATCGGTAAGTGGTCGCATGATCCATAATGCACTGGTGGATGATGGCGGGTTGCCCGTACAGACCAACCGCGCCGATGGTTCCTCGCTGGAAACCCTTGGCTTAAAGTTCCTCGCAGGTAAAAATCTTCCTGAATTTAAAGTAGAAGGCGATACCTTAATCGATATTGTGGTCAATGAAAAAGCTATCGCCTACCTCAACCTCACTCCCGAAGAAGCCATAGGCCAAAAAATATCCATGATGCCCGGCGACAAATCCTACATAGTAGGCGTAGTTCAAGATTTTAACTTTGAATCCCTACATGTACCTGTCGGAGCATACGCTTTTCATAATTATGATAGTGAAAACAAAGAATTTCTATTGGTTAAAATGGCAGCGACTGATGTCAAATCCAGCATTTCCGCACTAGAAAACACATTTAATAGTATAGTCCCAAATGTTGCCTTTGATTATACTTTTCTGGATAAAACCATAGAAAAATTATACATAAAAGAGGAACAAACGGCGACTATAGGAGTCATTTTCTCTGGACTAGCCATACTAGTAGCCTGCCTGGGGCTTTTCGGACTCGCAGCTTTTATGGCAGAGCAGCGCGATAAAGAAATAGGTGTGCGCAAAGTTTTGGGTGCAAGCATTTTGAACATTACCAGCTTGCTTTCCCTAGATTTTATAAAACTTATTATCATCGCACTACTTATCGGGTTTCCCATTTCATACTGGATTATGTACAACTGGCTGCAGGAGTTTGCCTATCGCGTAGAAATTAATTATTTGCCGTTCTTATTTACTGCAATCACGGCTCTTATCGTAGCTCTAATTACCATAGGTTTTCAATCGATGAAAGCAGCTTTAAAGAATCCGATCAGTGCGTTGAGAAAAGAGTGATTTTCCGAAACTGGAGGCTGGAGGCTGGAGGTTAGAAGTTGGAAGTTGGATGCTGGATGCTGGATGCTGAGATGCTAGATGCTAGATGCTAGATGCTAGATGCTAGAAAAATAGATGATAATAGTTTCGCTTTCGCGAAAGCGGAAATAAAAATAAAACAATTAACCCTTTAGGTAAAGGATATCAACGTCTTAATACTTAATACTAAACAGTAAAAAACATAAAAAAATGCTCCTAGAACTTAGCAATATTTACAAATGGGTCAACCAGGGCGGGAAACGAATTTTCTTGCTCAATGACCTTAACCTCAAGGTAGAAGAAGGCGAATTCATATCCATAATGGGACCGTCGGGTTCTGGGAAATCGACTTTGTTGAACGTCATCGGGATGCTGGATGGTTTTCAAGAGGGAACGTACAATTTCCTGGATGAATCGGTTCACCAACTCAAAGAGAAACACCTGACCAAATTATACAAGGAATATATAGGATTTGTCTTCCAGGCCTATCATTTGATCGATGAGCTAACGGTCTATGAAAATATTGAAACTCCCCTGCTCTATAAAAATGTAAAATCCCCAGAACGTAAGGCATTGGTTGCAGATATTTTGGATCGGTTCAATATTGTAGGTAAAAAAGATTTATTCCCCAGTCAATTGAGCGGTGGTCAGCAACAATTAGTAGGCGTCGCCCGAGCACTGATCGCAAAACCAAAATTGATCCTAGCCGATGAACCCACGGGAAATCTCAATTCACAACAAAGTGATGAGATCATGCAGCTCTTTCAAGAATTGAACAGGGAAGGGGTTACCATTATCCAGGCGACGCATTCTGAGTCTAACGCGTCATACGGTACGCGCACCATTCACCTACTTGACGGTATGCGCAATAGAAAACAAGAAAATTTATAGATATGGTATTTCTAATTATTTTAATTATTGAAGTAGTGGGAAGTTGGTTGTAGGCTAGATAGATTTAATCTGCTTCTCAACGATAGTGCTACGTCCTACCAAACGAGAAGTAACCTTACATGAGATATCGCTATTACATCTTTTGAACAACCGATATCGGATAACGCACAATATACAACTGCGGCCTGCCTGTTAACAATCCTGTTAAGAAGCAAGTTTCAAAGCGACTGTTAGCACGAGATGCACATTGTATCTTGGTCAAAACTGCTATCATGAAAAACAGAGATGAATACCTAGTTGCCCTTAGACCTGAAATTGCCTCCATAAAAATACATGATGACATGAGTGATGAGGAGCGTTTCCAAAATATAACCCTGCGTCCCATTGCAAAGCTACAAAACGATCTCATCGTTGAAATGTTCAGAAATTACATACGTAAACACAAAAATGTATTTCTGGGACTTACTTCTACAAAACGTATTGATTACATAGAAAACGCAGTCAATAGGGATCAAAAGTTCAGGAATAGTTTAAAAGGCGTGATGATCGGACAGTTCACGATCCATGAATATGAACATTACATCGACAACTCCAGCGCACTCAACAAGCGCATGATGAATCTTGTAAGGGAAAGACTCATAAGTAATATACAAATTTTTGATCTGCCGCAATATAAAGTATAGATTTACAACCTTTAAATCGCAACCGCTATGATCAATAAAACCGCCGTCCTAGAATCATGTCGTTCTACCATTGAAGAGCGTATTTCCATGCATAAATCCCGTGTTCAAGAACTCAAGGAATCCCTTGAAGACAACGATTCCAGTAAAAATGCCGATGATGACGACGGGTCTGGAGAACTGATGGCAGACTTTGAGCGAGCCAACAAAATGCTGGACGAGTCCTACCAGTTCAGAAAGGATTTTAGCGCGACCAACTGGAGCAAAAAAGATCAGATAGGAGATGGTGCACTGGTGATTACGGACTCCATCAATTTTCTCGTGGGCCTATCACTGGGGGAAATCCCGATTGAGGCACAGGATAAATGTTTTGTAATATCTTCAAAGGCGCCCATCTTGACCAGTATGAAGGGCAAGACTACTGGTGATAATTTTACCTTTAACGAGAAGAACTATAAGATTCTTGCCGTGAGTTAGTTGTTGGTAAACTGTCAAATAATCCAATATCTAAATACTTTGTTTTAAAATAAAAATCCCGATCACATACCTGTGATCGGGATTTTTAAGTTCTACAAATTCTAAGACCTACTTCAAATCAAAACGATCTAGATTCATAACCTTAGTCCATGCCTGGACAAAGAATTTGAGGAACTGCTCGTTTCCATCATTACTGGCAAATACTTCAGATATCGCTCGCAACTCAGAGTTGGAACCAAAAATCAGATCGGCTCGGGTGCCGGTGAAGGTTCTTGAACTGTCGGTGCGATCGTGTCCCTCAAACAGTAGTTCTGAGGAGGATTTTGCCTTCCAACTCATATTTAAATCAGTTACCGTCTGGAAAAATTCATTGTTTAAAGTTCCCACATTGTCTGTAAATACTCCGTAATCGGTACTGTCATAATTCACGCCCAGTACGCGAAGTCCCCCAACCAGCGCAGTCATTTCCGGCACATTGAGGGTCAAAAGGTTTGCACGATCGATGAGCATATTTTCGTCGGCCGTTGTGATGTGATCTTTTCTATAATTTCTAAAACCGTCAGCCTGTGGTTCTAGATATCCGAATGAGTCCACATCGGTCGCCTCTTGTGTTGCATCTACCCTACCGGCGGTAAAGTTCACATCCAGATCGCTACCGCCATTTTGCAAGGCTTTTTTCACACCTACGGCTCCAGCGAGGACGATCAGGTCTGCCATGGAAACTTGTTTGTCGCCGTTGTTTGCATTGAAATCTTCTTGAATTTCAGACAGTGCGTTGAGTACTTTTCTAAGGGTTTTTGGTTCGTTGACTTCCCAGTTATTTTGGGGAGCGAGTCGTATTCTAGAACCATTTGCTCCTCCTCGTTTATCAGAGTCTCGGTAGGTGGAGGCACTTGCCCACGCTACTTTTACCATTTCAGTAATCGTCAGACCAGAGTTTGAGATGGAATTTCTCAAGCTTTCTAAATCTTGTTCATCAACAGCTTGATAGGTTGCCTCAGGTAATGGATCCTGCCACAACTCCACGGTTTCGGGAACATCTGGCCCTAGATACCGTGATAGGGGTCCCATATCGCGATGGGTTAGTTTGTACCACGCTTTCGCGAAAGCTTCTTCAAATTCCTGGTGATTCTCATGGTAATGTCTTGAGATCTTTAAATACTCCGGATCGGTTTTAAGGGCAATGTCTGCGGTGGACATCATGAGATCCTGGCGTTTACTGGCATCTCCTGCCATGGGCGCTCTATCGGGATTTGATGAGTCTTTGGGCCTCCACTGGTGAGCTCCCGCGGGACTTTTGGTCAGTTCCCACTCATAATCAAATAATACCCTGAAATAATCGTGGTCCCACTGAATGGGATTGGGCGTCCAGGCGCCTTCCAGACCGCTGGTAATCGCGTGGTCTCCCTGCCCAGAATGGAAGCTGTTCTTCCAGCCCTTGCCCATTTCTTCTATCGCAGCACCTTCTGGCTCTGCAGCTACATATTCATCAGGATCTGCCGCACCGTGTGCTTTTCCAAAAGTATGTCCTCCAGCAATGAGTGCAACGGTCTCCCAGTCGTTCATCGCCATCCTACCAAAAGTCACGCGTATATCGTGCGCAGAACCCGCAGGATCTGGATTACCATTGGGCCCTTCTGGATTTACATAGATCAATCCCATGTGGGCAGCACCTAGCGGAGCTTCTAGTTCGCCAGTTTCATAACGTTCTTCATTACCTAACCATTCCGTTTCTGATCCCCAGTAGATATCCTGCTCTGGTTCCCAAACATCGGCACGGCCTCCAGCAAAACCTAAAGTTTTGAATCCCATGGACTCGAGCGCAATATTTCCTACCAGCACCAGTAGATCTGCCCACGAGAGGTTTTTACCATATTTCTTTTTGATGGGCCACAGCAATAATCTTGCTTTGTCTAGATTTCCATTATCTGGCCAACTATTTAACGGAGCAAAACGCTGGTTACCGGTCGATGCGCCACCTCGCCCATCTCCTATCCTATACGTTCCGGCTGCGTGCCACGCAAGACGGATGAACAATCCACCGTAATGTCCATAATCGGCAGCCCACCAGTCTTGTGAGTCGGTCATAAGATCGTGTAGATCTTTTTTAACCGCGGCAAGATCCAATTTTGAAAAAGCTTCTGCATAGTTAAAATCCGGATCCATGGGATCAGATTTTGCGGTATGTTGTCGTAGGATATTTAGTTTAAGACGGTTGGGCCACCAGTCGTCGGCCGTAGTTCCATGACCGGCAGTTCTTGCGGGTGCACCGCCCATAAATGGGCATTTTGCAACTGCTTGAGAGTCGTTGATGTCCCAGACCTTGGTAGAATTGTTAGAAGAGCTCATAATTTATTAGGTAGTTTTAATTTGACAGTAGCAATTTAAATAATTTTACTCTATAATGAAATGGTTTGAGATAGTAAATCATTATGGTATTATAATTTTGTGTCGATAAGGTTTGAGTCTTTGAGTCTTTGAGTCTTTGAGTCTTTGAGTCTTTGAGTCTTTGAGTCTTTGAGTCTTTGAGTCTTTGAGTCTTTGAGTCTAAAGTTTTAAAAAATCAGTGAAGCTTTTAGTTGGGATCGTTAAAATTATAAATAAAGTTAGTATCAAACTTCTAGAGCATAATCTCTAGATAGAAATGATTACTTCAAGATCCAAATCTAAAAAACATAAGGGATTTCAAGTTCTCATTTGGAATCTACCAATGGACTATTCGGTTATGAAGATGTACGAATTAAACCTATTAATGTAGATAGTACCATCCATTTTTCAGGGATGACAACTGCCGGATTTTTGACTTTATATTTTGGATTTGAAATTTGGGATTTAAAACCTGGAACTTGGAACTTGGAACTTGGAACTTGGAACCTGGAACTTAAAATGTTTATTCCTTAATTTTAATCCTAGGAATAGTGGCAAGAATAATAACCCCAATAATAAAGAAAACGACAAGAAACAAAATCGGCCCGCGCATGGAGCCCGTGATTTCTCCCACTACCGCAAAGATCAACATTCCTATAACAATTCCGATTTTCTCGGCAACATCGTAAAAGCTAAAATAACTTGCCGTGTCGGTGGTGGTTATGGGGAGCATTTTTGAATAGGTACTCCTGGACATGGATTGAATAGACCCCATAACGAGTCCCACACAACCGGCGGTTATGTAAAACTGCATGGGCGTGATTACAAAATAACCATAAATACAAATAAGCACCCAGGCGATATTAATAACAATAAGCGTAGTGATATTTCCCACTTTTTTAGAAAGCAGACTTGCCAGCCACGCACCAAAAATCGCGACGATCTGGATCAACAGGATACTTAAAATTAAACCTTGGGTCTTATTCCCTTCCTCCCACGCGACTTCTTCCGTTCCAAAGTAGGTCGCAACATACAGCACCGTCTGTACCGCCATGCTATAAATAAAGAAGGCGATGAGGTATTTTTTCATCGACACGTCCTGCATCAACTTATTGTAAACCTGTTTAAGCTCTTTGAAACCGCTGGTCCAGATGTTCTTGATCTGAGAGCTGTCTTTTGCATTTCCCTGGGGCAGGTGTTTGTACGTATATTGGGCAAATCCCGCCCACCATAATCCGACCATGATAAATGAAAGTTGGACGCTGTACAGCGGGAAGAACTCGTTGCCTGGAAATAATCCATCTTCAGGATAAAAGCCTCCCTCAATTAAGATCAAACAAAGAATAAGCAAAATTACACTCCCTATATATCCCATGGAAAAACCACGCGCACTTACCTTATCCTGCTGCTCTGGATAGGCGATATCTGGAAGAAACGAATTATAAAAAACCAAACTTCCCCAAAAACCTATAAGTGCAAGCATATAAATTGCAAGACTGAGATACAGGTAATCAAAACTAAAAAATGCCAAGCCTATGGAACTTCCCGCTCCCAGGTAACAGAAGAACTTTAGAAAATTCTTCTTCTTTCCAGAATAATCTGCCACGCCAGATAGAATGGGTGACATGATACTAACGATTATAAACGCAATCGCAGAGACGATAATGATGATCGACTCGTTATTAAAATCTTTGAGAAGCTCGGGAACGTTACCTTCCTCAAACGCTTTCTCGCTTATTACGGAATAAAATATGGGAAATATGGCACTGCTTATAACCAGCGAGTACACACTATTTGCCCAGTCATAAAAAGCCCAGGCATTTATAACCTTTTTATTTCCCTTCTCAAAGCCTTGGATCATGAAGCATCTTTAAGTTGAGAAAGATAGTGTAAAGTAAGGGGATCTATTTAAAACTTATAGCCCAATGAAAAACGGACTACCTTGAGTCGTTCTGATTGATAGATGTCGTTGTTGACAAAAATATCAGTAAACCCATAACTAAATGAAGTCTTTACAAAAAGTCCAAAATTGGGGAACTGATAGCCAAAACCAGCCGTACCGGCAAGACCGGTATGAACGACATCATCCAGTACCCTAAATTCCTGGTTCCTGTTTTCAAAAATCTTTGGCGAGAAAATGTAACTGATCTGTGGACCGATGTGTGCACTAAATCCACCAGCAATATAATATTTAAACTGGACGGGAACATTGATCGTGTACATTCTGAAACGGGCAACACGCTCTCCATCTACTAATGGCTGCTCTCCTTCAGTTGCAAAAAAGGCAGATGCCTCAAAAGACCATTTTTTGGCAAAGGGCATCTCGGCAACAAGTCCGGCATTGTAACCAGCACGCTCCCCTCGGAAACCCCTGTTACCGTAGTTCTCGACATACGAATAATTGATTCCGTAAAGAATTCCAAAAACTATCTTGTCGTCAAAATTCTCGTCTTCAATATTGTTCTGTGCATTTAAAAACGACGAGGTCGCTATAAAAATGGAGGCTATAAGTAGAATGTGTTTCATGGTAAGTTATTTTCAATAGGGGCAAATATATAAATAATGCTAAGAGTTTCAATTATTTTAGAATTCTCCTCAATCTCAGGGGTTAAAAGCGATCTAATAAATTTATGGATGATTAGAGCATTGGATATCAATCGTTTCTTATTTGATCCTCCGCTTACGGTTGGCATCATAATCGCTGAATATCATTTCTCCCAGACCCTGTAAACCGGTAAAAAATGCTTTTCCTTGATTTGCCTCGGTAAAAGCATCAATAAATTGCTGCAGGTAGGGATCATTTGCGATCATAAATGTAGTAATGGGAATATGCAGCCTTCTCGCTTGGGCGGCCATGGTATAACATTTCTCTACGATGTATTCATCCAGTCCGTTTGAGTTTTTATAATACCTGCCATCCTTTAAACGCAAGCAGCTGGGCTTACCGTCGGTGATCATAAAGATCTGCTTATTGGTATTTCGCTTACGGCGCAATATATCCATGGCGAGTTGGAGTCCAGCCACCGTATTGGTATGGTAAGGACCAACTTTTAAATAAGGTAGATCAGCGATTTTAATCGTCCAGGCATCGTTCCCGAATACCAAAATATCCAGCGTATCCTTGGGATATCGAGTGGTGATCAACTCGGCCAGAGCCATGGCAACTTTTTTTGCGGGCGTGATGCGATCTTCTCCATACAAGATCATGGAATGTGAAATATCGATCATAAGGACGGTACTCATTTGCGCCTTGAACTGGGTATCCTCAACCACGAGGTCATCCTCGGTCAGGTTAAATCCGCCCATTCCATTATTGATCTGGGCGTTGCGCAGACTCTCTGTCATATTAATACTGTCCAGTCCATCGCCAAATCGATACGCCCTAAAATCGCCAGAATGTTCATCTCCCTGTCCCAGTTTTCCCGTCTTGTGATTACCAGAAGTTCCCTTGTTCATATTCCCAAAGATCTGATCCAGTGCGTGCTTGCGCAGTAGCTGCTCCGTTTTGGCGGTGATGGAGAATCTACCAGGACCATCTTCTCCGCCCTCTCCTTCCGTGCCGTCCTGCGGGTCAAATTCCTCCTTGATGAAGCCGCGTTGCTTGAGGTCTTCTATAAAATCCTCGATGGTATAATCGGGTGTGGTGAGCTTATATTCTTTATCCAACTCCCGCAACCAGTCTATCGCCTCATCAAAATCTCCCGATGTATGGGTGATCAATTCCTTAAAAATCCCAAATAATTTATCAAATGGATCTACATCTTTTGGGTTGAAGAATTCAAATTTAAAACCGCGTCGTTCCTGTGTCGTCATAGTATAAAGGTATTGATTGTAATCTTAGTTTGATTCAACTCCCACTTTTTTAACTTCATCTTTGGAATTGCATCTGTAAACGTGCAGTCACTACAACGTTGTATGTGTGGAGATTGGGGATTATGTAGGGTTACGCTTTCGCGAAAGCGTTACTAGTAGTATTTTTGCAGCCCGATTAAAGAAATTATTATGAAAAAACACCCGTGGCACCACGTAAGTTATGGCAAGGATGCGCCAGAAACGGTGACGGCATGTATTGAAATTCCCAAGAATACAAGAGCAAAATACGAGCTGGACAAGGAGTCTGGCATGTTGATCCTGGATCGAGTGATCTATTCCTCAATGTATTACCCGACCAACTATGGTTTTATACCTCGCACGTATTGTGATGATGATGATCCCCTAGATATCCTTGTACTTTCACAAATTGAGATCGTGCCCATGTGTCTGGTAGATGCTAAGGTCATAGGCGTGATGCAGATGATGGACGGTGGCGAGATGGACGACAAGATCATCGCGGTCGCAAAAAATGATATGTCCGTAGCGCACTTTAACGATGTGAGCGAGTTGCCAGAATACTGGAAAAAGGAGATGCGCAACTTTTTTGAAGATTATAAAAAACTGGAAAACAAGACCGTAGCGGTTGAAGATTTTCAAGGTCGTGAAAAAGCCATTGAAATTGTAAATCAGTCCATTGAGGACTACAAGGTGAAGTTCAATAAATAAGGAACTTCTTATAGTTTAAGAAATGCCAGCCCGCGCACGTGGACTGGCATTTTTATTTTTGAGCCTTTTGTGAATGTAAGAATAGTCTGTGTCCTATCATAAACTTTAATCAATACGGCGGTCTATAAGTCGGGTAATCCCGAACATTGCGACCTAGATGAATACGAAATCAATTTTATGTGGAAAGGAGTCTTAAGAGGTCTGTTGATACTGGCTGGAGTTTTGGCCATCGCGTTTTTTGTCCTGCGATGGAGTTTTAGCGAAGAAATACCAAGCGGAATCAAAGGCGCAAAAGCCGATGAACTTGCAGAAAAAATGCTCGCGGCGCTCAACGCTCCCGCATTAAAAAATGTGGATTCCATTTCTTGGAATTTTAGGGAAACCAACTATTACAACTGGCGTTTAAAAACTGACAGCGTGACCGTGACCTGGGATAATTATCGGGTAGAACTACAGACCAAGAATCCGTCCAGCAGCACTGCATTTGAGGATAATAAGCAATTAAAAGACGGTGATAGGGATGAAGCGATCGATTATGCGCTCAGTAATTTTGACAATGACAGCTATTGGTTACTGGCTCCCTATAAGGTCATGGATCCCGGTGCGGAGCGGGAATGGATCTCTGAGCACGAACTTCTTGTGAGGTATGTTACTGGTGGCACTACGCCCGGTGATGTATATGTATGGCAGCTGGATGACGACCATTTACCCATTTCGTTTAAAATGTGGGTGGGCATTATTCCTTTGGATGCCGTGGATGCCAACTGGAACAACTGGACTGCCACTCAAGTAGGCTTTAAATTACCGGAAAGCCGCACCATTTATGGAGTTGAGATTCCCGTAGAAGATGTTGTGGTGTATTAGTTTTTGGGTTTTTGAGTTTTTGAGTTTTTGAGTTTTTGAGTTTTTGAGTTTTTGAGTTTTTGAGTTTTTGAGTTTTTGAGTTTTTGAGTTTTTGAGTTTTTGAGTTTTTGAGTTTTTGAGTTTTTGAGTTTTTGAGTTTTAAACAACAAGTTGTTTTAAAGTGAAAATTGTAGAGAAAATCAGTGGTGCCACGTTTATACTTAAAGCGATCTATTTTCTTTAATTTCTACATGCTAGGTTGATTTGTCCAGATGTATTATTTCATTTGATTTTGACTTCATAAAATAAGAATCACTTACTACCCAGCCACTCCACAGCGGGTTAACCACAAGAATGAAGATTTTTAAACGTGAGCTGCCACACTAGCAGCGCACAAAGTTAGCTTGTCCTAAGCTACTCAATGTATCTAAGCAATGCGCAGGCATTTAATTTTCCCCACATTCTGGCTACTGATAACTGATAACCGACAACTAGGCTTTCCCTAACCTTATACTTTTTTTTAAGTCCACTTTATACTATTCTTTTTGCTGCTGGAAGTAACTTCGCGCGATTGCTTATTTTATGTCAGATACACAAGAATACATTGAAGTCAAGGGCGCGCGCGTCCACAATTTAAAGAACATAGACGTTAACATTCCGCGGGAGAAACTGGTGGTAATTACTGGACTTTCTGGATCAGGAAAATCATCGCTTGCCTTTGACACGATCTATGCCGAGGGCCAGCGGCGTTACATCGAGACTTTTTCAGCTTATGCGCGGCAGTTCTTGGGCGGTCTGGAACGGCCCGATGTTGACAAGATCGATGGATTGTCGCCAGTTATAGCGATCGAGCAAAAAACCACGAGTAAAAGTCCGCGCAGTACGGTGGGTACGATTACAGAGATCTATGATTTTTTGAGATTGCTCTATGCCCGCGCCAGTGACGCATATTCCTATAATACGGACAAGAAAATGGTCAGCTATAGCGATGAGCAGATCCGTGATCTTATTTTGCAGGACTTTGAGGGGCAGCGCATTAATATTTTGGCGCCCGTGGTCCAGTCGAGAAAGGGACATTACCGCGAGTTGTTTGAGCAGATTGCCAAACAGGGATTTGTCAAGGTACGCACGGATAACGTGATCGTGGACATCACCAAGGGCATGAAACTGGATCGCTACAAGATCCACGATATAGAAATGGTGATCGATCGCCTGGAGGTTGAGAACAACGATAAGGGCATCAAGCGTCTGGATGAGTCCATACGCACCGCAATGTACCACGGGAATGATATTATAATGGTTGTAGCTCATGGCGAAAGCGAGGAACGTTACTTCTCCCGTTCTCTAATGTGTCCAGAAACAGGAATAAGCTATCCCGAGCCAGAACCCAATAATTTTTCCTTTAACAGTCCAAAAGGCGCCTGTCCCAAATGCAACGGGATAGGTGATCTCTATCAGGTGGCGCCAGAAAAGATCATTCCCGACGACACAAAGAGCATCGCAAAAGGTGGTCTTGCCCCTTTTCCCGATAAAAAGAAGGGCTGGATCTACAAACAGCTGGAACTTATCGCCCAGAAATACAACTTTAAACTTACAGACGCGCTGAAGGACATCCCGGAAGAAGCTCGCCAGGTCATCTTGTACGGAGGTAAGGAATCGCTGGAGGTCAACTCTAAGGAACTGGGCGTAAAACGCAAGTATAACATTGATTTTGAAGGAATTGCCAACTTTATAGAGCAAACCTACAATAATGGCGACAGCACCAGTCTTGTGCGCTGGGCAAAGAGTTTTATGAATAATGTGGAATGCCCACAGTGTGAGGGATCCCGATTAAAGAAAGAGTCGCTATACTTTAGGGTGAACGAGAAAAACATCGCAGAGCTGGCCCACATGGACATCGTGGAGCTGGTGGAATGGTTTGAGGTTTTGGAGGTCTCGCTTTCGCGAAAGCAAAAACTTATAGCCACAGAATTATTAAAGGAAATACGAGAACGCTTACAATTTTTACTGGACGTGGGACTGGATTATCTATCCTTGAACCGAAGCGCAAAAACGCTGTCCGGTGGTGAAGCACAGCGCATACGACTCGCCACACAGATAGGATCCCAGCTCGTGGGAGTGTTATATATCCTGGACGAGCCCAGCATAGGACTGCACCAGCGGGACAATGAAAAGTTGATCAATTCCCTAGTCTCCCTGCGCGATACGGGCAACTCGGTGATCGTTGTGGAGCATGATAAGGACATGATCGAGCGCGCCGACCACGTGATCGATATAGGTCCACGAGCAGGAAAATATGGCGGCGAGATCATCAGCGAGGGAACGCCCCAGGAGATTTTAAAACATGATACACTAACTGCCCAATATTTGAACGGTGACCGAGAAATTCCAGTTCCCAAAACCCGTAGAAAAGGAAACGGTAAGAAGATAAGTCTCAAAGGCTGCACGGGAAACAACCTGCAAGATGTTTCCATAGACCTGCCACTGGGTAAAATGATAGGTGTTACGGGAGTTTCTGGAAGTGGAAAATCCACCCTGATCAACGAGACTTTATACCCGATCATGAACGCCCACTTCTTCAACGGAGTCAAAGTACCAAAACCCTATAAATCCATCAAGGGAATCGATAACTGCGACAAGGTCATCGACATTAACCAAAGTCCGATAGGAAGAACACCGCGTTCAAATCCCGCAACCTACACGGGAACCTTTAACGAGGTACGCAGCTTATTTGCAAAAACTCCCGAGTCGTTGATCCGTGGGTATAAACCAGGGCGTTTTAGCTTTAATGTGCAGGGTGGTCGTTGTGAAACCTGCAAGGGCGGCGGGCTGCGTGTTATAGAAATGAACTTCTTGCCCGACGTTTATGTAACCTGCGAGACCTGTCAGGGGAAACGCTTTAATCGTGAGACGCTGGAAATACGTTACAAAGGAAAATCCATCAGCGATGTGCTGGAAATGACCATCAACGATGCAACGGATTTCTTTGAGGCCATTCCTAAAATCTACCGGAAGCTTAAAACGATCAAGGATGTTGGACTGGGTTATATTACATTGGGACAACAATCCACTACCCTATCTGGTGGCGAGGCCCAACGTATAAAACTAGCTACGGAACTGTCCAAAAGAGATACTGGAAATACCTTTTATATTCTGGATGAACCAACGACTGGACTGCATTTTGAAGATATACGGGTCTTGATGGACGTGCTCAATGAACTGGTCGATAAGGGAAATACCGTTCTCGTCATAGAACACAACATGGACGTCATAAAAATTGCTGATTACCTCATAGATGTAGGACCAGAAGGCG
Organism: uncultured Flavobacteriaceae bacterium; assembly: GCA_963836885.1. Taxonomy (GTDB): domain Bacteria; phylum Bacteroidota; class Bacteroidia; order Flavobacteriales; family Flavobacteriaceae; genus Nonlabens. Next base: position 79,338 of record CAWILF010000025.1, on the reverse strand, counting down.
GCCGTGGTGGTGGAACGATCGTTGCCAAAGGAACTCCAGAACAGGTTGCCAAACATAAAACCAGCCATACGGCGAGATTTTTGAGGAAGGAACTGGAGTAATTCAGAATTCAGAATTTTGAATTATGAATTTTTGCGTTAGGATATGGGTTTTCTAAAAAGGTGCAAATGAAAAAAAATATGCAGAAATTTCTTATATCCCGTATATAGCCATTGGTAAACCGAGAATAAATGAAAATTAAAATACGTTTTTAGAAAGTTTACTTTTGTCATTAATAAATGAAATGAATACCATGAAAAAAATATACCTATTACTCTGCTCCGTTATTGTTTTAAGCAGCTGTGCAGAATTACAACAAATAGCCAATCAATTGCCCCAAGGCGGAGTTCTATCACAAGCAGATATAGGCAATGGCCTGCGTGCCGCGCTGGATCAAGGCATCGATCGCGAGGTGACAAAACTAATGTCCACCGATGGATTTTATAGAAATGAACTGGTCAAGATCCTGTTACCTGACGAACTCCAAAAAGTAGATGATGGTTTGCGCAAAATAGGATTGAGCAGCGTTGCAGATGAAGGTTTGAAGTTACTCAACCGCGCCGCAGAAGATGCGACCAAAGAAGCACTTACCCATTTTTATCGATGCCGTAAAAGGAATTTCCTTTACCGATGCTAAGAATATTTTGCTTAGGAGATCAACGTGCAGCGACTTCGTTTCTTGAAACTAGAACACAACAAGAATTGTATTCAAAATTTTCTCCAGTAATCAACTCTAATCTTTCCAAAGTCGGTGCGACTAATCTGTGGTCCAACGCGATCGATAAGTATAATAAAATCCCATTTACAAATTCTGTAAATCCAGACCTGACCGATTATGTAACTCAAAAAGCTCTAGAAGGAGTTTTCAAAATGATCGCTCAGGAAGAAGTTCAAATACGCGAGAATGTTGCAGCTAGATCAACAGATCTTTTGAAACGTGTTTTTGCGCTGCAGGATTAGCAAATGCAATTATTCCTAGTCCAATTATTATTAAATTGATGGTGTGAGATGTTTTTTTATCAGGTGGATTTTAATCTTGTGTACATTACTACTGTGCAATCATTTGGTTACTGCCCAGCCTGAGATACATCATTCCGATCAAGTTTCTGCTAAGGAATATGTAACCGTGAGTTTTAATGGAATCTGGAGCTGGTTTACTGACCCTAGAGCCATATATTATGAAGGTCTTTATAAGCGTACCTATCTGGGATGGATCGACAACCACGGCAATATTGTCATCTCAAGTTACGATCACGTATCTAAAAAAATACACACCAAAACCGTTTTTGAAAATCTTGAAATAGATGATCACAACAATCCATCCATACTTATTGATGATCAAGGGTTTATAACCATTTTTTTTACCTCACATCTGATCCCAAATGCACCGATCTACTCCATAAAGTCCCAAAGTGCTGAAAGTATAGACAAGTGGGAAGCTCCTCGCCTCCTATATCTAAACGACCTAGAACGATCCAAATTTGCTAGAATAAATAATCAAACCTATACACATCCCATATGGATGAATGAAAAGCCTGACCAGTGGTTTTTATTCTACCGAGGGCTGGATATGAATCCATCCTTGAGCTTGTCATTGGACGCGGGAAAAAATTGGGAGAAGTCTAAAATATTGTATCAAAGCAATGATAGCCTAGAACATAGAGTTCCTTATATTAAAGTGTATTCCAAAGGCTCAGGCAAGATTCATATTTTTATGAGCAGTGATCATCCCTCACATAGTGATGAGATCGATTTGTATTATTTCTATCTTAAGGACGAAAAGTTTTATGACATCAAGAATCAATTACTATCCTCAATACAAAATCTACCCATCAATCAAAACCGATTAAAACCCATTAGAAAAAATACTAGACCTAAAGCATGGGTTTGGGATGTGAAAGAAGATAAGGATGGATTTCCCGTATTAGCTTACGCGGAATTTCAACACGATCGACATCACTACAAGATTGCAACTTTTAATGGCACCGATTGGGTTCATGAAAACATCACCGACTCGAGTGGCGCCTTTACAGAAGCCCTGGCCGATGGAACTCAGTTGGAACCCTACTACTCGGGTGGTATCGCGATAAATCCCAGCAATACGGATGAACTGATCGTATCTACAGACAGAAGTGGTGTTTTTGAACTGGAGCAATGGAAAAAAAAACAAGGTTTGTGGTCGTCGTATTCATTAACCACTAATTCAATTCACAATAATGTAAGACCTGTTTTTGCGCAAGGATCCAGGGAAGAGAACACCTCTGATTTGTTCTGGCTCAACATTCTAAATTATAAATACTATCACCCTCAGGTAAAAGCAGGAAATGAACCCCTTGCATTCAACGATCGCTTTCTATCATTGGTTAAGATGAATGTCGTTAAAGAGTCCAAAGTTAATTCCAAGGATATCCAACTTCTAACTCAAATCTCCAATCTGCTGGAATATGTTTTAGTCAACAAATCTCTAAATACCCATGCAGAAGAAGATTTTTATTTTCTTAGTGCCCTGCAATCAGTTGCACATCTAGATCTCTCATCCTCCATGAGAACAGAGTGCCAAAACTGGTGGAAAGATCATTTATCAAACCTTGTTAACGCCGATTATGTCGAAGAAATTACTGACGTTGAAACTTTAAAGAAGGTTTACGTTTTATTTCCTGAAATCTTGGACAGGAGGCAATTTTCTATTTTAACCCATCATTATAGTTCAACATCTAAATCCCAGATAGACTATTTTGATCTGCTTGCTTTGAATGGAATTTCAAAATCAGAATTTTCACTAGAAGATCGCTATAAAACTTACCTTCAGAACGCGACTGAAGCAATAACTGTTTTGAACGAGATCAAAACTTATGAGGATATTACAGATGCAAATTTTGAAAAAATAATTGCACATATTCTAATTGATTTGAACTTAGAGCAATTGGAGCACAACTATCAAAGTCCTTTTAAAATTAACCATGAGAAATTGCTGCAATGGTTATGGAGGTTTCACAACACCACTCCAGGAAATTTGTATAGTGAGCACTCGGGACTCTTGTTAAAAGCGACAAGTGATTTTCTATTAATGCAATCCTCATGATGCTATCCCAAGTTAAACTTTTTGTGATATTTAGTTTATTTCTATGTTCGGGATCAACCGTTCAATCGCAAAACTTAAATGAGTTGTTTAAAAACGCTCTGATTTCAGATATAGAAAATAATATTACAAGACTAAAACCAATTTTCATTACTAAGGTTGATCTTGAGAACCGCCGAATTAAAACCAATTATCCCCATTTAAAAAGGCTCGCCATGAATGGTGACAAATACCACCGGTGGTATCTCGCTCAAGGAGAAGAAGCTCAATCATTAGTTTTAATTGACAAAATTGACCTTGAATCTGGATGGATTTATCTAGGCGAAGTAGTAAAATCTGGATTTGAACTGGAGGCAGGTGAATCATTGGAATTTTTCAATCCGCTTATTAATTATGAGATTATTAATGATCGACCGCTATTTGATCCGTACCCAGATTTCATAGATGATAAGCGCATTAAATACATGCAATCTGGTGGGATTATAGAACGGTCTGTAAATGACTATGTATTGCTGGTTCCTGTCGTTTTTGGACATTATAAAACTAGGTCTATTTATTACGCGACCAGCAACGATTTAGAACATTGGGAGTTCCAGTACAAAAAAATTCTAGACTCGCGAGATATTCCATTTGCCAAAAAAGATGGAAATGTTTTTAGTACTAATAATCCGCTAAAGTTAGATGATGGGAATTATTTAGTTCTATTAGGAGTAGAACAGCCGGATGGGAACTACACCTCTGCCTATATGATACTCAATGATGATTTAGATATCGTAAAGCAGCCGTCAGAAATCAATATTAGCGGATGGCATGGAATCCAGCAGAATAGCTATCCTTTATCCATTATATACCACAATAATAAATACCGTTTATTGTTGCACAGGCGCAGCTATAACCGTTTGGAATCAGAAGTTCATGAGTTTACTTTTGATGATCTTTTCCAAGCTCTAGATAATGGTAATGGCACAACTCCTTCAAATATCATACATAAAGCCAGCGATGAGTCCGGATATCTACACGGCAAGGCCGATGATATTTCTTACCTCACCATGGATTCCCAACTGTATCTTTTAATAGGCAGCGAGGAAGAGCCGTCGGAATATCTTACCTCATTAAACCGAGTCTATGGCCTTGCAAAGCTTGTAGATAATAAATGGGTTCACGATAAGCGCAGTCCTTTGTTGCTAAATCCCATAGGAATACACGAGAAATTCCCTGAATTAGAATGGACCTCTGACCATCTGGGTGGTTTTATATCGCCCATTATAAAAAATGATCAGTTGTATATGTTCCTAGGCTTCGGCACGGATAATCCAGATTATTACCTGTCGGGAATTAAAATTGATATGAAAAAAGAGTAGTACAAGAACTGAATACTTTATTTTAAATCAGTCGAACTTATACTAGTCCACAACTAGAAATGTCATACCTCACGTATTATGAGAATATTTGGAATTTTCAGTTGAATATTCCTTCATTTTGAAAGGAATCTATAAAATTTATAGGATCATTATGTGGTTGTTGCTTTCGCGAAAGCGTGATCACAATAAGCATACTCACCCTTGCAAGGTCTCAAAAAGTTGATGGTTGAGCCTCGTTAATACGGATAATTTCTAGCTAGCCATTGTTCAAAATTCTTTTGAGAAGACTGCATATATTCTACTGTAAAGGGTTTATTACCGGAAGCCGCTGGAAATTGCCTGAACATTTCATTGAAATTATTGCGTTGCTTAAAAGCTAACTGGGCGTTTAAAATAGGCAACGGCGGGTCAAAGGACGTCATCTCTTCTAGATCTTGAGCCACATTGCGCATGGCTGTTGTACAAACCGCAGCACCTTTTTCTACATCTCCACACCTTGTGTAAAGTTTACCTAGAGCAAACGCATACTGTCGGTAGGGCACTTTATCGTTGGGCATGCGTTTTAAGCTTATATCCAGTGTTTCCAAAGCCTGCTGTGGATTGCCCTGCAATAATTGCGCTTGTGCCAAAAAGTAATAATGCTGTCTCAAAATAGAAGTGGCATATTCCACATTAATACTTTGAGAGGCTAGGTCTTCGTTCTCAAAGTCAATAGCTTTAAAAGACTCATGCATTACTTTTTTGCTTGTCTTTACATCAACTATTTTTGGGTTGGCATTTTTATCTACTTTATATAAAGGTGCTAACTCGTTGACCATCCCACGGTGTATGAAATGGTCGTTGAGGTTCAACGTGTGATTTGTTCTCCCATTATTTAAAAAGCAAATAGGGCGTTCATTAATATTATTTTGAATAATATCCAATAACACAAGATCGTTAAGTCCGTAAAAATCTTTTCCATAAGGCCATACGATTTCACTTTTATAAGCGGCCTGATAGTTTTTAGAATTGTACTCTTGAGCAAGTCTCGTAGTATCTAATTTTATTTTGAAAATTGTTCCAGGAACGTAATTACGACGCCGCTCATTCCACAGCAAACGGCTGTCTTTATTGATTATAAACTTGGATAAAATATCTAAGTCTATGGGCTGATCGGTATCGACCTGCAAAGGAAAAAGTTTTTCCTTACCATCCATATAAAATGATGGAGGTAACGAGATTTTAACGGCGGGAGAAGAAAGAAATTGGTTTTTTAACTTGTCGATGTGCGTGTCGATGTTGAGCACATCATAATTAATAACCCTTACATCACTGCGATAATCAAGAACCTGCTGTAGGTAAAACAACGGGAAAGTCATGTTATCGCCATTGGTAACTAAAATCGCATTTTGTGGGCAGGAGTCCAGGCTGGACTTGGCAAAAGTGAGCGCAAAGTTGTCGTGCGTTCTATCATGTGAGGGAAGCCCCTTGAACAACATTTGGACGGGAGCGGCAATAAAAAGTATGGATATGAGTAGATAGGTGATGATCTTGGCATTTTTAAAACGCATTACCAAAGCTATTCCTACGATAGAACATCCTATCCAAAGCGCATAAATTATAAAACTACCTATGAGAATGTAGTCCCGCTCTCTAACTAAAATACTACTGGGTACAGGGTTTAAATAAACAGTTATTCCCAGTCCAAAAACTAAAAATAAGAGCACCGTATAGATAAAATAAGTAAGGTTGCGCCTTAAAAAGTACAGACCTACAAATCCCAATAACAACGGCAGTCCGTATAAATGATACCGTCCCAAATCGTCTGAGTCGCCATAAGTACCGGTAATGTGCTTATCTATAAAATTAAAACCACTTTCCCAATTTCCATGGCGTACATCACCTAATCCGTGGTGCGCATTTTGCTTGCCCACAAAATTCCAGAACACATATCTCAAATTGAGCCAGTACACCTGGTAGTTAACGAAGAAGGCGATATTCTCACTAAAAGTAGGCTTATCAATAGTTTTACTGCTACCATTGACAGGGTAAGAAATAGGAACTCCTTTAATATAGGCCCATGATTTATAACGGGTAGAATCTACCGCATTGAAAAGTCTAGGGAAAACACCCACAAATTCGTCAGCATAATTTACCTCGCCATTCACGCCATCATCGGTTATACTGTAACTGGACGTGTCTGTGTCAAATGCGTGTACCGATGATGTATTTTTAAAAGGCTGGACATTATCTAGCGGTGCGTTATAAACTGGGCCGTTTAATAATGGGATCTTATCAACTCCAAACTGGGCTGCCTTGAAATAATTTTGCCATTTCAATGGATCATCGGCACTGGCAGCTACCATAAAATGAGCGTCAGACCTTACCAGTACCGCTACATAAGAACTAGATCCCAAAACAAAGAATAACAAGCATAAAACCGCGTGATTCAAATAAACTCGGCGAGTTGAGTAACTGTAATATAAAACTCCAGCAGTAAGTACCAGAAAAATACTGATCCCTAGCCATACACCACTATTTACGAACAATCCAGTTGTATTGACCAGATAAATTTCTAAATAACCAATGAGTGCAAATCCACCTTGAAGCACAACAAAATAGAGAAATATAAAAGCTAGTAAACCTGTGAATAGAGCAATGATGTAATTTTTTAAGCTTTCGCGAAAGCAAACTTTTACCACCAATACCGAAGTAGGAACTACGATCGCAATGGTTATTACATGCACGCCCACCGCGCACCCCAATAGAAAGAAATAAAGCAAAGCTAATTTATAACGGGTAATCCATGAATTAGATCGATACCAAATCAACGATGTATAAATAATCACTAAGATTAAAAAGAATGAGAGCGTATATACCTCAACCTCTGTAGATGCCGTCCAGAAGGTATCTGAAAATGCTAGTGTAAACCCGCTTAACAGTCCTCCAGCAATAGGCAGAAGCTGGTACGATGTTACATTAGAAAAACGAATTAATAAATCATTAACGATTTGGGCTACAATAGCATACAAAACCACACAACTTCCTGCTCCAAAGAGAGCAGATATTAATGTGCTTACCAAAGCGGCGTCGTGGTTACTAAAAAACATCATTGCCGCACTTCCTAAAAGCGTATATAATGGCGCTCCCGGAGCGTGTGTAGGTTGGAATGTTGCGTTACTTGTCGCAAACTCGGCACTGTCCCAAAATCCCACCGTTGCCATACAGGTTGCAGCATATATCGCAAAAACGATTATAAACAAAAGAACCCCCATAACACATGAGGGTTTTTTAAGATGGTTGTATAATGTCAATACTCTCATTATAGGATGCTTATACAAACATGAAAGAATATATTAAAAAAAGTTTATTAAAGTCCTGATTATTTAATCCTTTAAAATTTTGGCGGTAAATATCTTCCTACCTCCATCATGGATCTCTATGATATAGGTACCAGTGGCAACATTTGTAAAACCGTTGATCTGCGCCTTACCGTTAGTTACAGTCAATACGTCACTCATCACTTGCTGACCTAAAAGTGTGGTCACGAGATACGTATAGTTCAACTGGTTACTATTACCTAGAACATTCTTAAAGGCTAAAGTTACTCCATCTCCAACAACTGGATTGGGATACAAAGAAATAGAGGTAAGTGCTATGTCGCCCACATTGCCGCTAGACAAGGTCTCATTCTGAAATACCAGGCTGAAACGGTCAATCGCGCTCGAGCCATTACCACTATCGATCGTAAATGGTATATCATTGATTCCACTGCTCAAAGGTGTCATATTATTTAAATAATCATCTTTGAGAAAAACCTCATAATTAAGAAGACCTATAACGTTCAGCTTATAAACATATTCCGTCGCAGAATAGCCTGAATGGTCTATTTCAATCTCTTCGTTTTCCAATGGAAAATCCCTCTTTTCCAAACTTAAATTATCACTTATTTTATTAATGTAAATATTTTCACGAATATTAAATGGTTTAATAGCGTCATACTGATCTACATTATTGCTGTAGGTAGCATTAAAATCTATCCCAAAACTATCTTCTGGATAGGTGCCAGAGACTCCACTGTTCAACTTATAAATCTGACCTATGATGGAATTATTCTGGGTACTTACACCATAAACATTAGTATTCTCTCCCACACTTTTATGAGCCTCTTGAAAGTCAATAGATGCCGCGCCACTGGATAAAGTTCTTACAAAAGCTCCCTGTGACGGTTGTAAATATTGATTTGCCTGAGAACCTGAGGTATTTGTACCAGCTGGTAAATCTACAGTAACATAAGCTCCTATCCCTGACTGTAAGTTAGGATCCCAAACGTAAAAATTGTTGGCATTGAGATTAGAACTATTTGCTAATACGTCATTCATATTTACGGATGCCTGATAAGGATTTCCCACAAAATTGAAACTACCGGCGTTGTATTTAAATTAGCATCAGTGTAGTTTCCAATGGTTAATTCTCCCTGAGCTCTAATTCTAGTGGCAGTGGAAGGATCTCCATCTATATTGATATTCATCGATCGATCACCCCTTACAAAAAGTCGGTAAGGAAAACCAGCACTTAATAGGTTTGAATCAGTATTGGTTACTGCGCTCCAATTTTCATTGATATTATCATAGGTAAACAAGGATGGATTTCCAGTACCTGTGATATCAAAACCGTTAGCACCTGTATCAGATCCTGTAATGTGCGTTCCAAATCCTGGATTTGGATTTTGGTTAGCACTATATTCCAAGGAAGTATTATTCACGCCTTCTTGCCAATTTTCCTTAATGGAAGTAGAGGTGGTTACCGGACTGGAAGTGAACCTGAAGGCCCTTGTAGCTTGATAATAGCGTTCCACTTGAACATTTCCCATAATACTACTAGAGGCAGGAACCTGATCTAGCATCGCGGTTTTTAAAGGACCGCTTTTGAAAATAAGTTTTCCAGATTGATTAGTAATAGTTCCAGAATTAAAAGATACAAGATCTTCTATGAATACATCTGTGTTGATGTCAATGTTGGAAGTACTACTGCTGGTAAGTGTTGATAATATAAATGAATTCCCATTAAGTTCTCCTTGAAAACCGCGGTGGTTTATGGTAGCCTCACCACCTAATAAAGAACCATTATTAGTCAAATCTCCATAAAGATTCACGGTATGGGTGCTCAAATCCAGAGTTGCTCCAGCATCTACATCCAGATATAATGCGGTAAGATCTCCTGTTAATGTGGTTGAACCATTTTGTATAATTACTACATCATTTTCAGTTGCAGCACCGACTGGATTTTCTGGCGACCAGCTTCCAGCATTATAAATGTATTTGAGTGAGGTCTTTTGTAATATTCCCTGTCTAAAAGTAGGGTTTCCGGAACCTATGGTAGTGGTAGCAATCTCACCGATACTCGTATTCATGGTAATAGACCCATTACTAATGGTAGAACTTCCAGAAGTCACCGCTTGTCGCTCGATACTTTGAGCGTGTGAAGTAAAGAATGATGCTAGTAGAAAACAGCCCAAAATAGTACGCTTACTTAGTTTTTCAAAAAACATAATGTAAAATTTAGGGTTAGTTAATCTCGACTTGCAGCCAGTTGTTCTACAAGTTGGGAGAGTCTTGCGACCTCGGCTCTCAATGTTTCTATCTCTGATGTGGAATTGGGTGCAATCATGGAACTTCCCATGGCTGGTGCGTTAGTAAGTCTATCAGCGGTCGCGGCATGTAGCGCATAGGGAACACTTACTAATTGTGAAGTTCCGATCGTTTGATAGGCCGTTCCTCCCGTAATGTCTGCTTCGATATTCAATGAATAATCACCAGTGCTCCAGTCTATATTGTTGAAAGTTCCTGATACCACGGTTCCCTCACCTATCTTTAATGCCACCAGCCCGTTATCATTAGTAGTTACTGAGTGCGTTTCAGAATAAACTGTTGTCGATGCACCCTGTAAAATATTTAATCGCAATCCGACAGATTGATTTCTTACAGCGTTGTTAGAGGCATCTGCAATAACAGACTGATAATTGAATGCCTGTGGTGTCATTCCTGTTCCAGCACCACCAAGAGCGGCAGATTCTAATGCGGCAATCCTGGACTCGAGCGCAGCAGTATCTCCTCCACCGGCAGCTTTCCATTCTGTTCCATCCCAGCTGTAAAGTCCGTCTTCCTCGGTATCATAAACGGTAAGACCTTCATCACCAGTCCCAAGACTTGTAGCGAGAGTTGTTCTTAATGCTGTCGTCAGTCTATTAAATAATAAACCCTTAGATGTACCAGATAAATCAAGTGAAGCATTTGCATTAGGAGTATCGGTGCCTATTCCAACACTTAGCGGATTAGTTGCGCCACCCAGCACCATGGTATTATCATTAACGGCGGTGGCGGCATTACCTATAGCAACTGCGTTAAGTCCTTGCACATTAGCATCCACACCTATGGCAATATTATTAGTAGGTAACAAAGAATTAGGATCAGTGGATGATGCGTTGTATCCTAAAACAATAGCACCGTCATTTTGAGCAATGGTTGTTGAACCTATAGCGATCGCAAACTGATTATCTATATCGACAGACCTTCCTATACCTACTACGTCATTTTCTTCAATATCAACCCGATCACCTATAGCAACCGAGTAATCTGCTAGAGAAGACAAGTTAGCCAGGTAACCCATCGCTATAGAATAATCACCTCTTGTATCATGGTCATGTCCAAGAGTAACAGCAAATTGTCCATCTGTGAAACCTCTGTTACCAAATCCCATTACATTGTCATTACTTGCGTTAATATCATAACCCATAAAAATGGCATTGGACCTGTTATTGTTGTCAAAATCTGCGAGAGAACCTATACCCACATTATACTGTCCTTCCCTATTAGTAAAACCAGCACTAAAACCTAAATACGTATTATGATTAGCATTGGAAGTACTATTTGTTCTGTTATTGTCCCATCCTGCTTGCGCACCTATAAAAGTATTGTAGTCTGCGTGTTCAGTAGCAACACCAGATGCGGCACCCACCATGGTATTATAAATACCAACACCTATATCGATCGCAGCAGAGTCTCCCAGGCCCGTATTGTGATGCCCCTCATCCACATCACTCATAGCTTCACTACCTACACCTGTGTTTCGGTATCCTATGTCTGATGATATTCCTACTTCGTTTCCTATAAAGGTTTGTTTATAACCCGTAGTATTTGAAAACCCAGCATCTTCACCTATAAAAGTATTCTCATAACCAGTCGTATTATTTGCTCCAGACTCCTCTCCCACGAACGTATTGTCATAGCCTGTAGTATTAATCTCTCCACTTTCTGCACCTATAAATGTATTATCGCCACCAGTTGTGTTTAAGTAACCAGCTTCATAATCCAATAAAAGTATTATCAAAACCTGAAGTATGTGAATAACCTGCAAGATATCCAATGGCAACTAAGCTCACTTGGTTGTCATGCTACGTCCAGCACCGTAACCTATAAGAACATTTCTTGAACCAGATGTGAGAAACGACCCTGTACTATCTCCATAGAACGTATTAAAGTCACCCGTAGTAATACTAACTCCAGAGCCTGTACCCATAGTCTCATTAAGCGTTTGAGAAAATCCGATGGAAGCAAAAAATAGGAGCGCATAAATGGCAGTATTTTTCATTGTTTTTGGTTTTTAGTTAAGACTTTAAAGATATGAATTTTAAATTTAAATATGTGTAGATCACTAAAAAGGAAACGCACCCCTATATTTGAAGACTCAATGAATAGCTCCAACACTATGTTCTTCAAAAAACTAACTTTTGAATCAACAATAATTTCTGTATTCAATTCCGCTTTCGCGAAAGCGAGATGTAAACATGCCTTAATTCTTATAACAGCCCTTTATTCTCAAATAATCATGAGTCAGAACCTACCTGACGCAATAACCTTAGAGATACCAGAGGAGTTAAGCAAAGCTTATTTAGATAGCTGTCCTGAGAACACTATTTTATTTACTAATGACACGGGTCTCATCACATCTCTCAATTTTTTACAACAAGTGTATAATTATAGAAAAGATGTTGAGCTAGTAGATCTCAAAATGCTTGAATTACCGGGTTATTATAGAAAATATTTAGGAATTCATGATGAAAACCAGGCTCTGAATCTTCCAAAAGAAATAACCAGACCTGCTGGACAATTAAAATTTCCTATCAATCTAAATGAGAAACGTATAACCAACCTTAATGCACTTGAAAACCATTTTAATAACGACTCTTTGTACATCAAAAGGGAAGGTACGGTCGTAAAGTATTTTCCTGGTCGGGATATTGGTATTCTTGAGAGTGAATTTTCTTACCGATTTAAGGAATTAGATGATCGAAACGATGTGGTAAGAGACCATGTGATTACTAGATGGAAAAAAGATCAACTATCACGAGGTGAGTTGTTTGCACTTCTCTTAATCAGTAAGAATAGTAATAATCAACCTATTGCATTTGCAAATACGGGAAGAACAGGTGAGTATTTGGGCTTTGAATCTTATCTTATTCAGTATGGATTGATTGAGATATTACAACCTGTTTTAAAAGTTCGGACTGATAAAACACAAGATTCAAAAATTATATTAACTTCAAAGTTATGGGATGAATTGCTTCCCATTCTAGAAGAAAACTACCAAAATCAAAGAGCTATACCTCGTAAATGGGCAAATGACATCCTAAGACCAGTATTATACAAAGAAGCAAAGCACCTTCTTGAAATAGAAGACTCAACTGGTGCTTTATCTTTATTAAACAAAAGTATCCATCTACTAAGTCCAGAAGTATATGGTGTTGATGAAACTGTTTACAATATGGGAATGCTTTATTTTGATTTAGGTAAACAAGAAATTGCTGTTAAGCTTACTGAAATGTACGTGGTTGAAAGGTTAGCAGCGTTAGAAAGTAAATTTGTAACGACAAGTTTTGCCCGCAGAATAGCCATTAACAACAGCGCAAGAGAGTTAAAAAGATTAAGAGATTTTGTGAATCTGCACGTAACTCGTTTTCCAGATCGGAAAGAATACTGGATGTCTAAATTGGAAAAAATAAGATCACGTAGAAAAACATGGTCTCAAAATATTGACTTAGATTAATGTTCTTTTCCACAGAAATCACTTCCAGTAAAATAGCATCAGACAAGCCATTGTTAGTGCGTACTAGAAAAGCTTATGAGTTCATTGAAAATGAGGTGCATGGAAATGTTCTTGAAATAGGATGTGGAGATTGCTATAAACTGGATAAAATATATGAGAGGTCGGATCAACTGTTCTTATTAGATAAATCAAGGCACTCTTTGAAAAAATCTCGAGCTCAACTTCCTGACAGCATGTTTGTACATAGTTGCGTCTCAAAAATTACGGAATATAATTTACCTCAAATGGATCACATCATTTGCTTTCAATTTATTGAACATGTAAAAGATCCAAAACTACTACTCGAACAACTATTAAGCTTATTAAAACCGAATGGCAAATTATACCTAACCACGCCTAACAGCGTTCATACTAAAATAAAAAACCCCTGGCACACAAAGGAATTTAATCTAATTGAATTCCAAGAGCTAACAAAAATAAAGAACCAGACCACAAAAATTTATGGCTTAAAACCATTCGAACTTTTAAAACCTTATTATCTCAGTGCCTCACGTAATAATAGAACTATAAATAATCTAGGGATTAATTTGTTGTATAAGTTACCCTTAAGTATTCAACGATACGCCTATGAAATAGGGAACAGAATTCATAGAATTATTTTACAAACAAAATATCAAAAATTGTTTAATGAACTGGATAGCAACGGTTATTCTTTTGACGCACCTACACAAGAGTCTTTAGATTTTTTAGCGATCATAGAAAAAAAGAACTCTAACTCTCATTCTTAAACAGCTCTCTTAGACTGTACATATTGAGAGGAAACTCAAGAATCACATGTAAAAATCCCATGAACAAGAAGAGCAATAAACCCCATGTAATGCTGTAAAAATAAACAATTAGAGAAACAATCCATATAGCCACGATTGCGATACCCGTCCTTCTATTAATGTTTTTATGCCATTTAATTACAGTAGTTTTTGAAAACCAATTTAAATAGTGATAACAATAAATAAAAGAAATGAACATCATAAGTTTGAGCTCCATGGACTCATAAAAAAAGAACGAATTTCCGTCAGAAATGCCCATGAACTTTGAGAATAAAACAGGCGTTACATGAAAATTATTTGAGAGGTAAACCTCCTTCCACCAATTACCAAACAAATAAGAATCCCGAGTCAAATCTAAACTTATTATTACAACTGGAACTGTAACAGCACAAGCTATGGCAAAATAACCGTAAGTACTATGAGACCGCCTGGCGCCATACAACATAAAGATGATAGTGAATAAGTAAACATGAATAATTGTAGGCACAAACACGCCTATGATCAGTTGATAGCTTTCAATATTTTTAAGCCCGATGGAACCTATAATAGCAATTATGGCTACCATGATCCATTTAGTTTTTGAAAACCTGAACTGGTACGCTCCTGCAAAGAGAAGTGTGCTAAAAATGACACTGTTAGACCACTCGTTGACTACGTTTAATACATCATAAAGTGAACCTTCCTCTCCATATAGCTTAAAATAAACTTTTGGAATAAAAATAACTAGAGTAGCTACAATTCCAGCGCTTAACCAAACACGTTGATCTTCAGTAAAGAAATAATTTTTCTGATGTAACCACTTGATTTCAGTTATATAATGCAGAGGACCAATTATAGCATAAGAAAAAATGAAAAGTTCTAAAGGAAAAATAAAGGCTAGCAATGCAGAAAACAACACCAAAAAAATGTTCAATTTATCGGTAAAAAAAGGAGCTTTGTAAAAATTAGTCAGCCTTTTCATAATTCCATCTTTTTATCAATGCTTTCACGCCGTTTCTTCTGTAAATATAGAATTTATGCCAAATAAAAGTTCAAACATAATACTAGACCGTATAGTTTACAAATTTCAGGTAGGAACACATGGCAAACTCCTGCACAATTAATTTACGACTGTAGATGGAAGGTGTGTTTAAAATGATCGCTCAGGAAGAAGTTCAAATACGCGAGAATGTTGCAGCTAGATCAACAGATCTTTTGAAATGTGTTTTTGCGCTGCAGGATTAGTAAATGCAATTATTTAAATTCAAAAGCAGAGAAATGATTCTCTACATTTTTTTTGATTCTGATCGTGTTTTAATAATGTATGGATAGTCACGCATTGGTTTAGGTATGAATTTTTTTAGGAGTTCCGCTTTCGCGAAAGCGGACTATATTACCACCTAACCGCATTACGACTGATTACGAAAGTAATTTTGATTTTGGGATTTTATATTCCAATCCGATATGAATTTTAATTATTATCCCTATTAAAATTAGACTTGTAGTATCATTTCCTACGTTTTAAAAATTGAATGACAGTTCTTGATTTTATTCTCCGTGCCAGGGCTATTAAAGTAATTGCCAATAGCACTGTATAACCTAGAATAATTTTAGTAACACCTACGTTAGCTATAATAAATACCAATCCATAAATACCAGTTCTTAAACTTTCATTTTTAAAGTCAGTTTCACTTTCAATTTGAACAGCTAAATATAGTGACCAAATAAATATAGCCGTTACAATGAAAAATGCAAAAAACTGAGCTTTGGCATAGTTCAAGACAGTGGGAAGTTGGGATGAATAATTAAAATTTTTAAGATCTAGTCTCAGATAGTCAAAAATTTCATTTTTTATTTCTTCGCGTTCCGCAATTATCTTTTCTTCTGAATTCCTTCCATAAAAAATATTTAACTCCCTATTTCCCACTTGGTTTTCAACACTTTTAATGTATGAATAAGGAATACTAAATAATTGGTTTACAAACTCAAAATCCGTTGAAGTTGAACTAAGCTTATTCAAATCCTCTTGATTGGGATTACCGATATAAATTGATTGATCCCTGATTAGAATCAATTTGTTTGACTTTGAATCAGTGAGTTTCCAGATTTTCACTATGCGTTCCATATTGACTTAGGTAGATATAATAGATTATCTCATAGCCACAATCGCCTCATGACCTATCTCCACACCTTCATTCATAAAGTCCTTCAACAACCTCAATAATTTCTCCTGATCTTTTTTCCTGAATGGGCTCAGGTCAAATGTATCCACTCGTTAATTCTTCTTATCTGCAAGTTGATTGATCTTCATCAAAAGAAACCTCAGAAATAAATTTTGAGTCTATTTGAGTCTTTACGCCTTTAAGGCGTATTTCAAATTGATTAGTAGAACGATAGATAAAAGCGTTTTTACAAACTGCCTGAAAGATTTGAAAGATTAAGCCAGCAAGACATAATAATCCCAATAAAATCATGGAGGCTTTATAGGGTAATGAGTTTTCTACAAATTTATGCGGTAAACTGTATAATAGGAATACCGGCAAATAAATAAAACCCTTATAATACCACGGCAACTTACCGTACCAGTCATTAATAAAATAAATGCGTTTCATACTTTAAATATAAGCAAGAATTATTAAAGCAATCCCCTAGCCTTGATCTCCAAATATTTATTGATCGTGTTTACAGTAAGCTGTTGTGGCTCGGTAAGGATGGTTTGAATACCATATTTATTGAGTTCGTTCACGATCAGTTTTTTCTCATAAACAAATTTCTCTGCGATCGTGCGTTCAAAAATCTCTAAAGTAGAACTGGCTGGCTCATCGGCCATTTTTTTGAGCTCGGTATTTTCAAAGAATATGACTACAAGCAAATGGTTTTTTGCAATTGCCTGTAAATAGGGCAATTGGCGGTGCAGCGCGTCCAAGGTTTCAAAATTGGTGTACAAAAGAAGTAAACTGCGTTGCGTGATTTTACGCTTGATATCTATGTATAACCTAGAAAAATCACTTTCCTTAAAGTCGGTATCCAGATTATAGAGCGTTTCTAGAATAAGATTCATTTGTGAAGATCTCTTTTGAGCCATCACCTGATTTTGAATGGTATCGGAAAAACTGAACATTCCTGCTTTATCTCCTTTTTTCAAAGCGATATTTGAAATCACCAAGGTTGCATTTATCGCATAATCCAGTAATTTGAGTTCTTCAAAAGGCATTTGCATGACTCTTCCCTTGTCAATCACGGAATATACAGGCTGGGACTTCTCGTCCTGAAACTGATTGATCATTAATTGGTTGCGCTTTGCGGTTGCTTTCCAATTCATGTTGCGCACATCATCACCCAGCACGTATTCCTTGATCTGTTCAAATTCCATCGTGTGGCCCAGACGCCGTATTTTTTTCATTCCATAATCCCGCAATCTGTTGGTAAAGGCCATGAGTTCATACTTTCGCATTTGCAAAAATGACGGATAGGTAGGCGTCATGTCAGCCTCGTCAAAAAGATATTTTCTTTGTACCAACCCCAGAACCGAACTCACATAAATATTGAGCGAACCATAGTGATATTCTCCGCGTTCCACGGGACGTAAGGTGTATAAAAATTCCTTTTTTTGATGAGCGGACAGTTGCGACTCGATTTCAAAATCCCTTTTCTGAAACTGTATGGGAAGTTCATCAATAATAGAAACCTCAACGGGAAATGCGTACTTATTTCTAACGGATATTGTTATAGGGTTTTCATCGCCATTTGAAAGCTTATCGGGCAATTCCCTGCCTGCCTCTACTCCATTTTTTACCCTATACAGTAAAATAACATCGATCAACCAAAGAATGAGCAACAGATAAAAAGCAAATTGCAGATAGCCGAAAATCCTGGGAAACTGAAAAGCAACCAAGAACATCACGACAATCGCAATGAGCGCCATAAAAAAACGCTGGGTAAAATAAAGACTTTTATAAAATCGCTTCACTATCTAGGGATCTCGATGGTTTCTAGGATCTGGGTGACAACGCGGTCGGGCGTGAATCCTTCCATTTCACGTTCTGGAGTTAGGATGACACGATGTCTCAAAACGGCATTACTTATATATTTAACATCATCTGGAGTGACAAAATCCCGTCCCATGATCGCTGCGTAGGCTTTGGAGCCGTTCATTATGGCAATACTCGCTCGCGGTGATGCGCCCAGGTATAGGTTGGGATTAGTTCGCGTATTTAAAACGATCTGCGCGATGTATTTAATAATATTATCCTCCACCACAATTTTCTTGACCGTCGCCTGATGTTCTACAATCTGAGTCGCATTCATTACCGGTTCTATCAATGACTCTGGATTATTGTCCTGTCTGTGGTGGTTTCCTTCCAGGATCAATACTTCTTCATCAAGATTGGGGTATTCTACTTGGATTTTAAATAGAAATCGATCTAGCTGTGCTTCTGGAAGTCTGTAGGTTCCTTCCTGCTCAATGGGATTTTGTGTGGCAAAAACCAAGAACGGCGCTTCCAACTGGTATTCTTTCCCGTCGATGGTGATCTGTCGCTCTGCCATTGCCTCAAAAAGTGCTGCCTGTGTTTTTGCGGGTGCGCGGTTGATCTCATCGATAAGGATCAAGTTGCTAAAAATAGGTCCAGGCTTAAACTCAAACTCATTGTTCTTCATGGAAAAAACCGAAGTTCCCAAAATATCACTGGGCATCAAGTCTGGAGTGAACTGAATTCTTGAAAAGTCTATCTGCATGGTCATGGCGAGCAGTTTTGCCGTCACCGTTTTTGCCACTCCGGGAACTCCTTCTATCAGACTATGGCCGTTTGCAAGAATGGAAACGATCAATAGATCGATCATTTCTTCCTGGCCCACGATTACCTTTCTCATTTCGGTCTTGATCTTTCTGACCGCCTCAGAAAGGTTTCCAAGATCTATGCGATTGTCAAATTTCAGCGCACTGGAGGATTGGGACAATTCTGCGTGTGGCGGGTTATCTTCCGTCGTTGGGCTTTTTACTTGTTCCAGAGACTTTTCCAGATCGATAGATGCTGTTTGCGACTCGTTTTCGCCCTGAGCTTTATGGACAAATTGTTCTTGAGCGGGTCTGTTCAGATTATCCTGTTGATCGTTGGTGTTATTAGTATCTGAAGTATTCTTTTCTTGTTCTGGATCCATAGTTATTTATTATTGAAAAAGAGGTCTATCTTTTTATTGAGTTGTTTGAGTTCGTTCTCGTTGTGCATGGGTTTTGAGCGCAGTCGGGAGATAAAGTTTACCAGATCTTCGGTCTGTTGCATCGATCTACCAGACTTTGTTGAAAGTCGTTTGATGAAATCCTGATCGATCTTTTCAGTGTTCAAGTAATAGTTGGCGCGCACCTTTTCTAGAAAGTAGGCGATTTTCTTATTAATAATGCTGCTGTAGTCCCGACCCTCATAGTAAAGGCTGCCTATAGTTTTGGTAAAATCTACCGTGTCATTTTTGGGCGGTTCAACAATGGGAATGATGCGCTGGCGTCGCTTGCTCACAAAGATCATATAGAGCAGCACGGCAAGTATGGCGATGTAATAGGCCCATCTCAGGGTGGGTTGCGATAGTATAAACCTCAGGGGCGACTCGATCACCTTGCGGCCCGACTTCCCATAATCATCAAAATATACCGGGCCGTCGTTGAGATAGGAAAAAACCTCGCTGGCGTACGCGGGCATTCCATCCTTGAGCATGTAATAATTAGTAAACGCGATGGGGTTGAGGTTGTAATAGATCGCGCCCTCGCCTACCTTTACTTCGACAAAGTTGACCTGGGGGATCTTGGCCGTGAGGTCTTCCTCCTCCAACTCTTCATTCAATTCTTCTCGATAACTTTCTTCTATCCCATCGTCAGCTTCATCATCACTGAGCAGAAAGCCTTCAACCGCATTATAGGATTTATTAAAAGGCAGGATCTCGCCCAGCACCTTGGTTTTTAAGGTATCATAAACTTCAAAATACCTGTAGGCAGCACCACGATCATATATATACCGTTGTTTTTTAAAGCTGTTGTTGGAAAGTCTCGTACGTGTCGTGTCCCCTTCCTCAAAGTCATAATTATAGCCAGAGTTGACCTCCAGCCCCAGTGTATCGGCCAGTGCGCCGTAGGCCGTGTAACTGGAAATAAATACCTTGTTTCCCCTGGATGCAAATTCCATGAGGTACTCCGTCTCCACTTTGTCAAAGCCGAGGCCATTATTTATGAAGATATAATTGGCATTATCCAGCTCCTCATGTGCCAGCAAAAAGTCAACGGGAACCTGATCGATGGATTCAATGGACTGACCTGGGAAAAGCTCGTCCAGTTGATCGTAAAGCACAAAGCATCCATAAGGTATCTTGTCACCGCTGGTAAAGCTCATCGTCCATTCCACAGGTCTTGGCCTGCTGCTCTCCACGATAAAAAGAAGCACCACCGCCGCAAGCAGGAAATAGAGGATTATTTTAGACCTTTTATCTATCATGGTGCAGGGTTTAAGGGTTCAAAAACCTTTGCGGCCTCATTAAATTTACCCTCATCCAGTATAAACTCACCGTACCAGATGTGGTCGTACAAATAGGAGATTTCCCTGAACTGTTCCTTGATCTTCTCATCCTTCAGTTCTCGGTAATAATCGGCATTTGTTTTTTGATAGTTCCAGTCTATCTTACCCGTGGCACTCAACATCTTGAGGCAATTGAGGTACATGTATCTGATCGCCGCCCGGTAATTTCCCGATGCAATCTGTTCCCTGATTAGTGCATCCAGGTCTATCTGTTCTATGTGCGTGTCCGCGATCTTCACTTCACTCCTATTGCGACTACTGCGTCCCACGATAGCACTGGCAGTCTCGTTGCCCAGCAACCGTATCAAGAAATAGATGGCAAAACCCGCAATGATCGCAATGACCAGATACTTGATAAAGGCTGCCCAGAACGGACTCACATCTACACCAAAAACCCGTCTGATAAATTCAAAAATACCATTGAAGAATCCCGATAAGAAATTTTCCGACTCGTCCTCGATTTCCAGATATACAAAATCACTACCCGTATAGACCTCGCGCAGGTCGTTTTCCAGATAGTCCACCTCCACTGTACGGTCGTCATATTCACGGCCCAGCGTGTCATTGATCGTGCGGTCACGTTCTTCTATTACTGGCAGGAGGTCTTCTATGGATTGCGCTTTCGCGAAAGCGGAACCAAGAAAAACACCTATAACAAACAACCAAATCCTCATACCGTACTCCCCAGTTTTTCAATGCGTGAACGCAGGTATTCATTATACTTGGTCTCGTGCAGGTTAAAATAGAGAAATGCATTGACCGACTGCGACAGGATCTGTGCAAACATAAATGCGATGCAGAATAATGTAAGCATCACAACGATCAATATCTGGCCAAAAACATCATCCTGCAGCCCGTTCCCTTCATCAATGGTATGGTACAAATAAACTCCCACAAGAACAGCGGGCAGGATGTTGAGCGCGGTAATCACCACCTGTATGATAATCCCCAAGACCAAGTTCACACCTATCGCCTTCCAAAAACCGCTGAAGAGCAAGGTCCACGCCTCACCAAATGCGGTAAAGACGCCCTCGCCCTTGTGGACGTAGCTGAAAACGGTAAGGCTGAGCCAGGCATTGAACGCCATTCCTATCGCAATCGCGATCAACGACCCGAGAATCGGAATAAAGGCAAGCATCAACTGAACGGCAAAATAGACCAGGTATAAAATTACCGCCGCAATGGCAAAAAGAATGAGTCCTCCAAATTTAGTTTTGGCCAAGTTCCAAACCTCTTTCCTGTCCAGGTTATTGACTTTTTTATGTTCATAAAGACTCACATAGGAACTTGCAATACCATAGTTGAGCAGTGCGCTGACCAAGAATATGATTATGAGCAAAATCAGTCCGGCACCTGCCAGCAGCCCTCCAGTTTCATAGCCACTATTATCACCGGTGACCCAGTTGTTCTGGGCAATGATAACCTGCACGACCCCAGTAACGATAAGGTAGGAACCGATGAGGAAGAAAATTACAAAAATCCCGTTATAGGCTACAAATGCGTTGAAAAGCGCCTTCATATTACCCTTTAAAAAATCAAAATAGGCCGACATGATCGCGCCAAAATCCCGACGCAATCTGGGTTCTACATATTTATCCATAAATCTTCTTCATATAACGTGGCAAGAATACATAATAGCCCAAAATTATAAACGCGCTGGCCAATAGAATGCCGTATTTAACTATTCCCGGCATAAAGGCGTATCGCGTCACAAATCCCTCAATAAAGCCAGCGACCACAAACAGTGGCAGCGTGCTCACGAGAATCTTGAGACCTTTTTTTGCGCCCTGTACAAAGGAGACGCGACGTGAATAGGTCTTGGGAAATAAAATCGCGTTGCCCATGACCATTCCCGCAGCACCGCAGATCACGATGATGGAAAGCTCGATCGTACCGTGCAGCATGATCACGCTCCAGGCCTCCACCGCAACATCTGCCTTGTAGAACATGGTAAAGAATGCGCCCACCATAATGCCGTTGCTAAATAGTATGTAGCCCGATGCTATGGAAGTAAGCAATCCTGCCGCAAAACAGAGCATTCCTACCTGGATGTTATTTTTTGTAATCCACAGGAACATGCCCAGTGCACCGTCCTGCTGGTAGATTCCCGCGGGATTGCCGTCCCGTATATTTTGCATGGTCTCGTTCACATAACTGTCGGAAAGGATCAACCGCACAAACGAGTCGTCATAAAGACTGCTTATCGTCCCCACGCCCACGGCGACCATAAAGATCATAAATGCGTAGAGCAAGGTCTTCTGGTGGTCTGCAAAAAATAGCGGGAATTCCCGCGCCCAAAAACTGATAAAGCGGTTGCCCGACTCTTTTTTATTGGTATAGATCTTCTGGTGTGCCTGGCTCGCGAGGGAGTTCAAATATTGTAAAGTTTTGCTTTCGCTAAAGTAGGTCTGCGCATAGGACAGGTCGTTAGTAAGCTGGATGTAAAGATCTGCCAGTTGATCCGGATTTATTTTTGAATTTGAATCCATGGCTTTTTCAAAAGCCATCCATTTTTCCTTATTTTGCCTCACAAATGCAGCCTCGCGCATGAACCCTTTTTTTTTGCTAAGATAAAACTTATTCCAGCATGTCCAACACTTCCATACATACGGCACAGAACGTAAATATCAATTATTCCGTTGCGAGCCTGGGCTATCGCATCGTTGCATTTTTGATCGATCTGGTTATCATTATCCTATACTTGATCATCATAGAATATATAGGATTGGGGATGAAGGAACTATGGGATCGCAATACGGTTTTTGGACTGAGTGAGTTTCTTATGTTGCCCGTGGTATTTTATAGCTTGTTGTTCAATATTATATTTAATGGACGGACGCCGGGCAAATTCATCATGAAGATGAAAGTGGTAAAAATAGACGGCTCACCGGCGCGCTGGTCCGATTTTCTCATTACCTGGATCCTGCGATTGATCGATATATGGGCCACCACGGGAGGCGCGGGAATACTGTCCATCATCTTTACCGATAAAAATCAACGTCTGGGCGACTCGGCAGCAAACACGATCGTGATCGATTCCAGAAAAAAGACCAAAGTCTCCCACACCATCCTAGAAGAAGTGGAAGAAAGTTATGATCCCCAATTTATGATGGTGAACCAATTCAACGATCAGGAAATCAACGAGATCAAGGAAATCTACCGACTGGCGGGTGAAAGTCGCGACTATCAGACCCTCAACGAACTGCGGAATAAAATCGAGCAGCTTCTGAACATTAAATCTGATCTAAGAGACGCGATCTTTGTACGCACCATTCTCAAGGATTACAGCTACCTAACCCAGGGAAGATAATGACATTTATACAGGTAATAGATATTTTGGGAACGATTGCATTTGCCATATCAGGAGCACTTGCGGCGTTCAATAAAAAACTGGATCCGTTTGGGATTGTGATCATCGCTTTTGTAACTGCCGCTGGTGGAGGAACATTGCGCGATATTTTAATAGGTATCCATCCCGTATCGTGGATGACTAACATGAATCTGGTCTATACCATATTGATTTGCGTGGTTGTTACCTTTATTTTTAGAGGCTTCCTTCTGAAATTAAGAAAAACCCTGTTCTTATTTGACGCCATAGGAATAGGACTTTATACCGTCGTGGGACTGGAAATGGGAATCATCGCGGGTCTGCATCCATTGATCTGTATCACTCTAGGTTGTGTTACGGCAGTTTTTGGTGGCGTTTTAAGGGATATATTAGTCAATGAGATTCCCGTCGTATTCAGAAAGAACATTTACGCCACCGCCTGTTTACTGGGTGGGTTTACCTATTTTTTATTGAAAAGATTAGGTCTTCCGGAAGAATTAGTATTTCCCATATCTGCGGTTACCGTAATTGCAACGCGCATTCTTGCGGTGGTCTTTAAATTGAGTTTGCCCAGTCCTTATAAGGATGGAGGGATGGATGATGGGGGGAATAGAGTTTGAAGATGAATTCGAAATTGAAAATTCAATTGCATTTTAATAATCATTTTGATACTCTACTTTTCAAATAAATTTCTTGAATCGTATTGTTTTTACCTGCAAGATTCAACTGACAAATGCAACTTCTGGGTTGAATAATAATTGATCCCACCACAAATCAAAATTTCCATATTCCATATTCAATATTCAATATTCCATATTCGATATTCGATATTCGATATTCGATATTCGATATTCGATATTCAAACTAATTATAAATTGAATTTTACTCTAGAATTTTCGTAGCTGGCACCTTCTTCTTAAACTTCGTCTTTATAACGCCATTAGTAATAATCACAATAATATCACCGCGGCACCTAAGTAGAATTCGGTGGTCATTTCTTCACTGTTTCCCAGGATGGCAAAGGCGAGGACGATGCCGTAAACCGGTTCCAGGTTTGTGGTGAGCATGACCGTATAGGCACTCAAATATTTCATGACCTTCACTCCTACTATAAATGCGTAGGCCGTACAAACGGAAGATAAGATAAACATCCACAGCCAGTCCATGGAGGTGAGTTCCCACGGCATGACAAAGTCTGCCGGGAAGATGATAAAAAAGATACTGAGCAGGGCAACACCACTCAATAGTTCGTAAAATGAAATGGTGGACGGCAGGTGATCCTTGGCAAACTGCACGTTCATGATCGAGAATGTCGCACTCAATAAGGCACTGGTCAGTCCCAATACCATTCCCAGCACATATTCTGACTCGACGTTAAAGATGTAATACAGTGCGCCTATGATCGCAATACCGAAGAGGCTCTCGTACCAGACAAATTTCTTTTTGGTAAACAGCGGTTCCAACAAGGAGGTGAAAAATGCTCCCGTACTCATCATCGCAAGGGTTACCGATACATTGGAAGCTTTAATTGCTCCAAAGAAGGTGACCCAGTGCAGTGCTATTACACAGCCGGCAAGGATTATTGAGAGGAGACGCTTTCGCGAAAGCTTATCCGTTCCCTTCCATTGAAAAGTTTTTGAGGTAAACTTCATGTACAGGAAGATCATCCCAACTGCCAGCAACATGCGCCACCAGACCAGTGGTATGGATTCTATACTGATCATCGCACCCAGAACTGCCGTAAAGCCCCAGATAAATACGATAAGGTGCAGGTGAAGGTAATTGACCAGTTTATCGTCTCGCATTGCGCAAAAGAAATAATGCCACGATCCCAAAAAGTATATTTGGGAACCACACGGCGATCCACGGGTTGAAGGAACTTTTCTCGGCAATGGTGTTAAAAACCTTATCAAGAAACATGTAGGACATCGCAATTATAATCCCTATCGCCAGATTCATTCCCATTCCACCTCGCTTTTTAACCGAGGAAACGGCCACCGCAATGAGCGTGAAAATAAAGGCACTTACCGGTATGGAAGTGCGTTTGTACTTCTCTACGTAGTAAGTGTTCATTTTTGCATTTCCACGCTTCTCCTCGTTTTCAATAAACTTGTTGAGCTCAGTAAACTGGAGGGTTTCTGCGACGTATTGCAATGGAGTCAGTTCTTCTATATCAAAATTGAAGACCGTATCCTTGGACCGTTCCTCTTCTATGATCTCGCTATTCTCGAGAATGGTGCGCTTTTTATAGCCCGTTAAGGTATAAAAACTGTCCTTGTAGGTTATACGGCGGGCATAAATCTTGGTCTTGAGATCATTACCTTCAAATTGTTCCAGTGTAAAGTCAAAACCGCGTTTCTGACTGGGCTGGTAGTTGCTCACATAAACAAAGACATCATCATCGATCTCCCTAAAGACATTTGTGGTCTCAAATGTACTTCCCTTATTAAAGTATTTTGCCTGAAATTCATTGAATCCCGTCGCGCTCGTGGGTACAAAAATCGAATTAAAAATAAGCGCCAGCACGCAGACAATGGTGGCTCCGAGAATATACGGCCTCAAAAACCTATTGAATGAAACTCCCGAACTCAAAAATGCAATCACCTCGGTATTGTTAGCCAACTTTGACGTGAAAAACATCGTGGAAATAAACAAAAACAAGGGAAACAGGAAATTTGAAAAATACACGGTGAAATCCAATAAATACATCAACACCTCGCCGAGCGGGACGTCCTTGCTCAATATCTTACCTATTTTCTCGGCGATGTGTACCGTGATCATAATAGGTAAAAACAGCAGGAGCAGTAGGAAAAATGATCCTAGATATCGCTTTAATATATATTTATCAAGTATGTTGAACACTTAGGCAGTTATTAGTTAGTAGTGTATCAGTTATTAGTATTATTATTTGAGTTGTTTATTTAATTTTTTAATATTCAATCTTTAAACACTAAATTTTAGAAGGTTTTCAAGATTAGCTATTGCGATATTGAACCACACGTGGTTCTTATAATCTGTTATCCATTTGTTTAACCATGCGGTCTTTCCAGGTTCTAAAATCTCCTGCAATTATATGTTTTCTTGCCTCTCTCATCAACCAAAGATAAAAGGCTAGATTATGAATGGTACAAATTTGTCTGCCCAGCATTTCATTGACACTAAATAAATGTCTTACATAAGCTTTTGAGTACTCGGTATCCACCCAGGCGTAGGCTCCTTCATCAAGTGGGCTAAAATCTGCCTCCCATTTTTTGTTCTTCAGATTCATCGTGCCGTTTGCGGTAAAGATCATTCCATTGCGACCATTGCGCGTGGGCATCACACAATCAAACATATCCACACCCAGTGCCACATTTTCCAGCAAATTGATGGGTGTTCCCACGCCCATGAGATAACGTGGTTTATCCTTAGGTAGTATAGCCGTCACCACATCGGTCATGGCGTACATTTCCTCAGCAGGTTCTCCCACGCTCAAGCCGCCTATGGCATTTGCGTGCTGGTCTGTACCTGCGATAAACTCGGCACTTTGTTCTCTCAGGTCTTTATAGGTACTTCCCTGGACTATGGGAAATAGGGTCTGGTTAAAACCGTACCTATCTGGCGTGTTGTCGAAATGGGTAATGCATCTTTTCAGCCAGCGGTGGGTCATGTGCATGCTGCGTCGTGCATAATTATAATCACAGGGATAGGGCGTACATTCATCAAAGGCCATGATAATATCTGCTCCTATGCTGCGCTGGATATCCATTGCCCTCTCAGGAGTAAAAGTGTGGTACGATCCATCGATGTGGGATTTAAACTTGACACCTTCTTCCTTGATCTTGCGATTTGCACTCAGTGAATATACTTGATATCCACCCGAGTCGGTAAGAATAGGCTTGTCCCAATTCATAAACTTGTGCAATCCACCGGCCTTTTCAAGAATCTCCGTTCCCGGTCGCAGATAAAGGTGGTAGGTATTTGAAAGTATGATATCGGGATTGATCTCATCCTTCAACTCGCGCTGGTGGACTCCCTTTACCGTTCCCACCGTTCCCACGGGCATAAAGATGGGAGTTTCTATAACTCCATGATCGGTATGCACGAGTCCAGCTCTTGCTTGGCTTTGATCGTCAGTTTTAAGTAAGTCAAATTTCATGTGATCAAATATAAGGATTAGCTGAAACGGTTAGTTTCAATAGATTCAATGATTTATAGGAGTGTTTAAAGTGTTCCGCTTTCGCGCCTGCCTGCCAGAGGCACGACGGGCAGGAAAGCGGTATAAACAAACTACTATTTACTATACATCTTATCCCTCAATTCTTTAATCTTCTTATCGTCCATATACTCCTCAAAGGTGGTGTAACGATCGATGACACCGTTGGGAGTCAGTTCAATAACCCGATTACCGACGGTCTGTGCAAACTGGTGATCGTGGGTGGTTAACATGACCGTTCCCTTAAAGTTCTTCAAGCTGTTGTTCAACGCCTGGATCGATTCTAGGTCGAGGTGGTTTGTGGGCTCGTCAACAATGAGGACATTGGCGCGCTTCATCATCATGCGTGAAAGCATGCAGCGTACCTTCTCACCTCCAGACAATACCCGTGCACTTTTGAGCGCCTCTTCTCCAGAGAAGATCATCTTGCCCAAGAAACCGCGCAGGTGGACCTCCTCACGTTCTTCCTCAGTCTGCGCATACTGTCGCAACCAGTCCACAAGATCCAGATCTACATCAAAGAACTCTTGATTATCAACGGGAAGATAACTTTGTATGGTGGTGATTCCCCAGTCAAATTTTCCGGCGTCTGCTGTGGCGCGATCGTTCAATATTTCATAGAATAAACTCGTCGCACGGCTATCACGGGAAAAGACCACGACTTTATCTCCCTTTGCAAGGTTGATGTTGATGTCCTTGAACAGGACTTCTCCATCGATGCTTCCCGCAAGTTTCTCCACATTTAATATTTGGTCGCCGGCTTCACGGTCACGCTCAAAAATAATGGCGGGATAGCGTCGTGAAGATGGTTTGATCTCAGAAATATCCAGCTTCTCGATCATCTTCTTGCGCGATGTCGCTTGCTTGGATTTTGCCACGTTTGCACTAAAGCGGGCAATGAATTCCTGGAGTTCCTTTTTCTTGTCCTCGGCCTTTTTGTTGGCCTGCTGGCGCTGGCGCGCTGCAAGTTGGGACGACTCATACCAGAAGGTGTAGTTACCACTGTACTGGTTGATCTTCCCAAAATCAATATCGGCTATGTGCGTGCAGACCGCATCTAAAAAGTGACGGTCGTGCGAGACCACGATTACCGTTTTCTCATAATTGGCAAGAAAGTTCTCCAACCAGGAGATCGTTTCATAATCCAGATCGTTGGTAGGCTCATCCATCACCAGAAAGTCCGGAGTGCCGAATAGTGCCTGGGTCAGCAGGACGCGCACCTTGAGCTTGCTGTCCATATCTCCCATGAGCGTCTGGTGGTATTCCTCGCCTATTCCCAGGTTGGAAAGTAGTGATGCGGCACTGCTCTCTGCGTTCCAGCCATCCATTTCATCAAATTTTACCTGAAGCTCTCCTATCTTTTCTGCATTCTCCTCGCTGTAATCGGCATAGAGTGCCTCGATCTCGGTCTTGATCTTGAACAACGGCTTGTTTCCCATCATTACGGTTTCAAGGACGGTATTCTCATCATAGGCATTGTGATTCTGCTCCAGTACGGATAATCGCTTGCCCGACTCTAGATGGACGTGACCGCTCGTGGGATCCATCTGCCCAGTAATCATTTTAAGGAAGGTGGATTTACCGGCACCATTTGCACCAATGATACCGTAGCAGTTACTACCGCCAAATTTTGCGTTTACCTCGTCAAAAAGTATGCGTTTACCAAATTGTACTGAAAGATTTGAAACCGTAAGCATGTCCTATTTTTTTTAAGGCTGCAAAAATACTCAATCCCTTTAGTTTACGCAGTTCCTGCACCCATGAATTTAACAGCCCATTAACTGTAATAGGCAATTAAAGCGGTTTTTTTGTAGAATGTATTTACCAGTTTCAATATGATATGTGCTGTCTCGCTTTCGCGAAAGCTAAACCACACTATTTTATACACGATTCTAATTCTATCTGCGTGTATTATATGTAGTTGTGAAGATGACAAGATAGGTAGAACCTATATCACCGGAAAGATCATCAATCCCAATGTCCCGTACGTTGTCCTTACGACCAGCGAGGGAATCAATGATACCATTCCACTTAACGAGTATAACCAATTTATAGCCAGCTACGACAGCTTCACAACGGGTTTCATAAAATTTGCCCATCCCACGGAATATCAGACCATTTTTATCGCCGAGGGTGACAGCATCAGCCTGAGGATCAACACAAAAGCCTTTGATGAGTCCCTTGCATTTAATGGAGATAGAGCCAAGGAAAATAATTATCTGGTAGATCAGTTCATCAAGATCGAGCGGCAGAACAGGGATCTACTGAGCAATTACAAGGTGGAACCGGCGAGGTTTGCCGAGATTATCGATAGCATTGAGCGCGCCAGGATCAAAGACCTTGAGATGGCCGCAAAAAAGATGAAGTTTCATGAGGATTTTGTTGCAAATACCAGATTGACCTTTAAAATAAGCAGCGCGTCCCGCATGGAACAATACCCCATCAGCCATTATGGGAGGAACAATCTTCTCGATGCAGATAAGCTGCCCTCCTCATTCTACGCCCACCGCAAAACCATCGACCTCAACCAGAATGAACTGCTCAACGATTTTTCATTTCGCACGTATGCAAGTGCACTGGTCTCCAATATTGCCCTAGGCAAGATCGCAAAAAAATATGGTACCGACTTTATCCAAGACCGCAACAGCCTGGCGTACCGTAAGGAAAAGCTTCATATTATAGACAGCCTGTTTACAGAACCCGCAGCCAAGGAAATTTTTGCAGGCAGCGAGGTCAGAAATTTTATACGGACGAGAAAGAACTATACAGAGATCAACGTACTTATTGAAGATTTCCTTAAAATTTCAAAAAATCCCCAACTCAACCAAAAGGTTCGGGAGCTGGCAGAAAACTATAAGGAGCTGGATCCAGGTAATAAGATCTACAATTTTACCCTTGTGGGTACCAACGACTCTATAATCAAGTTAGAAAATAGAATTAATAAACTTACCGCACTTTACTTTTGGTCACAAGAAAGTGCCGATTATGCAGTACGCGTGCATAAAATGGTGCGCGAGCTCAAGGTCAAATATCCCAATATTGATTTTATAGGCATTAATACAGACCTAGCTTCTTCAAGCAACTTCAAAAAGCTGAACGCTAAGTACATGTTTGATCCCAAGAATGAGTTTCAGCTCAAAAACCTGAATGAGATCATTCCCAATCTAGAAATGGGTGAAAACCGCACCATTCTTATCGATAAGGATCTTACCATTCTTGACCCCAGTATCAATATATTCCACTACAAGATCGAGACGACCTTGTTAGGTTATTTGAATAGATAGATGTTCTTGCTTTGTAGAAAAGGATTGAAGGAGTCAGCTTTCGCGAAAGCAAAAATCCATCCAGCTCAAAGAACCGAATGGATTTTTAATAGTAACCAAAGAGTTTTCTAGTTTCCCTTTTTGTGATCTGAAAGAAATTTAGCAAGTCCTATATCCGTAAGTGGATGTTTCAACAACCCTTCAATAGAAGATAGTGGCCCGGTCATGACGTCTGCTCCTATTTTTGCGCAATCTATGACATGCATGGTATGTCGCACGGAAGCCGCCAGTATCTGGGTATCAAAATCATAATTGTCATAGATCTGGCGTATTTCTGCAATTAGATTCAGTCCATCGGTACTGATGTCGTCCAGCCGTCCTATGAAAGGTGAAACATAGGTCGCACCTGCCTTTGCCGCAAGAATGGATTGTCCCGCACTGAAAACTAGGGTAACATTAGTCTTCACGCCCTGCGAACTAAAATATTTACAGGCCTTGATTCCATCTTTTATCATCGGTAATTTTACCACGATCTGATCGTTGAGTGCCGCGAGCTTCTCTCCTTCCCGTTTCATTCCTTCAAAATCTGTAGCAATGACCTCTGCACTTACATGACCGTCCACGAGATCGCATATTTTTTTATAGTGGTCCAGGATGTTCTGTGCGCCGGTAATTCCTTCTTTTGCCATAAGTGAAGGATTAGTGGTAACGCCATCCAGTACTCCCAGGTCTTGGGCTTCAGCAATCTGGTCGAGGTTTGCAGTGTCAATAAAGAATTTCATCAGAGAGTTTTTTAATATTTCCACAAATATCAATAAATGGGACTCATTAACCTATTAAGAGTTAAGAAATAATAAATGGGAATGTAGTATGCAGATTCAAACTAATTTGAGAGAACATCAATAGCAATTGAGTCCAGACGTTCTTGCCACCACTACAACCCACAACCAATAGCGTCTCCATTATTTTACAATTGCAACTATATAAGAATGTTTCAATTGAAAGGCTATTTAAAAATAATTTCTGCACCAGTTTGGGAATAAATGTACTTTTGCTGGATCTACGCAATTTTTTATGGCATCAAGTCTATTTTACCTTCTATTGGGATTTGTACTTCTCGTGGCCGGCGGAGAGTTTTTGGTACGGTCTTCCGTGGGGCTTTCTCTCAAACTGAAACTTTCCCGCATGATCATAGGACTGACCGTAGTCTCATTTGCTACCAGCGCTCCAGAATTACTGGTAAGCGTGCAGGCGGCGCTCAACAACTCGAGCGGTATTGCGTTGGGAAACGTTATAGGCAGTAACATAGCAAATATAGGATTGGTGCTGGGACTAACGGCTATAATTGCTCCCCTTGCCGTAGATAATGACTTTATAAGGTTCAACTGGCCATGGATGATGCTTTTTAGCACCGTCCTATATATAATGCTCTGGTGGAATGAAGATATTGTGTTGTGGGAGGGAATTATTCTATTGGTCTCTGCTTTCGATTTTTTTAATACTTCTTATACGTAGAGCGCGCAGAAGTCCCGCCGCAACCCACATTGAGGAAGAATTATCAGAATCCACGTGGTGGAAGATCATCGTTTTTTTGACATTGGGTGGCGCGATGCTTTGGGGTGGTTCTGAATTCTTGGTTAGTGGAGCGACCGACATTGCGCTTAGGCTGGACATTCCCAGAAGGTGTAATCGCGGTAACTATGGTCGCCATAGGAACTTCGGTACCTGAACTTGCCGCGTCCATTATCGCCGCGCTTAAAAAGGAAAAGGCTATAAGTCTAGGCAATCTCATAGGCTCCAATATCTTTAACATAGGCTCTGTGATAGGGATTACCGCTATCATTGAACCCATAACTCTCAGCGGTGACAATCTAGCGCTACTCGATAAGGACATTTTTTGGATGCTGGTATTTGCACTTCTTTTATTACCTATGACACTTCTTTACAAGAAATATGAAATAGGGAGGTTCAAAGGTTTATTTCTTATAGGAACGTACCTGACATTTATCTACCTCATCTTTTCAACCCTGTAAAAAACAGGGGTCGTACTAAATTTTAATGTTTATTTAAGTGAAATGCCATAAATTTTAAGGGGCTACAATTATAATTGTACTATTTTTGCGGTACAGTTTTAAAAACCACTTATGTCCACTATTCGATTTCAAGCCTTAAAAGAAACCCTTAACCGTAGGGAAATTGAGGTAAAAGAACCAAAACGCCGAAGCGAGATTTTTGGAAAACACGTCTTCAACAAGGTCGCAATGCGTCAGCACCTTACTAAGCAAGCCTATACCAGCGTCGTAGATGCCATGAACAAAGGCACTAAAATAAGCAGGGAAGTAGCAGACCATATCTCAACGGGAATGAAGGAGTGGTCCATCCAGAATGGAGCAACACACTATACCCACTGGTTCCAACCCCTTACCGGAGCAACTGCCGAAAAGCACGATGCGTTTTTTGAACTTGAAATGGACGGTGAGGTACTGGAGAAATTTGGCGGTGGACAGCTCGTACAACAAGAACCAGACGCATCCTCCTTCCCCAATGGTGGTATCAGGAATACCTTTGAGGCCCGTGGATACACGGCTTGGGATCCTACATCTCCCGCATTTATCATGGGAACGACCTTGTGCATTCCTACTGTTTTTGTAGCATACACCGGTGAGGCGCTCGATTATAAAACGCCACTGTTAAGGTCACTTCAGGCGATAGATCAGGCGGCGACCGACGTTTGTAAATATTTTGACAAAAATGTAAATAAGGTCATGGCTACCCTGGGCTGGGAACAGGAATATTTCCTGATCGATAGCGCGCTAGCAGACTCCCGTCCCGACTTACAGTTGGCTGGAAGAACTTTGCTGGGTCACGCTTCCGCGAAAGGGCAACAACTCGACGATCACTATTTTGGCTCCATCCCTTCTCGTGTCATGAACTTTATGCGCGATATGGAAACCGAATGTATGTTGCTGGGAATACCCGTAAAGACGCGTCACAATGAAGTAGCTCCCAACCAGTTTGAACTTGCACCCATTTTTGAGGAAGCAAATCTTGCAGTGGATCACAACTCCCTATTAATGGATGTGATGAGAAAAGTAGCCTCCAGACATTACTTTAAGGTGCTGTTTCATGAAAAGCCGTTTGCCGGCGTTAATGGTTCTGGAAAACACAACAACTGGTCATTAGCTACCAGTACAGGGGTCAATTTACTTTCTCCCAGCAGTACTCCCATGAAGAACTTGCAGTTTCTGACGTTCTTTGTAAACACGATAAAAGCCGTACACGATCATGAGGAATTGCTACGGGCAACCATCGCCAGTGCTTCCAACGATCATCGCCTGGGTGCAA
This sequence comes from uncultured Flavobacteriaceae bacterium, assembly GCA_963836885.1. GTDB lineage: Bacteria > Bacteroidota > Bacteroidia > Flavobacteriales > Flavobacteriaceae > Nonlabens. The sequence goes on along the minus strand of CAWILF010000025.1, from coordinate 44,278 downwards.
ATGAAGCGCCACCGGCAATCATATCCGTATTTATTGGTTCACAGCTTACCTCAGTTCTTGACGAACTGGAAAAAGTGACCGACGGAAAGTTATCCCCACAGGAAAAGACAGATCTCAAACTTAATGTTGTAGGCAAGATCCCTGAGGTGATCCTAGATAATACAGATCGCAACAGGACCTCGCCATTTGCCTTTACCGGTAATAAGTTTGAACTGCGCGCGGTAGGATCCACGGCAAACTGTGCAAATCCCATGACGGTGCTCAATGCCATCGTTGCCAAACAACTGATAGATTTCAAGGCAGAAGTGGATGCGTTGATCAAGGACAAAAAACTTAAAAAAGACGAGGCCATCTTTAATGTATTGAGAGAATATATTAAGGAGTCCAAAAAAATTCGTTTTGAGGGAGACGGCTACGGCGACGCATGGGCGCAAGAAGCAAAAAAACGCGGACTCAGCAACCACAAAACAACTCCAACAGCTCTGAAAGCTAAGATCTCGGAAAAATCCCTGAAACTTTTTGAAGAGTTGAACATTATGAGTCGCATTGAGTCAGAGGCTCGTTATGAGATCGAGATCGAGGACTATGCGATGCGCATACAGATTGAGGGACGTCTTTTGGGCGACATTGCCAGGAATCACGTGATACCGACAGCAATTAAGTACCAGAATACATTAATTAAAAATGTACGCGGACTCAAGGATATTTATGGCAAGGAATTTAAGAAATATGCCAAGGAACAGATGATCTTGATCGAGCAAATATCTGAACACCTGGAAAAGATCAATGAAGGCATTACAGAAATGACCGAAGCCCGCAAGAAAGCAAACAATGCTGGAGATGCGGTTAAAACTGCCCATCTTTACTGTGATGAGGTAAAACCATACTTTGAGATTATCAGATACCATTGTGATAAGCTGGAAGTACTGGTTGATGATGAGATCTGGCCATTGACCAAATACAGGGAACTTCTATTTACCCGTTAAACAACAGCGATTACAGATGACAGTATTGTTTAAAAGCCTCTAACAACTAGAGGCTTTTATTGTTTGATGGAGTCTTTACATGTTCGCTTTCGCGAAAGCGAAATATTAAAATCAAGTGAAAAGAACCATTAAATTTTTTTGACTGAATGTATTAACCTAATTTTGAATCATTATAAATAATATACAATGAAAAGAAACTACCTAATTATCGCCACTTTATTGTTGTCGTATATAACAATGGCGCAGTCTCCCACACTAGTTGGGGATCTCAACCCGGGAGCTGACAACTTTGGCCCTGCAAATATTAATGTCTTTAATGGAAGCCTCTACTTTGCCGCAGACGATAGCTCTGGAACTAATACTGGTGGAATCGATGTGGGGCGTGAGCTGTGGAAAAGCGATGGAACCGCCGCGGGAACCGTACTGGTAAAAGATATCAGAACGGGTTCTTCAAACTCATCTCCCTTTAATTTTTTTATCTTTAATTCCAATTTTTACTTTACCGCAAACGATGGTGCATCAGAGCTTTGGACCTCTGACGGTACGGAAGCAGGAACTACTAAGGTTGACCTAATACCTACTGTGAATGGTGATGTACCCAACAATGCTACAAATTACATAAGCCAAGTTTTCTTGACGGTTAATGCAAATGGAAATAACGGTCAACTTTTTGAGTGGGACGGGATCAATGGAAACTTTGCCGCAGATGCCGTAAATCCTACAGCAACAACTGAGGTGAGAGAGATCGTTGATTTTGACAATGGACTGTACCTTTATATGTCCTATTCTGCAGATGATGTAAACAACATAGGTTTTGAACTGTACAAATATGACGTTGCAACAGACACTTATACGTTGATCTCAGACATCGCACCGGGACTTAATGGAAGCGGAAATCCCAACAGCTCTGGCATCAGCAATTTTACGGCATTCCTTACCGAATTATATTTTGAGGCAGAGTCAAGGTTATATCAGACCGATGGTACCGTTACCGTGGAAGTTCCCGCCGCTGCCGCATTGGCACTTGATAATGTGAACAACCTGTTCCGTTTTGGAGATTTCCTACTCTTTGAGGCTGATAATGGAGTCACTGGAGACCAATTATATAGATTGGACACTACAACTGGGACTATAACCGCACTGAGTGCGATCGCTGGAGCAAATGGTGATCACGACCCCAGTGATTATGCTTTGGGACAAGGTGTTGTTTATTATGCGGCCGAGGATAATGTGGATAATGAGCAACATCTATGGAGCACGGATGGATCAACGATTACTCAACTAGACAACACTATTACTAATGTTGACGATATTACCATTTTCAATGATAAAGTGTACTTTGAAGGTGAGGGAAGCGATACCATAGGACTGGAACTTTATGTGTATGACCCAGCGACTGCTTCCATTTCCCAACTTACGGGTCTAGGCAGTATAAGGATTGCGCTCAACCCTCTGGATAATATGATTTATCTACAGGGAGAAACCAGTCTGGTAAAGAGCTATAACATTTATGACCTTGCAGGCCGCAACGTTCAGTCAGGCGTTCTTAATGGAAAGACTATACGTAACCAGCTATCTAGTGGAACATACATACTTAAGCTACAGGGTAACAAGGACTCCAAAAGTTTTAAATTTATTAAGGAGTAATTTTCATTCTAATTAAACAGGCTTTTTAGAGTTTGATTCTCGACATTCCATAAGTGGATTAGACAGGATTATTCTCTAAAAAGCTTTTTTTAGCTTAATATCGTATATCCAAATAAAAAGTTAAAGAATGAGATTGCTATTTTTGGTTCTATTTATTTCATCACTGGCCTTTGCCCAAAATACACAACGGGAAATTTCTGGTATTGTAAGGGATTCCCAGACCCAAGAACCTATCCTGGGTGCAACCGTACTCATAAAAGGTACGGGCAAGGGAGCATCAACCGGCCTGGATGGAAAATTTTCATACACGCTTAAAACAGCAGATATTTCCAAGTCTGTCCTGGTAATTAGTTACATAGGCTACGTCGGGCAGGAAATCATGGTTGGAAATTCTTCCTTTTTTAACATTGAACTCGTTGCCGACATTGAATCTCTTAATGAGGTTGTTATCACCTCTTCCTACGGTACTACAAAACTTAAGGAAGAAGTCGTGGGAAGTATCGTTACCATAAGACCTGAAGAACTGGGCACGGAGCAGCCCGCAACCAGCATCGACGAGCTTCTTGTGGGACAGGTAGCAGGAGTTGACATCATAGGAAATCCCAACCTAGGTGAACCGGTGAAGATCAACATACGTGGCCAGGGATCACTGACCCCACTTACAGGTAACCAAGTAGGAACATCCACCCAACCCCTAATAATAGTTGATGGAATAATCCTAACCGAGGAAGTAGGAATAGATGGAAGTAGTTTTTTTGATCAAGGGACAGGTGCATTCTCAGAGAATTTCCTTAATTCATTGTCCCGTGTGGGAGTTCAGGATATTGAAAGTATCAATGTCTTAAAGGATGCTGCCGCAGTAGGTTTCTACGGTGCAAATGCTGCAAATGGTGTCATCATCATCACCACCAAAAAGGGCAAGGCTGGAAAAGTTGCCTTCAACGCTAGCGTCCAGGCTGGTATAACGCAAGCTTTCAACCGCATTGAGTATATGAGCGGTGAGCAGTTCAATGAGTTTAGAAATATCTACAACACAAATAATGGTCAACTGGGGAATGTAGCAGACTGGAATGGGGTCAACACAGATTGGTTTGACCTTCTTAACCAGACCGCAGTTTTTCAACGATATTCCGTCGGTGCATCGGGAGGATTTAATGATTTTCGCTTTCGCGGAAGCGTCACCTACCAAAAACGTCAAGAAGCACAAATTAACAACAGCTTTGATCAACTTAACACTGCATTTGCGGTAGATTATTCCAAAAATAAGTTTACGGCATCACTAAGGTTCTCACCTTCCTTTATTGAAAAGAACAACCCTAACACGCTCTATAATTTTGCTGTGGATCCTACCGTGCCACTGAGGGATGAGGATGGGAATTTCTCAAGGATTGACACCTTTGGCAATCCATTAGCGGTTGCCACCCAGAATAAATCGCTTTCAGAAACCTTTGCCTTATTGGCGAGTTTGCGATTGAGCTATGAATTCAGTGAAAATTTTAGTATCAATACCCTTTATGGAACTGATTATTCCATAAAGGACGAAGATCGTTTTTTTTCTGCACTCAATGGAACGGGATTATTAGAGCCTAGAACCATACCAGAAACAATGATGCAGACAGATATCTTTGGCAGAAGATTATTGAGGGAACGAGATACCTGGTCATGGAACTGGAGTGCGACCGCAAATTATAATAAGGACTTTAATGAAAATAACCATTTTGATGCAGCCATAGGAATTGAGACCAGAGGAGAACAGGCCAATTTTTCATTTATAAATGCTAGAGGTTTTGAAACGGGATTCTTTATTGAACCTGTGGAAAATGCGCTCCTCATAGATCGCAGAAGTGATAGTAGCGAGAATTACAGCCGATCCGTTTTTAGTCAATTTAATTATGATTTTAAGAAAAAATACTTCTTTCTGGTCAATTTGAGAGCCGATCAAAGCAGCGCTTTTGGTGATGATAATCAGACAGCACTTAATGGTGGTGCTGGAGCGAGTTGGGTTATAAGTAAGGAAGAGTTTTTAAAAGAAAACAAATTTATAGACTTTCTGAGAATGAGAGTGAGCTATGGAACTACGGGAAATTCCAGAATAGGGTCCTATCGTGCGCTGGGTTTGTATGATTTCTCTGATTCTGGCGGCTATAATGGGAGTTTCTACGCAAACCCTACTGGCTCTGCTCCCAATCCTCAATTGGGATGGGAACGGAACACCAAATTCAACCTAGGACTAGATATTAATTTTGACAGTCGTTATAGTGCGACCGTGGAGGTTTTCAAAGACGTTATTACAGACCAAATTATATCGCGAGCTGTACTGCCCGAGTCTGGTTATGCTAATGTCCAAATAAATGGAGCCAGCAGTTTTAATCAGGGAATAGAATTTAGCTTGAATGCAAAATGGATAGACAACCAAGATTTTAAATGGAATACGGCATTTAACATTGCCACCCTGGACTCTGAGATAACTGCTCTAAGTGGTTTGAGTTCTGAGTTCTCTGCTGCCGAGCGCGCTAGATCGCAACAGGTAGGAAATAGTTCCAGCGCCATCTATGGCTTTCAATCGCTGGGCATCGATCCAGCAACTGGAGTAGAACTGTTTAATGTGAACGGCCAGGTGTTGACCGCAGCTCAGACAGGCGATCTGGATCGCACTGAATGGTCTGTACTGGGCGACTCACAAGCAGATTTTTACGGTGGTCTGCGCAATAGTTTTAGCTATAAGGGTTTGGAGCTTCAAATAATAACAAGTTTTACTTATGGTGGCGATGTTCTTTTGGATCGTGAGATAGTAGATCAGTACCGTGTAATTACAAATCGCAATCTAAGTGTCAATGCTTTTTATGATGCATGGAGAAACGTGGGAGATCTCGCGTCGTCCCCTGCGATAACCAATAATAATGCTATAGTAAGCAATTCTAGCAGATACCTGTACGACGCTTCAAACCTACAGTTGAGGTCAGTTACCCTTTCCTACGATCTTCCCGTTGCCAGAGTGGAAGATACCTGTAAGGAATCTAAGAGTTAACTTTAATGGATCAAACCTATATCACTGGTACAAGGATGGTAGTAAACAGGATCGCAATGGGATCGCCGAGCTCATGAACATATACCCACAGCAGAGAACATTTTCATTAGGAATTAATACCACATTTTAAGATGAGAGGAATTTTACTTTTTTTGAGCTTTTTAATTCTCGTAAGTTGTGAGGATTTTTTAAATGTGGAACCCGACCTCCAGATATCCAATAACGAGCAACTAGGCTCAGAAGCTGGAGTAAAGGAAGCTGTGTCGGGAATCTATCGGGATATTGGATTGCATCTGAGCAATTCGAGAATGTTCAACTATGGAGATGCGGTAGCAGGAAATACGGTCTTTACTCCTGGACTTACCAACCAAAATCTAATCATCCCTCCTACTTTTGAGCTTACCTATACCTTTCAAAACCTTGCAGTGGACTCTGACTTCAATAGTCTCTATAACGATGGTTATAATATAATTAATCAGACCAACCTTATTTTAGAAAGATTGAATGAATTTGACTTTTTAACTGAAGGTCAACTGCAACAGTTGGAAGCAGAACTACTTTCCATACGCGCCTTTATTCATTACCGCCACACCTTATATTTCTCGCAGGGATTTACCTTTAGTGGTGATGGATCACACATTGGGATTGTTTATGTCAAGAACACGCTTACTGCTGGAGTAGATTTTCCCAGTAGAGCAACCCTTGCAGACAATTATGAATCTATCAAGCAAGACCTAGATACCGCGTTAGCACTTTTCACAGATACATCTTTCTTGGATCGAGGGCCTGAACGTTCTTATTTCAACCCACTTTCCACGACAGCAGTTTACGCGCAAATCGCTCTGCAAATGAATGACTGGCAAAAAGCTGCAGACCTCGCTGATGAAGTTATCAATATGTCTAATGTTCCATTGCTTACCGCAAGCAACTATATAGAAGAATGGGAAATGACCGAATTACCTTTAGAGTACCTACTCACATTTACCAAGCCTATAAATAATGATGGAACTGTGGGATCAACGATAGGAGCTTTTTATCAATATGTCCTTAGAAGAGATGCAAACGGTAATCCCATACTCGACTCTAACGGCAATCCCGAAATATTAGACTATGATGTATATACTGCAAGTAATGACCTGCTGCAAACTTATGAGACGGGTGATCTTAGACTACAGCTATATGACGAAGTTTTTATTGACACGAGTATAGACGGGTCTCAGACACCGCTTCCCTATTACTTCCCCACAAAATATGCTGCAGACTCAGACACTCCTTATATAAGACTTACTGAAATCCTTTTTATCAAAGCAGAGGCACAGGAAAGATTGTCCCCAGGAAACTCAGGGAGCACTGCCATAATCAATCAGTTGAGAAATCGGGTGGGATTGCAGGATCTTACACCAGGAACAAATGTTCTGGATGCTATTTTGTTAGAGAGAAGACGCGAGCTTGCCTTTGAAAATTCTTACTTTTATGATTTGGCAAGGTATGGAAGGGATATACAACGTGGCTCAGATTGCGAGCGTTACACGGACATTTGCAGTCTCAACTACCCATCGCCATTTTTTATCTTACCTATTCCTGCAATCAGTGTTGAAAATAACCAAAACATGATCCAGAATGATGGCTACTAGATTTTACTTATGTATCGTTATTATTGCCTTGTTGAGTAGTTGTAACGACGATGATAAATTATATAATAACGACGATGGGCGCTTTGTTCGTTTTAACCTACAACTGGATAGGAACGATCAACCTTTGGAATTTCCTAGCATAAGACCAAGCGATGATCCCGTGAGTAACTACTCAAAAGACAACCTAAAAACGCTCAAGATTCCCGTGGCACTGACCTCCCAGCCACTCAGCGAGCCAGTTACTGTTGAGTTTTCAAGTACATTGAGTGGAGTAAATGCAGTAAGCATTACCCCTTCCAACACACTGACCTTTAACGCCACAAAGCTTGTGGACACTATATTTGTTAAGATAAATGAACGCGTTGACTTTACCTTGGATCCATCTATCCGACTCGAGCTCCTTTCCAGCAGCGATCCCGATATCAATATAGGGGTTCCCAATATTCAATTTCCCTTTAACGTACTGACGATTGACCTCGCAGAGGCCGACCTAGTGTATTCATTATCTGGCACTAATAACGTGGTACTACAGGGAATCCAAGGAGAAACTAAAGAAATAACGGTCAACTTTCCCAATGGTTTTACCGATGACGTCGTTCAAAATCTGGACTTGTTTACAGAGTTGCAGAGCAATTTTGCGTATTCCATCATCCAGCAGCCGGTAACGCAGGAAGATAGGGTAAAATTTACCTTTACTCTGGACGAGACATTTACTGATGACTCGACTCCATACCTTACAAGACTACAGATCAATGACCTGCCCGACTATACAAATACGGGAGTTTCAGAATTGAAGTTTAAGCGCGATCCGATCGTGGATCGTGACCTCTCCACAAATACCGCATCCAACTTTTACAACACTGCAGATTCATTCTACCGGCTTTTTGGCGTCAACTGGATGGATTTCAATGAAGATGGAATATGTGAGTGGCGCGATTTCAACACCTTCACCATACCTGTTGTTGTAGATTATGTAAATGTAGGGAACGACCCCTATCCCAATGGTGTCCTCATCGATGATCGAGGAACGACAGATATTACCGACGATCTATACTATCACGCATTTCAAGTAGGTTTTATGCCGCCACAGAATACTACCAACCCATTTAACCTGCGCAGGTGGTTCAATAATGAATCCACGAGTGAGGAAAACTCCCCTGGATTGAACATCGTCCCGGCACTGGAATTTTTTCCAGATGGTGGAAATAGCAGGACCAATGGCGTCGTCCAGGTAATAGAACAGACCATCGTGATAGGTACCACGGCTACTAATGGGAATGTGCGGGAAAATATTCTAATCAGCGGGTCTGGCACCTATTCTGAGATCAGTCCCGGTGTTTTTGATATCGAGTTTGAACTCAATGCTACCAACAATAGACTTTTTGGCGGTACTCGTGTGGAACAATACCATCTGTATAATACTAATAATTTTACCGATCCTCCTTTACTCGGTATCGATTGTGCAACTCCCATAAATCTGTAGGTGATTTTAAAATAATAGGTATGTTTTTTGGTTTAAAAAGATTATATTCAGTCAGCTTTCGCGAAAGCTAACTACTAACAAACACCTAGACACACAACAACTTTATGCAACTTAGATCCCATCGTCCTATTTTACTGCTCAAACTGGTGGCAATCGTTGCCTTCCTAAGTGCGACAGGCTGTAAGACTGCCAGTGAAAATGGATACAGTGAGATCAAGGAACTGCGATCTGTGTATTCCCAGCCCGATGCCAGTTTGTGGCCCGCACCACAGCTGGACAACAGCATTGATCCCAAAACCTTTGAAGATCTGGGTGTACTGGGCAAGGTAAAGTATCCATCGAGCAACCCATATTCCACGGCAAAAAAAGATCTGGGCAAGTTTTTATTCTTTGACCCACGACTTTCTAAAACCGGTCAGATAGCCTGCGCCTCCTGCCATAATCCCGAGCTTGCCTGGACCGATAATTCTACCCGATCCTTTGGACACAATAGAAAAACGGGCAAACGTAATGCGATGACCATTTTAAACAGTGGGTTTGCAGAAGAATTGTTCTGGGACGGTCGTGCAAACAGCCTGGAAGATCAGGCTAGATTCCCCATTCCGGATAAAAGGGAAATGAACTCTGGACTGGAAATAGCGGTCGAGAACATTAATGCCGTAGAAGCTTATAAACCACTCTTTAAAGAAGCATTTGGAGATGAAAATATCTCCATCGCCCGTATTCTCAAGGCCATTGCCACTTTTGAGCGCACTATAAAAAGTCCCAAAAGTAAATTTGACAGATTTATCACTGGAGACGCTGACCTTTTTACCGATCAGGAAGTACAGGGACTGCATCTTTTTAGAACCAAGGCACGCTGTATCAACTGTCACAACACGCCGTACTTTAGTGACAATAGATTCCATAATGATGGCCAGGCGTTGTTTGGGACTAAGGATGAAGATTTTGGCAGGTACTATGTGACAGGCAATGTGGAAGATCTAGGCAAATTTAGAACTCCGACCCTGCGGGAGGTTGCCCGTACGGCACCGTGGATGCATCACGGCCACTTCCCTACCTTGCTGGACGTGGTGGAGTATTACAACCTGGGAAATCCTGCTCCCATTCAAAATAAGTATCTGGGGACTCGACGAGACTCATTAATTCCCAAAACCTCGCCTATGTTACAGCCATTGGGTCTTACTAGAATGGAGATCGATGCGTTACTGGCATTTTTAGAAACCTTATCAACGGAAACGAGAAGGGTCAATCTTAATTTGATGCCCGAAGATAATCCTGTGGATTACTGATGTCGCAATATGTATAAAATTCATCGAGGTTGATAAGATTTGAAAAAGGAACAAAATCGGTCCAAAAAATTAAAGCTATTTCTAAGTATTTTAATAACGATATGAAAACAATTCTAACATTACTTCTATTTTTCAGCTTTACAGTTGTTCAAGCTCAGAAACATGATCATGAAAATGAAAATATCTAAAAAAATCCAAAAGCTTATTATCAGAAAGCCAACGCGGTAAGATCGACAGTTTATTGGCAATAGACTGGTTGTCGTATTCCTATAAATATCTAGATGACGATTACACTATTACCATGGATGATCGCAAGTTCCAGAAAAGTCTTAAAAAAGGAAAGTTTATTACCGAGCGCATTACAGATTATAGCGACTCATTGAGCGTTGTCCTAACTGCCGAATTGAAAGATAGTGACGCCGCCAGAATAGCCGGTATGCGCATCAATTACAGTTGGGAACGACTGGGATGGAACCTGCTAATGACTGGTGATGAAGCTAAAGCATTGGCCAGACAACTCAACTTTGATAAGCCCTACCGAGTCAAGGAATATGTAGAAGATGAAAGTATTAGGGATGAAAAAAGAATTGATATTTTAGACCAACTGCGCACTGATGTGGCTCAACTAGAGCAAGTCACAGAGAACGTGGATGAACTAAGTCTTAAGGAACTCTTCAATCGCGCCTTTAGATACAGTCCTGAACGACTGGAAAAAGTAAAGAAAATACATGCCGCTAGAAAAAAGAGCTAGTTAACTGCATCTTAAAGTTCAAGGTGCACCATCGTTCTGCGTTTTTGATAGCTACTTTTTAGATAATTATTTGCTCTATGGCTTGAGCCAGCTCTCCTGGTTTTCCCAATGGGATTGAATGTCCTATTTCCTTTATACAGTTACTACTTTTAAAGTCCAGCTTCTGGATCACCTTGTTTTTCGTTTGTACTGCTGGAATGGCATTGTCCTGTTAGGAATAGATAAGTTGTAATTCTTGAGGGAGATTTTGAGCGCGATCTAAACTATTATTTTTCTTACCGTGCTGGATTCACCAGCGCCAGATGTTGTTGTCCACACGCAATTGGCTCTCTACCGCATATTTTTTGCGGTTCTCGTTCGTGGAAATGAAAATTCCAGCCTCCCGATGTTGACCGCACCATCCAGGTTTTTCTGATCCAGCATTTTCTTACGCGCATCCTCAGACATTTTTTCAAAAGTAGGTGGCGAGGTTGCTACCGGGATGATGTCATCAATAATTGACCCTGATCCATTAATCCTGTCAACAGGGCAATCTTGCCATTCAAACTATAGCCAACTAGCTTTGTGGCTTTTTTCATGATGGATTAGTAGAAGAACAGTAGGGCTGAAAATAAGCGATTGCTTTTCGGTCAAATAAAGACCTTTTTATATTTACTCACTTTCGTCTGAGCGATTAAACCGCTATTATTTTTATACATTGTTGTGAGTTGGCCTCCCACGTCCTGTTTGGTTTTCCGAATTTTTAGTGCTTGTTCGCAAGCGTGCGTTGGCAAGAAATACTCTTTTGCAATTTTTGACGGTGCGCTGGCTGTAGTGAATTGTGAATGTGTATGGCTTTGAGCGTTGGCATTAAACAGAAAAATCTAAATAATAAACTCCTTCCTCAATAATTGATACAGAGATAGTGTCTCTACCATATTTTACTAAATCCTCACATAATACTCTTTCTCCTAGTGGGATATTTAATCTTTCACGTATGTAAATACCCAATTCGTCTTTATGAGGAAATGAAGCAATTTGTTTTGGTAATTTTATATCGCTATTCGGTAACGGTTGAGAACCTTCCAATCTACCTTGCATAATTACTCCATCATCCCAAACAAATTCAATTACTTCCTTAAGTGTTCCTTTTCTACTTTCAGGGTCAGGTTGAAGTACAGGAAATAATTTTGGATATTTTCTTATGTGCTCCATTCTAATTGGAATACAAGCATCATTTGGTCGAACATTAGCGTTTGCAAATCCCCAATTCAATCCGTGACCATTATGGGTTTGACCAGTTTTTGGGTCGTAGAGAATCATTTCACAAACTGCTTTGTCATAAGTTTCCTCAACTTTTTCAGATTCTTTTACTTCTACAGTATTACATTCTCGTGCTGAATTTAATATTATCTCAATATATCCTTTCATTACGTAAAGTTGATTTTCATCAACTTCTAGTAAGGTTTCTCGATAGTCGTTAAATAAGCCATTTGAAGAAAAATTTGCCGAACCAATTAACCCTTTGATTGGTGTATTGCCATTAAGCCACAAATAACATTTTGAGTGACAAGCAATATCTGGATAGAAAATTTTTCTGTTTTCGTTATGAAGTCCAACAAGCTGTTGGTGTAATAAAAATTTTTGATTTTCCTTTTGAAGACCGTAAATTATTGTACTCTTAAAAGGTAGTTCTCCCTAATTTTTTGATTGGGTCTGGACCTAAAAAACCACTTAATGCAATAAAATCAGTTGCTTGATGTGGAACTGATTCAAAGAACAGTTTGTTTAGATTTTTATAGTGTAGCATATTTTAGTTTAGGTTCGTTTAATTCTTCAAAAAGACCATTTTTCATACTAAACGTTTTGTCAACAGTTTCAAATATTTCGCATACAGTTTCTGCAATTACTTTTGAAAATTGAGGCGGAACAGCATTACCTATCATCTTGTATTGGTCTCCTCTCGAACCTAGAAACTCAAAATCATCGTCAAAAGTTTGTATTCTACCTGCTTCTCTTACTGTAATTGTTCGAGCTTGGTTTGGGTCTGGATGAATATGTCTTAAACTATCTTTATATAAATGAGCAGGAATTGTATTGCTTGGTTTATCTTCTCGTATAACGTGGTATTTATGAAATTTAAAATCTTTACCAGTCTTTTCTTTATATAATTGAATTAGAGCTTTACTCGAAGTGTATTTTTCAGTTCCACTCAAAATATCTTCTGTTAACATTTTAAAGATTTCAATATCTCTTTCGCTGTGCATTCTTGGTACGTCGTTCTTTGGTAAAGCAACACCATTTAATTTAACCGAATGCGAATGTTTTGCACCAACAATGAAAATTGCTGGCATACAAGAATTAACTTTTCTATTTTTGTGGAAATAGAAGTATTATGATAAAAATAGGAAGAGCAATAGAAGGTATTTCACTCAATGGAATTGAATGGTTATTGGATGAAGAAAATGATGTAATGACATTTTCCGATAGAGAAAATGCTAAAGAATTTTTAAAAGAAAATGGATTTGATTCTTTTACTGATGAAGAATTGGAAGATTCATTTTTTTATGAAGAAATCGAGAATTAAACGACAAAAATATTTTCTCTATGAAAGGAAATAAATTCTTGTTTTGGATGAAATTTTTCGGGAAGGTTTAAAGACTTACCCTCATAACATTCGAAGAATTTTTCGTAGTAAAATTTATCTGAATTAGTAATTAATTTGCTTGAAAATCTAATTTCTAAATTATCTGTAAGAGTCATTAATCCACGGTCAAAAACCTTATCGTAAAGTGGCGAAAGGCAAATGCCATTTGAAGGGTTCAGTCTTTCATTTTCGTTTGAAGACCAAGGGATGATATGACTTGCAATTAATAACTCTGGTAAATCAATATTTGACACAGCACATTTATTTGAATAAATTTGCATCACTACTTTTCTAAAAAAGGATTGATTAACTCTCGACTTTACGATACGATTAACATCTTTTCCAACTTTTAAGTTATCAATTTCGATTTCTGCAATAGTTAAATCTTTCAAATTTCCTTTTCCAGATTTTTGACTCAATAATTCTTCACTTTCGTAGATTAAATCATCCCAATTATTAGAAAATTCATTATATATTTCTTTGTCAAGTTTGCCTGTATTGCCCATTCCTTTAACACCTCTATTTTGATGATAAGGGTCTAAACTTGAAAAATTAACTAATTTGAAAGCAACAGCACTTGGTGTTCTTTCAATTAGGTTAGCTAATTCTTGAACTTCTTCTGTTCTTTGGTTGTATTTGCCAAATGGTATTTTACAATAAAGATTGAAAGCTAAAATTAATTCTTCCCTTGTCCAATTTCTTCTTACCATAATCTAACTGCGTTAGGGATTGCAGTGGAAAGCCCACAGCGAGGCACGAGCGAGGACTTGTAACGTAAAGCCCGACCCTTTTGGGGAACGCCCAAAAAAACAAACTCGTCTGGAAAGGATTGTAATCTCGCATTTTCTCTAACGCTAGGAACCCTATTCCATTTATAATCAAAGTGATTTCTATGACCTGTATCTATAGTTTTAGATGGTCTTTTACTGTGATATCTAGTCCAAGCTTCATTAAAGTTTCTAGAATCTCCAACTCCTGGTGGCAAATCTTTATGATTTCCGCCTTCTGGAACTTGTGAAATAACATTTATAACGTGTTCAGTATGTTGTGTTCCAAGATGGTTTTTTAAAACTTTGTTTCCATTTCGCATTGTTTTCTGATATTGACTAGAAGCTTTTTTATCGTACGATAATTCTTCATTTCCTAAATCGCTTACTAAATTTGGTAAATCGCCAATTGCATCTTTACATCCAATATATTCTTCTGGTTTGTGAGTAGCTTCTGGAAATTCAAATATCCCTAGTTCTTTTTTAATGGCTACAAAAAAAACACGCTTTCTAATCTGTGGAACTCCATAATCCGGTGCATATAAAAGTTTAGGATTACAATTGTATCCCATTTCTTCACACAATTCAATAATCTCTTTTTTTGCTTTTCCTTTGTATAGATTGAGTAGTCCTGGAACATTTTCAATAATTATAGCTTTTGGATTTACTCTTTTAGCAAGTTTGAATACAGCATTAAAAAGCTTATTTCTTTCATCATTTTCATTCCTTGCTCCCGTCAAAGAGAAACCTTGACAAGGTGGTCCAGCGATTATAACGTCTACTTTATGTTCTCCCTTTGATTCTACAATTTTATCTATTGAGTCTTCTTCATGTAAGTCCAAAAGAAGTGTTTTAGAATCGTTGTGATTTTGCTGAAATGTTTTTAAAGCTATTTCTGTATTATCTACACCTAAAATAACGTGGAATCCAGCTTGTTGGAATCCATAAGAGAATCCTCCGCATCCAGAGAATAAGTCGATTGCGGTTAATTTTCTATTCATTTTCAAATTTTAATTTTGCTTGTTCTACATTAGTATTTCTGAAATAAGTGGCATTGTTTTCTGCAACTGAAAAAACTGATTCAGAACATTTATATTTTAAAGCCTCCTTCGCAAATTTGTCAGCAAAAAATAAGTCATTAATTTTCTGATGGTCAATTTCCAAGACTTTAGAAAGTCTTTCGAGTTTTGAAATACTGAATTTTTGCGTGCCATTTTCAATTCGGCAAATAGCACTAGTATTTATGCCAATTTCATCACCAAATTCAGTTTGAGTCCAATCTCGTTTTTCTCGTTCGTTTTTAATGAATTGTCCGAAACCTGCCATTTTATTTACTTTAAAGTCAAGTTGACCTAATTTTAGCAAATGTAATTATAATTTGCGAATTTTACATCAACTTTAAAATGTTTATTGAAATTCGATAAGTGAGCGCAAAGGAAAAAACAACTCTATTATTTTTTTCGACGTTGGCTTTTGCGGTTGTAAAAAAAACAAATGTGCTATTTATGCGGTTGTCTATTCAAGTTCAAATGTTCATTAATTTGCACAATCTCCCGCATTTAAGGACAACTCCTTACATCCTCACAAATAGCAGCAGCCATATTTTCCAATGCTAGCTCACACAGCGCGTGTCGTTCCCCAAAACCAGGAAGGTCAATAGCCGTAGATCCTTTATTGAGGGGCATAACTCGGCGATCCATTGCCAGCTTCCTGCATCTCCACCAAAATTGTGAACGAAGAAAAATAGAATGTTCAAAGTGGTCGTTTTTGCTTTTGGCTACCTTCACTGATTCATTTTACAAATTATAACCAAGGATTTGTGTTGTTTTACTACTCCTCAGCCGAGTTTTTAAAATAATCAATAACCCGTATGCTGGTAAGTCCATGAATAACTATACTAAATAATATCACGTAGGAAACGATCCCAAATAACTGGTCATACTCCTTAAAATCCCCATCGATCAACGCATAACTCAAATAAAATATACTACCGATTCCCTTAATACCAAAAAAGCCTATTGCCCATTTTTTCTTCTGGCAAATACCAAATTGCAGGAGTCCTAGATAACCCAATAGTGGCCTGAGAATAAGTACTATAAATAAACTTGCGCCTATTCCTTTCCAATCGGTATAGGAGAGGATGCCCGATAACAATGCACCGCCAAAAAAGATCGTCCATAGGGTAACGAGCAACTTCTCAGTCTCTTCAACAAAGGTCAGTATGTTTCTACTATTCTTTTTTTCCTCCGTATCCTCAATTCTGAAATATTGCAGGAACAGTCCAGCCGCAAAAACACTTAAAAATCCGTAGGCATGGATCATCTCTCCTGCTCCGTAGGCCAAAAATGTCAGGACCAGAGCAAGAAATCCCTTAAGGATCAGTTTTTTATTAGATTCATCGTGACTGTAGATTAATTTGCTGTACGCTAATCCTATAACCACTCCGATCAATATTCCCGCGATAATTTTATAGGCCAGATAATACCACACGTACTCAAGGAAATCTATATTTTCAAAACTGCCCGCCTTGCTCCATAATATCGCGAGAAATACAAACGGGAAAGCGATTCCATCATTTATTCCCGCCTCGGCCGTTAGAATATAGCGTAGTCCGGTATTTTTCTCCTTCATGGATTGCTCGGACTCTAGCTGTATCTCACTGGCAAGTACGGGATCTGTCGGTGCAAGCACTGCGGCAAGTAGTAGGGACACGGGACCATTAAGCCCCAATAAATAATACGAGATCAGATAAATACCCACCATAAATAAAGGCATGGTAACCATGACCAGGGACAAGGGTTTTTTCCAATGTTTCCAGTCGTAGTGAGTCCCTATTTTTAATCCAGCGGTCATAAGGCTTATGATCACGATGACCTCCGTTATTATTTTGGCTGCCTTAAATTCCCAAAGCGGATCCGGCCATGGGAGCGGCACGCCCGCAAGAAACAATAGCGCGCCCAGGATCAATAACGGGATGATGTAGGTGATTTTTGCTTTTTTGGCATATACCTGTATGAAAGGCATCAGGCTCAAACTGAGTCCGAGAAAAGTAAACGCTATGATGTATGAAGATATATCGCCCATTGGTCGCAATTTAGCGATATTGAGGTCTTGCACGCTGTCCTTGATGGTTTTTTAGATATTTTTTAATGATGGTCGATTGTAAATATCCCGCTTTCGCGCCTGCCTGCCGGACAGGCAGGAAAGCGTAAACCCTTATAAAAATTTTACCAAGTTCAACTACTTCATGACTCTCAACGAACATCGCTTCTACATAATTTTAAAAGTTTATCGTAATACTTTGTACCTGATACTTGGTACTTCATACAAAATACTACTTTTGCCCCATGGGTCAAGAAATTTCAAAAAGATACGCACAACGCGGTGTCAGCGCAGGGAAAGAAGATGTTCATAACGCTATTAAAAACGTGGACAAGGGCTTATTTCCACAGGCATTTTGTAAAATCGTCCCGGACCATCTCACAGGTTCAGCAGATCATTGCTTGATCATGCACGCAGATGGCGCGGGAACTAAGTCCAGTCTAGCCTACGCCTACTGGAAGGAAACTGGTGATCTATCGGTTTGGAAAGGGATTGCCCAGGATGCATTGATCATGAATATCGATGACTTGTTGTGTGTGGGTGCAACGGATAACATCTTGCTTTCCAGCACCATAGGACGCAACAAGAACCTTATTCCCGGTGAGGTGATCAGTGCGATTATTAACGGTACAGAAGAACTTATAGCAGATCTTAAACAACACGGTGTGGAGATCATTTCCACCGGTGGCGAGACGGCAGATGTAGGCGATCTCGTTCGCACGATCATCGTGGATTCCACGGTAACCGCTAGAATGCGACGATCTGATGTGATCGATAATGCAACTATTGCTGCTGGCGATGTGATCGTGGGACTGTCCAGTTATGGCCAGGCAACTTATGAGAACGAGTATAACGGTGGTATGGGTTCCAATGGACTCACCAGCGCACGACATGACGTTTTTAATAAAAAGGTAGCAGAAAAATTTCCCGAAACCTTTGACGCTGCCGTTCCAGAAAACCTAGTCTATTCGGGTTCAAAAAATCTAACGGACTCCGTAGATAATAGTCCGCTGGACGCTGGGAAACTGGTCCTCTCTCCTACCCGCACCTACGCTCCCATTATAAAGGCAATTCTTGAAAAAGTTGACAGATCCCAACTTCACGGTATGGTTCATTGTTCTGGCGGTGCTCAAACTAAGGTCTTGCATTTTGTTAAAAACGTACACGTCATCAAGGATAATCTCTTTGACCTGCCCCCACTTTTTAAAATGATCCAAGAAGAGTCCCAAACAGATTGGAAGGAAATGTACCAGGTGTTCAATATGGGACATCGTATGGAGTTATATGTGAATCCATCCATTGCAGAGCAGATTATTGAGATTTCCAGATCCTTTAACGTGGAGGCTCAAATAATCGGGAGAGTTGAAAAATCAGAAAGTAAAAAGCTGACCATTTCCAGCGATTACGGGACGTTCAACTATTCTTAGCGTTTAGAATTTCATTGACTTTATCCAGTTTTGGAACGATGTAGCGCTGGCAGAAAGGAGCTTCGGGCCTGGTGCGGTAGTAATCTTGAATGGACTCCCTGGATGGTTTGAACGCTGAAAAAGGTAAAATTTGAGTGATGTATTGTTGATTACGCTTTCCTGCCTGTCCGGCAGGCAGGCGCGAAAGCGAGATCATTACCACCTCTAACTCTTCCCGATCGTCTTCATTATTGTAATAAATAGCACTGCGATAATCCGTTCTTCTTGAATGGTTTACCTTGCTCTGATGGGTCTGTAAATGAACGTCAATTAATAGTTCAAGACTGACTTTTGCATCATATTCTATAATAATTCCTTCACTCCAACTGTCATTCGGAGAAATGCTTTTTAAATAGCCCTGCTTTACACTAAGAACTCCAGGAATCTGCTGAAAAACAGCCTCGGTACACCAGTGGCAACCGCCGCCAAGGGCTAGTGTATTTATTGGATTATTTATTACCAAAGGCATAAGAAATTCCTAATTGTACAAGAAAGCTCACGTCCTCGCCAGCCGTTTGCCAATTGCTAGATCCTCTAAAGCTATTAGAAACATCTGTCCATAAAACGCCAGTTTCCAATTTCAATCGGAGTTTCTCGTTGAGCCTCAGCGAGTAGATTGCTGCTGCGGTGGCACTTATAAAACGATCTTCTCTAGCAGGAATATTTCGATTCTTAATTTGGGTAAAATCTTGCTGGGTATATCCTAAACCAAAGTGATAACCTATATTGAACTTTTTATCTGATCGCAGACGCTCGTACAGCAGCGAAAAGGTAAAAGTTTCCACCAGTTCCATCCAGCGTGGCACGGGTCTGATAGTCTTCTCCCACGATGTTTACGCTCGTATTTTGCAATCTCAATTTTAAACCATCGATCCGTTCCTCAAAGTTATATTTAAGGTCAAAATAGATGGATGACGGAGAGTCGTAAGCAGTTTCTACACTGTTGTCGGACTCCTCAATAAAGTAAAAGGCACCCGTTCCCGCACCTGCACCTATTTCTATATTTTGGGCAATGGAAATTACCGAGAAGAAAGCAATGATTATGGTAGTGATCTTATTCATTTGGTAAGTTTTATGGTCCAGCACAGAAACAACAAATTTAATGGATAAAAAATAAGGGCTAAATCCGTATTTTCGCAGCAGTATAGAAAGACCATGATAGACAAATTAAATATTGTAAAAAACCGTTTTGATGAAGTTAACGACCTCATCATTCAGCCCGATGTTATCTCTGACCAGAAACGATACGTACAACTTACCAAAGAATATAAAGATCTCAAAGACTTGATGGATAAACGCGACGCTTATGTCATGTTTACTTCAAATCTTGAAGAAGCTAAAGAAATTATTGCCGACGGCAGCGATGCCGACATGGTTGAAATGGCTCAAATGCAACTGGAAGAGGCAAAAACTTCCATAGCCGATCTTGAGGAAGAAATAAGAATGATGCTCGTGCCCAAAGATCCCGAGGACGCAAAAAATGCGGTCATGGAAATACGTGCCGGTGCCGGTGGTGATGAGGCGAGTATCTTTGCGGGCGATCTGTTCAGGATGTATGAAAAATACTGTTCCAGTAAAGGCTGGAGCACCAGTATAGTGGATACCAGCCATGGAACAAGTGGTGGCTACAAGGAAATTATCCTGGAAGTAAATGGAGAAGATGTTTATGGAACACTCAAGTTTGAAGCTGGAGTGCACCGTGTGCAACGAGTACCACAAACAGAGACGCAAGGCCGCGTCCACACCAGCGCAGCAACAGTAATGGTACTGCCAGAAGCTGAGGAATTTGACCTGGAGCTGGACATGAGCGAGGTACGTATTGAGCGCACCACTTCCACTGGACCTGGTGGACAATCGGTAAATACGACCTACTCTGCCATTAAATTACACCACGAGCCTACGGGAATGATCGTGAGCTGTCAGGATCAAAAATCTTCCCATAAGAACCTTGAAAAAGCGTTGAAGGTTTTACGTTCTCGTTTGTACGAAATCGAACTAGCAAAGAAACTGGAAGCAGACTCTGACCGTCGTAAGAGCATGGTGAGTTCTGGCGACAGGAGTGCTAAGATCCGTACGTATAATTATCCGCAGGGTCGGGTGACAGATCATAGAATCAACCTGACATTATACGATCTGGACAACATTATCAATGGCGATGTTCAAAAAATCATCGACGAACTTCAACTGGTGGACAACACCGAGAAGTTGAAAATGACGGATGAAGGGATATAGGGAACGAAGTCGAAAAGTGAGATATTAGATGTTAGATGTTAGATAGTTAGATATTAGATATTAGATATTAGATATTAGATATTTAAGTAAACTAAATTTATATATTCCCTGGCGACATTGTAGTTAAATCTCCACATAACTCGCCTGATTAATAGAATAATTAAACTAGTTAGAATCAACATTTAATCAGCTTTTGAACTTTGAACTTTGAACTTTGAACCTAAATCTCCAAAAACCTAAGTATTAATGACACTGGATTTTCTCGCTAAAGAAATAATAAAGAAAAAATCCTTTCTCTGCATAGGCTTGGATGTTGATCTGGAGAAGATACCTGTTCATTTGCTGGAAGAAGATGATGCTTTGTTTGCTTTCGCGAAAGCTATTATAGACGCCACCCACGATCTATGTGTCGCTTATAAACCCAATACGGCATTTTTTGAGGCCTATGGAACAAAAGGCTGGATCGCACTGGAAAAAACGATCAACTATCTCAACGATAATTACCCCAACCACTTCACCATTGCCGATGCAAAACGTGGCGATATAGGAAACACCTCCACGCGATATGCCAAGGCTTTTTATGAAAGCTTGAACTTTGACAGCGTTACCATCGCGCCCTATATGGGAAAGGACTCGATAGAGCCATTTCTGGAATTTGAAGATAAATTTGCCATTCTACTTGCGCTGACCTCCAATGTTGGAGCGGCCGATTTCCAGACTTTGGATACCGCCGGATCGCCATTGTACCAAAAAATCCTGAAAACCACCAAAACCTATAAGAACGCAGATCGCCTCATGTATGTCGTGGGTGCGACCCAAGCGGAGTATCTCAAAGAAATACGAGCAATCGTTCCCAATTCCTTTCTCCTCGTACCTGGCGTGGGAGCGCAGGGCGGCAGTCTGGAAGAGGTCTATAAATATGGAAAGAATAAAAACATAGGTCTTCTGGTAAATTCCTCACGTGGAATTATCTATGCATCAAAAGACGCAAACTTTGCCGAGATGGCCAGAGAAAAAGCAAAGGAACTGCAGCAACAAATGGCGGCATTGCTGGATGAAGACGCAGTTTAAGTGAGATTTCTGGATAGCTTTTATAAATGGAATGCTGATTACAATCTGTAAAACGGAAACGTGATCAGGTGTTACTCCAAGCATAAGGGAAGTCCCCACTCAAAATCGTTCCTAATTTCAATACATTTAAAATTTCGCACTTAAGAATCTGTAGATTTCTTACTCACAGAGAGTTATAAGTATTTTTTCAGAGTTCGTTTATTAGGTATAAAGTTGGAACGATTACGCTTTCGCGAAAGCTTACATTTTTAAAATAGTTGTTCCAAAATCACGGTTTTTAAACCTACATCAATTCAAGATCCCACAACCCAAAAACTCCATCAACTCCCTATCTTTGAACCATGGCAGGAAATACAATAGGAACAACTTTTAAGCTGACTACCTACGGAGAGAGTCACGGCGTTGCAATAGGCGGGATCATCGATGGTTGTCCAGCGGGCATCGAGATCGATCTGGATCAAGTACAGAACGATCTGGACAGACGCAAACCCGGACAGAGCAAGATAGTTACCCAGCGCAGGGAAAGTGATCGCGTACAATTTATGTCGGGAATCTTTGAGGGAAAAACTACTGGAACACCTATAGGTTTCCAGATCATTAATGAGAACCAAAAATCAAAAGATTACTCCCATATAAAGGACACCTACCGCCCCAGTCATGCCGACAAGGTCTATGAGGATAAATATGGACATCGTGATTATCGCGGTGGTGGTCGCAGCAGCGCAAGAGAAACTGCCTGCCGCGTGGTTGCGGGAAGTATCGCAAAACAATTGTTGAGCAACATAAAATTTACCGCTTTTTCCAGTAGCGTGGGAGCCATCAAGCTGGATAAATCGTATCACGAACTGGATTTCAACCAGATCGAAAACAACCTCGTACGTTGTCCAGATCCAGAAACTGCCCTCAAAATGGAGCAGCGCATCATGGAAGTACGCAAGCAGGGCGACACTATAGGAGGCGTTATCACCTGTGTGATCCAGGGAATGCCATCAGGACTGGGAGAACCCGTTTTTGACAAACTCCATGCAGATCTTGCCAAGGCCATGCTCTCCATCAACGCCGTTAAAGGTTTTGAATATGGAAGTGGGTTTGAGGGAACACGACTCACCGGATCACAGCACAATGATCTGTTCAATGCAGATGGCTCCACCAAAACCAATTTGAGCGGTGGCATCCAGGGCGGCATTTCCAACGGGATGGACATTTATTTTAACGTGGCCTTTAAACCCGTGGCAACCTTGATGAGGGATCAGGAAACCATAAATTCTCAAGGTGAACTAGTTGTCATGCAGGGCAAGGGCCGTCACGATCCCTGTGTATTGCCTCGCGCAGTTCCTATCGTGGAAGCGATGGCGGCACTTGTGATCGCAGATCATTTCCTGCGCAATAGAACCGCGGCAATAAGTTGATCCGCTTTTATTTTTAAATCCATCAAAAGTAGGGTCTATCCCATCTTTTGTTATCTTACCGCAATAATTAAACAAGCAGCACATCGCATGAAAAAACTGGCTCTACACTGGCAGATACTTATAGGAATGATCGCGGGAATCGGATTTGGTCTGATTTTCACCCAGTTTGATTGGGGAAAGGATTTTGTCGGAGACTGGATCGAGCCCTTTGGGTCTATTTTTGTCAATCTATTGAAGTTGATCGCCGTGCCGTTGATTTTGGCATCACTCATTAAGGGAATTTCTGATCTTAAAGACATTGCAAAATTCCGGAATATGGGAATTCGCACGATCATCATCTATATCTTCACCACCATTATCGCAATTACCATAGGACTTGTGGCGGTAAACGTGGTTGAGCCGGGCAACGGGATTTCTGAAGAAACCATTGCAAAGCTGAGTTCTACTTATGAAGGTAATGAAAACATAGCTGGTAAACTCGCAACGGCAGCACAGCAAAAGGACTCAGGGCCATTGCAGGCGTTAGTAGATATGGTTCCTGACAACGCGGTTGCGGCGATGTCCAACAACAGCTTGATGCTTCAGGTCATCTTTTTTGCGATCTTTTTGGGAATTTCCATGTTATTGATCGGTGAGAAAGCGGCAAAGCCCCTCAAGGATTTTTTTGATAGCTTAAATGATGTCGTGCTCAAAATGGTGGATCTAATCATGTTGTTTGCCCCATTTGCCGTGTTTGCCCTACTCGCGACCGTTGTAGTAACCTCTGACGATCCCGAAGTCTTGCTCGCACTTCTCTATTATGCCATGACCGTGGTGGCCGGGCTGCTGGTCATGATCGTTATCTATTGCTTGATATTCTCCATTTATGTCAAGAAATCTCCGTTTTGGTTTTTACAACAAATCGCTCCTGCCCAGTTGTTGGCATTTTCCACGAGCAGCTCTGCGGCGACGCTTCCCGTTACCATGGAGCGTGTTGAGGAGCACATGGGCGTTGAGAAGGACGTTTCCAGTTTTGTACTTCCCGTGGGAGCGACGATCAACATGGACGGGACGAGCTTGTACCAGGCCGTTGCGGCGGTTTTTGTATGTCAGGCCCTGGGCATAGATGTTACCATGACCCAACAACTCACCATAGTTCTTACCGCGCTACTTGCGAGTATAGGTAGTGCAGCCGTACCTGGCGCCGGAATGGTAATGCTCGTGATCGTGCTGGAATCCATCGACTTCCCGAGTGATAAACTTCCCATAGCGCTCGCACTGATCTTTGCCGTTGACCGGCCTCTGGACATGTTGCGCACCACGGTAAATGTTACCGGTGATGCAACAGTAGCATCTGTTGTGGCAAAATCGTTGGGGAAAATGGGAGATCCCAAAGTGAAGGATTGGGACGATAATCTGGAAGAAGTAAGTTCATAGTTGAGGAGGTGTTGTGATTCTGCTTTCGCGAAAGCTGCCTATCATGTATCATCAAGCAAGGCGAACTTCCAAACACATTTCAATTATTGCATTTTATTAACGGAAACTGTACAAAATCTTTATATTTTTCGGAAACCAGTTTAAAATAGCCAACCAATGAACATCTGTTTTTTAATGTACCCTTGGGAAGAAATCGCCCCAGAATCGGATTCAACACTCACTCTTATCCATGAATGTTGCAAGCGAGGCCATAAAGTGGCCATTGCAACGCCGGCAAACCTTACCATACGTGGCAGTATCGCCTATGCATTTTCAAAAGTGATCAAGAAAATGGACAAGGTACCGGCACAAATGAAATCCTTTTATAAAAATGCACAGTTGCGGGAAAAAATGCTTCCGCTGGCAGGATTTGACGTGATTATGATGCGGGCAAATCCGCCGTTGGATCCCATAGCTCTCAATTTTTTGGACTCGGTCAAGAATGATGTCTTTATTGTAAATGACATTGAGGGATTGCGGGAAGCAAACAATAAGTTGTACACGGCCTGCTTTGATGACCCGAACAACGAGATCATACCGGCTACACATGTTTCCAAAAACAAGGAATACCTAAAAAGTGTCATCAAGGAAAATCCGCGTGATCGCATGATCATGAAACCGCTCAACGGGTATGGTGGCAGCGGTGTTATAATGATTGAAAAGAGTGCCATGCACAATGTAAACTCGCTCCTGGACTTTTACATAGACAACAAGGACGGCACGACCAACTATGTGATCCTCCAAGATTATATCATAGGTGCAGAGCAGGGAGATTCCCGCATCCTGTTGCTCAACGGTGAGCCCATAGGAGCGGTAAGGCGCGTGCCGGGTGATGAAGACCATCGATCCAATATAAGCGCGGGCGGTACCTTTCAAAAACATGTCCTTACCGATGCAGAAAAGAAACTTTGTAAAAAGATAGGCCCCAAACTGGTGAAGGACGGTTTGCACTTTGTAGGGATAGATGTCATCAATGGAATGCTGGTGGAGGTAAACGTGATGTCACCAGGTGGAATCGTGCAGATCAACAAAGCTTCCAAAACAAAGATCCAATTAAAAATAGTAGATTATTTTGAAGAAATAGTTGCTGGACGAGAGCTATCGCTAGATCGAATTACCCAACTCAAAAACACCGTTCAAGATGATTAAATTATCCATAAGAGAAATGATCGATAAGATCAATAAGGAAGAAACCTTCCACGCCGTAGCGGCAGATTATTCCTTCTCGATCAAGATAAGTGATTATGTACCCTTTGCGACAACCGCCATACATGATGGCCATCAATTCCGCAGGGAATTGTGGAAAAACTGCAAACATACGGAGTATGACCGCTGGTACGAGGAAGATCCATCCACGGGAGAAATGATCTCAGGACTCCCCATTACCCTCATCGCACACGACAGCCGTTTTGAATATGACCTCAACCGCCATCCCGATGAGGCGATCTATGAAACTGCATGGGGAAAGTCCCTATGGAAGATCCCGCTTTCTGAGGAGGCAAGGTATAGTGGCAATGAAAAACACGAGAATTTTTATAAGGTCGTGCTTAACTTGATGGTAAAGCTGGAAGAGCTCTTCGGCAGTGTGGTTATCTATGACATTCATTCCTATAACTGGAAGCGCTGGGAACGGGAAGTGCCCGTCTTTAATATAGGAACGGCAAATGTGGACGCCCAAAAATACTCTGTCGCCATCACTCAATGGAAAGAAATACTTGACAAAATAGAGCTGCCCATTTCCCAAAAAGTAAGCTGTGGCATTAATGATGTCTTCCAAGGGAATGGCTACCTGTTGAAATATATCACGGCAAATACCTTAAATACCCTAGTTCTTGCAACCGAAATTGCCAAAGTGTACTGCGATGAGGAAACAGGTCAAAATTACCCAGAAGTCGTCGCCGCTCTAAAAGATCAATTCAAATATTATATTCAGGCTCATGCCCACAGATTCTACGATAGACACCACGATATTATCCAATAAAAAATCAACCTTGCGACATCCCATATTTGACATAGATGCAAATATAGATCGCATCGTACGGCGTATTGAACTGTTGAATTATATCAATCCGCTGAATATTGCCCAAGAGAAAAAGCGCTTTTTCCAAAGCAAGTACGCGCACGAACCACAGTTTAAATACCGGAAGGTAAAATTCAATCCCTACAAGATCCACAGGCTATTGTTCAGTCAGCGGCTGGAACGTATCGATAATGAAGTGTTGAGGTCGGTGTATCAGGATGTGATCTATAATTACAGCGGTCACCTACAATGTATTGAAACCATAGAGAAACCTGATTCACAGTTCTATTTCAATAGTTTGCGCTTTTATGGAACTCCTACTGAAAAGATGGTGGAGAACGCCAAGTTTATTTTGCACTTCAACAATCAAGCAGAAGGTACCGAAAAGCATGAAAAAAGTCTAAGTACTGATGCAGCGATCGAATTCTTTATGGAATTCAGGAAGCAATACGGTTTTGATTTTGCCATTAAAACCAGTAGTGCGATGAGTGCCTCTGCCATGGTTTCCAATAGTGAACGCTCGCTCATTTTAAAAAAAGCCCATAAGTACTCTGCGCACGAACTCAACGTACTGGCGCATCATGAGATAGGTGTACACCTTCTTACCACCTTTAATGCGGTAGAACAGCCTTTAAAAATTTTTAGCAATGGATTTCCGAATAATGTAGAGACCCAGGAAGGACTTGCCGTAATGTCAGAATACATGAGTGGCAATCTAACCCTGACCCGATTGCAGGAACTGGCTTACCGGGTTATCGCAACCGATTCCTTGATCAAAGGATACAGTTTTGCCGATACCTTTGACCTTATCCACACGCAATACAAGCTGGATCGTGAGCGTGCTTTCAACATCACTTTGCGCATACACCGCGGTGGAGGCTGGACGAAGGATGCCCTATATTTATCGGGATTAAAAAAAGTCTATGATCGGTACAAATCCGGGACAGACCTTACTCCTGTTTTATTGGGTAAATGTTCTTTAGAATACGAATCAAAGGTTGAAGAGATCAGAGGTTTGGGACTTATTACCCCTGCTGCCTATCGTTCCCAATCGTTCAATCAATGTTTAAATACGGATCAAACGGTGGAGTTTGTGCTGGAAAATTTAAAGTAAAAAAGCGGGCAATGCCCGCTTTTTAATTAATTTGCTTGAGTTTATATAATGTAAGTAGTTATATACAAATATCGGTTTCCGTATCTAATACAGGCCAATCAATGCTTTTACTACTCAACGTATATTAATTGTACAATAAAGGAAGTAGAAATACCCATAGGGAAAATTTGTAATAATAATGAAAAGCGAGCCAATCAATAAATCGTAAATCTATCCCTTAAACACTCCCATTTTAGAATATTTATCCATGCGCTCTTCTACCAGTTCTTGTTTGGACAATTCTTTAAGATCGTCGTAGTGTCTTGTAATACAATCTGCTACGGCCTTGAAGGTGTATTCCCTATTTTTGTGTGCGCCGCCTTCAGGTTCCTTGAGGATTTCATCCACCAGTTTGAGCTTTTTCATGTCGGTAGCGGTGAGTTTGAGCGCTTCGGCAGCTTTTTCCTTGTATTCCCAGCTTCTCCACAAAATTGAGGAACAGGACTCTGGCGAGATTACTGAATACCAGGTGTTTTCCAACATAATCACCTTATCTCCCACTCCTATTCCCAGAGCTCCGCCACTAGCTCCTTCCCCTATGATCATTACGATAATAGGAACTTTGAGACGCATCATTTCAATAATATTGCGAGCAATGGCCTCTCCCTGGCCGCGTTCTTCTGCTTCCAGTCCTGGATAGGCTCCCGGCGTGTCAATTAGAGCAACAACGGGAATATTAAATTTTTCTGCGCTTTTCATCAAGCGCAATGCCTTGCGATAGCCTTCTGGATTTGCCATCCCAAAATTTCTATACTGTCGGGTCTTTGTATTAAACCCCTTCTGCTGACCTATGAACATATAAGTCTGGTCGTCTATCTTGCCCAGTCCACCTATCATGGCCTTATCGTCCTTCACCCCACGATCGCCGTGCAGCTCTAGCCAACTATCGCCACACATGGCCTTTATATAATCCAGGGTATAGGGACGGCTGGGATGTCTGGACATCTGGACGCGCTGCCATGGAGTCAGGTTAGAATATATCTCCTTTCTTGTTGCCTTTAATTTCTTTTCGATTTGCTTGATCGTGGCAGAAACATTTACATCGCTCTCCTCACCTAGCACAATCGTCTGCTGAAATTTTTCTTCCAGCTCCTTTATGGGCATTTCAAAATCTAGATATTCCATATATTCTCATTCTTTAGGGTAGGCAAATATAGCAAAGTCTTTTGGTGCATTAAACCGTACTTTAATATATAACAGTTGTTGTTCAAGAGTCTGCTTTCGCGAAAGCGTAACCCTTAAAAATCAAATTTATACACGGCACCGCCCAAAACCTGTAAATTCTGTACGGGATAGCCCGCGTAGAACTGGTAGTTACCTCCCGTCAAGTTATTACCTCTTATAAATGCTGAAAGTTTAGGGTTGATCTTATAGGTGACATCGAGATTGAGATCCACAAAACCATCCAAAGTCCGACATCAAAAGATCTATTGATTGGTGAAAGGTGTGGCCGTCGGAAAATGGAAATCCTCGAAATGACTCGCGCTGTCCTACATAATAGATCGTAGCTCCCAGATTCCATTTGTCATTAATTTCATAACCTGCGTTCAGGTCTGCCGTAAATTCTGGCAGGTGGGAAGCTATATTTAAAAATGTGCCTCCATTAGACACGTCATAGTTCATATACTGTCCATTGAGCGTAATATTCAATCCGTTGCTCAAATCATAGATAAGACTTGCTCCAGCGGTGATCGTATTGAGATCACCATACTGGACGTTGAAAACATTTGCAAACTCATAAGCCTCGCGATCGCTTGCTATGGGAGAGGTCGTACCTCCATCTGCAGTATAAAAATGTCTGTTCTCCTCTATACGATATCCTCCAAATAATTTATAGCCAAAACTGTTGGAAAGCTTACCCTTGATCCCTGCGGTGGCATCCAGTTGACGGTCTGTGGGCGCAACGGTAATCGCTGGTGCGAGAAATATGTTCTCTTCGCTGTATTGCTGCAAGCTATTGAGATCGAGTCCTCCACCTATTTTTGCAAATCCCACCAATAATTTTTCTACTAGAATGTAGCTAGCGTTGATGTCCGGATAGACGTTGAACTGTCCATCACTGTTCTCAAGATCTGAGAGATAGTTGAGCGTCGCGCCCAGTTCTATCTTATAATCGTCGCCATATAGATTAATGCTGGGATTGATCCCGGTATTCAAATAAGAATAATCCACGGGAACTGGAAAATTATCAAATGTACCGAAAGCCCCAGAAAGGTAATCCAGTTCCAGTCCTACGTTGACCTCGGTTTCCATGATATCAAAGAACAGCTCTGGTCTCACTTCTACCCTGAACTCGCTCGCGTCCTCGCCACTACTTGTTCCAGAGAATAGAACTTCCAGTTTTTCAAACGTGGCCTCAAAAAATTCCAGCTTTCCTCCCACTCCATAAGAAAGATAGCTCAATCCCACATCATCGTCCTCGGTAAGTCTAATGGGGCCATCCTCATAATCTCCATACCAATTTGCCGTGCGGTAACGGCCACCGCCGGTAATTCCCCAATTGAAATCCTTGGATCGCGAGCCATAGGATAGATCTAGTGATGTGTCAGAAAACCCATTGTCTGCCTCTACCTCATCAATGCCACCCTGTGAGGAATTGTGATTGAGAAATACTCCAAAATCACTGTCCTTGGTTATCTCAAAATTGGTCGCAAACTCTGCCAGCACATTTACATAATTACCTAGTCCCAGTCTAGCGTAGTTATCGTAATACTTTTCCCGTTTTTCCCGCTTCAATTTATCCAACCTTCCCGTCGTGGGTGTAAATGTGCTCGCTACCGGCACGGAGAATATGCGGTAGGTAACGGGCTTTTTCTTGACCTGGGTCGTGTCATTGATCTGTGGTACACTGTTCACCTTAAAAGCGTCGCTTATCGTGGGATCATAAGCTTTTACCACGGTTATGGAACCTCCATTGAGTCGGTCTTCCTCTTCCTGTTCTTTTGTCTTTTGCGCGGACATGGTTAATGTGAACGCTGCGGTTATCGCTAGTGCGATATATTTTTTGGATATCATCATGGGGCTGGTTTATTTACCTGGAACTATGGATGAATTTGTTTTTGCTTCTTCTGTCTTGATCTTGCTCAATTCTGCTCTTGCAGCAGCAACTACTTCTGGATACTCCTTATATCGGTCGATAACTGCGTCCAGGATGGTGGTCGCGTTAAGGGTTTCTCCTTTTGCATAATAGCTTTTGGCCATGACCACAAGTCCTTTGGAACTCCATAATTTATAGCTGCCGTAATTTTTGGTTAAGCCATTTAAAGTCGAGATGGCAGCATCATGATCGCCATCCTTGTTCTCAAAAAATGCCTTGTAGTAGGTAGCCTCGGCCGCTAGACTTCCTTTTGCAGTTGCCCTAACAGTTTCATAAGCTGTTCTCGCAGCTTGCTGATCACCCTTTTTCCAGGCAGATCTTGCGATGATGATCTGGGCATCAGATTTTACGCTGACATCTGTACCGGCGTTGTTCAGGACTTTATTTGCATAAACGAGAGACTGGTCATAATCGCTGGTCTCATAATAGCCCTTCATTAGGTTGGATTGTGCATAGATCACATTTTGTGGGAAGTCGGCCAGATTCTCTAGTTTTTTAAGGACTGGAATTGCCTTTGTATAATCTGGTTTGTTCAAGAGGATCTCGCTCAATCTTGCGAGCGACTGCTCGGTAAACTCGTTGCGCTCCTTATTAATTACATATTCATAATGAGAGATGCTTTCTTCCTTTTGATTTTCAGAAAACAGCGCCTGCGCAAGATAAAAGTGGGCTTTGAGTGCATATTTACCTTTTGGAAATTGCTGCAGATACCCTTTCATGCTTTTAACGGTCGCCGCCATATCACCTCTTACATAGGGCTGCTCTGCACTTTCATAAGCGGTGTCGTCCAGCTCGTTATCGGTAACTTCAACTCCATCCAGACCGCGCACCCAGTTTGCATAATCATTGGTTTTTCCCTGATCGATGTAAACCTGTCTCGCACTGGAAATAGCTTGTGTTGCCTGTGGAGTACCGCTATAACGCTCGGCAACTGTTTTAAAAACCTGTAAAGACCGGTCCAGTTCATTATCATTATACAATTGTAGTCCCTTGCGCATCATCGCTTTGGATGTGTAGGAACTCGTGGGAAACTCTGCAATTAGTTGATCGTAGGCTTTAATTCCCTCGGCAACTTTACCGTCGTTGATGTAGGTATTACCCAGTTCATAAATGACATCATCGCGGTATTTAGAAGTTTTGTAAGTGGTAATAAATGATTTAAGGTCTTCAATCTTGCGATCCATCTTATCAACAAAACCGTATGAAATTGCCTTTTGAAATGCTGCATAATCAGAGTTGTAACCTCCAGTTTCTATGGAAGTATTGTAAGCTTCCATTGCCGGCCAGTATTTTTTGGTCACATAATTTGCATCGCCTATACGCAGATAGGCATCATTTAATCTGGTCTTATCAACGCCGCTCTGTTTTGTAAATGCAGTAAATGTTTCAATCGCGGCATCATAATCCTTGAGCTTGAACTGGGTGTAGCCCATGTCATAATCCAGCAGTTCATCTTCTTCAATGGATGCGGTTAGGTTTTTAGCCTTTTTAAAACTTGCCAACGCCTCCGTAAAATCATTCAACTGATAAAAACCTTCTGCTTTCCAAAAAACCGCTTTTTTCATAAGCACGGGATCGGTAACATACTTGATGGATTTGTTGAGATTATCAATACTGGCTCTATAATCACCATTTGTAAAATCAGTCAGGCCTTGATATAGTGCTACTTTTCCATAAACATTTTCATTCCCCTTGATCCTACCGTCTTCCAGTAAGAGCATGGCTTCCTTATAATTTTTTGAAGTAAAGTAAGAGTCTATTAAATAGGTTCTCATTTCTTCTTTGTTGGCATTGGCCGGATAGGTTTCCAGATAATTGAGGATTACTGCGGGAACGCTCTCGTAGGGATTGCCGTTCTCGTAGCTCAATTTTGCGTAGTTATATGATGCATCTTCCTGCATTTTGGGATCCAACTTCATCTCGCTGGCCTTCTTGAACGCATTGATGGCGTCCTCATTGCGATCTAATTTTATATAACTCTGGCCTAGGTGATAATAGGCGTTTTGCGCGGTCTGGTTTTCACCATCCACAATCTTGTTGAAGGTTTCTATAGCTTTTTCAAAGTCGTTCTGTTTGTAATAAACATAGCCCAGCTGGTAGTAATCGTTGTTGTTCCATTTACCACGAGTTCCTTCATATTTTTCAAGATAGGGAAGTGCCTCGCTGTATTTTTCCTGGTTGAATAAAGATTGACCTATTATTCTATTCAATTGAGATTGCTCGGCTCGCGTTGAATTGGGCAACTGCTTTTGGGCGAGTTCGATAGCTTTATCAAAGTTCCCAAGTTTGTAGTTAAGGTCTGCCTGAAAATAGGAAAGCTTCTCATTCTCCTCTGGATCTTCTCCCACAGAGTCAAAAAGATCGCTGGCTTCCTGAAGCTCATTTCCCTCATAAGCAATGTAACCGAGGTAGTATTTTGCCTTGGAACCGTATTCCTTGGTATCACTTACCCGATTAAAATAGGGTTTTGCCTCATCATATCTCTTGCTTTGCACAAGGGTGTAACCTGTGTTAAAATTATAGCGGTCTATCTGCTTTCGCGAAAGCGTGCCCTTATCAACCTTCTCGTACCATTTTGAGGCCAGATTATACTTTCCATTATCAAAATAATAGTCGGCCACATCTATGATTGCGGAGTTGCGCTTAGTGCTGGCTGGATATTCATCTACAAATTTCTCAACCAGTGCATCTGCATTTTTCTGGTTGAGGCGCACGGCGCAATTTGCTATATAATAGGACGAGTTTCCCTTGATCGTTTCATTCTCGGTCTCCTTTCTTGCCTGCTCAAAAAGACGTTGCGCGGCGATGTACTGGTTCTCCTGATACAGATCTACCGCCTGGTTGTAGGTCCTGAGCTCGTCGGTATAGATCGTGGATTGCTGGGCGCAGACCTTGAGCACGATTGCAAAAAGGAATGACGTTACTAATAATTTCTTGGTCATAATAGTGCGTGGTTAAAGCGGTGAAATTAGAGACTCTTCCATTCATAACGCTTTAAAGCTTGTTTAATTATTCATAATCTTTTCCACAGCTTTGATTAACTTTACCACAAATTAAAAACCATGTCAGAACAGGTATTGCAGCTTAAACAGGTGGACATCTTCCAGCGGGACAATCTGATCCTTAAAGATGTGAATCTGAGTATTTCAAAAGGCGAATTTGTATATCTGATCGGTAAAACGGGTAGCGGTAAAAGCTCTCTGATGAAAACGCTCTACGGCGATATTCCCTTAAAAAAAGGAAAGGGTGAGATCGTGGAATTTGACCTGGCCAGCTTGCGCGAAAAGGAAATTCCCTACCTGCGCCGTAAACTGGGCATCGTCTTTCAAGATTTTAAACTACTTCCCGATCGCACGGTTCATGATAACCTAAAATTTGTTCTCAAGGCAACCGGCTGGAAGGGCAAAAAGGAAATGACCGAGCGCATAGAATCCGTTCTTGACAAAGTGGGAATGAAGACCAAGGGATTTAAACATCCGCACGAGCTCTCTGGAGGTGAGCAACAACGTGTCGCCATAGCACGAGCACTTCTCAACGATCCAGAACTCATCCTGGCCGATGAGCCTACGGGAAACCTAGATCCACAGACCAGCGTGGAAGTCATGGAGGTACTACAAACCATCAATAAAAACGGAAATACCATTCTCATGGCAACCCACGATTATGCACTCATCTTAAAATATCCCTCTAAAACGCTTAAATGCGACGATGGGGAGATCTTTGAAGTGGTTCAAAAAGGGGTATGATTTCATTGATCGTTAAAATTCATAACCTTAAAACCCACTGGTGATAAGCATTTTGATCCCTTGTTATAATGACGATCCCAGTGTATTAATTACTGAGCTCAAAAGATTGTGCCAAGTTTCAAAACAATTTAATGAGATCATTGTCTATGACGATGCTTCAACAAAAGCAGTTACTCAGACCAATGACGAGGTAACAATCGTTCATGGAAAAGAAAACATTGGAGATTTTGCAGCCAGGAAAAAGCTCGCGCATCTAGCTAAAAATGATTGGCTTCTCTATCTCGATGCCGATGTTGAAATAATAAATGATGATTTTCTTGATAAATATTACAATTCAATAATACGGCAAAATGAATTTGTGGTCTATGGTGGAGTAAACTATCAGAAAAACGCGCCAGACCCCTCAAAAATGCTGAGATGGCTCTACGGAAAAAAGCGGGAAGAGAAAAATTATATTCCCTACGAGCTGAGATATGAAAATTTTGTGGCAGCTTCTTTTCTTGTTTCCAAGAACTTGTTTCTTAAGGCCTGTGAAAGTGAGCCGCAAAATATATACGGCACAGACCTACTCCTCGCTGCCTACTTTAAAAAACATAAAAGTCCCATTCAATTTACATTTAATCCAGTGCTCCATAATGGGTTGGAAGACAACAAGGTGTTTATAAATAAAGCTATGGAGGCTGTGAAGGCAACTTATTTAATGGAAACTGAAGGATTGATAGAAAATGACCACAAACCATTACAAAGATTATATCTAAAACTAAAAAACAAAAGACTTCACAAAATTGTCCAGCAGACTATTCTAATCTTAAAACCATTACTCTTAAAAAATCTAACTTCAAAAAAACCTAAACTTAGCTATCTGGACTTATTGAAACTTGAACATTTTATTGCGCTCAAAAATGCTTAGAATATTGGCGATCATTCCCGTTTTTAATAAAGAACAGACGGTTGAGCGATGTGTTCAATCGGTTTTAGACCAGGTTTTTAATTGTGATATCGTTGTGGTAAATGATGGTTCCACAGATACATCTGCTGACATCGTTGCAGGTTTAATAAGTGATCGAACAACTTTAATCTCCCAGCAAAACCAAGGAGTCAGCGCTGCTCGCAACCTAGGTTTAAAATATGCGCAAGAACACAACTATGATCACATCTTTTTACTAGATGCCGACGATTACTGGTTGCCAAATCATGTTGAGACCCATGTTTCCCTGTCCAGGGACTTTCCAAAGGCTACAGCTTTTGGAACAAATTACAGCATGCACAAATCCGGTAAGACAGAAACAACAAGGTTTACCGGGTTTCAAAATCAAGATGATCAAGTCCTGAATGATTTTTTCAATCACAATTTTCTCAATTGCATTTTCCACAGTTCCAGCATTAGTTTCAAAACCTCAATTTTAAAAGAAACTGGTTATTTCAATGACAAGGTTTCCCACGCAGAGGACACCGATTTTTTTATTCGTGTGGGATTACATTCTAAAGTCGCCTTCAGTCATAAAGTTACTGCAATGATTGATGTGAGTGCAGAAAACAGGTCTGATGTCGTGGACATGGAACATCGACGCTATCCTGATTTCAATATTTATGGAAAGTACATTGATAAACACAAAGGACTTAAAAAGTACCTGGACCTCAATCGGTTTGCGATCGCGCTATTGTATAGAATAAATGACGAAATCAATAAAGCGAAAGATTATGAAAATCCTATAGACTTGAACAACCTTACTTTTAAGCAACGCCAATTATTAAAATTAAGTGGCAAACAGCTGAATCGCTTAAAAAAAGTTCAAGAATTTTTATTCAAAAATGGGATTTCGTTTAAGAACGGGTGATTGAGTAGAATTCGGCTTTCTCTCTTATGTAATCCTCTTCCTCAAAAATATGGGAAGCAAGTACGAGACAAACTGATCCGCTGGAGAAATCCCTTAGTTCACGCCACATCATTCTCGGTATAAAAAGTCCCTTATCAGGTTTGTTGAGCGTGATGCTCTTCTTCTCACTTCCATTATCCAACTCTACCGTAAAACTTCCAGAAACAGCAATCAATAATTCCAGACAATCCTTATGCGCATGACCACCGCGATACGAATCACTGGGAACATCGTATAAATAATACACCCGCTCCACATTAAATGGTATCGTATCCTTCTCTACTACTCCCAGGTTTCCCCTGGGATCTGCAACTTTGGGAATGTCAATGATTTTGTAGTTCATATTCAAAGATAGTAAACTGTTGAAAATGTTGGTTGGTATTTGAAATGTGGATTGTGGATGTTTTGGTTGTTTATAAACTTTGTTCTGGGTTCTATCATCGTGGTAACCTATCCGAATTTGTGGCTATCGCCCAAATCCACCTTTCCTTGAAAAGGAAAGGAGCCGTTGACTCTCTTGATAATCCCAAGAGCTGTGTTTAAGGGATGTGTCGTTCTATTGATTTTCTTTTTTTCACGGTGTAGCCCAAATCTAGCTTTTATTGAAAAGGAAAGGAGTTGTTGACTCATTTGATAATCCCAAGAGCTGTGATCAAGGGATGTGTCGTTCTATTGATTTTGTTTTTTTCACCGTGTAGCCCAAATCTAGCTTTTCTTGAAAAGGAAAGGAGTCGTTGACTCTCTTGATAATCCCAAGAGTTGTGATCAAGGGATGTGTCGTTCTTTTGATTTTGTTTTTTTTCACGGTGTAGTCCAAATCTAGCTTTTCTTGAAAAGGAAAGGAGTTGTTGACTCATTTGATAATCCCAAGAGCTGTGATCAAGGGATGTGTCGTTCTATTGATTTTGTTTTTTTCACCGTGTAGTCCAAATCCACCTTTCTTTGAAAAGGAAAAGAGCCGTTGACTCTGTTGATAAGCCCAAGAATTGTGTTTAAGGGATGTGTCGTTCCATTGATTTTGTTTTTTTCACGGTGTAGCCCAAATCTAGCTTTTATTGAAAAGTAAAGGTGCTGCGGCGGTAGTGGAGTTGTAACGAATTTAGTGCATCGAAATTCGTCATTTGTGATTTGTGATTTGTGGTTTGTGATCTTTGATTTTTGATTTGTAGTTTGTAGTTTGTAGTTTGTGATTTTTGATTTGTGATTTTTGATTTAAAATCAATTATGATCTCTTTATTTCTTCCAATTTATCTTGTACTTCATGTTCCTTGTCCGCTGGAAAAAACAGGTAATCATTTAATGCAAGGGATTTAAAAGTCCAAGGGACTATTTTCAACGATTCAACGATCTCAAAATCCAGAATTGCAGCTGGGCCTGTGTGTAAGCGCATAATTTTATAGTTCCAAGAGTTGAGCAGCTCGTATAATAGATCTGCCCGTTCTTGAGAAAATTCATGGGATTCCACAGAGTGACTGTCCAATACCTCGCAGGTAATTATAGGTTGATGTTTTAATATAGATTGCTCCATTCCCTTTAATACTTCGTACTCGGCTCCCTCCACATCTATTTTTACAAAACCTATTTTTTTATCCAAATAAAACCTGTCGTAGTCAAAAGCAAGTACATGCTCAAAAGTTGAAAAAAAATGGGGCCGAAAATCAGAAACTATCGACGCGCGAGAGTCCGTGCTGTCATCTTTGTGCAGTTCTATAATTCCTATCTCTGTTGAAAGTGCCGCATTTAAGACGGTACATTTCTCAAAACCATTGGTCTGGATCAACTTTTGAACATAGGCCACACATGTAGAACTAGGTTCAAAGCCCAGATAGTCCATTTGCGGCGAGATAGTCTTAACCCGCAATAGCGTCTGTCCCACATTAACACCTATGTCCACAAATGTAGATGGCTCGTTTGATCTAATCTGTGCATTGGGACTATCTGCGAGAAATTTTTTGAGCAGTAAATCCATCCAGTTTTCTTGATTATGGATGTGAACTGATCCTACGCCATTGATCACCGGAATTTTAACTTTAAGATTTGTACATTTTTTGGAAAACGTAATATTGAGGAACTGTATCACTTTTGACTTAACAAGCAATTTCAAAAAATAGAACTTCATTGACCCCATAACCTTTCCTTACTTTAATGAGTGTTTTTTATTTATTTATGTCGAGGATACAAACCTTTAATTTTATAGCAGTTGTTACATTTCAAGTTGCTAGCTGCAATTGCCATCAGTTCCATTCAAATAATCCTCCACTCCTTTTTTAAAGACCTTATGTTTACTGCCCAATTCGTAAAATGACTTTACGTAACCCTTGCGCATAAGAAAAAAACTGTATTTAAAATTTAATAAAGTTGCCATTAATCTTCCATCTCGGGCAGCAAGTGCGCCGCGGGCATAGATCAAGCGGTCGGAGTCTGCCTCGTCACTGCTGGTCGTGGATTTATGTCTAGAAATTGCCGCAGGATAAAATTGGGTTTCCATACCAGCTTCCATCGCGTCGATCAAGAACACATAATTCTCGCTGTCCTGATAGGTTGCGCCCAGTCCAAATCGTTGATCAAAACTCATATTATTTTCAATTACCGCAGCGCGTTTTAGTGTAATTTCGGGAGACAGTACGTTTTTGAGCTCTTTGCGGTCTAACGCTTTCCTGCCTCGCCGGCAGGCAGGCGCGAAAGCGGGATATTTTCCAAAAAGCTTCCCATCTTCCTTTCTCAACGTTTGGAAAGCGATAATCGATTGCTGATAGCTATTGTGAGCCGTAATTATATGCTCATAGGCATCTGGCAAAATCTCGCAGTCATCATCCAGGATCCAGAGCAATTTTCTTGAACTTTTATTGATCGCCATATTACGGCTGCGACTTATGCCAAATCTGGTGTCATTGATCACGTTAATGTTAGAATAATTACTGGACAGCTTATGTTTTTTTGATTGATTTACAATGGTAATCGCTTCCTTTATTTGATCTACCGACCGACTAAAAATAGCCTCCAAAAACGACAAATCCCCACGATCCATGGTCGCGATGAGAATTTCCAGATCATTTTCAGTATAAACGGCCATCTCCTTATCTTTACCTCAAATATACCCTTATATGCGCATATTGCTGGTGGGAGAATACAGCGGTTTTCACAACGCACTCAAGCACGGCCTCAAATCCCTGGGGCATGAGGTAACAATTGTGGGGGACGGTGATGGATTCAAGAAATATCCGGTGGATATAGATTTGAGCTCCAACTACTTTAATGAAAATAGGCTAAGACGTAAGCTTAAGGCAGGAATTTATCGTCTCTTTAAAATTGATGTAAACGATTACTTGATGTTATCCCGCTTTCGCGAAAGCGAGAACCTCCTAAAAAATCACGAAATTGTACAATTTATCAATTCCAATGCATTGAATACCAGCAGTACGACCGAGCGCAAGATGATTGGCTTTTTGGTGGGAAATAATAAAAAAGTGATCCTCGTCGCCTGTGGTGATGATCATGAATATGCAAAATACCTGACTGAAGATCATGAAGGCTATAGCATTCTAGATCCCGTTAAAAATGGATCTGTGCCCCAAATTGCCTTTAATTATACCTATAAATATCTGGAAAAAGGCTACCAAGAAAATTATGAATATCTCGTTGAAAAATCCCTTGCCGTAATCCCAAGCAATACAGATTATGCGATGGCTCTAACGGATCAACCCAAGGCAGTTCCCATAATTCCCGCACCCGTGCAAACGCATCGCTTTCAACTGGAACAAAATGAAAATCTGGACACGATCGAGATCTTTATGGGGATCAATCGTCAAAATTATTGGAAAAAGGGGATCAATTATTTTGAGGACGCGCTGCAAATAGTCACGACAAAATATGACGGTCGTGTAAATATCACGATCGCAGAAGATCTGCCCTACGACACCTACATTTCCCAATATAAAAAAGCGCATATTTTACTAGATCAAGTGCTTTGCTACGATCAGGGCTATAATGCGCTGGAGGCGATGGCACAGGGAAAAGTGGTTTTTGCCGGAGGTAGTGACCAGTATCTAAAGGCTCATGGATTATCAGAAATTCCCGTTATCGACGCCCGTCCAGATGTTGATTATCTTGTGGATCAACTGAGTCAACTTATTGAGAATCCGCAGTCAATTTTAGAGATTGGAAAAAAAGCCAGGAATCACGTCATTGCCTATCACGATTGTATAAAGGTAGCAAAGCAGTATTTGGAAATCTATAGGTAATCCCTAGTGTCAAGTTTTTACTTAAATTGCTTTTAATTAAAGATCTGACCTAGGTAACCTCGCACCATATTATAAGATTTATGAATTCAAACATT
The DNA here is from genome assembly GCA_963836885.1 of uncultured Flavobacteriaceae bacterium. Taxonomy (GTDB): domain Bacteria; phylum Bacteroidota; class Bacteroidia; order Flavobacteriales; family Flavobacteriaceae; genus Nonlabens. The sequence continues at coordinate 3,100 of CAWILF010000025.1, read as the reverse complement.
CCTACAAGACTTGAACTGGCAGATCTCATATCCAAAAGGATAAGGGAAACCAAGCCCGAAAAAACCTTGCAATACGAGAAATCCAGCAAGGATATAGGATATTTCTTTATTGATGATCTATTGCCTGAGGATGTTGCCCTTAAAATTGCGCGAGAGTTTCCCGATACCGATAGGATGACGCTCAAAAAAAGTCTTAGGGAAAATAAATATGTTGCTGCCCAAATGAATCTGTACCATCCATTGCTGGAAGAAATGATCTATGCGTTTCAACAGGATCAGGTGGTCGATGAGATCAAGGAAATTTGTAAAATTGCAGATCTTCATCCCGATAAAAACCTGTATGCGGGAGGTATTTCAAGCATGGGGAACGATCAGTTCCTCAATCCGCACCTGGACAATTCCCACGACAAGGATCGAGATAAGTGGCGGGTTCTCAACCTCCTCTATTATTGCACGCCGCAATGGAAGGATGAAAATGGTGGACATCTGGAACTATGGCCGCAGGGCGTTGAAAATGAGCAGGTCACATTGCATTCTAGATTCAACAGGTTGATCGTGATGGCGACGCACAAATATTCGTGGCACTCCGTGAGCCCAGTTACCAAGGACGGTTCTAGAAACTGCATCTCAAATTATTATTTTTCCAATGAGTCTTTATTGCCCGAAGAAAAATTTCACGTCACCTCATTTAGAGGAAGACCTGATCAAAAATTGCGAGACAAGGTTCTCCAACTGGATACTTTCTTAAGAATGAAAATCAGAAAAGTATTCAAGAAGGGAATCGTTGAAAATCCGCATGTGTATAAAAATAACGATAGATAATCTTAAGAAACTTCCTTGATAGGACACTTGAAACTTATCAACCGTCACATAATTAGAATAAGTAAGCAATCAAGTAGTATCTTGACTTATAAAACAAATAATAGTAGAACCTACAACCCAGCGTGTTGAAATCCATTTAGATAAAATGAACAATTACCTTAAAATTACTTTTTTATTCCTTCTGTTCGGTAGCTGTTATTCTTGCCAGGATGAGCAGGATAATGATCCCATTCCCGTAGAGACGCTAGATCCTGAATATGTACAATTTGGCACACCATTCAACAACCCGCCCGCTACGGAAGATATTATCATGTATGAGGTCAACTTGCGCGCCTACAGTCCCAGCGGTACTATCGCTGCAGTGACTGCCAAGTTGGATCATATTGAAAGCCTGGGTGTAAATGTGATCTGGTTGATGCCCATACATCCCGTCGGTCAGATCAACACTGTAAACTCGCCCTACTCTGTAAGGGATTACAAAGCAGTAGCTGCGGAATATGGAACATTGGAAGATCTGCGCGAACTTACCGAGGCGGCCCACGCAAGGGGAATTGCCGTGATCATGGACTGGGTGGCAAACCATACTTCCTGGGATAATGAGTGGATTATAAACGACAGTTGGTATTCAAAAGATGCGAGCGGAAACATAATCCACCCAGCGGGCACCAACTGGATGGATGTTGCCGACCTCAACTATGGAAACGTCGAGATGCGCACCGCGATGATCGATGCCATGAAATACTGGATCTATGAAGCAAATATAGATGGTTACCGCTGCGATTATGCTGATGGGGTGCCGTTTACGTTTTGGAGCGAGGCCATTAATTCACTTAATGGGATTTCAAGCAAAGACTACATATTTTTTGCAGAGGGAAATAGGATCGATCACTTTAGTGCAGGTTTTGATCTTAATTTTGGCTGGCAATCCTACAGTGCGGTAAAGGATGTTTTCAACGGACAGCCTGCGGGCAGGATCTTCACCGCAGACCATGTCGAATATGAAAACCTGCCCGATGATAAACACTGGGTGCGCTTTACCACAAACCACGACGAGTCTGCCTGGGATGCGACGCCCATGACCTTGTTCAATGGCAGGGATGGCGCGCTGGCAGCATCTGCCATTACAATATTTAACGGCGGCATTCCACTTATATATGGCAGTCAGGAAGTGGGAACGGTAAATACGATTCCGTTTTTTACCAACTCGGCGATCAACTGGAATCTGAATCCAAGCATGCTAGAAAGCTACAAAGCAATGCTCAATTTTTATGCGAACTCTGAAGCTGCAAAACTTGGAGTTAAAACCATTTATCCGCATAATGATGTCGTTTGCTTTAAAAAAGTGATTAATAACGAGGAAGTTTTGGTTATTAGCAATGTGAGGAATAATGCAGTTACTTTTAATATTCCCGCTGCTCTACAGGGCACGGTTTGGAATGATGGTATCTCATCGAACAATATATCGTTAGACAGCCAACTTACCTTAAATCCCTATCAGTTTTATATTTTAAAGAATTAAATCACGAGTTATTGATCATTAAAAGGTGTTTGTTTTGTGTTAGCTTTCGCGAAAGCTAACCTATTAAAGACCCTGTCGCACTTAAACTTCTGAAAAAATGAACTTAAAGTATCTTTTATTTCTAATTATATTGAGTGGAATAGGACAGATTTCCTACTCACAAATAAATCCATCATGGTCGGAAAATGAGCTAGAGCAAGCAAATACCGTTGAGAATAGTTCGTATTTAAATGAAGTCGAGAAAGAGGCAGTGGTGTTGCTGAATCTGGCGAGAATGTTTCCCAAAAGATTTGTTGTACTAGAGCTCGAAGATTATGAAGGGCCAAAAAAATATGGAAGCTATTTAAAAAATTCCTCCTATAAATCTTCGTTGATCAAAGCGATGAACTCAATGAATGCGCTGCCTGCCCTACAACCTGACGCATCGTTGACGGATAATGCAAGATGCTTTGCCATCGAGTCTGGAAAAAGTGGTTATATGGGACATGAACGCAAGACCTGTGAGGATAAAAACTATGCAGAATGTTGTTCTTACGGCATGGAAACGGCAAAGGATATCGTTATGCAGCTTATCATTGATCATGATGTTCCCTCATTGGGACATCGTTCGATCTGTTTTTCAACCCGTTACAAAACTATCGGTATAGCGATAGCTCCCCACGCAAAATGGGATTCTTGTTGCGTGCTGGAATTGATATAGCAAGAATTTATAGGGAATGAGCAAAACCAAAAAAAACTCTGTCTAGAGATCATCCTTCC
>CAWILF010000024.1:0-47021 GCA_963836885.1 uncultured Flavobacteriaceae bacterium | reverse complement strand
CCAAATTCGCCAACCAATAATTCTGGATTAAATACACAAATTATGCAGCCGTCAATACTTCACGCGGTATTAATCTATGTTCTTTGCAGGATGGGATCGATTGGCTTTATATTAAAACCTATATACAAACCATGCAACAGATCACTCTCAACACTAATCCACATAAGATTGATCATATCCCGCCAACCCGTGCTATTACTTATAAAGTTACCAACCTCACACTAGATCATGTTACAGGGAAAGATCTGGAGACCATAGCAACCAGCATTTTATTGAGTTTAAAGCCTCAACCTCAACTCTAAAACCCGTTCTGTTCCCAAACAAAAATCCGCCCTTCGGCGGATTCATTACAAATTATTAAAGTTGATTGAGCGGTAAATCATTTATTCTACTTCTTATCCTTTTTGGGATGTACCAGCGTCATTTCATCAATCAAATGTGTAGCGCCTCCATACTTATCTACAAGAAATAAAACGTAACGCAAATCTACCATGATGTTTCTACAAATGATTGGATCGTAATAAATATCACTCATCGTTCCTTCCCATACTCGGTCAAAATTGAGTCCTACCAGATTACCCTCAGCATCTATCGCTGGACTTCCAGAATTTCCTCCCGTGGTGTGGTTAGTTCCCAAAAAACATACGGGAAGTTTACCACTCGCATCAGCGTACTGACCATAATCCTTTGCCTCGTAGAGATCAATAAGTTGTTGCGGAACGTCAAATTCATAATCACCCGGTACGTGTTTCTCAATGACACCTTCCAGATAGGTTAACGGCTCGTACTGTATGGCATCTCTAGGTGAGTATCCATTTACTTTACCGTAGGTGACTCTTAGGGTACTATTTGCGTCGGGAAAATACCGCTCTTCTGGCATGACTTCCATCATCGCTTTCATATACGTGGTCTCTAGTGCGTTGATCTCCGTATTGAGTCGCTGGAATTCTGGTTCGAGAGTATTGTAAAACTCGGCTACCATGGGTTTTGCATATTTGTAGGCTGGATCGGCATTTATTTTCTTCAATACTTTTTTAGAATTTCCCTCCAGCATACTGAGCGCTTTGTCCAAATCTGTAAAAGCGGTTTTATCATATAGGGAGGCATCTACATTCCTGGGCTCGTAAAGTGGCATAACCGCCACATAGATTCCTTTATCCACCCTTGCGTTATAATTCTTGTGGATGTCCTTGATCATACCTACCGTGCGATCCCTTATTTCTTCAAAGGCTTTTTCACCTCGCTGTGATACCATTTCCATTTGGGCAAGACGGAACATCATCTGCATCAATTCATTAGTACGGAAGAATACCTCAAGGAACTCGCCACGCTTTACTTTGACCGTTTCAAATTCTTTGTACAGCTTATCAAGATCGGGCAACAGGCTCCCATATTCATCAACTTTTCCCTGTTTGGAAAGTGCGTTGGTAAATTCAGCTTCAAAATCCTTTTTGATCTTAATGGCACCACTTTTCTCAATGCCCTGGTTCTCACCGATCCATTTTTTCCATGCGTTGGCAATACTTGCCTGCTTGGACGCATATTGAATCCTAATCTGGTCATCCACTTTCATGTTTGCATCGATCACTTTGAGTGCAGCTTCTCTAATAGCGATGTTACGCGGATTTACTTTTTGGGTAATTTGCTCAACCGCAACGGCAGGCAAATATTCATCCGTGCGTCCCGGGAAGCCAAAAACCATGGTAAAATCTCCCTCTTCAACCCCATCCAGGGAAATAGGTAAAAAGTGCTTGGGCGTATAGGGAACATTGTCTTTACTGTAGGCGGCCGGTTTGTTGTTCTTATCGGCATAGATCCTGAAAAGGGAAAAATCACCTGTATGCCTGGGCCATACCCAGTTATCAGTATCACTACCAAATTTCCCTATGCTTGTAGGTGGCGCTCCTACCAGTCTAACGTCCTCAAAGCGTTCTGTAATAAACATGAAATACTGGTTACCTTTATAGAAAGATGAGATTTTCATTCCCTGCCAGTCTTCCTTTGCAACCTCTTTTTCTATCTTGCTCCTGTTCTTGTCCAGAATGGATTGTTTCTCCTTAGCACTTAGATCGTCGGAAACTCCAGCGAGCATCATTTCAGTAATATCCTCGATACTCACAATAAACTCAACGTACAGATCTTCGTTTGGAATTTCTTCATCTAAGTTCATCGCCCAGAATCCGTCCTTTAAATAATCATTCTCCAGCGAAGAATGTGACTGAATCTGTCCATAACCACAATGGTGATTCGTAAGAATTAGACCTTTGGGAGAAATCACTTCACTGGTACAACCACCATTAAAATGACCAATGGCATCTTTAAGACTGGAATTATTAACATCATAAATGTCCTTTGCTGTTAGTTTACTTCCCAACGAGGTCATTTCTGCCTCGTTCATTCCCTCTAATAGAGATGGGATCCACATTCCTCCCTGTTGCGCAGAAACCTGAAAAACTATAAATAATACAAAGAGACTTAAATACCGATTGATCATGTTTTGTTATTTTGTGTAAATATAAGAATTGTCCTAAATCTACTAATTGAGAAATCTACACGCGCTTACTTAAACAGGATGTTCTATAAACCGCCGCTGAAAACTTTGCCTTTATACAACTTCCTTTACTTTAAAAATATCTGGAACATTGATATGCCGTAATGTTGTGTTCTATTTTACAGAACTCCACAATTTGAAAAAAGGCTTTATTAAAATGATCGCAATAGGACAGATTTGTTCCCTACTACCATCATGTGAATTCAAGATCTATTTTTCCTGCCACGCCGGGCTATAGTAGGTCGTCCTTCCTCCTACCTTGATCTTTTCTATTTCGACACCCGTGTGATAACACGGCGCATCCTTTTTACGGGCATGAATGAGGAAATAATCGGGAAAACTTGCGTAATGCGCTTCCAGGTCGATAGCGGTTTCTATAACGTGCTGCATTGCCGCAAACACTTTTTTAAGATCATCATCAGAGAGGTCTTGAATGGTTTTTTCAGGATGGATCTGCGCTTGATATAGAATATCATCTGCCATCCAGTTGCCTACTCCCGCGGTGACACTTTGATCCATGATGACTTTTTTGATCGCAGTCTTGCGTTTTCTGACCGCTGTGAGAAATTCGTTTTCTGTCAGGTCTCGTGCATCTTTGCTCAGTTTATTTGCAATGCGGTATTCTTCTACATTGTCAGTGAGATTCCACCAGCCAAATTTTCTTTTGTTCTCAAAGGCAAAATGATAACCATTCTCAAAAGTGAGTACAATATGACCAAATCTAGGTCGATCTTCTTGATTTGCATAATAAGTAGGTCTGCCCGTCATCCCAAAATGCATCACGAGAATCTTACCATTACTTAAATACACAAAAAGATACTTCCCGATACGATCAGTCTTTGTGAATTCTTGACCTATGAGTTCCCTATTGAAATCGGCTTGTGGCTTTTTGAGCAATCGATCATCCCGACAATCCATGGCGACGATTTTTTGACCCAGGCAGGTTGCATTAATATAGGTCTGATAACCGTGGACTTCGGGCAATTCTGGCATTTTATGGTAATTTTGAGCGGTCAATTTACATCTCAACGCTCACAATTGCGATGTGTTTATACTATCTGTAACATTTTATGGGTGTCAGCTTTCGCGAAAGCGGAATCCATCAAATTCTATACACAGCCTTACAGTCTTACTATCTGAAAAACATAGTCCAATATAGCAGCCAGAATTAGATGTTCAATAGTGCATGAATCCAGGGTTCGTCTTGTGAAAAAATGGGTGGTACCAGACAGTTCCCTGTGCGATTAATCGATGAAATCAGGACAAAAACTCGATCAACCGCGTTAATTGAGATAGTTTTAACCAATATAAAGTCTATATGATCATAATTTTATAATGAACTTAAAACACCATATTATGAAACAATTCAACTCTATTCTGTACCTAACATTTTTGCTGGCATCGCTGAGCATGAGTGCCCAACTAACGGGAACGTTTACCGTGGGCGATAGCACGGCAGACTACCTAGACCTCAACGCCGCAGCCGCCGATCTTTCCACGCAGGGGATTGCCACAGGCGGTGTTACCCTATCCATACTTCCCGGCACCTATGATGAGCGGGTCGTTTTTGAAAATATTGCAGGATTGTCCAGTACCTCACCTTTAGTAATAAGTGCCGCGCCAGGAACAGTTACCATTGCTGCAACGGGAACTACCAGTACTTCTGATGCTATTTTGAGATTTAATGGCCTGAGCTGGGTAACGGTTGATAACCTCACTTTTACCGATGCGGGAACGACTGCGACAGAGATTGAGCACGCGATCCGTTTTGCGGGAATCACTGGCTCTGGTTGTTCCAACAACACCATTTCAAATGTTGATATCACCATGGGAGCAAGTGGTGCACGACCTGGAACACGTACTAGGGGTATTTATTTTACGGCGGTGGGAACTACACCGAGCAATGCAAACAACGATAACCTGATAGACAACGTACGCATAGATAACTCTTCATGGGCTATCCAAATGACTGCCAGTGCAGACTTTTTCGGTAGGTTGAGACAAGTGGATACTGGTAATACGATCAGCAATTGTAGTTTTGGATCACGTGTGAGTCTAGGTCACGATTTCAGTAGTTCGGCTCTTGCGATTAATGCATTGGGAAGTAGTAACTTCACCATCACAAACAACTTTATTGCTTCCATAAGTAACCTCAACTCAAGTCCTACACTGCCAGTTTCCACGTCCGGTATTAGTCTAGACTCCTGTAGCGGCGAGATTTCCAACAATACGATCCAGTCGATTGTGTATGAAGGAACGGTGGGCTCCATATTTGGTATAAGAAGCAGCACACTGGCAGGAGAGACGACCGTTATTAAAAATAATTCCATTAGTGGTCTGGACAGGAGTGGCCTTAACGGCAGCCCATTTATAGGTTCAACAACAGACCCCAGTTTTGCCATTACCGGGATCTGGATTTTTAGCCAAAATGGAAACAATGGCCTCGCACAAGTCTTGCACAACTCTATTTTCCTAGAACTACCCAGAACCGTGAGCTACAGCTCTAGTGGAGTGAATCTGGTAGGTGGTAGTAGTGGTGGTTTTCCAGCTACTGTAGATAACAACATTATCGTAAATAACATCAGTACCAGCGGTGTAGATTATGGCTCTTTTGCCCTTGCCGATGGTAACACCGCCCGTGGTTTTCTCAATTCTGACTACAACCTGCTTTTTGCAAATGGAACCAATGGTTTTCTGGGAGTCATAGGTCGTGAGCTAGGCGGGACTGAAGAATCATCCAACGATATTGCCACGTTCAATACGATTTCACAAACTAATGCAAACAGCTTTAGCTTTTTGCCCGAGCTTACTGATCCGGCAAACTTTGACCTAAGCATCCCAGCGAGCATAACAGATCCCAACAGTTATCGTGTTCCCAATAGCGCACTTGTTCTGGAAGATATTCTGGGAACCTCCCGCAATAATCCCGCGACCTTTGTTGGCGCTTATGAAAGCTCTCAGGCACTTTCCATTGAAGCTGCCTCTTTGAATACATTAACCATTTATCCCAATCCAGCGAGTGACATCGTGCAACTGGCAACTATGAACCGTGAGCTGGTCAACGGTAACGTGAGAATTTATTCCATGAGCGGCGTTATGGTGCTCAACAAAGACCTTTCTTCCATCAATGACACCAGCAATGCGACCGTAGATATCTCTACCTTGTCAACCGGTACGTATATCGTTCAATTAAATAATAACCAGAAAACTTCTAGCACAAAACTCATCGTGCTATAAATTCAATGGCTTATTACCACCATCTAAAAGCTGATTCATCTTAAAATGGGTCAGCTTTTTTATTTCCAATAGGCAAGAAGATTTTTTGAGACTTTGAAGAAGTCCGCTTTCGCGAAAGCGGAACTCATCAAACTATTTATAGCAAAAAGAATTAATAGATCTCGCACAAGTATCTTAACAAGTGATTCCCGCCTGCCGACTCAAAAATATTTCCCTTTAAAATAATTCCTGCTGCGCAGCTTGATCCATGATCTTGTTGATGGCGCGATTCCACTTTGTGAACATTACCACGGGTGCGGGATAATTTGCTGGCGGTTGCGGGATTTTCCACGGGATGTAGATCATTTCATCTGCAACCTCCCTCAACTGGGGAATCCATTTTGCAATGTAATCTGCTGCCTTGTATTTAAGACTCTGGTTCACTGGATTTGTGTACCAGATCTCGTAGGCCTGCATGTGCCAATTCATCCAATTAGCGCTCACGTCATAATCGATCAACAATGACTCAAAATATGCCGCGCCCCACGTCCAGTCTATTTGCAGATCGTGAACCAGAAAACTGGCGCAGTTGACCCTGCCGCGGTTGCTCATGTAACCCGTCTGATTGAGCTGGCGCATGTGGGCGTCAATGAATGGGATTCCTGTATTTCCCTCGCACCACGCCTCAAATAACTGGTAATCGTTAGTGAACTCCCGCTCCTTTTTTGAATAACCCTCGGTTTTGAACATGGCGTTTCCCATGCGCATTCCCTTAAATGTAAAATAGTCCCTCCAAACGACTTCAAAGACCAGCCACCAGGTAGATATATTCTTCTTCACCGACTTTTCATATTCCTGTACCTGAAAATAGATCCGCCGCGGGCTTATTGCACCCAGTGCCAGATAAGGAGACAACTTACTGCTGTAATCCAGGCCCAACGAACGGTTGCGCGTCCATTTGTAACTGGTCAATAATTCGGTTTGTGTGGTGTAGTAATCCAGACGTTTCAAGGCATGAAGCTCGCCACCGGGCACAAATGGCTGCAAGGATCTTCTATCTAATTCTTCAATGTTGATCTCCAGTCCATAATTCTCAAGCCGGTAATGGTGCCAGGATTTGGGAATAGGTATCAGCGGTCGTACGTCAGTATTTTTGGTTGTGTTGATCCGGTAGGCTTTTGAGGTAAGCGGTATCTTATCAATCGTGTACGGAATGTCGTCTTTATGGTATAAGGTTTTTCCCCAATACGTTTTAAGATTGCAGGTAGAAGGCAGATTTTCTTTTAAGGCACTCATCATTTTGAGCTCTTCATCGGCATATTCCTCCTCCGCAAAAATGTTTGAGATCTTATGTTTCTTGACCAATTGCGCTATAATTACCTCGGGAATCCCTTCTAAAATCAGCAAATCGCCACCGCGTTCTTTTAAAGAAGCTCTCAGATCGCACAATGTTTGCAGCAAGAACGTTTTCCGTATTGTACTGGCCTTTTTAAAGTGCAGTACTTCTTTGCTGAACAACCTATCATCGATAACAAATACCGGCAAAATCTCATCACCAGATTCATAGGCTCTAAACAACGCCTCGTTATCGTGGATGCGCAGGTCGTTCTTAAACCAGAGAAGGGAACTGTCGTTGCTCAAGTGTTTGAATTAAATGAGTTGGGATGGGGTTTTGGCCGCTTTCGCGAAAGCGGGAATAAATAATAAACTATTCCAGAATAATTGAGGAACTCGATCATTTTAAGATCAAGAACGTTTGACAATTCTAGAGAAAAAATCGGTTAAAGTGAGCAGAAACTACAAGCACAAAAAATTATCGCCTCAATTGAAAAAGCTATCTACAAACTCCTTTTTATTAAATACCTGGAGGTCTTCCATTTTTTCACCTACCCCTATATATCTCACCGGAATCTGAAATTGGTCAGAAATTCCTATGACCACGCCTCCCTTTGCCGTGCCGTCCAACTTTGTGATCGCCAGACTGGTAACCTCGGTAGTTGCGGTAAATTGTTTTGCCTGTTCAAAGGCGTTTTGTCCGGTTGACCCGTCCAGGACCAGCATTACATCGTGGGGCGCGTTGGGAATAACTTTTTGCATGACTCGCTTGATCTTGCCCAGCTCGTTCATTAAATTCACCTTATTGTGCAATCTTCCCGCAGTGTCAAGTAGGACGACATCAGCTTTTTGAGCAACGGCACTTTGTAACGTATCATAAGCTACACTGGCGGGATCGCTGCCCATATCCTGCTTTACGATATCCACTCCTACCCGATCTGCCCAAATATTCAACTGCTCAACTGCGGCAGCTCTAAAGGTATCACCGGCACCGAGTACTACTTTTTTACCCGCTTTTTTAAATTGATAGGCAAGTTTACCTATAGTCGTGGTTTTTCCAACGCCATTGACGCCCACGATCATGATCACGTGCGGGCCATCAGATTGCGGTAGAGTAAATTCAGTAGCGTTGCCGTTGTTGACCTCACTTAACAATAGAGCGATCTCACTGCGCAAAATGGAGTTGAGCTCATCGGTTCCCAAGTACTTATCCCGAGCCACCCGCTCCTCAATGCGTTTAATAATCTTGATGGTGGTGCCCACACCTACATCACTGGAAATAAGCACATCTTCAAGATCATCAAGTACATCTTCATCAACTTTTGATCTACCTGCGACGGCTTTTCCCAGTTTATCAAGAAAATTACTTTTGGACTTCTCAAGACCCTTATCCAGTGCTTCCTTTTTCTCTTTGGAGAAGATGTTTTTAAAAAAACTCATGTTGTTGTTTAGTGTTTACAAAAATAGCAAAGTTTACCGGACTAAAAACGTATGGCATAAGTAATGGATCCTGTTCCTCACTTATCTACAAAGTACCATTGTCTAAGTGATCATCAAAGTCACAAATCCCTTGATAATTTACCGTATTTTTTAAAATGGCCGTAACCCATTACTGCTTTTACAAAGCTCTGACAGCCCAGCTTCTTAGTGCAGTGGATTATCTAAAATCAGATATGGAGGATGGTGATGTGCCTGCTTTCGCGAAAGCAAATAAATTAAAAATGACATTACTTTAATACCTAAATCCATCCATGAACTATTTTCCCAGAGATCATATTTGGAAAGAACAGTCGCCATAAGTTATACGAAATAAAAAAGCTGCCTCTAAGATCAGAGACAGCTTTTGAACTTAATTCAAATTAAATGATACTTACATTTTAATAAGTTTCACTGTTTTAGTAGCGTTAGCAGAATTAATTCTTGCCAGATAAATACCACTATCAAGCGACGAACCGTCGATGGTAGTATTTAAGGCATTAGGAGAAACAGTCATTACTTGCTTGCCACTGATGTCATACAACTGAATAGTAGAAATCTCAGCATTTGCAGATCTTACGTTCCATGTATCATTTGTGGGATTAGGGTAAACTTTGAAAGATCCAGCAGTAAATGATGCTTCGCTAAGGGTTACCGGCTGATTTACAGAAAAGTAGATGTTATCAAAATAAACGATATCAGATACAAGATCAGAAGTTGTTCCTAATTTGTACTGGAATACGCTTGTAGCGATAATTCCCTGTGCTGTATAAAATGACATGGGAACGTCAACACTTTGCCAGGATCCCTGCACTAGAGCTCCATCGGCATTTGCAGTATTAGGATCCAAATTTAATTGATACATTACTTCTACGTTTGGTGCTCCGGGAGTAATAAGTATCATTTGCAATTCAGTGGACTGAGAGTCAGCAAAATAATCAAAATGTAACCAGTTATAAGCAGAAGTATCAAATGCATCAGCCGGTTGAACACCCTGTCCATAGCCTTGGGCTGCAAAATTCATTTTGATAGCTTGATCTACATCAGTTCCTTCCAATAAATCTGGCTCTCCATCAGTACCACCAAATGGGTAATCCCACACAACTGCATTAGTTATTGAAGTATTATCAGCATAAATAAGTAAGGCTTCATTATCTGGCGTTCCTATATTAGGAGATGCAGGTGGAGTATTTGCGGTAAAATTAATAGTATAGGTTTCAGTCTCATTACCATTTGCAGAAGTTACATCAACGGTTGCCGTGCCCGGAATTGCTGTTGCTTGATTGATAACAGCAGTAGCTCCCTGATTTGTGGTAGTTGCCAACGTAATTTGTGGTACGGTGGTCGATCCCTGTACCAAGTCTATGGTGTAGGCGGTACCAGCGCTTGAAAAATTTACTACTGGCATACTATCTACTTCTAGGGCAGAAAGGGTTGCATCGTCAGCAGGGTCTGCTGGAGCTCTCCAAAAGAAAATATTATCAACATAGATTTCACTTGTTGCCATTCCATTCCCACCGTCATACTTAAACTGTTGGATAGTTGTGCCTGATAGACCGGCCGCATAATAATCTGCAAGTGGGATATCCATACTGGTCCATACTCCAGGTGATGCAGGTATTGTTACCGAGCGCTCGTTACCACCTCCCAGTCCAATAAGGAAAAAGTTGACATTAGTGCTGTTGGTCCATACATCTATGTGAATAAATTCCATGGCAGCTACATTCTGGTTAGAGCCAAACTGGTTACCCTGATAATTAAAATTAGGGTACTGTAATGCAATATCACCAGAGTTCAACACATCATAATTAGGATTTGCAGATGCAAAACCTGATTGACCCCAATTGGGATTGTAATTGGAACCAGAGACGTCTGTGTAAGCATCAGAAAAAATTGAAATCACGTCTGCCGCAGCTCTAGCCTGAGGGGTTGGAGCGACCGAAGTGGGCTCGGATTGTGAAAACCCAAGTGCGCATATGCAAAGGGTTAAAAGAAGAGTAATGTTTTTCATAATATGAGATTTAGTTAAACATAATTAAGTCGTTCTTCAAATATAGAGCTCATAAACAAGTGAACTCTAAGTATGCGTTGGTAAATGTTGTACAAGATGCCTACACACGAAAAATACTTAAAACCAATGTTAAAAACCTGACTATCTATTACTTATAAAATAACCTCAAGGTATTCAATCAGGCGAGATGGTAAAGATGTTGTACTTATGTTGTAGTTTACATTGTAATCCATAAGCTTGATATGAAAGTTGCAACAAGTGAAATATTTCATTTACGACAACGTTTGCGTCAATTTTTCAAAGTTTTTGACGATTAAAGAATAATTTATGACCATGTTACCCTTCCTGCTCAATCTATAGAATTTACCATTGCTTGGAAGTTATAACCGCCATATGAATAAGTAAATCGACCTCTATTGTAAAATGTTAGAATAAATCATCAAGGTATAATCCAATCCGATAAATCATAGCATTGAATTTCTGAAAATACAGTGCTAATCAGTTATTTTTAACTCCTTGCCGAGGGATTTGAGAGAGCAGTTCATCCCACTCAACCATTACGGTATTCCAAGAATATTTCTCGGCCTCTTTTCTTGCTGCCATAGATATGGATGCTGCTTTGACAGGATCATTTAATAATTGAGTTACCGCTTCATTCATTGCTTCAGTACCATTGTCGGGAACTAAAACTCCTGTCCTGCCGTTTTCCAACATATAAGGAATGCCGCCTACATCTGTAGAAACGACGGGTAGGCCAAGAGCCATCGATTCAAGAACGCTAATGGGAACATTATCCAGATGGGTGGTATTGATAAAGATGTCGTAGGAACAGCTAAGCTCCCTCCATTCTTCCTTAGTAATCTTGCCGGTAAAACGGATGTTAAGGTCATACCCACTTGCCAATTTTTTGACCTCGGCAAGTGTGCCGTCCTTGTCCGGTCCCACCATACATAACTCAGCATCTGGGAAATCTATCTTTAGTAACCTAAGTAATTCCACCGCCATGGATGGATTGTATATTTTTGAAAATGAGCGCACCCATAAAAGTTTGGGCTTAACCAGTTCTCTATGCTTGAAAGTATAGTCTTCTATGGGAATGGTATTTTTAATGACCCTTATATTATCCAGTCCCGCAGCAGAAAGATCTTCTTTTAAGAAACTACTGGGCGAGATGGAGACATGAGCATGATCAATGAGAAACTGAAGGTGCGCAAACGAGGATTTTAGCCTGCTTGACAAATTACCTCCATGTAAGATGGGAATGTAGGGAACATTATATCCCACACATAACCGAGCAACTGCAATAGCATACCAAAAATTGAGTGTACTGTATGTATCGATGAGAACTAAGTCTATGGTGTTACGCTTTCGCGAAAGCGTGACCAACATATCCATAAAACGCAAAAGCTTATTTTGTTTACTAGAGGAATACGTCAAATTGTGACCTCTTTTTTCCAACAATGGCCCCAAGGTTTCCATATAACTAAGGTTATTGCCGTGAGCGCTAAGCTTGTTGCCTATATATAAAATTCTAAGGGTCTCAATTTTCAAAATTTGCCATCGTTTAAGGTAGGTCGGGAAGGACTCTTTTTTTGGGCAGTAGTTTTTTCTCGCGCATAAATTCTACAAATTCATCTGGTTCCAGTTCCTCCTTGCGTTTTAACCTTTTAGTAGGTTGTTCAAATCGCAATAGTGAAAGTCCATAAATAAAGGATGGAGCCGCAACGCGCATAGCAGAATGGTTGATCGTTGCACCCCAAAAAACCATAAAACTATAAAAGAAAATGTTGCTCTTATCACTTAATCGATAAAATAAAGGAACTAATAGAAGAAGAATTAAGGAAAATATTCCTATCGAACCATGCTCTGCAATCAGTCTGCTTATCTCATTGTGGGAGGCACCCTCGTCACCTAATATTTGAGCGCGATAGAATTTTGCCATGCCTGCACCCAGGCCTAATATAGGATTTTCAATAAATGCTTGATACTCTGCCGCGGCAAGATCTCCACGACCGGCAGAAACATCTACCTTCTCTCTTCCTATAGAGTCCTTGTTAGTATATCGATTAGTGATCTGTCCGCCCGTTACCACCGCAGTGTAGGAAAATGCCAATACGATGCCCATGCCGATCAAGATGAATTTGGGAAGTTGACTTATTCTAAATGAACTGCGATTAAGTATAGTTATCACGATTATAAAAACTGCAATCATTATAAATGCAGTAAGTACTCCTCCGCGTGAAAACGTAAGATAGCCGCGATAGGTGAACAACAAAAAAAGGGAAAGATCGATCACGTTACTCATGAAAGATTTCATAAGTATGAATCTTACAAATGCACAAAACATTCCAATTCCCAGTGCAGTAGATACCTGATTAGGACCGAACCCACCAGAAAGTGCGGCGTTTGAAGCTGAACTCAACTCGAGTGAAGCGATATCAGGAGTTTTTAAAATAATATAAACCGTCATCGTCAGAATACCCGCGACAACCGTTCCCAGGATTTCCATCATACGTGCCATGGACAACCGTCTATCGTAGCAATAAATGGCAACCACGCCCAACACTACAGGGCCACTTAAATTAAATGCGATTGCCTTACGCAAACTCTCATCCATTTCAATGCTGTTTGCGGAAACAATGATACTCGGTATGAATAGTAACAGGTATAAAACATAGGGAACTGATTTTACTGAAAATCCCTTTAAAAAGATTCCAATGACTACCACAGCCAAAACAAAATATTTCCCGATCTCATACACGGGTGACGACTTTGTCATTCTGAAAAAAACCTCTAGCGAGACAAAATAGAAAGCCGCAAGCAATACTTCATTATCCTTATCCAGACCTTGAAATACCCTAATAAGCAAATAAACCATGGTAACCACTACCAAAATCTTGGCAATAAAGGGAACGGCTGAAACCATCACTCCAAGTATTACATGAATTAAGATCAATATAGGATAAGGAAGTTTGTCTAATTTAAACACTAGTTACTCTATATTTTTATTACTAGATTGTTCCATAACGGAAATGCTTCAAATTGTTGTGAAATAAATCTTTTAATTCAAACCCACTTCAACGGCAAAGGTAATGGAAGATATGTAACGAGATATATATACTACTCAGTAAAAAAATTATTGATGCCTTTACATAATGATCTATTGCGAACTATTACTAATGTAGCTTTACGCAATGAATAAATATTTTGAGATGAATGAATTACACAAAACATTAAATCAAAAAAGCTGACTTGAAAATAATGCTCTTAATTATTCTTCATCAAAGATTTGTGACCTTAATGCAGAATTATAATGGCTATACGTAAACCTAGCGGCATAATCTGCATTTATCTTCAAGGCTGCTTTGTATGTTGACTCCTTCCACCCACTTAGAATTGTTAAAGCATCCCTTAAAGATTCACTCGACACATCCCTCATCAACAAACCATTGACACCATTTTCAATATATTCATTCATGCAGGAAATATTTGTAACTATAGGTATGCAGCCGTAGTTCATGGCCTCTCCCACAACCTTTGGGAAATCCCTCACTCTTTGAGGGAAGCAATAAAACATGACTTTCACTGAGTAATTCTGCCACTTTATTCTTAGAACAATGACCTAAAAAATGAATTGGAAAATCGATGGTTTGTGCCATAACTTCAAATTCACCTCTTTCCTCTCCATCTCCCACTAAAATAAGTTCAGCATAGGAAGATCGATCCTCTAACTCTTTGAGGGCGTCTATAATTAAATGAACTCCTTTATGACGATTTAAACTTCCTACAAAAATCAATTTATATTTGTTAGGCTTATTCTCGACTTTTTTGCTGATTATTTCCTGTCCTTGAAAATATTCTTTTTCGGTAAGACACGGATTTTCAAAGGCCAAAAATCGTTGATCTTCTTCCCAGTTGCCGTTGATCGTTACCTTGACGGAAGTGTCCATGTTTTTTAACCAATATTTTTGCAATCGATTTCCAAAGGGCATTTCCTGATCCATCCAATTGCCGGCATATTTAACCCAATACCGTCCCGATCTAAATAATTTTAAATAGGGCAGCACATAAATACCGATACCTGTTGGGGCTCTAAATTGTATAAAATCAGCTGTTTTTGTGAATTTGTGAATCTGTTTTAAATTATAATAGGCAGTCCTTATAATATTTAATTTTTGCAGACCCTGCCCGCCAGAAGGTTTCAGGGCTATATGTGTAATATTTTGAGACGTATAGCTCAAGCTGCTATCGGGAGGTGGAATGTTGTACAATGGAGCAAGGTGAATCAATTCATCACACATCTCAGCAACATGATCCAACTCTCTGATAGTAGAACCCCAACCGCTTACTTTACCGTCTTCACCTATATAATGTTCCGTATGAGAAATAATTACTATTCGCATAGTTGATAGATAAGTTTGTTATACTCTTGGATCAATTCATCCCATTTAAAACGCTGGGCCCAGGCATGAGCATTAACCTTAAAGCTAGGATAGTCGTTAAGAACCATTTCAACCGCCTTTTTAATATCATCCTTGTCGTGCGGGTTTACTAGATAACCGGAGTGACCACTCTTAATGGCATCCTCGATACCACTTCCCTTACTTCCTATCGCAGGCAGACCATAGGCATTTGCCTCCAAAATAGCAATCCCAAAACCTTCCACATCTCCCGTATCCGTTCGCTCACTCAGCATTAGGAAGATATGGGATTCTCTGTAAAATTTTTGTTTTTGCTCATCGCTCACCCTTCCATGAAAACTAACCGCATGGCTGACCTCCAGCTGCTCTGCGAGCTCTTTCAGTCTTTCTAGATTAGTGGGCAAGCCTACACAATGGTAATGGGCCTGTGGAAAATCCTCAAGTATGGCGGGCAATGCATTGATAACGTTATGCTGTCCTTTGCGCTGGGTCAAGTTGCCTACCGTCAATAAATTGATCTGTTGGTCGTCTTTAGAGGTTGTTTCCAAGGTCGGGATGGTGGAGATTCCATTAGGTATGACCTGTGATTTTTTTATATCCAGATGCTCCACCAGGCTCAGGGTATAATTTGATACTGCAACTACTTGATCGGCTTTTTCTAGAGCTTTATCTGTTAGCTTTCGCGAAAGCGTAGAAGGCAATAACACCTCGGTTCCATGAATAATGGCAATAACAGGTCTAGATGGATAGCGCAGTTTAATAACATGAATTTGCCAAAGTGAGAATTTCCCGGATGCCATGATCAGGTCAACCTTTGATAAATTTTCTAAAGTTTTCATTAACCGAAGTACATAAGTTCTCCCTATATGTTTAAATCGCCTAACCCTGATCACATTGAAATCAAATCGTGAATCAAAGATTTTCTCCTCCTCTCCATCATCAGAACGTTGATCTGCAATCAAGGTTACTTCATGTTGAAGTGCAAGATGTTTGGCTAGATCCAACGCATGCTGACCTATTCCTCCCGGTTGGGGCGGAAACTCTGACGTAAGTACTAGGATATGTCTTTTTTTATGCTTCACCCAGCTGAGTTTTAAGTAGATCGATAGGTCTTAAAAATTCAAATTCCTGTTTAGAATTTTTAAGTGAATCCAGCAAGTAGATAAAGTTCTCCCTGTTTTCTGACTTATCGGGATAATCAAACATTAACGGATGGGCACTTAGTGTATAGGTTTCATGATTGGACTCTAAAATATGCCTGGTTACTTCCTTACCAAAACCTGTGTGATGGTTTTCAAGTAACATAACTCCCTTGTAGAAATGAACTCTACCCGTCATATTCCTAGGCTTTAATCCTATTTTCTGAAAAATATTCTTGTAACTCACCCTCAACCATTTGTACTGGTTATTTTTAAGCAGCCCAACAATACTTTCATTATCTGCTGCCTTGAAGAATGGGTACACACCACGATCTCCCCAACTAAAGGCACCGCGCCTCAACCAGGTCATCGGTCGATTGTGAGGCGGCACAAAACCCACAACCTTCTGCTTGTGATCAATGGCATTCTCCAGTGAAAGCTTACTTCGTTTTAAGCTTTTGTCCACTTGGTTCAATTGAAAAATGGACGACCATTCATGCCTCCATGAATGTGAGGCAATTTCATGTCCTCGTTCATAGATTTCATTGATAAAATCTGGAAAGGTGTAGGGAAACTTGCCTTCTTCAGCAGAAAAACCAGTTATCGCAAAGCACGTCTTGATATTATACGCATCTAGAATATCTAGAATAGCTCTCGCATTGTTGATTTCCCGCTCCAGATTGCTGTAATGAAAATTATACGGGTAAGAAGCATTGATCAAACCTATAGGCCCGTCAAAATCCCAGGTAATTAATATCTTTTTTTTAGATGTTTTCATCTGAATCCTGATGGGTATAGTAAAAGTATCTATCTTTTAATAAGTTATCGATCTCTTTATTTTCAGTGAAATAGATAATTGAAGTTTCAGTGCCGTATTTTATGGTTGTCAATTTAGAACCCAATATTTTGTTACTGGAGTTATTTAGGAACCTGATTCTCTCAATATTAGTTGGTATGTATTTTAAAATGTGATTGATTATAAAGTAAAAATCATTCTCTTTTTCTAAAAATATATCTGTTATAAAATAGATGTCGCCATGGTGGTATCCAGAATAGTGAGTCTTGGAATTGGCTAGTCGATAGAGCTTGACACCAGGATAATAATCCTTGAACTGGGTGAACCTCCATTTTTTAAAACCTTCACTCCTATCTATAAATACCTGATCTTTATCACTTAATTGAAATAATTCTTGATGGTCTTCTTTTAAAATGTCCAATTCTTTAAATTCTCTCTTGAATTTCTTTGCAGAATATATTTTCAAAAAAGGATTCTTAATAGTATCCAAAAAATTTATGCTTATTCCCTTCATGCGCAATGGAAGGCCTAAATTCAAGGGTATAAATTGTTTATTGGAACTCTTCAGTTTTCTGTAACCTGCCCTGAGCATTGAGATTTCGGCTGCCGGGCTAGGATCACTGCCCAGAGTCAGTTCCTTTTCGTCATGTGCTGCCTGATAGAGTAATTTTGCAATTCCTTTTCCTCTATAATCAGGATCTACAACTAGATCACAGGCCCATTGTGCGTCAATTATCTGATTGCCCGCATTAACCTCAACAGGAATCAACCCAAATTGACCGACGATCACACCGTCGATCATTGCTATCTTAAAGGACTTTAACTCTTGGTTTTGTTCTCCCCTAAATTTCCAATATAGATAATCTGCATTCCGTCTTTTCCTGCGATTTCCAAACATTTTAGTTGCAAAGTCAAAATGCTTGTCTTCATACTCCGGACTGTAATTTACAATTTCAACCTGTGAACTCATAATCTTTCTATTTTTGCGCCTTCGCTCAGCTTTTGAGAAGCTAGCTTCCAAGATTTTCTTACCTGCAATAATACAATGGGCAACAAAAATATGCTTATCACTACACCTAGCATCATCATTATGGAGCTGCGTTTATATTTATAGGGGATTATAGAGCTTGGCACTGTTTTCAATAAAGCCCATCTAGCTGCTTTATCACCATGATATTTACGGAACAGGTAAACAACGCTAGGTATGGGGCGAGGATCGAACCATTTTTTAGGCCTAAATCCATCCCAGCTTCCCATTTCGCGTAAGCCACCAGATCCCACTTTTAAATGCAGGCGTTTTGCAAAGGGGTTTGAAATATTAGTATATCCAGCTAGATATGCCCTTAAACCAAATTCTCCATCGCCCATGCGTTGTTTCTCAAACTGCCTATCGAACAATCCTATGTCCTTAAAAACAGATTTCTTGAGCAGTACATTTCCCGTATCGAGTTGATTACTGATGCTAAAGTGTGAATAACTGGCAGGCACTTTGGCGCCATGGGTAGAAATAGAAACGCCAGAAGAAAGGTCAGCGTTAAAAAAGTCCAAGGTTTTCAAATGCTGACTGATCCAATCGCTATCCACTCTGGAGTCGTCGTCAAACAGTAGGATGTAATCGCCCTCACTCCTTTTAATGGCAATATTTCTAGCCAACCACAATGCTTTTTCCTCCTGATGGATCAATTGAATTTTAAGATCAAAATCTTTATAAAATTCTTTTTGAAATGGTTCGGACTGATCCACGATAATTACCTCAAAATTATCAAAGTCCTGCTTTTCAAGATCAAGCAAAACATCCTTTAAATAAATGTATCGGTTGAGCGTAGGAATAACAACAGATACCAGAGGCCTAGCCTGAATTAATTGCGAGTCAAATTCTTTATAACGATCATACTCAACAGGAGAATTATGCTCATTAACGCGCCTTACGTGACGCGTTTTAAAAAATGCCGATATTTCTCTGAACGGATTTTTGAAACTAAGCAACCGGACGAGCAGCACATATAGCACCCATACCGAATGAAAGTTTTTACGGGAGAAATGATATTCATCTACAATAGGCACCTTTTCAAATTTGTGATAGGTTGCAGCATCACCTATATAACCTTTGTGCAATAAACGCCAGGACTGATCATAATCTTGCGCATATTTACTGGAATAGGAAGCGTCAACAGGCACTTGATTTTTTATGACCTGGTCTAACTGATCAACTATGGGAAAACTATATCCATTATGTTTTCGCTTTAAGCGAAAATAGGATGTAGGTTGAAGGTATTTAAGAAACTTAAAGATCATTTGCTACATAATTATAGGCTTTGAGAGGTACATCCAACAGATCGTTGAATAGTTGTTGTTCTGACTCTGAATAATTGTTTTTATAGTGTGAATCCCAGCCTACCGGTTTCATATCCCAGCTTGAAATGATCTGCACCTGCCTCTGGGTCAATTCTAGATCCAATTCAGTAAATAATTGTCTAAAGAAGGATACTGGATCCTTACACAGATCCTCGTAGAACAAAAGCTTCTTGTTAATGGCTAGCGATTGCTCGTAGAAATCCAAGTATCTTTTTGCGTTAAGTCTTATTTTTTCTTCGTTGGTTAATTTTTCAAATTCAACGGGTCTGTCTTTATAGCCCCACTTTTGTTTTATATAAGAAGAAACCACAACTCTAGGATCTCTTTCTATCCATAAATACAGAATATTCTCGTCAAAAATTTCTTTAAGTATTTCAAATCTAGTGTCTCCAGTGATTTTAGTAACAAAATGTTTTTTATTGGAAACTGACTTGATACTTTTGATAGTCGCCTTACAACTCTCGATTTCCCGACGGTCTGGCGATATATTCTTGCTGGTAAATGGCGTGAAATAATAATTCCAAAAACCGTATGCTTCAGCGGGTTTGGGCGAAAACTTTACCTCAGCCCAGTTGATATTGAATAACTGATCTTGATATATTCCATTAAATCTACTCAACCAGGCTTGATCTGGATATTTATTCACCCAGCCAGATATCCAGGCAAAATCATGATGAAAACAAAATAGCGTATTAAATAAAGTGGTTCCTGAGCGACCGGGACCAGCTAGAATTATATCCATTGTTTAAATTTATAGTGATGTCTAACTAGTTTTTTCTGACGCTGAGTCTTTCTGTAATTGATTTAATATCATTAAGTTCACGTAAAGGATAAAACCAAGACGTTGTGACTTATTGTTGAGCAATAGTAATCGACTTACCACGTAAAAAGAAAAAGCAGAACTTGATACAATCCCAAATTTTCACCACACCATTTTCTCTAGTGGAAGCATTTATGTAACCCTAGGCAAAAATACAATATATGTTAGAGAATTAAACTGAATGCAGGGTTTGATAAAATTGATCGAACTTCTTCTTTTGCTGTTCTAAGTTAAATTCTTCCCCCACCCGCTGCATTGCCTGTTGAGTTATTCTGTTTTTCTCTAAATCTGGAATATTGATTACTTCAATAATTTTTTGCGCTAGAAGCCGAGGTTGAAGGCGTGGCACTACAAATCCCGTTTTACCATCCAACACATTTTCAGATAGTCCCTCAGCATTTGAAACAATACATAGTTTTCCTAACGCCTGCGCCTCAAGGACTGCGTTGCAAAAGCCCTCTTGAATGCTATATTGAATGTAAATGTCTGCTTTGATCAATTCTTCCTTAACCTGATCATGTTTCAATTTTCCCAGAAAGATTACTTGTTTATCCAAACCCAGTTGGTAGGCGGCAAAGGCAATACGCTCATAATCTGGACCATCTCCAATAATTTTATAGGTAAATTTAATACCCTTTTCCTTCAACTCATTAAGAGCATTAAGCGTATTTATAAAACCCTTTTTCCAATGCAAACGTCCGATGGTCAAGATTGACAAAGGATCCTGACCGCTTTTTTTGGACGGTAATGGTGCTTGAAAATAATCGGTATTGATTGCTGGCGTGATCTTGAAGTGTGAAACATCTTTGGATAGACCTATATTAATTGCTTTTTGATATAAATCATCAGAAATATAGTGGATACGGTCAACATACTTCCACAATCTATTATAGCATCCTGGATTTTTTAAAGGGTAAACTCCTATATCATAACCCCTAAAACTCACCGCTGTTTTTGCTCCAATTGCCTTACCCACCAACTCTCGATCGATGGCCATGGTCGCAAAACCAAAATGAATCCAGTTAGTCTTCAGTTTAAGTAATGTTGCATTTATGTACAACTTTTCAATACATCGTTTGAATGTTGCGCCTTGCTTTTTTTCCAGTTTTATATACCTTTTGATCGTTTTGAAATAAGGAAGTAAAGAAATAAATGTAGAAAGCATTCTAAACGCCTGTACTATTATGTTTTTACTAACTTGAGGATGTTGTAAATGCAGGCATTCTTGGAATGTTTGAGGAGTTGTTGCAGTTACCAGAACTACTGTATGACCCGATTCCTGTAAACCCTGGATCTTTGAACGAAAAAAAGTCTCAGAATAAGCGGGAGGTTGAGGTAGGACAAGAGTTACGGTCATTTTTTTGGTCTTATTTTTTCCATTGGTCATTGGATAATTTTATCCAACAATGACGGGAAATTTTCACGCTTAAATTTACGCTTTCGAAGGAAATGGTGATGTATCATGTCAGTTGGTCAATGATTTGATCAAGTTTAATTCAATAGGTTATTTCCTCTATTTCTATAATTCATATAGGTTTTGCTTGAACTGAATTAGTATATCTTCTATAATTACTAATTCCCCATCCTTAACAAATTTTCTATTATCCTGCTCACCACGGATTGTGGATTTGGGATGAGCCTTAGATGATGGTTTTTTGTATTCTTTTTCAATATTTTCAACCACCTCCAGATTTAAATCATGGCAAAGCTTCTTATAAACATTTATATCCCTGCGCAGGTCTTCGTGCTTTATAACATGGTAACTTTTGTGTGCAAAGGTATCCACCTGTAATGGAATCACATTTTCCAAGCACCATCTTACTGCCAGTTTTTCGGTATCTGACTTTTCATTAATCTGAGTAAGATCATAATTAAAATTTTCATGGACAGATTGGACTAGATGATCCTGCGCAAGAAAATAAGAAAAATCGTAGAGCCATGGAAAATTGACTCTTTTTTGAGACTTGATCACCTCAACAGGATTTCTTATGATATGCACAACCGGCACATTGAAGTTTTTACACAAAAACATACCTGATAGATTGAATCTTACAAATTTAATTACAAACTGTTTGGGTATGAACGGCCATAAATGCCTTTTATACTTTCTATTGGAGTTTTGTGCGATCCAGTCACAATCTACCCTGTTTTTAAAGAGCTTATGTAAGTAGGACATGGCTTGCTTTGAAGCAGGATGAGCTTCATTAAAGTAACGATCAGTTAACAAATGTCCCAATGACGTCCGCTCATCATGTTCAGGTTCAAACATCATGCGGTATCTAAATGGTTTTGCCAGATTTTCACTGAGCCAGCTCGTCCCGCTCCGTGCAGACCCCAATACGATCACATGCTTGTTATAACGAGGCATAAACTTGTTCTCTAGAATTGATGAATTTTTCAAACGCATAGTGTTCAACTACCCGATTTCTCATTTGTTTACCCAGTAATTTTCTGTCCTCTGCGTGCATTGCATTCATGTTGTTCAACAATTGAGACAGATGGTCTGTATCGCTTGCCTCAAATAACCATTCTTCAAATCCTTCTAGGATATCAGTTATACCAGAAACTCTTGAACCTATAACAGGAATCCCAGAGCTCATTGCCTCAACCGGCGCCATGGGCATGCCCTCTCTTTTGCCTTCATTCTTGGTCGGGATTACAAATACATCAGCTATTGAAAGATAGTTCCTAACCTCCATTTGTTTGCCGGTAAAAATAATTTGGGAATGGTTCCTACCATATTTATTTTTCAACCCATCGACATAGTCGGAACTATCGTTACCTACCAGTAATAATTTGATCTGAGGAATATTTGCCTCAATTACCGCTTCTATTAAAATTTCTATACCTTTTACCGCAACCATATTTACGACAGATATAACTACGAAATCATTTTGGGATATATGATGCTTTTCAGCTGTAACTTTACTATATTCCTGCTCTGCGTAAAAGTCGGTATCAAGTCCCAATGGCAGATAACAGGCGTTAATGGAGGGAAAGGGATTAAAAAATTCCGTCATCATATCTTTATTGAT
The DNA here is from genome assembly GCA_963836885.1 of uncultured Flavobacteriaceae bacterium. Lineage (GTDB taxonomy): Bacteria > Bacteroidota > Bacteroidia > Flavobacteriales > Flavobacteriaceae > Nonlabens. The sequence continues at coordinate 23,866 of CAWILF010000024.1, read as the reverse complement.
AGCTATAATCTGGGTACTTAATCTAGACCTCCATACCCAGGCCTTATTGCCCCATCCCATGGCTTTCTTAGTATAAATAAACTTTATTCCTGCTAGTCTAGCCGCTAGGGGTTCTGAAAAATCAGAACTCCAGTGCCACGAATGAATAATATCAACCTTTAACGATCTAAAGAACTTTACCACCTTTAGCAATCTTACGGGAAACGTCGCGAGTGGTTTGTAGTCAGTTTCATAGTCAAATACGTGAATGGGAACTCCCAGTTTCTCAACCTCCTTATAAAAAGCCCCCTTAGTATGTTTGACCAAAATCTCTGGAGCAAATCTACTCTTATCGATACCCTTGACTAAGTCATAAACTACCTTGCCGCTTCCCGCCGTGTCAAAATTGGGAATGGTGAATAGAATTTTAATGGGTTTGGACATTGACCTTGGTTATTTCTTAACGGGTAAAAATAGAATATCTCACACAATTTCTATGACTATCACAAATAACTTGTGCATTAACGGATCATTATTTTTAAAGTGATTCTTTAAACTTGAAGAGTTCCGCTATTGACTTAAAATACTGATTGTTGTTCAAAAAAATTAGAACATTTAAAACTTTTAAGTGGTGGTCTCCGCTTTCGCGAAAGCAAAAACCAGACATTATCCAATCGATACATAAAATCAATGAACCTGATCCAAATGCTTGATGATCCTTGCAGGATTGCCAGCAACCACCACGTTATCAGGAACATCCTTAACAACTATACTGCCTGCTCCTATAACTACATTGTTTCCTATATTGATCCTGCCGATGATACAGACGTTAGCGCCGACCGTGACATTGTCTCCTATCACAGGTATTAATTCATTGTTATTTGCCTTGTTCCCAATGGTCAGTCCATTTCTAAACTCAAAGTTTGCACCTATGGACTTTGCGTTCAAAACGCTCGCAAAAGGATGGTAACAGGATAAACCGCCCTTAATTTTTGTACTTCTAAAGATTTTACACTGATACGAATTATAGTTAAAAAGCTTTTTAAGACTATCACCTTTCAACAATTTAGTACGCCATTGAAATACAAAAACATATTCTGGATAATGCTTCATTAAATGCTTGAAGCGGTCAAAAGTGTTTTGCTTACTGGGGTCACAACCTCTCAAAATGTAGGTGCTATCAACATCTGCCAGGACTTCTGGAAAGCTAGATAGGACAATTTTAAAAAATCTATTGATATGATAGTTTAACCTTATGTGTTTTAGATAGAAATTTATTTTCTTGAACATCATGTGCTAATTTAAAACTGGACTGTGCTTATCATGCCACACGCTCAAGGTTAGAAGCATACTGACAGCGTGGGAATAGAACACCTGATCCTCAGTTTTAAACTTATCATATATGCGCTCCACAACGGTGGTATCTATAAAATTCTTAAAATGAGGATCAAATAAATAGGACTCTAATTTATTTTTATTTGCTCTTCCCAAAAACTGTAGTTCCCAGTTGCGCTGTACATACCTTTCACCAGCGTTATTTTGAAGAGTGCGCTTCAATTTATTTGTTACCCTATAGGGCAGATTGAATGGTAACTTATCCTTATGGTAGTTGAAGAGGTTAAATGGTTTGTGGTCTTGCCAGGTGATTTTTGCCACTTTGGGATTATTTTGCTTGATATATTCGATCTGCAGCTGTCGGTTGGCTAGATGTGCTTCGGGAATTTCACATATCAACTGGCACATACGGTCATCGTAGTAAGGTACGGTAATGGGATGTGCTGCTTCAAAGACGCTTAGATTGATGCTCGTCCAGCGTGGTGCCCAATATAAAGACTTAAAGGCACGGACTTTGGCCGAGGTGTTTTCAATCTCGATCTTGTCCAGAAGACCTTGAGCGGTTTGCGTGAGGTAATCTTTGAAATCACCTTCCAGATCCCAGGATTGCCATAAGGAAGTTGCCAGTTCCAGGCCGCCCTTTTTAATCACCTTTTTAAGGATGTAATCGCATAGATCCTTCTCAAGAATACCTTCACTTCCACCGGTGTCAAACAGTACATCGCCCCAATGTCCCAGTGAAAAGATGCCTTCCATTTTCCTGAACTCATCCAATACGGCCATCTGGCGTGGATGGGTAAACTCTGAGTAGCACTGGTTGATCGTGGCCAGCTCATCAATATCGTTCCATAGATAGGACTCGGGAATTTCAAAAGCCTTAAATTCAAAATTACAGGCTTCTGCAATCTGCTCACTTATGGCATGCTCTTTATAACCACCTTTAAATGAATATGAATATGAGGCTACCTTTTTATCCAATTTATGCAATGCGACCGCCTGACTGCGACTATCCAGACCGCCAGAAAGGGGCAGGATGACCTTATTATCTCCCACCTGTTCATCAATTATCTCTTCCAGAAGTTGTTGATGCTGCTGTACCGAAGTCTCAAATGCCTGCTGTGTGGGCTTATAGTACCAGTTGAACCAAGGACGGGAACTTATTAAATATCCATCTTTATCAATTTCATTTATTGTAGCTGGACGCAGCACTTTTTGATTTTTATAATAGGTCATGTCATCCCAAAAAAAACCTGTCGCTGCAAAGAGGCAGATGGCCTTATGATCAATCTCACTGGGTTGATCCTTTATCTTGACAAGTTGCTGTCGCAATGGTATTATGGGAGTCTTGACGGTTTTATTCATTGCTTCTGTTACAAATAATTATTAATCAATAAATTACATAATTTACTAGCACGTTTCTCAATCATGTGTCCAGACTGTCGAATACTTTTTTGACGGACATAATTTTTTCAAAAGCGGGCTGGCTTCTAGGAAAAAGACCTAAAAGTCCTTTCTTCATGGATTTTATCTCTGCCTCGGTGAACAGAATGTTATTTTCAAAATAGGTGTCTATGTATTTTTGATCCAGTGAATCTGAGTTTACGATATCGCGCCATAACTTTTTAATATATCCCACATCACTGCCAGCTATGAAGTGATCGGGATGATCTTTGAAATTAGTAAATTTCTTATGGAAATCGGCCTTATCGTAGGCGTGGTAGTGCAGGACAAGACCACGATTAACCTGCTTTATTTTTCCACCTTTTTCTCGCTGGTATCGGTGTACATTTTTAGGAATCAAATCTGAATCTACGCGAATTGCAGATTTTCCTTGAAACTGACCCATCCAATAAGAGATTTTTACCTGCTTATTCTGGTAGGGATCATCTATGTTTTTAACGGGTCTTTCAAATGTTCTTTTGAAATGGGCCGCGCTTTTATATAGCGTTTCTTCTGCAAAAACATTTGTATAATCTATCTTTTGTTGGACCGCTTCCCGAGTGTCAAAATGTACGAGGTCAACATCAGGATCAAGTTGGTCAAAAAGTGCTGATAACTGGACAGGTTTCATTTTATCCACAATGATCAACTCATCTGCATCAATGGATATTAACCAATCCATACCATCTTCCCTACTTTTGAGCGTTGCGTCGTAAGTGTTGAGGCACTGTCTTGCCGTATGGTGCTCCTCTGCGTTATCCGTAAACTTATCTAAGAATGCCAAGTCTTTGAATTTATCAACTTTTACCGATTCTTGCACAACTACTCCAGACATGTTTTTAATGCTGAGCGGCCCACCGTCAGTAGCACCATCAAAATATATATATGCCTTGCTCAGTCCCAAAGCAAAATGATACTCTAGGTTGAGCTTTAACAAGCGCTCCTCATTTTTAGCGGTCATTACCAATGCAACTTTCATAAGATTAAGACATTACAGTATTAATAAATTCATACATTCCAAATCAATAACTAAAAATATAGATCCGCTTCATGTAAAAGAGGAAGACTCAAACTATTTATTCCCCTTATATTTTAAAGTTCAATTATTAAAGGATTTTAAGTAGTGGGTCAAAGATAAAAGATTATTGCTGTAAAGCTAAAATATATCTAACTCATGCAGGTAGCGTACAGACTTTAAAATATCAAAAAATCCAGTTCTGAGAATGCAAGCCTAATTAGGTTTTTTGAGGATCATATGGATCGAAGCAGCCATTTTCATTAATGCTTTATAAAAAAACAAAGAACCACCTAAGTAACTTTCAGTTAAACAGGATCCACCAAAAGATCACTTGATAGTATGAAAATAGTCTAGAAATGGATCTATGAAATAATAGATTGATCAATAAGTAATTATTTGTGAGTAATACAACTGCCAGCAGCTCTTCCTTTTAGATTTAATGCGTAATTGTTGATGCTCAAGAGCGAGCAAACTATATATTTGTCCACACAAAAGATAGATATTGAATCTTATGAGTAATTCCTCAGTATTTTTTAAAAAATCCGTTAAAAAACACGGACTGAAAAAAGCAGTTAAAAAGACAATTAAACGCAAAATATTTAGATACCGATACCATACTTTTAGAAACGATAGTAATAAAAAAGTAATGGAAATATATGGTGTCCAAAGAAGTGGCAATCATGCATCCATACATTGGATTATATCTAACTGCAAGGATACGATCTTGTTTTGCAATGATATACAGCCCAATAAACTCCCCATAGACGCCACCATTGAAGAGTTTCATCCAGGTGGTGCAACGCGATCCCTATTTAATTCTTATGAAAATGTCTCATCACAGCAGATCGATTTAAAGCCATCAATAGCAGAATGCGGTGAGTTTACACAAAATACCAAAGTCTTGATCTTAAGAGATCCCTTTAACTTATTTGCCAGCTGGTACAATTGGGATAGAAAAAACGGTCAGCATTTTAGAAATGACAGTAAATATCAAAACCACATTGTTGCATTATGGAAGGATAATGCCAGATTGTTTATGGAGTGGCAGGACGAAGATTCAAATCAAAAAATACCTTTCAATTTTTATAAATGGAATCATAGTCCTGATTACAGGATTGAACTTTCAAAGAAAATAGGTATAGAGGTTTCAAGTGAAAAAATTGATACAACTCCTCAATATGGAGGCGGTAGCTCGTTCAATGAACCCACGGTAAAAAGTTCAGTAAGTTCTCGATTCTTGAAGTTTCAGGATGAAAAAAGTTTTAAGGAAATTTTTGAGGATAAAGAAATTTTTGAGCTTGCCGATAAAATCTTTGGAGAAGTTCCAGACACAGCTTTCCTTAGGAATTAAAGCCTCCGGATTACCATTAGAAACCTAGGTGACCACGATTTTAACCTTCCTGTATTTCTAGTTAAAAAATCTAATACTGTAAGAGTTACGCTTTCGCGAAAGCATTATAATTTAACGTCCAGCGGTCATACTAAACTGATCCTTGCCATGAGATGAATTTTACGCCATGACCTGATGATACAGACCCAACATTCCTGTTATCATTTGTTGCTCATTGTGTTGTCGTTCAACCTTTACTCTAGCGGAATCAGTTGCTGTCGCAATGGTATTATGGGAGTCTTGACGGTTTTATTCATTGCTTCTGTTACAAATAATTATTAATCAATCAATTATATATTTTACTAGCACGTTTCTCAATCATGTGTCCAGACTGTCAAATACTTTTTTTACGGATATAATCTCTTCAAACGCGGGCTGGCTTCTAGGAAAAAGACCTAAAAGTCCTTTCTTCATGGATTTTATCTCATCCTTGGTGAACAGAATGTTATTTTCAAAATAGGTGTCTATATATTTTTGATCCAGTGAATCTGAGTTTACGATATCGCGCCATAACTTTTTAATATATCCCACATCACTGCCAGCTATGAAGTGATCGGGATGATCTTTGAAATTAGTGAATTTCTTATGAAAATCGGCCTTATCGTAGGCGTGGTAGTGCAGGACAAGACCACGATTAACCTGCTTTATTTTTCCACCTTTTTCTCGCTGGTATCGGTGTACATTTTTAGGAATCAAATCTGAATCTACGCGAATTGCAGATTTTCCTTGAAACTGACCCATCCAATAAGAGATTTTTACCTGCTTATTCTGGTAGGGATCATCTATGTTTTTAACGGGTCTTTCAAATGTTCTTTTGAAATGGGCCGCGCTTTTATATAGCGTTTCTTCTGCAAAAACATTTGTATAATCTATCTTTAGTTGGACCGCTTCCCGAGTGTCAAAATGTACGAGGTCAACATCAGGATCAAGTTGGTCAAAAAGTGCTGATAACTGGACAGGTTTCATTTTATCCACAATGATCAACTCATCTGCATCAATGGATATTAACCAATCCATACCATCTTCCCGACATTTTAGCGTTGCGTCGTAAGTGTTGAGGCACTGTCTTGCCGTATGATGCTCCTCTGCGCTATCCGTAAACTTATCTAAGAATGCCAAGTCTTTGAATTTATCAACTTTTACCGATTCTTGAACAACTACTCCAGGCATATTTTTAATGCTGAGCGGTCCACCGTCAGTAGCACCATCAAAATATATATATGCCTTGCTCAGTCCCAAAGCAAAATGATACTCTAGGTTGAGCTTTAACAAGCGCTCCTCATTTTTAGCGGTCATTACCAATGCAACTTTCATAAGACTAAGACATTACAGTATTAATAAATTCATACATTCCAAATCAATAACTAAAAATATAGATCCGCTTCATATAAAAGAGGAAAACTCAAACTATTCATTCCCTTTATACTTTAAAGTTCAATTATTAAAGGATTTTAAGTAGTGGGTCAAAGATAAAAGATTATTGCTGTAAAGCTAAAATATATCTAACTCATGCAGGTAGCGTACAGACTTTAAAATATCAAAAAATCCAGTTCTTAGAATGCAAACCTTATTAGGTTTTTTGAGGATCATATGGATCGAAGCAGCCATTTTCATTAATGCTTTATAAAAAAACAAAGAACCACCTAAGTAACTTTCAGTTAAACAGGATCCACCAAAAGATCACTTGATAGTATGAAAATAGTCTAGAAATGGATCTATGAAATAACAGATTGATCAATAAGTACTTATTTGAGAGTAATACAACAGTCAGCAGCTCTTACTTTTAGATTTAATGCGCAATTGTTGATGCTCAAGAGCGAGCAAACTATATATTTGTCCACACAAAAGATAGATATTGAATCTTATGAGTAATTCCTCAGTATTTTTTAAAAAATCCGTTAAAAAACACGGACTGAAAAAAGCAGTTAAAAAGACAATTAAACGCAAAATATTTAGATACCGATACAATACTTTTAGAAACGATAGTAATAAAAAAGTAATGGAAATATATGGTGTCCAAAGAAGTGGCAATCATGCATCCATACATTGGATTATATCCAACTGCAAGGATACGATCTTGTTTTGCAATGACATACAGCCCAATAAACTACCCATAGACGCCACCATTGAAGAGTTTCATCCAGGTGGTGCAACGCGATCCCTATTTAATTCTTATGAAAATGTCTCATCACAGCAGATCGATTTAAAGCCATCAATAGCAGAATGCGGTGAGTTTACACAAAATACCAAAGTCTTGATCTTAAGAGATCCCTTTAACTTATTTGCCAGCTGGTACAATTGGGATAGAAAAAACGGTCAGAATTTTAGAAATGACAATAAATATCAAAACCACATTGTTGCATTATGGAAGGATAATGCCAGATTGTTTATGCAGTGGCAGGATGAAGATTCAAATCAAAAAATACCTTTCAATTTTTATAAATGGAATCATAGTCCTGATTACAGGGTTGAACTTTCAGAGAAAATAGGTATAGAGGTTTCAAGTGAAAAAATTGATACAACTCCTCAATATGGAGGCGGTAGCTCGTTCAATGAACCCACGGTAAAAAGTTCAGTAAGTTCTCGATTCTTGAAGTTTCAGGATGAAAAAAGTTTTAAGGAAATTTTTGAGGATAAAGAAATTTTTGAGCTTGCCGATAAAATCTTTGGAGAAGTTCCAGACACAGCTTTCCTTAGGAATTAAAGCCTCCGGATTACCATTAGAAACCTAGGTGACAACAATTTTAACCTTCCTGTATTTCTAGTTAAAAAATCTAATACTGTAAGAGTTACGCTTTCGCGAAAGCATTATAAATTAACGTCCAGCGGTCATACTAAACTGATCCTTGCCATGAGATGAATTTTATGCCATGACCTGATGATACAGACCCAACATTCCTGTTATCATTTGTTGCTCATTGTGTTGTCGTTCAACCTTTACTCTAGCGGAATTGATCACATCAACGATCTCACTTTGAGGCAAGTGGCTAAAATCAATCACCTGCTTTGCAAGGCCTTCAACGTCATAAATGGGAACGATCCAGCCCTCTTTGCCGTGCGTGATCAATTCTTCCATACCGCCACAATTGGTTGAAATAACCGGACATCCCAATGCCATAGCTTCAACGGCGACGTTTGCGATACCTTCCTCGAGACTGGGCAATAGGAATAAATCTGCCGTATCGATACGTTCAAAGACTTCTGCTTGAGGGAGCTTCGGCAACAGTATGACATGGTCATTGAGATCTAGATCATCTATGAGAAACAACAGTTCCTCTTCATTATCGGCACCCACGATACTATACAAAAAGTCGATCTGTTGATCTTTTAGATATTTCATGGCTCTTATTGCTATGTCATAGCCTTTTACCCAGTGGGCACGACCTACCGAGATCATTTGAAGTTGTTTATTGCGAGCGCATTCACTACTAAAGGTGAACTTATCCATATCGAGTCCCGTATAAACTACCTGATCTATTTTTTCTGGGTGATCATAAATTTCGTCTCCTTTAGTAGAAATCGCCTTAGAAACTGAATGAAACCCACTGAACCTTGGCAACCATTTTTGTAAATACTCAAAGTTCCCAGAATTGATAAATGGACGTACATTGGTTTGAAACCCTCGTTGGGAAAGAATAAATTTATAGGTGGAAGTCAATAAATAATTCTCAAATAACGGAATATTTGAAACCCATTGTACGTGAACTATGTCCGGCTGGATTTTATTTAACGCAGCGGTTAGGTTGAGTTGTTGAACAGCCTGTTTGCTTCCTTTAAAAAGTTGTGAAACTTGTTTAAATAATTCTCCAGATCTCCATCCCCAGCTAAGGCTGGTTGCGAAAAATGAAAACTTATCCTGATTACTACCCAACTTGACATACGCAACACCTTCAACAGGATGAGAATTAGCTTCATTGAAACCCAGTACGTAAACCTCATGACCTGCTTTGACCAAGCCGTGGCACAAGCGCTTGATAAAAGCGGTAGTTTTAAAAGAGCCGTCGAAGATTATTATTTTCATGTAGTTCTAATCGGTTGTTTTTAGGTCAAAGTGCTCATTTATAATATTTTATTGATATAACAATCCCTCAAGGTCTCAAGATAGGTTACAACTGATAAGCAAACCATAATCTGTTCATTACCTTGATATTCTTGATTGTATGCATCTTAAAGCTAGTCCGTTCAATCTTAAATGGACTGAAACTGTTCTTCATAAATTTTAATGTTGGTTTGAGAATTATAATTTTCCAAAATGTAGGATTTAGAGCTTATAGAAATATCGAACAAATTTAAATTTTGACTTATTGCCTTGATTTTATTTGCCCATTCAACAGGTTCATTATTTACTAAAAAACCATTGACTCCATCCTTTATATAATTACTCAAAGGCAAAACATTAGAAGCGAGTACAGGAAGTCCCACACCCATACTTTCAATAATAATTTTACTCAAACCTTCATAATCACAAGCATGGACAAGTAGATCATAATCTTTCAACTCATCCCATATTTCATTTTTGAATGGTTTAAAAACTACTGCTTCCTCTACATTTAAATCTCTGCATTTGCGTTTTAAATTTCCTGAATTGGGACCATCACCTATCAAAGTTAATTGAATGTTTGATCCTTTGAGAAGAGCCATTGCTTCAATGAGTAGGTCCTGCCTTTTTTGATATCTCGATAATCTAGACGCCATGACGATCTGGAATGGGCGGTTATTATCTTTTCTAAATTCATTTTTAGAAGGCAAATGTGCTAGACTCACTCCTATATCCTGAATGAAATTAGGCTCAAAGCTTACATTTAAATTGAATTGCTTTGATCTGCTGCTTACTAAATCAACAAGCCCTGTTGAAATAAAGTTATATAGGTCAATGTGTTTGAAGTATTTTTCATAATCCAAAATTAATTTTGGACGGGAAGCAAAGTCTTCAAAGAGTTTGAGACCTGCCATGCGTACTACCAATTTAAACTTGAGGTCATTTTTTAATTCCGTATAAAATTTTACGATCGAAATATTGTTGTAGGTATGAACAATATCAGTTTCTTTTAATTTGTATTTTATATAGTTGCGCTTAATAAATTTAGAGAACTTTTTAAATTCATAAGTATTTAAAAGCTTCAACCTAAATTTATAAAATACTATAACTTCAACACGGTTGACCTGTGTTCTTTTAAATCCAAATAGGGTTTTACTGTGCGAACTGGAAAAAAATGTCACATCGTGACCGCAAGCAGCAAATTCTTCTGCAATGAGTCTGAGCGAAGTTTCTGCTCCTCCTACACGCTCGCTCGTATATGGTGAATGAAAAGTATGTATGGTTAACTTCACGCGTTCATTTTAAGCTTATCATAAAAGAAATAGTACTTATTAAACAATCTTGAGGTCAAACAAGCCATATAAAAGTAAATGGCCTTGAACCCATAAAAGCGTATAATCTCACTATCAAAGCCAGAAGGCTTTTTTATATCATCAACAATTAAATAAGCTTTGATGCATTTCAACAAAACTTTTGATCCAAATTTTTTGTTATAACCAGATAACGGATAGACTTCTTTAAAAGTAATCCATAAATTATCAAAGTTGGATTTGAAATAGGCAACCTTATTTTTACGTCTTGTAACACCTATGGAGTCACCAGCATACCTTCTTTTAACTAAAACTTTATCCAAAACAGATACATTATCTGTGATCAATAGCATTTTAGCTATAAAATTGTATTCTTGACCACTTTTTAATTTTTCATTGTATTTTACATTTTTAACAATCGAGCTTTTGACCATAAAATCAGGAGTTCCCCAATAAATATGAGACGTGGTGAAACTTAAAAAATTAACCTCACTTGCCTCAAATTTAGTATTGTAAGATTCAGTTCCTAGAGGTTCATTAAAATAAACCCATTTGCTCACTACAAAATCAACTTTGTTTTCGATCAAAGCCTTGACTTTGAGCTCCAGTTTCTCTGCAACCATTAAATCGTCGCTATCAAACCAATTTACAAGTTCACCCCTGCACATTTTAAAACCAAAATTACGGGCACCATTTCCACCAGGCAAATGTTCTTCTGGACGGTGATAGTATTTAAAACGAACATCATTAACTAAGTAGGTCTCCATCACTTCATCCGTATGGTCGGTTGACCCGTCGTCAACTACAATACATTCCCAGTTCGGATAAGTTTGATTTAAAATAGAGTCCAAAGTTTCGCCTAGAAGATCTGCTCTATTGTAAGTGGGAATGATGATAGAAACCAGAGGTGGCTTGTTCATTTAAATGAAATATTTGAGCGAGCAATATTACAAAATTTATAATCCCCAAATATCGTTTTTGGACTTTGAGGTTTTGATTTGAGTTTCCCCACTAATGGGAAACTTAGAAAAACTGTATTAATTAAAGACTCAAGATAAAATGTTATTGTCCTGCAGTCACCATGCATACTTGAAGTTAATTGATGGTTCTAATAGACCCGATCCTGACTTTATCTTTATTTGAGCCCTTAACCCAACTACAGGTGTATGTTACAGGTTATCCTCTAAGTAATGGGGACCTTTGAGGGTGTTCTTAGCAACACTCTTTTTAATCTCGAGTTTTGTTGACTCAATAACTCCTATAAATCGCTTGATCTTACTTAATCTGGTGGATTGACATAAAATTTTGGCTCTGGATAAACGTTTTGATATTTTTTTATGCAAACTATCTAATTCATTAAACCTAGTAGCGTTATCGATGTTAACGTCTGCATACAAGGTTTTAAAGTATAATTCCCTTGATTTATAAAACTGTTCGGTATGTGCTTTTATCACAGGTTCTGGTCTGTCTTCTCGATCATGTACCATAAAACAATTGGGAACCACACCTATTTTGAAATTATGAAATAGCAGCCGTTGTGAATAATTTCGATCTTCACCATAATGGAAGAATATAGGGTCAAAACCGCCCACGTTCATCAAACAGTCCCTACTTATCAACCATCCCGCGGCATTGACAAAAGGTACTTCGTAAACCTCTTGCGGCTCTTTATGCAACACAAAATCCGAGTAGAAGTCTGGATTCATATCATACTTGACATAATTGGAAAACTTACGGTCCAGCCTGGTACCCTCGGCATTTGTGTGTATGGGACTTAAAATACCATATTCAGGACGTTCCTTTTGCACCGCTATTAACTTGTCTATGGTATCATCATTTAGATAGGCATCCTGATTAAGTAGAAAAACACGTTGCGCGCCATTGTTTAAAGTGTGTGAGATCCCTTTGTTATTGGCTTGCCCAAATCCTAGATTCTCCTTCTCCTCAAAAAGTATTATCCGTGAAAAGTGTTCTTTAATAAATGTAACTGTCTCATCACTAGAATTATTATCCACGACCACAATATCATACTTGGCTGGGATACTGCTCAAACATCGTTTGAGCCATTGCATACCATTATAGGTGACAATAATTATTGTAGTATTCATCGGTTGATTTGATTAGTAAAACTGCCACAAACAGAAGTTTTCAGAACAAAATGCTATGAGCAATATAAGATCTATGCTTGCTATTTTAAAGGCAAAAGTAATTAAATGAAAGAGTTTTAAACATATACACAACAATAAGTTCAAGTCTTAATAACTTGTGTAAATCCTGATCCCAAAAATTAATTTAGGTACTACATCAGATTAGAAAGTTTAAAATCATCAACCTTAAAGTCTATATAGTATGCAATCTTGAGCTTCCAGATCTCAAAACTGATCAAGGGATCACTTATTAACTAAGTATTTTTTTGATTTTTTTTGATATTTTATGATACACTTTGGAGGCAGGATGAAACTCTTTTCTTAGCAGCCTTTTCTTGTCGGCACTTAAGAAATCCATATAATTGTTGTAAAGAATACGTCTGAAAATCTTGTTATCCTTCGTTCCCTTATTACGATTTACATTTGTAGCCTGCATCCCATGAATCCTGAAACTAGCCAGCTCTTCATTAATTACGAGAATATCCATTTCTTTGAGGATCCTGTACCAGTATTCATAATCAAGGACTTGTTTAAGATCTTCTCTGAATGGTCCAACCCTATCAAACAGGGATTTTTTAAAAAGTACAATGCTCGGTTCTCCTATTTTATTGCGAGGAGTAATGAAAAAATCAGGATGTTTGAATGAATCTTTGGTGAACAGATAATTACCACCGAGATTTGTATCAAATTGTGACTGTAGATTTGAGTAGGTCGCGATCCACTCACTGGTCTGCATATTCATAGAATCCTCCTCAACAATGATATTCCTTTTACAGGAAACCAGACCAATGTTTGGGTTATTTTGCAGCACATCGACCATTTTTTCAATACTTGTAGGTCGCAAAAGGTCGTCCTGGAATAAAAACTTAATAAATTCTCCATTTGCCAGTTCCACACTATTGTTCCAGTTTGCACCTATTCCCTGAGGTTTGTGGTGATGGATGTGGACTGGGAAATTTACGCTTTCGCGAAAGCGGGAAACTATTTCTAGAGTGTCATCCTTAGAATCATCATCACTAACAATTACTTCAATAGGACGGTACGTCTGATTCTTAACGGAATCCAACGCTTCCTGCAAATACATGGCTCCATTGTAGGTGGGAATGCACACGGAAACAAGATGGTCTGGTACTGACATTTAGAGTTTGTTAAAAGGTTTTTTTATAAGATTTTCCAAAAATTTTGTACAACTTCGTGAATACCCTACGTTTAAGCCTATAAATGGGATGGAACTGTTTAAAAAGTTCTTTTTTCAAATCTTTGTGCAAATATGGAAAAATATTGTCGAACAGAAATTCGCGATATTTATTTTTCTCGCTGACATTGTTCAATTTATTGACGTTTGTAGCCTGTCCATCATGTATTCTAAATGTGACCTGCGCATCGGGAAGTATGAGTACATCATATTTTAAGAGAATGCGGCACCAGTACTCCATATCAAGAATTTGTTTCAAGTCCTCTCTGAAATCTCCTACTTCCATAAAAACCGACTTGCGAAAAAGTACACAACTGGGTTCCCCCACCTTATTGCGAGGCGGCGTGAAGAAATCCTCCCTTGAAAAAACATTCTTGTTCAGGACTAGACTTTGTCCATCGCTATTAAATTGCTGTTGCAGGTTAGAGTTTGTCGTGAACCAAATATCTGTGAAATCCACTTTGTTGATATCGGGAAAGGTGAAGTCTCTTTTTGATGCGACCATGCCTAGCGCAGGATTATTATGGAGCGCAGCTACCATAGTCTCAATGCATACCGGATGCAGCAAGTCATCCTGAAATAAAAATTTGATAAATTCACCATCCGCATACTTGATGCAGTTGTTCCAGTTGGCTCCTATTCCCGATGGTCTATGATGAACTACCTTAATCTCCCAAGCTACGGTCTTACTGAAGTTTTCAATAATCTCGAGAGTACCGTCGATGGACGAGTCATCACTCACCACTATCTGTAAATGTGGGTAACTCTGGTGTTTTATACTTTCTAGAGCTTCCATTAAGTACCTTTCACCATTGAATGTTGGAATACAGACTGAAACCAGTGCCGGCAAATTTCCTTTTTCAGCAACATTATAGGTTTTGGTGTTTTTTTCTCGCACAACGGCCAGACCGTTTAACAGGCTAACTCGGTGAGTTGTCAGTGCCTGGAGTAGCGGTTTGATATTTTTGAAATACGTTTGGTCTATTACTTGATCGATGGTGGAGATCGTGTGGAGTATTTGTTTTTCATGGGGTATTTTAGACCATGTACCACTTTCATGAATGCGATAAACCGCCATTGAACCCGATAATTTCTTTATTTTACCCTTCCCTGCCACTATCATGTAGAATACCCAGTCACCCAGCACCACCTGTTTGAACCACTGGGGCAGTTGAAAATTATTGCGCAAAACAACTGAGGGCGTGTGGATATAATTTCCCAGAGCAAGATCAGCAATGGTAGTTGTCGCAGGCACTTCCCTGCTAATAACACTTTGTGAAAGAGTTCCAGTAATCTGCTCTAAAACAGCGACATCGTGAAAGCACAGGTTATAATCATCATGATTTTCTAAAAAATCAACCTGCTTTTGAAGTTTGGAAGGATCAGCCCAGTAATCGTCTCCCTCGCATAGCGCGATGTATTTTGAACGAGATGCTTTTAATGTATTGATAAAATTGTTCCTGCCGGTAGGCTTACCGTTGATTCTTATATTATCGCTGCGGTCGTTCAAAACCAATTCAATCATGCCAGGAAACTTTCTTTGATATTCCTTGCAAATTTCCCGTGTGCGATCCGTGCTGGAGTCCTCTCCTACGATTATCTTAAAAGCAAAATCTGTCTGTTGTGCCAGAATGCTTTCCAGACATTCAACTATATAGGGTTCATGATTATATGTGGTAACGCAGACGTTGAGAAGTTCCATTTTTAAGGGCTGTTGGTTAATGCTCAACAGGTATAAATTTAATTGATTGACGTTATTATAGGGTCTTGGGGCAAACTATCTAAAATATTCATTAATTAAGTGAACTCAACGGGCAGATTCTAGAAGCTTAAACAATTGGCCAGACCTTAAAAAGTCTGAAAATAAAAAAAACCGCTTCGTTTGCACAAAGCGGTTTTCACAATTTAACCTAACCTAATTAACCAAATTATTTTTTGTTCAAAAAGTCACTGACCAACTCTGGTGCCATAATAGCACTAACAAAAGTATAGGCTCCGGTTTTTGGAGACTTTACCATTTTGATTGCCTTAGTTAATCTTTTCGATCCTGATTGTAGGGTTGCGATTGATTTCTTTGCCATGACTTATATTATTTAATTTCTTTATGAACGGTCATACGCTTCAACACCGGATTGAATTTTTTCAATTCAAGACGATCAGGCGTATTTTTCTTGTTTTTTGTCGTGATGTAACGGGACATTCCCGGTTCTCCGGATTCTTTATGCTCGGTACACTGCAGGATAACCTGTATTCTATTTCCTTTGCTCTTTGCCATCTTCTATATCTTTACAAAAAATTACTTGGTTAAAAAGCCGTTAGCACGTGCTTCCTTCACCATTAGGGTAATCCCTTTTTTGTTAACGTTCTTTATCGCTTTTGCAGATACTTTTAAAGTAACATACTTATCTTCTTCTGGAAGGTAGAATTTTTTCTTGAATAGATTAACGTTGAATCTACGTTTGGTTTTGTTCATGGCGTGGGAAACATTGTTTCCGGTCATTGCCTTTTTACCAGTAAGTTCACAAACTCGTGACATGATTATCTGTGTTTAAAATCGGAATGCAAAATAACGAATATTAATTCAATCCCACAAGACTTAATTCACTACTTTTTAATTAATTCTCTTTGCAGCAGTTCCAGCGCCTTATTTACTGTTTTTTGCACCACCCGTTCCCGATGGTTTCCCATCATGAAAGTATGGGCGACGGTTTGCTCTGCGCTCGATATTCCTATGCATACCGTTCCTACCTCGGCATCACTGTCCCCTTTCTCCGGTCCGGCATTTCCCGTCGTGGCGATGGCATAATCTGTTTTATATTTGAGTCGCGCGGCATTTGCCATCGCCGCGGCAACCGGCTCGCTTACCACGCTGTGGGCGGCAATAATTGAGGGATCTACTCCCAGCACATCTACTTTGGACTCGGTCGCATAAGTAATCGTGCTTCCCTTAAAAAATCGGGACGCTCCGGGAATTTCGGTAATCAGGCTGGCTATTTTCCCTCCGGTACAGCTCTCGGCAGTGGCAAGGCTCAGTCCCTTTTTAATAAACAGACGGCTTAGCTCGTGGACGAGCGATTCTCCATTGCTCTCTCCTACAATAATGTCTGCGATAAGGTCATAAAGTCCTTTGATCTGGTCTGCAACCGCACTTTCAACTAGAGACCGGTCGTTTCCAGTGCTGGACAACCTCAACCTGACCATTCCCAGGCTGGGCAGATAGGCCAGTTTAATGCCTGCGGGCAGCGCATCCTCCCACAGTGCAATCTTGTTTGCGATCGTGCTCTCTCCTACTCCCGCCGTTAAAATAGTACGGTGGTGGATAAATGGAAGCCCGGCGATGGATTTAAGCCTGGGCAACACACCTGTTTCCATCAGTCCCTTCATTTCAAAGGGAACTCCCGGCATGGAAACAAATATCGTATCATTATGCTCGATCCACATTCCGGGCGCGGTTCCATATTCGTTTTTTAAAACTTGCGCTCTGCTTGGAACCAGCGCCTGGTCGCGGTTTTGAGGTAATATTTTGTCCTTTACATATTTGGAAAACAATTCATCCACATGTTGCAGGACTTCCTTATTGAGTACCAACTGGTCGTCAAAATATTCACAGATGGTTTTCTTAGTGATATCGTCCCTGGTCGGCCCAGTCCCCCTGTAATTAGGACAAGGTCGGATTGTTGTTCCGCTTTCGCGAAAGCTTCCTTAATATGATCCCCATCGTCACTTATGGACAATATCTCATAGACTGAAACCCCTATCTTATTGAGCTCCTGCGCCATCCAAGCAGAGTTTGTATCCACGATCTGCCCGATCAATATCTCATCGCCTATAGTAATTAATGTTGCCTTCATTCCTGTATCCTAAAAAGCCGAAAGTTACTGGTTTGTAGCTGCACGAGACAAAAAATTGTACGGAGATTTAGAAAAAAGCAGAAACTACCCGTTAAAAAATGATGATTCCAACCCTTGGGGTTTCGCCCAGCGGTAGCGCAGGCAACCCCAAGGGTTTATTCAAAGACATTCCCATCAATCACTTTCCATACAATCCTGCTACGAATTGTAACTCAACCCTTGGGGTTTCGCCCAGCGATAGCGCCGGCAACCCCAAGGGTTTATTCAAAGGATATTCTCCATCAATCACTTTCCATACAATCCTGCTACGAATTTTAATTCAACTTGGGATTTCGCCCAGCGGTAGCGCAGGCAACCCCAAGGGTTTATTCAAAGCGATGTTCTCAATTATTGCAATTAAAGGATAGGTAAAGGCACCAAAATGATTTTTCCTCCTTTTATTCTTCCCTACCTCATGCAATCCTTAAATTTACAGTTCCATTTAAATGAGTTCCATGAAAAATACCACCACCATACAATGTCCGGACTGCGGCAGCCAGATAGACGTGAACGATATTCTCAAACATCAGATCGAGGATGGATTAAAACAGCAGTTCCTTAAGGAAAAGAACGAGTTGATCAAAGCCCAAAACGTCAAGGAAAAGCAGCTGGAACAGGCACAGGCGGATTTTGAGGCCAAAAAGAAAATGGAAAATGTCTTGTTCCAAGAACGCCTGGAAAAACAAAGCAAGGAAGCCGAAAAGCAAATAGAAATACGCCTCAAGTCAAAAATGGAAGCGGATAACCTAGAGCGCATGAAATCCATGCAAGAAGAACTGGCAGAGAAGTCTGAAAAGGTAAAAAACCTCCATCAGAAAGAAGCAGAGATCGAAAAGCTAAAACGTGAAATGGGCGAGGTCTCTGAACTGGCAAAACTCCAGGCCCAAAAAGAACTGAGCGCAGAACTGATCAAGGAAAAGGAAAAGATAAAACGCCAGGCCGACGAGAACAACGAACTCAAACTTAAAGAACTTCAAAAACAACTGGAAGACCAGAAAAAGCTGACCGAAGAAATGAAGCGCAAGCAGGAACAGGGATCGATGCAATTGCAGGGCGAGGTCATGGAACTTGCGATCGAGGAATGGCTGGCGATGCAATTCCCGCTAGATACGATAGACGAGGTCAAAAAAGGAGCAAATGGCGCAGATTGCCTGCAGGTAGTCAACACTCGCGATCAACTCAATTGCGGCACCATATATTATGAGAGCAAGCGCACGAAATCATTTCAGCCGGCGTGGATCGAGAAGTTTAAGAACGACATACGTGATAAAAACGCCCACGTGGGAGTTTTGGTTACCGAGGTCATGCCGGGCGGTATGGATCGCCTGGGAATGGTGGATGGAATATGGATCTGTTCCTACGAGGAGTTCAAAGGACTCTGCGGTGTGTTGCGCCAGTCCATCATCCAGTGGAATCGCATCACGCTCAATCAGGAGAATAAGGGCGACAAGATGGGAATGTTATATGATTTTTTAACCAGTACGGAGTTCCGCTTACAGATGGAAGGCATCGTGGAAGGCTTCACCCAGATGCAAACCGACCTGCAAAAAGAGAAAAACGCCATGAAGCGCATCTGGAAACAACGCGAGAAGCAAATCGACAAGGTAATCGACAACGCGGTGGGAATGCACGCTTCCATACGCGGTATTGCGGGTAATGCCATACAGGCTATTCCCGCACTGGAATTGGGCTCTGACGGTTTGCTGGAATTGGAAGATTAGGTGTCGGAGGCTGAATGCTGGAAGTTAGATGGTAGATGGTAGAAAGTAGATATATTCACTAACTCCATTCAGATACTATATTTCATTGGGAATGCTACACTTGCATTTTTTGCTTCGATCTATTGTGCACTCCATTCCCACACCCACAGTGCGATCTGCTCATAATAAAGGCGGCTGATGAAGATGACTATCATGCAAAAGATCGCAAGAATCCAATTGTATTTTTTGAGAATTATAGATGTTCCCGCAAGCAGGAAAACAATTAAATGGACGGCAGCTGCAAAATACACCGGCGCATAATGATTTTGTGGCCATAAGGGGTTTTCACCCACCGGGTTTTTAATAATGGGAATAAATGCCGTTACCATAAAAAACAAGGCGTAGATCGCAATGATCTTTGTCGCGATGATGAGACTTCTTCTGGTAAATAATGGCGGTTTGGTATTGGTCACTTTCTTTGGTTTCAAATTAAGTCGTCGGAGGGTTTATTCCTTACCTGCTTTAAACAGGGTGTCTTTTTCGGCTTTGGAAAGGCTATCATATCCATTTGCCGATATTTTATCAAGGATTTTATCGATTTCTGCCTGATTGGGCGCTGCGGCTCTTGAGGTAGGTCGAGTAGCTCTTGCTTCCTTATTTTTGTACACCGTTTTCATACGTGAGTTGGTTTTGGGCCGCGTGGTTTTTGAATTTGTAAAAAAAGAGTTGAACGTGTTGGTAAAAAAGTCTCCTATTTTTGCGATCCCTTCAAGAATATCGATTCCATCCTTCATGCGTATAGCGGCATAATACCCTATCGCCATTCCCGCAAGATGTCCCAGACTGGAACCCGCCTCAAATCTTGATAACAAACCGAACAAGTTTATCGCTGCAAAGAAGTAGCCTAGGTACTTCAACTTTATATTAAAGAAAATAAGCCTGATTTCAGATTCTGCAAAATACGTACAACAGAAAATTATCAGTGCAAAAACTCCCGCACTGGCACCTATCACACCTGGAGCACCAAAGTATCCCGGGAAAAGCTCGGTAGCCAGCGTGAAGGCAAGACCGCCTGCCAGCACGCCCATGAAGAACAGGCTCAGGTACTGTCTCTTACTAAAAATATTCAGGAAAAATCTACCGGTATAAAACAATCCAAGTGCATTTCCCAAAAGGTGTAAGATCCCACCGTGTAAAAATGCATAGCTTATATATGACCACGGCTGTAACAACGCAGGAACGATCCCGCTGGGCAAAACAAATTGATCGTAGAGCGGATTATACAACCAGCTTACCAACCAGCCTATTACCGAGGTGATGGCAATGAGCGTTATAAAGCGACCGCTGGTGTCAAAAGTGGCGTATTTTGCTCTTGCCTTGTCTATAAATTCCATATTATTAGTAGATGCGGTGTTCGTTCATGTCATTTTTCTTCCAATACCATACCATTATAAATCCGAAGATCGCACCGCCAAAATGTGCCAAATGCGCCACTCCAGGAGACTGCGGTATGATATTAAATGTCGCCAGCACTTCCTTTCCTATAAAAAATCCTATCAGGTATTTCACCTTAATGGGAATAGGTATAAACATCAACTGGATCGTACGGTTTGCAAATAAATACATATAGGCTGCCATAACGCCATATATAGCTCCACTCGCTCCTACCATGGGAGTCCAGTAATCTCGCACGTTGTCTGCTATGAGTAACTTTTTCGCGTAAGCTGCCTCTATCGCTGCCCGGTCATAACCCATTTCCATAAGTCCAGAAATTGCACTCTCGTACTGGAAATAATTAATTCCTGCCACGGTTAAAAATGCTCCCAGGCCACAGGCGATGTAGAAGAACAGGAACTTATTGGATCCCATCCATTGCTCTACCTCTGTTCCCAAAATAAATAACCACAGCATATTAAAAAGGATGTGGCTCAAATCTGACCGGCTGTGCATGAACATGTGCGATATAGGCTGCCAAAATTCAAAATTGGGATTCTTAAAAAACCACAGCGCAAACATGTCATATAGATCTGGCGCAATGAAAACGGTACATGCATAAAAAATCCCATTTAAAATAAGGAGATTTTTCACCATGGGCGTGAGGCGACCTAGCATAACTTAATTGAATTTTGAATTGAGGTTTTCACCCGTGATCTTTACAAACACTTTTTTACCACTGGGCGTGAGCGTGGGTTCTTCACATGAAAACAGCTGATTGATTATATGCTCCATGGCATCTTTTTGTAATATCTCGCCAGACTTCACACTCATGCCGTGAGACATCGCGAGTGCGAGATGATGGGTTTTGGAGAAGGTCTTCTCTGGAACTTCCTGTTGTTGGGAATTGATAATGGCATCTAGGACGTTGGTAACATCTTTTTCTTTCAGTTCTAACGGCAGTCCTTCTATTTCAATAATATTTTCATGCAGATTTTTGAATAGAAACCCGATTTGCTCGAGTTCCCGCTGTAAATTTTTCAGGATCACGACCTCATCGCGCGACCTGTTTATCTTAATGGGAAACAGCAACTGCTGGCTCACACTGTTCTGGACGCTTAGTTGTTTGAGCAATTGTTCAAAAAGAATGCGCTCATGGGCGCGTTGCTGGTACACCACGAGGAGCCCACTTTGCAAGGTGCTTACTATAAATTTGCGCTGCAATTGAAAAATGTTGTTTGTGCTCGCGTCCTCACTATCGAACAGTGATTCATGCTGCACTTCCTCCTGCTCCACTATGATCGAGGACGCATTTGTTCCCGCATATAGAGCTTCCCAGGGCGCTGGTTTTTGCTGTTTCCAGGCAAACTGGTCGCGCGAATTATTAGAATGTGGAGAAGATGGTGCTGTACCGCTTTCGCGAAAAGGGTTAAAGTTTCTATCTACCTCAATTTTGGGAACACTGGGGGAATTATTAACCGCGAGGTCGTAGGGCAGCTCGTACTCCGTTTCTTTTTGAAAATCGATGGCGTTTACATGGAATTGTCCCAGCGCATGTTTGACGCTGGCCCTTATGATTGCGTAGAGACTATGCTCATCGTCAAATTTTACCTCGGTCTTTGTCGGGTGAATGTTTATATCCACGCTATCCTTGGGCACGGTGAGGTATAAAAAATAGCTGGGGTTTGCACCATTGTTCAACAACCCCTCGTATGCGCTGGAGACCGCGTGGTTTAGATAGTTGTGCCTGATGTACCGATCGTTTACAAAAAAGTATTGAGCACCTCTTGTCTTGCGGGCAAATTCGGGCTTTCCTATAAACCCATGAATGGAGACGATCTCTGTTTCCTCATTTACCGCGATAAGCTTTTCATTGGTTTTGGCCCCCATAATATTGACGATGCGCTGGCGGTAGTTGCCGCTGGGAAGGTCAAATAAATAGGTGCCATTGTGTGAAAATTTGATCGCAACCGCTGGATGTGCCATGGCGACCCTGTGAAACTCATCCGTAACGTTGCGCAGCTCCACCGCGTCAGATTTCAGGAACTTTCTTCTAGCGGGAATGTTGTAAAACAGATTTGCCACGCTCATCATGGTACCTTTGGGAGTAACGCAGGGTTCTTGCAGCACCACCTTACTTCCTTCTATTTTCAGTTCATTGCCCAGGTCTTCGCCAGATTGTTTGGTCTTAACGACAACGTGCGATATTGCCGCGATGGAAGCAAGTGCCTCACCTCTGAAGCCTTTAGTATGAAGATTGAAAAGATCCTCGGCCTGGGAGATTTTTGAAGTGGCGTGTCTTTCAAAAGCCATGCGCGAGTCCATCATACTCATTCCCTTACCGTTATCGATGACCTGGATCAAGGTCTTGCCCGCATCCTTAACGATAAGTTGTACCTCTGTAGCTCCTGCATCTATGGCGTTTTCCAGCAGTTCCTTGACCACGCTTGCTGGTCGCTGGACTACTTCTCCTGCCGCGATCTGGTTGGCAACATGGTCTGGCAATAATCTGATGATGTCGGACATTGATCTACTTTAGGCTGAAAATACTGAGGTCAAATTCTATCAACCATAAAAAAATCAATACCAAGACGGCGATAATTATATAAATGCGGTTGCGCACTAGGACATCACTTCCCTGTTTATAATCATTCATGGCATTGGAAAACTTGCCCTTGAGATTGGTCTTTTGAACCGTCGTGCGGTGGTCGTCAAATTTATGCTTGATTGAGAACGGTCTTTCCCCATCACTACTTTTATAGTAGCGCGGTTCATAATCGTAGGATTTGTTTTTGCGGCGTTGTAATAGTCCCATAATGCGTGTCTTTTACAAAGTTAAGATATGTGCAATGATCTAGGTCAAAGATTGTACCTTATAACCACAGTCTTATCAAAACTTTGAGAAAATGGGAGGTGAATATAGAGGATGGAGTATGAGTATGGAGTATGGAGTATGGAATTTGTTTTTTGAGATTTATTTTTCGAACTT
>CAWILF010000023.1:0-53480 GCA_963836885.1 uncultured Flavobacteriaceae bacterium | reverse complement strand
AGAATGAGGTATATAGCATATTTGGCCGTTGGCATATTTTTCGGAATTATCATGTTTAAATCAGAAGCTGCATCGTGGTTCCGTATTTACGAAATGTTCCAGTTTGGAAGTTTTCACATGTATGGCATTATGGGTTCAGCCCTGATCATCGGTGTCATGGGAGTACAGTTCATAAAACTTAAAAAGATCAAACCGTTGGGTGGAGGCGAGATGAGCCTGCAACCTAAGAACAAGAGCATTGCACGTTACCTGTTGGGCGGTATTCTCTTTGGTCTGGGATGGGCGCTTGCAGGGGCATGTCCCGGGCCGATGTATGTGCTGGCGGGAGCTGGTTACGCTTCCATTTTGGTAGTGATCTTTGGTGCACTTCTAGGTACTTTCCTGTATGGATTATTAAGAAATAAGTTGCCACACTGATGATTTTTTTTGAAGTGGAGTAATCCTATTTTCCAAAAGTGCAATAGGCGTATCTGCCTGCCAAAAGGCGCGACAGGCAATCTCTGTAGAATTACTGTCGTGATCCTGATTGCGCTCAAAGTTGCAAATAAGCAACCAAGCATCGCAAAAGAGCGACGCTGGTTTTGAACTTTTCCTCCAAATCATCAAAACTGCGTTTTGGATTGTGCATAAAAGCACAAAACCACGTTCTAAAAAGAACGTGGTTTCTTGAGTGTCGTGACTTCAACGGGACAGAGTTCGAACTTTTTGAATGAGGATATTGAGTTAGTACTATCTAAATCAGGCTAAATTTATTCTTCTTAAAAGATATTTGAATAATAGGAGTTTCTATCATAGCGCCCATAAGTGAAACGTATTCTTGAAAGTGTTAGGACATAACGAATTATCTTATTATTCAATTAATTCAAGTACAGAAATGAGAAACTTATTGAGGATTTCTTGTGATGCAAAATACCCAGTTTCTGGTAGCGTTAGGCGTTTTACATTTTGAAAGTTTAGAAAAAAAGACTTTCTTACTTCCAATGGTAACCAGTCTGCTTCACCGTGGATTATTAAGGTGTGATCGGCAATCGCCTTACGGTCGCTCTGTAGTTCTTTAAAGCAACTGAACTTTCTGATGATGTTATAAGTGCTTATCTATGCCATTCTCTTTTTCTGTTAAGTGAGTGGATTTCTAAAATTTTCGCTTTCAATTCGGGTGATTTCACAATTATTGATTTGATGCTTTTTTACGAGTTAGCCAATTATACAAAATAGGCACCACCAGAAGGGTCAATAAAGTAGAAGAAACCATCCCGCCAATCAACGTCCAGCCCAAAGGCGACCAAAGCGATGTGCCTGCAAACGTTAGTGGCATCAATCCTAAAATGGTAGTTAAGGACGTTAATACGATAGGTGTAAATCGCCGTTTTGAAGCGGTTTTTATAGCTTCCAGTTTTTCCATTCCTTCAGCGATTAATTGGTTGGTGTAGTCCACCAGAATGATGGAATTATTGACCACAATACCCTGTAAACTGATAAAGCCTACAAAAGCAAAAAACGAAAACGACCAGCCCGATAAGAATAGGGCGATAAACGAACCGCTTAAGGCAAGTGGAATGGCAGAAAATACAATCAACGGTTGCGTGATGCTTCTAAATTGAAGTACCAACACCGCAAAAATCAGAATCAAAGCCGTACCCAACAAAATACCCAGATCGCCAAAACTACTGTTCTGGGTTTCATATTCGCCCGCAAGATAATAGCGATAACCCTCCGGCCAGTCGTAGGCATCCAATTTTGGGATGATGGCCTCAGTGTAGTCCTTTGTTTTATCTGGGTCGGCAACATTAGCGGTAATCGCGGTATTTCGATCGGTGTTGAAATGATTAAGCTTGGCATAGTTCTGCTCAAAGCCAATGCTCGCCAGTTGTTTTAGCGGTATGTCTTCGCCTCTATCATTGGTCACATATACTTTATCAAAATCTGAAATTCCGACCTGCTTTTCAAACGGCATCCGTATGATCAGTGGATAGTTTTCATCGTCTTTTTTAATATTTATTCTATCCACTTGCAGGCCGTTTAAGGTAGCACGTACAGTCTGGTCGATGCGCACCAACGGCACCCCATACAGGGCGGCTTTTTCCTTATTAATATTAATGTTCAAATCGGTTTTTGCGATGGCTAGCGGATTGTTGATGTCTTGTACGCCTTCCGTTGTTTCCAACATTTCAGCTACATCGTAAGAGATACGCTTCAGCGTTTCCACATCTTCGCCTATCAGCAAAATCTCGATCGGTGCTTCAAAAGGTGCACCGTTTTTGAGTTCCCTAAAGGCGATTTGAGCATCAGGAAACTGCGCAAAGCTTTCGCGAAAGCGGTCTAAGGTGCTATAAAACTTTTCGGGATTCCATTGCTTGAAATTTACCATTACCTCGCCATGGTAACTCTTGTATTCTTCTGGAATTCTATTGTAATAGACTTGAGGATTACCGTGTCCTGCATTTATCGTGTAGCTTTTCACATAGTCCGTCGTGTCCAACACCGATTCGATAAATGTTACCGCCTTATCGGTATGATCGATGTTACTGGTATAGGGCAAATCCACATCGATAAGCAACAAAGGTTTATCTGCCGTTGGGAAGAAACTCACGCCAATACTTGGAAACAAAGCCGCCGCGCCACCCAAAAGTCCAAATCCTATTAACACTACCAAAACGCCTCTGCGCAATGAAAAATCGAGAATGGGTGCGTATCTTTTTTCAATAAAGTTTTCTATCTTTTTCGTAATAAAAGGTGTTTTCTTTTCCGTTCCTTTTTT
This sequence comes from uncultured Flavobacteriaceae bacterium, assembly GCA_963836885.1. Lineage (GTDB taxonomy): Bacteria > Bacteroidota > Bacteroidia > Flavobacteriales > Flavobacteriaceae > Nonlabens. Next base: position 50,722 of record CAWILF010000023.1, on the reverse strand, counting down.
GAGGACGCGACTTGCTAGAATTGGTGTAAACGTAAGTGCCAAAACCAAGGATGCCGCTAATACAAAGATTACGGTAAGCGGTAGCGTTCTTAGAAATTCGCCCGGGCCACTTTGCAGCAACGCCAACGGTAAGAACGATAAAATCGTGGTAATAGTAGAACTCACGATAGCGTAACCTACCTCGCTTGTTCCCAGAGCTGCGGCTTTGAGCAAGGGATGTCCCTCGCGTTTGAAACGCACAATATTTTCTATGACCACGATACCATTATCCACTAACAGCCCCAGAGCAATGACCAAAGCGGCGATGGATATTTGCTGTAAGGCATAGCCCGATAAATCCAAAACCGCCAAGGCAATCAATATCGACAAGGGAATGACCACCATAATGACCAAGGAGGAACGCCAGCCCAAAAACAAGAGAATGATGACACCCACCAGCAAAATACCCTGTAACAGGTTTACGATAAAATCATTGATTCTTAGCGCAACGGCAGGTGCTTGCTCAAAAGCGGTCTCTAGCTGAACCACGTTGGGAAGTTCTTTTTTAAAAGCTTCGGCTTTGAGGTTAATCGCATCAGCGAGTTTGATGATGTTGCCACCTCGTTTTTGGGTCACGTTCACATAAATCGCCTTTTTACCATTGTGTCTTGCGATCCACCGTGTGTCTTCATAGTCAAAAGTAACCTCGGCTACATCCTTTAAATATGTGATTTGGTTCCCTTCGGAAAGTAAGGTGGTGTTGCGCAGTTCTTCCAGCGATTCATAATTTCCCGAAGTCTGAATATTGAATTCCAGATTGCCCGATTTTATTGCACCACCGGGAATGTTGATATTATTGCCCTGTAATTTTTCAATAATCAGCCCGAGGTTGATGCCCAGATTGGACATTCGTTCAAAATCAAGACTGATGCGAATTTCCTCTTGCGGATTTGCCTCTATCTCAACTGCCTTCACACCCTCGACATCCTCTAATTCTTCCTCAAAATCTTCAGCTAAATCATACATTATATTATACGGAATCGATTCAGAAACCAAAGCAAATTGATGCACGACCACACGGTCTTCTGGCTTGAACTGTTCAATATCCAGCTGAATGATTCCGCTAGGCAATTGTGGTCTTATTTTATCGATTTCGGACACGATATCATCGTACACATCATCATAATTAATACCGAATTCCGCTTCGATGGAAATGACCGCAAGGCTGTTTGCCATTTCGGTCTTTATCTCGGTGATGTTGTCGATTTCATCTACCACTTCTTCGATAGGGTCTACAATCAGGTCCTCCATATCTTCGGGACTCGCACCTGGATACACCACAATGACCGTGAAATTGGGTAGGCTCAAAAACGGATCTTCGGACCTTGGCATCGTGTTGAAACTGCGAACGCCCAGAAACACTACAAGCAAGATAGTAACGAATACGAACAGGTAATTTTTTATGGCTATGCTAGGTAATCTCATCGTACAATCTGGATTGAATCATTAACTTTTAAAAACGGTGCTCCTTCATTGACCACCTTGGCATTTTTAGGCAGGGCATCCACTTTGACGGTAAAATAATCGTCGTTCAAGTTGATGATCTCCACCTCTGTTTCCTGTACCGTGAGGTCGTCCTGCGTATAGAAAATCATCGCGCTCTTATCGGCGCCTTCGACTAGTGCGTTCATCGGTATTTTTAGGATGCTGGTTCCCGATGCTGGCAAGACGTTCACGGTTCCTATAAAACCGTTTTTCAATTCCTTGAAATAGCCGTCTATGGTAATTTCCACATCATATAATCCGGTGCTGGCATTCGCTACTTCGGCTATTTGTGTTACTGTGCCGTTGTATTCCGCTTTCGCGAAAGCGTCCAAAACAATCTTACTGCTATCGCCCAGATCTATTTGTACAACGTCCTTGTCGCTCAGTCCTGTTTTGATGATTTGCGCGCCCTTGTTGCCCGAGGTTCCTATCAAATAAATGGGCTGTCCCGGTGCGACCAGTTGACCACTTTCTACATATTTTTTGAGAATCGTGCCGCTGAAAGGGGCGTTGATAACTGAATATTGGCGGTTGAAGTTGGCAATTTCCAATTGTGATTTGGCAATATCCAGTTGGGTTTTTCGGTTTTGCTGTTGTTCCAAGGTTCCCACGCTATCTTGATACATCGCCGTAGCACGCTCATAATCCCGAACCGATTTTTCGTAGGCATTCTTCGCACTTTGTACCTGTGCATTGATTTCAGAAAGGTTCAAACTAGCGAGCACCGCACGGTTATTGACCGTTTGTCCTTCCTCAAATTTTAAACTGTTGAGGATACCGCCCGTTTTAAAGGACAGAACTACTTCATCCTTGGACGCCAACTTTCCCGAAGCGGAAATGGTAGGCATTTCTGAAAGTCCCGAGATCGCGGTCACTCGGACTTTTTTAAGGGACTTTCCTTTAGTTTCAGCGTTGCTGTAATCCTGTTTACAGGATGTCAATACTGCTATGATAAATAGAGTGAAGTAAAATGTTTTAGTATTCATTAGATGCTTGTTTGAATGGTTCGTTGTAGGTTAGCCTTTGCGATGGCGATGTTATATTTTGCGATCGAGGTTGAGATTTGGGCGGTAGTCAAGGCATTGCGCGCTTCGTTGAACTGTACGAGCAAAACTTGATTGGTATTGTATTTTCCTTTGATGATGTCGAAGTTCTTTTCTACGTTTTTCAGTTCTGAAAGACGGGCGTCGTAGATTTTTAGGCGTTCTTCCAGCTCATAGAAAGCACTTGCCACTTCCAACTGAATTTGTTGGGTCAGGTTCTGATAATCGGCATCGAGTTGCTCTTTTTCAAGGGTAGCTTTTCTGACTTCCGCCTTGTTGCGCCCGCCTTGAAAAATGGACCAGTTGAGATTAAAGCTGATCAAATAGTAATCCTGATCATCGTCAAACGTGTAGCCAAAGCCTTGATACCCGAATTCTGCCCCAGCCGTAATATTAGGCAAGAGATAGCCTTTTTCTTTTTTGATCAGAAAATCCTGCGCTTCCATACCGCTTTGTAAGGCGGTAAGCTCCGTGCGGTTTTTAAGTGCTTCGTCCTGCGCTATAGATAAGGACAACTCGCTGGAAGAAATCCCATTGAAACTTTCGGTTTCTTCTAAAATGGGTTCGTTTAAATCACGATTGAGCAGATAATTAAAAAATATGCGAGAGGTATTGATGTTCTTTTCCACAGTTGCCATTTGGGCATCTACCGCATCAAGTTGGGCTTGCGCGTTAAAAAGGGCATCTTTGGTCGCGACATCGTATTTTACAAATTTAGCGTTCACTCGAACCAGCTCCTTGACCACTAACCTAGTGCTATCCAAAATCCGTTTTTGAGCCAGCACCTGCAAGTGATTATAATAGGCTTTGGATATTTCAAAAATCAGCTGGTTTTTGTAACTGTCCTCTTTGGCCTGACTTACTGAAATCTTTGCCTTGCTGGCTTTATAGCCGTAGTAGATATTTGTATTAAAGATGGGCTGTAATACCTGAATTTTAGTCTCGTGAAAATCGTTGGGCAAAAACTGCTCGTTGACATTGGCCAAGTCTGTTGGAAACTGGTTGGTTCCCAGTTAAATTGTTCAAAGCTGCGTAAGCTGGATTGAACAGATCGCCTATGGGAAAGTCAATCGTACGACCTCCATCTGCTAAAAGATACGTGGCGTCAAAAGCCACATCTGGTAGAAAAAAGCTTTTTGAAATTTCTTTTTCCTCATTGGATATTTTAGTTTCCAAACGTGTTTTCAAAAACTGTTGGTTGTTTTCCAGACCTATTTGAATGTAGGTTTCTAATGGTGATTGCGCTTTCGCGAAAGCGTGGCATAAAAGAAAAAATAGCGTTAGGAAAAATAGTGATTTGGAATTTTTCATTTAAATAGCATCGTTTGTTAATGTCAATTCGGTAGGCAGCACAGGTTTCTTTTGAATAGCTTGGACGAATACAAGGACCGCGAGTGCAGTATAAAGCACTATGGCGATCCAGATTGATACTACGCTGGTAAGTACAAAGGCTGCCAATAATGGAAGTAGCTGTAATGCGTGCATTCCCACAAAATGCGCGACTCTCAAATCCCCAAAGCGAAGGCTCCAGTTCAAAAAAGGCAAGCCCTTACCGCCATCTTCGGTACCTCTTGTGTGGCCACCGTTTCTACCTATAATCAATCCCTCAAGTGCAAAAACTACAAAGAGTACAATTGCCGCCTGTATCGCCAGCAAATAATGTGGTTGAAGATTTAGGCCTGATTTGAAAATGAATAAATAGCCCATCCAGCCAGTAGCTAAAGTTGCAATAGTAGCCGCTATGGCCATTAAAACAAACATCAACTTTCCCGTAGCCGACTCATTATTGAAATGTGAAGCTCTATTTCTTACCGCCTGTAATGTGATGTACACATTTTCAAAACCGAGCGTGACAACAATGATCCAGTTGAACCAAATTACCAGTATCGCTTCGTTGAGATAAATAGTATACCAACCCATTGCTGCAGAATACAACGTAGTTGACAATACAAACTTTAAGGGCTTATGATAGGAATTTGCCCCTTTAAATCGCTGCGTGGATAGAATCGACGGAAATAACAATACCAGCGACCATACAATGTGAATAATAAAAAACCAAAATAAAATCTCATTTCTATTACGTAATTCAAGGAAAAATTCTGTCATATAAAAGCGACCAATCAGTCTTTTTTTGGTTAAAAAAATTTACAGCATTGATTTTACCGTATTTTCTAGATATTTCATATTGGTCTTAATCACTTCGTCAGTTTCCATTGATTGCATCATCGCGATAGAACCCTCGATAGTGGCAACCATAAAGCGAGAAATTTCTTTGGCATTGATACCTTTTTTTACGGTCTTATTATCTTGAGCCATAGCAATAGCTGTTTCAATAAGAGACGCCATTTCGTCAAAAGCCTTGCGCGCCAGGTTCTTTAATCTGGGATGCGTATCATCTGCCTCAATCGAGGTGTTTAAAACAGGACAGCCACCTTTAAGGAAACTTTTTGTTTCATTTATACTTGCATAAAATCTAGGTACGGCAAATATTCTATCGATATCATTATTGCTACGATGTACTTCGTTCAGCAACAAGGACTTCATTATACCAAGATTATATTTGAAAGCTTCTACCGCAAGTTCATCCTTATCCTTAAACACCCGGTATAACGCACCTTTGCTATAACCGGCATCATTTAAAATATCAGAAATAGAAGTACCTGCATAACCTTTTGTATTGAACAAATGGGCGCTGGTTTTTATAAAATGGTCTTTAGTCTGTTGTCCTTTTTCCGAGTACATCTTACTATCGTAAAGTACAAATATAGTAAAAAATTCTACAAAAAAAACTTATTGGTCTTTTTGTGCAAACCTTAATTTTTAAAAAAAATCTGAGATGCAAGGAAGTTTGAGAGTAAGTTAATCTTTACACTTAGCAAGAAACTTTGAATTTGCTAGATCACATTCTTAAATTTGTATTGTTTGATTTTTTTTTCAACGGTGCAGAGACCGTCTTTTGATGGGTATTTCAGTATCAACTACGATTTCTTTTAAAAAATCTGGATAAAATCAATGATGCTCTAAAAATATAGTTTATAGCATTTTAATAAATTCGTGACCTTGCAGGAACAGTGTTCAAACTTTTTAGATGAAGATGTTCTATTAGTAATTCGATTATACGAACAGGATTTGCAACGTGCATCCCTCAAAGCTCCGTTCTGAAAATAGAAAAATGGATAAAAGAATTGAGTCAACTTAATTTTTCCATTCATTTTGATCCACGAAGAGGATTCGTTAGCGCGGACGTCAAGCATTTTCAGAGACTAAACCTGAAAACTTAAGCAAAATCATGCACGATTATAACGACAGTCGAGAGGCATTTTACAAATGGAAGAATACTCTAGAAGAACGGCTTCTTTAGTTTGAATTATAGAATATTCTAAAAATAGTTCTAAGCCTTAATTTACAAAATCAGAACCAGTCAAGGCTAATGACAGGATTTGGTAAAATATAAAAGCTCTTTAAACAATTGGTTTAAAGAGCTTTGAATAAAGTTGTGACCTCGGCAGGATTATTATAATGATCCTGCACGCGCACAAAGTTGCAAATAAGAAACCACGCATCGCAAAAGAGCGACGCTGGTTTTGTACTTTTCCTCCAAATCATCAAAACTACGTTTTGGATTGTGCGTAAAAGCACAAAACCACGTTCTAAAAAGAACGTGGTTTCTTGAGTGTCGTGACCCTGCCTGCCAAAAGGCACGAAAGGCAGGCCTGCCTGCCGGAGGCACGACAGGCAGGCTCGGCAGGATTACTATGGTGATCCTGATTGTGCTCAAAGTTGCAAATAAGCAACCACGCATCGCAAAAGAGCGACGCTGGTTTTGAACATTTCCTCCCAATCTTCAAAACTACGTTTTGGATTGTGCGTAAAAGTACAAAACCACGTTCTAAAACGTGGTTTCTTGAGTGTCGTGACTCTGCCTGCCAAAAGGCACGACAGGCAGGCCTGCCTGCCGGAGGCACGACAGGCAGGCCTGCCTGCCGGAGGCACGACAGGCAGGCCTGCCTGCCGGAGGCACGACAGGCAGGCTCGGCAGGATTACTATGGTGATCCTGATTGCGCTCAAAGTTGCAAATAAGCAACCACGCATCGCAAAAGAGCGACGCTGGTTTTGTGCTTTTCCTCCAAATCATCAAAACTATATTTTGGATTTTGCGTAAAAGCACAAAACCACGTTCTAAAAAGAACGTGGTTTCTTGAGTGTCGTGACCTCGGCAGGATTCAAACCTGCAACCTCCACAGCCGTAATGTGGTGCACTATTCAGTTATGCTACGAGGCCTTTTGCAATTGCTTGCGCTTTTGCGGGTGCAAATATATAGTTATTCTTATAACTGAGCACTATTAATTAGAAAATTCCTTTGCACTTTTGGGAAAGCGAAGCAAAATCGCCGCTGACTGATTTGATGGATAATGTGATCTTCAACCCATTTTATTATGAACTAAAAGTCTCTGTATTTGTTCCGTTTTCGCGAAAGCTTTATTATTAAATATCGTTGTAACTAAAGCATAATTATTTGATACATAGATATTAATGGAACTATAACAATACTTGCCAGTAGTATGGCTTTAAACGACTTTTTGAATATGGGACGCTCCCGAAAACCTCCCATCCGGTCTATTAGTTCTAATAGTATTAGTAGGAAATTTACCGACGCGATGTAATAAACAACCCATATAAATACCGGCACTAGCGGATTTTCCATATCTAAATAGCTCAGTGATCTTTGAGCAACGGTAGTTTCAGCGTGAAAAATAGCGGTCATCACTACAAAAATTGCGCCCATGAAAAGCACAATCTTGTTGCATAGAACCCTAAGCTGATTCCAAAATCTGATTTTATTTGCGTTCAATACATTCTTATTCATTGCGAAAATACTGGCTATAAGATTTAACTTCCTAGGTTATTTAAAATTTCTTGATATTGAATTTTGGTAAAATCTAGTATTTCCAAGTGAGAATCATTATAAACCATCACAAAACGTTTGTCGGGCATGATAGTTAGAGTACTGCCACATTCAAAACGCCTCTCAAAAAACAGTTCCAAAAGCGTATTTGAATCGTCAATTTTTATGGATTCATTGTAGCTTATAATTTTGTTCACTTTATTTCCAGATTCTCTAAAGCTATACATTGAAATATGTTCCCTAGTTTTCAATTTGTTATCGATACGCGTATTGCGTCTATCTACAAATCCGTTGATATAGTCATCATTACTAGCGTCTAATCGACTCCAACAGGCTTTTTCATTGAAATTATAAGTTATAATTATCGTGTCCTTAGGTTTTTGACCTGAAGAATGAATCAAGAACTGGTTCACAAGTGATAATGTGGAGTCATTTAACTGTCCAACATTAACCAGCTGATTTTTATAATAAAATGAAGACGAGGGCTTACAGCTGAGAAATAGAGCAAAAACTGTGATAAGCACAATAATCAGGTTAGTTATATTTTTCATGCAGATTGTTAGGCTTATAGTCCGATTAATTCTTTACCAAATTTAAAGCTTTAATAATTAGCGATAGGCTTTGTAATGCTGCCTTTACGTAAATTCTAAACAGTATTTTAAAACCAAAACATTTGAGAATTGAGTTACAGGAAATAGGCGTTAAAGGGAGATGTATGATGCCTAAAGTAGGCAACCGGTGATTGCGTAACTCTGGATTTGTTTATGCTATTTGGCTAGTTTGCCTGTTAGTTGGATTAATACAAAAAACGAGCCTATTGCCACCAGGTCTAGACTGATTAACTAACCCTACTGGCATTTAACAACAATCTACGGCGACAAAGTTTTGCAATAGTGAAATCTTGAATTCAATAGGTTGCAAATTATTCTAATGTCTTGAAAAACTTGAGCTTATTCAAAAAATAAAGCTGGTATAGCTTGTTGGATTGGTGATAAATCGACGATGGGAGATTTATGCTACTTCAACCATGCCACGCATCATTCATGCTTAAAATTAAACAGTAAATTACTTGGATTTCAACTTAGTTCTTTGTTAGCAACAGGCTTTTTTCGTTCTGTTTTTCCTATTAAGTAAATAACCTCAATTTTCAATAACTTCCGCTATTTGCTCAGATAAATCATTTTCAGAAACCATAATATCCTGCATCATTAACATAATAAGTTCCTTTTTGGCACTACTTGTCTCTTTTATATTTGGATAAAGAAAATTCATTAAATATTGTGTTTTCGATAACATTGTTTCCTTTTGTTCTTCGATATTCGCTAAGGCGGAAATTCTTTTATATTCTAATAATTCAATTTTTGAATTAGAAATAGCTTTCCAAGAACTGATTCGTATTTTAGGTATCTGAATGCCATTAACTTTCATCATCACATCGAAGATAGAAACTTTATCATTGTTTTTGTAAAAACTCAAAGTATCAATAAGTCTTTTTTGTTGGGGAACTTTTTTCTTTATGTCATCATTACTCTCTTTCAATTCTTTGTTCATTGAGGAAAGTATTTGATTTATATACTTTTCGTCTTTTTTATTTTCATTCCAGTTATTAATGTACAGAGCTATCAGAATACCAATAATTATTGGAACAATCTCTTTGAAAAATGCTTTGATATATTTTTTCATTTAATCTGTATGTTTTTTTCAGCTTGTTGCTAACGTTGATGTATAAGATTAGTTGCGGGTTTTAAGCACTAAAGTTAGCAAATAAATCACAGATAGAAAGTCCGAGAGGACTTTCGTAAGTAAGCTAGAAACTAGCAATTAATTTTATATGATGTTGTATGCAGTTATTTTAATTTTTTAAAAGGACACTCTTATTTAATTGTCTATTTACAATCAAATTATGAAAAAATTATAAGCAAAGAGTGCCCTTACATCTGAGGTTAAAATCTGGTCTATTTATTTCTTCCAAAAGTGTAAATCAATGCAATGTTCACGCCTATTCCTGCACTAATGTTGGTATCAAAACTTTGTTGGTTTCCATTGCTATCCTGAAAATTGAAGTCGTCCCCATCTAGTCCATCCAGGTTATTCCCCAAGTTAAACCAATACCTAGCAGAAGCCTCTAAGCCAAAGCCAGTTTTCTTACCCAAATAAAATCTGTAGTACACACCTGGACCAGCGGTAAATTGTGTATATTCCAACTCTTGTTGCCCATTTATTAAATCTACTTCGGTACGGTGGGCTTTAAAATCTATTCTGGTATCCAAAGTTTCAGTAATTCTGTAACCCACTCCAGGACCCGTTGTCCAAGGGATTTCTATTTCTGCATTAAGGTCTTCTTGTTCATCTGATTTAATAAAATCTGGTATTTCAAGTCCTATTCCGTGCGAATAATCAAAAATCCACCTGTTTGTTGTATAGGTTGCATTAAGGTTAAAACCACCTAACAAAAAGGGTTGTGCCAAATCTGTACCTAAGGTAAATTTATGGCTGTACCTAAACGGTTCTTTTTCTTGGTCTTGTGATTGTGCAAATAGTGTAAAATTTGAAAATAAAATGATGGTAATGATTAACTTTTTCATTGCTTATAGTTTTAAATTATTAAATATTTAGTGATGTGTGTTTTTTAAAATCCGACACCGAAGTTGATGCTTACTTGGCTGTTCCTAAAGTTGATGTCCTGCCCTTCTCCTGTGACGTCACCGCGCCTATTGGAAATTTCGTAGTCAAGGTCTACATTAAAAGAAATTTTGGTATTTATAGGAAAAGAATAGCCTATACCGCCCAGAATAGTTGTTCCAACAGCGAATTGATGTTCAAATCGGTTTTCATTTAGAAATCTGGTTTTTTCGGTCATTTGACCAAAACCTATATTTGTTTTTACAAATAGTCCTTTGTTGAATTCTTTAGAAAAATGATATTTACCACTTAAGCCTACATGATAATAATTGAAGAAATATTCTTCGCTATCGTTGGGTCCACCAACGTTTGGACTTGCGAAAAAACCTTTAACACCAGTCCCTAAACCAAAACCTTTCCATTTAGCGGGTGCATAATAAAAGAATGTTGCAAGAGTGAATCCATCGTTTCTTCCAAAACCACGATCGTCGTTAATAGTTTCTTTGTCACTTAGTCGACCACTAAAGAATGTATTACCATAACCAATGCTAAAATTGGCATACACAGGTAGTTTTTCACTTTTGTCTTGTGCGCTTAAGTGGCTATCAATAAAAACAATAAATATTAAGAGAAATAGTTGCTTTTTCATAATGTACTTTTTTATTTAGTACAAAATTACTTGACAGTATTTGCTTATGAATTGATCAGAGTTAAGAAAAGAAGATACGCTATTAATTATTTTTTATAAAGTCGTTTTCTAATACGACTTAAGCCTTCTGGTGTAATACCTAGATAGGATGCAATCATATATTGAGGAATATTTTGAATAACTTTTGGACGATTTTTTATCAGGTCTAGATAACGTTCTTCTGCCGTTTCTAGAAGAAACGACTTATATTTCGTTGAAACAGTAAGAAATAAATATTCCGCAACTTTGCGTCCTAGTTTTTGAAAATTCAAAGATTGCGTATACAATTCAAAAAGGCTATTTCTTGGAATTAGAAAAACCGTAGCATCTTCCAACGCTTCTATCCAAGCATTAGATATTTCATTGGTGATATAACTTTCATAATTTGCCATAAAATTATTATCAAAAAAAAATTGGCGTGTGTATTGTTGCCCATCTATTTGGTAATAGTATCTAAACAATCCCTTATCGATAAAACCAACGTATTTACATGGTTCACTCTCTTTTACAAAATATTCTCCTTTTGTAAATTCTCTTATAATTATGACTTCTTCAAATTTTTCCCATTCATCATCTTCAAGAATCACAAATCTATCGAAAGCTTTTCTGAGTTTTGTTAACATTTTTTCATAATTGCGTACAACGGTCTTGTATATGGCTCGTAGCGTGCAAATTAAACAATTATTTTCGAATGAAGCACGAGCCGAATTTTTTAATTTTTCTTATTATCTTTTTCTCAATAAGCCAAATTAAAAAATTTGGCGGACTAGCAAATATACCTTAATTTCGTTTAAGCAAATGCCTAGCTATGAGCTATATAAGTTGTTGTAACACGTTTTTATGCATCGGTTTTCTTTTCCTTTTTTTCTCCAACAGCCCATTTTCTTATTTGCTCGTTTAAATCTCTAAATCCAATTCCGCCAAGTAGCATTCCAATTGGCATTCCAATTAAAATCCGCCAAAACTCTTTTGGATTTCTCCTATAATCTGGTAAATAAGCCCAATACAAAAAAGCTCCGAAAAGAATGATAAAAATTAGTATGATTATAAATTCAGTCTAAGTACATGACAAAAAATGAAATATATCTATATTTCTTTGATTTTCAGAGTTGAGTAACACATTTGCCAAGAATGAGAGCCCGTACTTGAAGATGCTTTGTGCTTTTCTACCATGTTTTTTTATGGTGATCGGTTTGATCCGATGCAAATAAATACCAACTTTATAGCACCATACAAAAGCAATCATCACCAACAATATCAGTTTCTCTATTCTTTGAATATCTTTTAAATGTGTTTTTTCAATATCAAATCCGCTAGATTTCATTGCCTTAAAACACATTTCAATCTGCCATCGCTGTCTGTAATCTTTCAGCGCCTGTTCAGGCCTGTCAAATGATACGATAATCAGAAAATCCTGCTTCATATCATTATTATTTAGTTTACAGCCCGATAGATAGCAGAGCTGTCCATTGATACGAACGATTTTATCATAATACACAAACTCATTGACCTTGAATCTGTTAAACAAATGAGATGCCTTTATCTCCTTGTTCTTGTGCGGTAGGAAAACCTTGAAGTTATTGCGGATACGTATGTAGTACCTAATCTTGTTTTGGTTCAAGAACTCCAGCCATTTCTCACCTACAAACTCTCTGTCTGCCACAACAGACTCAATTACCTGCCTGCCAAAGAGACGGATGAACCTATTGATTAGCTCAATACGTTCTTGACTGTTAGAGTTGCCTCTCTTGTCCAGCATGGTGAACATAAGAGGAAAGGCGACGCCCTTGTATACAATGCCCAGCATGAATATATTGATATTGGCCTGCCCAAACTTCCAATTGGTCCTATCGATGCTTAGAATAAGCTTTTCCCGTACTGGCAGTAGATTGAAGACAATGCGCGCTATTAGGTCAGAGTCCAGGGTATAACAGGCAATAAAGCGCTGAATACGTCTTCGAGAAGACTCTGGATCTACCTGGGCGTCAAAAGCATTAGCTAGTTTTTCAAAGTTCACGGTCTGTACCTTGCATAGCGCAATGATAAAATGAGAGATGAGCTTGAGTCGGGCTAAATTAATTCTACCTCGCAAATGAGTGTTTAGAACTGAAGTTAATTCACTATTTTTAGTGACTGCATTGGTTTTCTTCATTAGACAAATAAGTGGAATTATTCATCTAATATACTGAATATCAATGCTTTATTCTAATTATTTAACACTTAATTCGTTGATTTTCAATGAATTATTTTTTTGTCATGTACTAAGAAATTCAGTCATATTTTTAAGAATTGGCTATATCGAATTTTCTTCTAAAGTATCCTTTTTTCTTTCCATTGTTATTATCTGACCATCTTTAATTTCGGTTCTAATTCCAATATTTTTTTTAAAGATTCCAAATTTTTTGTATTCTTTTCCGCAAACAATAACAGCGTCAAAGTTTTTATTATTTATCGTAATCTGAACAACTTCAATATTTAGCTTCGTATTATTCAGTTCAGCCGCTTTTTTCTTTTCAGAGTTTGTGTAAATCGATTTTATATATTCACTAATTTTTGTCAAATATTCATTCAGGTTTTCAATTAGTTCATTATACGTTTTTGTTTGACTTTCTAAAATTCCTTTTGTTTCAACATTTAAATACAAGTCAAAAAATCTGCGATTTTCGTCATAAATAATCTCTGAAAAATATGATGAATTAATCAACATAAAATTCCGCTTTATTTTTTCGGTTGTCAGAGTTTCCAATTTATGATTTTTGTTCAATTAGGATTGGTTTTAAATGTGTTACAACGGTTTGCGTGTATGAGAATTAGCGGATTAAAAAGCACTTGCCTTTCAGTTTGGTACAGACTTTTATTAAAAGTACTGACCTTTGATTTAGAACTAAACCCGCTATTTCTTTATACACGCTGTTAGCAACAGTTATTTTTAGTTTGTCCAAGGTTCTTTGTCCTTGGCATTCATAATTGTTTGTCCATCATAAATGCTTAATCCTTGCCAACTTCCAAACCAAACTTGTCCTTTGTTGTCTTCGAGTATACTTTGCGTGACATTTGAGGTTAAGCCATCTTCAGTTGTGAATTGTTTGAAACTACTGCCATCATATCGGTAAACTCCATAACCTTCAGCCGTAAACCAAATATTTCCTAGGTTGTCTTCATAAAAATTGTAAGCTTCTTCACCTGCAATAATTCCATCCTTAGTAAAGTTGGTAAAGGTTTCTCCATCAAATTTACTCACACCTCCATAAAAAGTTCCAATCCAAATATTTCCTTGTTTGTCTTCTAAAATATCTGCAACGTTATTATCGGTAAGTTCATTTTTAGATGTTAAATGAATAAATTTTCCGTTTTTATATTTAAAAACTCCATTTCCATCAGTAGCAAACCACATAGTTCCATTCTTGTCTTCGATAATTTTAAAAACCAATTTGTCAGATAGCATAGGTTTTGCATTTTCGACTCTTGAATCTGGCAAAGAAAAAGGAATAAAATTTTCTCCATCAAATTGATTAACCCCTCCTGTCGAACCAACCCAAATAAGTCCGCTTTTGTCAATAGTTAGACCCCAAATTTCTTCACTCTGCAACCCTTCTTTTTTTGAAAATGTTGTGAACTCTTTACCATTATATTTTATGAGTCCTTCGGATGTTCCAAACCATAAATTACCTGCTGTATCTTCTACCATTTCCAAAACCCTAAAACGTGGATTGATTCCTGTAATAGTGATTTTTTCAAGTATTTGTCCATCAAAACGTATTATTCCATCACCATTTGTGCCAAACCAATAGTTCCCTTTTTTGTCCTGATGCATTGTTCTTACAAATTCTCTTACCATTCCATTTAAGTTGGTGTGAATTTGAGGAAATGTTGTGTTTTGATTGAGAATTATTGGTTGGGTGTTTACTTCATTTTCTTTTATATCTGAAATAGATTTTCCTTTCACTTGTCCTGTGCAGGCTGAAATTTGAAGTGACAGAAGTATCAAAAGTAAATTCCTCGCTTTAAATATTGTCTTACAACCAATGTTTGTCATATTGTTGGTTTTATAATTGTTGCTAACGTTCCTCGTGTATGAGCCGTTGCGTGTCTTGGCACGAACCATTAAAGATACAAAACTACGCTGGAAAATTCCCAAGAATTTTCCAGATGAGCACAGACCCAGCAATGGTTTATACACGGTGTTAGCACCAGTGTTTTTTCAGTTTGGTATTTTCAATTCTCCAGTCGTAGGAAATTCGGTCGTTATCTTTTCCAGTTGGTTTATGAGTTTAGGAATTTGAGTTTGGTCAAATCCAATTCCACATTTCAATTCATTTCCGTCAGGCAGAAAATCCGTTATGAAGCAATCCGCACTTAAATGTCCAATTCCGTCGCCTTTTATATGAATCGAAACATTTCCTTCGATTCCCTCAAAAGTTGCAGTTCCGTTCAGATTATTATAAAGGATTTCAATTTCTCTTTTAAAAATTTCAAAATCCGTAGTCATTAAATCGGTTGATAAATTTGCGGAAAAAGCACCGACTCTTATTTTAACAACTGAATCCAGAGCATTTTTATCCCAGTCAAGTTTGGCGTTTGGGAATTTCAATCCGCCAACATCAATTCGGATAAAATCATTTTCATTTATTCCTTTGATTTCGAAATATGAATCTGTGTTCGTCATTTTTTTTACATTGGTGCTAACGGCCTCGCATATGAAAAGTAGCGATTAAATGCACTCAACTTAATGCTTGTTATGACTCTAAAATTACGACTAAACTTTGAAGCAGACGACTTTGGCAGCTATTTTTTATATGCGTTGTTCTATGTAGTACAGCTTGCACGATCTTTATAATTGGCCAAGATCTATTATGCTATTTTTTCGCCGCCACGTAACAATACGATCGTGATATAAATGTAACCTGATATTTAGCAACCAAATGAATTTGGAAACGTCTTTTAATTCAGCATGTATAATAAAAGTTCAATGAGGTCAAAAGTATTTTCGGCTTTTCAAATTCTTACACATCAATCAATCATCGCTGCTTATGGTTTTGGTTTTTCAGATCGTTTTGGTAAAAACACGAACACGAAATATTTATAATTCGTTGCATCTGTTTCTAGTCAGTTTGGAGTTGATCTATAAAATTTTCACGCTCGCCGATTATTCTGGAGTGGAAATAAAACACCGAATGAAGTTTTTGGCTAGCTACAAATCCTTTCGTGTTCTAAGTTCTAAAATTTCGAATGGAAATGTGCCAATTTTTAATTGGCGTATTACATAGAACGGTCTTGCATATAAAAAGTAGCGTTTAAATGCACTCAACTTAATGCTTGTTATGACTCTAAAATTACGACTAAACTTTGAAGCAGACGACTTTGGCAGCTATTTTTTATATGCGTTGTTCTATGTAGTACAGCTTGCACGATCTTTATAATTGGCCAAGATCTATTATGCTATTTTTTCGCCGCCACGTAACAAGACGATCGTGATATAAATGTAACCTTATATTTAGCAACCAGATGAATTTGGAAACGTCTTTTAATTCCGCATGTATAATAAAAGTTCATTTAGGTCGAAAGTATTTTCGGCTTTTCAAATTCTTACAAGTCAATCAATCATCGCTGCTTATGGTTTTGGTTTTTCAGATCGTTTTGGTAAAAACACGAACACGAAATATTTATAATTCGTTGCACCGATTTCTAATCAGTTTGGAGTTGATCTATAAAATTTTTACGCTCGCCTATTATTCTGGAGTGGTAATAAAACACGGAATGAAGTTTTTGGCTAGCTACAAATCCTTTCGTGTTCTAAGGTCTAAAATTTCGAATGGGAATGTGCCAATTTTTAATTGGCGTATTACATAGAACGTTGTTGTGTATGGTTAGTTGCGTGGTTAAGCGACTAAGTTAGCAAACATTTACGAACCCGTGAATATTCCGCAGGAATATTCGCAAGTAGGCAAGAACAAAGCAATTAATTATACACGGTATTGGCAATAGTTTTTATTTGTTTTCCTTTTATATTCCGAGGGTCAATTCCTTGAGTTTTTAATATTCTATAAATACTGATGGGTAATGTATCAGGATAATGTTTGTTAAGTTCAGATTTTTTTTCCGCTATTGTAACCTTTAGTTTATTTGTAATTATTGAATCAGGAATAATTTTATCAGCAAATACTCGCAAATGGAATCGTTCATCCAAATACATTTTATGTTCGTTATGTATAAATTCTCCCCAAGGTATAATACTATCTTTAAACCTTTTAATGTCATACTCCAAATTATTTAGATTTTCAGAAAACTCTGTTTTTGCTACAACCACGTTGTTGGAACTTCTCATAAAAATTTTTAATCCATAAATAGGATGTAGTTCCTTACCACCAATTGTTGAATGATACATTTGTCCTAAATTTATTCCAGAACTATCCTTTGGTAGTGTAAATTTAATACCAAACTTTTTTTTCAGATATTCAACATAACTTTTGGTTTTTAATAAACCGAATTTGTGTTCACTCCAATTATTTTTCAGAGTACCAAAAAGGCTGTCTTTATTATTAGAAAGATGATAACTAATTAGCACTTTGTTAATTGTATCAATAACTTTTCCTAACGAATCAAAACCAAATATTCGATGTTCAAATTCAATTTGAGATTTATTAGCAGTCCAATATAATTTTTCATCAATTTCGGTTGGAAATTTTATGATTAGACTATCGGGATGGAAATTCCAAGTGCTGTATTCACTTTCAATTTCTCGCCAATTTCCATTTAGTTCTTTTTCAGCTGAATTTTGTCCACACGAAAAAAACAAAATGAAAGTCAATAAAATTGGTATGTAGAGTAGTTTTTTCAAATTATTGGCAACGGTCTAGTGTATGATTTCGTTGCGTGTTTAAGCATTAAAGTTAGCAAATAAATCACAGATAGAAAGTCCGCGAGGACTTTCGTAAGTAGGCTATAACTAGCAATGAATTATACACATTGTTGCCTACAGTTTTTATTTCCACATTCCGTTTTCTTTTCGAGTAAATATCCGAGGATGACTTCTTAAACAAGTAAAACCTATTTGAATGTCAATAACAGCTGTTTTATATTCCTTATCAAAAATAGGTTTTGAAATGAAATAAAATTCAGATGGACACTCTGAAAACATTTGATTTTTTTCTAGTTCAGTTCCAAATTCAGCAATAGAGTCAAGTCCTTTTCTGATTGTAATATACTTGTTACTATCAATTAATTCAGTTCCGCTCTTGAACATAGCTTTTTTTAATTCAAAATCATTAGAAAGATTTAATAAACTGTCAAGAGTTTTTTCATCAACTTTTAAAATATCCATTAATCGATTTCCATAATCTAAAGCTGGCATTTCTTCCTCAATCGTTTCGAGTAAGTTATATTCAGAATTGGGTTTGATTAAATAACTGCATTCATAAACCTCGTTTGAAAAAACTTGCGAAATAAATTCAGACGCATTTTGTTCATAACGTTCAGATTCGCTCATTTTGAGCTGTTCGTTACAACTCAAAATTGTACTGAAAATAATCAGATTTATTAATATTTTGACGAATTTTCTCAAATTGTAGGCAACGGGCTTGCATATGAAAAGTAGCTATTAAACGCACTCAACTTTATGCTTGTTGTGACTTTAAAATTACAACTAAACTTTGAAGCTATCGACTTTGGCAGCTATTTTTTATATGCGTTGTTCTCTATTGTATCGCTCGCACTGGTTTTTCGCCATGATTTGTAAATTCTTTCATTGGAAAGATGTGATATTTCGCTTATTCAAATCTTCCATTTATTGAATTTGGTTTAGTAATGTTCTAAAAGCATCAATTTTGCTCTTCAGTCTTTTTCGGCTTTCCAAACAAGCTAGAAGGATTTCTCCTTGCTATTTGGCTGTCACAAGAGTAATTGGTATTCTCAATAATAATCAAAGTACTTTTTCGCAAAGAGATCTGGATGAATTCTAATTTTAGCGTCAAATCTTTTTGGCTAACCATTGTATAAATTTGTGCTGCCATATTATTATGCAAGAGAAGGTTTGGAGTAAATTTGGCAATTTCGCAGAGATCAAAATATACAAATAATCTATTGTTGAAATTATTAGTTAGAACCGCGGAAATTCATTTTCGCGTATAATAGAGAACGGTTTTGTGTATGATTAGTGGCGTGTTTAAGAAACTAATTTAGCAAATAAAAATCGAATAGAAAATCCGCGAGGATTTTCGTAAGTAGGCGAGAACTAGCCATTAATTATACACGTTGTTGCCACACGTTTTTTATTCCTTTTTTATATTATAATTCAGCCAGTAACTTCCCATTGTCAACATTTCGTCCGTAAACATTTTTTTCAGCTCGACTTTTTGGAAATAAGTACAACCTGAACAAACAGAAACCAATTCAGTCGATTTTTTAAGTTCCGCAATCAAATTCAATTCCGTTTGAGTGAGTTTATATTTTCCGAGTTCAGTCAGTTTTTCCAGAGTGATAACAGACATATACTTTTCTGCATTATTTTTCGAGTTCAGCTTTTTCGAAATCCATTTATAGTTTTCGCTTTTAAGTTTTTCCGCAAACTTTTCTACCGTTTTAGATTCGCTTCCCTCAAAATAGCAAGCAAATCCAACCATTTCATTTTTGTCCACGTTGTCTTGAGCATTTACAGCGCTTAAAATTCCGATTAGAAATACTATGGTTAATATTTTAATTCGCATTTTTCTCAAATGTGTGGCAACGTGTTTGTATATGGTTTGTTGCGTGGTTTAGCATGTAATTTAGCAAATAAAAACCGAATAGAAAATCCGCGAGGATTTTCGTAAGTAGGCTAGAACTAGCAATAAATTATATACGGTGTTGCCATTAGTTTTTTATTCCGCTTATGAATTTTTCCAATTCCGTTCCGTTCAACTCGTTTTGTTCGTCATCTATTATGTAAAATGTCAAAACGTAATCATTAATTTCCAAGTTCATTATTCGCAAACGAGATAATTTCTCCGAATTGGAACTTTTACTTTTATAAACAAACCAATAATTTTCCGAAATCGAGCCGTTTATTCCATTTGTCACAACCCTTTTTACGTTTACTCTCCGATTGTTTTTAGATTCTAAAATATATTCCGCCCACATCAATTCATATTTTGTAATGCTCCGAATATTTAGATTTGTATTTCCTTTCAGGTCATTTACATTGAAAAGATAACAAGCAATAATTGGTCGTGTATTTTCTTTGTCAGATAAAGTGAAAATTGGTTCGAAAAGTTCATTTTTAAATCCTTCTCGGTCTTTTTTACTTAATTCCAAGTTTTTCGGGAATTCATAGTCGTTTATAAAATTCCGAAAATCTGATTTATCCGCAAGTGTAAATTTGTCCGACAATTCAATTCTGATTCCAATTTGGTCTATTTCAATTCGATTATTTGACACCTTAAGTTTAGGTTCAAAACCAATTTTTCAATTTTTAATTTCTTTCGTAAGGTTCATTTTCAAATTAATGGCAACTGGTTATATCTGCAGCAATATAATCAATATCCAACTTAATTTACCGGATATGTGTATGTTCCATGTGAGTTTATCCAACTCAACTAGCTGATTACAAACGCAAATAAACGTAAGTAAACGGTTAATGTACGGGTGCAGCTTTGATACCACCACATCTTTGCACCGTCATCAAAACCAAAACAAACCGATGGCACTAACTATTTATTTTTTAACCCATACAAACTAATTTATTATGAGCAACTTAAGCAACAAAGTACAGTTAATCGGCAACCTGGGACAGGATCCAGAAATCATCAACCTTGCAGACGGTAAGAAGATGGCGAAATTTTCCATCGCAACCCAGGACCGCTATAAAAACAAACAGGGCGAGACCGTAAACGATACCCAATGGCACCGCATCGTGGCCTTCAACAATACCGCAACCATCATCGCCGACTACGTTAAGAAGGGCAACAAGATAGGAGTAGAGGGCAAGCTTGTCACTAGAGCCTGGGACGATAAGGAAGGCAACAAACGCTATATTACAGAAGTCGTCTGTAACGAAATCCTCATGCTGGGCGGCAAGGCATAGGACGATATTCCATCCATAAAAAAAACGGCTCCTTTCCATGAAAAGAGCCGTTTTTTAATTTCAGTTTATTATTAAGCACTTGATGCACAACTGCTTTCAAAATGCACTCGTTTCTCCACCAGCATCCGACGATTACGTAGGAGAGCAACTCAAAAAATGCACAATACATTTTATTCCAGCCCACATCAAAAGTTAGAAATTCAAGTTGCAAGCGCCAACTTAAAACGACCACTTGATCCCAAAACTTCGTACCAAATACTTTACACTTAATATCTAATATCTAATATCCAATATCCAATATCCAAAATCCAATATCGAATATCCACTACCAAACAGTAAATACCAACTTCCAACATCTAGCCTCTAATATCTAATATCTAACATCTAACATCTAACCTCTAACCTCTAACCTCTAATTACTACATACTAACATCTAAATACTAACCAAAAAACTTCCAACATCTAGCCTCTAACATCTAACTACTACTAACTACTAACTACTAACTACTAACTACTCCCTACTACACATTAAACAAGAAATGCATCACATCACCATCCTGTACGATATACTCCTTACCTTCCACCTTTAACTTTCCAGCTTCCTTCACTTTGGCCTCAGAGCCAAATTCCACATACGTATCGTACTTGATCACCTCCGCACGTATAAAGCCCTTTTCAAAATCCGTATGGATCACGCCCGCCGCCTGCGGCGCCGTGGATCCTATGTTGATCGTCCAGGCACGTACTTCTTTGACCCCAGCGGTAAAATAGGTTTGCTGATTCAGTAATTTGTAGGCAGAACGGATCAATTTTGCGCTACCCGGTTCTTCCAGACCCATATCGGCTAGGAATTCCTGGCGCTCTTCAAAATCTTCCAGTTCCGTGATATCGGCCTCCGTGCCTACGGCGAGGACGAGGACTTCTGCATTTTCATCCTTGACGTTTTCGCGCACGCGGTCCACATATTCATTTCCGCTCACGGCAGACTCGTCGTCCACGTTACATAGGTACATGACCGGTTTATCGGTGATAAATTGGAGGGGTTTTACAAAGGCAGCTCTGGATTCAGCGTCTATATCAATGGCGCGTATGGAGATACCGGCCTCCAGCGAGCTCTTGATCTTGGTAAGGACTTCCTCTTCCTTGATCGCCTCCTTGTTCCCGGTTCTTGCCGCACGTTTTACTTTCTCCAGTTTTTTATCCACCGTTTCCAGGTCTTTCAACTGCAGTTCTATGTCGATGGTTTCCTTATCGCGTATGGGATCGACGCTGCCGTCCACATGTACGATGTTGTCATTCTTGAAACACCTCAACACGTGTATGATCGCATCGGTTTCACGTATGTTGCCTAAAAATTGGTTGCCCAGTCCCTCACCCTTGCTCGCGCCTTTCACCAGTCCCGCGATGTCCACGATTTCTACCGTTGCGGGCTGCACGCGTACCGGCTGGACCAGTTCCTCCAGTTTTCTCAATCGCGCGTCCGGCACGTTTACCACGCCCACATTGGGTTCTATGGTACAAAATGGGAAGTTTGCGCTCTGTGCCTTGGCATTTGACAGGCAGTTGAACAAGGTTGATTTTCCTACGTTGGGCAGTCCTACGATTCCAGCTTTCATGGGCGATGGGGTTTATTTGGGTTCCGCTTTCGCGAAAGCGTAATTAATTTAAAAAGTCTGCAAATATACAGTTTGGGTGCGATTTAAAGCAGTATCTAGCAACCTAAAAACCCGCCTAAGACCAAGTCTCAAACGGGTAAAATTTTAATGTAATTTTTAATTCTCAATTCATAATTCTCAAGCTGCGCCTGTCGAAGCTGTTTAAGTATTTAAATAGTAAGTACATATATTAAAACGACAGTTTTTAAAAGCTCCCTCTCTTTTGGAGAGGGCTGGGGTGAGGATCATTCTCAAAACGTCATCCAAAAAGCTTTGAATGAAATCATTAGAGATTATAATTCTCAAGCTGAGCGTGTCGAAGCTGTTTAAGTATTTAAATAGTAATACATATATTAAAACGCCAGTTTCAAAAACTCCCTCTCTTTTGGAGAGGGCTGGGGTGAGGATCATTCTCAAAACGTCATCCATAAAGCTTTGTATGAAATCATTAGAGATTATAATTCTCAAGCTACGCCTGTCGAAGCTGTTTAAGTATTTAAATAGTAATACATATATTAAAACGACAGTTTTTAAAAGCTCCCTCTCTTTTGGAGAGGGCTGGGGTGAGGATCATTCTCAAAACGTCATCCAAAAAGCTTTGTATGAAATCATTAGAGATTATAATTCTCAAGCTGAGCCTGTCGAAGCTGTTTAAGTATTTACATAGTAAGTACATATATCAAAACGGCAGTTTTTAAAAGCTCCCTCTCTTTTGGAGAGGGCTGGGGTGAGGATCATTCTCAAAACGTCATCCAAAAAGCTTTGTATGAAATCATTAGAGATTATAATTCTCAAGCTGAGCCAGCCGAAGCTGTTTAAGTATTTAAATAGTAAGTACATATATCAAAACGGCAGTTTTTAAAAGCTCCCTCTCTTTTGGAGAGGGCTGGGGTGAGGATCATTCTCAAAACGTCATCCATAAAGCTTTGAACGAAATCATTAGAGATTATAATTCTCAAGCTAAACCTTTCGAAGTGGAAAATGCTGAATAGAGGTTTTAAATATCCTTGACATTCATGGAGTCAACAGCTATTTCCTCGTTCTTCTTCATATGTTTATCAATGTCCATTCCCATGCCCTGCAATATCCCTTTTAGGTTTGCAGGGTTGATATCTTCTTTCTCCAGCTCCTTCATCATTTTCATGAGATCACCTACGTTCATGTTATCACCAGTAATGCGCGCGATACCCATTCCCATATTCTCAGAACTGCCGAAGACGATCAACTCATCAATGGAGTCCGTATCGCCCTCATAGACAAATCTAGCTTTCACGCCATCGCCGCTGTGGGTCATTAACGTTTTATAATTGCTGTTCTTGAGGATGTTGTTGAAGGCCTCGGTTTCCTGCTTCACGTTAGCTTTTTGATTGTCGGTCGCGGGCAACATTAATAGATTTATCTTATTGACACTTTCATAAGCCTTGCGCGACTCTGCAGAGAGGTTCTCCTCATTGATTCCCAAAATTGATTTGGGAATCGTCGTGGTAATAAAACCGTCCTTCTCCTGGCTATCCACATAATAGGTCTGTACGGTGGGATCGCTGTCGCAAGAAGTGAACGTTGCCACAATGGCGACACTTATCAGTAATATTCTCAATAGTAAAGGATTCATAATATATGGTTTAAGGAAGTTAGTTCAATGGTCTTATTTGCCTTGGGTAGCTTTTTCGATCTGTTTCTGTCCAGGGGTATTGAGTTGTTTGGTGATCTTGGAAATTTGGTTCATATCTATATCTCCAGAGATAATAAGAAAGACCGAACTTTCATCATCGTCCCCATTCCCGTCCATGAACATCACCAGGTCGCGCACTTTTTTGTCCGTGCTTCCCTTGCGCATGTGGAAGGTAAACATCTGGTCATCTTCCTTGACGTGCATTAGTTTAACGAGCTTGTTTTTGGAGATATAGCCATCCACGATGGTCTTCATTTTAAGTGCGCTGTCCTTATTATCGGTCATATAAACACGCAGCTCGGTAAGATTGTCCACCATTTTCTTCATTTCTTGAACCTCGGGATCGTTATAGCCCATCTCGATCCCTGCGATAAGCTTGAACATTTCATTGGTCACCACGGTTTCTGAAGTATTCTTGAGGTTTCCTATATCGTCCAGATTCTGTGCCGTCGCCATTCCTGCGGAAAGTACGATCACGGCCATAAATAGTAATTTTTTCATGTTGTTGAGTTTAATTATTGAGTTGTTTTAAAGTATTGGGGGCTGTTGTTGAGTGGCCCGTTTATCGGTTGAGTTTAAATATTTGAGTTGTTTTTTTGTTCACTTGGGCAGCGGGAACCAGGTTGTTCCTGCCGTTGTTGAATTTGAGCGAGACCAGTTCTAGAGCTTCTACCGTTGCGGCATAGGCTTGTTCTGGAGTGTCGTAGGTGCCCAGGTCCGGTGGTGTGGGCTTTTGGAAGTAACCGGCGCCCACAGCGATAAGTAGTGAGAATCCCGCGGCTATGGCAAGTCCCTTCCAGGTTTTGCTCTGTAACTGGTTTTCTGGGCCATTGTTTTGTTTCACTTTCGCGAAAGCATCAAAGTTCAAACCCTCCTGCTCATTTTCAACTTTATAGGTGATAAAAAGATCGCTGTAGATCTTGTGTTCATCGGCAATGTCGTTGCTGGAAAAGTAATCCCGCAGCTCCTGCTCTTCTTTTAACGAGGTATTTCCCTCCCAGTATTTATCTAATAAATCGTTCATGCGATTTCTGTTTTATAGTGTTCTTCAATTTTTTCTCGCAGCATTTTGCGCGCCCGGCTCAGTGAAACCCGTACTGCGGTAGATTTCATGTCGAGGATGTTCTCGATCGCCTCAAAGTCATAGTTCTGGATGTCCCGCAACTGTATGACCATTCTGTATTGCTCGGGCAGGGCGTTGATCATTTTTTGTACCATTCCTACTTTTGCCTCTCGTTCCAGCTCTTCCAGTGCGTTGGGCGAGTCGTCGCCATAATTGCTGTGGACTATTTTTAAGTGGCCTGCCTGTTTGCTTTTGAGCCGGTCCAGCGAGTAGTTTTTTACCATTTGCATCGCATAGGCCTCCTTGTTCTTTACATCTTCTAACTGATCCTTCTTTTCCCACAACTTTACCATCACTTCCTGCACGGCGTCTGCCGCCTCATCCTCTGACTTCAACAACCTGCGGCTCAGGAAGAACATCTTCTTCTGCACGGTGCTGAACGTGTTTATAAAGTTTTTTTGGTTCATTGGTTGGGTTATGTTAGCATGACGAGTGATACTTTTAGATGTTACAAGGTTGATTTAAAAAAATAAATTCTAAGTTCAAAAATCAAAAATCAAAAATCAAAAATCAAAAATCAAAAATCTAAATTGATCGCTTTGTACTAATTGTTGTGGACTGTTGCTGAGAATGCGTTGCAAAGTCAGATATATGTATTACTGAAATATATCAAACAATAAATTTACCCACTTGATGCGGAATCCATTTATGTCTATCCCAGAGTTTTTAAAATGTTATTAGTTCTCAATTCTTTCCATAAAAAATCCCGGTACAGTGCACCGGGATTGTTCTAACTATGCTTTCGCGAAAGCAAAATAATAACTTCTAATTTATTTCACGATAAGTTTTTTGGTGATGGACGCCTCGCCAGTTGATATCTGTATTAAGTATAGACCGCTCGTCAGTTTATGGACAAATGGGATATTATTTTCAATACGTACCGTCTTGACTTTTCGGCCCAATTGATCGTAGATCGCCATCGTACCTGCGCTGGTCAATCCAGTAACCATAATTGTTTTATCGGAGGGATTGGGGCTTATTCCCACCTCGTCCAGATCAAAAGATTCACTGGACAGGGTAAAGCTTTGTCCCATCTGGTTGCCGTAAAGGATTTCTGCCAGATCTGGAAAATCGATAAATGGATTGCGGTTAAATTGCCACGTGTACACCACGTTATTGCGGTTCATCTCAAAATCATCTGCGGGATCATCGCGATGCCACTGGATCAAGGTTGCAAGATCGCCCAGTTGACCCACGGTGGAATTGTCTGGATTCCCATTCACCAGTGCTATATTGTCATATCTATAATCCATATAAAATAACGCTCGGGCAACATCACCGTGCCAGCTGCCCTGCGATCCCGCTGGACCATTATATTCGGGATAATCATTGTTCCCGCGAGAGCTGTTGGTAGGGCCATCGGTTGCTCTCAAATGATGGGCATCGCTCATTCCATGTCTCAGGCTATCTGCATTGGTTTCAGTCCAGGCAGACATTCCGTCGGCAAAATCATCGTATTCAATGGGAAAAAAACCGCCGCGCGATCTGGAATAGATGTGTTCCCGATTCCATTTTCCCGTGCTGTTGCTTCCTGTCTGGAAATCAGTAATTGCGCGTTGCTGCTCGGTGTACATTAACCATACTTGGTTGGAGTTGAGCGGAGAAACGTCTGCCTCCTTTAAAATATCGGTGACATCATTATAGGTATGGATGCGCACCATATCTGCATCTGCGATCAACGCAGTTATGGCATTTTCAAGATTGGTGCCCGACAGTCCGTCCAGGGAGTCGTAGTAACCGGCAGGGGCAGTGCTGGGGACATTGCCAAAGGTAGGTGCAAGTGGCGTTCCATATCCCGCTACCCTAAAGTCGTTGTCAACGACTCTTATCAATACATTGTCCTTGAGTCTTTTATATCCCAGCGGTATGTCGTTTCTATTTAATGCTATACGCAAGAACTCATCGCCCTCATCTACCGTATCATCAATGATCGTGATGGGCACCACGGTACTCAGTGTATTTGCGGCAATGGTGACCTGGGTAGATCCCGTAAAATCTGCATTGTCAAAGCCTCTGTTGTCAAGAAAATAATTGAGTACAAAATCGGTGGACTGTGTTTCTGTAAGTGAAAAGGTTATGGTAAATGAGTCGCCCTCATTAAGTTCGGCCACACTTGCGTTGAAATCTACGCCTATATAAGTGGGCGTTGTTGAATCATTGAGCGAGTGGGGAGTAGGTGCCTTGGCTTCATAAGTGCCGTCAGATTTGCGCTGCAGGGACTCGGTACTCTGGTTGCCATTTTCATCTTCATTGTATTGAACGGTAAGTCCCAGCAGGTTCAGCAAGATTTGGTTATCGGGCTGGCCGGTATCATATACCAGCGCATCAACAAGGTTTGTAGTGGTCGCAAATGTGGTGCGTTCTTCAAAATCATCAGCATCTCCCAGATAAATACCTACGGCATCGGCACCATTCTGGAACGTATTGTCAGAAAGTACCAGATCGGGAACTGGAGAAACCAGGTCTCCTCCCAAAACTATGAGCCCGTTAACATCTGTCACCAGCCCATCCAGATCTACTGCACGATAGGTGCGCCCCTGGCCGCTTGAAGTACTGGAGGAACCGTTGAACAAAACCATTACAAAGCCATCCAGCGAGGTAAAGGCGTTAGGTGTCCTCAATTCTATAAACTCCTGGGTATCGGTGCTGGGCGTGTCCGAGTCCAACTCGTTGATGAGTATGGACTGAGCCTGCGCCACCCATCCAAAAATCATCAATAATCCTCCCGCAACTATTCTTGAAATTTTCATAAGTCGCAAAAATAAGGGATTAAAATACCAACTGGGGTCTATGATAAAAAACTAACAATAATTTAATGGTGTGGATGGTTGTTTTTGAGTTATGCTTTCGCGAAAGCGTTATCATCATCAGGATCAATAAACTAAAATAAAGTGGAAGTAATGGTCGGTTGTGGGTGATGTAAAAGAGCTAACATAAAAAATCCCCAACGATGACAACCGTTAGGGAAAATATATTATTTTAAAGATGCTTATAGATTATCCTTTCATCGCCTCGATCAGGCGTTCCTTGATCCTGCATTTCTGCTCGGTGGATAGTTTTACCCACTTCAATTTGTTCAGGGATCTCTGGAATGAATCGTTGCGCTTGTTGAAGGATCTACATCCATAACAGTGGCTCTTGTGCAGTTTGTATCTAAAATTCTCTTTAGGATCTAGGTCGTTATATTGAGCTCGCGTGCTTAATATACTTGCGTCATCGCATGAAATAAAAATTCTTCCCATTATGCTAGTCTTCCTTATACCATTTAGAATTGAGGCAGTCCATGAGCTGTACTCTGGCTCGATGGATGATCACCCATAAATTTGACGCCGTGATGTCGTGTTCCTTACATATAGTTTCCGTATCCATGTTATCTATGGACTTTTGGACAAATATCGTGGCATAGCGTTCCGATAGTCCATTGATGCATTCTTGAAGTGCCTCTCCCAGTTCCCGCTGTTCGATCTCATCTTCCACATTGGGATTGCGCAGGTCTGCCGCGCGTTCTTCCAGCCAGTCGCCACCATCGTCCCCATCAGATCCCTTCATGTAGCTCATGCGTATCTCTGCCTTGCCCTTTTTGGAATTGATCTTGCGGTAGTGGTCGATGATCTTGCGCTTGAGAATGGAAATGAGCCAGGTGCGCTCTGTAGAGTTGCCCTTGAAACGGTGTGCACTCTTGAGACCTGCAAGAAAAGTCTCAGATATAAGGTCCTGGGCGATGATGGCATCATTCACCCGAGTTATGGTGTAATTGAATAAATAATCGCTGTAGCGATCCACCCATTTTTCCGGTACTAATTTGACTTCTGGCACTGTTTTCTGATTTAATTATTTTAAGCTACTAGTCCTGCGCGTTTTAAAAGGGCGTCGATTTTGGGCTCGCTTCCGCGAAAGCGTGTATATAACAACATCGGGTCTTCTGTACCGCCTCTGCTCAATATGTGTTCCCTGAACTTATCTGCCGTGGGACGATGAAATATCCCCTGTTCCCTAAAATGTTCAAAGGCGTCGGCATCCAGTACTTCTGCCCACTTATAACTGTAATATCCCGCACTGTAGCCACCTTGAAAAATATGTGCAAATGAGGTGCTCATGCAGCTGGTTTCCACGTCTGGATAAAGATCTGTCCGGTCAAAGGTCTTGCGCTCGTGTGCCTTTACATCTTCAATTCCCGTGGGATCGATCCCGTGCCAGCTCATATCCATCATCCCAAAACTCAACTGCCTGAGCGTTTGAAGTCCTTCCTGAAAATTAGAAGCATCCTTAATCTTATCAATGTATTGCTGCGGGATTACCTCGCCGGTCTCAAAATGTCTGGCAAACAGTTCCAGGGCTTCTTTTTCATAGCACCAGTTTTCCAGTACCTGGCTGGGCAGTTCCACAAAATCCCAAAAAACGGAAGTTCCAGAAAGTCCGCGGTACTGTGTGTCTGCCAGCATCCCGTGGAGCGCATGTCCAAATTCATGGAACAAGGTCGTCACCTCGTTAAAAGTGAGCAGTGACGGTCGGGTGGCGGTGGGTTTTGTGAAATTGCACACATTGGATACGTGCGGTCTCACGTTCTCGCCATTCTCGTGCCACTGGTTCTTGAATGAAGTCATCCAGGCACCATTGCGTTTGCCCTTGCGCGGAAAAAAGTCACCGTAAAAGATGGAGTTTAAACTTCCATCTTCATTTTTTACTAGGTAGGTAACCACATCTGGATGGTATTTATCGATGGTCTCGGTCTTTTTAAACGACAACCCATAAAGGCGTTGTGCTATTTCAAAAACTCCATCGATGACGTTTTCCAACTTGAAATAAGGTTTCAACTTTTCATCGTCGAGGTCAAAACGTTCCTGTTTTAATTTTTCTGAGTAATAGGCGGCGTCCCATTTTTCCAGTTTGTGAATGGCCCGCAGACCGTCTTCTTTCTCAGATAATTCTATCGCAAACTCCGTGAGCTCGCGGAATTCCCTCTCGGCAGCGGGTTTTGCCTTTTCAAGGATTTCCTGTGAAAATTCGATGACTTTTTCAGGTGTTTTTGCCATGCGTTCTTCCAGGACAAAATGCGCATGGGTCTTATAGCCCAGTAAGTTGGCACGTTCATAACGCAGTTGCGCAATTTTGAGTACGTTTTGCTGATTGTCGTGCTCGTCCCTATATGCTTTGGAGCCGAATGCCAGTGACATGGTCTTTCTCAGCTCGCGATCATCTGCATAGGTCATCAATGGGATGTAGCTGGGGTAATCCAGGGTAAATAGATAACCGGACTTGTCTCTCTCCTTGGCGGCTTCCCGTGCGGCCTCTTTGGCGCTTTCTGGAAGACCACTCAATCTGCTGTCATCCTCTAGGTGAAGCTCAAAATCGTTTGTCGCAGCGAGTACATTTTCCCCAAATTTCAAGGTAAGCTGTGAAAGTTCATTGTCAATTTCCCTTAATCGTACTTTTTTATCGGCAGAGAGGTTTGCTCCATTTCGCGAAAAACGTTTGTATTGTTTCTCCAGCAATGTTTTTTGTTCCTCATTGAGCTCTAGGTCTTTACGGTTATCATAAACCGATTTCACCCTTTTGAACAAATCCTCGTTGAGCGTGATGTCATTCCCAAAAGCTGCCAGTCGCGGACTTACCTCACGAGCGATGCGCTGGATCTCGTCATTGGTTTCTGCACTATTGAGGTTGAAGAATATGCTGGACACACGACTCAAGGTCTCACCAGCACTGTCCAGGGCGACGATGGTATTTTCAAACGTAGCCTTTTCAGGATGGTTGGTTATGTCCTCGACCTGTTGTTTTGCGAGTTGTATTGCTTTCGCGAAAGCGGGCTCAAAATGAGACTCCTCAATCTTGGAAAAAGGTGCTGTGTCAAAGTCGGTAGTAAATTCTTGCAGTAGTGGATTATTATTCTCAGTCATAGAACGTAAAATTAATTTCCAAAGGCGAGAACGTTTGTAGTTTACTGTTAAATTTTGAGGTTTTGGTTTGGTAGGCTGTGAAATCTTACAAAATAACCTAACGATTTGATTTTTTGATCATCCGGGAAAAAGCGGTTGCGGTCGAGAAATTTGGTTTTAGATTTTTGTCCCGTATTTATCCATTTTGGTACCGCACTTTTTACAAATATTACCACCTATCAGTGCTTGTTCGGCAGTTTTGGGTGTTCTTATAAAAGGTTGCTTCTCATTACAATTGGGACAATAAGTTCGCTTTAAATTAATGCCTAGCGGTGAGGACTTGTCTTTTTTCTTTATGGTAAGAATGACAACCAGAAACACCGCGATAATTAATATGGTTAGTAGAGTTGAGCTCATAATTTAATCGAGTTATAAAATTTATTAAAGTATTCGGAATCTTTAAACGACCGTTATTATTGAAAGAGGGATGAGTAACTATCAAATAAAAAAGTACCCGTAACCAAAAAACGAAACCATAAAAACACCGTGAATAATCCCCAGGTAATTGTATTCCTTCTTAGTAAACTGCCGGTTGATGATCATCGCAGCGATAAAATTTACCCCACCTGCGGCCAGGAAATGCCATTGCTCAAACCTGCGTTGGGACAATTCCATAACAAACCAAACCACGGAAATTGTTATAATGATGATGGAAAAGATGCGGTAACCGTTAGACATTGCTGCTCATGGTCGCGGCACTCTCAATGACTTTTGCCTTGAGATTTTCCTTGTAGGCGATAATGCGATCTCTGACAACTTCATCTGTCGCGCCCAAGATCTGCGCAGCGAGTATACCGGCATTTTTAGCTCCGTTAAGGGCAACTGTGGCAACGGGAACGCCGCCCGGCATTTGTAGAATCGATAAAATACTGTCCCACCCATCTATGGAGTTGCTGGATTTTATGGGAACTCCTATCACTGGAAGTGGGGACAGGCTCGCCACCATACCCGGTAAATGGGCTGCACCGCCAGCACCTGCGATGATTACCGCAATCCCGTTCTCGTGGGCAGTCCTGCCAAATTCCATCATCTTCTCTGGCGTACGGTGCGCACTCACCACATCTACATAATGTTCAATCTGTAATTCCTTGAGGATAGCGGCGGCTTCCTTCATAACGGGCAGGTCACTGGTAGAGCCCATTATTATGGCGACTTTTTTATTCATGGGAACAAAAATAAGTAATAGGTTGAAAATTAAAGCTTGAAGAAGGTGTTTTATATCTAACAGATTTCTGGTTTGTCCATTATAGGTAATGAATGTAAGGGATGACTTTGGAAGTTACGCTTTCGCGAAAGCGTATTCAAAAAAATCAATTATAACGTCCTAACTAATTATTATTCAATATTATAAGTGTTTATTAAAAAGATAAAAAATGGATTCTCGTCAGGTCAAGATCTGTGGTTCTGGAAAATGGTGATTTCTCAATTTATAGACTTAATTTTGAACATGACTATGGAACTATTGAAAACCCCACTCAGAGTGAGATTGTTTTTTGTCCTGCTGCTATTGGTGGTTTTTCAGAGTTCTTTTGCGCAAAATGACAGCATCATCCATCGTGGCCAGCAGCTGGTTCTAGAAAATAAACTGGACCAGGCGATCTCCCATTATCAGAGACACCTGGCACTAACTGATGTAAAAAGTGAAAGGATCAGGTTGCTCCTGGACATCGGGACGGTGTACAAGTTACAACTTAATTTTGACGAAGCTTATGATTACTACGACAAGGCATTGCAGTCGATAGAGCAGACGGGTAATGCAGAGCTTAAATTTTTATACCATGTCAGGATGATGGAATTCTACCGGAAACGAGGCATGCATCCCGAGATGATAAAGCACCAAGAAGATGCTGAGCTGTTGCGCAACAAAAATGCGATCAGTGATACCTATCTAGCAAGCTATTATGGACGTAGGGCGGCACTTTTTTCTCAGCACTTCGGTATCAACGATTCCATTCTCAAATATGCCGAAAAATCCCTGTCGTTGGCAAAAAAAATCAATGACAAGGACAACGTATTCTATGCTACCCTAGAAATTGCCAGCGTTTATGAGCGCAGCGGTCAGTACAAAACGGCGATCCTACATTTTGAAGATCTTGTTAATTATGCAAAAACCAATAACCTGATCCAGCATCTAGCTGACGTTTATATCAATTATTCCAACGCGCTGATTAGAGACGGTCAGCTAGATAAAGCTCTCGACGTTTCACTGGAAGGTTTAGAATTTGCAACAGGGAATGAACTTCTATACCATGAGATCATTCTTTCCATAAACGTTTATGAAACGTACAAGAAGTTAGGGGATCATGAAAAAGCCTACGATTATCTGTTGAAGCGAATTGTGCTGACCGAAGAATACAATATTATTGAGCATGACAAATATTTATTTGAACTGGAAGAAAAATATAAACTCACGGAGAAAGAAAACGAGATAAGGATCAGTGCGCTGGAGCTCAAAAACAAAAACGAAGCACTCACCTCCAGCAATACAAAATTAATGGTTGCGCTAGGACTGCTGTTGATCGTTGCGTTGATAACGGTCTTGATTTTCTTCTTTCTGAGCAGGTCAAAAGCGAGTAACAAAAAACTCACCGTACTATCCCAAGAGAACGAGTTTTTACTGAGTGAGGCAAATCACCGCATCAATAATAACCTACAACTGGTAGTAATATTGATCACCGACCAACTCAAAAAATCAAGTGAAGGTGGCAGGTTAGAATTAAAAAACATATTAACTAAAGTGGAGGCGATCTCTACCTTACATAAACACCTTTATAAGAACGAGGATAAAAACGAGATTGATGTTAAAAACTACCTCAGCGATATTAAATCCAGTTTTTTTGAGGTATTCAAGGACAACCAGGTTGTTACCCGTTTTAATTTGGAGTCCATAAAATTAACTTCGGACATTGCAATGTATATGGGATTGCTACTTACTGAGTTGTTGATCAATACGTTGAAACACGCGTTTGGCTCTCAGGATGTAAAAGAAATAGGACTGACCGTGGTAGAGAAGAACGCGATGTTATACTTTCATTATCAAGACAATGGAAAACTCTCACGCAATAAAAAAGTTGAGCCCAAACTGATAGACAAAATCTGCCGCCAGTCAGATATATCCTATAAGATCGATACGAGCAACGGTTTTAGTTTCAGTTTTAACATAAAACTACCTAGATGAGTCATACAGAAGCTACAAAGATCCTTATCGTAGAAGACTCGGTATTCATCGCAGAGCATATTTTAGAAATGCTTCAGGAAGAACATTTTAAGTTGCTCAAGATTGCCAAAAACAAACGGTCGGCAATTGTTGAGATGGCTACCTTCCGGCCCGATATCATTTTAATGGACATCAATCTAGGCGGTAAAAACTCTGGTATCGAACTTGCAAAGCAAAAAAATGACAACGCAACGGTCATTTTTATTACCGGTCAGAATGATTTTGCCCTTATGAACGAGGCTCTCAAAACCAATCCCCACTCTTACCTCACAAAACCCATAAAACGCGTAGATGTCCTAGCCTCGATAAATCTTGCGATTCTTAAAAAGCAGCATCAAAATTTCAGTTTTAAAGAAGGTTATGATACAGTAAGCATAGATTATGGCAACATCTTGTATATGGTGGCAGACGGTAATTATGTGGATATATTTACGCTTTCGCGAAAGCACAGCATCCGACAGTCCCTCAACACCATAATGAGCCAGTTACCGGGTGAGACTTTTAAACAGGTGCACCGTTCCTATCTTGTGAACAAAAATAAAGTACAGCGGGTCACCTCATCCACCATCGTGGTAAATAATGTCGAGATCCCACTGTCCAGAACATTTGCAAAGCAGTTCAAATAGTATTTCACATACAAAGTTCTGCGCCTTGTAACAAAATTTGAGTGTTAAATGGATTAATAGTTAGCTTTCACTTTCATCAGTTAAAGATTAACTCCATGTATAAAAGTTTACTCACCGCAGGGATTTTGTTTCTAGGTACAATTACAGTTTACGGTAATTCCTTCAATGCCATGATTACGACAGCGATGACTTCATCAATCACGGTAACCAAGGGTTTAAATGATAGTGAAACTGACTGTACCGAGATTCCCACGATAACCATAAATTCCAAAAATCCAAACAAATCAGCTGACGGAACGGAGAATTTCAGACCAACTGCCTTGAGCACTCCCGCCACGCATTTAAATTTTAGTGGAGTCAGTGAATATGTAGAGTTGCCCAATGAAAACCTTTTTGATTTTACAGATCAGATGACCGTCGAGTTCTGGATGAATTCAAGCACGACACCCTCGCAATGGGACGCACTAGTTGCAAAGGGAGATGATAGCTGGCGAATAGCCCTCAATTCAACGGGCACGTTAAATTTTGCGGGAAATGGAGCTTTTGGCAATGTGAACTCCACCACAAATGTCATTGATGGCAATTGGCACCACATTGCAGTGACCTACGATAATGTTAATGCTGTTATTTATGTGGACGGCGTGCTGGATAATAGTGTGGCGGGTACGGGAGCTATTAATAATTCGGCCTTCAAGGTTTCCATAGGGGAGAACCTACAGGCACAAGGTAGAAATTATACGGGAAATATCGATGAAGTCCGTATTTGGAACATCGGCGCGTACTGCTGATGAGATTAATAGATCATTCAACTGTGAACTACAGGGAGATGAAACGGGTCTGATAGCTTACTATAAATTTAATCAGGGAATGGGCGCAGAGAACAATTCTTCCATTACCAGCCTGACCGATAGCTCTGCAAGTCCTAATAATGGCACGCTAGTAAATTTTGCCTTGAATGGTGGCACTAGTAATTTTTTGGCAGGTTCAATAGTTATGAGTAATTCATTAATTCCAGATGCGCCGACAGCTTCTGACCAATCATTCTGTGGTTCTGCAACCGTGGCAGATTTGATCCCATCCGCTGGATCTACAATACATTGGTACAGCTCAGAAATGGGTGGAACTGCGTTGAGCAACACTTCAATGTTGGTTTCGGGAATCTACTATGTATCACAACACAGTACCAATGGATGCAGTAGTGAAAGAACACCTGTTAGTGTAACCATTAATCAAGAAAGCAACTTCAAAGAATTAAAAGCACCTTCAATTGTGGGAGTTACTTCAAGTAGTGTTGCATTTTCAGACATCGATGGAGATAGGGATCAGGATCTTTTAATAATCGGGAGAAATATCAATGGAAATGTCGTCACTAAACTTTATAAAAACGATGGGGCGGGCAATTTTACTGAGGTAACCAGGACTCCTTTTGTTAACGTTGCAAAGGGTGATGTCGCTTTTTCCGATGTAAATGGTGATGGTGCCGTGGATCTTATGATTACCGGAGATACAGGTTCCTCTGCTATAACGAGGCTTTACATAAATGACGGTCTGGGCAATTTTACCGCAGCTGCGGGAACTCCCTTTGTGGACGTTAAAAATAGCTCCATCGCTTTTTCAGACGTAAATGGTGATGGAACCAATGATGTTTTGATAACTGGCCGCGCCAACAGCCCTTTGGGCAATATTTCCAAATTATACACAAACGATGGCAACGGTAACTTTACAGAAAAACTGAATACACCTTTTGTACCCGTTGAGGAAGGTTCTATTGCTTTTGAAGATGTAAATGGTGATACTTTTAAGGATGTTCTAATAACGGGTCTTGATCCAGTTGGTGGGCCAAACGTGGCAAAATTATACATCAACGATGGTTTAGGCAACTTTACTGAAGATACAAATGCTCCATTTTTAGGGGTGTTTTTTAGTTCTATTGCATTTTCAGATGTTAACGGAAATGGTTTCCAGGATGTGCTTATTACAGGATTTAATACTTCCAGAGGCAATACTTCCATATTATATACCAATGATGGCTTGGGTAATTTTACAGAGGATACTAGCTCATCATTTGCGGCTGTTCAGTTTGGTTCGGTTTCCTTTTCAGATGTGGACGGCGACAACGACATTGACGTTATGATTTCAGGTAGATCCAACGTTTCTCCTGGTAAAATATCAAAATTATATACCAACGATGGTACTGGTATTTTTATGGAAGATACAAACACCACTTTTGTTGGAGTTGAGTTTGGTTCTGCGACTTTTTCAGAGGTTGATGGTATTCATGGAGTAGATGTTTTTATAACTGGCTCAACCAGTGCTGGACCTATCATATCTAGTTTGTACAACAATGATGGAAATGGGAGCTTTAATCTAAAAACGGGACCGCCCTTTGAGGGAGTTGCCGATAGTGATTCGGCATTTTCAGACTTTGATAATGATGGGGATCAGGATCTATTGATCATTGGACAAGAAGGAGTAAGCGGTAACAGGATCGTTCAGTACTACCTTAATGGGGGAAGTGGTAATTATAGTAAGGTTTTGAACACGCCCTTCTTGCCAGTTTCCGAGGGTAGCGTGAAACATTTTGACGTTGATAACGATGGGGATCAGGATGTCCTCATCTCGGGCCTAGGAAATGGTTCTACTCCATCTTCTAATTTGTACATCAATGATGGTAGTGGTAATTTTACCATTTCGGCATCACCTTTTGAAGCAACCAGGATTGGTTCGGTAGCTATTGCCGATGTTGACGGTGTCAATGGGGAGGATGTTTTAGTTGTAGGATTAAATATAACCAATACTGGTATCATCGCTAAATTATATCTTAATAACGGTAATGGTTCATTTACCGAAAAGCCCAATACACAGTTACAGCCCGCGTCTGATGTTATGATCAGTTTTGCAGACATAGATGGTATTAATGGTGTTGATGTCATCATTTCGGGACAGACCACTGCAGGTAGAGAGACCATACTTTACAAAAATGACGGTAACGGCAGTTTCACCAAAGTTTTAAATACGCCCTTTGAATTCAGTAGAGATGGATCAATCGCCTTTTCAGACGTTGACCAGGATGGCGATCAGGATGTATTGATTACTGGACTTAACCAGTCTGGATCTAAAATAGCAAAGATATACCTTAACGACGGTAGTGGAAATTTCACAGAGGATACTACCAACTCATTGACCCCAGTTAGCTCCAGTGCTACCTCATTCACCGATGTTGATGGAATCAATGGAAAGGATCTTTTGGTCATAGGTGATTCCGATACTGGTAGAACGGCATTTTTATATATCAATGATGGTAGTGGCAATTTTACTAGAGCAGCGTGCACGCCGTTTGACGGTGTAAGAAATGGTTCAGTGGCATTTTCGGATGTTGATAATGATAGCGATCTTGATGTTTTGATTACTGGGAGTTCCAACGGTTCTCCGCGCAATATCACAAAGCTTTATTTCAATAATGCGTTTGCTCCATTCATCTGGAGTGGCGCAGAGGATGCCGATTGGGATAATAGCAACAACTGGAGCAACTTATTAAAACCCGATGCTACCGATAACGCAATTATTAGAGCGGGTACCACAAATATGCCCATTGTCAATCCTTCAACAACGGCCGAAGTTGCAAGTGTCTTTACGGAAGCAGGGTCGATGTTGACGATACAAGGTGTTTTAAAAGTATCAAAAAACATCACTAACGATGGCCTGCTGATCTTTGAAAGTGATGCGGGTAACAGCGGTCAACTCGATGCGTTTACGGGCGAGATTTTTGGCGCGGGAAATGTAAGGGTGCAACGATATATTCCGGCAAAACGTGCCTTCAGATTTGTAAGTTCGCCCGTAGCTACCACTACCAGTATTTATGAAAACTGGCAGGAGAATGGTAATGCACCTGCAGGTTTTGGGACACACATCACGGGCTCGGATACGGGTGCCAATGGATTTGATGCGACTGGAACCGGTAATCCATCGATGTTTACCTTTGATAACAGTGCTGGCGCATGGCAGGCGATCCCTAATACTGATGTAGAAACCCTTACCGCAGGAACTCCCTATCGGTTATTTGTGAGAGGAGATCGCGGTACACCACTCAATTCAGAGAACCCAACTCCCAGCACGACTATTTTACGTTCCAGTGGTGCTTTAAAAACAG
Source organism: uncultured Flavobacteriaceae bacterium (assembly GCA_963836885.1). Lineage (GTDB taxonomy): Bacteria > Bacteroidota > Bacteroidia > Flavobacteriales > Flavobacteriaceae > Nonlabens. Next base: position 11,501 of record CAWILF010000023.1, on the reverse strand, counting down.
GTAGTTTTTCTCCGGTACTATCGACGGCGACCGGCGGTTTTAGCTTTATTGGTAATCCCTATCAGGCGGTGGTTGACTTTACCGAGGTGACGACATCTAACTTGAGCGACTTCCTGTACGTTTGGGATGCATCTGTGGCAGCGCAGGGAATTTATGTATCCGTAGATTTGAGTGACCTGGGAGCGCCCAGTCCCAGTGGCTCGGACGCTAACCAGTTCATTGCTCCCGGCCAGTCTTTTTTTGTAAGAAACACGGCCGCGGGTAATGGTAGCATCACTTTTGAAGAAAATGATAAGTCCACAAGCTCTGCGCAAGTGACTGTTTTCAGTACGTTTACCGATTTCTACATCAACTCACAACTATATAAGACCGCCGACTTATTGAGTGGTGGTATGGAAAGTGATGCATTGGGGTTACGCTTTCGCGAAAGCTACACCACCGCAGGAAGTGATGAAGATGCCGTAAAATTCTCAAATCCGGGAGAAAACTATGCGGTGATGAACAATGGGCTGAGATCTATCGACAAGCAGAACATACCGATCGGTGGCCATGAAATTGAGTTTTACCTAGCTAATTATACGACTACAGGTTACAGTTTGAGTTTTGATATGGGCAATAGGCCCGCAAACCTCATTGTATTTTTGGAAGACAATTATTTGAACACTCGCGTGGAACTTACTGACGGTATGGTTTACGACTTTACGATAGATGCGGCAATCTCGGGCAGTATCGCCACCGATCGATTCAAGTTGGTCTTTGAAGAAGTCACCTTGGGGAATGGCAGTTTTATGGTAGAAGAGATCCGTTTGTATCCTAATCCTGCCATGGATCAATTGCAGGTTGAAGTTCCTTCAACGACTCAATTAAAATCGGTAGAATTCTATAACCTAATGGGACAACACGTATTGAGCAGTACAGAGGCGTCGATAAATATCAAAGGCTTAAAGGCTGGAATTTATATGGTATCGATTGTTACAACTCAAGGTCAGATTACCAGGAAGGTCGTTAAAAAGTAAAAGTTTTTAATTTGTTTTAAAGGCCTTGATGTTTACTCATCAGGGCTTTTTTAATTTAGGTGTATTTGGTTTTATTTTGAAATGCATTTATTTCTATTAACACAACCGCAACAGTTAAAGGCATGGTAACTGCATAACTTTGATAGAAATAAAAATCTACAAATTATGTTACGATATACGATTGCCCTAGGTTTAAGTCTGATGTTGTTCTCCTGCAACCAGAAAAATAAAGATCTTGCCTCAAACAATTCCATGGAAACTATGGATGAAATGGATCAACAGGGAAAAAAATACGAAGTCCAGAAAACAGAACAGGAGTGGAAAAAAATACTTTCCGACGAGGAGTTTAATGTGTTGCGGGAAGCGGGAACCGAGCGACCATTTACCAGTCCATTAAATGACCAAAAAGCAGATGGAACTCTCGTTTGTGCCGCCTGTTTTGCTCCAGTTTATGACAATTCAAATAAATTCATGTCCGGAACGGGATGGCCCAGTTATGACAGGGCAATTGACGGCCAGGTAGAATATGATACCGACAATAAAATAGGCTACACCAGGACAGAGCTCAAATGTAATACCTGCGGCAGTCACCTAGGTCACGAGTTCAATGACGGTCCTAGCGAAACTACCGGCAAAAGACATTGTATCAATGGTGTAGCACTTAGATTTATACCTTCTAACGATGATCTGCCAGCATTAAGAAAATAAATGGATATTTTATAATCCATCATTCTGTACACTGTTTACTGAATGATGGATTTTTCAATTACAAACTTTCCAATATTATTTAATCCACCACCTTATGATGACCGAAAAAGAATTTAAAGAAAAACTAACGCCAGCCCAGTATCAAGTGCTTAGAGAAAAAGGAACGGAGCGACCATTCACGGGAGAATATAATACCCATTATGAGGAAGGCGTGTATAGCTGTGCGGCTTGCGGCAACGATCTCTATAAGTCTGATCAAAAATTTGATTCAGGTTGCGGGTGGCCTTCCTTTGACGATGAGATTGAGGGAGCTATCGAGCGCAAGCGGGACTCTACCCACGGCATGATACGTACGGAAATTATGTGCGCCAACTGTGGCAGCCACCTGGGACATGTTTTTGACGATCGGACCGACCTCCACGGGAATCAGACACTGCGTCAATAGTCTGAGCCTGGATTTTGAGAAGAAAAAGTAGGATTGTTTTAAGTTGTAAATAGTCCTAAAAATTCATATTTGTAGCCAAAACTTTATTATTAAAAGTAAACAATAGTTTACCTTTGAAACCTGAATCATAGTGAAGCTGAATGAAATGTTCCCAACTTTACCGATTATTGACAAAAAACGGTTGGTATGCAGTATCACAAAAAGGTTCGCACGTAAAAATGCAACATGGGTTGAAAAAAGGAACGATTATCTTTCCAAACCACGGAAGTCAGGAAATGGGTAAGGGATTGGAAAAGAAAATTCTAAAAGACGCTGGAATTAAAAAATAGGAATATGTCAAAAAAGAAAAAAATAACAATGACAGTTGAGAAGACGAATACTGGATTTTCTGCCTTTTCAGCAGATTATCCCATCTTTACTACTGGGCAATCAATTCCTGAACTGATTAACAATACCTACGAGGCGACTGAATTACATTTTGAGGACGAAAAAATAAAAGTTGAACCGTCTGACATAAGGTTTGAAATAGATTTTAAACAGTTCTTTAAATTTTATAAGGTTTTAAATGCAAAGTTCTTAGCAGAAAAAATAGGGATGAATGCTACGCTACTTTCACAATATGTTTCTGGAACTAAAAAACCATCAGCAAAACAAACTGAGAAAATTTTAAGTGGAATACACCAAATCGGTCAAGAATTAAGCGGAATAAATTTGTTACAAACTGCATAGTAGAATGCAAAATAACTGTTTATAGCAACTTAGATAAATCATAATTTGTGAGTTGCTTCATCCAAAGTCCAGTCATATTTGCGAAGTCCGAGAAATATTTCAATTTGACTTGTCGATAGTGAACGATAATTATAAAATAAAAAGTTTTGCTCGCGCTTAACTGGATAATTAAGGCTTCTTTGAACGCTACACGCCTGATACCAAAATGTTAGGATCTTTCACTGCTCTCGTAAAAATGCCTCTAATTTTTTAAAATAACTTGCGCCGCCTACTTCCCAGACATTGGTATGGCTCGCATTTTCAATCGGTAAAAATTCTTTGTCATTGCTGGAAAGAGCTTTAAAGTTTTGCCTCCCATACTCAATATCTATTCGTTCATCGGCTGTTCCATGAACGATTATTATAGGCTGGGTTATCTGTTGCGCATACTTCAATGGACTGGCATCCTGCGGGTCAAAATCCAGGACGCTGCCCGCTCTTTTTACGAGATATTTGGTCAGCACAGGATATTCCGTTCCCAAATATCGGGCAGAATAATCCACACTTATGGTTTGCATATCGGTAAACGTACTCTCAATAATACCGAACTCTAAACGCCTCTCGATTCCCATGCTTTGCATGGCGACTGCAGCTCCCAGCGATCTTCCCCATATTCCTATATTATTGAATCCCTCGTTCTCCAGTACTTCAACCACCGCAACTATATCATATTTTTCAAAAAAACCAAATGTGCAATGTGTTCCCTCACTATTTCCGTGAGCTCTTAGATCCACCGCAACCGCATTGAAACCTATGCTATTGAGCCATTTGGCGGTTGAGGTATAACTTTCCTTGCTTGACCTTATACCGTGGAGCAAGATCACCGTTCCTTTTACGGTATCTTTTTTAGTTTTGGAAATCATCGCCGCGATCTTCAAACCGTCGGTGGAGTTTACCTTAAAATACGTAAACCCATCAAGATCTTCTGCTGGGATGGGACTTTCCCACCTTCCCCTTACCATAAATTGCATCAACGGGTTGTCTATTTCTGTAATGATGCGATAACCGTAAAAATGAAGGGTCAGAAAAATGGAAATTACGGCAAACAAGCTGATTTTCAGCAAGCGCAACAACCATTTTTTCAATGTATTTGGTTCTTTCATCTTTTTATGTAGGTGTGTAGTGCTGCAATTTCAGTCTTGTTCAGTATTTCAGACTAGCTTTAATTTGAGAGGATTTTGTGTTTTTTAGCTTTCGCGAAAGCGGAATTATCACAATAAATCAACACTACCCAAAAAGCTCATTCAGCAATGCTGCAAGTCGTGTGCCTCCCTTTAATAGTTGGTCTTTCATCGTAGATTTATAGTCATACATATATCGGTAGCCCAGTTTATCGCCGGTTTCCACATTTTTGTAGATATCTTTTACCACAATACGACTGTCCGCCAGCCAGTCGCGGTGCGTTCCTTGAGATAGGGCACGATATTCTTTCTTGGAGAGTGATGGTGCGTTCATGGCCAGCTCCGTATAGGACATTCCATAGCTATCGATCATCTTTGAATCCCATACGGAGTGCAGGTTTGTCCCCTTGTTGAACCACTGCACCTGGAAGTCGTTACCGCCCTTATCATCTTCAAGTCCCGTATGTAGCGGCTGGTGGAGATCGCCTATAAAATGAACCAGTAATTTGAGCTGGAACGCTTTTTCATCATCGGTTGCCGTTTTGGATTTGAGAATGGCTATGCAATTGTCTATCGCGGTAATGATATCTCCTTTGTCACTGTGTGGATGGGTATCATAAGTCTTGTCAAATGGTATATTTACATAATGTTGCGGGCTCAAATATCGATATTGTGAATCACTTTTAATATCATCGGCAAACGTGGAAACCACAGCAAGAGACTCATGGCCCAGTAATTTTGCTATGTTCCGTCTTGCTTTTTTACTCAGGTACTGGTCTGCGATGGCAGCGGTGGTGCGATGACCGGTCTGTCCCCAATCGTCTGCGCGAGCTGTAGTGCCAGCTAAAATAAATACAAATAAGAGCAAAAACTTCATAGCTAATTTTTTGGACTAAATTAAGCTGCAAAATAAGTTATCGAGCCTGTAATGGGTAAAAATTTTGATGGTGGGACAAAAGGTTTTGGCTTTTTAAGCTTTTTAGTTCCCGCTTTCAACTTACAGCCCTTTGCATACTTTTTGTATTGTTTAACCACTGCATATTTCAAAACCCATCTTTAATAATTAAATTGCATGAAAACTACCACCATGCAAAGAGACCTGCAAAATTTACGCAAATCCTATGAAAAGGCGGAGTTGATAGAAAAGGATTTGCCCAATGATCCCTTGGAACTTTTTAATGAATGGTTCAACCTCGCAAAGAACTGCGATGGGATAGAAGAGGCAAATGCCATGAATCTGGCTACTCTAGGTGAAGATGGTTTCCCTAAATCGCGAGTCGTTCTCCTCAAGGAAATCGACAATGGAAGCTTGATATTCTATACCAATTACACCAGTGAAAAAGCACGATCTATCGATCTTCATGCTCAGGTGAGCATCAACTTTTTTTGGCCAGCGCTAGAAAAGCAGGTGATCGTCAAGGCTAGGGCAACAAAGGTCTCCAGAGAAAAATCTGCCGATTATTTCAACTCTAGACCTCGTGGCAGTAGGATAGGAGCATGGGTGAGCCATCAAAGTTCTGCGATCCATTCTAGGGAAGCACTGGATGAACAATTGATGGAAATTGAAAACAAATTTAAGGATCAGGAAGTTCCACTGCCCGATTTCTGGGGTGGATTTGCCTGTGAGCCGGTCTCGTTTGAGTTTTGGCAGGGACGGGAAAACCGACTTCACGACCGCATTCTATTTGAGAGAGTGAATGGATCCTGGATTACCAAAAGACTACAACCATAATGAAAAGACTAATCATAGTAAGACACGGTAAGTCCTCATGGGACTTGAATGGAAGAGATCACGATCGGGTATTGAACCAGCGAGGCGTCGATGACGGACATTTGATGGGCAAGCAGTTGAAAAAAACGGGAATAGTGCCTCAGGAAGCATGGACGAGTACAGCGGCACGCGCCCTGCAGACCGCTACCATTGTAACGGAGCACATAGATTACAACCTTTCCTGCCTAAAACTGAAAAGGGCATTGTACACCTTTGATTCCAATGAGCTTAAAAAACAGATCGAGCAATGCGATGATACCATAGATACACTCATGATCTTCTCCCATAATAACGGGATTACAGATTTTGTGAACGATTATGGATCTGAGCGTTTTCTCAATGTTCCCACCACTGGCATGGTACAGCTGGAATTTAAGATCGATAAATGGTCTGATCTTCAAAGAGGTACGACGCAATTTCATTTATTCCCCAAAGAGATCAAATAAATGGAGCGCAAATATTTTAATAGGGAATTGAGCTGGCTTAAATTTAATGCCAGGGTACTGCAAGAGGCAAACGATACGACGGTGCCGCTCATTGAGAGATTGCGTTTTTTGGGGATTTTCTCAAACAATCTGGACGAATTTTTTAAGGTGAGGTACGCTACCATCCAGCGCATACAGCGAGCTGGAAAAAACGCAACAAAATCTTTGGGCGGCATCAGTGCCGATGAACTCTTGATAAAAATAAACAAAGAAGTAACCAAGGATCAGGAGCTCAGCTTTAAAATTCTTGAAGAGCTGGAAGAAGAGCTCAAAAAGGAAAACATCATTCTGGTGGACGAGAATGAAGTGCTCAAGGAACACGAGCCGTTTATAAGGTCGTATTTCAACGAGAAGGTAAGTCCAGCACTGGGGACGATCATGATCAATGAGGATCGCGAGTTTCCACAATTGCGGGACGGTTTTGGATATCTGGCCGTGCGCATGGTCATGAAGGATGGAAGTGTCCAGTATGCGCTCATCGAGAAGCCCAAATATCTGGACAGGTTTGTGGAACTGCCCGATATTGATGGGGACGAGAAGCAGTACATGATACTGATCGATGACTTGATACGCCATCGCATGCATTACATCTTCAGCATTTTTGATTACGAGAGCATTGAGGCCCACATGATAAAAGTGACCCTCGATGCCGAGCTGGATATGGAAATGGACCTCAAGAACAGTTTGCTTGAGAAGATAAGGCGCGGTGTCTATGACCGCAAGGACGGCGACCCAGTGAGGTTTGTATATGACAAGACCATAAAGGACGAGACATTAAACCTATTTACCCAAAAACTACAGATAGACGATACAGACTCGGTCATACCTGGCGGCAGGTACCACAATAGGAGGGACTACCTAAAATTTCCCAGTCTGGGACGCACCGATCTGTTGTACCAGAAGCAATCACCGCTGCCGCTTAAAAATGTAAAGGCACTGGGATCACTTTTATCCAGAATTGCTGAAAGCGATATTCTTCAATATACCCCATACCACACCTTTATCAACACGGTAAAATTCTTGCGTGAGGCAGCACTAGATCCTCAGGTAAGGACTATCAAGATTACGATCTACAGACTTGCCGAGGTCTCTCAGATCGCGGGTTCACTGATCAATGCGGCAAAGAATGGCAAGCAGGTCACGGTAAGCATTGAACTGCAGGCAAGATTTGACGAACAGGCAAATATCAACTATGCCGAGCTTATGCAGGAGGAGGGAATCGAGATGATATTCGGTGTTCCCGGGCTCAAGGTTCACTGCAAGGCGTGCACGATCACGAGGGATGAGAACGGTACGGTGGCCAGGTATGGATTTATTTCTACCGGTAATTTTAACGAGTCCACGGCGGGAATTTATACCGATTATACACTATTTACCGCAAACAAGAAGATATTGAAGGAAGTGGAACGTGTCTTTGACTTCTTTCAGGTAAATTATAAACTGCACAGATATAAGCATTTGATGGTGTCGCCACATTCCATGAGGAGTGGATTGGAAAAACTGGTTCGTCGGGAGATCGCTTTCGCGAAAGCGAAACAAAAAGCACACATCCGTATAAAATTGAACAGTTTCTCAGATTTTAAAATGATCGATCTATTTTATGAGGCATCGCAGGCAGGAGTCGTCATAGAATTGATCGTGAGGGGAATATGCAGCCTTATCCCAGGAATTCCCGGATTGAGCGATAACATAAAGGTTATAAGCATTGTAGATCGTTACCTTGAACATCCCAGGGTCTATTACTTCCATAATGGTGGCAAGGATTCCCTATACATCTCCAGTGCCGATTTTATGGGACGCAACCTGGACAGTCGCGTAGAAATAGCATGTCCCATCTATGATGATTCTGTCAAAAGAGAGATCATGGACACGCTCGATATTTGCTGGAACGACAATGTAAAGGCACGTGTGATCGATGCCAAACAATCCAACAAATACGTCTCAAACGATCTGCCCTCAGTGAGGTCACAGTATGCCACCTTTGATTATTATTTAAACCAAGATTAAGAAAATATATGAGATTCAAAAGCACAAAATACGGCGCGATCGATATAGGTTCAAATGCAATACGACTGCTGGTTGCTACGTGCAATGTGTTTGGCGATGAAGAACCGCTCTTTAAAAAGACCAGTCTCATAAGAGTGCCGATACGATTGGGTCAGGATGTGTTCACAACGGGAAAAATTGGCACGAGGAACATTTCAAGAATGGTCGATTCCATGCAGTCCTACCAATTGCTAATGAACGTGCATGGTGTTAAGTCTTATAAAGCCTATGCCACCAGTGCGATGCGGGAGGCAAAAAATGGCGTTGCCGTTGCCAAAGAAATTCTGGATAAAACTGGAATTGATATTGAGATCATCGACGGTACGCACGAGGCAGCAATCATCGCCCTGACCGATCTGCACGCGTTTATTGACGAGAACAAGGTGTACCTGTATGTCGATGTGGGTGGTGGTAGCACAGAGTTCACACTTTTTGCCCACGGTAGGGAAGTGGCTTCCCGATCTTTTAAGATAGGAACGGTGCGACTGCTCAACGACATGGTGAAGAAAGAACTTTGGGACGAGGCAGAAGCCTGGATCAAGGAGGTTCTCAAAATCTTATGACCGTATAGAACTCATAGGATCTGGAGGAAACATCAACAATATCTTCAAGACCAGTGGGAAAGTCTATGGCAAGCCACTTTCCTACTTTTATCTGAGCAGCTACTATGACGAGCTGCAAACCTACAACTATGAAGAACGAGTCTATAAACTAGGCCTCAATCAGGATCGCGCCGATGTTATTATTCCCGCCTGTCGCATTTACCTGCGCTCCATGAAATGGAGCCGTGCAAAAAACATCTACGTTCCCAAAATAGGACTGACCGATGGAATTATTAAGTCCATTCATAATAATGAGGTGAAGAAGAGGTAGCGTGGATTTAATTTTAGATTCATCAATTTTTGAGGCAAATAATTGTTTGTAAATGCAATAGATTCATGGGTGTAAAGATTGATAATATAGAAATAGATCGGGATAACGTCCAATTTAATAGGGCTGCTGATTTTGTGATCAATACTAACAAAGTGTTTTACCTCACAGGAAAAGCAGGTACAGGAAAGACTACGTTTCTAAAATATATCAAAAAAGTTACTGATAAAAATACGGTAATAGTTGCTCCAACGGGAGTAGCAGCAATAAATGCAGGTGGGGTTACTATTAATTCATTTTTTCAAATTCCCTATAGTCCATTTGTACCTGACGATCTAAGACTTAGAACAAGCACTTTAGGAACGGAATCACAAGAGAGTATTTATAACACCTTTACATACAATGAGGCTAAGCGAAATATCATCAAAAATTTGGAGTTACTTATTATTGATGAAATATCTATGGTGCGGTGTGACACTCTAGATGTAATTGATAAAATATTGCGAGTTTTTCGGCATAAGCCTTATTTTCCTTTTGGCGGAGTTCAAGTTATTCTAATTGGGGATGCATTCCAATTGCCTCCCGTGGTTAAAAGTGATGTTTGGCGAATTCTTTCTCAGTTTTATAAAACTCCTTTCTTTTTTAGTTCGAAGGTTATTGAAAATGACAAACCACCTTACATAGAATTGAAAAAAATCTATAGGCAAAGTGAACAGAAATTCATTGATTTGCTGAATAGAGTTAGAGTAAATAAAGTTAGTGAATGTGATTATAAACTTTTAAATTTAAAATACGATCCCACATTCTCAAGCGAGAATAGTGATTATATAATTCTAGCAACTCATAACGCAATTGTAAATGAAACTAACCTTACAAAGCTAAATGATCTCCATACAGCTCAATTTAATTATGTTGCAGATGTGTTAGAAGATTTCCCTGATAAAATGAAACCTACAGATCACTATTTGAAACTGAAAGTAGGCGCGCAAATAATGTTCATTAAAAATGATGCTGGAGGAAATGGTCGCTATTATAACGGTAAAATAGCCAAAATAGTTGCATTAGAAGAAAACAAAGTGATTGCGGCTTTTGATGACGGAAGAGAAGTAGAGGTTGAAAAAGCTGAATGGAAAAATATTACCTATAAATATAATAGCTTAACAAAACGCATAGAGGAAAAGATTATCGGAACTTTTGTACAGTTTCCCATAAAACTTGCTTGGGCAATAACTGTTCATAAAAGTCAAGGCTTAACTTTTGAAAAAGTAATTGCAGATTTAGGAGGGGCATTTGAGTCAGGGCAAGTTTATGTTGCATTGAGTCGCTGCACTTCATCTAACGGACTTATTTTAAAAACCCAACTTCATGCTAATGCAATAAGAACTGATCCCAGAGTTATTGAATTTGCACGCAATGAAACACCTAGTACGCTTATCGCAGAAGAGCTAAATACAGGAAAGGCAGATTTTTACTATCAAAAAGCTAGAGATTCTTTTGAGAACGGTAAAATTAAAAATGCTATAATGCACTTAAACAATGCCATTACTTTCAGAAATGATCAAAGCACTAAAGAGTTTGAACGTTATTTGGTTATTCGAGTTAGAAGACTATACTCACAGAAATTAAATTTAGCTAAACTTATTAAGGAAGGACTTAATAAACGTCAAGCGGAAAAAATATATTCACAAGTAGAGGACTTAACCTTAAAAATCGATGAATTGAAAGATTCAAAAAAAGAATTAGAGAGCGACAAATACGATTTACAAAGATCATTGAATACACTTCAATCTAAATATCAGTATATTGAAAATAAACTGTTGGACTCAATCTCATTAAAATCAAAACTGGAAATTGAAAATCAAGGCTTCGTAAAGAAATTAGAGGTGGAGATTAAGGATAACTTGAGATTTATGAATTTACTTAAAGAAGAAGAGCATCGTTCCCAAGATTACAAATATCAAAACTTGGAATTAACCTCTTCAAATGAAAAACAAATTAACGAAAACTTTACTTTATCAAATTCATTAGAATTAAAAGACAAACAGATTTTGAGTTTGGAAAAAACTTTAGATAACGAAAGAGACAATAATATCAAGTTTGAGAAGAAACTTGTCAAGGCTCAAATGGATTTAAATAAAATTAATGAAAGTTGTAATTATAAGGATCAAATAATTAAACATCTACAATCTACATTACAATCGAATTTGATTGAACTTGAAAGAATGAAAAATCTCAAATGGTATCAAAGATTATAAAACTATAAACACATTC
>CAWILF010000022.1:0-37729 GCA_963836885.1 uncultured Flavobacteriaceae bacterium | reverse complement strand
CGAGTTCAAATCTCATCACAACTTATATTTCCAGTTCGAGTTCCACTTCAAGCTCAACTTCAAGTTCGAATTCAAGTTCAAGTTCAAGTTCAAGTTCAAGTTCAAGTTCCAGTTCCACTTCAATTTCCCTACATTTACCCTATGAGAGCATTGGTGATTTCTGGTGGTGGTAGTAAGGGAGCTTATGCGGGTGGTGTCGCGCATCATTTAATACGGCGGCAGCGTAAAAAATACGATCTGTTTTTGGGTACTTCTACGGGCAGTTTGCTATTGCCTCATCTCGCACTGGGCAACCTCAATAAAATCTACGAAATCTATACCTCTGTAAATCAGCGTACGGTTTTTAGTGTGGATCCGTTCATCATTAAGGAAAGGGATAATCGAGAGTACGTTACCATCAATTTTCTGACCTGTCTTTGGCAATTTTTAAAGCGCAAACGCACGTTTGGCGAGAGTAAAAACCTGCGTAAGACCATAAGAAAAAGTATCAATCCCCAAGAGTTCCAACTCTTAAAAAACACCGTTGCCGATCTGGTGGTAACGGTATCCAATCTTTCCCGTAGCAAGGTGGAATATAAGTCCATCAAGGATTTTGAGTATGACGAGTTTCTGGACTGGATCTGGATTTCCTGTAATTTCGTTCCCTTTATGAGCTTGGTTACAAAGGATGGCTTTGAGTATGCTGATGGTGGTTTTGGTTGTCTGGCTTCCATACGTGAGGCGATCAAGCGCGGTGCAACTCATGTAGATGCCATTATTCTGGATGATGAAAATATGGAGCGCCGCAAGGTACTGGGTCAGAATCCGTTTTCTCTACTGCTGAGCCTTTTAAGCTTTACAAAAGACCAAACCGAAAAAAATGACATCGCACTGGGCAGACTGGCCGCAATGAGTCGCGGGAACGTTACCTTGAATCTATATTACACACCGTCTAAGCTTACGGAGAACTCCCTGGTTTTTGATAAAAAACTCATGAAAAGCTGGTGGAAACAGGGCTATCACTATGCCGCGGGAAAAGCAAAGCAGTTTGAGGAGGATAAAGTTGGAGGGTAGATGATAGATGTTAGATATTAGATGTTAGATGTTAGATGTTAGATGTTAGATGTTAGAAATTGGAGGCTGGAGGCTGGAGGCTATAAAATACGTTACATTAAACTTCAAAAAATAACAAGCTCCTCGCCTTATAAAGGCGAGGACGATTTCGCAGCTTTGCTGCAAAATCAGGAGTGGTTGCGAGGATGCTGGAACACACTGTAAAAAAACAATACAGACTCACGAACTCACAAACCCAAAGACTCACAAACCCCAAAAACCCACAAACTCACAAAATAACAAGCTCCTCGCCTTTTAAAGGCGAGGACGATTTCGCAGCTTTGCTGCAAAATCAGGAGTGGTTGCGAGGATGCTGGAATACCATGCAAAAAAACACTCCAGACTCACAAACTCACAATCTCACAAAATAACAAGCTCCTCGCCTTTTAAAGGCGAGGACGATTTCGCAGCTTTGCTGCAAAATCAGGAGTGGTTGCGAGGATGCTGGAATACACTGCAAAAAAACAATCCAGACTCACGAACTCACAAAACCAAAGACTCACAAACTCAAAAACTCAAAAACTCACAAAATAACAAGCTCCTCGCCTTATAAAGGCGAGGACGATTTCGCAGCTTTGCTGCAAAATCAGGAGTGGTTGCGAGGATGCTGGAATACCATGCAAAAAAACAATCCAGACTCACGAACTCACAAACTCAAAAACTCAAAAACTCAAAGACCCACAAACTCAAAAACCTTTTTCGCTTAGATCAATTCATTCAACCATTGCTTGCCTTTATTAAGCATCGGTTGAGTCCTTCAGCTCAGTCACCATGACCTTTTTCTGAAATGGCCTGATGATCACCCTTGCAGCGCGGTCAAAGTTGAAGTAGTTGTAGATCCAGTTCAAGAATACCACCAGTCTATTTCTCACGCCTACCAAAAAGTACAAATGCACGGCGAGCCAGGTGATCCACGCAAGAAATCCTCCCAGCGTCATTCCCTTAACATCGGCAACGGCCTTGTTGCGTCCTATGGTTGCCATACTGCCCTTGTCAAAGTATGAAAATGGCTTTAGCTCTTTTCCCTCAAGGATGCGCTTAAAGTTTTTTACCAGATGGTTGCCCTGCTGGATGGCGGGCTGTGCTACCATGGGATGGCCTTTGGGGAACTCATCGGTCTTCATGAGGGCGATATCTCCCACGGCAAATATGTGATCGTAGGTCTTCACCCGGTTTTCGGTATCTACATAAAAGCGTTGTGACCTTTCATCCACGACCTCGTCCTTTAGACCTTTCAGCGGATTTCCTATAACTCCCGCACTCCATATGAAAGTGTCAGCTTCTATCTCAAAATCGGTTTTTGTAGTGATCAACTGGTTGTCATAGCCCGTGACCAGTGTATTGAGATGCACCTGTACGCCCAGTTTTTCTAGATATCCCAGTGCTTTCTCCGAGGCTTTTTCACTCATTGAGGAAAGGACTCGATCCTCACCATCGAGCAGATGGATCTCCATAAAATCTTTGTTAAGATCTGGATAATCGTTGGCCAGGACTCCCTTTTTAAATTCGGCAAAAGCGCCGGAGAGTTCCACGCCCGTAGGTCCCGCGCCAGATATAACGATGCGCATCAACTTGCGCTGTTCTTGCTCGTCATTTGTAAGTGTGGCCTTTTCCAGGTTTTGGAGCATATAGCTGCGTATGTTCAGCGCCTGTGGAACGCTCTTCATCTGCAAGGAATTTTGCTCGATCTGCTCGTTACCAAAATAATTGGTCTTTGATCCCGTCGCAATGATCAGATAATCAAATGAAATGCTGCCGATACTCGACTCTAGCGTGTTCAACACAGGATTTACGGACGTTACTTCTGCCAGCCTAAAATAAAAATTGGTCGTCTTATCATTCAGCCCGCGCAGTGGGAACGCAATGCTATCCGGCTCCAGTCCACTGGTTGCGACCTGGTACATCAACGGCTGGAAATTGTGGTAATTATGACGATCTATAAGGACGACCTGTAGTTTTTGCTTAGTTAGCTTTCGCGAAAGCGTAACACCCCCAAAACCACCGCCCACAATAACAACTCTAGGAAACTCGGACTGCGGGATGTTCATGATCTGGACTTTTCACAAAGATACTGCTCGTGATAATTTGTCCTTTGCACTTAACATAGTCTTATGCTGTAACAAATGGTAGATGGAAGCTACTTACAGGTAACCAATCCAGAAAACGTGAGTCAACAACTCGAACAGGAATTTGTAAAACAACTGACGGAAAACCAGAACATTGTCCACAAGATCTGTAGGCTCTATACCTACGATCAGGATGCGCACAATGATCTTTTCCAAGAAGTTACGGTACAATTATGGAAGGCGTACCCAAAATTTAGAGGAGATTCAAAATTTTCTACCTGGATGTACCGCGTGGCGCTCAACACGGCGATCACGTTATATAGAAAAGGAAAAAGGCGCGTCCAGACCCAGGCCTACGACACGGTTGAGTTTAAGATAGAGCAGCAGGAAGATGACGATGAAACGATGGAACAGCTCACCTTGCTCTATGGAGCCATAAAACAGCTCAACGATATTGAAAAAGCACTGGTCTTTCTCTATCTGGAGGACAAGAATTACCGCGATATTTCTGCAACGCTGGGAATAAGCGAGGTGAACGCCCGGGTAAAAATGAACCGGATCAAAACAAAATTAACTAACATTATTAATCCATAAAACCATGGATCAACTCGATATACTCAAATCAAAATGGCAGTCGCAGGAGACTACATTCACGCAATATTCCAGCGATCAGATCAAAAGACTGTTGCATACCAAATCCAGCAGTATCGTTAAATGGATCCTGATCATCGCCGTGATCGAATTTCTATTTTTTGCGGTTTTGGCAGTTATCGCCCATTTTTTTAATCAGGATTTTAATGTGGTCGGTATTTTTGGCAACGGTTTCTACTACGGTTCCATGATCTTCCATTATGTGATGATCTTTATATTTATTTACCTTTTCTATAAAAACTATCTGAATATATCTGCAGACCAGCCCAGCCGCAGCTTGATGAAGAACATTCTCAAAACGAGAAAGACCATGAAGTACTACATCTGGTACAACATGATCTACATATTAATAAGCGGACTGTGGGCAATGTCCTTAGTGGTGGAAAATGATCCCAATTTTTCCAAGATCAAAAATTCGCCAAAATTTGAGGGTCACGAGATCATGTTTTATGCAGTAACCTTTGGGGTCATGCTGCTCTTCCTACTATTTATGTGTACCGTCTTATTCCTTATCTACCAGTTGATCTATGGGATCTTATTGCGTCGCCTTAAAAGAAATTATCTCGAACTTAAGAAGATGGAGATTTAGGAAAAATAAATTCCAAATTCTAAATTCCAAATCGCAAATCGCAAATTCGCAAATTCCAAATTCCAAATTCCAAATTCCAAATTCACAAATCACAAGTGGAAGCTGGAAGCTGGAAACTGGAAACTGGAAACTGCATGGACAAACTTGAAACCTGGAATCATGAACTGGAAACGTGAAACTTGGAACTTGGAACGTGAAACCTGAAACCTGAAACCTGCAATCTGGAACCTGATGAACCTTGAACCTTGAACCTTGAACCTTGAAACCTGGAACCGTGAACTGGGAACGTGAAACGTGAAACTTGGAACGTGAAACCTTGAACCTGTGAAACCTGATGAACCTTGAACCTTGAACCTTGAACCTTGAAACCTGAAACCTGGAACCTGAAACCTTGAACGTGAAACCTTGAACCTTGAACCTTGAACCTTGAACCTTCACATTTTATCAAATAAAAAAACCGCCAACTGGCGGTTTTTTTTGATCCTTGACACTTAATATCTCTAAGTGAATAAACTAGACGCGGAAGCTTATTTTTTAAACGAAGTCACGCCATATTTAGCTGCTTCTGCTTTTGCTTGCGGTGCTAGTTGTTTCAAGTTTGCAATACGACTATCGTTGGACGGGTGCGTACTCATAAATTCTGGTGGAGCCTGTCCACCGCTATTTGCCTTCATGCGTTCCCACAACTTTGCTCCCTCATCGGGATCATAACCCGCGATGGCGGCAAGGTAAAGACCTATACGGTCTGCCTCGGTCTCGTGACTTCTTGAGAAAGGCAACATCGCGCCATACTGCGATCCCAGTCCGTAGGCTTGGGTGATAATTTGTTGTGTGGATTCTCCAGCACCCGCCAGTTGGCCTCCCACCGCAGCTGCAGCTCCACCTACAGCTTGTAATTGTGCTGCACTCATGCGCTGCGCGCCATGATCTGCAAGAGCGTGGGCTACTTCATGGCCCATGACGATTGCTACTCCGGTTTCGGTTTCACAGATAGGTAGTATTCCCGTATAGAAAACAATTTTCCCACCAGGCATGCACCATGCATTCACACTTTCATCCTTGACCAGATTATATTCCCAGTTGTAGCCTTCCAGGTACTTTTCCTCGCCCAGCGCGTTGAGCCAGCGCTCTGCGGCCGTTTTTATTTTTTGTCCCACACGCTTGATCATTTCTGACTCGGCAGTACCGGTGACCACATTATTTTCATCTAAAAATTGATCATATTGTGCAAATGCCGTGGGGAAGATGGACTCGTTGGACACAAAATTCAGGGTTTTTTTGCCCGTAAATACGTTCGTTTTACACGAGATGGCAAATAAAACCAGCATTACCAGTGATATTCTTGAAATTTTCATATTCTTTATTTGTTGTTAATAATTTCTTGGACTTTTTTGATATCTATCCCGTGATGCGACTCTGTGTGCACGACAACACCATTGTTAAGTACAATTACCTGGGGCGATTGATGGGGCACGTTCAACTTTTCTGCGACCGCGCTGCTCACATCTCGATGTTCCAGTAGGTCAAGCAGGTAATAAGCGGCATCTTCTCCATTATCCACATGACCTCGCTCAAACTGGCTAAGTGCCATGCGACTTATACCGCAACGCGTGCTGTGCTTAAAAATGACTTTGGGACGTTTTTTACTGTTGGCAATCAGGTTATCCAGTTGATCTACAGAGTCCAACTGATCCCAGTTCAATCCCTTTATTTCCTCTTTGGCGATATCTCGCTGTGACTTAAAAAATTTATCTATAATTCCCATTGGTGTAGTATTGCTTTCGCGAAAGCGTAACCCACAACATCTATATTTGCTATGGAACGACTTTCAGATTACAAAGATAACAGAGATTGAGTCATAAAATGCAAATGATATTATAAACTGACAATACGTCATAAAAATAGATGCATTAAGGTGACTTTTTGGCAAAACACCGAACGGTATATAAATTGACTACCTCTTTCAAAATACTAAAATTAGCAAAGATGAATCCTAATAAATTAACTATAAAATCACAGGAAGCCATCCAAATGGCTCAACAGCTTACTCAAGAAGCTGGACAACAATTAATTGAGAACGAGCATGTTTTTAAGGCAATTACTATGGTCGATGAGAATGTGCTGCCGTTTATCTTCAAAAAGCTTAATGTAAACCTACCACTAGTGGAACAACTGGTCGATAGTCAGATCAACTCGTTTCCCAAAGTTGATGGTGGTGATCTCCAACTGTCTAGGGAGGCCAGCAAGATGTTGAACCATGCCATGAGTCTTGCGACCAAAATGGGTGATGAATTCGTAAGTATTGAACATTTATTGATCTCTATCTATAACAGTTCTTCAAAAACCGCCCAGATCCTAAAAGATCAAGGAATCAATAAAAAGCAACTGGAAGCAGCGATCGATGAGTTGAGAAACGGCGATAAGGTAACCTCCCAAAGTGCTGAGGAAACCTATAACAGTTTAAATAAATACGCAAAAAACCTCAACCTACTCGCTGACCAGGGGAAACTAGATCCAGTCATAGGACGGGATGAGGAAATACGCAGGATCTTACAGATTCTTTCCCGACGTACCAAAAACAACCCGATGCTGGTGGGAGAACCAGGAGTCGGAAAAACCGCGATTGCAGAAGGGCTCGCCCATCGCATCGTCAATGGTGATGTTCCCGAAAATCTAAAAGAAAAACAGATTTTCTCGCTGGATATGGGAGCGCTTATCGCAGGAGCCAAATATAAGGGCGAATTTGAAGAACGCCTGAAAGCCGTCATCAAGGAAGTGACCACCAGTGCCGGTGACATCGTCCTGTTTATTGACGAAATTCACACGCTCGTAGGAGCTGGTGGCGGTCAGGGCGCGATGGACGCCGCAAACATCCTTAAACCAGCACTTGCACGTGGCGAGCTGAGGGCAATAGGTGCCACTACACTTGACGAATACCAGAAATACTTTGAGAAAGATAAAGCGCTAGAACGCCGTTTCCAAAAAGTAGTCGTGGATGAACCAGATACTGAAAGTGCCATTTCCATATTACGTGGGATCAAGGACAAGTATGAAACCCATCACAAGGTCCAGATCAAGGATGAGGCGATTATAGGCGCGGTAGAGTTATCGCAACGCTACATAACCAACAGATTCCTACCTGACAAGGCGATAGATCTAATGGATGAAGCAGCGGCAAAATTGCGTATGGAAATCAATTCCAAACCCGAAGAACTGGATGTGCTGGACCGCAAGATCATGCAGCTGGAAATAGAACTGGAGGCCATCAAAAGGGAAAATGATGAAACCAAGATAAAAAACATCCGGACGGAACTCGCAAACCTCAAGGAATCCCGGAACGAACTCAACGCGCAGTGGGAAAATGAAAAAGGCCTGGTGGACAATATACAGGCAGCCAAATCTGACATTGAGAACTATAAACTGGAGGCCGATCGTGCAGAGCGGGATGGCAATTATGGAAAAGTTGCAGAACTGCGTTACGGTAAAATCAAAGAAGCTGAGGAAAGGTTAAAAACACTTCAGGCAGAAATGGAGTCCAACGACAGCTCCACTAATCTTATACAGGAAGAGGTAACTTATGAGGACATCGCAGAGGTAGTTGCAAAATGGACGGGAATTCCCGTTACCAAAATGCTACAGAGCGATCGGGAAAAACTGTTGAGACTGGAAGAAGAGCTCCACCACCGCGTGGTAGGTCAGAAGGAAGCGATCACCGCAGTAAGTGATGCCGTGCGACGCAGCCGCGCGGGATTACAGGACCAGAACAGGCCCGTGGGATCATTTTTATTTCTGGGAACAACGGGAGTTGGAAAAACAGAACTTGCAAAAGCACTCGCAGAATACCTGTTCAACGATGAAAATTCCATGACCCGTATAGATATGAGTGAGTATCAGGAACGCCACAGTGTAAGTCGTCTGGTCGGAGCGCCACCTGGATATGTAGGTTATGATGAGGGTGGCCAGCTCACGGAGGCCGTGCGCAGAAAACCCTATAGCGTAGTCCTGCTGGACGAGATAGAAAAGGCTCATCCAGATACTTTCAATATTTTGCTACAGGTGCTTGATGAGGGAAGGCTTACCGACAACAAGGGTCGCATAGCCGACTTTAAAAACACCATCATCATAATGACGTCCAACATGGGTGCAGAGATCATCCAACAGAAGTTTGAGAACTTCAATAATGAACGGGATAGTCTAGAAGACCTCATGGAAACTACTAAAACGGAAGTCATAAGCGCGCTGAAACAGCGCGTGCGTCCCGAGTTTATCAACCGGATAGATGATATCGTGATGTTTACACCGCTCAATCGCAAAGAGATCGAACAGATCGTGGCGCTTCAAATAAGGGGAGTTTCCAAAATGCTTTTAAAACAGGGCATTACCATCGACGCGACCCGAGAAGCAATCAAATGGCTTGCAGAAAAGGGATACGAACCGCAGTATGGCGCCAGACCTGTTAAAAGGGTGATCCAGAAGGAAGTGATGAACAATCTTTCCAAGGAAATTCTTTCAGGCTCGATTTCAACGGATAGTATCGTATTGATTGATGCTTTTGACAATGGATTGGTTTTCCGCAATCAGACCGATGCGGTTGATGTGGAAGAATAAGGGATGGGAGAGGTTGTTGCGGGCTTTGCTTTCGCGCCTGCCTGCCAAAGGCACGACAGGCAGGAAAGCGTAACTTTTCAAAATATGCCTAATAAAAAAATCCCTTTCCTATTAAAAGGAAAGGGATTTTTACTACAACTAAATCCAAATAAACTAGTCGATCAACATCCTAAGTGATTCCCTAGAACTGCTAGAAGTAATCATGATAATGTACGCACCGCTGGATAAACCATTTACACTTAGTTCGTTTGTTCCATTGGTTACATTACCGTTCAACAGTTGCTTACCAGACATATCAAATACTTGGTAAGAAGCACCACTTACGTGATTTTCTGAAACTGCAACGGTGACTATTCCATTGCTCACCGGATTTGGGTAAAGCTTGCTTGACTTACCGTCAGCTAGCTGCTCTTCCAAGCCTAGGGACATTTGAGCTTCATAAGCACCAGCATCTCTAGCTGGACCAAATACTGCAAATCCTCTTTGATCTGTAAAGGTATCATTGGGATCTCCTATATCCTGAGCTCTAGAATCCTGAAGAAGCGCGTGTGTAGGAAGCCCTTGAATATTAACTTGTAGAGGTCCTAGATTTGCCTGTTCTGGAGCTGCCGTGGTTCCTACTCTGTCAGAACCTAGAGCGATAACTGCTCCTTGGTTGTCCGTCTCAACTAGGTTAAAGCCAAGTGAGGTTATAGAACCGTTGACATTGCTTCCTGCAGATCCAGTATTTTCAGCAACCAGAGTATTTTTTATATTAAATGTTCCAGCAACAGTTGAGATACCTCCACCGTTTCCGGTAGCTGTGTTATTGGCCACTGTTACAGCATTAAGATCTGCGCTTGTACCATTGTTATATATACCGGCACCATCTAATGTTGATGTATTGGTAGAAATAGTACTTACTTCCACGATCAAGGTACCGATTTCATTGGCAATAGCTCCACCGTTGGAACCGTTTGCATCATTATTGGATAATGTGCTGTCATAGACCTCAGTGGCTCCACCATTATTGAAGATTGCTCCACCACCATTATCAATGGCAGTTCCATTGGCAACGTTTCCATCCATCAAACTGTTGGATATCACCATAGTGCTATTCACCTGATTCCATAAAGCACCACCCTCAGTTGCAGCGGTGTTGTTACTGATATTGCTATTATCAATATCAACCATGGCAGCTCCAGAAATATGAAGTGCTCCACCATTACCGGGAGCTGGAACACCAGCCGTACCATTAACATCGTTGTTCAGGATATCAGAATTGTCAATTTCTAGATCGCCATCAACAATCTCAATGGCTCCCCCTGCTCTGTTGGCAGAATTGTTAGATAGTTCAGAGTTATTAATTGTTATATCTCCATCCGTACTGAACAGCCCGCCTCCAGAACCAGAAATTCCAGTAGCCAGATTATCCGTGATTGTAAGATCACTTGCATCGATGTCTCCACCGTTGTTATAGATCGCACCACCACCGTTGACAGCAGCATCACCCTGCGCTGAATTATTGTCAAGTACGATGTTGCTCAACGTCATAAGTCCTGTTCCATTCCACAATCCACCACCTTCAGATGCTGCATCGTTATTACTTACCGTTCCGCCAGTTATGGTTATATCTTGATTGCCTGAGATATGCAGACCACCACCGTTTCCTGGAGCAGCTACTGCAGGTGCTATACCTACATTATTGCTATTCAAGTTTGTATTAGTCAAGGAAATCGTTCCCGTTCCTGCAACAATTTCAATACCACCACCGGCACGATTTGCTCTATTTGCTCTTATGATAGCAGTATCAACAGTAAGATTTGCATCGGCATCTACGAGAATTCCTCCTCCAGAACCTGAAGCTCCATCGGCCACATTATTAGCAATAGTTGCAGAGTTAATGATATTTACAGTCCCGCCATTCAAAGCGTAGATACCTCCACCACCGTTGTCCGCTCCTGCTCCACTCGCAGTATTGCCATCTATGGTGGTACCATCTATGGTCATAGTTCCAGTACCGTTCCAAAGACCGCCACCTTCACTCATTGCTGTGTTTACATTTACAGTACCTCCTGTAATATCTACGGTACTATTACCACTTATGTGCAGCCCACCACCATTACCGGGAGCGCCTGCGCCAGTTACAACTCCAGCGGTATTATCATTTAAAATAACGTTGGTCAAGGTAACAGCTGCTCCATTATTGGCTTCAATACCACCACCAGCTCGATTTGCACCATTGACCGTTATAATTGTTCCCGTCGCTTCAAGACTTCCACCGGCTACTAAAATTCCACCTCCCGTAGAAGTTGAACCAGAAGCAGTATTTGAGGCAATTTCAACATCTCCAGTAATTACTAATGAACCACCTTCATTATAGATTCCACCACCACCAGCTTCACCTATATTCATAGCACCTGCTGAAGCTTCACCAGCAGCTGAGTTTGAAGTAATTGTAAGATCTCCACCTAAATTCATTATACCAGATCCATTCCAAAGACCACCACCTTCATTTGCAGCAGTATTATTATTGGTAGAACCATCAGTAATCGTGATATTTTGATTACCAGTTATATGAAGACCACCTCCATTACCAGGAGCGGCCACCGCAGGAGCAATACCTGCATTGTTGTTATTTAATGCTACATCGGTCAAGGTAACTGACACCATTTCCTGCATTAATTTCAATTCCTCCACCGGCACGATTTGCACGGTTTCCAAAGATGATTGATCCAATTATGGAAAGACTGGCATCAGCATCTATCAATAGTCCACCTCCTGAACCAGAAGTTCCGTCAGCGACATTATTAGTAATGCTAGTACCGCTCAATATATTTACTGATCCGCCATTAAGCGCATAAATTGCTCCACCACCATTGTCTGGGCCGTTTCCACTTGCTGTGTTGCGATCTAAGAGTAGTCCCATCAATGGTCATTGTTCCTGTACCGTTCCATAAACCACCACCTTCACTTGCTGCGATATTTGCATTTACGAGACCGCCTGTGATATTTACTGTACTGTTACCACTTATATGAAGACCTCCACCATTTCCAGGTGCTCCAATTCCAGTTGATATTCCTGCGGTATTTCCATTTAGTGAACCCATAGTAAGGTCAATGGAAGCACCGCTGTTTGCTTCAATTCCTCCTCCTGCTCGGTTGGCACCGTTCAAGGTGATCGTAGCACCAGTTGAATTAAGACTACCACCTGCAACTAGAATTCCTCCTCCAGTTGAGGTTGAACCTGTTGCATTATTTTCAGAAACTGTTACAGTTCCTGTAAGTACTAAATCTCCGCCCTCGTTGTATATTCCTCCACCACCAGCTTCGCCTGGATTCATTGCTCCCATTGAAGCTTCTCCAGCTGCAGTATTTAAGTTGACAAAAAGACTCCCGCCTAATGTCATCGTTCCTGATCCATTCCATAGACCACCGCCCTCATTTGCAGCAGTATTGCTGTTAACAGTTCCATCAGTTATATCTACGGTGCTGTTACCACTCACGTGAAGACCTCCACCGTTTCCAGGTGCTCCCGCTCCTGGCACAACGCCAGTTGCATTTGCATTAAGTGTAACCGTATTTAATACAACAGAACCTCCATTGTTAACCTCAATTCCTCCTCCGGCTCGATTGGACTCGTTAGAATTGATAGTTGTCCCAGTAGCATCGAGACTTCCGCCAGCTACTAGAATACCACCACCTGTTGAGGTCGATCCAGTTGCGGTGTTTGAGTTGACACTTACAGTTCCTGTTAGAATTAGACTTCCTCCTTCATTGTAGATTCCACCTCCACCAGCTTCACCTGGATTCATAGCTCCAACAGATGCTTCTCCAGCGGCTGTATTACTATTTACGCTTAGATTGCCTCCTAAATTCATTGTTCCAGATCCATTCCATAATCCACCACCTTCGTTTGCAGCAGTATTATTGTTGGCTGTTCCACCAGTAATAGTTATATCCTGATTTCCTGTAATATGAAGTCCACCACCATTTCCAGGAGCGGCCACCGCCGGTGCTACACCAGCATTATTGTTGTTAAGGGCAACATCAGTTAATGTAATAGTACCAGTACCGGCATTAATCTCAATCCCACCTCCTGCGCGATTTGCACGATTTGAGGAAATTGTTGAAGCGTCAACAGATAGACTTGCATCGGCATCAATAAGTAATCCACCTCCAGAACCTGAGGCTCCATCGGCTATGTTATTTGTAATAATGGCACCGTTCAAAATGTTGAGAGATCCACCATTCAAGGCGTAGATAGCTCCACCTCCATTGTCTGATCCTGCTCCACTTGCGGTATTACCGTTAAGGGTAGTTGCATCAATGGTCATGGTTCCAGTTCCGTTCCATAAACCACCACCTTCACTCATTGCTATATTTCCATTTACTGTTCCGCCAGTAATATCCACCGTACTGTTTCCACTTATGTGAAGTCCACCTCCATTACCGGGTGCAGCAGCACCAGTAGTAACACCGGCGGTATTTCCATTGAGGGTAACGTTGATTAAAGTTACCGCACCGCCATTGTTGGCTTCTATACCACCACCGGCACGATTTGCTCCATTTCCATTGATAACTGTATCGGTAGCATCAAGACTACCTCCAGCAACTAAAATTGCTCCACCCGTAGAGGTAGAACCGGTTGCAGAATTTCCAGAGATGGTAACATTTCCAGAAATCACAAGATTCCCACCTTCATTATAGATGGCTCCACCACCAGCTTCACCAGGATTCATAGCTCCTGCCGAAGCTTCTCCGCTCGCGGTATTGTTTGAAATCATGGAAGCTGTCAAAGCAGAAACCGTCATGGTTCCGCTTCCATTCCATAATGCTCCACCTTCATTAGCAGCATTATTCCCAGTAAAGGAACTATCAGAAATTGCAGAATTACCGGCACCGGTCATGTGTATCGCACCACCATTACCGGGTGCTGATCCCGAAGAATTAGCATTAAAATCTGAAGAGTCGATAACAAGAGCGCCAGTAGCACCTGTATTGTCCTCAATAGCTCCTCCCGCTCTATTTGCAATGTTTGCCAAAAAACTAGAGGTATTGATGGTCAAGCTACCTCCGTTTGCATTTAAAATGGCACCACCACTACCAGCAGCTCCCGAAGCTGCATTTGTATTGAATACACAGTCCGTTAGCACAAGTATAGATCCATCGTTGAAAATGGCTCCACCACCTTGTCCTGCAGTTGCACCAGTCGCTGTATTACTGTTAAAAAAACAGTTGTTAACATTTACGGAACTTAGCGCTCCACTGGCCAGAATTGCTCCACCGTTGACAGCATTTCCTGATGAAAAGGTAATATCATTTATATTCATTACACCTGCAACCGCACTACTCACATTGAAAATCCTACTATTTCCATTACTCTGTATGGTCGTTGAGGAATTTGCATCTCCATTAATGGTTAAGGTAACATACTGGGCCAGATCTATTGGAATTTCTCCCATAGTAATCATAATAGTCTGACCAGCAATTGAGGGATCAAAACTGATAGTAGCGCCAACAGAAGCATTTCTTAGTTCCACCCGCAAGGTTCCTGCGGTATCGTCATCGACGGTTTTTGTCACTACCTGTCCCACGGACGATAGCGAGGTTATAAGCATCAGTGCGATACTTAATATGATTGTAATTCTTTTCATAATGATAGTTTAGGTGATTAAAAATTTTGTTTCGAAAATTGAAACTACTTATATAAGTGATTGAAAAAATTGATTTTTGATAAGCTTATTATTTAATTGACATTAAATTATAATAATTATTTGTTAACAAATGACTTTTAGGTACAATTTTAAATACATATTTAATTGATATTTATATAGTTGAAGAAGTAATAACTATTTTTAGTTTCGGTAAATAATTCTATCGATTAAAGTCAAGTGTTTCCGCTTTCGCGAAAGCGTTATTAATTTAATACCTCAAAAAAAGATTAAATCTATATAGACGAAAAGCTTATTTCTCAAAAATAATCCCAGAGACCCATCAGATTCTTGAAAAAATCGTCGTATTAATAATAATTTTCAGGATAATTATGAATTAGCCAAAATCCACATTTGAAAAATGAAGATATATGATTACTTTGCCATACCGAAAAATTAGACCATGGAGCGCAATAGACTTTTTGATTTCCCGTATTTTCAATTAAAGAACAACCCTCGACCCGATTCACTCGTCACAAAGGTGAACGGAAAATGGGAGCAGACTTCTACCCAGTCCTTCATTGACCAAGCCAATGAAATATCCCGCGGGCTTTTAAAACTGGGAATCAAGAAAGATGACAAAATAGCCATCATTTCTTCCAACAACAGGACGGAGTGGAACATCATGGATATCGGGATCATGCAAACGGGCGCGCAGGATGTCCCCATCTACCCGACAATATCTGAGGAAGACTACGCCTATGTTATGAATCATAGTGAGTCCAAATACGTTTTTGTATCAGATCAAGAAGTTTATGATAAGGTAGTTAAAATAAAGGATCAGGTTCCATCCCTGATCGAGGTTTACAGTTTCATAGATCTTAAAGGCTGTAAGAGCTGGAACGAAGTAAAAGAATTAGGTAGGGAAAAAGACAACCAAAAAGAACTGGAAGCCATCATGGATGGAATTTCTGAAAATGATCTTGCTACCTTAATATATACGTCGGGCACTACGGGAAGACCTAAGGGCGTGATGCTCTCCCACTTAAATATTGCCAGCAACGCAATAAATTCTGAAACCCGACTTCCCATAGAATTGGGTAAATCCAAAGCCTTGAGCTTTTTGCCCGTTTGCCATATCTATGAACGTATGTTGCAATACCTTTATATATATACAGGTACCGGAATCTACTTTGCCGAGTCGCTGGAAACGATCTCAGAAAACTTGAAAGAAGTGCAGCCCGAGGTCATGAGCGCCGTGCCGAGACTTTTGGAGAAAGTCTATGACAAGATTATCGCAAAGGGAGCCGACCTTACCGGACTAAAGAAAAAATTATTCTTTTGGGCAGTGGAGCTGGGACTGGAATGGGAGCCCTATAATCAGAACGGATGGTGGTACGAGAAAAAACTGGGTATTGCACGCAAGATCATATTTTCAAAATGGCAGGAAGCACTGGGAGGCAACCTTAGAGCCATTGCAAGTGGTAGCGCAGCGCTACAACCCAGACTGGCGCGAGTATTCAATGCTGCGGGAGTCCCAGTCATGGAAGGCTATGGCCTTACCGAGACCAGTCCCGTAATATCTGTTAACGATATGCGCAACCACGGTTTTAGAATAGGAACGGTAGGAAAGGTACTGCCGGACACCGATGTGATCATCGCAGAGGATGGTGAGATTATTATCAACGGTCCCCAACGCATGTTGGGCTATTATAAAAATCCAGAAAAGACGGCAGAAGCAATAGATGACAAGGGTTACTTCCATACGGGAGATATAGGTGAAATTGACAAAGACGGCTTCCTTAAGATAACAGATCGCAAAAAGGAAATGTTCAAGACCTCTGGAGGGAAGTATGTTGCTCCCCAGCTCATTGAAAATACGATGAAGCAAAGCCGTTTTATAGAACAGATCATGGTCATAGGTGAGGGCGAGAAAATGCCCGCTGCGTTGATCCAGCCTAATTTTGAGTTCCTGAAAGAATGGGCAGACCGCAAAAAGATAAGCTATACAGACCTGAAGGATCTTTGCTCTAATGAACAAGTCGTGCAACGCATAGAAAAGGAAATCGAGCAGCACAACGAGAAATTTGGCAAATGGGAACGTGTTAAAACATTCAGGCTGACGCCAGAGGAATGGACTATTGAAGCTGAACACCTTACCCCAACCATGAAATTAAAGCGACGTAATATCAAGGAGCGGTACCAAAATCTCTACACAGAAATATACGGAGCAAAATATTAAATAGCAATTATTTAAAATAAACCTGTTTTCCATTGAGAAGATTGTATTTTTTAAAAAGTGAAAATTATCGCCTTTGTACGCCATAGTTGATGTTGAGAGTACTGGGGGAAAGTTCAATGAAGAAGGAATTACCGAGGTAGCCATCTACAGATTTGACGGTCATGAAATTGTTGATCAGTTTGCAAGTCTCGTTAACCCAGAAAGACCCATTGATGCTTATGTAACTAAACTTACCGGGATCAATAATAAGATGCTCGTGCGCGCTCCCAAGTTTTTTGAGGTCGCAAAACGTATTATTGAAATCACCAGGGACGCCGTGCTTGTAGCACACAATGCAGAGTTTGACTTGAGAATGCTTCAAATGGAATTTGAAAGGTTGGGCTATGATTTTAATATCAGTACGCTCTGCACGGTAGAGCTTTCACAAAAGTTGTTGCTCGATGCACCCAGTTACAGTCTAGGCAAACTGGTACGATCACTGGGCATTCCCATTTCAAATAGACACAGGGCTACCGGTGACGCACTCGCCACCGTGGAACTCTTCCGGTTATTATTGAACAAAGACCTGGATAAGAGCATTATGCAGGCCAGTCTTAAACGCAAGGAGAGACTGAAGTTGGCACCCAATCTTAAGACGCTCCTGGACACCATTCCATCCGTTTTGGGCGTTTATTATATCTACGACAACCATGATCGTATCATATATATAGGAAAGGGAAAAAACATCAAGACCCAGATCAATAGACACTTTACAAAATCTACCAGGATTGATAAACAGCTAAGGAAGGAAATTCAAGAAGTTACCTTTGACAAGACTGGTAATGAACTCATTGCAGCGATCAAGGAACACGAGGCCATTACCTCTATTGAACCAAAACTTAATAGAAAAAGAAGAAAACGCCTCTACAATCACGCCATCACGACCTCCTTCAATTCGTCGGGATTTTTATGCCTCAATGTAGTTAGAGCTCAATCAGATCATAGCTATGCCCTAACCTTTTCCAGTCGTAAAGCTGCGACGACCTTTGTAGAAAAACTTGCAGAAAAAGAGCACATTTGTACATCTCACAGCAATATTGATAGGGAATGTTCCAGTTGCGCCAGCAGTTCCAATAGCTTGCATAAGGATAAAGAAAACTACAACAGTCATATCAATGAAATAATAACCAAGTATTCATTGGTTGAAAAATCCCTGGTCGTAAGTGGTAAAGGTAGGACGGCAACTGAAAAAGGAATTCTATATTTCTCAAAAGGGATCTTACAGGGATATGCATTTACAAACCTCCAGATTCAAATAGTGGACCGCCAGATATTGAATCAGATCATCATTCCCATTGAGCAAAAAGCAGATGGGAGGCACCTCGTGGAGCAGTACATAAGAACTCATGACCGCTACCGCATTACCTATCTAGACGATTAGAAGTTAAATAGTTCCGCTTTCGCGAAAGCGAGACCACCACAAACAACCCGCTCAATGACAGAAAAAGGAATTCTATATTTAATACCCGTGACCCTGGGAAATGTAAACCATCTAGAGGTCTTGCCCTTAAGTGTGAGGAAAGCCGTAGAGCAAATAGATGATTACATCGTAGAAAATGAGAAAACGGCAAGACGATTTATAAAGGCGATCTACCCGTCCAAACCCCAACCGCAGCTCCAGTTTTCATTGATTAATAAATTCACGGCATCAGAAGAACTTCCCAGTTTTTTAGAACCTTGTTTACAGGGGAAAAATATGGGATTGATGAGTGAGGCAGGAGTACCTGGAATCGCAGATCCCGGAGCAGAAGTAATAGCAATAGCACATTTAAAGGGCATAAGAGTAAAGCCACTCGTTGGACCTAGTTCCATATTAATGGCAATGATGTCCAGCGGGCTCAATGGACAGAATTTTGCATTTAACGGCTATCTCCCCATAGAACGTGGCGAGCGCAAAAAAGCAATCAAAGATCTGGAAAACCACTCGCGTAGATTTAATCAGGCCCAGATATTCATAGAAACTCCCTATCGCAACAACAAGCTCATTGAAGAGCTATTATCAAACCTTTCCGGCAGCACAAGACTGTGCATAGCAAGTAATATAAGTCTTACAAGTGAAGTTATTAAAATGCAGACCGTGGATCGATGGAAACAAAACATTCCCGACCTGCACAAAGTACCTGCCATCTATATATTTGAAGCTTCCCAATAGCATTTAACCTCACTCACCGTTAATTGTTTGAAAAAAAATAACTGTATTGTGATATAATAGTTAACTATTTGTTATTTTACGAGCCTAAAATTCCCTTATGAAAAAGTTAATTTTAATAGTGCTTTTCCTACTTCCCTGCATAGGAATGAGCCAAGGAGAAGCCGCGTGGTGGTTTTTTGGAGAGAATGCGGTCGCTGATTTTAACAACGGAACGCCCGTTTCAAATCAAACTGGATCCTTAAACACTATTGAAGGATGTTCCTCTATTTCGGATGCATGTGGAAATCTGCAATTTTATAGTGACGGGACTACAGTTTGGAACAGGACTGGCGCAGTGATGGCAAATGGTACAGGGCTATTAGGAGATTCTTCGGCCGCACAATCTGCTATTATTGTTCCCGATCTTACTAATTCTGAAATCTACTTTATTTTTACCGTAGATGATTTTGGTGGTACCTAATGGGGTCAAGTACAGTATTGTTGATATGGCACCCAATGGAGGTTTAGGCGAGATAAGTGGCTAATCGAAAAAATATTAATGTAAGAGGTGGTGGTGCTCATGAAAAAATTAGTGCCGTATTACATGCAGATAACAAATCTTACTGGGTAATGACTTATGCAGACAATGAATATCAAGCCTTTAGAGTAGGTGGTGGAGCTGTAAACCCTAGTCCAGTATATTTCAACATACCAAGTACTTTGGGAGATCCAAGAGGAACTATTAAGTTTAATCCAGAAGGAACTATGCTGGGCAATACATCGGTTGGAGATGGTGCTGTGATAGCTGATTTTGACAACGCTACTGGAAGAGTTTCTAATCAAAGGGAGCTACAGATAACTTCGCCGTATACAAGTGCTTATGGCGTCGAGTTTTCACCTAATTCAAGAATTTTATATCTAGATGTTAATTCTAGCAGTGGTGGGAATGGTTGTGGCGCGAATGAGTCAAGAGGGATTTTGCAGTATGGCAATCTTAATTCTGCTGCTGGATTAAATAGTCCAATTGTTTTATGGAGCTGGAATGGAGAAAATACGTGGAGCATTACAATTAGGAATTGATCAAAAAATTTATGTGGCAAGAGCTTGTCATCAATTTTTAGGAGTTATTAATAATCCAGACTGTTCTTAATGGAGCGACTTATATCAGAAATGGATTAAGATTGAGAAACTGGAAGTATGTCACGTGAAGGACTACCTCCTTTTATAACATCATTTTTTCACGCCTCAGTTTACCACTTCAAATCCGGATACGGCAGGTGGAACCGGTGGAACTATAAGGCAGGACTTTTGTGGAGGTTCCACTATAGAATTTGATTCATCAGCAAGTGATTTCTGTACCACTCCAGCGCCTACTTTTGCTTGGAATTTTGGTGATGGAACGACAAGTGCATTAGAGAATCCTACTCATACCTATGCTTCACCTGGAAATTTTACTGTAACACTCGAGGTTACTAGTTTTAATCTGGTAAAAACTACCACACAGGTCATCGAGATTTTTGAAAGCCCTGTGGTCGCAAACCCCATTACGAGCGTTGCTATTTGCGACGATGATGGTGATGGTATAGCAACTAGAGACTTGAGCGTTATTGAGACTCCTCAATTATTAGGGTCGCAAGATCCAGCGCAATTTGTGGTTACCTATCATGCAACTGAGACTATTGCAGAAAATAATGGAACATCCCTTACTCAGCCACAAGATTTCCCAGTGGGAACAACTACGGTATGGGCGCGGATCACAAATATTAATTCATCAGCAGACAATCGTTGTTTTGAAATTACAAGTTTTGATGTAGAGGTAGGAACTGGAAACGGTGCGCAGCAACCTGATGATTTTATCATTTGTGAGACTGACGATAATGGTTTTGCTGAATTTGACCTTACTTCCCTTGAAGATCAGATAACTGGAGGTGGCAACCCGGCCAACTTTACAATTACCTACCATGAAACAGCTGCTCTAGCCGCAAGTGGTGGTACTGAAATCCCTAATCCTACTACTTATGTGAATCAGCAAGTGGATGGCGAGCGCGTATTTATACGGATGGAGCAGATCGGAGCAAATGCCTGTCCTCCTACTACAACTTTTGTAGATTTGATCGTGAGTGATAAGCCGACTGCTAACATTGTAATGGATCAGGCTATATGTGATGTTGGAAATAACAATACGGAAGATCTTATACTTACAGATTTTGATCCAATAGTACGAGGTTCACAAACTAATCCAGACCTTGTGATTACTTATCACTTATCACAAGGCGATGCCGATGATGATATCAATGACCAATCATCTCCATTTAATCTTACTGGAACAACCACATTTTTTGTAAGAATTGATGATAGTGCACAGGAGGTATGTTTTGACACTACCAGTTTCACGATTAACCTAGACGTAGTACCAGAAGCTAATAACGTTGCAGAATATAGATTGTGCGACGACATATCAAATAACGGTGCTGAAAGCTTTGATCTTCCATCAAGGGATATAGAAGTTTTAGATGGTCAAGACCCATCACAATTTAGTGTTGAATATTTCACTTCTCAGGCAGATGCAGACATGGGTAGTCTAGGCGGTGCCTCTCCCCTGGCAGATAATTACAGCAGTGCAGGACAAACGGTATTTGCAAGAATTGAAAATAATGATAATAGAACCTGTCATGACACGACAAGTTTTGCATTAATAGTAGATGATCTACCATCAGCTACAGCTCCTACTACCTACAGATTGTGTGATGAACTTAATGATGGCGTGGAAACTGTTGATCTAGCCGCAGAGTTTGATACAGTTATTCTTGCAGGGCAGTCCGCTGCCAATTTTGATGTAACCTACCATGCTTCCCAGAACGATGCTGATATGGGAACTCCCGAGCTGTCCACTCCGTATGATGTAAACCTAGGAGATACGGTAATCTTTATAAGAGTTGACAATCCCAATAATGAAACCTGTCGCTCAACTACTCAATCATTTACGATAAACGTCTCTGAGCAAGCAGTTGCAAATGCTATTTCAGAATACAGGTTGTGCGACACAGGGAATAACGGCTCAGAAACTTTTATTCTTTCATCAAAAGATACTGAAATACTGGACACTCAAAGCAATGCTCAATTTTCAGTTGAATATTTTACCTCGCAAGCAGATGCTGATTTAGGTAGCTTGAATGGCGCAACTCCCCTACCAGACAATTATAACAGTACTGGTGAAACAATTTTTGCTAGAATTGAAAATAATGATAACAGAGAATGCGAAAAAACAACTTCGTTTGATCTGATCATTGACGCACTACCCACAGCAAGAGCTCCTGTCACATTTAGAATATGCGATGAATTTAATGATGGGGTTGAGACTGTTAATCTTGGTCAATTTGACTCTGTAGTTTTAAATGGGCAATCCAGTGCAGTATTTAATGTAAGCTATCATGCAAGTCTAAATGATGCCATTAACGGAACGCCAGACCTGCCCACTAATTATGATGTAAGTCTGGGAGACACAACTATATATATAAGAGTGGATAATCCTAATAATGAAACCTGTAATTCTACAACTCAATCATTTATTATCAACTTAAATGAGCAGGCCGTTGCAAATGCGATGGATGATTACAGGGAATGTGATGATGATAATGATGGAACTGCGATATTTGATTTAAGAGCGAGCAGAAATCAGATTTTAAATACCCAAAACAGAGCTGATTTTAACGTAGAATTCTTTACCTCCATGGCAGATGCTAACTTGGGAAGTTTAAATGGAGCTACTCCGCTTCCGTTAGATTACACCTCACCTTCTACCGTATTGCACGTTAGAATTGAAAGTAATACCAACCGACTATGTGCAGATGTTGAAACCTTAGCGCTATTTGCAGACCCCACTCCTACTGCTGGGATAGTTGCTTCTATTATAGTGTGTGACGATGTTTCAAATGATGGTGTCCAGGATGTAACCCTTGCAGATTACAGAGCAGATATCCTTGATGGACAAACCAACCCTGATTATGATGTGAGCTTTCATGCAAGTCAGGCAGATGCTACATCTGGGGACGACCCACTTAGCAGTCCATATACGGTTACCAGGGCTACTCCCACAATATTTGCGAGAGTATTTAATGTAAACAATGAGAACTGTGCAGATACCACCAGTTTTGACTTTGTGATAAGTCCGCTACCGGTAGCTGGTCAAGTGGACAACATTGTAAAATGCGATGATCCTAGCAACGATGGAACTGTACTTTTTGAACTGAGTGATGTTAAGCCGCAGGTATTGAATGGCCTTGATTCCGCAGATTTTGATATTACGTTCTACGGTTCTCAGGCAGATGCAAACGTGCCTACTAATCAACTTCAAGAGCCTTATCCGAGCACCGCTTTAACGCCAGAACGTATTTATGTGAGAATGGAGGCTGTACTCAATCCTACCTGTCCAGATTTTACCGACTTTACCATTTTAATTGAGCCACAGCCCACGGCTTTCGTTGCCGATGATTTATCGGCCTGTGATGATAAGCCTTTCGATGGTAGGGAACTCTTTGATCTAAGCAGTCAGGATGCTGCCATATTGAATGGTCAGGATAGTAGTCTTTACACAGTTAGTTATCACAGAAGTCAGGATGATGCAGATAATAGAGAAAATCCCTTACCTGCAAATTATGAGAATGTAAATGACTCAGAGATCATATACGCCAGGATAGAGAACAATTCATTCAATGGCTGTCATGACACCTCTTTCTTCATGCTGGATGTATTCAGTCGTCCATCTATCAGAAATCAGGGGCCGATCACCATTTGCGCGGGAGTTCCCGAAACCATTGATGCAGGAGGTGGTTTTTCCTCCTATCTATGGTCAACTGGAGAGACCACCCGCAGGATAGATGTTACAAGTGGTGGAGAATATACAGTTACGGTAACCAATGCAAATGATTGTGATAGCACGGCAACTATAACGGTTATTGAATCGGATATTGCTACCATTACCGAGCTAGAGGTACAGCAATTTGAGGTGAAGACCAATAAAATCACCGTTACCGTAGAGGGTCCCGGAGATTATGAGTATTCTCTTGACGATTTTGTTTATCAGGAAAGTCCTGTTTTTGATGATCTATATCCTGGATTTTACACGGTTTATGTCATGGATCTCAATGGCTGTGGAACGGTTTCCAAAGATGTGGTGATCATAGGTGGACCGCCCTTCTTCACTCCTAACCAAGATGGTTTCCATGATACCTGGCAGATTATTGCCGCCAGTACCGTTCCAGATGCGATCATCTATATCTTTGATCGTCAAGGTAAACTACTTAAACAGATAAGTGCCACCGGTGCAGGTTGGGACGGGACGTTCAATGGTAATCCCATGCCGTCCAGTGATTATTGGTATCTGGTAGAGCTGGGCGATGGTCGCAGTTTTAAAGGACATTTTGCTTTAAAACGATAACCTAAAAAACTTTGTGAAAAATGCGGTTTCAATTGAAACCGCATTTTTTTTGGGTCAAATTATTATCATAATATCAAGTGCCCAAAAAATTTACCTGCAAACACCGGATTCTCGCATTCAAAGATTTTAATAAAATATTTACTGAAAATAATTTTCAAAATATGTAAACTTATAATCACTAGAACCATGGAACTATGAGCAGAGGATTTGTAAAGGAAAATGATCAAGAAGAAATACCCATCGTGCCTCCCAGAGCAGATCTGCCTGAGAATGTTACCAATTATGTAACTCAAATAGGGTTGAATGAACTCATGGAAGAACAAGAGTCACTTATAAGTGAAAGAGATCAAATAGAAACGAACAATGAGAGCGAGCGCCGCATAAGCCTCAATCATATAAACGCTCTATTGCAGTTGCTCCATCAGCGCATTTCCCTTGCAAAAGTGGTAGATCTAAAAACACAGCCCAAGGATGAAGTGCGCTTTGGAGCCTCGGTTACCTTAAAAATAGGCAATGAAGCAGCCTTACAGCGCTACCAAATCGTAGGGGTGGACGAGGCAGATATTTCCAAGGGCAAAATTTCATTCATCTCCCCCATCGCGCGTTTGCTGACCAATAAGAAAGTGGGTGAAAAAGCGGTCTTGAAACTGGCTCGGGAAGACCGTGAGTTTGAGGTCATGGAGATAAGTTATGACTCATAATCCTATTGGTTGATCGACATTAATCGATGCTCATGATGGAAGTTTTACCTGTCTATTTTTAGTTATTCGTTCCGCTTTCGCGAAAGCGAAACTATTAACCATATTTCAAATTAATATTAAACCTGAACAAAAAGAAACTTAGATTTTAAATACAATGTTTTGAAAATATGCAGCTCATTTAAAAATTTCAAATATTAACCTCATCATTAAAGACAGCAATGGCTTTCAAAGATTTTATCATAAGAAATAAATTATCCATATACGGAGGTATCGCTACCACCATTTTCACGGGACTGGGAGCATTTGTATTGGGTGACATTTCGGGTTATGAGGCAATATCATTGATAGAATCCTCACTTTCAGGTTTTATAATGTTGTGCAATACCATAGTGCTATCATCTGCGACGATACTGGCACTGCTGCTCACTTTATTGGGGATAAGCACGGGAACAAAATCTAAGATCAAAGCCGCCCATTACAACCAAGTTCTTAATATCGCAAAATTTGACACGGTGCTATTTGTGGGTGCTCTAATTCTTTTTCAGTTGTTCAATATCCCAATCACAGAGTCTAATAATGTACCGACTGATTGGTTTGCATACATATATTGGATCACGTTGTTCTTCAGTTCCGTGTTGTGTGGGTTGATGGTTACGGTGATTTTGCTACTCTATTCTACCGTAGTAAACATAATCACCATCGTGGGACTGGGAAAGGATCATTATTTAATAAGCCAGGAAGAAGTTGAGCAGGAGGAAAAAAAGACGGAGAACGTGAAAGAAAACCAAAATGAAGGTGAAGGCAAAAATGAAAACAAAGAAGAAAATAAATGAATGATCTGAAATAACGGTCTGAAATTGAGACCTCTAATTGATTCTACTAGTTCCAATCTTTCTGGAACTACTGATTTTTAGTTTTTAAATTACTTAACGTTCTTAGTTAATGTAGTAATAATCACGACGGAAACTACCTACAAAAAACATATCTTTAACCAACTAATTATTTAAAACATTCACAATGAAAAACCTAGAACAATTATTTGAGCACCAGTTGAAGGATCTTTACAGTGCAGAGACCCAACTGATCGACGCCCTTCCCAAAATGGCCGAACATGCCCACGACAAGAAGTTGAAAAAGGCTTTTGAAGACCATCTGGAAGAAACGAAAGAACAAAAAAAGCGTCTGGAAAAAATCTGTAAGCAGCTGGACATTGATCCTAAGGGAGAAACCTGTAACGCCATGAAAGGGCTTATTAAAGAGGCAGAAGGTTTTATTAAAGAAGACGCTTCTGAAGAAGTACGAGACGCGGGACTTATTGCGGAGGCTCAACGGGTGGAACATTATGAAATTTCTGGTTACGGGACTGCCGCTAGATTTGCCAAGGAACTGGGCCATGATGATATTGCCAAAATGCTCCAAACTACCCTAGACGAAGAATACAAAGCCGATACAAAATTGAATGATATGGCCGAAGATCGCTTGAATCGAAAAGCCAAGAGTTAATTATCGTGATAGTATCTTACTATTAGGAACGATAAATCTTAAAAAGGCTGCCTTACGGTGGCCTTTTTTAATGAGGGATGATTAGAAGCTCTCTAGAATAGGAACTTATCTGTAAGCAAGAGACAACTATTTCCCAAGTTATGTGGGTCTGTGTAATGTTGCTTTCGCGAAAGCAGAATCATAACAGTCAATAATCATAACTTAATTCATGTCGTAAATTAACTAATTACCTAATCATATTTCATTATCATAGGATTTCTTAATTAATTGTGCCTTACAATTGATTTCTAAGGTTTTATAGATATTTTTAATATGACTGCGCACCGTGTCAATAGATACGAATAACTTTTCAGCGATCATTTTGTAGCTTTTTCCATCGACTATTTCGGCAACTATTTCTTTTTGCCTAGGGGTAAGCAGATTTTTCTGGGGCGTACTGGGATTGAAATGGTTGGCTATTTTCCTGGCAATTGATGGTGACATGTACGATCCACCGTTATAGACGATCTCGACCGCTTCCTTGATTTTTTTTAAGGGTGTTCTTTTGGATAGATAAGAACAGGCTCCAGCACTCAATGCTTTAAAAATACTGTCACTATCTTCAAATGTTGTGAGCATAATAATATCCAATGCCGGCAATTCATTGAGCAGCAATGGAATACCTTCAATGCCCGACATGCCAGGGAGATTAATATCCAATAATAAAATGTCTGGAGCTATCTCTAACTCATTAAAGTCTGCAATAAATTCCTCTACCGATGACGAAATCAAAGCGCAATGAAATCCGTTGGTCCCATCAAAGAAATCCCTAAGACTTTCCTGTATGACCGCATCATCTTCAATAATTATAAGCTGGATGTTCTTCATTATAAGACAACTGAACTATGAGTAATTCTTTGATTTTGACTTTTTTTAAAGTTAAGGATGTATTGCTTTGAGTCCTATCACATCTTGATGTGAAATTATGGACATATTATCTACTGCAAGCTCAAATAAATCCAACAAAGGAAATGTGAGTAACTGTACTATAGATCGAAAGGTAATTTAAGACATACGGTAAACCCATTTTCCATTTCAAAGGAAAGGTCTGCCTTAATGGCTTTTGCTCGCATTTGCATGTTAGACAGTCCTAATCCTGTTGATTTATAGTTCTCTTTTTTGCTTCCATTATCCTCTACTGAAAATGTACATCCGTTTGCACGATTACTCATTGTAATAACCACATGATCAGCATCTGAGTGGCGCAAAATATTAGTGATCGCCTCTTTGTAGATGAGAAAGATATTATGTTTTACCTGGGCGGCCAGTTTGCGGTTGGGATATTTTACATTGTCATGGGTGAACTGGAATGATATTTCTCTGGGCAACAGTAATTCTTCTGCAAGCTCTTGGACTCTTTCTATGAGGTCATTGGTGGTTTCCCGCCTACTATCGATGCTCCACACGAGATCACGCATTTGGGAGATTGCGCTCCTGCTCATTCCTGCTATTTTTTCAAGTTTTGATTTATCTGCCTCACTGGCGTTGATTTCCATCAATTCGGTCTGCATGGCGAGACCGGAAAGTAAGGATCCCACATCATCGTGCAGGTCGCTGGATATTCTTGTACGCAACCGTTCAATGGCGAGCGCTTGTTTAAACCTATATTTAAAGATCGCATACATCATTGTGATGATTAGCGCCAGGACAAGTGCTATAAACCACCACTTTTTATAAAATATT
This sequence comes from uncultured Flavobacteriaceae bacterium, assembly GCA_963836885.1. Classification (GTDB taxonomy): domain Bacteria; phylum Bacteroidota; class Bacteroidia; order Flavobacteriales; family Flavobacteriaceae; genus Nonlabens. Next base: position 9,315 of record CAWILF010000022.1, on the reverse strand, counting down.
TGCTTTACCACAATAGGAATAGATAGAATGGTAGCACTGTCATTTCCTCTTGCGTCCTTGCCTTTTATTTTGAGCACATAATTTCCAGCGGGCAGCTGGTTGTAGCGTACAGATGGAGTATTTCCCTGATAAAACCAGCGATCTTCAAAGCCTTCTAGTTTTGTGCTGTAGGTGTTCTTTTGGTTTTGAAAATAGCTGGGCATACTCCACCCTATTTCAAAATACTGATCATAAGGAGATAATATCACTTCTGTGAAATTAGACTGTGAATAATCAGTTTCAACCGTTTTGTTACTCCTATTATTGTACTTAGAAACATGAGAAATATATAAATGAGGTGACTCAAAATTTCTCGTGATATGTTCAGGTCTAAATTTATTAATTCCATTCATCCCACCAAAATAAAAATCTCCGCCTTCCGTTTTTAGAAACGAGGAATAGTTAAACTCGTTGTGCGACAATCCGTCTTCTTCATAAAAATTGCGAAAGACCTCAGTTTCTTTGTCAAAAAATGAGAGCCCATTGTAAGTACTCAACCATAAATTATTGTCCGTATCAGTCAGTATTCCTACTACGTTATTATCAGGTAAACCGCTTGCATTAGTATATTCCCTTATTGTTTTTCCATCGCTTGAGAGATGGTTGAGTCCTCCACCGTAAGTTCCTATCCATAAACTCCCATCTAGATCTTCTTCTAGGACAAGTACGTGGTTCTTTGACAATTGCGGATTTGAATTCACATCATACATGCGTTCAATGGTACCGTTACTATTAAATTTCAACAAGCCATTATCCTCCGTTCCTATCCATATAATATCCTTTTGTTTGCTTTGAAGGAAGTACTTAAAATTAAATATATTATCATAATCGTTGTTCAATTCAACGACTAGATTGCTTTTATCAGTCACTGGATCAAAAAGCATCAACCTAGACAAACTATTGCCAAAAAGAAGCTTGCCATCCCTGAGTTTGAGTAAGGGAGTATTTTTATAAGCACTATTAATGGAAGTAAATTCACTATAATCTTTTACCCTACCAGATTTTAGGTCAATTTTTAAAAGTGACTTTCCCGTAGTGTACACTGAGGTTTTAACGTCATCAAGTACAAAGAATGTAGAAGCATGATTTAATTGCTCCATCTGTCCGTTTTCTGACTTTAATTGTAGCGTGTCCATTACGCCTGGTTTTCTTTGCAAGAAAAGCGCTTCGCTGCTTTCACACATCGCGTACAGGATCCCATCTGCATCTTCAAAAATTCCTCTCGTAGTATTTCCCCATCCGTTGCTATCTGTGGTAAAAATTGTGTCAAAAACCTCTTTCTTTAGCCGTATTTTGATCAACCCATTATTAGTGGCAATCCATAGTAGATTGCTCGCATCAATAAATAACGAGTTGATGATCGTAAAATCCAGTTTGGATTTTAGAACTTGTGTGTAATCTAAAAACGTTCCGTCTGGACTTTTACGGTATAATGAACCTTGACTGGAAAACCATATAAATTTTCGATAATCTTCAATAGCATGATCAAAAGAGATATCCGTTTGAAATATTTCGGTAGAACTTTGGTTAATATCGTTGAACGTGTTGATCCCACCATGGTAAGGAAAATAATAATGCGTATTATCAGAATCAAAAAAAGACACGACAAAATTCATATTAGTGTCGTACCAGTCATAATCTGCTAAAACATAGGTGTTCATCAATTTTCCCTGATGGTCAAATTTCAAAGTCCCATTAGGAGTACTCCACCATAAAAAACCTTTTTTATCTTCAACAAAACGGCTGAAACCACGATTGTTCCTATTCACGGTCGCAACCTCTTTAAAAGTACCATTCACATATTTTTGCAGGTATTGAGTGGCATTTCCATCTTGATTTTCCCAGTAATCATCTGTAATCGCCCACAAATTGCCGTCAGTTGTTTTTATAAGTCTGAGCACTTTTCCTTTGATTCCTTTTGCATGATCAAAGGAAATCACATTATTAGTGACTAGATCCAGTTGATATAGCTCATCCAGAGCCATATACCATAGTATTTGTTCTTCCTTTTGTAATAATAAAGCTCCGGTGATACTTTCCTCAGGTATAAAATGGGTGTTTTCTTTTTTGCTGCTATTATAGATTTTAAATCGATATCCATCATAGCGATTGATTCCCTGAGAAGTTCCAAAATACATAAGTCCCGCGGCGTCCTGTACAATAGACTTAACGTCTCTAAATAACAGGCCCTGCTCTGTAGTCAGGACATCTATTTGCGACGGATTTTGAGCAATGCCCAAACTGCCCACAAGAAATATAAATAAGTAAAAAGCTTTACAACACTTCAACGTAGGATCTATTGGAATACATAAGTCTCAAATGTACAACAACTTAATAATGAATATCACATGAATATGTGGTTGACACGACGTGCAGCTGGAATTAATTTAGCACCAATTCAAAAAGCTACTACACAAAAAAACAGAGAACATGAAAACAGTTGGGATTATAGGTGGTTCGGGCTTTATAGGAAGTCATACCACAAAGAAATTTTTACAGGAAGGATTTAAGGTGAAGGTATCTGCTACTGACATTTCCAAAACAGAGAAATACAACCATTTAAAAAAATTACCAAATGCTGAAAATCTTGAAATTCTTGCTTTAAAAGTAGAAAATAAGAATCAACTAAAAGAATTCGTTAAGGGATGTGATATCGTCGTGCACGGTGGAACCCCCTTTCAATTAGATGTCAAAGACCCAAAAACTGAATTATTTGACCCAACAATTAAGGGAACTGAAAACTTTATTGAAGTAATTAATGAAACACCTACGATTGAAAAAGTAGTTTTTATTGCTTCTGTTGCTGCCTACAACACAAATTTTCCATTGCCTCCTGGAAATAAGAGTCCCCACGATTCAGTGGATGAAAATGACGCTCCGTTTATGAGTGAAGAAAGTCATCCTTATGCACAAGCTAAATTTATTGCAAACCAAACCGTTGAAAAGTTCATCAACGAACATCCAAATATAGATTTTGAAATAACAACGGTCTCACCTACCGGTGTCATGGGAAAATCCCTATCCAACAGAGAAGATTCAACTTCTTCAGGTTTACAGTACTTATTTAAGAATAAAATAGCTCCCAATCCCTTTATACAAATGTTTTATGACAATGATGTTGAATTTGCACTAGTGGATGTTAAAGACGTGGCAGATGGGATTTATAATGCCAGCACCAAGAAAGGCTTACACGGAAAAAATTATTTATTAAGTAGCGAAAGTTGGAAAGTATCTGATATTTCCAAAATGCTGAATCATGAAAAACCTAGTGGAAGTGCTCGCACAACCTATAAAAACGATGCAGCAAAAAGAGATTTAGGAATGAATTTTAATCCTGCCATCGTACCGCTGACTGAATTTAGTGAATAAAAAACAAAGCCAAACAGCGTACTTAAAAAATAGGCTTGCAGGCAATAAACACAACGATGAGAGATGAATTAATTCCTATTGAAAGATTAAAGTTTCATGTTTTATTGATATTGTTTATCGTTATCAATACCATTTATTGGTAACGTGATCTTCCTGGAATACCGTATTTTTTTCATGGTGCGGTATTATGGGAAAAGTCAGGTTTTCGGAGCAGTGCTGCCTGTGGGGATGGGAATAATGCACTGCTACGGAAATTTTTTACATTAATGAATGTATTATGGAGCTCAAAAATATGAGCAAAAAGTGGCAACCTATCGATGAACTATTTGTGAGGTAACGCTTTCGCGAAAGCAAAACTATCACAGACTTTAGAACTTATAATTGAAACGGTGAGAAATATATCCCGTTCTAACTAAGATTTATTCCAATCAATTCATAATGCCATACAACGACTTTAAAACCGAAAATAATCCATGATTAGCTTCTTCATCATCAGTTACTTGCTGTGTACGCTAGGGATTGGATTTTGGGCATCCAGGCGTATTAAGAAATCCAGCGATTTCACGCTGGCCGGTAAAAGCTTATCTACCTCCCTGGTGGCTCTTACCCTATTTGCCACATGGTTCGGTAGTGGCTCTATCATGGGGAATCCTGGCTATTTTATTAGCGACGGTGTTTCATCATACATTACACTAACGCTAACTTCAGGTATTTGCCTATTTATAGTAGGTCTATTTTATGCCCGCAAATTGTATCGATTGAATATTGTGACGATCAACGATTATTTCAAGTTAAGATATAACAAAAAAATAGAGACGGTAAGCTCCATAATTATGGTATTGTCCTATCCGCACTGGATTGCTGCCCAGTTTGTTGCACTAGCTTTCTTGTTTAATTCAGTACTGGGGATTCCTATAAATTACGGTGTTTTAATGGGTGCATCAATCGTGGTACTTTATACCTATGTGGGTGGCATGTGGGCGGTGGCATATACTGATATGGTTCAGAGTGTGATGATTCTATTGGGCCTGATTATAGTATTATATCAAGTACTGGATCAGACTGGAGGCATTGTGCCCGTATTTGAAAATCAGCCGAGTGAATTTTTCAATATTTTTCCCAATGGTGGTCTTGATGAATGGTCTGACTACATAGCACTGTTGCTGGCTTTTATTGCAGGTGGCATCCCAGTTCAAGAAATATATCAGCGGGTGTTTTCTGCCAAAAATGAAAAAGCAGCACGCAACGGTCTTTTTCTGGGAGCAGCACTCATGGTCGTTATTCCTAGCGTACCGCTCGTTATAGGGCTTGCAGGTGCTCAATTATATCCAGAGATCGTTGGGGACGGGAATAATCAGGGAGTAATACCCAACCTAGTAAGCGTAATGACTAATGTACCGGTTCAAATACTCTTTTATGGCGCGCTGATCTCTGCCGTTTTAAGTACCTCTAGCGGAGCATTACTTGCACCAGCGACCGTGCTGGCAGAAAATCTTATTAAACCTTATTCTACTAAGCTTTCAGATAAAAAACTGCTCTTGTACACGAGAATGAGTATTGTTATGGTTGCTGGCGTCTCCTGTTTTTTTGCCTTGGATGATGCCGATATCGTCTCGCTCATAGAAGCATCAATGAGTTTAATTTTAGTCTGTCTTTTTGCTCCTTTTACTTTTGGCTTATTTTGGAAAAAAGCGTCTGTTACGGGTGCGTGGGCGTCGATTATTATAGGTGGATGCGTCTGGTTTTTTTGTTATATGTATGGTACCAGAATCGCCCCAACCATATATGGTTTTGTAATGAGTTGCCTCAGTATGGTAGTGGGTAGTTTGTGCTATAAACCACAAAATAATGAGATCATAAAAACCAAAATAAATTAAACGGAAGCCACTCGGGTCAATAGAACAAAACTAATCCCAGCTTCTCAATAAAAGACCTATTGAATAATTACAAGAAAAATGATTTATCCGCTGAGTATTAAAACCAAGTGAAACAAACTTTAATAACCTAAAACAACATTTATGAAAACCGATCAAAACATGACAATTATTAATGAACTCTACAATTCTTTTGCAGCTGGCGATATGCCCTCAGTTCTAGGATGTATGCATCCCGAGATCGTATGGAATGAGGCCGAGAGTAATTCCCTGGCAGACGGTAATCCTTACGTAGGGCCCAGACGCTGTACTTAATGGGGTTTTTGCCCGCATGCCAGACCTTTATGGATCGTTTGCCATTTCCAACGTTGAACTGCATGAAATGAGTGATAATAAAATACTTGCCACCTTAAGGTATGTAATCGAGTCAAAAAAGACTCGTAAGGAATTTAACGTTCAAGTAGCTCATCTGTGGATGTTGAACGATGCAAAAATTGTTGCCTTTCAACAATTTGCTGATACTAAGAAGTTAGCAGATGCTGAAAAGTGATCATATTTTAAAAAACATCGTTTCAACATTTATAAGTTCAAATTATCTAATCAACAAGGATTTACCCAAGCTTCTAGGCTATCAGGAATGGGAACATGCGCGGGCGGCATTTTTATCAGTAGGGCAATTACCGAAGACCTAGAAGTCACCTGGGCAAATTTTGCCGACCAGTTTGCTTTTGTATTATGGCAATGTGGGCATCCTGACTTTCAGATAATTAGATAAAATACCTTAATTTTTATGTTTACCATTTCGTGACAATCCACATGTCCGCTGGGAAGTAAATAGTGAAAGAGCTAGATGATAATAAAATATTATGTGCCGTTTGAGAAACGGTATTTTGCTAAAATAGGTAAACTAAGAATTAAAGATTGATTTATGATATATTACTGGTTGCACATGTTCTACATCTATATAGGCTCAAAATTTATATGGAAAAAAATCGAATTGGACTCTGACCTAACTCGTGTTAGAAGAGTGGGTATTTTGGATTGTGATTCCCTAAGGTATATGGCAAATTCTAAATATTTCTACTATATGGATTTCATTAGATTTGAAGTTTTATTCAGGTCTCAACTTTACGATAACACCTTTAAAAAGGGAATCTTTCCAGTACTTGGTTCGCAAAAATTCATCTATAAAAAACCACTTAAGAGAGGGACTAAATTTAGTACTACAATTGTTTTGGAAGGCTGGGATGATAAGTGGGTTTATCATCGGCAAACTTTTAAACATAAAAATGAAGTTTATGCCATTGGATTTACCAAAGTTGCATTTTGGAAAAATAAAAAAGCACTAAATCTGTCAAAGATTCTTACTGATTGCGGCGTACAAAAAACAGAAATGAATCCATCTTTAGAAGTATTGAATATGTTCAATGATGATTATCAAATAATCAAAAGGGCAGATTAAATAAAATAGGAATAAAACTGCCCACAACACCTTACGTGTCCCACAGATAGTTAAGTGCTCAATTGAAGTCTAGACATATTAGCCTGCCTATCATCTATAAGACTTGTTCCGCTTTCGCGAAAGCGTGCCCTAATTAAGTTCTCTACTCATTAATACAGATTGTGATGGTACAGAAAATCGCGATTTAAAAAATAGGCCCTTGACAAAAACCACATGAATATGTGATTGATTACCAGTGAATTGTTAGATACTTTGCGATAGTTAAATCCAATTAAACAACAATTTAATCAAATCACTTATTATGAAAAAATTACTTATTATTTTGATCGTGCTGCCACTATTTGCGATGGCACAAATGACCGAGGGACTTCTAGACCTTACAGAAGTTACCGTAAAACAGGGACATAACGCCCAGTTTCTCGAAGGAGTGAAACAGTGGAAAGCTTGTTATAACAGTGAAAACGGTCCCGACAGATGGTCGTTCTGGTCCAGGGTACAGGGAGCGGGAAATATTTATGGTATTTCCAGCAACATGGTAAATTGGGCCGAAATGGACAAGGAAACCGCGGAAGCGAGCAAATCCTGTAGGATGATTTTCACAACCTTTATAGCGCCTCACATAGAAAAAATCGATTATAACATTACCAAGGGGTTGACCAAGTGGAGTAAAAAGAGTGCCAGTGCGGATACTAAACTGGTGTGGGTCACTTATTTTAGGGTGAAGAACGGCATAGCCTTTTCTGAGATTATCAAGGAAATGACCGAGACTCTTACCGCGGTGGAAGGTGAGCCTAGAGGACAATGGTACAGCTTTATGGGCGGTGGAAAAGATGCACCTGACTATATGGTCACCGACGTGTTTTCTAGTTATGCAGCAATTGATGAGGATGACAAGCGGGATAGCGTCTTTGAGGTTTATAAGAAAGCCAAAGGCGATAAAAAAGCTGCCCAAATGATGGATAAATGGTTGACTGCAGTGGACACTTCCTGGTCTTATATCTGGGAACTCAACGAAGAACTATCTAATTAATCAGGCTTGAGTTTTTCAAATATTAAAATAGCAGGTCGTGCAAAAATTCATTTTGTCCGGCCTATTATTCTTTATTTCAACTATTGGTTTGATTTCAAAACAACTGTGTTGAAACCTGTGCTGAGCTTGTGGAAGTAAGCTCACTCTCCTTTATGATGCACTGAGCCTGTCGAAGTGGAAAGGACTGGAGGGAGGTATTTACACCGTCCAAATAGTAATTATGTATTTCGTCAATTATTTTGATTTTAAAACGACAGTTTTAAATAGCTCCCTCTCTTTTGGAAAGGATTGGGTTGAGGTATTTACTTGATAATAAATTGTTTGAAATATAATTATCTATCTCAACTATTGTTTTGATGGACTATAGTATGATCTGGCAATGATAGTTACATTTCAATATTTAAATCTATTTCTGACCTTTCCCAATAGTAAGGGAATTTTAAGTCCTTTCCTTTGGGAAGGATTTAGGTTAGGTTACTGTGCTGAATTTTAATTATTTAAAACAAGTAGTTTAAGACACACTACACTAAACTACAGCCTTTTAATTTTAAAACGACAGTTTTAAATAGCTCCCTCTCTTTTGGAAAGGATTGGGGTGAGGTATTTACTTGATAATAAATTGTTTATACACTTGAACTCTACATTGAACAACATTAAAATACGCCTGAAACTATTTTGCTTGATGCTGGTAAAAATGCACCTCTAAAATAGAAAACAACCAAAAATTTAAATATTACACCATGAAGAAAACAAATAGTATACTACTGGTTTTATTGGCAACCACTTCCCTATTCATAAGTTGCCAATACCAAGAGGAAGATAATAGTAAGGAAGATCATAGAAATCTCGTAGTGCAATATCACGACATCTGGAACAGTGGGGAAACTGAAAAATTAAATGAAGTACTGAGCACCGATTTTATGGGTCACTATTTATCTGATGGAACCTGGAATGGAATCGCAGGTGTGACGAATGAAATTAACGATTGGAAACAAATATTCCCGGACTGGAACGAGGAAATTGTCGATGTCATTGTAGAAAATGATAAGGTCGTCACGAGGTACAAAGCAACGGGAACACATTCAGCAACTTATGAGGGAATCGATGCTACCGGAACTAAGATTGAAATCTATGAAGTATCCATTTATAGAATAAAGGATGGAAAAATTGCCGAGCAATGGTGTTTTCCAGATGATATAAGCTTGAAGAAACAGCTGCTTAGTTTATGAACAAGTTCATTGGATTAATAAATGGTTTAACAAGTATTGAATATTTATACATTTTTAAAGAAAATTGGCTAGAATGTGGAAACCCGTAATATAAGTATTTGAGTGGATGTACTTTTTTGAATTAGAAATGGATTGGAAATTTGTTGTACCTATTAATTGCCGTTGTGGATGTATAGAGATTATTTAAGCGTTAGTTTACAGTAATTAGATGACGATGAATGAAATACATATGGTTGAAAATCAGTCGTATATGGGTTTATCCAAGTGATGATTTTGGATAAAAAATACATCTAAGTGGATATAAAGAGTTAT
>CAWILF010000021.1:0-113150 GCA_963836885.1 uncultured Flavobacteriaceae bacterium | reverse complement strand
GGAGAGTTCTGTAACCCGTGGATCTTCTCTTACCTCAATCTGTTGTTCGCTTTTTTGGGTGCCATATTCTAGAACTGCCCTATAAGTTCCCGGTAACACCTGAACGCCGCGAGGTTCTATTTTTTGACTTATTGATCGATCGAGAAGGACGACTCACTCCTTTCTCTCGTCAGTCCCCAATTCCAGAGTACACTCCAGTTTCTTTGGGCGTTTTGCGTTTTAAGGTTCTGATCAACTCGTTGCCGTTGTAGATTTTCAAGGTAGAGCGAGTCTGTTTTTACTTCCTTATCACTTGCAACACCATCGCTTTGTACCTCTGAATTTTCATTCATTTCATCTTCTTCATCGTTCTCATTGTCATCATTGTCATCATTGTTTGCTTCATCGTTTTCCACGCTATTTTCTGAGGCAAAAAAGAACTTAAACCTGCCGCTGCTGCCGCGATTCTCCCCATGAAAAACAGCATCGGCACCAAAACGGCTTCCCGTAGGTTGCTGGTAACGTGCAAAATAGGCTGTGGGCGGTTCAAATAATGCGATAGGTTGAGAAGACTCTCCAACGGCCGATTGACTTTACTTTTGCTTTTATTTTTACTTTTACTTTTCGCTTTATTTTTATCTTTTATTAATGTCCGCTTTCGCGCCTGCCTGCCGGCGAGGCAGGAAAGCGGAATAATTACCGGCCATCGCAACCAAGGGAGCGAGATCGTCCAGCACCCAGGCAGCACGGCCGAAAGTCCCGATGACCAGATCGTCCTCCCGCGGGTGGATCACCATATCCTTCACGCTCACCGTGGGGAAACCGTTGGTGTACTTTGTCCAGTTTTCGCCAGCGTCGATGCTCACGTACAATCCGTCGTCAGTCCCTAGAAAGATGAGGTTGTTTTGTTTGGGATGTTCGATAATACTTAACGTGTAGCTTTCTGTATCGTTGCTATCTACAATCCTGGTCAGGCTCTTCCCATAATTTGTGGTGCGGTAAGCGTAAGGCTCAAAATTGAAACGGCGGTAATCGTTTGCGATGAGCAGAGCGTGTCCTTTTTGGGTTTGGCTGGCTTTGATCTGTGCGATCCAACTTCCCTCGGGCAATCCTGAAAGTCCGCTGGAGATGTCGCTCCAGTTATTCCCTCCATCTTTGGTCACGTGCACGCGCCCGTCGTCAGTTCCTACATAAAGCACATCGCGTTCCACGGCACTGGGCTCAATTACCAGAATTGTAGTGTGATTTTCAGCTCCCGTGGCATCCATGGTCAACCCACCATACTCGGATTGTTTTTGTTTTTCGGGATCGTTTGTGGTCAGGTCTGGCGAGATGATCTTCCAGGTAAGTCCCTTATCGGTGGATTTATGGACGAATTGGCTTCCAAAATAAAGTGTCGAGTTATCAAAAGGATCAATATTGATCGCCGCATTCCAGTTAAAACGCAGGTCAACCTCCGCATCGGGATGCGTGGGACGCACGCTATAATTATTACCGGTCTGCCAGTCGTAACGGCTCACAAAACCCTGCTGGCTCATGGAATAACCAAACCTGCTGTTGTCAGGATCTGGAACTACGTCAAATCCATCGCCAAAACTGATTTCCTGCCAGTAGGAATTCCTGATTCCCTGCGCCCGCCATACGTAAGCGGGCCCGCGCCAGCTGCCGTTATCCTGCATCCCACCATAAACATTGTACGGTGTCTCCATATCTACATTAATATGATAAAACTGTGCCACGGGCAGGTTGCCTATAAAACGCCACGTCTTCCCGCGATCTTGCGAAATATTGAGTCCGCCGTCGTTTCCATCAATTATAAAAGATGCGTCTTTAGGATGAATATAAAAGGCGTGATGGTCTGGATGCACGCCATTACTCACTCCATAAGCCGGCATGAGCTGATTGAAATTCTTCCCGCCATCCTCCGAGACGTTAATGTAGGTAAAGACACTGTACACTCGGTTTTCGTTTTGGGGATCTACATAAATCTCCGAATAATAAAAAGGTCGGTTTCCTATATCGCTCTTATTGTTGATCATCTTCCAGCTGGCACCACCGTCGGTAGATTTGTAGAGCGCGTTCTTTTTGGCCTCTACGAGTGCGTAAATAATGCTGGGATCGCTGGGCGCGATGGCCACTCCTATCCTACCCAGATCACCTTTGGGCATGCCTTCCTTATCGGTAATTTTTTTCCAGTTATCGCCTCCATCGTGAGTGATGTAAAGCCCAGATCCTTCCCCACCCGACTTGAAAAACCATGGATCGCGCTTGTGTTCCCACAGGGTTGCGATGAGCTTATTGGGATTGCTGGGATCCATAACAAGGTCTGCCGCGCCCGATTTATCGTTAGTGAACAGCACTTTTTTCCAGTTAATCCCGCCGTCGGTAGTTTTAAAGACGCCGCGTTCTGGATGTTCTCCCCAGGGCGAGCCTATGGCAGCGGCATAAACGACGTCAGGATCTGTAGGATCTATGACCACGCGATGGATATTCCTTGTCTTTTCCAGTCCCATGGATTTCCAGGTGACACCGCCATCGAGAGATTTATAAATCCCATAACCACCATTCAATGAATTGCGCGGATTTCCCTCTCCCGTTCCTACCCAGACCACGCTGGGATTGGATTGTTGTATGGCAACCGCTCCTACCGAAGCAGTTACTTCTTTCTCAAAAATAGGATTCCAGGTCGTACCACCATTCACAGATTTCCAAAGCCCGCCACTCGCCGTTCCCGCATAGATTATCGTGGGATCACTTTCCACCACATCGATGGAAGTTACCCGACCCGACATACCGCCCGGCCCTATATTTCTGGGCTTTAGGTTCTTTACGAGATCCAGATCCAGTTTTTGGGAATGTGCCGTGATCGAGAGAAGTAGGCAAATAGCGAGGGATAAAAAGCGTTTCATGTGCTGTAATTGAGGTTTAAAGATAGTGCGGGTTTAGCTTTCGCGAAAGCGGAATTATCAAAAGTATTTCTTATTATTACGCAACCATTGTCCTTCTAGAACCTCTTAAGTTAAACCTTGTATATGAAAAGTCTATTTTATTTAATTCTTCCTTTGATCTTATTGCTTTCCTGCAGTGGCGACGATAACAACAATCAACTAACTCCAGTTGAACCTGTTTCTCTAATAGGAACCTGGCAAGTTACCTCAACTTATAATGATCCTGGTGATGGTAGTGGAGATTTTGAGCCAGTAATGAATGGAAAAACCGTTGTATTTAATGAAAATGGGACATGGTTTTGTAATGTAAGCATTTGCTACGGTAGTCTGACTCAAGCGACTACCAGCGGTATTTATACTGAAACAGAGTTAATCAACAGAGATTGTACCGTGAGTTATACTTACATCAATGGCGTTCTGGAGTTCCAACATCCTTGTTTTGAAGCTTGTCTGGAACGTTTAACCCGTCGCACCAACTCTTAAAGAAACCCACAGATTAAATTTCTATATATTATCGCAGTAGTTTCCGACATCGATTCTACCCTACAACTTATTGGTCTATGTATAAGCGCTACCAAAAAATCCATATAGATCTACCCGGCTTATTGTTCTTTATTGCTGGATTCAACCCTTAAAGGCAACCTCTCAATTGCATTGAACCAAGGTAAATTCTACTGCCTGCGTGAATTTGATTAAAGGGATACAATTGAAAATATATTTTCAACTTTGACCATAATAAAACACTCTAAAGTACGTACCCTCAATCGAATATAAGTAGGTGAGAAATAGACGTTTCTTGCTTTTTGAGACTGTACCTGCTTAACACTTTATTTTATGTTAATGCATAGAGCTTGGTAGCTTTCGCGAAAGCAGAATTATCAAAAGTATCCCCCAAAGGTACGCAACCAATTTGTAAATCAGGACTCTATAAATAAACGCCACTCATGAAAAAGCTACTCTTTCTGATCCTTCCCGTGTTATTATTGCTCGCCTGCAGTGATGACGACGATGGAAGAACGCCCGTCGAACCCGTTTCCATAGTGGGAACCTGGCAACTCACCTCGCAATACAACGATCCCGGCGATGGCAGCGGCTCCTTTCAACCGGTAACTAACGGCAAGACCATCACGGTAAATGACGACGGCACCTATAATTGTAACGTGAGCATCTGTTTTAACAGCCTGACCGCCGCCGCAATAAGCGGAACCTACACCGCAGACCAATTTATAAGTCCCGATTGTACGGTTAACTACACCTTTATTAATGACGTGATCGAGTTCCAGCATCCCTGTATCGAACCTTGTCTGGAGCGGTTTACCAGGATTAATTAGAACCAGTCACTAGCTCAATTTTCTAGATTTTTTAATGTTCTTATTCTATAACTCACGCCTACTTTATAGTAGGCGTGAGTTTTTTTGTTTGTGGTGAATATTACGTGGTTGGGGGATTTAGGTGTTTTTAGGTGGTGGGGATGAAGGTGGTTGAGTTAGTGGGATTGTTTATTTTTGAGATTATATAGGAGTTGGTAACAATTATTAAGAAAATTTGAGAATCGTACAAAGAACATTAAAATGGTTATAAATTTCAGAAATGAAGTTCATTAAGCATATTATTATTGTCTCCGACAGAAATAATGGAGAAACTGAATTAGGCAGTATAGTTTATACCCGACCAATTTCAGAAAGCTACATTTAAAAAAGAAAATCTAATAGAGGAAAATGATTTGGAAAGCAGAGTTTCACGACTTTTACAAGAAAATCCAAATAAAAAAAACTATCCTTCGATGAAATTGATGACATTATACTTAATTCAATCAAAAAAGTATCCGAAATCGTTTTTAAGAAATGATACAATATTTTTCAATATAGATACTGAAAAGCTGACAAATCAAAAAAGCATAAATGCTTTTAATTCAATAATTTACTTTTCACCTCAATTTTCACAATTTGAACATTACGCAGAAATTGTTGGAAGAGAATTTAGCGCACCTGCAATAAACATTCAAATATATAGTCAATATCATCCGGATTTTTTAGATGGAGAGGTTTTTTATGCGGATTACGATGTTACTAATCCTAATGCTTTAAATCGTTTAGGCGAATTAAACTTCGAAATAAATAACTGTGGACAACAAAATATAATAACGATAGAAAAATTGGTGTTTAACACAAAAATAAAAAGACTTTTTCAAAGTGGATTAATGTTTATATTTTGTTCATGTTTTAAATAGTGTATTCAATGTACTGATTTAGTGTATAAAGAGTATTTTAGAGTTTATATTAGGGATTACCACACATTTAAGAAACACTTTCTACGATGAAAAAAGAGCTGATAGAAAACATTATTCTTAATGAAAATGCTTATTTCTTTTTGAAAGAAAAAGAAGGATTTATAAGTAAAAAATTAATCAAAAACACGTTTAAGGAAGCATCAAGTGAAAAAACAGGAAACTTCTTGCTAAAAGAAATAAAATCCAAGTTTTTAATCAATCAAGATAAAGTTGTTTATTATTCGATATCTGTCTTTAAATATGAAAAAAAGCCAACTTTTATCGATAAGGCGGTAGAAGGATGGGAAGAAAGAAAATTAGCATATATATGCTTAATAGATTTTAAAAATCATTTAGTAATAGCAAAAAGAAACATCTCTGGTATTAAAGACTTTTTAAAATTATATTTACCAATTGATTATAGTGTCTTAACTTCAATATTCACAAATGATGGTACAGCATTTGAGAAGGTTTCGATGAGCAACATGAATATTTCTGAAAAGTCAATAAGACAAAAAAGTCTTGAATCTACGGATTTAAAGGAAAATGTATCCACTTTAGGATTAAATAGTTATGTCTTAAGTAATCTTCGTGTTAAAAATGATGATAGCAAAATATCACTTTCCTTAAACTCGTCCAGAATTAATAAGTTTGGTACGAAGATAATATTGAAAGATTTATCAATTGGTCTGACAAAATTGTTAAGCGAATAATCAATTTTGAACCTAAATCGAGTTTTCTTTCATCATTTGCGACTCCTTTAAATTATACAGATGAGAAAGATAATTTAAGACCAATTGCTATTTTAATCATACTTTCCAAATTGTACGCAGATTTTGAAGAAAATAGAATTGAAACATGCTTTATTTTAAATGGAGAAGATGAGCGTGAAATTGATATTATAAAAGTTCTAAATAACTTCGAACGTTTATTAAAAATTAAGCCTGAAGTTAGCGGTGGTAACACAAATTATCAAGTTATAAATAAATCCATAGATGATTTATATATTTCCCTTAATGCCAAATCAATAACTCTTCGTTCAAAGAAGTTAGCAAAAGTTTATATTCAATTCTCTGAAGACTCGGTTCAACCTATTCTAAATTACATTAATTGGACAAATAGTTTCATTGGCACATTCGATACGCCAGATTTAGTATATAGCAATAGAAAATTATTTAAAGATAGCAGGCTTTTGAGTAATATTGAGGCTTTTTTAAAAGTTTTCATTCCCCATCCTGAATTAGAATACGTAACCTCTGAAAAAGGGGAGTTTACAAACATTTCGACAGATTTTGATGACGCTTCGACTTTCGGATTTGCAGAAAACTACTTTATGGCAGACTCTGAATATTTTATTTGTGATGACTTGGGTAAAGAATGGGCTGACCATATCGGACTAAAAGATGAGAGTATTTCATTTTATCATTCTAAATTTAAAAATTCAAAATTTTCTGCTTCTGCGTTTCAAGATATAATTGGACAAGCGCAAAAGAATTTAGGAAACCTTAGTCCTTCGGATAATCAATGGCCATGAAAGAAGATTTTTGGAGCAATACTTACAATATCGCAAATAATAAAACCAATATATCAAGATTAAGAAAAGGCGATACTGTTCCAAATGCAATTAATTATTTCAAAACCTTAAAGACTTTTCCAAATTTGAAGAAAAAAGTTTTTTTGGGAGTCAACTTTATTTCAAAAGCAGAATTAGAAGATAGATTGAATAAACTAAGAGATGCCGAAGAATTTAAAGAGCGTAATGAAGTTAAACAGATTTATGGTTTTATTCCTTCGCTAGTTTCAAGTTGTTACGAAGTTGGATCAGAAATTTATATAATATGCAAACCTTAAAAAAATAAATCACGGAAAAACGTTGCCTGACACCTTATAAAAAAACTAGAACAATGTTAATAAATTTGAATGGGTCGTGCGCATATGCGACGCGACGAATTTTCCAATTTTACTATTTGAGATAAGAAAGATAAATAAAATAATTTAAAAATTCGAATTGTATTTAATCCAAAACATAAAACATTATTTTCAGCTCAACTTTTTACACAACGAGACGTTGTAAATTATTTGACAAAATAGATCGAACACTAAAAACCATAACAGATGAAGCCACATATAAATAAAAAACTACTATTAATAAATCTAATACTAAAAAAGTACAATTAACCTCTGGAAGACTTAAAGTATTTCCTGAAGAACTTAAAGATTGTAGTAAACTGAAGTATCTCGATCGATTCGGAAATTCTATTGATGACATACCCGATTGGTTATTTGGTCTCAAAAAATTAGAACATTTTAGTCTAAGGAATAATGCAATAACGCAATTTCCTTCAATTGTATTTACTTTAGAAAATTTAATTTACCTTAATTTATCGGATAACCGGATAAATGAAATTGATGGTCAAGTATTCAATACACTTAATGAAAATTGAAAATGTAGATTTAAGTTTCAATTCAATAGAAAATATTTCTTCAAGTGAAATTAACTATTCAAAATGCGAAAATTTAAATCTTAAAGGAAATAATTTAGTTGAATTTCCACATCCAATTAGATATGTAAAATCATTAAATCAATTAAACTTATCTGAAAACAATATTTCTTCTTTGTTGGATGAAACATTTTCAGAACTGGAAAATCTCGAAGAACTTGACTTGAGCTTCAATAACTTAACATACCTTCCCTCTAGTCTTGGTAATTTAACTAATTTGAAAAAGTTAAACCTGTCAGGTAATAAAATTAGCTCCCTTCCTACGGAATTTGAAAATCTTATTTCACTTGAATCATTAGAATTAGAAGGAAACCCTATTGGAAGAGCTCCTTTGGAAATTAACTCGCAAGGTGCTTCTGGAATTATTAACTATTATTTATCACTTGGTGAAAATGTTCAATTACATGAAGCAAAGTTATTAATTGTAGGCCAAGGAAATGTTGGCAAAACATTTCTGATGAACAAACTTGTAAGTGGCTCAACACCTGAAACAAAAACTACAGAAGGAATTGACATTAATGCATGGTTTCTAGAGACAAAATCCTCACCTAATTTTAGGATTAATATTTGGGACTTTGGTGGTCAAGAAATTTATCATTCAACTCATCAATTTTTCTTAACAAAAAGATCACTTTATTTATTAGTTTGGGAAGCTAGAACAGATCAACATCTAATTAGTTTCGATTATTGGTTAAATGTAATACAATTATTAAGTAATAATTCACCATAATTCTTGACTTAATAAAATTGACGAACAAATTACAAATATTGATGAAAAATCTCTAAAAGAAAAATACAAGAATAACTTGCATCCATCAAGTGAGCGCTACGAGTGGTTAAATCATTGATATGCTTACCAAAGAAATAGGTTTAGAAATTGATTCTCTCACCACCGATAGGTGGTAAACTTCCAAACGTTGGATAGCAATAGAACAGATTTCGAATCGCTCGATTAATTACATAACCGTTGAAATTATTCCGTACTTTGAATAAATGAGGTCTCTCCAATAAAAGCGCTTTATTTTAAGTCAATATTTTCATGATTTAGGAGTTTTTCTTTCACTTCCAAGAAGATGGACTATTAAAAAATATTGTTTTTCTAAAACCTGAATGGGCAACAAATGCTGTGTATAAAATATTAGATTCGAAAGATGTAATAGCCAGAGAAGGTGAATTTGATTCTGACTTGTTAGATTCAATATTATACGAATTTGAAGGAGACAAAAGACCTTATATTGTAAGGTTAATGAAAAAATTTGAGTTATGTTTTGAAGTTTGAATTAGACATATATTTAATTCCCGAATTATTCCTCTGAAATGAAAGAATGTGATTGGAATTACAACGATAATCTTCGTTTTGAATATCATTATGCTTTTATGCCTGCAGGTATAATGGCTAGGTTTATTGTAAGAACAAGAAATATGGTTCATGTTAAAACATTTTGGAAAAACGGAGTGAATTATTCACAGAGAAAAAACTAGAGCTCTTATCATAAGTGATCAATATTCACGTAAATTAAATATTTGGATCCATGGAAAGAATGCGTCATTTTTGCTATCAAACAATTAGAAAAGAAATTGAGACCATTCATATTTCGTTGAACTATCCAAAAGTACCAGACAAAATACCATGTAATTGTTCAGACTGTACCAATGATTTTTCGCCCCACTTATTTAATTATGCGTTCGTAAAAAGAATAGGTCAAGAAAATACATTTAAAACTATACCTTGTGAGAAAAGTGCTAGAGGGATCAATGTCCATAAACTTTTGCAGTTTTATTATATCAATAATACCGCAATTGACGACAACCCTATGTATTCACTCGACAAGATTCAAAACCATCTATTAGAATCAAGTTCAGAAGTTCTTGAACGAAAGTTTCAAAAAAGAATTGAAGATTTAATAAATGATGACCTTGTAGATTTATTGAGAACTAACTGGCCATATTGTTTCTGACCAAACGCGCTCTGGAAATCTGTAAATGGAAATCGTAGCTGGTGAAGTTGACATAACGATTAGACGTGCTAATGGTATTCCTGTTACGATTATAGAATCTTTTCGTCTTCAGAGTTGTGGATCAAAAAATGTAGTAGTAGCTCAACATTTAAACAAGGAACTCCTTACTAAATACGATACGCATGAAATCAAACGAAAGTTTGTTATCGTTTTTGGTGAAGCCGAACGATTTGATAACTTATGGGTGAATTATTCTGAATACATTAAAAATTTAAATAATAATTATGATTTTGGAGACAGCTATCAACTTTCAGGCTTTAGTGTTAGAAATGATTTACATAAATTCTCCAATCTCAAAATAGGAGTTTCTCGACATGAAAATAATGGAGATACGATCGAGGTTGTCCATCTTGTACTCAATATGAAATAATCGAAGAAAGCTATACACCACAAAGAACCCAGGGAATAAACTATTAATTTATACTATTGTTTACAGCAATACCCTCCAGCATCGTTAAAATAAAATAATCCTTACCTACTTCTGAAAATTATCGATGATTTCTGTTCGGTTTTTATTTGCTAGATTTGATATTGAGACACGTAAAAAGTTGTAGCCAATACAGTTAAACGCAAAACCAAAAATAAATTTATGAAGATGCGATGGCTTATTATATGTGTTTTCATTTCTATTAGTTGCAAGGATAAAATGAAGTCATCGGTGCCAAAAGTAACGGAACCAAAATTTCTTTTTGACTCTATTTCCGAGAATAGTGTTTTTAAATATGATTCAGTTTTCATTGCTGATTCATTTGATTTTCCAGTTGGTAAACCTGATGCTTCGGGTTATTATAACGCTCAAAAATTCCAAGAAAATAATCACTTAGGCGATGATTGGAATTCAGTAACCGGTGGAAATTCAGATTTAGGAGATCCCATTTTTTCTATAGCAAATGGTTATGTGAAATTTGCCGAGGACTATGGCGGTGGATGGGGAAATGTAGTCAGAGTACTGCATAAACTACCTAGCGGAGAAATGATTGAATCCTTATATGCGCATTGCGATACGATTTATGTACAAGAAGATCAATGGATAAAAAAAGGTGCTACAATTGCTACAATAGGTAATGCCGACGGGATTTATCTAGCACACCTTCATCTTGAAGTTAGAAATGACATAGAACTTCCAATTGGAGCTGGATATTCTGAAAATGTAGAAGGATATTTAGATCCAACCAAATTTATAAAAGAACATAGATGATAGCGCTGCTCTTTACAATAAAAAATTATAGTCAACAATTGCTTAAGCGAAAGCCTGGACATTCTAATAAGCAGCTAAATTTTTAAATTTGAGATTAAAGAAAGAAATAAATTATAATTCAATAAGAACAGCTATAAAACTTAAAATTAGATCCATGAGTAAGAAAATCAATCCCAAAGACAATCAATCAAACCAACAAAACCCTAATAAGAACTCTGAGGGAACAAATAAGCAATATGATCAATCCCAAGGAAATAAAGGGAAGCAAAAAAACCCAAATCAGAAGGGCAAATAATTATATCCAAAAATCACACTAATAATGAAACCGAGATTTTTATAGATTGAATGAGAAAAAGAAAAAAGTTATTTGATCGTATAAATACATGGCAATCTAATTATCCGAGGTTCAAAGTGTAAATTTCATTCGCTAATTGAAATTCATTAAAGCTGCGCCAAATATTCCGTAGGAGTTAAGGCAGGGATTTTAAATAATGTTCGATAATTCGTGATAAGCTAACTTGATTTTCTTTCGCGTAAGCTTTTGCCTCTTCAATAATAGAAGCATTTAAACTAAGTGTGAGTTTTTTATCCATGACATCTAATTTATACGTGTAAATACAATCAATTTACACGTAAGGATATTTTACTCTCATAACCTTAGCTTAGAATTAATATCTGTTCGACTTTGTATAAAAAATCAATGGCGCTACAATCTACCGATGATATATCCAAAGCCGATACCATAATGCCATTTCCCTTTATTAATGATCATTATGGGCGATATGCTCAATCCATAAACAGGAAATATGGGAATTTCAAACCGCGGACTTATAGTAATGCTCAGCGTTGCATAACGCCTGAAGTCATACTCATAATTCTGGGTAAGAAAAGCGTTATTAATTCGTTGAAAATTGATAGGCGTTTCAATTATTGAAATTCCAAGTCCCACTTGCGGATGAAATCTCAACGTTCCCTTGGGATTAATTTTATAAAGCTTTCCCATCCCGACCCTATAGTTGAACAATCGATCCCGAGCAGCTGCAAAACCAAATGAAAAGAAGCCGTCCAAACCTTGCGCATAATTTTCAGGCGCACTTGGAGATTCAATGTTTAAAGCAGATACACCTATATGGGCTGTGAAATTATTTATAGTCACATAATTCAAGGCAAAATCAAATCCTTGAAATCGATTGATCTGTAAATCTGTTGAAAAGTACAGGCTCCTTTCTTCTCCACGCTGTCGCTGCGCGGTACAGAATAGTGCAGAAATTAATAATATCAAGGTAAGCCGCATACTGGATCTCACAATTTTATAAAGTTAGAATTATTTTAAATGTTGCAATGACAAATAATTAGGTGCTTCATCAATCGCTGGTTCACTACTTTCAGGTAGCTATTCTTTTCTATAAACCTTAGTCATTTCAAATACCTCATCCAGAATATCTCGATCTTCTTGAGTAAAAAGCAAATTACGGCGTTTCATTACTACCTCGGCAACTTCGTAGGCCTTTATAGTTTTGTAGGTCATATTTCCCTGCGGTCCTCCCCAGTTGAAGGAGGGAATAAAATTACGAGGATAACCGGCGCCATAGATATTGGCACTCACGCCTACGACCGTTCCCGTATTGAACATGGTATTGATCCCACATTTTGAGTGATCGCCCATCATCAGACCACAAAATTGCAAACCTGTAAGTGCAAAACGACCGGTTTCATAATCCCAAAGCTTCACCTCGGCATAGTTGTTTTTTAAGTTTGAAGTATTGGTATCTGCTCCCAGATTGCACCACTCACCTATTACAGAATTTCCCATATAGCCCTCGTGACCTTTGTTGGAATAACCAAAAATTACAGAGTTTCCTACCTCGCCCCCTATTTTAGAATGTGGCCCGACCGTGGTGGGTCCATAGACTTTGGTTCCCATTTTTGTGGCGCTGTGCTCCAACAAGGCAAAACCGCCGCGTATGAGTGAGCCTTCCATGACTTCTGCATGGCTGCCTATATAAATGCTACCTGAAGATGCATTGAGCGTGGAAAAGTGCAGGGTCGCACCTTCCTCGATAAATATGCGCTCGGGATTTGTAAACTGTACCGATTCGGGAATGGGTTGACTGTCTCTATTAGAAGTGATTAAATCAAAATCTGCTTCAAGAACGACTCCGTTTTTTGAGAAAATATCCCAAGTGTGATCTATGAACTCTACATCATTCTCTAGGTACAGAACCTGCTCCAGCTCAATGGTGGGCGTGTGCAGTTTTTCAGCACGGTAGGCGACAATTCTATCACCTATCAATAATTTCTGTTGGGGTTTTAAGGCTCTTATGGCTGCGACGAGCTTTGTTGTGGCGATTGCATTTCCAGCTACTACATAATTGTCATCGGTCACGGTGAGCGGGTATTTTTTTTGTAGATAATCCTCCGTATGGAAACTTACTTCCTCACCCATAAATTTATTCCACCGCTCCGTCATCGTGAGTATTCCACACCTTATTTCTGCAACAGGTCTGGTATAGGTGAATGGGAGTAATGCTTTGTGCTTATTAAAATCTGATAGAATTATGTTCATGATGGATGCGTTTATTTCTCAAAGGTCGTAAAACGGTTGAGAATCGTAATGCTTTAAGTAACCCAAAATATAAAATAGAACTATAAACCCGTAAAAAAATTAATTTTGCCGAAATAGCCTGTTGACTAAAAAACAACCCGTTAAATAAAATACATGTAACTATTCCGGTCCTTTAATGTAGAAGTGCTGTTAAGATTAAAACTCGATAATTTCAAGAATACGCTTATAACATTACTTTTGCTGCATCACAAAAAACACAAGCATGAAAAAAACATTACTGATTTTCATTTTAACAGTAGCCTATTCTGTTACCACAAAAGCGCAGGAAAAAGGACTTATAGAATTGGGACTGGGAACCGGTGTCAACTTTTCGACCGTTTCTGCAGACAATGGGCAGGGTAGCACAGAGTCGCTGACCAGTTTTAATATTACTGCATCTGGCGAGTACTATTTCTCAGATAGGTGGGGAATCAAGTCAAAATTAATTTATGATAACAAAGGGTGGTCTGATGGATTTATAATTGATGAACAGGGCAATGACTTTACCACCGATTTTGAACTTACCTATATTACCATTCCGGTAATGGCAAATTGGCATTTTAGTTCCAAAAGAAATTGGTACCTTCATTTTGGGCCTTACCTTGGAATTCTTGTCGGTGCTACTGACTCTGTATTAGGACGTGATTTGAAAGAGGCATTTAACACTACCGATCTGGGTCTTGCTTATGGAATAGGTTATAAATTTGCTGTACAGGATAACCTTAAATTATATATAGAGTTTGACGGTCAGTCCGGTATTTCAGACATTTTTGAGAACAATCTCGGTAATGAATCTTTACGCAATGCTAGAAGCAGTTTAAATATTGGAGCTCTTTTCAATCTATAATTAGTCTGCAAACGGGTAACGATTATTTACATCTCAGTTTTTAGGGTATTCTAGATGCAGCTTATAATTTAAGTACGATGTACCTTTCATTTATAGTTTGAATAACTATGTCAATTCTTTTATATATTTAGAACATGAAAAAAATAATCTATACAGACTTGGCTCCCAAACCCATCGGGCCATACAATCAAGCCGTACTCTTTGACAATAAATATGAATGTACCCTTTTTACGAGCGGCCAGATCGCAATGGATGCAAAAACGGGAGAAGTATTGAAAGGCACGATTAAAGAGGAAACCCATCTAGTGATGAAACATCTAGAAAGCATTCTACACCAGGCAAATATGACTTTTGAAAACGTGGTAAAAGCATCCATCTTTTTAAGTGATATGGAAAACTTTTCTGAGGTAAATCTTGTTTATGCCAGCTTTTTCAATGAAGAAACTGCGCCAGCTCGTGAAACGGTGGAGGTTGCAAATTTGCCCAAATATGTGAACGTAGAGATTTCAGTAATCGCAAAATCCCTATAAATGCCCATAGCATCCTCAGAGTTGATCATTAATCAAGACGGTAGTATCTACCACCTCAATCTTAAGCCAGAAGATATTGCGCAGACTATAATTACCGTGGGCGATCCCGATCGCGTCGCGTCAGTTTCCGCTCATTTTGATCACATCGAGCTCAAGGTGGCAAGACGGGAATTCCACACGCATACCGGTATGTACAAGGGAAAACGACTTACCGTGATCTCCACGGGCATAGGAACGGACAACATTGA
Organism: uncultured Flavobacteriaceae bacterium; assembly: GCA_963836885.1. Lineage (GTDB taxonomy): Bacteria > Bacteroidota > Bacteroidia > Flavobacteriales > Flavobacteriaceae > Nonlabens. Next base: position 98,007 of record CAWILF010000021.1, on the reverse strand, counting down.
CATTGTGTTTAACGAGCTGGACGCATTGGTAAACGTTGATTTCCAGACTCGTGAGCCCAAAGATTTGCACACTCCGCTCAATTTTATACGTATAGGTACCACGGGATCCGTACAGACCAGCATTCCCGTAGATTCATTTTTATTATCACAGCGCGGGATAGGCTTTGACAGTTTGTTCCATTGGTATGAAAATGATGGTGGGGATTCCGCTTTCGCGAAAGCAATAAAAGATCAATTACAACTCTCCGATAAAATCTCTGATCCCTACGTGCTCCACTGCTCCGTAGAGCTTGCAAAAAAATTCCAGACCATTGAAATGCTGAACGGAAACACCGTGACCAACGTAGGATTCTACGGCCCACAGAGCAGAAGTATCCGGTTGAGGCCATCCCAGCATGAACTTAATGAACGCATCGCAAATTTTGAACATGACGGCCACAAAATTACCAATCTTGAGATGGAGACCTCTGGAATATATGCCATGTCCCAATTGCTGGGACACCACGCAGTCTCACTCAACGCCGTACTTGCCAACCGTGCAACTGGAGACTTTTCAAAAAATCCAGAAAAAACGGTTGAGGAACTTATAGAATTTACACTGGATCGTATTGCCATGTTTTGATGTGGTTAATAGTTGACGGTTATTAGTTATTCGTTAATCGTTATCGATTTTCGTTATCCGAATTTATAAATTTTGCGTTGAGGAATTGAATAAAGGTTTTGCTTTCTAAACAAATTGTGAAATCTTTATTCTACAGTCCAGAGACAAAACAACCGTTAAACGGTATATTTTTAAATTGTTAGAACTTAAGGAATAATATTGAGGTCATCATCGAGTTGGTTAAACGAAAAATCCCGCTTTCAGCGGGATTTTTTTTGATTCTAGGTAGATTACTATCTTGTTAGATAAAAATACAACCTACTTAAAAAAATAATAACTCATTGAATATCAGAAGCCTGAATATGTTAAAAACACTTACTGGTTCTACTATTAACTATTACATTAATAACTGATAACTACTTGAGTTCAATAACCCTCTTGGGCTGTGGCAAGGCCTCATCTTTTTTGGGAAGGATAATAGTAAGGATCCCATTTTTATAATCTGCCTCTATTCCTTCTTGGTTCACAGTTTCGGGAATGTTGAAAGTCCTTTTAAATGAACTCTTTGTAAATTCCCTGCGGGTGCAATTTCCTTTCTCAGTTTCATCCTTGGATTCCATCTCAGAAGCTATGGAGAGTAGGTCCTTATCGATTTCTATTGAAACCTCGTTCTTTGCGAAACCTGGAATGACCAGCTCCAAGTGAAACTTATCTTCCATTTCATTAACGTTTACCGCAGGTATAAAACGTTTCTCCGTTCTCGCCTTGCTGACCGCTTCGCCGCCCAACATTTCATCCATCAAGGATGGTAGCCAGTTGTTTTCATTGAATGTTCTATGTGCTAATTTCATAATTATAATTTTTAAATTAATTCTTGAAATAAGCTAGACAAAAGAAATACCAATCTCCATTCACGACAATATGTCGCATTAAAGTTCAATAATTCGGACGATGTGTCATTAATTATTGCTGCTGGAATGAATTTGAAGTAATTCTGTCGGCGGAATTTCTCCGTGTGGATATTGAAGCATCGTTGCCAGCAGGCTATCGACAATTGTTTTTCTGAAACCATATTTAAGGGCAATCTCGTTGAGCAATTGCAACTCCCTTTCATCAACGGTACCATCTATATGCATCATGAGCATCAATCTGTGAAAGTGAACGATACGCTTGGTGAAATTTTTGGGTGTAACTACGTTCAGCTTTTCTGGATGTTCCATCATTTCCAAAAGTTCTGTTTCACTCAATTCCATTCTCCCGCCCACGGCCTTGATAAAGGCAATTTCTTCCTTGCGCAGCTCGTTATCTACCAGTGCCATTAAAATAAGGTCTGATATCAGGCTTTTCTTTTCATCCGTGGTGTAGGTCATCGGTTCTATTATTTATCCAAAAATACGAGATAAGAATATTATCGGTCGGTTTTGCTCCCATAAAACTGAGAAATAATGAATATGTGGGGAGTAGTAATTGCAATGAGTGCAAGGAATAAAATGGTAGGCAAACTATCGCTTTTATAAAAAGCCAGGTAAAGAATAAGCGTTCCCACAAGACTCAGCACATAAATGGGCCAGGCATCATTGAAATAGGTCATGAAACCTTTTTTAGTAGGAGCGTAGAGAAGTTTCCTTTGGGTATCTAAAGATGGCAAGCTGTGCCATATAACAAAGAACACGGTAAACGACGAGAATAGATCCAAATAATAAAAAAGCGGTATAAAAATCGCAAAAAGTGCCATCATCCCTAATGTTGCATTGAAGGATCTTTGTTTTTTAAGCACCAAAATTACCGCAGTTATTAGGTAAGCTGCGATTACAACCATTAAGGTGCTGATTAGGAATTTGGTACTTAAAACATCGCCGGTCAATAAATCATAAGCAGTCTGAAACTCGTTCAGGTTAAAGTAGAACATCGATAAAAATATCAAAAGCCCCAACAATGCATAATTTACTCGTGGTATGAATTTATTCTTATCACTGCCTTCATTCAATTCCTCTCCAAAATGATACCCGCTCAGGATCACATAACCTATGAGCAATGCCATGGGACTTAAAACATAGGTAATGGCTACCACGATTAAAACAATGCAATATTTAACAGAGACCAGCTTCCATAAACCTGCCCGGGAATGCACCGCCTCATACAATTTAAGATCATTGGAACCGTGAATCAGTCCGATGGTAAGGATTAAAATGGCGTTAATAATATGCATCACAACCTTGCCGTCAGATAGATTATCCACCGTTAGATATAATAATAGATAGCAGAGTGTGAGCCAGTACCTCATTCCGTATTATGGTGTAACGCAGATGACATTTCAGGAAAATTGCTGAAAAGTCTATGGTTAAAATCGGACAATATTTTTTCCAAGATCGGATCGCCCTTCATATAACGATACATCTCCTCATAACAGAGTCTATACAATTGTGATTTGGAAATTATCTCAAAAGACACCAGAGAACCGCCATGACCGTACGTATTAACGTCAGGTTTCTCAAACCGATGGATCATTAGCTGTAATAAATAATGGACGGCATTGGCACTGGTACCCGGGTCATTAATCGCGGGAGAAGAAGCCTTTACCGCAACCTCCACAAGGTGTTTGGGACCAGTTTCAAAAACATCGGTACAGACCGTATGGTCTATTATAAAGTGGTCTAGAATTCTTTTCTCTTCACTTGCGTCCAACTTTCTGGAGGTACTCAAAAAAACCTCATTTTCATAAATAAAATCCCCCTTGAACTTGTGGACGTGAAGTTCTATCTTCATTTTCTGTACATCCCGATAAATTTGGACCAGGTTATAATCATGAAGATAACCACATTTTTTATTATGTGTAATGGTGTGGGTGTGGGTGTTGCTTTCGCGAAAGCGTAATGAATCACCCAGCTTGTAGAACTCCATTAGATTGTGCCTGGATTTCTTATAAACCTCATCGATAATGTAATTTACATGTATGCTCTGGGAGACGCTGTGTATAAAATAGATGAACAATAAAATGCAGATAATGGAAAAAACAACTCCCAGTCCGGGAGCTATACTGGGAAAATAAACATCCACATCATTAGTAAGACTTAGACTCATCACCATGGCATAGATTATAGTGCCGCTGGTAAAGCCCAGTATGAGCTGGTGGTGCCTTTCAGAAAGTATGAGCGGGATCAATCGTGGAGAATAGTTATTGATATTCCTGTTCAACACGTTCATCACCATGGTATAACTAAAAATGGTCAGGGTAAAGATGCCCCCTATGATGAAGGTGAAAATATATTCACTATCTGTCCTATCACTTACCGATAGATATTTAAAGAATGTAAATCGAGAATAATCTACACGCAGCAGATTTAAAAAAATGGCAAGTACTATAAAGCACAACGCTATTACCGATGGTAATAGCGCGATGCTTTTAATAAGTCTCTTAAAAATTGCCAGCATTATTTGGTTTCAACCGATTTTTGCGAGACAAGATTCAATAATTGCTGGGCAGGTAGATATCCTACCGCGGCAGACTGCTTTATAGCGATGTAGGTAATCATGAGTCCATAAACGGCTTTAGAGCTTATGTCTGCAATGGTAAATAGTAACTGTCTAAGTACGACACCATCTGCGCTGTTCATAAACCATGGGACCAGGTATGCAATGGGATAAAGTGTCCAGGCAAACATCATCAACCAGAATACCTTGCCTATGGTACTATCTGCACCTCCCAGCATGGTCGCTCTGCTGGTAAAGATCTTAGTCCCTACGATCCAGTTCATCCCTATAAAGAATACGGTACTTATAGCACCCCAGATCAATAGATTATCCATACTCTCGACTTCATACAACTGACCTATGTAACCCGTGATAATCATCCCCCATGCAAGTAAAATAAGTGCAACGGCATTTTTAAATAATGAAGATCCCTTAATATTCAATACGATCAATAGCTGAGTGAGCAAGCATGGAATCGTGACCATCCAGTTGACATAACGATAACCGTTTGAAAAAGTGAGGTCTGTAGCCTTGTAACTAATGCCGTCATAGGCAAAAGCATCGGTCCACATGGCAGCCTGGCTGTATAAAATAAGCCCTGCGCTCACCATCACAATGCAGGAGAGTGCGGTAGCAACCCTATACCGAGGTGCAACAAATCTCGATATTAAAATAAAGAATACGAGTGCCGCTAGATGTGCGCCCACACCCATCGTCAATAAATGGTCAATAGCTTCAAACTGACCTACGGTATAATCAAAAAGGCTTTCAATATTTTTCATGTTATAGTTTTAGAGTTATTGCAAATTAATCTGTAAAGTGTCCTTAGTAAAGTTAAGAATTAGATAATTCACAAATTATTATTGATGAGAACTATGTCCTACTTTATTTGAAAAATCATAATCAATTGCAAAATTCATTTTGCAAGAGCTACTTCCTTTGTATTTTGATACCTTCCAAGCCAGCCCTATGAAGTTTATTACCATACTGAGATCATTTTACAATTCCATCACAAGCAGCATCGCCTTCTATCCTACTTTTTATGCGATAAGTGCGGTCATTTTTGGGATATTGCTCAAGCTGGGGGAAGAATTGGGCACGACCAAATTATTGCGTGAATATGCGCCATTACTGGTCATTAATGACGTGGACACTGCACGCAACCTGCTTACAACCTTGATCGCTGGCGGGATATCCATGCTGGTATTTTCATTCTCAATGGTGATGCTTTTGTTGAGTCAGGCGGCTTCCAACTACAGCCCAAGAGTATTGCCCAATCTCATCTCAGAACGCAAGCACCAAGTGATCCTGGGAACCTTCATGGCTACAATTCTCTTCAATATTATAACCATAGTAGGTGTAGATCCCAAAGGAAATGATTATCAACTACCGGCATTTTCAGTATTGATGGGTATCATAAGTGCGGTCATAGCACTCATAGCGTTTATCTATTTTATCCACAGTATCTCTTCAAGTATTCAAATCAATAATATATTAAAGAATATTTTTGAGCTTTCGCGAAAGCGTCTTAACCAACTCATTGAGGAGCAAGTAAAAAACACCCCATTTGTAGATACCACAGACTGGCATTTACTTAGAACAAAACGTTGTGGGACGGTTCAAAATATAAGTTATTCCTATTTGAGGGAAATAGGTCGGGTGCATGATTGCAAGTTTGAGGTCGTTATATTCAAGGGAAGTTACCATCTGGACGGCGAGCCATTGATAAAGACCGAGAAAAAGTTGAGCGAGGACATTGAAAGCAAGATATTTTCTAGCTTTAATTATCAGGAAAAGGAATTGGTGAGTGATAATTATATCTTGGGCCTCAAGCAAATTACAGAAATAGGTGTAAAGGCGATGTCTCCAGGTATTAATGATCCAGGTACCGCGCTTGATACCATCGATTATATATCAACCCTACTCGCACTGAGGTTGACCAAAACCGATACTTCCTACGTGTTTGACGATAATGACAGGGCGGTAATCAAGTTGAGATCCATAACTTTTGAAGAACTGATTTACAATATCCTTGCTCCCTATAGGAACTACTGTAAGCACGATGTGGTCGTGATGCGCAAACTTATGCATATGCTGCTTACACTCAAGTATAGAGAAAGTATTGATCTTTCATTCAAAGATTGTATAGACAATGAGGCACATTTGTTGTTTTCTGACGCAAAAGCTAACATTGCAAATGAAAAGGACTTGAAAATCCTAGAAAAAACCTACCTAGAAATTATAAAGCCATGATCGATTTAAAAACGTGCAGCTATGCATTATGGATTCTCACCTTTGCTGGCCTTTGTAGCGGACAGTCACTAACTATCGATTCTTTAGCCTACAAAGAAACCTTCAAAAAAATACGCATATTCAATCCCAACACTCAAGCGATTGCTAATGAGGAAAAAGTTCCTCTCCTAATTATGCTCGATGGTCAGAATTTATTTGACGATGCTACAAGTTATGTAGGTGAATGGCATGTTGATGAGAGCATATTACAATTAGATCTTAGGATTAAACCTATAGTAATAGGAATAGATCATGGAAATGCAGAACGCATGAATGAACTCACTCCCTACCCTAATGAAAAGTACGGCGGTGGTGGTGCAGATCAATTCTTGACATGGATTATTGATGAACTGAAACCGTTTTTAATAAAAAAGTACGACATAAAATTCGATCCTGAACGGCTGGCAATAGCTGGAAGTTCCTTAGGAGGATTATTTGCACATTATTCAATTGTCACCAGACCCGATATTTTTAAATATGCTGGAGTTTTCTCTCCTTCATACTGGTTCAGCGACGTTATATATAAGATCACTGAAGATCTAAGTGATGGTAAACAGCGCCATTTCTACTTATCGGGTGGGACTAAAGAATCCGAGAGCCACATTCCCAACCTCAATCGTATGAATACTATATTGAACGAGAAATCATTTATAGTATCTAATCTGGTAATCAATGAAAATGCGCAACATAATGAAAAACAGTGGAGTGAATCATTTCCTTTGTTCTTAGAGTGGTGGTTAAATTTAATCAGTGGAAAAGGCTAATGTTTGAGTTTTGGGTATCCGTAAGCTGCAAGAGCTGATTCATTGACGGTCTGCGCCCAGAAAAATTTTTGAATATCTAGAACAAAGTCAATAGAGTTATAAGAAAATATATCCATGTGAAGTAAAACAATTGCTCAGTACAAATGTTAAACAACCGAGTCAAAATCAACAAACCTCTGAGTATTATTAAAAGTAGAAAGTAATAAGAACCTTTTCAAAGATCTGGACAAGCTCTATTAAAAGCGACCTTCATTCTCAAAATTCACTCGAGCCTGATCCATTCTTGAGTACGATAAAGAAACAAAACGTAGCCCCTAACATTAAGTTTATTGCTGTCATTTTCATTGAGCCATATTTTGCAATCGTACTCCTTTCCGTTTTCGGGATCTAGTATCATACCATCTTTATAATACTTACCACTTTTTTCAAAACCTTTCATTATCTCAAGACCAAGAATAGGCTTATCCTTAAAATCACCCTCGCAATTTTGACAAATAGCATTTGCGGGAGAGTCGGGATCAAGAATCTTGACAACCTTGCCATATATCTTTCCATCTACCTCATAAATTTTTATGTGGGATTTGATCTCACCTGTTTTGTCATCAACAGTCTTCCAGGTGCCAGTTACTGATTGGGCCTGGGTAGCAATGGCACAAAATATCGTGAAAATAAATCGGATGGTGTTTCTCATGAGGACAATGTAACGAAAATTAAAATACGAGCAAAAAAAAAGTCGTCCAATGGGACGACTTTTTAAATTCCGAATTATTTTAAATTATTTGATGATCAACTTCTTAGTTGAGGATGAGTTACCATCACTTATTTTCACAATGTAAATTCCAGTATCTAACGCTGAGGTATCGATACGTTGCTCAAAAGATCTTGAATTATCAAATGATTTTTGGATCACCCTTTTTCCTAGAGTATCATAAATATCAACTGAAATATTATTACCGGACAACTGACCTTGCATTGAGATATTTACAAAGTTTGAAGCTGGATTGGGATATAACCTGATAGTATTTAAAACTTCTGTAGGATTTGAAAGTGTCCCAGTATCGGCACCACTAATAAGTAAAGTGTAGTTTTCACTACCGCCTCTCAATGTTCCCTTGTTGGTTACACTAATAGTGTAAACTCCCGCAGGAGCATCTATTTCAACAATCTCAATATTATCAACATCATTAACTCCCTTAGTTGCAGCACTTGTAAAACTAGCAGGATTCAATTTCCATGGAAAATAATCAACACCTTGGGCATCGGTTAATTTAATGTCTAGATCATTTATAAGAGCTGGAGTAGGATCATCTTCTGCGGCATTGGTATTTGCATTTCCCTGAGGATCTGTCCATGCAATAGCTACTTTTAATTGCGGCTGATTGGACGTTACCGTTCTGGTATAACTAACGCCATTAACTAAAGTCCGTTCATCGAGTAAAGTTGTATTGTCTAGATCCAAAAGAAAAAGTCCTGCTGCCTCAACGTCCATAAGTCCCCATCCAAAACGATAATCGGGTCCGGGAGAACTACCGGCTTCCTTAGTAGTCATTAAAACTAAGCCTCTCACACTTGCTGAAAGAAGGAAATTATTAAAAAGTTGATCGTTTAATTCCTGTAATAGGATAATGCCACCCGTTACCATAGGAGAAGACATTGAGGTACCTTGTCTATTTGCATAAGCAGTATCAGACGCAGAATCTAGACTATTAACCCCTAACACCTTTTGCTACTAGGTCAGGCTTAATACGACCGTCATCCGTAGGTCCCCAAGAACTAAAACTGGACATAACTACTGACGAGGGACTCTGATAATTAATAACAGCGTTTACAGCACCTATTGTTAACGAATTTTTAGATAGCGATCTATCCGTTAGTAGATCGTAACCTTGATCTCCCGTGTTGAAACCGTCATTACGATCATTACCAGCAGAAACGACCGGAAGATAAAACTCATTATTACTAGTAATAATATCAAAGTTGCGAGCTAGATTATCGTACTTACCTAAAATGGATTGAATATTTCCTTGTAATAGCCTTCCATAACTATGATTAGACACCAACATTCCTCTTGATGCTTCAAGCAACATTTCAGAAGTATCACTATCAAATTCAAAACTTAAAAGCTCTGCCTCATAGGCAACACCTCTGCGGCTTGTACCGCCAAATCCAGAACCGAAAATTGTTCCTCCCACGTGCGTGCCGTGACCATCAATCGACTTATTGGGCTCACCAAAAGTAACTCTTCCAACGGCATCTTGATGTGTTGACCTCACATAACCACCATCCCAAATACCAGCTTCAATGCCAGCTCCAGTTACATTTGCACCAGAATTACCTGAAGGATATAAATGATCAGCTCCTATTGTCAATACGCCTCCCAAATTGTATGCAGAAGTATAGACCGGATTTCCAAACGTATCAACATCTTGTAGTAAAATTAGATTGCCATCTTCATCATAGGAACGGATGGGAACATTGTGCTGTTGTGAATAATCCAATACCCTTTGGGCACTTTCACTTTCGTATCTTGCAATTTCCTGCTGTGCCAACAGCAACTTTTGCTGATCTGCCTGTCTAGCTATTTCCTTTCTCTGCTCACCAGTTTGTCCGATGGACATTCCGCCGATTAATGAGAAAATACTAAGAGCGATAATATATTTCTTTTTCATAATGCTATTATTATTTTATCGATATGTATAATTCCAACGTGCTATTATTAATATATTTGTATATCAATAAAGTCGCGATTTAAAAGCGTAATTTACAATAAAAGTCAAACTTAATAGTAAAAGCTTAAATTTAAAAGCATTTAAAAATATCTTAATGAAATTTATAGTCTCAAGTTCCTATTTACAGAAACACCTTCAAATGCTAGGTGGTATTATTAACAATAATAATACCCTTCCCATACTTGACAACTTTTTATTTGAACTTTCTGGTAATAATCTCAAAGTTTCTGCTAGTGACATGGAAACTACCATCAGTACCAAGCTGACTGTTGAGAGTGAAGATGACGGTCGGATAGCTCTTCCCGCTAGGTTAGTTTTGGACACCCTCAAAACCTTTCCAGAACAACCACTTACATTTCATTCTGAAAACAACATTACCGTCATAAGCCATGAAAAGGGAAAGTCAGAAATCTCCAGCGCCTCTGCAGACGAGTTTCCAAAGGTAGTTTCATTATCAGATCCCATGAGTACTACCATCATGGGAGATTCTCTGGCGACCGCGATCAACAAAACAATTTTTGCTGCTGGAAATGATGATCTTAGACCAGTCATGAGCGGTGTGTTTTTTCAACTTGCCAGTGATGGATTTACCTTTGTAGCAACTGATGCCCACAAGTTGGTGAGATATAGAAGAGAAGATGTTACGGCTACTCAAACCGCCGAGTTTATAATGCCCAAAAAACCTTTGAACATTCTTAAGGCCATGCTTCAGGGTAGCGAGTCTGATGTTTTGGTGGAATACAACGAGAGCAACGCCCAGTTTACCTTTGAGGACACCACCATTATTTGCAGGCTGATTGATGGAAAATACCCCAATTATGAAGCTGTGATTCCTAAAGAAAATCCTAATAGATTGACTATATCACGCACACAGTTTTTAAACTCAGTACGCAGGGTAAGCATATTTTCAAATAAGACCACGCACCAGATCAGATTAAAAATGGCGGGCGCAGAGTTAAATATAAGCGCGGAAGATCTTGATTACAGCAATAAGGCAGATGAGCGCCTTACTTGTGACTATCAAGGTGATGACATGCAGATAGGTTTCAATAGCCGCTTTCTCATTGAAATGCTCAACAATCTGACCTGCGAGGAAGTATCGCTTGAAATGTCCCTTCCCAACAGAGCAGGTATTTTGACACCGGTAGATGGCCTCGATGAGGGTGAACGAGTCACGATGCTGGTAATGCCAGTCATGCTTAACCAATCTTAACCAAACAAAAAAGCCGTCTCAATAGACGGCTTTTTAATATATAAATGTAAAGGTTCTTATTGCTTAGTTTCCATCTCTGCCTCCTTGCGCATTTCTTCACCCGCAACAATTCCTATTTCCACGCGTCGGTTTTGAGCTCGTCCTTCCGCAGTTTCATTTGATGCTTTTGGGTCAGACTCTCCACTGTAGGTCATGGCAATTCTCTCTTTGGGAATACCGTGCGTACCTAGGTAATCTACTACGCTTTGTGCACGCTTTCGCGAAAGCTCCATATTATAATCTTCCTGCCCTTGACTATCTGTATGTCCGGCAACAAGCACTTCTGTACCTGGATATTTGTTCATCACATTAAGTAACTTTTGCAGCGTTTCTTGAGAAGGGTTATTTAATGCAGATTGATTTGTTGCAAACTTTACTCCGCTTCCCTCATCAAATGTTACCACGATACCTTCACCTACCCGCTCAACTTGTGCACCAGGTAGCTCTTCAGAGATTTCTTTGGCCTGCTTATCCATTTTACGTCCTATAATGTTACCGGCAACTCCTCCTACTACGGCACCGATTACTGCTCCCTCGGTCTGATTGTTACCGTCGCCTATGTTATTACCGATTATCAAGCCCAAGATGGTACCACCGGCCGCACCTATTGCCGTACCTCTTTGTTGCTTGTTTGAATTTTGTACTGCTCCGCATCCTACCATAAGTAAGAAGCTTAATGCTATAACTATAAGATTGCTTGTTTTCATTATTGTGTTTTTTTAGTGAAATTAATTTTCATTACAACTGGACCACCATCTATCTGGAGTGTTTGTGTCCAGGTCATCGTACTCTCATTTACATAAAGAATTTGAAATGCAAAGCCTACATTGTTTTCAGATTTGTAATTGTTGTCAGTTGGTTTAATTGTAACCTTGCTTGCGGCTTCATCATAGACCCAAACAAATTTTCTTTCTCCAGTGCTGCACAGATCATTGTTTATGGTATAGGAACCTCGATTATTGTTTGAAACAAAATCCCAGGAACTTATCTTAAAACAATCACTATCTGCATCTCTCAAAAGATTTACATTGTATTTACGGAATCCATCAAAGGTAATGTCAGAAACCACCCATTCACCCTTGAAGGACTTTTCGGTAGTGATCGCAGCATTTTTCGAACCACAACCCACTAAAAAAAGTAGTGGAATAATGGCGAATAGAAATTTTTTCATGTTTAAATTTTGATCAAATCTAAAATGAATTGAGCAATTCCATACGCTACTTAACCATAATTAACATAAAACACTTAATTATTGTTAAGTCGATCCAAGAATGACAGGTGTATAATAGTTAGAGCGTCTTAGTTACTCATCAGAGGTAACTCCAGCAAACTCTTGCTGGATAGCTAATCTTAACCTGCGGTAATAATCTTCTTCCAGCCAGTCTTTATAATTATTGGTATTGTTGATGATGCAGTAGGAATAACGCCTTATTCTATCCTTAATATCGTCCTTCAACATTTTTGCTAGTATGCGCGCATCAAAAACATCCTCGCTATTTTCCTTGCACCATTGTACATGTTGTGCAATGGACTCATCCAAGACGAGTTTAGATTTCAGATTCTCATTAGTAATACGTTTGTAAGCACCTTTTATGTCAAATGTAAAATCTGTAGTGTTGGGAAATTCTTCCTTTACAGATTGAGGCATTTTATACACAAAATTACGTTCGATCTCATCATCTGAGACGATATTCTCGACGTAAAAATCTGGAGATCTAAAAACCTGTTGCCAGTCGATGGGTTCATTCCATAAACCGAATCGCGCCACATTATTGCCTAAATCTATAATCTGAAATTTTTTCTTGTTTTTCAGGATACGTGAACCTCTACCTATCATTTGAAAGTAAAGTGTCAAGGATTTGGTCGCCCTATTGAGGATGATGTTCTCAACAGTCGGCTCATCAAAGCCTGTGGTCAATATACTGACTGAAGTCAGTATGGCATCAGGCTTGGTCTTGAACCATTTTAGGATATCCTTACGCTCTTCTTTGGTATTGGTATTATCTAAGTGTCTTATTTCAAGACCAGCTCTTTTAAAAGTCTCCTCGACCTCTATACTTGTGCGTATTCCATTGTTAAAAATGAGGGTTTTTTTTCCCTTACATACCTCCATGTAAGCTTGTAACAACCTATCCTGCATATTTGCAGCGGTATATAACTTTTCACTGGATTTAACCGTGTAGTCACCATTCATACCTATGGTAAGCCCGCTCAGACCTACATCATAAGTATGGGTAACTGCCTGCGCCAAGAAACCGTTTTCCACAAGAGAAGTAATACTATCACCTACTATAAGTTCCTTATAATTGTCCTTCATGGGCAATTTAAAGTTAGAGCTTAACGGAGTAGCGGTTACTCCCAGCATAAAACAGTGGTCAAAGTACTTGAACAATTTTCTAAAACTATTATAGTGCGCCTCATCAATAATCACCAGACCGATATCTTCCAACTCAAGTTTATCATCCTGGATGCGATTGTTCAACGTTTCAACCATGGCAACAAAGCACTGGTAGTCCTTTTGATCATCCAGTTCCTTAACCTTGGAATTAATGACCTTGTTCTTCACATTAAATCCCTCAAGAATTTTTGAGGTCTGTTTGCACAATTCTATTCTATGGGTTAGAATGACTACCTTTTTATTCTTTTCTTTTAAATACCTGCGTACGATCTCGGAAAAAATCACCGTTTTACCACCGCCGGTGGGAAGCTGGTATAAAAGATTATAATCATCTGGCTGGTTATTGATCCTGTCAAATATGGCCTCAAGATCGCTTTCTTGATATTCATACAATGATTTAACGGGAGCTTTTCTTACTTCTGTAATTTCGGACAAAATTTTTCTTTTTTGAGGTTTGCAAAAATACGCCCTTTTTAATGTTTATAAAAACCCAATTTCATGTAAGGAAATAGAGTAAGATCTTTATTTAATTATTGTGATTTTAACAGCCTTAAATGGTGGTAAAAAGTAATTTCGCAAAAACATCGGTACACAAGTGCGAGATTTAGATAAGGACAGGAAAAAGAACTGGTTTCAACCAGATCGTGCTCATAAATATTATAAGATCACGGGATTCTACAGCTTTGTAATTGAAAGCATTAAGAAGTCCATGCCTCCCGTACTGATCGTGGTGGCAATTCTGGCAGTTATCCATTTTATCGCTGATGACGGACTGATGGGACTATTGGATCTGGCTGTTGAAAAATTACCCGACGCCGGCGTGCTGGCATTTTTCTACGTTTCTGAAACCGCACTAGGACTCATCCCACCAGAACTTTTTATCGCCTGGGCCGGCGAAACCGCTACCCCTATCTTTAACCTGTTCCTAATTGCGCTACTATCATATCTAGGAGGTTTTACATCCTACTGGATAGGAAGAAGAGCCTTGAGAATTAAAAGCCTGCACAATTATCTAGAAGTTAAAATGGCCAAGCAATTGGTAATGGCCCGCAAATGGGGAGGAATATTGATCGCCGTAGGCGCTCTACTTCCACTTCCGTTTTCAATGGCAAGTCTCGTTGCTGGAATGTTAAAATATCCGGTCAAAAGCTGGATGCTTGTCGGTCTTTTGCGATTTTTGAGGTACGCTCTATATGGCGCGGCCATATTTTCCCTGGTCTAAACTGCTTATAATTCTAGTTAAAAAAATATAGCCAAGACGGCATAAGTAATGCTTTCTCAACTCATTTGTCCGCACTGTTACATACCTCACCGCGGTTCTCTAGAATCCAATTGGTGAAAGAGTCCCTCCACAATCATAATCCCCATTTACATTCTTTGAAGAACCGGTTGATTATGACCCACAGTATATCGTAGCCACAAGTTTCTAGCACATTTTAAATTTCAATAAAGCATTGTGCGGTTCTCTATAATTGACGCTGATTATATCTCTAAACTATAAAAACATAAGCTGATTATTTTGCTTTCGCGAAAGCGTAACTTCACTAATACTCTTATATTATTCCAAAGCTGGTAAAACCATAGCTGATTATTCAAGGCTACTAATCACACTCTACTTTTTTACAACTGCATTTAACTGACCTAAAATACGTCACAAAAAAAAGCCCGCATTACTGCGGGCTTTATAACTGTATTCATTGGAAAATTTATTTCTTCTTTTCCATCATCGTTTCTTTTCTAGCGTTCTCTTTGGCCTTTTCCATTCCTTTTTCAACCATGTCAAAGAATTGGTCCAACTTAGGCAGTACCACAATGCGGGTACGTCTGTTCTTAGCTCTTCCCTCTGCGGTATCGTTGCTCGCAAGCGGTACAAAGTAACTTCTACCTGCAGCAGTCATTCTTTTGGGATCCACGTTAAAATCTTCTTGAAGTACTCTAGTTACAGAGGTCGCACGAGCAGTACTCAATGCCCAGTTGTCGGCAAACTTAGTCGATGAGATAGGCTGATTGTCCGTATGACCTTCTACCATTATATCAATTTCTGGTTTATCGTTGACGACTTTGGCAACCTTTCCTAGAACCATTTTGGCATTCTCGTTGATCTTATCGCTTCCGCTGGAAAATAATAACTTGTCACTTATAGAGATGTAAACCACACCTTTTTCAACATTCACATTAATATCTTCATCGTTCAAATTCCCTAAAGAACTCTTGAGACTAGTAACTAAAGCTAGGGTAACACTGTCCTTTTTAGTGATCGCATCGTTGAGACTTCTTATCTGCAGGTCTTTTTCCTTGATACTTTCTAGGGAACGTTCAAGGTTCTCACTTCCTTTTTTGGAAAGGGTAACAAGATCCCCTTGATTGTTGAGCAGTGAATTGTTGGAATTTTTAAGGGTAGCAATCTGATCCTGCATTCCCTCTATTCTTGCCATGGCCGCTTTTTCATCTGCGATACAAGCGTTGAGCTTAACCGTTGCCGTATCCAGCAATTCTTGAGTCATTCTCTGTTTCTCCTCCAGTTCTTTTTTAGCTCCACAAGAAACCAATAAGCCAGTGGCAAACATGATTAAAAATATCTTCTTCATAATTTTGATGTTTTGATTTTGAAAGCCAAAAGTATTAAAATCATGCATTATTACATGGTGTTTAACAAGCATTTATAGAGAATCGGGTAAATTATTATAAATCCTTCTGCGTTTGATAAAGTATTGATAGACAATTGATAAGTCGGCAGCGGGAGCTTTTTGTGGTAAAATGACATTTTTATTGACCTTACGTGAACCCAAAACCTTACGTGCATTTCCATAAAAAGAGATATGGGCGTCAAATACGGCAGCAAAGTGACGCGGACTACCTTCCACAAGAAACTTGATAGCCGCGATCCCGTCCAGCAACATGCGTATCAACAGGATCACCCACCATAATTTTGAATAATCGTTCTTTACTATATTATATAGACTGTTCCTAAAATTGTAGAACGTCTTGCGCGGATTAGCATGACTCAAGGTTCCTCCTCCTTTATGAAACACTTCAACCTGCGGCTCAACAGTTATTTTATAACCCAAATGACGTATGCGCCAGCAAAGATCGATCTCCTCTTGATGTGCAAAATAGCGCTCATCAAAACCTCCCACCTTATCAAATATATCCTTCCTTATAAAAAGACAAGCGCCACTTGCCCAGTGTAAATCTACCATTGAATCGTACTGACCCTGATCGGTCTCCAGGGTTTCAAAAATACGCCCGCGACAGTATGGATAGGCAAATCTATCGATGAAGCCACCCGCCGCACCAGCATATTCAAAAACCGATTTTTTATTGAGATCCATGATCTTGGGCTGGAGAACGGCAACTTCATCGCGCCGCTCAAATACCTTGACAACCTCGTCGCACCAGCCTTCAGTAACCTCAACGTCATTATTGATCAGACAAAAGACCCGCTCACCGACCTGTTTCAAAGCCGCATTATAACCACCGGCATAACCTAGATTCTCAGTAAGTTTTATGATGGAAACCTCGGGATGGTTATCAGCAATCCACTGGACCGACGCATCTGTAGAGGCATTATCAGCGATGTAGATTTGATGGTTTTTGGAATAGTTGACCAGCGTTGGGATAAATCGTTTGAGAAGATCCAGACCGTTCCAGTTGAGTACGACGATACCTACTTTCATAATTTATAAATAGGTAGGTCGGTTATAAATTCATAGGTCTGCAATTCATAGTTCATGGTACAAAAATAATGCTCCATTCCATTGGTAACCATAAGATATTCAGACTGCAAGGTAAGGTTATATCTCGCAACCTGATCAAAGACCTCTTGGTTGATCTTCACCTGCGGCGCCTTGCACTCAACGATCAAATGGATGCTGCCGTCCTTATTATAGGTCACGATATCGTACCGCTTCAACGTATTTGCTACTTTGAGCTGTTTTTCTATGTTAATGAGGTTGTGCGGGATACGCTTTCGCGAAAGCAATAACTCCACAACGTGCTGCCTCACCCATTCCTCTGGCGTGAGATGTACAAACTTTTTACGTACCACGTCAAAGATCGCGCGTCCTTTTTCTGTATTTTTGATCCTAAAAGTTCCCGAAGGTAGTCGCAGTGACATCATACCGCAAAATTACAAAACTACCCATCCAACTTATGAGCGATCACCAAAAGATAATTACAGACCTCAAGTCAAAAAAATATGCTCCCGTCTATTTTTTATGTGGGAACGAGCCCTATTTCATTGATATGGTCAGCAATTATATAGAGAATAACGTGCTGGATGATGGTGAGAAGGGATTTAACCAGATGGTACTGTACGGTAAGGAAACTTCCATGTCGCAGATCCTTGAAAATGCAAAACGGTTTCCCATGATGGCAGACCACCAGGTGATCATCGTTAAGGAAGCACAACACCTCACCAAGGAACTTCCGCAACTGGAAAATTACCTGCTCCAGCCACAACCCTCCACCATCCTGGTTTTTGCCTATAAGTACAAGACTCCCGATGGACGCAGCAAAGTAACTAAACTGCTCAAGAAACATGCGGTATATATGGAATCCAAGCCGTTGTATGAAAACAAGATCCCAGCATTCATAACGGACACTTTTAAGCAAAATGGTTATAAAATCGATCCGGACGCAACTAGATTACTGGTAGAATTTCTAGGAACGGATCTCAGTAAGATAAATAACGAACTTTCCAAGTTGATGATCGTCCATTCCAGCGAGCAAGCAATCACGCCACAGGTGATTGAGGACAACATCGGTATCTCCAAGGATTACAACAATTTTGAACTGCGCAAGGCGCTAGGAATGAGGGACTCGGTAAAAGTGCACAAAATAATAAATTACTTCACGGAGAACCCCAAGGACAATCCCATCGTGCTGACCATGGCCCAGCTCTTCTCATTCTTCACCCAGATCCTAAAAATCCATACGTTGAGTGATAAATCCCCTCAATCTGTCGCAAGCGCGGCCGGCATCAATCCCTATTTTGTACAGGAAGTAATGACCGCTGCAAGAAATTACCCAATGAAATACTGCAGCCGCGCGATCAAGTTAATAAGAGATACGGACGTAAAATCCAAGGGAGTGGGAACGGTAAGAGCAGAACACGGCGACCTGCTCAAAGAACTTATGGTGAATATAATGTCCAGATAATGGAAACATCCAGTAAAATAAAGGCATGGCTGTCTGCCGCGAGATTGAGAACCTTGCCGCTAAGTATAAGCGGAATTCTTGTAGGAAGTGCTTATGCGTATTTAACTGCCGCATCCTACTCATCACTCCATTATAAGCTTGACATAGATCTTTCATTGTCTAGAATTGTTACAATCACTGCACTAGCATTATTGACTACTTTGGGTTTTCAGGTGTTGTCCAATTTTGCCAATGATTATGGCGACGGAGTCAAAGGAACGGATAATAAGGAGCGCTTGGGCCCTATGCGCGCCGTACAGAGTGGTATCATAACTCCTGCGCAAATGAAAAAAGCAGTAATTATAACTGCGATATTTTCACTAATAGCGGCGATTTCCCTGATCTATTATAGCCTGGGACTGGAACAAATGGTGCCTTTTCTTGTTTTTTTGGTTTTGGGAATTGCTGCCGTCTGGGCTGCCATTAAATATACCGTGGGCGATAATGCCTATGGATACTCAGGACTTGGAGATTTATTTGTCTTTGTATTTTTCGGTCCAGTGAGTGTTTTTGGCGTATTCTATCTCATCATTCAAGAAATCAATTATTTACTAATCTTTCCTTCTATCTGCATTGGCTTACTGAGCGTAGCCGTTCTTAATCTCAATAATATGAGAGATATTGATAATGATCATCTCTCTGGAAAGAATACAATTGTTGTGAAATTGGGACTTGAAAAAGCAAAAAAACTTCATAGTTTTATTGTCACAATAGCAGTAGTGTCCAACTTAACCATCCAAATTCTTTTATTAGCAGGCGTGTTAGTTGATGGTTTTGAAAATTTGCTCTGGAAATCGATTGTAATTCTATTACCTAGTTTAATTATTATTCCGCTTATCAAACATCTCAAAGTCGTAAAAAATGCTGAAAGCTCAATTTTACTAGACCCTGAGCTCAAAAAAGTAGCCTTATCCACATTTGCCAGTGCGGTTTTAACGCTTGTCAGCTTTTCGATAATCATACATTTTATGTGATAAAATCCTCAATGATACTTTATTCTTTCTACGGTATCTATGAAATCAACGTCTAAAAATTGATTTGTCAAGCCGCTTAAAAACCATCGACGAATGGACATGAGTACGAAATATCTGCCGGTTTTATAACTGTTTAATTTCCAGCGCAATCGATTGAGTCGTATCTATTCATCACGACTTTAAAGTGTTAAATTTTACTTCCAAGTCTTTTTTTTAACATTTACTAGGCATTGCATAACATCTCTTGGCTTATATTTAACAAACACAAAAAAGCTGATTATTGATTTAAAACTACTTAACCAATATTAATTAACATGGCACGAGCAATATTTGAATACACGTTAATGGTTCTTGAAAAGGTCAGTTTTAATTCTGTACTTTTTTGTAAAGAATTAGAAAAAGCAATCAAAACGTTATTACCATTTGAAATTAGTGAACTACAGATATGGGTCAAGCAGTTAATAGTCATCAATCCGGAATTAGCCACCTGTGTTAATCTATTGCCTGATTAAACCCACATTTTAATTATTTGTACAATTGCCCTGAAGTTTTCAGGGCATTTTTATTTTTCAGCTTTTGGGCTGATGATCTTTACATTTTGAAAGGCGATCGCTCCTTTAACTACTCCAGCGATAACTGAGTGAAGTGCATCTATTATTTGCATTTTGAGCTCGCTTACATGATAGATCAAGCTTATTTCCCTGGCGGGACTGGGCTCTTCAAAATACCTAAGATTCTCCTTCCTGTCATTGAATAGATCCAAAGTGTGCAAATACGGGAGCAACGTCATACCTAGTCCTTCATCCGCAAGCTTTACCAAGGTTTCAAAACTTCCACTCTCCAGTGTAAAGCGGTCATCATTTACCTCCCGGGTAGTGCGGCACAGATTTAGGATGGAATCTTTAAAACAATGTCCATCCTCCAGTAATAATAAACGTTCCATATCCACATCATCCATGGTGATTTTTTGGGAACCAGACTTTTTGCTCAATGGATCATAGACGACAAAAGGTTCATAGTAAAGAGGCTTTTCTTTAATCCTATCGTGGCTCAATGGAGTTGCCGCAATAGCTGCATCAATGCTCCCATCCATAAGTCCATCGATAATATTCTCCGTATTGAGTTCCTGAATGCGCAGTTTGACCTTAGGATATTTATTGGCAAAATTTGTTAGAAACATGGGGAGCAAAGTGGGCATAACCGTCGGTATAACTCCTATTTTAAATTCTCCACCTATAAATCCTTTCTCCTGGTCAACAATATCCTGGATTCTATCGCTCTCATTGACGATATTTCTGGCCTGGTCAACGATCTTTCTTCCTGTTAGGGTCAGTTCGATCGGTTTTTTAGAGCGGTCAAAGATCTGAACGTCCAGCTCATCCTCAAGCTTCTGGATTTGCATACTCAGCGTGGGCTGGGTGACAAATACTTTATCGGCGGCCTTAGTGAAGTTTTGATATTGCGCGACGGCAAGGACATATTTGAGCTGGGTAATAGTCATTGATGATAATTTTTACAAAATTAATAAATTAATCCTATCACGATACCTTCATTTAACCTTTTTACGACCGTTTATGACAAGCTCAAACTGTGAAGATTTGATATAGATCATTCCTTAAAACTATAAAAAGCTAATCCATAATTTAATAGATTAACGACAAGATTCTGATCTAGAACTTAAATTTTTTACGACTAAAATTCAAATATCAAAACTGCTTTTGTAATTTAGAAACATGAAAAATCACATACTCTCATTCTTAGTAATCTTCTTTTGCTTCCAGGGTTTAATAATCGCCCAGAATATTCAATTGGATCTCAAAGGATCCGGCTTTCAAAGTCCCGTGGACATTAAGAATGCTGGAGATGACCGCCTTTTTATCGTTGAGCAATCTGGAAGGATCAAGATATTAAATGCAGATGGATCTGTACCAAGTCCCGCGTTTCTCGACGTTAGCTCGCTGATCTCGACCGGTGGCGAGCGCGGATTATTAAGTGTTGCCTTTCCTCCAGATTATGCAATTAATGGTGAGTTCTATATTTATTATACCGCAATAAATGGCTCGTCCACTATCGCAAGGTATAGCGTTTCTAGTACAGATAGTAATATTGCAAATCCCAACGGAGCGGTCTTATTGAACTTCTCCCAACCTTTTGCTAACCATAATGGTGGTTGTATGCAGTTCGGGTCGGATGGATTTTTATACATCGCATCGGGCGACGGTGGCAGCGGGAACGATCCCGGCGATAGGGCACAAAACGTGAACAACCTTTTGGGCAAACTATTGAGAATAGACGTGACTACCACGGGAAATAGCACTCCCTATGGCATTCCCGGCACCAATCAATTTGCAACTACCACAGGACGCGATGAGATATTTGCCATGGGACTGCGCAACCCATGGAAATTTTCATTTGATAGTGCCACTGACGATCTTTGGATCGCTGACGTGGGTCAGAACGCCACCGAAGAAATTAATAGACAGCCCATTACAAACACTACTTCAAATTATGGCTGGAGATGTTATGAGGGCAACACCTCTAACATTACGACGGGAAATTGTCCCGTGGATGGTTCACTCGTTTTCCCCATCGCTACCTACGATCATACGGGCAATGGACTCGACAAATGTTCCATAACGGGCGGTTATGTTTACAGAGGCAGCGATAATCCAGACCTGATGGGCAAGTACTTTTTCGCAGATTTTTGTAGTAATGAGATAGGTATATTAAATACGGATAACGGCGCCAATAGCATAACCTATACTCCACCGTTTCCCAATGAGTTGTTCTCTAGTTTTGGAGAGGACATTAATAACGAATTATACGTTTGCGGGTTGGGATCTGGAAATGTCTATAAGGTAAATAGTGCCACTGCAAGTATCCAAGATGAAGAATTGGCAATAACAATATTTCCCAATCCAGCCAGCAATGTCCTGAATGTCAGCTTGAAAACCGGTCCTTCCACCGCCAAGATCTATGATCTATACGGCCGTTTATTGATAAGTAAGAAACATCTCAATAATAGCTTTGATCTGGATTTGAGTCCATTGAGATCGGGTAGGTACTTTTTACAAATTGACCAGTCGGGATCTAAAAAAATTGTTTCATTTTTAAAGAAATAGCCGGTTGGGGATTCGGTTTTTAAATGATTGGGAATTATCTTTATAGGGTAGAATTATTCTGCTTTCGCGAAAGCGGAACACCTTTAAAAGCATCCTATGTTTCAACAGCTTACCTCATTGATCAGTACTATAGTTACGTTTTTATTAGTTACAACACTGATACTGTTCGGCACAATATATATGGTAGGTAGTCAGGATGAATCGCTTGATTGCGCTACTCCAGATACATTAATTGATGACTTCCCAAAAGTTGAACTCACGGAACTGGAAATGTATGGAGAATCATTATTTAAATCCAATTGTGCCGCTTGTCATAAAGTTTATAAAAATGCAGTAGGGCCTGCCCTGCATAATGTCTCAGAAAAATATGAGAGTGAATGGCTTTACAGCTGGATCAAAAATTCCGCTGCACTTATTAAATCTGGTGATGCAAGAGCAGTTTCCATCTACAATGAATACGGCAGGTCAAATATGAACGCCTTCCCGCAACTGTCACACGACGATATAGACGCCATTCTTGCTTATACTTCCATGGCAAAATACTAATCATCTTATAATTCAATAATTAACAAGACCTTAGAAGCTGGCATTGATGA
The DNA here is from genome assembly GCA_963836885.1 of uncultured Flavobacteriaceae bacterium. Taxonomy (GTDB): domain Bacteria; phylum Bacteroidota; class Bacteroidia; order Flavobacteriales; family Flavobacteriaceae; genus Nonlabens. Next base: position 74,609 of record CAWILF010000021.1, on the reverse strand, counting down.
GATCGTTAATTTTACCACAAATACAAAATAATGGCCACTATTAAAATGGGAGACAATACGATTGAAACTACGGGTAATTTGCCCAAAATAGGTTCAAAAGCTCCAGATTTCAAATTGAAAAAAGCAGATCTTTCCAACGCGACTCTAGCAGATTACAAAGGAAAGAGATTGATCCTCAACATATTTCCCAGCATCGATACAAAAGTCTGTGCAACCTCTGTAAAGAATTTCAACAAGCGTGCAACTGAGCTGGATAATACCACCGTACTGTCGGTTTCTCGGGACACTCCATTTGCGCTCAAGAGATTTGCAGACGATGAGGGTATCGAGGATGTCATTAATTTGAGCGATGTGATCGATGGCAGTTTTGGAAATGATTATGGACTTACCATGAAAACAGGTCCCATGGCCGGATTCCATTCTCGTGCCGTAGTCGTACTCGATGAAGACGGTCAGGTAATCTATAATGAACAAGTTGCGAATATAGGAGAAGAACCCAACTATCTTGCAGCATTAAAGTCGCTGGTATAGTTGTCTTTCGGTAAATTCATAAAAGGTAGGCTCAAGGGCTGCGTCTATGCATTTAATGGTGCAGTCCTGCTGATTAAATCTGAGCCCAGTATTCAAGTGCAGGGCTTTATCGCTGTCGTAATGACCGTTATAGGTTTTGCAGTTGATATAACCGCAACCGAGTGGATGTTTCAAATTGTTTCCATAGGATTAATTATGAGTTTGGAAGGTATCAATACTGCAGTTGAGGCTGTTGCAGACTTCATCCATCCAGACTTTCATCCACAGATAGGAAAAATCAAGGATATTGCGGCAGGAGCAGTTTTTATAACTGCCATAACTGCATCGATCATCGGCCTGATCATCTATATTCCCTACCTCATAGCTTTTTTCGAATAGGTAAACCCGCGCTAGTCTGGGAAAGGTTGATTTTACTGTATTACTAAGTTTTAGATATCGCTCACAGAAAATATCCTTAGGGTTTGTAACATATATTAACAAGTACTGATTTAATGGATGAACACTTTTTAATTGAAATTGTAAAATCCTTCATCTAAAGGTTATCATTGAGCGCACAGGGACACATAGCCCGACATTTTAAAAAGACAATATTTGTTATCAATTAAAATCTTGCCGCAAGGGTTTAAAAACGCAATATTCTTACTTTTGCTAGTTGATAAAAATTAATGGCTCAAAAGAAACCAAAACCTAAGAAACCCAGCAAGAAGTTCACATTGCCATCCCTAAAACTTTCCCGACTTCAAGAAGTTATTTTGGGGAGTGGTCTTATGGCTTTTGGACTCCTGCTGTTTTTCTCATTTCTGTCATTTATTTTTACCTGGAAAGCTGACCAAAGCGTTATCAGTGAATTAGGGTCAAGAAATATTGTCACCCATAACTGGATAAGCCAGGTGGGTGCTGGCCTGGGCAATTTTTTTGTTTATGATGGCTTTGGTCTTGCTGCATTTTCGCTTACGGGATTGTTTTTTTTAACGGGATTATTTTTATTTGCCGCTAGTCGCAATATTTTTAAACTAACTATCAATCGTATTGTTTATTTATGGATCTGGGGATTATTGGTCATGCTTTGGCTATCAGTTTGTCTGGGCTTCTTCCATAATCAAAATGCACTACTGGGAGGTAAAGTAGGTTATGAAATAAATGACCTCTTACAGGATTACGTTGGGTTACTGGGCGCTATATTAATCATGATTTTTCTTGCCATTGTCTATCTAGTTATAAGATTGCAACTGACTCCCGAAAAGGTAGGCTCGTTCTTCAAGAAACAGGCTGGCGAGGTAAGACAGAGTTTTGATGCCGATGAGAGTCAGAAAAGTTCTGTGCCAGTGTCATCGGTTGAGACTACCTTGAAGGAAAAGTTTACCAAAACAACCACCAACGATTCACTTATAAGTCCAGAAAATAACCAGAATGAGCAAGCGGTCACACCTGCTGTTCAAGATGAACCTACCTCCACCGATAAATCTCAACAAGATGGCGACAATGTCGTGCAACTGGACACTTCCATAAAGAGAACTGTCGCGCCCAAAGATGAGAACGATATAGGCATGGAGATCGAGCAGACCGTCGATGAGGAAGAAATGGTCGATACTAAGGCTTCTAAGCTGGTAGAGGATTTTGGCGAATTTGATCCTAGGCTAGAGCTCAGTAATTTTCAATTCCCCCCTATTGAACTGCTCAAAGATTATAGCAAGGGGAAGACTTTGACCATTAATGAAGAAGAACTGCAAGCCAATAAGGATCGAATTGTTGAAACTTTAAACAATTACAAAATAGGTATTGCAAAGATCTCTGCTACGATCGGCCCTACGGTGACACTGTATGAGATTGTTCCAGAGGCTGGGGTACGCATCTCCAAAATCAAGAACCTAGAGGATGATATCGCGCTTTCACTCTCAGCTCTGGGAATACGTATTATCGCGCCCATACCAGGACGAGGAACAATCGGTATAGAGGTTCCCAACCAAAACCCTTCTACGGTATCCATGAGATCGGTGATCGCCTCTCCCAAATTTCAAAATGCCGAAATGGAACTTCCCATCGCATTTGGAAAAACTATCTCAAACGAGACCTTTGTTGTAGATCTGGCCAAAATGCCGCACATGCTCATGGCAGGTGCTACCGGACAGGGAAAATCAGTCGGGTTAAACGCGGTGCTTACTTCCCTACTCTATTCAAAACACCCTGCCGAGGTAAAATTTGTCCTGGTCGATCCCAAGAAAGTGGAACTTACCTTATTCAATAAGATCGAACGGCACTATCTAGCAAAACTGCCTGATAGTGAGGACGCGATAATTACCGATAATTCTAAGGTAATCAATACTTTAAATAGTCTGTGTATTGAAATGGACCAGCGTTATGAGACGTTGAAAAATGCCATGTGCCGTAATATTAAGGAATACAACGCAAAGTTCAAGGCCAGAAAGCTCAATCCCGCAAATGGACATAAATACCTGCCCTACATCGTACTGGTGGTGGATGAGTTTGCAGACCTGATCATGACCGCGGGCAAGGAAGTAGAAACACCCATCGCACGACTTGCTCAACTCGCACGGGCGATCGGGATCCACTTGATCATCGCTACCCAGCGTCCGTCGGTAAACGTTATAACCGGTATGATAAAGGCAAACTTTCCCGCCAGGGTATCTTTTAGAGTACAGCAGAAAGTGGACTCGAGGACAATCTTGGACAGCGGTGGTGCAGATCAATTGATAGGTCGCGGAGACATGCTCTATACCTCTGGTAATGAGATAATTCGTATTCAATGTGCGTTTGTTGACACGCCCGAGGTTGAAAAGATAACAGATTTTATTGGTTCCCAAAAAGCCTATCCCGACGCCTACCTCCTGCCCGAGTATGTCGGCGAGGACGGTGGCACAAGTCTTGATAACAACATTGATGAGAGAGACGGTAAATTCAGGGAAGCGGCAGAAATTATAGTAATCGCCCAGCAGGGAAGTGCTTCCTTACTGCAGCGCAAGCTCAAACTGGGTTACAATAGAGCTGGAAGAATCATCGATCAGCTGGAGGCAGCTGGTATCGTAGGTGGTTTTGAAGGTAGTAAAGCGCGACAGGTTCTTGTGCCGGACCTTTCCTCTCTTGAAACTTTTTTTAACGAAGAAAATAATTAAGATAATACAATGAGATATTTAATACTAAGTGTGGTTATGTGTTTTGCTTTCGCGAAAGCGGGATATTCACAAGATGCAAAGGCCGATAAATTACTGGGTGAAGTAGCAAAAAAGTTCAAGTCCTACGAGAATCTATCCTTTGTTTATAAAGGCAATTTTAAGAATGTCAAAAGTGGTATAGACACTGATATCCAAGGTGATGCAACTTTAAGTGGACAAAAATATAATGTAAATTATCTAGGTACCACCTACCTATTTGACGGCGACCGACAGTATATTATTAATCGTGAGGACGAGCAGGTGACCATATCAAAGCCCTCTAACGATGCAAATGCGATCTCCCCATCCAATATTCTTTCCTTTTATGAAAAGGGATATACCAAAAAATGGGATATAGAACAGAATATCAAGGGCCGCAGTATTCAATACGTGCGACTTATCCCAATAAAATCCGACACCGATTATAAAAATGTACTTTTGGGAATCGACGTGAACACCAGACATATTTACAATGTGATCATCACCGAGAACTCTGGAACGGTAATAACGTTCACTCTTAAATCGCTGAAGGTCAACGAGCCACTAGCAAAGAGCTGCTTTAGCTTTGACCCTAGTGATTATAAGGAATTTGACATAGAACGTTTAAATTAAGGAATGTCCTAGCTTCGTATTTCTGACGTATTGAAGTTGACTTTATCCTTTTACAATAGGCCTATTTTTCGATTTTACTTAACAACCCGTAGAGCTTGAAAATATTAGATCGTTATATTCTTACGCAGTACCTCAAGACCTTTATCAGCGTTTTTGTAGTGCTTATGTTTATCCTGGTATTGCAAGCTATATGGCTATATATCAAAGAACTAGCAGGAAAGGATCTAGATATAGTTACGGTCTTTAAATTTTTATACTACAGCACGCCCGTCGCCGTTCCCATTGCGCTACCTCTTAGTGTATTGCTAGCGGCGATCCTTGTTTTTGGAAACATGGCAGAGAACTATGAGTTTGCGGCGATGAAATCAAACGGCATCTCCCTTCAACGTGCGATGCGGTCCCTTACCATTGTTATTTTGGGTATTGGGATTACGTCATTCTTATTTGCCAACAGTGTTATTCCATGGGGTTATTTCAAGCAGCGCAACCTTAGGGGAAATATTGCCAAGATGAAACCAGCGATGGCAATAAGCGAGGGAGTCTTTAATCAGATAAGTGATATCAACATCAAGGTAAGTAAAAAAAGTGGAGAGCGAGGTGAATTTCTCGAAGACGTAATCATCCATAAAAAAGACCCGAAACGTTCAGGCAATCACACGGTCATAAAAAGTAAGCGAGGAGAGTTGAAAAGCTCACTGCAGTCTAATGTCATCCAATTAGTGCTCTATGAAGGCAATTACTACGATGATCTTTACTTTAAGGATGCAAAAAAAATGGCTTCTTCGCCCTTTGTGAAAAGTTACTTCGATAGTTACACCATCAACGTTGATGTTTCAGAAATCAATAAAGTTGATATAGGCGAGGAAGATATAACGGACAACCACCGCATGCTGAAGATCAATGAGCTTTATGAACGCATAGACACCTTTAGTCTCGCTTTAGAAGATAATTACAAAACCTATAGAGAAACCCAGATCCAAAAATGGTCTCCAGAGGGATTTAATAGAGCCGTACTAAGAGATCTCGATACTATCAAAACCTTTTCCTACGACGATAGTTTTTTTGAAGACCTTAAGGTCGTAGATCAAAAACGAACCGTTGATGCAGCGATCAATAAGTTGAACAGCCAAAGAGCTTCCACGCAAAACCGCCGCGTCCAAATGGCTCGTGAAGACAATAGACTTGCCAAGCACATCATTGAGATCCATAAAAAATTTGTTTTGGGCGCCGCATGTATCATCCTATTCTTTATAGGTGCGCCGCTAGGCGCGATTATCAAAAAAGGAGGTATGGGACTTCCACTGGTAGTTGCGACCATATTCTTTCTCAGCTACCATTTTATAAATATTTTTGCGGAGAAATCTGCTGAGGAAGGAGCATTTAGTCCATGGCTGGGAGCATGGTTGGGCACCTTGATTATTTTCCCACTGGGCATTATTCTTACTTATAGGGCGACTACAGACCAAGGATTATTTGATCTGGGAGGATCATTCAACTGGCTTTCAAAACTATTTAAAAAGCCTTCAAAACCTGAGGCACCTCAAGTCTAATTCCTATCTTTGTGAGTTAAGAAATCAGTCCATGACCCCACCGCAGATCGCTTCTCAATCCATCAAACTAGATCGTATTGAAGATGCTATTCAAGATATAAAAGAAGGAAAGGTAATTATTGTTGTTGATGATGAGAACAGGGAGAACGAGGGCGACTTTCTCGCCAGCGCGCAGTCTGTAACTCCAGAGATGATCAATTTTATGGCCACCCACGGTCGCGGTCTTATATGCTGTCCCATTACCTCCAGCCGGGTGAAAGAGCTGGAACTGCCCATGATGGTGAACAACAACTCAGACCCCATGGAAACTGCCTTTACGGTGTCAGTAGATTTGAGAGGTCATGGAGTCACAACAGGAATAAGCGCGGCAGACCGCTCAAAAACCGTCCACGCAATTATCAATAAAACCACCAAGACCCACGACCTGAGCAAACCGGGACATATCTTTCCCCTCAAGGCAAAGGATGGAGGTGTGTTGAGGCGTACTGGACATACTGAGGCTGCCATAGACTTTGCAAGACTGGCGGGACATGAGCCTGCTGGAGTCATTGTTGAGATCATGAATGAAGATGGCACGATGGCACGCCTGCCCCAGCTGGTAGAAGTTGCGAGACGCCATGATTTAAAACTGGTTTCCATAGAAGATCTTGTCGCCTATCGCATGAAGAACGATAGCCTTATCGTGAAGAAGGATGATTTTGATATCAAGACCCGGTTTGGCACCTATCGACTGCGGGCCTATCAACAGACTACAAATGACCAGATACACCTGGCACTGACACTGGGAGACTGGAATGACGGCGATGTAGTCTTGACAAGGATGAATAGCACCCAGGTCAACAATGACCTATTTTCTACCCTGACCAGCGATGCAGATCGCAAGATAGACTCGATGTTTGAACAATTGAACAACGAGGGAAAAGGAGCAGTCGTATTTATCAATCAACAGTTTGAGCCCGAGAATATGCTGGGCAGGCTGGAACAATTGAAAGAGTTACAGGAAGTAGGAGAACATAAGGCTCCCAGGCGCAATCTCGATCACAAGGATTATGGCATAGGTGCACAAATATTGCACGATCTGCGCATTTCCAAGATTAAAGCTAATGACCAACTCCGAGCAGGGCAAGCGCATAGGAATCATAGGTTATGGGCTAGAAATTATGGAAACAGTCGGTTATTAATTTTGCTTTCGCGAAAGCGTAAACCCCTACTATGGATTTTGAAAAAACTACCGAACAAAGCTCTATTCACGACGATCTTGAAACCATGAGCAGTGAGGAGCTCATCACAAAAATCAACGAGGAGGATCACAAAGTTGCCATTGCAGTCCAGAAATGTATTCCCGCAATAATTGCACTACTTGATGTTATCGTAGACAAAATGAAGCTGGGAGGCCGATTATTTTATATAGGAGCCGGTACCAGTGGACGGTTGGGAATACTGGACGCCAGTGAATGCCCTCCGACTTTTGGCGTGGAACATGGCAAAGTTATAGGGATTATTGCCGGTGGAGATGCTGCCATACGCAAGGCAGTAGAAAATGCAGAGGATGACAAGCAACAGGCGTTCAAAGATCTAAGGAAATTTCAACGTAAACAGTAATGATGTGGTCATAGGAATCGCGGCAAGCGGGACAACTCCCTATGTAATTGGAGGACTGCAGGATTGTAGGAAGCATGATATAGTTACCGGCGCAATTACCTGTAATCTGGGCAGTCCGATAGATAAGGAAGCAGATTATAGTATTGTACCAGTTGTAGGGCCAGAATTTGTTACCGGCAGCAGCCGCATGAAGGCGGGAACAGCCCAAAAACTAGTCCTAAACATGCTCACTACCGCACTTTTTATAAAACTGGGAAAAGTAAAGGGCAATAAGATGGTGGACATGCAGTTGAGCAACGACAAACTTGTGGATAGAGGTACAAGGATGATCATGGAGGCTACAGGTCTAGAATATTTGAAAGCAAAATCATTATTAGAGCACTATGGTAGTGTTCGTGCTGCGATCAATCATATAGATGTATGTTAATATGAGCCAGACACAACCCTCCACAGATCGCGATGTTCTTGCCAAAGGAATTAAAAGACTGATGTTAAGCCTACTGTTTATGTTTGCAGGGCCGATGCTGGTTTATAAAGGTGCCGGAAGTGAACATCCCATCATATTCCTAATGCCTGGTTTTTTGTTTTGTATTTTGGGAGTGCTATTTGGATTTCAAGGGATCAAACTGATCCTAGACTCCATGTTTGAATCTAAAAAGACGCGATGAGGTATTTGATTATTTTTCTGACAGTTATTTTTATTGTGATGGGCTGCAAAGATGAACCGCAGTCTATTGATAATAGATCTTTATCAAATGAGACATCAACATCCGAGAAAACGGAAGTGGAGCTTCTGATCGATAGTGCGGAAATTGCCCACAATAAAAACATGTTTTCTGAATATGAAGCCGTGTATTTTGATATTCTGCTGGATTTTAATGGCAAGACACGATTAGACGCCAGATTGCTAATGACCACTGATTCAAAGAAAGTGCGTATCGATTTGAAGGATGGTAGCGTGATCTTGTACGATGGGGAAAAGGTGTTTTCCAGTATGGATCCCGATAAGGATAAACAAGCCAGGTTTGATATTTTCACCTGGAGTTATTTCTTTGCCCTGCCCTACAAACTATCTGATGCTGGAACAAATTTAGAAGTGGTAGAATATGAACCGACCCACGATAAATTACATTTGACTTTTGATGAGAGTACGGGAGACAGTCCAGACGATTGGTATGAACTATATTTGAATAGAGACAGCAAACTTTTAGAATATGCCGGCTACATAGTAACTTATGGTGGAGTTGATCCAGCCACGGCGAGCAAGGATGCCCATGCTATAAGCTATGAGGACTACACCATAGTTCAAGGGATTCCCATAAGTATGGAATGGGGTTTTTATAATTATAACGATACCATTTCAAAAGAAGAACGCATAGGTAATGCAGTACTATCCAACGTGCGGTTTGGCAAGGTTGATGCAGATTTGTTCAATAACTCGACAGAGATGCATAAGGTAGAATTGCCTTAATATTTCTAATCCTAAAAATCCTTCCTGTGTCACTTAAACATGTGTTCCTTTTTATAATTTTGATGGTAGGTGGTATCTCCTATGGTCAGAATAAAGTTATAGATTCTCTTATCAAGGTTACGGCAAGTAATTTCTTCATTGATGAAGAAAATATTCCGGATGCAATTATTTACACTAAAACCAATGGGAAACAGGTCTATGTCGAGCACAGAGGTATTAAAATGTGGTGTGATCAGGCATTATTATATAAAACCGATAATTTTTTACGTGCCATAGGTAATGTGCGCATGAATCAAGGAGATACCTTAACCTTGGTATCAAAATTTGCCGAATATAATGGGACTTCCCAGCTTGCCTTTGCCAATGGAATGGTAAAGATGACCAGTCCAGATACCACCCTAGAAACAGATTCATTATTTTTTGACAGGAATAAACAACAGGCTTATTACCGCAGTGGCGGCGTTGTAAGAGATACGGCAAGTACCTTGCGCAGCAGGATAGGTCGCTATTTCATCCAAGAGAATAAATATCAATTTCTAGATAATGTCGTGGTGACCAATAAGGAATATACCATTAATTCAAACCATCTCAACTTTTATTCAGAGAATGGCCACGCCTACCTTTATGGACCATCGACCATAACGAGCTCTACCAGCAAAGTATATTGCGAGAGAGGATTTTATGATACGCGCAAGGACGTAGGTTATTTTGTGAAGAATTCCAGGATAGATTACGATAGCCGTACAATTTATGGAGACAGCCTATATTTTGATAGAAATCGGGCATTTGCCAGTGCCACAAATAATATCATTGTGCTGGACACGATCAACAAGTCGATAATAAATGGTCATTATGCAGAGGTTTTTAGAAAAAAAGACTCGGTTTTTATTACTAAAAGAGCGGTGGCCATAAGCACACAGGATCAAGATAGTGTTTATATCCATGCGGATACATTAATGATAACCGGTCCTCAAAATGATAGACTCATACGTGGATTTTATGATGCTAGGTTGTTCAAAAAAGATCTAAGCGGCAAGGCTGACTCCATTGTGAGCATTCAAGGTAAGGGAGTGACCAAGATGATTACAAATCCCATCTTATGGAGCGCAAACAGCCAGATTACCGGTGACAGCATTTTTATGTACGGTAACGATACGACGAGTAAGCTAGACTCACTTCACGTATTTTTTAATGCTTTTATGATAGACCAGGATTCCAGCGGCGGTTTCAATCAAATCAAGGGAAAAGAACTTAAAGGTTTTTTCAATGATACTAATGAGATCAAAACCATAAAGGTAGATCGTAATGTAGAAAACCTTATCTATTCCCGTAATGAGGACGATGAACTTATCGGAATCAATAAGGGAACAAGTGGTCGCATGCACGTAGAATTTGAAAATAAGGCTATTGTAATGATAACTACACTGGATGATCCAGAGGATAAAACCTACCCGCCCGATGAGTTTCCAGAAAATGTCAGAAAACTAAGGGATTTTAAATGGCGTGGTGAAGAGGCATTATTAAGTAAAAATGATTTATTTAAAGGAAAGGCAGTTCCCATACTTCCAGTGATTCAGGGAATCCCACCTCCCACGTTGGAAACTGACTTTTTTGAGTCCCTGAGAGAAATTAATGTGAATGAAAACTCGCGCATAAAAAAGGAAGCACTCAAAACCAGAAAAGAGGATGAGATTCCCACCCTCGATGCTAAAGAACTGGCACCCAAATTAAAAAAAAGTAATTAATGAAATCTGGCGATTTTTTCAAATATCAGGCCCAGACAACACCATTTGCTTCTGGATTGAAAATTTCAAGAGCCTACGGCAACCTTATCTATGACGATGAGGGCCGTGAATATATAGATATGGTAGCAGGAGTGAGCGCTCTACCATTGGGACATTGTCATCCACAAGTAGTTGCGGCAATAGAAAAGCAGGTGAGATCCTATATGCACGTGATGGTTTACGGAGAATTCTCCCAACAACCTGCGGTGGATCTTTGCAAGAAATTATCTGCGCATTTTCCTGCACCACTGGACATGACCTATCTGGTCAATAGCGGCACAGAGGCAATTGAAGCGGCGATAAAACTGGCGCGCCGTGTAACTGGCAGGTCAGGGTTGATCGCGATGCGAGACTCCTATCACGGCAATACCTTGGGATCATTGAGCTTAATGGACTATGAAGAGCGCAAGGCACCTTTCCGGCCCTTGTTACCAGATGTTTCCCATATAAATTTCAATTGCCATGCTACCCTTTCCCAAATCACAGATTCAACAGCCGCGGTCGTGGTAGAGTCCATTCAAGGCGGTGCTGGATTTATAGTCCCTGATCATAACTGGTTCAAGGCACTTGAATCCAGATGTAGGAAAACGGGATCGCTACTCATTATAGATGAAATCCAACCGGGAATGGGAAGAACGGGAACCATGTTCTACCTTAACCAGCATAACATTGTTCCCGATATCGTGGTTACTGGAAAAGGCCTGGGTGGCGGCCTGCCCATAGGTGCGCTCACGGCAAGTAGTGAGCACATGATGCACTTTGCGACAGCTCCCATGCTGGGGCACATTACAACATTTGGTGGGAATCCCGTCATTGCATCGGCGGCACTTGCCACGTTGACTGTTATAGAGAACGAGCTGGAAGGTTTTAAGATCTTTGAAAAGGAGTTACGCTTTCGCGAAAGCTTACAACATAAAAATATCCGAGAGGTACGAGGTACGGGACTTATGCTCGCCGTGCTGCTTACCTGTGAGAGTCATACTTCTCAAATCGTAGATGAATGTAGGGCGCGAGGCGTGATATTCTTTCTTTTGCTCTTTGAAAAAAAGGCGATCAGGATAACGCCACCATTGACGATTACCCTAGAGCAGATCGATCGATCGTGTGCCATATTATTAGAAGTGATCGAAGAATTTTATCAAGGCTGAGCCCTTGAGCCTACCTGTTTATAACCCTGTTGACAATAGAATGGACGATAAACGCACATTTACGGTAATTTGATTGAACTTTAAACATTACCAAAAATTAGAAAACGACATGATTTACGACTTAAACGATGATGACGGCCTGAGCATTTCAAAGTTTGAGAATATGTTAAAATCCAACGAGATAGGTTTTTTTGACGGGAGTGAATTTGAAGACATCATCGAACATTATCTGGAAATAGGAAAAATGGTACTGGCGCGCAAGGCTATCTCCATGAGTATTGCCCAGCATCCCACATCGGTCAGTTTAAGATTGTATCGAGCAGAACTGTTGATATTTGAAAATAAATTTGAGCAGGCGCACCTATTACTCAATGAACTCCACGAGCTGGAACCCCAGAATTCTGAAATATATGTTCAAAAGGCAAACATCTTTTCCAAAAGTGAAGATCACCAGCGTGCCATAGAATCCTTAGAAATCGCCGTAGAACTTACCGCAGATCCAGCAGATGTATATAATTTAATAGGAATGGAATATCTGTTCATTGAAAATTATGTCAAGGCAAAAGCTAGTTTTATGAAATGCCTGGAATATGACCATGAGGACTATTCTGCGCTCTATAATATCATGTATTGTTTTGATTTTTTGGAAGAGCAGGACAAGGCCATACTCTTCCTCAACATCTACCTTGAAAGCCATCCCTACTCAGAAGTGGCATGGCATCAATTGGGCAAGCAATATTTTGATCAAAAAAAATACAATCAGGCGTTGGAAGCATTTGACTTTGCGATTATTGCCGACGACAGTTTTATAGGTGCCTATCTCGAAAAGGGAAAAGTACTGGAAAAACTTAAAAGATACCCTGAGGCGATCACCAATTACGAGTTTACGCTGTCTCTGGACGACCCGACCAGTTTTGCGTATTTGCGTATGGGCAAGTGTTATTTAAAACTGAAGAAAAAAGACAAGGCAATCTTTTATTTTTCCAAAACCGTAGATGAAGATCCCTTATTGGATAAAGGATGGCTCGCGATAGTTAATTTTTATTGCGACTCAAATGAATTTCAAAAGGCGCTGATGTTCATGGAAAAGGCCATAGAAATAGATAGTGAAAATGCTCTTTACTGGTGCAAATTTGCTGATATTAATCGCTCGCTTGGTTTCTATGAAGAGGCTGAATACGGTTATAAGATGGCACTCGATCTAGGGAATTTTGAATTAAAGACCTGGATCGATCGAGCAGACTTACTTATCAAGCTAGGAGAATACCAAGCAGCGCAATCCAGCATAGAGCAGGCTATGGATCATTATCCAGAACAACCTGAACTTCAAATGCGCATGGGTGGAATACTCTTGATATTGAATAAAATTAACGAATCTATATTTTTCATAAAAGAAGCTTTTTGCGCTTCAAAACAATTAATAGCAGATTTTAAATCCCAGTTTCCCGAGGGTTGTGAGAATAGTGAGATCGCGCTGCTTATAAATACCCGCTTTTGATTTTTTTTAAAAAGAAACCATATCTAATAGATCTTTTTGAAGATGGTATCGTGGATATCCACAACCACCTACTGCCAGGTCTAGATGATGGGGCTTCAACAATGGAAGATACCATTGACATGATCGATCTTATGAAGACCTGTAATATTAAGAGCTCCATAAGCACACCGCATATCATGGAAGATTTCTATGATCTTGACATTCAAAAGATTGAAAAGGTTTTCAAGGATTGTAGAAACAAACTGAGTGGCGGTATCCATGAATCTTTCTTGAGGGGATATGCAGCGGAGTATATGATAGACCAGCAGTTTATTGATCTTATGAGCAGACGTGAGTTTGTTTACCTTAAAGATAAATTGTTACTTACAGAACTGTCCTATTTTCAAAAGCCGGCCTCGCTCATGGACACCATTTTTGGTCTGAAAATGCAGGGCATCAATCCCATACTGGCACATCCAGAGCGTTATAGGTACATCTCCATGGATCTGGAAGAGTTCAAAGGCTTAAAAGAAAAGGGAATGCTGTTTCAACTCAATCTATTGTCGATCTCAGGATATTATGGGAAGGATGCTTTCGCGAAAGCGAAACTACTACTGGAAAACAATATGTACGACTTTGTGGGCACCGATGCACATCGCAGCAGTCACCTAACCAACATTAGGGAGATCACGATCTCAAAACAACTAATACCGCACCTAACATTGCTCTTGAACCATCACCGGTCAGAGTTCAACTGAGTGGCAATTATTTGCTACGCGGTTTTTCAATGCCCAAGAATCTTCTAAACCTCTTTGTCCAGGAATTTGTGTCGGATGTATAGTCGTAGGTATATTTTCTACCATAACCAAAGTTGGCTATCTTGACATTATTCACCACGATGGCGACATTGTTCAATTTCTTAGAATCTACCAGTTCATCAATATATCTTGATCAGAACACTATCGGTAAAATTGGCTCTAGTTACATATACAGTAACATCTGCATATTTATTGATCAAAAAGGTATCGGTAATTAAAATAGTGGGTGCTGAGTCAATGATGACATAGTCGTACAATTTCTTTCAATTCCTGTATTAGGTCGCCCACTCTATCACTGAGTAACATTTCTGCAGGATTGGGAGGTATGGTGCCAGAGTGGATAAGGTCAAGATTTTTATTAATGGGCTGGTTGATGATCAGATCCCTTACCTCGATATCCTGATTCACTATAAATTCTGTAAGTCCATCTTGCTTGACTATAGATCTATCAACGTATCGATGTATCTGTGGATTGCGGATATCACCACCTATCAATACGACCTTCTTGCCCGTGAATGCCAAGGTCGATGCTATATTAAAGGAAACAAAAGTCTTTCCTTCCCCTTTTATGGTGGAGGTAACAAGTACTACGGGCGAGTCTTCCCTTGCCGTAGAACTTATAATATATTGTAGATTAGTCCTAACAATCCTGAACGACTCTGCCAGAATGGATCGGTCGTTCTCAACGATCACATCATTTTCATCTTTATCAAGCTTGGGGACTTCTCCAAGAATGGCAACGTTAGACAATAGGGCCTCTACGTCTGATCTATTTTCTATCTTGTTGTACAGTAAGATTCTTGAGATAAATCAAAGAGAATGGAATAGCTATACCTATCACGAGACATGCGAGATAAACTATGGATCTTTTGGGAGAAATAGGGGTTAAAGAAGCTCTTGCATAATCTACGACCTTTGCCTTGGGAGTGGTGATGGCCAATGAAATTGCGGTAGTTTCCCTTTTTTCACTCAATAAAAGATAAATCGCCTCCACCACTTTTCTCGTGCGCTCTATATCGCGGTTGAGGCGTTCATTTTCCGGAACGGTAGATATCTTGCTAGACACCGAACCCAACTCACTTCTAAGACTTTTTTGCTGTAGGTATAATTTATCCAAATAATTATTGATGGACACGGTGATGCTCTGACGCGTTTTTTCCAAAGATTCTTCCAGTCTCATTAGTGAGGGGTTGAGACTGGTTGCAGATGGTTTTAAATCAAGGTATTCAGAAAGCAATAAATTATAGTTAGTGATTACCTGTGCCAAATTTCACCTTCAAAACCAAGCCCGTTGGGAAGAAACTCGTAATTATTTGAAAACAGCTTGTTTTTGAGCGATAATGCGATGCGTATTTGGGTTTCAACATTTATCACCTCACGTCCTATACCTGTGGAAGACTCAAGGCCAATGAGTGACTCGACCTGCAAATCAGTCAACCTTTTATTGTTCTTAAAAGATTGGATGCCTCTTTCAATACTGTCCAGGTCAGAGTTTACCTCTCTTAATCGTTCATCTATAAATTTTGCTGTATTCTGAGCAGCCGCATTTTTATCTGCAATGGCATCTAGATTGTACATTATCACAAGAGTATTTAATATGTCCTCTGTTTTTTTAATGTTTGGATCTGAGATAGACAACTCAATAACAGAACTACGCTTATCAATCTTTGTTATAATAACCTGTGATGAATAATATGCCGCAGCAATATCTATTGGAATGACTTCTATATTTATAACTTCCGGGAACTCACGTGGTTCAGTATCCAACTCATTTTCAACATAGGTAAAGAACAAGGATTTTTTTTCGTACGGAACGACCTTTCCAAATTCATGGGTTTTCCAGTCAACATCATTGATTCCCTTAATCTCGAACTTAGTCAAACTAAGAGCTCTAACCTCAAAACTCAAATACAATGGATTTGTGTCGGGAATGGAGTCTGCAAGTATAGTAAGACGTATAGGCGAGTCCGTATAAAGATCAGCAGATTTCACCCTGACCCATCTTATTGTAGCTTATGTTAAGATTAAGGTCCTTGACAACATCTTCCATCAAGCGTTGTGAACCTAGGATCTCAATTTCATTTTCCACAGTGTTGAATGAATTTCCTAAAACGTCAAGCTCTGCGAGCGCCCATGTTTCAGAAACACCACCGCTACTGGTATCTTTAATCATGAGTGATGCGGTCGCCTGATAATAATCGGTAGAGTACCTCAAATAAGTGTAGGCTACTGCGATCATTATGATAATTGAGACTATAAACCAAGGCCACCTTTTAAGATATAATCCTACTTGTTGTTGCAGGGTTATGTCATCTAGACTTTTATTCTTGTTATCCATGAGTCTAATTTCTAGAAATAATTAAGATTATAGATAACAACAAAGATGCTATTGAAACAAATAATGGTGCATTTCTATTAAATCCTGCCGATTGAATTTGAGCATTATTGGGATTAACTACAATAACGTCATTTTGTTGGATATAGTAAAAATCATCTTTGGTAAAATCGTTTGAGGTCAAATCAATAACTCTAGAAACCTGTTTACCATCCACTTCACGGATTACCACAACCGTTTTTCTATCGCCATAGATGGTGAGATCCTTTGCATAGCCCAGTGCCTGAAGTAGTGTTACCCTATTACTTTCCATATTAAAAGTTCCCGGTGAGTTAACCTCTCCTAAAATTGTAATTTTATAGTTCAAAATTCTAACATCCACATTAACTGGATCAAGTACGTATTTTGCTATTTCATCTTTTATAACCTTTATTGCCTCATTAATTTTAAGACCTTTTAAGGTGATGTTACCAATTAAAGGAAATTCAATAGCGCCTTGGTCATCCACTAAATAAGCAAATAATTGCGGTTGCCCCACTGCTACCGTCGCATTTGGTAAAACTGGAGCTATGTATTGATTGAAACTTTCAACGGATTGCATATTTTCACTAGTTACCACAATACGCAATAAATCGTCAACTTTTATAGTAGTGCTCAGTGAAGTCAATTCGGTTGATGATGAGTGAGGGATATCTTGGAGATATAAAATGTCTTTTTTTGGAACACAGGAGCTAAAAAAACAACAGGCAAATAGTAAAATAAATAAACTGCGCATTAAAAATTTTTAAGATGCAAATATAACAACTATACTAAGTATCACTAGCTGTATCTAAAGATTGATACACGCTGTTTTCACTAATATATTCAGGAATCAAAATTTTGAGCTGGGTAACCACATCAATGTCACTTTCAGTCTCGGAAGAAATAATTATGTTGTTTATCTGATCTATAATCTCATGATTATCACGAATTCCCTGACTAGCAATTAAAATTTTTGCGTGATGTGTAGGCAAGGAAGTTGAATCATCAGTGAGCAGCTCTTCAAATAATTTCTCGCCGGGACGCAGACCGATAAATTCAATATCAATATCCACGTAAGGCTCAAGACCCGACAATCGTATCATTTTCTCAGCAAGATCGACTATCTTAACGGGTTTGCCCATGTCAAAAACAAAAATCTCACTTCCATTGCCCATTGTACCCGCTTGCAAAACCAGTTGACAGGCTTCTGGAATCGTCATAAAATACCTGATAATATCTATATGGGTTACGGTTACTGGACCTCCTATTTCAATCTGCCTTTTAAAATGAGGTATCACGGAACCGTTAGAGCCCAAAACATTGCCAAAACGAGTGGTAATGAATTTAGTATGGTTGTTTGGAACGCTTTTCAAGGATTGTACGTAAACTTCGGCTGCTCTTTTTGACGCTCCCATAACATTAGTAGGGTTTACTGCCTTGTCCGTGCTGATAAATACAAAGCGATCAACGTTAAATTTCATGGCAAGATCTGCAAGGTTGACAGTTCCCTCCAGATTTGTGCGAATAGCCTCTTTAGGATTGCATTCTATTAACGGTACATGTTTATAGGCAGCCGCGTGATATATGATAGAAATTTGATGATCTAAGAATATTTGCTCCATCCTTTTACGTGACCGGATATCACCAAGTACGAACATATAATTAACTTCTGGGAAATTAGTTCTCATAGCGAGCTCTAATTCATGCAATGCAGACTCTGCTTGATCAAAGACGATCAAAAGCTTAGGTTGGTAAATAGAAACCTGTCTTACAATCTCACTACCTATTGATCCAGCACCTCCTGTAATCAAGATGGTTTTGTTATTTATAAATTTATGAATAAGCGTATCATCAAGTCTTATCTCATTTCTATCCAACAAATCCTCAATCTGAATTTTTTGGATATCTCTATTAACATCTAATGTGTCATCCTGCAACTCTTCAATAGTAGGAGAATGGAATACCTGTATGCCATTTGCAATACAAGTATCTATAAGCTGTCCATGAGAAGTCGTTCCAAAGTTGTGTTTAGATATAATAATAGAGTCTATTTTTAAAGGCTCAATTTTTGACAAGAAATCAGAATCGTATTGAAAAACAGGTTTTCCCAAGATTTTGATACGATTATGTCGACGCTTGAGCGAAATAAAACCCGATAGTTTAAATCGTTCATCCTTTGAGGAACTGATGGCCTCGGCAAGCGATATAGTTTCGTCGTTAACATCTACTATTAAAACATTTCTCCGTTCTAAATTCAATTTTGTAAATGAGATATAAGCAAATTTAACCGTGAGTCGGAAAAAAAGCATTGACAAAAACGTTATGGCCATATTGATCACCAAGAATGGCATCAAGAAAAGCTTTTCACCCCAGATAAAATAATACCCGTAATTGAATATAGCCAATAATAAATTACTCAATATGCACGCAAATGCAATTTTGAGAACATCCACAAAAGTGCTATGCCTTATAACACCAGAATAGGTGCTAACGGCAATAAATGAAATAAGATAACTGAAAGAGATTGCAGCAATTTGAGCTGGAATGGTAAGTAGATCGTAAAAGGAATGTGTAAGCCTATTAATGATAAAGAACGTCACAACAGATGATCCTATGACCAATAAAATATCAATCATTAGAATTATCCATCTAGGCAAGTAGCGTAGATTTTTAAATTTCAATTGATAATCTCCATTCCATAAAAGATGGATCATTCTACGCTTGAAATAACTCCAGGACATCATAGGCGATCATCAATACAAAAAGGGACAATGTCGAAAATTGTCCCTTTTTAATTCATTTTGTGAAATATTTATTTAGATTTCAATGCTTTTCTCACTCCAATAGCAACCGCGGCAGCAGCAAATATCGCTAAACCAGGTAAGGGTGCGGTAACATCGTCAACAGAGGTAACAAATCCAGGAGCTGGTTGAGCACTCATAGTAAGAGCAAATCCTAAGATTAAAGCAAGTGTGGTGTAGATTTTTATTTTCATTTTTATTTTTTTAATAATTTGACAGTTGTTATTGTATCACCTTGTTTAAGAGTCACGAAATATAAGCCTTTTTTCAAAACTGATAACCCTTTTAAAGAATCTGTCGTAGAAGTAGGTTGCTTTTTATAACTATTTAACATTTGTCCGGTTGAGTTATAAACTTCAACAGTTAAACTTTCTTGAGCCTTTAAATTTCCAATGATCAAATCCTCATCCCCTAATGGATTAGGATATACCGATGGCAAATATACATTTAAATTATCAAGTCCTAATGTTTGCGTAGAAAAAACCAATCTAAACCTCGCCGGATCCACTGAGGAAGCATTTGACGGATCAAAATCCTTTGAGATCATATTCACTCCGCTACTTAGTAGAGTATTTGTGTTAAGGAACGTATCATTCAAATAGACGTTGTGCAATCCATTATAAGAATTATCAATTCGCAAAGTATATGAGCTCTCTAATAAACCTGTAAGACTGAACAAGATTTCCTGACCGTCCACTGGATTTTGCATTTCCGAGATGGTTAAATGACTCGGATCTTGATGTATGGAAAGATTTTCATTAGGATTAAAAATCTTAACGGCATCATTTGAGTCAATGCCATTATTTGCCAAATCATTGAATTTCAAAACTATACCGTCTCTTGCTCTACCAGCTGCAACTTCTGAAGCTGCCATAAGATGTACCCTCAATAAATCTTGATTAGAATTTGCACTATACACCGCAGTAGTCATCGATGAAGCAGATTTGAAACTTTCTCTAAAAGTCAAAGTTGGATCAAGAGTGCCCACCGCATCGTCGCTTGTTGTCAAGAAAAAAGACTGATTGGGTTGCAAAAATTGATTCACTTCTGAACCAAGAACAGTACTGCCCGTTGAAAAGTCATAAAGCACATATCCCCCATTAGGATTAATCGTGGGATCCCATGCATAATAGCGATTGGTATTAAGATCATTTGTAGCAGTCGCGTCTGCAAATAAAGTTTCTAGATTTACCTGCGCTTGATAAGGATTACCTACTAATGAAAACCCTCCATCGGTTGCGTTAATATCGGTAACCAATACATCACCTATCTCTAAAGTACCCGTTGTAATAAGTTTGGTTGCAATAGGTGCATCATTAGTTGTAAGATCAATACTGCGATCACCTCTTACAAATAATCTAATCGCATCACCAGCGGCAAGTGAATTTTCCACGGGATCATTAGTTGAGGTTACAGGACCCCAGTTACCTGTCTGATTGTTAAAAATAAATGCGCTGGGATTGTTTGACACATTTTGATCAAAGCCATTACTTACTGTTCCACCGGTGATGTGTGTCCCATCGCCTGCAACGTAACCCATATCTCCAGGGTTGAGTCCATTCTGCTGCCAGTTGGAAAAAATAGTTCCATCCATAGTTACTGGAGAAGATACAAATCTAAAGGCACGTTGCGCAGGATAAAATTGTTCCACGGTTACATTACCAGTATTGAACCACTGACCACTTCCAAAGATGGCACTTTTACCGTTGGTGCTCTTAAACGTTAAATTATCTTTGGTATTTAATAATCCATTAGTTAATCCTAGAGAACCTTCTATGCTAACCATAGCATTAAGTTCTAGACCTAAAGAATTGTTTAGAAATAAATTTGCAACTTCAATAGAGTTACCATTAATAGACTGACTTCTTACCCCACCAAAATTGAGCGAAGTGTCCGATGTACTAAAAGAACCAATGTTGAATAAATCTCCTGTAAGATTCACGTTTACAGATCCTGTATCTAAAGTAGAACCATTACCTATATATAAATCAAAACCATCAAGATCCCCAGATATAACAGCAGTCCCATCTTTAATTATCAGAACCTCTGTTGCATTTGATAATCCAATGGGATCAGAAGGAGACCATGATCCACCAGTGTAAACATAAGTGGTTCTTCCTCTAAGGGTGCTTATAAAATTAAAGTTATCTGCAGAATTCCCCATCCCAGGAGTTCCTTCTTCTGCACTCAGCGTAATCCAGTTGTTAGTATCGCTTAGACTGGATGGCAATGCATCTTCAGCTATATAAGATTTAGATTCACCACTATCAGGAGTGTCAATGGTAGCTGATGTGTGAGTAACTGCCATGTCATGTATAATAATTCCTGTAGCATTTCGTATGGCTGGTGCATCGTCATCATCACTATTACTATATGCTTGCCAAGTGCCAGAAAAATAAGTTGTATCGTCAGAAGCTATGGTTACGGCTAAGTCGGAAAAGTTAGAATCAGGAATAATTACATCATCAGGCTGTGAAGCGTTATAAATTACAATTAAAGTACCCGCCTCAACTGCTGCCCAACTCGCATCCTGAGAAAAGGTTACAAATAGCTGAAAATTACCATCATCGTTGTCTCCCAGTTCGTAACCCCTTAGGTCTAAATTATCTTCAACAACTAATAGTTCAACCCATTCTTGCGTCCCCCCAGTTCCCTGGGACATTTCATTAATTACAATTGAAAGATTAGTCTCAGGTGCGAGCACCTTATAACTCAACATAGCAGAGGTTGTAGATTCAGGTGTTGTATCATCGTCAACCGCAGTAACTTGAAATTCCATGACACCAGCTTCCGTCTGACCAGGAATTGTACCCTCGTAGGTGTCACCAGTGATATTATTCAGTACAACACTGCTTGATGATGGCGTTGAGGCCATGTCATCTGGAGTGAACGACCAGTTTAAGGTGGCGGTACTTATATTGTTATTAGAATCTGTAATGGTATAATTTGCAGTAACCGCTTGATTGAATTGAACGTCTCCAGCAGGGGATGCTGAGTTGAAGGTTATTATAGGAGCAGTTGCAGCAGCAGCAGCGCTTGTGCCTATTAATTTAAAATTATCTAAACCTATTTGATCTGTTCCGTTTTGTTTTACCCTTACAGTTAAAGCTATATTATTAGCAGAATCTGGAACATCTATTATAAATGAAACTTCTTCACTTCTACCGGACATTGTTGCTCCTATTTCTACTTCTGCCTGGGGAACTCCGTCCAATGTAAGCGTGTAAAACAGAGCATCGCCATTATCAAATCCGTCGAGTTCATAATCAAATGTTATATCCACACTAGTGAAAGAACTGATATCTTGGGAAACAAAGATTATTTCCGCAGAATCTGTATTTGGATTGTCGCCATTTTGAAGGTCTTGACCTTCTACTGCCATAGTACCGTCAGAAGGTATGGTTGAAAAACCTGAAACTGCTGCTACTCTCCAGTAATCATCTGATGAGTTAAAAGTTCCATCTGGTGGACTTAAAGTGTAGTCCCAATTGTCTGAAGCTAATCCTTCAAAACTTTGAGCCACAATAGTCGTCTGGGCATTTCCATAAAGCCCGCATAAGGCAGTCATGGCAATTGCAATTAAATAATGTAGTTTTTTCATCATTGTAATAATTTTTCTTTGAATTGCAAAAATACAAGGTTCATTGGGTTCAACTGGAAGCTTGGGAGTAAATGAACTGCATCTTAACTGTAATTTAATGTTAAGCAGCTAAAACCTGCAGTTAAACGATTTTTCTCACAACACCGGCAATGCGATCGCGATCAGCATCGGTAAGATTTGAACCGGAGGGAAGGCATAGGCCGTGCTTGAACAATTCCTCTGAAACCGTCCCGCCATAATAAGGACAACCCTTGTATAAAGGTTGCAGGTGCATGGGTTTCCATAGTGGTCTGGACTCGATGTTCTCGGCCTCAAACAACAATCTTATTTCTTCGCTGGTGTGCTTTGTGTAAACGTTGGGGTCTATTTTTATGGCAGACAGCCAGTTGTTGCTCACATAATCGGCACTGGGTGCAACTTGAACGTGTATGCCGCTTTCTGCTGGGAATAAATGTTTGTAAAATTGATTCATGGATTGTCTGAGGGCGACGTGATCATCCAGTACTTCCATCTGTCCCCTGCCTATTCCCGCACTTATGTTGCTGATTCTATAATTGTATCCTATCTCGCTGTGCTGGTAGTGTGGGGCGTTGTCGCGGGCCTGGGTGGCATAAAAAACGGCTTTTGCCTTATCTGCGGCGCTGTTGCAGACCATGGCTCCTCCTCCACTGGTAGTAATTATCTTGTTACCGTTAAAGCTCAATATTCCGTAGTCTCCAAATGTTCCGCACTTTCGGTTCTTGTAGGTACTTCCCAGGGCTTCTGCACTGTCCTCGATGACTTTGATGTCGTTAGCTTTCGCGAAAGCGTGAATATCATCCACCTTATAAGGCATCCCATAAAGATGGACGGCGATAATGGCCTTGGGCTTTTTACCTTTCTTGATGCGATCTTCCACGGCCTCCCGTAAGGCCACGGGACACATATTCCAGGTATCCTTCTCACTATCCACAAAAATGGGGGTAGCGCCCAGATAGAGAATGGGATTTGCGCTCCCGCAAAAGGTAAAACTCTGGCAAATCACCTCATCACCCGCCTGGACTCCCGCCATGACGAGCGCTAGATGGATCGCTGCCGTGCCGCTGCTCAATGCCGCCACGTGGTGCCCGCCGCCCAGATAGGATTGCAGATCATTCTCAAAACCGGTAACGTTAGGTCCCAACGGCGCGACCCAGTTAGTGTCAAAGGCTTCATTCACATAATTCTGCTCACTGCCGCCCATGTGTGGGGAAGACAGCCATATTTTCTCTTTTGTCATATCTATAATATTCAGTTGATCAATGACTTTATCGTGTCGATAATTATTCTGCAATCCAGTGCAAAATTACGGTTATGATAATAATGCAGGTTCATTCTAACTTTTTCCGGAAAAATGACCTCATCATTATATTTGAGTGGCTGTTGCTGTGTGGCTAGCAATTCTTCTTCATTTCTATATGCAATCGCCGCAGGACTGGTTAGGCCTGGACGTAGTTCGAGTATTTTTCTGTTTTCGCCCTTGAGCTCATTATAATACCCTACAACATCAGGCCTGGGGCCCACTATGGACATATCACCTATGAGGACGTTGAGCAATTGTGGGAGTTCGTCGATTTTATATTTTCTAAAAAATTTACCGCTTTTAGTTACCTCGTCATTCTTCATGGTCCGGAGCTTATAGATGGTGAATAGATCGCCTTTTCTACCTACTCTTTTCTGTAAAAATATACCTGTAGATCCTGTCTCAATGGCAGATATTACAATGGCAATAAACATAACTGGCGCTAGCAACAGTATGGAAAACAGAGCAATAAAAACTTCTAGGACTCTGGGCATGGATCGACTTTTATGATCCTTCCAGGATTTCCCACCACGGTAGCGCCATCAGGAATATTTTTAACAATTACAGCACCCGCGCCTATCGTACACCATTTCCCAATGGTGAGATTGGGGATTACGATCGCACCGGCTCCTATATGCGTTCCTTCTCCCACCTTAACGTTGCCGCACAAAGTAGCATGGGGCGATATGTGGGCAAAGGAATGGATGTGGCAGTCGTGTTCTATTACCGCTGCCGTGTTGATTATAACGTGCTGGGCAACTACTGCAGAGTGGTTAACTACCGCTCCTGCCAAAATAACACTTCCTTCCCCAACGGTTGCAGCTTTTGAAACAATCGCAGAAATATGAATAATGGATCGCGCAAAACCACCTTTTACGACTTCAGCTATTTTTTTTCTGCTGGCATTATTACCGATAGCTATGACGTGAAGATTTTTTGAATCCGTTTGATTCAGAACAGGCCGCTGGACAAAACCAGCAATCGATAGATCATCATCAACAAAATGGTTGACCTCCTTGCCCTGTGAAAGCACGGCATCCATAACTACCTTCCCATGACCACTGGCACCGTATATTACTAGAGCATCCATTGAGCGCATTTTTTTATTGTCCTAGGATTGAACATATTACCATTTATCGGGATTTTCAAATTACTTTCACAATCCATAAAATAGCTTCATGATGTGTGAATAGTCACCCTTTGTAAAATTAGCTTATAAACTTTTATTTGATCAACCGTTCTAAAACAAACGATTCTGCTCTATTAAATCCTACCGTGGCACCTCGATATTTTGCCAAGGCCTCAAAGTTCTCTAAAGATCGCGTATGCGGAAATGCTTTAATTTGGGATTTATAGAAACTCATGGCCTCCATTTTGTGGCTTATAAAATCTGTGATGTCATTGAATACGTTGGGAACAAATGCTTTTTCTTGATAAGGCGCCCATTCTGTTTCTGACATCGTTTCATAACAATAAATCTCTTTTATGGAATACTCGCCCTGTGGTCTTGCCGCTACCAATGATGCTCTGTAAATTGCTTTATGATCTTGATGCAGATCTCCCGGAAATGGTATATAGATCACTGAAGGCTTTAGCTCGTTGAACAATTTAGATAACTCAATACTGATTTTAAATTCTGGATATGCGTTGAGAGCAGGTGCAGGAAAATCCAGAAAGGTTGTTTTTTCAACTCCTAAAAATTTATGCGCTGCAATTGCCTCGTTTCTAATTGTTGAGATCTCACTCTCACTGTATAAATCAGGTGCTCCCTTTGAAGCATTAGTTGCTATTAGCACGTAAACTTTGTGACCTTCACTAATACTCTTAGCTATGGTTGCTCCACAACCTATGACCTCATCGTCAGCGTGTGGTGCAATCACTAATATATTCTTAGACATTTTTCATGTTTTTTTTAATGTTGTAAATCTCATCTTCTATATTATACCCTAATTTATCCCCTACTCTTAAAGGATTCCCTTTTTTAGAATCCAAATTTTTTATCCATAGTAAACCTACGCCACACTGGATTAACCATCCCTTTACTTCATCAACCAGCAGCACTCTTCCTATCACTCCTTTTATATTAACTTCAGTTTCTACTTGAGATTGCCATACGGTAAGCTTAGAATCCTTAAAATAAGTATATGCCCCAGGATGTGGTCTTGTACTCGCCTTTATAAGTTTGTCAAGAAATTGGGCATTGTCGTTCCAGTTGATCCATCCATCCTGAGGTCCTCTCCGTCCATACCAGCTTGCGAGATTATCGTCTTGGGCAATAGGATTCCAAACGCCGTTTTTGAGGTCTGGCAACCATGAGTCCAATGCGATCCCGATATGGGTTTTTATCTTCTCTTCAACGCTTGTTGCATCATCCTTTTCTTCAACATCAAACAAGGACTGGGTAAATATAGGACCATCATCGGCGCCCTTACCCATTAAAAAGAAGGTCGCAGAGCCTTTCAATTGATCCAAAATGATCCATGCCAATGGAGCCCTTCCTCGACCTTGGGGCAGATGAGTGGGATGAAAACCAATGCAGCCCAACTTAGGTAGCTTTAACCATTGGTCATTTAATAATTGAGAAAAACCTACTGCAAAAATTATATCAGGCCGCTTTTTAATTGCCCATTCGATATTCTTTTCATCATTGATAGCACTGAAGCCTTGATAATCTATTTCATTCGCTATTGCGATAGAGCTAAGGTCTGCCCAGCCAGAAACTTTTGAAGGATTCAAAGGCTCATGGCCCAAAACTCCGACGATTTCAAAGCGGTGCTCAATTAATTTGAGTAGGGTAATTGCCGTTGATCTAACAGCACCTATGACAAGTATTTTATGCATTTGGCTTTTTTACAAATTTTTCCTCTCCCATAATAACAATGAGAACAGTTTTCAATATAATTTTCACGTCGAGCAAGAAACTTACATTTTCCACATAGTTACTGTCATACTTCCATCGCTCGGGCCAGGTAAGGTGAATATTGCCGTTAATCTGCGCCAAGCCTGTAAGCCCTGGTCGTACATCCAGCCTTTTCCAACCGTCGTCATTGAAACTATCCCGCAGCGAAGGTAAGCAAGGGCGAGGACCCACAAATGACATATCTCCGTTTAAGATGTTGAGCAATTGTGGCAGTTCATCTATCTTCAACCTTCTAAGTACGGAGCCGATACTGGTAACTTCACTATTACCGTTATAAACCTCTTGGTGTGATGATCGTGGTCTATCTATCATGGTTCTTATTTTAAAAACATGGAAAACCTTTCCATTCCTACCCAATCTTTCCTGAAGAAAGAAAAAACCGCCTCTAGAATCGAGCTTTACCAAAATAAACAGTAAAACAAAAAAAGGAAATACAATAGAACAGATTACAAGCGAAGCTGTCAAGTCCATAAATCTCTTCAATCCTAATTTATACATTCTTTAAAAATTATGAACTATTCTACCTTAAATTCCACTTTTGTTCTTTTAAATTGATGCTGCTATATATTACAGCGACTCATGAATCTGTCGCAAGTAACTTCGGTAATCAGCCGCAAGTTTAGTCCTATTGAAATTCTCTCGTGCATAATGATAACCGGCGACGCCCATTTCAATCAAACGCTCCTGTTGTACTTTAACCGTCTTCAATGTTTCTACCAGTTCCAAAGTGTTTTCTGGCTCACTATAAACGCCACAGCCTGCTTTCTCGACAAGATCCCTGCTCACGCCATCGATCAACATTAATACGGGAATTGTTCAGGACATGTAATCAAATGTCTTGTTAGAATAGATAGTCTTGAACGTATCTACTTTTTTCAGTACCGATGCCCCCATGTCAGATGACAAGATATATTTGAACACTTCAGATTTGGGCACTGAGTCCCTAAAGATCACGTTCTTCAATGAGTGCTTTTGAGCCTCTGCGATAAGTGCTGGCTTTTGCATACCGGTTCCTATAAGCTGGAAAACAATGTTTGTATTCCTAAGTTCTTTGGCTGCATCGATCAACTGGATCAAATGGTTTGCGACGCCATGAGCTCCCACATAAGTGATCACAAATTTATCCTCCAGACCCAATTGTCTTTTAAATTGTGCCGCATCAAAATCTTCTTGAACTTTTTCGGCTAGCGAAAAATCTGCAGCATTGGGAATAAAAATGATCTTGTTTTCAGGAACGCCCTTCTCCATGAGTTTTTCCCTGAACGCTGGAGTCAATACATTGATCAAATCTGCTTTGCTATACAGAAAAGATTCAAACCAATAGGCAAATTTTATGATCCATTTATTAGTTAATACACCTGTGTCAATGCGCTCTCTGACCTTAAATCCCTAACTTCAAAACCGTGAAAAGAATAGTTAAAGTAGAATTGCTATTAAGAGCGATAGTACTTGAAGAAAAATTTCTAAATTGATTATCACCACTTGGAACCTCACAACCATTTGAAGTACCAGTAGTTAAGGCGGGTAATAAAGTAGTGGGAGTACATTCACCATCACCATCGAAATCAATTATTAATAGTATCCAGTGCCGCTGGTTCATTACTGAATCGTTAGGTACTTATGCTTGAAGGTTACATAGCCGATCGCCAAATCAAATTTTTGAGATGCTCCTCCATCTAATCGTATAGGTTATTAAAACTTCATCAGTAGTCAATCCCAGTCTTCAAAATGACGTGCTAATAAATCAATAGAAAATGTGAAATCCTGTAAACCAGATACATCAATATTATCTAAAAGTTATTGTCGCTGGTGTCGCATTCGTATCTTCAATTGCAAATATAAAAGTGTTATTCCCACCAATGTTTGGATTAGACCTATTGAAAACATCAACAAAAGATGAAGATGACCCCTCAGTAGTCGAAGGAGTGTAACCAGAATTCTCAGTCTCAAAATCCTGTATGTAAACAGTCGTCTGCGCAACGCTTTCCATCCCTGCAAAGGATATGATCAAGGCTGCAATTAAATAATGTAGTTTTTTCATCATTATAATAATTTTTCTTTGAATTGCAAAAATACAAGGTTCATTGGGTTTAACTGGAAGTTTGGGAGGTAATGAACTGCATCTTAACTGTAATTTAATGTTAAGCAGCTAAAACCTGCATTTAAACGATTTTTCTCACAACACTCGCAATGCGATCGCGATCAGCATCGGTAAGATTTGATCCAGAGGGAAGGCACAGGCCGTGCTTGAACAATTCCTCTGCAACCGTCCCGCCATAATAAGGACAACCCTTGTATAAAGGTTGCAGGTGCATGGGTTTCCATAGTGGTCTGGACTCGATGTTCTCAGCCTCAAACAATAATCTTATTTCTTCGCTGGTGTGCTTTGTGTAAACGTTGGGGTCTATTTTTATGGCAGACAGCCAGTTATTGCTTACATAATCGGCACTGGGTGCAACTTGAACGTGTATGCCGCTTTCTGCTGGGAACAAATGTTTGTAAAATTGATTCATGGATTGTCTGAGGGCGACGTGATCATCCAGTACTTCCATCTGTCCCCTGCCTATTCCCGCACTTATATTGCTGATTCTATAATTATATCCTATCTCGCTGTGCTGGTAGTGTGGCGCGTCGTCACGGGCCTGGGTGGCATAAAAAACGGCTTTTGCCTTATCTGCGGTGCTGTTGCAGACCATGGCTCCTCCTCCACTGGTGGTAATTATCTTGTTACCGTTAAAGCTCAATATTCCGTAGTCTCCAAAAGTTCCGCACTTTCGGTTCTTGTAGGTACTTCCCAGGGCTTCTGCACTGTCCTCGATGACTTTGATGTCGTTAGCTTTCGCGAAAGCGTGAACCTCCTCCACCTTATAAGGCATCCCATAAAGATGGACGGCGATAATGGCCTTGGGCTTTTTACCTTTCTTGATGCGATCTTCCACTGCCTCCCGTAAGGCCACGGGACACATATTCCAGGTATCCTTCTCACTATCCACAAAAATGGGGGTAGCGCCCAGATACAAAATAGGGTTTGCACTCCCGCAAAACGTAAAACTCTGGCAAATCACCTCATCACCCGCCTGGACTCCCGCCATGACGAGCGCCAGATGGATCGCTGCCGTCCCGCTGCTCAATGCCGCCACGTGGTGCCCGCCGCCCAGATAGGATTGCAGATCATTCTCAAAACCGGTAACATTAGGCCCCAACGGCGCGACCCAGTTAGTGTCAAAGGCTTCTTTTATATATTTTTGCTCACTGCCTCCCATGTGTGGGGTGGACAGCCATATCTTTTCTTTTGTCATATCTATAATATTCAGTTGGTCAATGATTTTATCGTGTCGATAATTATTCTGCAATCCAGTGCAAAATTACGGTTATGATAATAATGCAGGTTCATTCTAACTTTTTCCGGAAAAATGACCTCATCGTTATATTTGAGTGGGTGTTTCTGCGTGGCTAGCAATTCTTCTTCATTTCTATATGTAATCGCCGCAGGACTGGTTAGGCCTGGACGTAGTTCGAGTATTTTTCTGTTTTCGCCCTTGAGCTCATCATAATACCCTACAACATCAGGCCTGGGGCCCACTATGGACATATCACCTATGAGTACGTTGAGCAGTTGTGGGAGTTCGTCGATTTTATATTTTCTAAAAAATTTACCGCTTTTCGTTACCTCGTCACCCTTCATGGTCCTCAGCTTGAAGATGGTGAATAGATCGCCTTTTCTACCTACCCTTTTTTGTAAAAATATACCTGTAGATCCTGTCTCAATGGCAGATATTACAATGGCAATAAACATAACTGGCGCTAGCAGCAGTATGGAAAACAGAGCAATAAAAACTTCTAGGACTCTGGGCATGGATCGACTTTTATGATCCTTCCAGGATTTCCCACCACGGTAGCGCCATCAGGAATATTTTTAACAATTACAGCACCCGCGCCTATCGTACACCATTTCCCAATGGTGAGATTGGGGATTACGATCGCACCGGCTCCTATATGCGTTCCTTCTCCCACCTTAACGTTGCCGCACAAAGTAGCATTGGGCGATATGTGGGCAAAGGAATGGATGTGGCAGTCGTGTTCTATTACCGCTGCCGTGTTGATTATAACGTGCTGGGCAACTACTGCAGAGTGGTTAACTACCGCTCCTGCCAAAATAACACTTCCTTCCCCAACGGTTGCAGCTTTTGAAACAATCGCAGAAATATGAATAATGGGTCGCGCAAAACCACCTTTTACGATTTCAGCTATTTTTTTTCTGGTGGCATTATTACCGATAGCTATGACGTGGAGATTTTTTGGATCCGTTTGATTCAAAACTGGCCGCTGGACAAAACCGGTAATCGATAGATCATCATCAACAAAATGGTTGACCTCCTTGCCCTGTGAAAGCACGGCATCCATAACTACCTTCCCATGACCACTGGCACCATATATTACTAGAGCATCCATTGAGCGCATTTTTTTATTGTCCTAGGATTGAACATATTACCATTTATCAGGATTTTCAAATTACTATCACAATCCATAAAATAGCTTCATGATGTGTGAATAGTCACCCTTTGTAAAATTAGCTTATAAACTTTTATTTGATCAACCGTTCTAAAACAAACGATTCTGCTCTATTAAATCCTACCGTGGCACCTCGATATTTTGCCAAGGCCTCAAAGTTCTCTAAAGATCGCGTATGCGGAAATGCTTTAATTTGGGATTTATAGAAACTCATGGCCTCCATTTTGTGGCTTATAAAATCTGTGATGTCATTGAATACGTTGGGAACAAATGCTTTTTCCTGATAAGGCGCCCATTCTGTTTCTGACATCGTTTCATAACAATAAATCTCTTTTATGGAATACTCGCCCTGTGGTCTTGCCGCTACCAATGATGCTCTGTAAATTGCTTTATGATCTTGATGCA
Source organism: uncultured Flavobacteriaceae bacterium (assembly GCA_963836885.1). Lineage (GTDB taxonomy): Bacteria > Bacteroidota > Bacteroidia > Flavobacteriales > Flavobacteriaceae > Nonlabens. The sequence continues at coordinate 42,530 of CAWILF010000021.1, read as the reverse complement.
GATCTCCCGGAAATGGTATATAGATCACTGAAGGCTTTAGCTCGTTGAACAATTTAGATAACTCAATACTGATTTTAAATTCTGGATATGCGTTGAGAGCAGGTGCAGGAAAATCCAGAAAAATTGTTTTTTCAACTCCTAAAAATTTATGCGCTGCAATTGCCTCGTTTCTTATTGTTGAGATCTCACTCTCACTGTATAAATCAGGTGCTCCCTTTGAAGCATTAGTTGCTATTAGCACGTAAACTTTGTGACCTTCACTAATACTCTTAGCTATGGTTGCTCCACAACCTATGACCTCATCATCAGCGTGTGGTGCAATCACTAAAATATTCTTAGACATTTTTCATGTATTTTTTAATTTTGTAAATCTCATCTTCTATATTATACCCTAATTTGTCTCCTACTCTTAAAGGATTCTCATTTTTACCATCCAAATTTTTTATCCATAATAAACCTACGCCACACTGGATTAACCATCCCTTTACTTCATCAACCAGCAGCACTCTTCCTATCACTCCTTTTATAATAACTTCAGTTTCTACTTGAGATTGCCATACGGTAAGCTTAGAATCCTTAAAATAAGTATATGCCCCAGGATGTGGTCTTGTACTCGCCTTTATAAGCTTGTCAAGAAATTGGGCATTGTCGTTCCAGTTGATCCATCCATCCTGAGGTCCTCTCCGTCCATACCAGCTTGCGAGATTATCGTCTTGGGCAGTAGGATTCCAAACGCCGTTTTTGAGGTCTGGCAACCATGAGTCCAATGCGATCCCAATATGGGTTTTTATCTTCTCTTCAACGCTTGTTGCATCATCCTTATCTTCAACATCAAACAAGGACTGGGTAAATATAGGACCATCATCGGCGCCCTTACCCATTAAAAAAAAAGTCGCAGAGCCTTTCAATTGATCCAAAATTATCCATGCCAATGGAGCCCTTCCTCGACCTTGGGGCAGATGAGTGGGATGAAAACCAATGCAGCCCAACTTAGGTAGCTTTAACCATTGGTCATTTAATAATTGAGAAAAACCTACTGCAAAAATTATATCAGGCCGCTTTTGGATTGCCCATTCGATATTCTTTTCATCATTGATAGCACTGAAGCCTTGATAATCTATTTCATTCGCTAACGCGATAGAGCTAAGGTCTGCCCAGCCAGAAACTTTTGAAGGATTCAAAGGCTCATGGCCCAAAACTCCGACGATTTCAAAGCGGTGCTCAATTAATTTGAGTAAGGTTATTGCCGTTGATCTAACAGCACCTATAACAAGTATTTTATGCATTTGGCTTTTTTACAAATTTTTCCTCTCCCATAATAACAATGAGAACAGTTTTCAATATAATTTTCACGTCGAGCAAGAAACTTACATTTTCCACATAGTTACTGTCATACTTCCATCGCTCGGGCCAGGTAAGGTGAATATTGCCGTTGATCTGCGCCAAGCCTGTAAGCCCTGGTCGTACATCCAGCCTTTTCCAACCGTCGTCATTGAAACTATCCCGCAGCGAAGGTAAGCAAGGGCGAGGACCCACAAATGACATATCTCCGTTTAAGATGTTGAGCAATTGTGGCAGTTCATCTATCTTCAACCTTCTAAGTACGGAGCCGATACTGGTAACTTCACTATTACCGTTATAAACCTCTTGGTGTGATGATCGTGGTCTATCTATCATGGTTCTTATTTTAAAAACATGGAAAACCTTTCCATTCCTACCCAATCTTTCCTGAAGAAAGAAAAAACCGCCTCTAGAATCGAGCTTTACCAAAATAAACAGTAAAACAAAAAAAGGAAATACAATAGAACAGATTACAAGCGATGCTGTCAAGTCCATAAATCTCTTCAATCCTAATTTATACATTCGTTAAAAATTATGAACTATTCTACCTTAAATTCCACTTTTGTTCTTTTAAATTGATGCTGCTCATATATTACAGCGACTCATGAATCTGTCGCAAGTAACTTAGGTAATCTGCCGCAAGTTTAGTTCTATTGAAATTCTCTCGTGCATAATGATAACCGGCGACGCCCATTTCAATCAAACGCTCCTGTTGCACTTTAACCGTCTTCAATGTTTCTACCAGTTCCAAAGTGTTTTCTGGCTCTACATAAACACCACAACCTGCTTTCTCGACCAGATCCCTGCTCACGCCATCGATCAACATTAATACGGGAATTTTACAGGACATGTAATCAAATGTCTTGTTAGAATAAATAGTCTTGAACGTATCTACTTTTTTCAGTACGGATGCCCCCATGTCAGAAGACAAGATATATTTGAACACTTCAGATTTGGGCACTGAGTCTCTAAAGATTACGTTCTTCAATGAGTGCTTTTGAGCCTCTGCGATAAGTGCTGGCTTTTGCATACCGGTTCCTATAAGCTGGAAAACAATGTTTGTATTCCTAAGTTCTTTGGCTGCATCGATCAACTGGATCAAATGGTTTGCGACGCCATGAGCTCCCACATAAGTGATCACAAATTTATCCTCCAGACCCAATTGTCTTTTAAATTGTGCCGCATCAAAATCTTCTTGAACTTTTTCGGCAAGCGAAAAATCTGCAGCATTGGGAATAAAAATGATCTTGTTTTCAGGAACGCCCTTCTCCATGAGTTTTTCCCTGAACGCTGGAGTCAATACATTGATCAAATCTGCTTTGCTATACAGAAAAGATTCAAACCAATAGGCAAATTTTATGATCCATTTATTAGTTAATACACCTGTGTCAATGGCGCTCTCTGGCCATAAATCCCGGACTTCAAAAACAAACGGCTTCTTATAAAGCTTACTTAAAACAAGAGCCGTTATACCAACAAACAACGGTGGAGAGGTAACGAGTATAACATCATAATCATGCTTGATCTTAAAAACACCCGCATAAATACTACTAAAGACAAATGAAAAATAGGCCCACAACCTACCCAAAAAGCTGGTATTATAACTTTCTGAGACGTGGCAGCGACAAATATCCACGTTGTGGTAAAAGCCAGCATCCCTATAAGTAAACCTTCCTTTGTAGCGCGGTATTTTCTTGCCCGTATTATAATGAACCATCCCGGCGAGCACCGTAATTTTATTCCCTTGCTCGGACCATGTTCTTGTCATCTCATTGAATCGAGAACCACCGCCGTCATTTTTTTCAAGAAAATATTGATGTATGAGTAACAACTTCATATTATTGCAAGGTAATGGTAGTTATAATTCTTGAAGTGCTGGTAGCAAAAGAAATTTTAATAGATTCTTCCTTAACCCCATAATAGCTACTGTACGAGGAAATTTCTCTTATGGGAACCAGTGGATTTTCACTTTCATCAACAGCTTTAAAGTTTATCTCTTTCTCCACTGCGGGATTGATCTGCCAGTGCTGTATGAGTTCTCCAGCATTTGAGGTCTTACAAATGTCGGTAATCTTCCATTGGGGAACATTGGGCCTTTTCACGACTTCCCTTTGTAATTCTACTTCATTTGCATAACGATACGCATGTTGTCGGGTTACAAAGGTTATTTGATTATTTGTACAAGTCACTTTTGAAAAAGCCTTCTTTATCCAATAATACCAGATAAACCTGCCACCTTTGAGCATGTGATCCTTGCCGTCTATGGTAATCGTATTGTGGCCAGCACTTCCCTGAAAATGATTTAGGTTTTCCAACGAAGTATTGTACTTATACGTGCCGCAATCCCACAAATAATTAATACCACCTTTCCAAAGGTCCAGATGCATGTTATCTGCCTGGAAAGGGCGGTCCTTATAGCTTGCACACCTTATAAATGTTTTTAGACCATTATTTTCATTACTAACGGAATAACCTCCAGACTCAAAGTTAAATTGACCTAAAGTATCGATGTTCACCAATTCTGGGTTTTTAATCCCGTACCAGTGATGGCTCTCACCAGCGACCGTTACCTTATTTTCCAGTACCGCGCGCAAGTCATTGAGTTGCGAGGTATAGACCCTGTAATCATCATCGGTCCACTTAAAGAACAATGCTCCGTCATTATTGCCATAGTTGGGCAGCATACCCGTTAGAGGATCTTTGCAGGTTTCAAGAAAATGCAATGATTTAGCTGCTTTTTCATAAACTATCGGGCTTAGTTTTTTACCATTGATATGTGTAAGTCCTATTCCCCAGGTCAACAATTGCACAACTACCCGGTGATAATTCATACTGTGCTGCAAAAAGGTACCATCATCGTAGATCTGATAATTGATCTCTTCTTCCAACCATTTTTTGCCCTGCACGCTCCACTTTGTAGTCTCTGGTATAAAAGGAAACAACAATCCCGATAAATAAAGTGTTAGAGTCTCTGTAATAGCGTGATTGTTGCGCACGGCAATGCGGGAAAAATCTATATGATCCCACACGTGGTGCAGTTGCTGGTAGATAGATGTCATGATAACCTGAAACAGGTCGTCGGTAAAATCGGGATGGTTTTTATAAAAATGGATGGCATACGTCCAGTTTAAAATGCGCAGGCTTATCTCTTGGCTACATTTGTACTGCGGCCCCATATTCATGGGATTTTTATCTATAAAATCCCTGATCTCCCCAAAAACTCCATGAAATTGGTCTTCATCACTGTGATAATCATATCGCATAAGATCACAAACGAAAGAAAACCTAGCCCTTTCCCAAACATATTTTATGTCACCAGCCTCTGCGGATAGGTCTTGAATCTGCGACCAGTGTTGATCTTTTGAATATTTGTAACCGGTGTCCGGGTTTACCCACCATTGATCTGAAGGGTCTATCTCCAGTTTTTGACTGTTGAAGAAAGTATGAATGTGGTTTTTGCTTTCGCGAAAGCGTAACCTTAAATCATCGCTGACGTGTTTATGTAGCGTTAGACTTTCACGGGATTCTATAAAAAACGGCACATTGAGCTCGCGCCACTGATCCAGCGTTGGGAAAACTGGAACGGGTCGCTCTACCGGAAATTTCTTGAAATAGTATCCCGATCTGGACCTCAGTAAATGCCTGACACGATAATTGAGGTAACGAGGCCCCATGTTCTGGCAAAAATCAATGATCCGATTTAACTTACCTAACATCGATCCAGCTGCCATTTTTTAAGCTCTCGATCGCAGCAAATGAGGCGCGTGTGGTATTCACAATAGAATCCATGGGAATCAGAGCGCTGCCCGTATTGTTGATGGAGTCCACCAGCAGTCGGAACTGATTGCGGTGTCCTTTATCCATTTTGGACTTTGAACCGCTGAACCCCTTAAATCCGTATGCTTTTAATTTTCTCCAGTTGTCCAGTATTAGGGTACGTTCCTGACTGTAAACCTCTACTCTTTCTTTTGAATAGGATTTGCTACCGTTTGCAAAATAGTTGATCACACCATTGGAACCATTTTCATACTTGAGTAATATGGACGCATTGTCAGTAGACTCTTCTGGATGAGTGCCCATTGCATTCATACAAACTGAGATCACCTTGCTGCCGGTAAGGTAGGATATCAAATCAATGAAATGACAGGCCTCGCCGATAATGCGACCGCCACCCACTTTGAGATCGTGTACCCAGACTTCTGGCGGTATTGCGCCCGCGTTCATCGTTGCGATCACGTTCATGGGCGTTGAACTTCCCAAGACTTCTTTCATTTTTATGGCGTGTGGTGCAAAGCGCCTGTTGAATCCTACGGTAAGCACATTTTTCTGACCTTCATAAGCGTCAATTATATCCTGCAATTCGCCAGGATTGATTGCCAGTGGTTTTTCAACAAAGACATTTTTTCCTGCATGGAGCGCCTCAATCACCATGGGTGCGTGCAGGTTATGTCTTGTGGTAATTATAACAGTATTTACCGCATCATCCCCCAGTACCGATCTAAGATCTGTAGAACTATTTTCTATGTTGAACTTTTTGGACAGCGTTGTTCCAGAAAGGCCGCCGGCACTGACGATGTATTTGAGATCTGCATCGAGCCCTTTGAATGCGGGCAGCATGGTCATTTTAGTAAAATTGCCCGCTCCGACGATGGCTATTCCTTTTTTAGATGAAGTACTCTTGTTTGTAGAGATTCTTATATTATTACTGTAGGATTGGGTCTTACTGTAATCCAGAAGAGAAGCTATACTTTTAGAAGTTCCTATGTCTCCATAGATCTTTTCAAAATGGGCAAGTTCTATAACCTCGGTGATGAGCTCATCGACCTGAACTGTATTTTTTGCAATTGCATTGAGCACGGTCTCAAAGTTTCTTTTTTCCGTCCAGCGCACGAAGGGCAATGGATAATCATTCCCTTTTATCTCATAATCGTCGTCATATCGACCGGGCCCGTAGGAACAGGACACTTGGAATTTGAGTTCTTTTTGGTAAAATTCTGCACGGCTCAAGTCAAGACCGATCACACCGACCAAAATAATGCGACCGCGCTGTCTGGACATCTGTGCAGCCTGAGAAATAACCTCGTTTGAGGAAGTTGAAGCTGTTATGATGACACCATCGGCTCCCACACCGCTCGTTAGATCCAGGACAGTCTTGACGGGATCGCTTCCCTTACCCGGATTGATGGTTTTGATACCCCATTTTTCTGCCAGATCCAGCTTGCTCTGGTCAAAGTCTATTCCTATAACGTTACAGCCATTGCTTTTGAGCAACTGTGCGGTCATCAAACCGATCAAGCCCAAACCTGTAACTACAACGGTCTCACCCATTGTGGGTTCCAACAAGCGTATGCCCTGCAACCCTATACTTCCTATGACGGTAAATGCTGCCTGCTCGTCACTCACATTATCGGGAATGGAGGCGACGAGATTTTTTGGAACACAAACAAATTCTGCATGGCTGCCGTTGGACGCGACGCGATCACCTACCTTAAATTCAGAAACTCCCTCTCCCACTCCTATTACCTCGCCTACGTTACAATAGCCAAGAGGTAATGGTTCTCCCAGTTTATTAAAAACCGCTTCCAATGTGGGAAGGATACCGTCGGTCTTCATTTTATCCAGCACCATCTTTACCTTGTCCGGTTGCTGACGTGCTTTAGAAATCAGGTTGGATTTCCCAAATTCCACCAGCATGCGCTCTGTTCCCAAAGATACTAGGGACTTAGTGGTTTTAATAAGCACCTGTCCACGTCTTACCTGGGGTGCAGGCACTTCCTCTAGAATGGTTTTACCGGTTTTAAATGATTGGATGATTTGTTTCAATGTGTTATGATTTCTATGTACTTATTAGCTCGCGTTGTGTAATCGTCAAATTTAAGCAGTCGTTCCCTGCCTTCCTCAATTAGTTGTCGTTTAAGAACATCACTTTTAAACAAGGTGTAAATTTTATTTCCTATATCTCTTGGATCTAAAGGGTCAAAATATAAGGCTGCTCCCTTACATAATCCTCTAGCAAAGTTGAGATCTGATGTCAAGATAGGTTTTTCCATTCTCATAGCTTCTGGATAGGAGGCGGTAAAGCATTCCAATAGCGTAGGCAAAAATAAGGCATCGCTCTGCTCATAGAGGTATGGACACTGATCTATATCAACTTTTCCCAAGAATACTATATTTTCCCTACAGTCCAAGGGAACATCATACTTCCACTGGTTTTCTTCCAAGGTAAGAACAAATCTAAAGTTGACCTCCTGATATTCACGCTTCAAAAAATGGATTACCTGATTAATTATGCCCAAGTTTTTATGTGGGTAATTAGCACTAATTGTCAAGAGAGTAAAACCGTCAAAAGTGGGCAATTTTATAGTTCTATCCCATAGATCAGGTTTATCAAAAATCTGGTTGTAATAATTGGTTACGGTATGGATAGGCTTATACGGGAACATCGATCTGAGCCTGTCCGATACATCACTATTTTCTGAAATCAAAACATCACTTGTTTGCTTAAAGTTTTTAAGGTGCAGTGCACTCTTGATTTTGAGCGCGACTTTTTCCTTGAAACTTATCAAGCTAAAAAAAGGAGAGTCCAAATAGATATATTGAGGTTTTGCATAGCCTACAACATGAAATACCGCGGGTTTCCAGTAGGAAGGACCAAAAACCGTAAACACCCTATCAATGGAGTTTACAGCAACCAAATTATCCAGGTATCTATCCTTGTTCAAAAAACTTTGAGAAGCATTGGAAGGTATATCATACCTGCACATCGTTACATTTTTATAATGGAGTGCCATTAAATCCTCTGACATGTATGAGGATATGACAACTACAAAATCATGTGACTCAAAATTATCCAACATCATGATCAAAGAATGGGCAACTTGCAGACCTCCTCCTACTTTTAAATTTGAACAGTTAATAAGTATTCTCATTGTCGAGTCTAGTTATCAAGCTTTATAGAGTTTTCCACATTTTTAATTGAGGACTCATCATTCTTTTTCAGTAATATTAAAATAAATATAGGTAGGTAATTAAGTATCGGAAAAAGAAACAGGGATATAAGTCCGTCCCTCCATACTTGAAAAAGTATCATATTGAATAAAAGTAAGGCTAGGAATCCCTTGTGGTTATAATTCTTTTCCCTAAAATTTGAAAATAGATAAGAGTACCACCTACCTACAAATAGTGGTACTAGAAATGCGCCATAAAAAGAAAAGTTAGCATACCCTTCACCCGACAATAATGAAATTTGTCCTAGTTCACCAAAATCCCGTCCTGATGTCGAGATTTCTTTTTGCCATTCGTTCAAGGTCGGTTTTTCTTCCCACAATGATTTAGGAATCCAAAAAAACAATATGGGCAGAAAAGTCTCACCATAAAAGAAGTCACCTCTTATATCCACATTGGAAATCATTGCTGCACTTTGTTCCAAAAAACTTAAATCTCCAGATTCACCAGCGGCAAGGTCAAAATAGGATTCTTCGAGTGTATTTGCCAATTCGATTTTTTCATTGCTTTGAAACTTGCGCCCTATAGTTTTTAAAGGTGAGGTCACTATAAGAACTAGAGCAGCTGCAAAGAACATTTTTTTAGGTATTTTCCTAATATTCTTCTTTTTAATATAAAGCGATCCTAAAAATATCAAGGGAAGGACAACTCTAAACCTTTGCTCGCCAAGCAGTGCAAATACGGCTAGCATAACACCTATATAAACAAGGTACAGTGGTTTGAATCCCCTTAGATAGATCAAAAGGATTCCTGATGTTACGGCGGCATTTCTCAACAAAACCACTCCAATACCCTCCGATGTTATAGCCTCATTACCTGAACTTGAAATTGCCGAAAACATAACTAGCCCGACAATACCGGCAACAATTGTGATGTAGAGCAGATACTTAATGGCTAGCTCCCGTTTCTCTATATAGGGTGTAATGATATTTACAACGTAATTTCTAGAAGATGTAACACCCATGCGAAAGCCTATGTAAAATCCAATCAAACATAGATCTGAAACTATGACCGCCGTTTCAATTTCATCCATTGATATTTGACGATCATACCATTGATTAGCAATGATTTCCGCACCAAAAAAATCTATCTGAATGATGCGTAAGGTTACAAAAAAGATGTGGTAACAAAGAAATAAGAAAAGCGGGTTGAGCAGATCTATTCCCTTATTCCTCGACAATGAAATACCGATAAAAACAACAATAAAGAGATCTATAACTATCAAGATATACAGGAGATCAAAGCGTCTCCCCACATTTTAGGAGATATCGTCTGGGACAAGGCCTTACTGTGTCTGCCCATTTCCAGTATCTCATTATTAGATTTGTCATTCATCTTTAAAAGAGAATTCTCAATGCTTTTGATGTTTCCATTTTCAATTATAAAACCGTTTTTGGAATCCTTAACAAATTGGGTTCCCGCACCACAAGTAATTGTGGTTATAATGGGAAGTCCCGCGGCGGCAGCCTCATGGATGACCACTCCCCATGCTTCTTTTAGGCTGGGAAGTATAAAATATTTCGCAGTTACCATGTGTTTAATAATTTCTTGCTGAGACATAAATTTATAATGTACGACTCCTTCCACAGTTAAATCAAGCTCATCTTTCAACGGACCATCACCTATAATTATTAATTCATCATTTATTTTTTTTGAAAGATAAAGATTCTGATGCGCTTGAAGTAATAGGTCAAGGCCTTTTTTCGGGATTAATCTACCTAGAAATAATATACCTTGTTTTTCCTTCCCACTTTCCGTACGGTCTTTATAAGCGGTATGAAATAAATCCACATCAGCGCAATACTGCGGGAAAATGATTTGATCTTCCTTAAAACCCAATTTCAGACAATATTTTTTTTGGGGTTGGCCAGGAACTAACATATAGTTAAAATACCTCCTATAAAACCAATATGAAAATGCTACAGCAATCCTCTGACGCAAACTTCCAACATAATGATTGTCACTGTTACTCACGGTGACCACCTTATTTTTACGCGCGAGCAAGCATATTTTCAAATAATCCGGTACCATACGGCCCGAACATAGAATGAGATCGGGACTAAAATCGTGATAAATCTTCCTAAGTTCAGGATATGAAAGGTCAGACTCATAATAATATTTGATCCTGCTATCATCGGGCACTTTAAATTTTGACAATTTACGATCATCTCCAAAATGGACAACAGCCAACTGTGTTTCAGGATAGTGTTCTAACAGCGCATTAAACACAACTATCGTATAAGGCATAACCTCGGCATAAAGTACTAGTATCCTATGACCCATGACCGTATTTTAATAGTTTTTGAATCAGTTTACCTGGTATAAATTGGCTTAATCTGGATATTCCCATATCCCTATTTTTAAAATGTGGTGCGTCGCCATAACCTATAAAACTGATCTCAAGGTATTTTTTTATGATCGTTGAGAAACCCTGACTTTTATTTGCGATCTCAGTTCTCTTACCAAGAAAAACAACATCATTATTCAATAAAAATTCTTGAGCCAGTAAGCTATTAGGCCCAATGAAATAAAAGTCGAGGACATATTTTGTGTCCATCACTGCCTGCGTAACCATTTTCATAATGTTTAATGAATGGCAAGCAGTTGAAATATCGGGTTGCCTGATCCATTCAAATGCAAAACCATCAAGAAAACATAATACGACTTTCAGTTGATCTTTCATTAATTTTATAATATCGGCGGTCGTGGGGCAGGTTAAGACCCTTCTTAGTAAATCTAATAGGTCAGTAATGATAACGCTTTCGCGAAAGCGTGCAAATATAGAACACCTGTTTCAAAAAATGTTTTTAAATCAACCTGTACCTAAGTTAAAAAAATGTGAGGGTCATTCCCTGACTTACATCTTGAGCTTTCTGTCTATTTGTTTGATCAACTTTGCAGGTACGCCCGCCACGATCGAGTAGGATTCTACATTTTTAGTAATTACCGATCCTGCTGCTATAATAGAATGATCACCTATGGTCACACCCGTTAATACCACTGCATTGGCACCAATCCATACGTGGTTACCGATTACAGATCTCTTCTGGACGATTTTGTCATAAAAGTGCGGGTGTGTGGATGGCTCGTCAATGGGGTGTTCATCCAATCCTATTTTCACCCCAGGCGCTAGTGAGCAATAAGATCCTAGGGTCGCATTGTTAATATTCACATCATGGCCATAGGTATGACCTGCAATTATAGCGTTATCGGTAATCAATGAATATCCAGTAAAAGTGCAATGAGGTGATATTTGTGCGCTGGTCGATATTCTGCATTCCAATGTGATCCTAACTTTTTTAAAATTGAAAAAAAGGTAGGATCTCCATTTACCCATCGCGGCAATAACATCAGAAGTTATGCATTTAACTAAGTACATCATTTTGTTATGGGTAAATCATTTCAACAGGTACAAATTTCAAAATGGGTTTTACCCTTTTTCTTTCAGCCCGGTATCTGAAGGGAAGATATGCAAAGATACCTGGCCATAATTTAAATGGAACATGTTCCAATTGTGCCAGTCCCGTACGCAAACCTTTAGATAAAATGGTCACGGTAATGATTCCAGTTGCAATACGCGCTGGTTTTAGTCCAAACGTCAGTCTATTTTTAAAACTCAACTTAATGTCGTTGGCCTGGAAGAAAGTAGTCCAGAACTTCTGATGGTCTGAAAATGTCCTAAGTGATTTTCTACCATCCACAGCCACCTGACCGGAATGAATGCGGGTCAATGTGTAGGCCGCAGACATTTCAACATAAGTGAATTTATTAATGAGGTTGGTCCATAAAAATATATCAAAATGGATATAATCTGGATCAAACGTACCTAATTCAAAAAACACCTTTTTCTTCACGACGGCGGTCGTGAGCGCTGGAAGGTACAGCGATTTTCCCTCTAGCAAGTTGTTGATCCCTTCCTTACCCTTCCATATCTTTAAGATTTTTTGACTCGATTTAACTTTGGCAGGCTTAATCGCTGCTAGATCGTCCCCATCGTAAATGCTATTCCCATTAGTAAGGTTGAAAGGGGCATATATCTTACCGTTCCCGAACAGCCAAGCTGCCTTATGGCTTATCAAAGCAACCTCAACAGAACTTGACTCAATTGCATTTGCTACGTTTTTAAGACATCCCGGCAACATGATATCATCATGACAAAAGAAGTGAATCCAGTCGTAAGTGCAGTTTTGAGCCGCAATATTAAAATTATTGACCAGCCCTACATTTTTTTCATTACAGATTAATTTGACCCGGGCGTCCAGATTACAGAATTCCCTTACTATCGACGTGGTATCGTCCGTGGAACAATTATCAGCAATTACCAGTTCAAAGTTCTTATAATCTTGATCCAGAATGCTCTGTATGGCTTCTTTTATATAATTCTCACCGTTATAAACGGCCAAGGCTATGGATATGTTGATCATGTTGCATTATTTTTGGAGCGCAGGTATAGTACAAATAACGAGATACTTTGCGCCATATATCCCAAAGATACCGCACAAGCGGCTCCTATCAGCTTGTACTCAGCAATAAGGGGATAAACACAAAGTGCCAGCACGACCAATCCACAGATCTCAGAATAACTTACGGTTATCGGCTTGCCTATACCCTGCATTACCGAGGTTAAAACAATTTTACTATTGAAAAATAAATACCCTACTAAAAGTATCTGAGCAATCAAAACAGAGTTATAGAATTCTTCCCCAAAGACCAATGGAATAGCGATGGGTACCGCTACGATACATCCTACAATGACGACTAGGTTCAATAGCGCAAACTTTTTGAGCATTTTGGACGCAATGGTAAGTTTATCCTTCAGTAGACGCTGTGCTGCGATAAGGGGTAGATAAATAGTCTTGATAGCATTGGATAATACGGTAGAAAAATTAGCAACGCTTACCGCCACAACATAAAAACCCAAATCCTTGGACAATAATAGGGATGAGATGATAATTTGATCTGTTTTCATATTGAGACCCTGTGATAAATCACCCAACCATACTTTAAAACCATATCCATACAAAACCTTTATCGTTTTCAACTTAAAAAATAATACGTTTACCGGCAAAATTAGTTTATGGAATAAAATGCTAAATACCATAAACTGTAAAACAGTTATTGAGATCTGGGAGATTACCGCGGTAACAATGTTGAGACTATCAAATAAAAATAAGGACATAACGGCAATCAGGTAGGAAAGTGGAGTAAATAAACGTATATAATTATAATATTTAAAGTGACCTCGTGCCTGCAGAATACTGCTTATAAATTGAGAGGTCATCATAAAGGGGAGGAACAATAAGAATATAAAACTGAAAACCTTATGAGAAATGTCCAAAGAGTTCAGTGTAAAATAGATCAAGAGACCACCTATGGGAATGCTTATCAATGAATTTATTCCCGTTATTATTAAACATGATCCCCAAAGTGAGTCCACTCGACGTTTAACTTTGGAAAGGTAAAATATGACCGAGGAATAAGTCCCAAACGAACCCAGATAAACCAAAAGACCAGGATATAGGATTATTGCCGCAAGCTCTCCTCGATCTTCAGGACCTAATTCCCTACTTAAGATCACTGAGCCTATCAGACCACACCCTGTAATCAACAGAGAGTAAAAGACATTCGATAATAGGATCTTTTTCAATTTTGAAAAACTTTAGGTAATTGATAATAATATTATTATCATAAAATAATGCAATTAATACAACTAATAATTAGATAGCAATGGTATCCTCTGCCTCGAATAACCTATCTGTATAAGCTAATAATAAAAAAGGGTTCTCATCTATAACATCAAATCTATGAGCTACATTTACCAAAGGTATAAAAATTGTTTCTGGACAATTAGAATACTACAATTATCAATTAAGTGTTTCTGCCACTGAATCAATATCGTTTAGAGAATCCCTAACCTGGCCTTACCGGTTAGTAAGGTGAATCCACTCATTAGGCTGCTTCATTAACATGGTAAAGTTAACTCGTCCTCACCAGCACCATAAACTTGAAGAATACGATGTAGAACAATTCGACATCATATTGTACGGCCAGCTGATAAAATTAGATGGAGCAGCAGCCTTTGACATTGCATAGGTATTAGTGGGTAACAACTGAGCGTTAACGGGAATAAATTCATGCTGTTGGCCACTAAGTCCGTATTCAAAACAGCTCCCGGCAACAACCATTCTTCCAGTGCCCGATTGATTCACTTCTCAAGAACCAGCCCCTATAGATCTTCTACATTATACCTAGATCATTTTCAATGAACCTTATCATAGGGCGGTTTACTATAAATTGCATTAGTATGTTTCATAACATATCTTTAATCTCAATAGTTGCTGTATAGTCTACCTAGCTTTAGTGAGCTGTTGAACCAGGTCCAATGGTAATACTTTCATACCTACATGCTTTTAGCCGTTCTGCCTTGCCAACAAAGCAATCTTCGGATCATCAAGTAGCCTTAAAAGTGTTCTCCTTAAATCCAGTTGAACCGGTAACCAGAATCCTCATACCTTAAAAATTCAACCGAAAATTCTGTCCAGCAGTTACCGAGATAATTAAAGTGTCCTGCACCTGCGGGTATTGTAAATTCCAGAAGGTGTATCATTGTTTTCTCGGTATTGGTCAGGTACCATAAACGATATTCTACATTTTAAATCAAGGTTGCTTACAAGGTTGCCGCATAAAGGGTCCTGAACCTAATTTGTTCGCCAGAAGTGCCTAATTTAATCTCTGTTCCACTCCCGCACTTCCTAAAGAATTGATAACCACTAGGGGATTAACGATGTTCGGATTCGTTTTCAGCTGGATAGAGTAGGTAAAATCTGTTAACAATTGTAATCGCTCTGTAATCATACTAAGATTTTCACATCGCTTACATAAATCCAGTAGTAATCAACCTGTGCGAGCCCACAAGCGCCGCATATCTGTTATTTGTAAATTATAACCCGGTGAAGTAATACTTATGGTCTTAGCCGTCGGTAAAGTCTAAATGAGTTGTTCAAATTCGACAACCAGGTATTATCTCAACCCGGTGGGCAGTAACAATCGCGACCCAAGGTCCTAAACGTACCTGATTAATTTGTTTCAGATTTTAAATACCAATCCACCTTCCCCCATGTAATGGGTGCGCGGGATAACAAATTCAATTTCATTGATCTCCCAATGTTCCGCACTGTTTAACATCATAATTGATCCCAGTGCATCAGAAGTATCCTCGATCAACCATAAATTATGTCTATCGCAGATCTCTTTGATCTTTCTGGCATAAATGGATTGCCCAAAGTATGAGCCAGCATGATTGCCTTGGTTTTGGGAGTGATCGCAGCTTCAACAAGATCTGCATTATATTATGGGTTTCAATTTCGACATCCACAAAAACTGGACGGCGCAAACTGTATAATCCGGATTTACCGTAGCTTGGAAAGCCCGCTGCTACACCTATAATGTCACCTCTTTTGATGGCACGATCTCCTAGTTTGGGTGAAGTTAGCCTACTAAACGCTACTAGATTTGCAGAAGATCCAGAGTTGACCGACAGACAATACTTTACCCCCAAAAACTCATCCAACCGTTTTTCAAAACGTTCGTTAAATCTTCCAGTGGTGAGCCACGCGTCCAGCGACGCGTCCACCATATTCTGTATTTCTTCCTTACCTATGACCTTTCCCGATGGTGGAATGACACCTTCTCCGGGAACTATCGCATTATTTTTATATTTTTCAATCGCAAACATCTAAACTATGGATATTCATGTTATACAACGACTCTTGGGTATTCATAATTTCTCAGTGTCTTTAATTTCGTTCAAGCATAATTGCTTTACGTCATCTCCATTTAACCAGGCCTTATACCATTTACGATTTTGTTAACAGACATTTCTAGACTCCATTTTGAGAGCCATTAAGATGTAATCTTGCCTTGCTGCAATCCAATTTAAAAAACCTGCCTCGTGAGGATTATCATCCATTCCATCTAGTGTCCAGTCGCACCCTTTCCCCACACTTGATAAATAATTCCAGCACCTCTCCTACCGATCTGCAATCTTCATCTTGTGGTCCAAAATTCCACACGCTCAAACATACTTATTATCAGAATATAGATTCTGTGCCAAAGTTAAATAACCTGATAAATGGCTCTAGCACATGCTGCCATGGTCTGGTTGATCTAGGATTTCTTATTACCACCTTCTCCTTTTTAGAAAAAGCTTTTAGTATATCTGGCACAAGTCGATCTTTAGACCAGTCTCCACCGCCTATAACATTTCCTGCTCTTGCAGTAGCAACACCTGCAGATCCTGTCGTATTAAAAAAAGATCGTATATAAGCACTTGCTACGAATTCTGTACACCCCTTACTGCTACTATAAGGGTCATGACCGCCCATAGGCTCGTTCTCACGATAGCCCCACTCCCATTCTTTATTTTCATAGCATTTATCGGTAGTTACTACTACGATCGATTTTAAGGAAGGTACTTTCCTAGCTGCTTCCAGAACATTTACCGTTCCCATAACATTTGTGGAATAAGTCTCAATAGGATCTAAGTAAGATTTTCTCACCAGCGGCTGTGCTGCCATGTGGATCAATATCTCTGGCTGAAAATCAACCATGGATTGGGTTATCTGCTCCAAGGATCTAATATCTCCCAGCTCTGACTGCATTCCAGCTGCGACATTTGCTTCAATAAACAGAGAAGGTTCTGTGTCCGGTTCAAGGGAATATCCCTTTACCACAGCCCCCAGCTCCTGCAACCACAAACACAACCAACTCCCTTTAAAACCAGTATGTCCCGTTACAAATACCCGCTTATTATTCCAAAATTCAGGAGATACTTGAACATTAGTTAATCCCATAATTTCCAAGGTGCTTTATTAGAATCCCACAGATCTTCTAAATAATTCTTATCCCTAAGCGTGTCCATAGGCTGCCAGAAGCCATCATGATTATAGGCCATAAGCTCATCATCACTGGCTAAGGATTTTAAGGGATCTTGCTCCCACACTGTATCATCACCTGTAATGCGGTCTATCACTTTAGGTGATAAAACAAAAAAACCACCATTTATCCTTGCGCCGTCTCCTTTAGGTTTTTCTTGAAACTTTTCCACTTTACCGTCCTTTATTTGAAGCGCACCGAATCTACCGGGAGGAAAGGTAGCAGTAAGAGTCGCCTGTCTTCCATGAGACTTATGGAATTTTATGAGTTTGGTTATATCAATATCTGCCACTCCGTCTCCATAAGTAAAACAGAAATGATCTTCATTTTTAAGATATTGCTCTACCCTTTTAAGTCGTCCACCCGTCATGGACTCATCTCCCGTATCAATGAGGGTCACCGTCCAGGGCTCTGCACGTTTATGGTGCACTTCCATGGTATTTTCCTTCATGTTAAAAGTAACGTCTGACTGGTGCAGGAAGTAATTTGCAAAATACTCCTTGATTATATAACCTTTATAACCACAGCAAATAATAAAATCATGAATGCCGTGGTGTGAATAGGTCTTCATAATATGCCATAGGATGGGCTTACCGCCGATCTCGACCATGGGCTTGGGTTTTGTCACGGTTTCTTCACTAAGTCTAGTTCCCAGACCGCCAGCCAGTATAACTGCTTTCATTGTATGGTATTAATTGGTTTGCACAAAAGCATCAGAGTAGAACAAAGACTCATCAAGTCCGTTTTCCAACAATAATTTTTTTGCTGATCTGATCATTGAATCAGAGCCGCAAGCATATACTTCTGTGTCTGCAAAGTTACCTATAATTTGTTGGGCAATCTCTTGAACGTAGCCAGTTTTACCATTCCAGTCCTGATCAGGTCGTGAAAGTATGGGATAAAAATTAACTTCCGGTCTATTGAGAATTGGTAAATCAAATAAGTCACTAACATATCGCACGCCCCAAAACACATGGATTTCCTTATTTTCAGTAAGTAGATTTTCGCTCTCCAAGCATTCTAAAATAGAATTAATAGGAGCAATTCCCGTACCCGTTGCCAAAAAAATGATGCTGGATCGGGTTGATTTCCTTTTAAAAAAAGTTCCCTTGGGACCTTCTATTCTCAAAAGATCGCCAGCCGCAGCATTGCCGAACAGGTAGTTGCTCATTGCGCCACCTTCGTAATTTTTAATGAAAAATTCCATTACACCGTCAATTGAGCTCTTGTTTGCGATAGAATACGACCTGCGTATAGTTCCCTTGATTATGTCCACAAACTGACCCTCGATAAAATTAATCTTTTGACTGGGCGGAGTGCGCAATACTAACTTAATTACCGAAGGAGTAACTAAGTCTTTACTATTGATTTTGGCTGGAACGGTTTTGGGTTTTTGCAGCTCGTATTCAGTAAGATCATCAGCATCTATGATTACATCAGAAAGAGGCTTGCAATTACAAGAAAGTATATAACCTTCATTTCTTTCTTTGGAACTCAAAACGGAGTCGTCAACAACACTTTTAGTATCACCGTTAACAACTCGTACCTTGCAGGCACTACATCTCGCACTCAAACAACTGTGATCCAAAAAAATCCCATTGGATCTTGCAGCTTCAAATATGGTCTGGTCAGGCTGGCACTGGTAGGATTTGCCGTTATTTAAAGTTATTTTAAACATGACATAAAATTTTTGGCTGGATTGATTTAATTATTTGATGCTGTTGTTTACCAACACACTATCACGCTGACTTGGGTAAAATATATAGGTTTATATAGAAAGTTGAACGTCAAATCTGGAAAGTTCCCTGTTCAATATTGTTAAAAAGTTATCCTCGCTAAAGTCCTGTACACGTTTATAAGCATTATCTGACAAATACTGGATCATTGCTCTATCCATGTTTAGGTTTTTTATAAAATCGCAAAGCTGCCCTTCATCTTCAAATACATATCCAGACTTTCCATGTTCTACGACCTGAGCACAATTTTTAGATGCAAGAACTGGTATTCCGTGAGCCATCGCTTCTAACTGAACCATTCCAAATCCATCGCAAGTTGTAGGGAAAACAAGTACATCGATTGTTTTATATAGATCAATCATTTCATCTTTTGAAAGAAATCCCAATAGCGTAACGTAATGAGATGCCATTTCCATAAATTCAGGACTCATCGTTGAATTGCCAGCTGCAACAAAGGTACATTGTTCACCTAAGACTCTTTGCGACGTTAACAAAAGTCTCAAAACCTTTTACACTATTAATATTTCCTACAAAGGCGATTTTAAGCCTATTGTCAAATCTGCGCTGCCCAGCTTCAATTTTCACATTATAAATTAATGGAACAACAATCATCTTTTCAAGTGAAATACCATGTCTGGCCATTGATAACCTAGAAAACTCTGAGTTTACTAAAATAATATCAGCCAGCTCCCACTCTGACTTAATTCTTTCAAGATATTCTGATTTTCCATCATTATTCCAGTCTAGATCGTTTTCATAAAAAGCCAGTCCAGGATCTATCTGATTATGGATCGATAAAAACCGCTCATCATCTTTGAAGTTTTCCAACACTTCTAGATTAGCACCCGTATAACCCCACAGAATGAATTTCTTATCTGGTGCTAGTGAATACTTTAATTTATCATTTACAAAGTTGCCAAATCTAGATCCTGAGTAACACCATATCGAGAACCTAGACTTAAAAAACCGCTTTCTTATCTCAGTAAAAAGTATTCTGAAAAGAGAATATGACTCAACTTTATTATCAAGAAATGAAGTGCCCCTGCGACCACCCACCGATCTCAATAGTTTTTTTGAACCACTCTTCAACCAGTAGTCGGTATAAAATCTCTCAAGTATCTTTTTTTTCTCAAAGACTGTAGCAGCGGTATAACCATCCCTAGAACCTACGTGATATACTATTATCCTATTATGTGATGTGGTTGTTTCCATACGATGATCAGTTCCTAATTCCTGCAGCATTCATGTAGAGTATTCACCGGTCTTTTTAAATATTACACAAGTTACTCCTATATACTATCATTCCTACTGGATCGTTTGATTGTTTAGAGTCATGGGTACTCGATAGACATAATCATTTTTACAATAAGAATACTCAAATTTCCTGCAGTCTTGTGAAGTACAATGTCGCTTTGCTATTTATTTTGATATACCCCACAAAAATCCAGAATAATCTTGTTCGGACGATTTGTCGAGTGATTTAAACTCGTCGTGTGCTACCAGGAATACTACGATGTCCGCTTTCGCGAAAGCGGTATTATAATCAGTCAACTTAAAAACATTATGGGTTTCTATGTTGGGCTCAACTATGTAATACTCCTCATCTTGAGAATCCTGCAATACCTTTTGGGCAATATACTTTGCCGGAGATTCCCGAAGGTCGTCGATATTGGGTTTAAACGCGAGTCCCATGATCGCAATACTGGGCTTGCGGCCTTCCTTCAATTGAAATTCCAGTTTTGCGGTTCTAACTTTCTCCGCGCACCAGAATGATTTGTAGTTGTTGATCTCTCTGGCCTTTCCTATGATCTGGGACTCCAGCGGAAAGTCTGCGGTTATAAAATAGGGATCTACTGCGATACAGTGTCCTCCCACTCCGCAACCTGGCTGTAAAATATTGACCCTGGGATGCTTGTTTGCAAGATGGATCAACTCCCAAACGTTAATTCCTGCCTTGTCACAGATGAGCGACAGTTCGTTTGCAAAGGCTATCTGTACGTCGCGCGAGGAGTTTTCCACGAGCTTGCACATTTCTGCCGTTCTTGCGTTGGTGGGATGTAGTTCGCCTTTTACATAGTTCTTATAAAAGTTGAGTGCCTTCTCTGTACTTTTTTCATTTACGCCACCTATTACGCGATCATTGTGCACGAGTTCGTACATGACATTGCCGGGAAGGACACGCTCTGGGCAGTAGGCTATGAATATTTTGTCTTTGAGTTCTGGTCTGGATGAATGGATGAGATCCATCATTTTCTCGGTAGTTCCTATGGGTGAGGTTGATTCTATAATATATAGGTCGCCTTCCTTTAAAAACGGTATAACGCCTTGAGTAGCAGCTTCTACAAATGAGATGTCCGGTTCGTTCTTGTCCTTAAAAGGCGTAGGAACAACGATGAGGTAATTATTTGCGGCTACTGGAGTGGTAGCGGCTTTTAAATAGCCTTCAGAAACTGCTTTTTCTACAGCTTTGTCCAGTTCTGGTTCTACGATATGGATTTTGCCCGCGTTGATAGTTTCCACTACGGACTTGTTGATATCCACGCCGTGCACCTGTACTTGCTGAGATGCAATTAGAGCCGCGGTAGGTAAACCTATATAGCCCAGTCCTATCATTACGACTTCCGGTTGTTGTGACATTATAATGCTTTTATTGTTTGTACTATTCTTGAGCAGGCCTTACCATCACCATAGGGATTGTGAAGTGCGCTCATTGTAGCAAATTTTTCTTTGTTGTCAAGTAATTCCAGAGTTTCTGAAACGATTGCTTTTCTGTCCGTACCTACGAGTATGACCGTTCCCGCATCTACCGCTTCCGGTCGCTCTGTAGTATCTCTCATTACCAGTACCGGCTTGCCCAAACTTGGAGCTTCCTCCTGTACGCCACCACTATCGGTAATTATCAGTGTTGAGCGATTCATCATCCAGATAAAATCCTGATAAGCCAGCGGATCGATGAGCAGGATGTTATCAACAGCTCCCAAAATCCTGTTTACAGGTTCTTGAACTTTTGGGTTCAAGTGTACTGGATAAACGATTATATGATCGGGCTTTGTTATAGCAATCTCTTTGAGTGCACTGCAAATATCCTCAAATCCCTGACCGTGATTCTCTCGCCTATGACCTGTAACCAAGATCATGGAAGCATTCCCCAGCTTTAACTTCATATCTCTTACAAAAGCTGTAGGAGCAGCATCCACCTTACTAATACTTTTTAAGAGTGCATCGATGACCGTATTACCAGTTACAATGATAGTTTCATCACTAATGTTCTCCCTGAGAAGATTTTCTCTGGAGGTCTGAGTAGGGGCAAAATGGAGGTCTGCAATACGGCCTGTAACCTGTCTATTTATTTCTTCTGGAAATGGAGACCATTTGTTATTTGTGCGCAAACCGGCCTCAACGTGGCATACCTTGCTCTGGTTATAAAATGCGGCAAGACTGGACGCCATGGTAGTAGTGGTGTCGCCATGGACAAAGACAAAGTCTGGATTGAAATCTTCCATGACCGCCTTCATCTCGGTAATGATATCTGCGGTGAGGGAATAAAGGTTTTGACCTGGTTTCATTAAGTCAAGGTCGTAATAAGGTGTTATCTCAAAAAAGTCCAGTACCTGATCCAGCATTTCCCTATGCTGCGCCGTCACGCATACTCTA
Organism: uncultured Flavobacteriaceae bacterium; assembly: GCA_963836885.1. Classification (GTDB taxonomy): domain Bacteria; phylum Bacteroidota; class Bacteroidia; order Flavobacteriales; family Flavobacteriaceae; genus Nonlabens. The sequence goes on along the minus strand of CAWILF010000021.1, from coordinate 19,860 downwards.
GTTTCAAAAGAGGACCCGTCACTACAAAATTCTTGAACTAGCGGTGCCATTTTTATAGCTTCTGGACGTGTTCCAAAAACGATAAGAATCTTCTTTTTTTCAGTCATAACTTTATTATAGATGGACTAGACTCCATTATTTGATCTTCATCAAATAACTACCATAACCACTTTTAATTAATGGTTCGGCCAATTTGTGTAATTGGGTTTTGTCAATATATTTCATTCTGTAGGCAATTTCCTCGATACAGGAAATTTTAAGGGAAGTGCGCTTTTCGATAACCTTTACAAATTCCGTTGCTTCGGTAAGTGCTTCATGCGTACCCGTATCCAACCATGCAAATCCTCTGCTCATAACCTGTAACTTGAGGGAAGATTTATTAAGGTATTCCTCATTTACAGTTGTTATTTCCAGCTCGCCCCTATCAGATGGTTTTATGGATTTTGCAATTTTTACCACATTATTTGGATAGTAGTACAAGCCTACCACTGCGTAGTTGCTTTTTGGCTCAACGGGTTTTTCTTCAATACTTAAAACCGTTCCGTCATCGGCAAATTCAGCTACTCCATATCGTTCGGGATCTTCAACGTAATAACCGAATACTACTGCCTTCTTTTCATCGGCAACCGTTTTTACAGAGTTTTGAAGCATGGTGGGCAATCCCGCTCCATAAAAAATATTATCACCTAAAACGAGACATACATCATCATCTCCTATAAAGTCTTCTCCCAATATAAAAGCCTGTGCAAGCCCGTCAGGTGATGGTTGTTCTTTGTAGGAGATTTGTAATCCCAGGTGGGAACCATCCTTAAAAAGCTTCTCAAAGTTAGGAAGGTCGTGAGGTGTGGAAATAATCAAAATCTCTTTTATACCCGACAACATCAGCACGGATAATGGATAATAAACCATGGGCTTATCATAAATAGGCAATAATTGTTTAGAAACCACTTGAGTAAGTGGATGTAGTCTAGTACCGGAACCTCCTGCTAAAATTATTCCCTTCATATCTAAAATATTGTATTATTAAAACTGGGTAGATTCAAATCCTTTTCTGACAAGATCCTTTTATCGGCAGGAATTATCCAATCAATGTCAAAATCTGGATCGTTATATGCCATTCCAAAATCTGCTGATCTATCATATAAGTTATCACATTTATAAAAAAATGTTACCGTGGGACTAAGCACTGCAAAACCGTGAAAGCATCCTCTAGGTGCAAATAGTTGGTGTTTATTTTCACTACTTAGCCTTGCGGTAAATATATTTTTAAAGGTAGGTGACTCCTTCCTAAAATCGATAACCACATCGAGGACTTCTCCCTGTATCACACTGACCAGTTTTGCTTGAGCAGCGTCGCCTCTCTGCGCGTGGAGACCTCGTATGACTCCATAGGTAGATTGGGATATATTATCCTGCACAAAGTTCACGTCAAGTCCTGTCCCATGGCTAAACTTTGAGTTACTGTAGCTTTCCATAAAGTAACCGCGTTCATCGCGGAATATGTCAGGCTCTATTATAAAACAATCTTTTATGGATGTTTTTAAAAACTTCATGCTAACAAATCTTATGAATATTGTCTTGAATAATAATCCTGGTAGTCACCAGAAGTTACCGCTTCCAGCCATTCTGTATTTGATAAATACCAATCAATGGTCTTTGCCAGTCCTTCCTCAAAAGTTACGCTGGGCTTCCACCCAAGTTCCGAGTTTATTTTACCCGCGTCTATGGCATATCTTAAATCGTGACCCGGACGATCCTTAACATAGGTAATCAATTTCTCCGACTCACCTGCTTCCCTTTCCAGCTTTCCATCCATCAATTTACAAAGTAGCTTTACGAGATCAATATTTTTCCACTCGTTGAATCCCCCAATATTATAGGTAGCCCCATTCTCACCTTTATGAAAAGCTAAATCAATTGCTGCAGCGTGATCAATTACATATAACCAGTCTCGCGTATAATTACCATCTCCGTAAACAGGTAATGGTTGATGATTGATAATGTTGTTTATAAATAAAGGAATTAATTTTTCTGGAAAATGGTTGGGTCCATAATTATTGGAACAGTTTGAGATCACGTAGGGCATTCCATAAGTTTCTCCATACGCTCTAACAAAATGATCTGAGCTCGCCTTTGATGCAGAGTAGGGAGAATTGGGGTCGTAGGAAGTCGTTTCGGTAAAAAGTCCTGTTTCTCCCAGCGAGCCATAAACCTCATCCGTACTCACGTGATAAAATCTTTTCCCTTTAAAATCGCCAGACCAGGCTGACTTGAATGAATTCAATAAATTGACCGTTCCTATAACATTTGTCATTACAAAGCTCAAGGGATCCTTTATCGAGCGATCGACGTGTGACTCTGCCGCCAGATGGACCACTCCAGTAAACTTGTGCTTCTGAAAAAGGTCTTCTATAAAAACTGCGTTTGTAATGTCACCCTTTATAAATGTATAGTTGGCTGCCTGTTCAACATCTACAAGGTTTTCTAGGTTACCGGCATAAGTAAGTGCATCTAGATTGAAAATTTGTACTTTGGGGTATTTGTTCACAAAGCGTCTTACCACATGAGATCCTATGAAGCCTGCTCCTCCAGTTATTAAAATTTTTTCAACCATTGTTATTATAATTTTTTATCGGCAATGTCACCCAAAACTCCCTTCACATCATAAATAGCCACATTTTCCTTAGAAAGCTCTTTAAAATCCAATGATTTGAACTGATCGTGTGCAACGGTCAATATAATCGTGTCGTATTTTTTACTGGGAACTTCTCGAGTACATGTGAGTCCGTACTCATGGAAAACTTCATCCGGTTGAGCTAGGGGATCATAAATATCTATCTCAATGCCATACTCATTGAGATTACTTATAACATCCACAACCTTAGTATTGCGCACATCGGGACAATTTTCCTTAAAGGTAATTCCTAATATAAGTGCGCTAGAATTTTTTACAGAAATATCCTTTGAGAGCATCAACTTTACAATTTCGCTCGCTACATAACTTCCCATTCCATCGTTCATCCTTCTACCTGCAAGAATTATTTCTGGATGGTAGCCCACTTCCTGTGCTTTTTGAGCAAGGTAATAAGGATCTACTCCTATACAATGCCCGCCTACGAGACCAGGTTTAAAAGGTAGGAAGTTCCATTTAGTCCCGGCAGCTTCTAATACTGCAGAGGTATCAATGTCCAGTTTATTGAAGATCTTGGCGAGTTCGTTTACAAAGGCAATATTGATATCGCGCTGGGAATTTTCAATAACCTTTGCAGCTTCTGCAACCTTGATGGAAGGTGCTAGATGAGTACCCGCAACTATCACGCTGGAATACAGATCATCGACCACCTTACCGGTTTCGGGCGTGCTGCCGGATGTGACTTTCAATATCTTCTCTACCGTATGTAGCTTATCGCCCGGATTTATACGCTCTGGTGAATAACCTACATAAAAGTCCGTATTGAACACAAGACCGCTGAATTTTTCTAGTACGGGAATACATTCCTCCTCGGTCGCGCCTGGATATACCGTGGACTCATACACAACGATATCTCCTTTTTTAAGGACACTGCCCACCGCCTCACTTGATTTGTATAGTGGCGTTAAAATGGGACGGTTATTTTTGTCCACGGGAGTGGGAACGGTGATAATAAAAATAGTCGCGGTTGCTGCATCACTGATATCGGTACTGCAATACAGCCCGTTAGAGTCGTCATTAGTGGTTTTTAATGCTGCACTGAGTATATCATTTTCAACCTCGAGAGTTGTGTCGAGGCCTCCCTTTAATTCCTGAACTCTTTTGGAATTTATGTCGATACCTACCACGGCATATTTTGTAGCAAAGAGCCGAGCTAGAGGAAGTCCCACGTAACCTAAACCTATGATGGCTATTTTATTTTTCATTTATTATAGTTGTTGTGATAGTTATGCTTTCGCGAAAGCGTAATTATTATAGATTTTTCCAATACCAATGAGTTGCTTCATCCAGTCCCTTTTTTATGTCAAACTTTGGATCGTATCCCAATATTTTTCTTGCCTTTTCAATAGATGCTAAAGAATGTGGCACATCTCCTGATCGTTCAGGGCCAAAAGTAGGTTGTATTTTCAAGATGGACGCATCAAATCTTGAGAGTGACTCTTTAAGTAGATCTACAAGCTCGATAAGATTTGTACGTTCTCCGTAAGCTACATTAAAGACAGCATTTCTCGCAATAGGATCGCTGGAAAGCATGGCTCTGTTCGTTAGCGTGTATTACATTATCAATGTAGGTAAAATCCCTTGAATACGATCCATCACCGTTGATCACTGGCGACTTTTTATCCATGAGCATTTTGGTAAACAAGGGAATGACCGCCGCGTAGGCACCATTAGGGTCTTGTCTTCTCCCAAAAACATTAAAGTAGCGCAGTCCCACAGTGTCTAATCCATAGGTCTTGTAAAAAACATCTGCATAGAGTTCATTTACAAATTTTGTTATGGCGTAGGGAGATAATGGGCGTCCTATATTTTCCTCTACCTTGGGCATCGCTTTTGAATCTCCATAAGTGGAAGAGCTTGCAGCATAAACCATTTTTTTGATGCCGGCATCCTTACAGGCAACTAGCATGTTCAAAAAACCGCCCACGTTTACATCGTTAGACGTTATCGGGTCGTTGATCGATCTAGGCACACTTCCCAAAGCAGCCTGATGCAGGACATAATCGCAACCTTCAACCGCATTCTTACAATCTTCTATGTTGCGGATGTCGCCTTCTATAAATTCAAAACCGTCATGCTTGTTAAGATTTTCAAGGTTGTCGTGATGACCAGTCGCAAAATTATCCAGTCCCCTAACTTGATGACCTTTTGCTAGAAAATACTCGGCAAGATTACTACCTATAAAACCTGCTACTCCAGTTATTAAAATTTTATGCGTTGGATTGATGGACATGGGACTTAAATTTAACCTTTACCTATAACATATAATTGAAAGCCTATTGCTCTTGCTGACTCTGCATCCAGCAACATCCTACCATCAAACAAAAATGCAGGTTTCAACATGTCTTTATATATAGTATTCCAGTCGTAGGTCTTAAACTCATCCCACTCGGTGACTATGGCAACGGCATGAGAATCTTTCATTGCTGTATATGGATCATCGCATACCTTAAGATACGTTCTATTCTCATCAGAGCTTCTGGTTTCTAGATAATCAAGATCTGCATAAATTTGCTCTGGGCTCACCTTAGGGTCGTAAACACTAACATGGGCCTGTTCACTCATTAAATGATCTGCTATATAAATAGCCGCTGATTCCCTTGTATCATTAGTGTCCTTTTTGAATGCCCAGCCCAATAACGTAATTTTCTTTCCTGATACAGTATTAAATAGCGATTCCACCATTTTGCGAGCAAAACGTCTTTTTTGATGATCGTTCATTATAATTACCTGTTCCCAGTAGTCAGCAACCTCGTGCAAGCCGTAAGTTCTAGATATGTAAACCAAATTTAAGATGTCCTTTTGAAAACAAGAACCTCCAAAACCTACGGAAGCATTTAAAAACTTGGATCCTATCCGACTATCTGCTCCTATTGCCCTTGAAACTTCCTTTATATCTGCTTCAGTTACTTCACAGAGTTCACTTAAAGAGTTGATCGAACTAACCCTCTGCGCTAAAAATGCATTTGCAGTCAGTTTTGACAATTCAGAAGACCAGACGTTAGTAGTTAAGATGCGTTCTTTGGGAACCCAAGCCGCATAAATATCCACCAGGGCTTGCTGCGCTCGCCTTCCACTTTCTGTATCCTCACCACCTATAAGGACGCGATCGGGACTTATAAGATCATCAACCGCTGTTCCCTCGGCAAGAAATTCTGGATTAGAAAGTATGTCAAATTTTACTCCATTGCCCGTATTGTCAAGAATTGCTTTTATGGCATGGGCAGTCCTTACAGGTAGTGTAGATTTTTCAACAATGATCTTATCACTATCAGCGACCTCTGCAATCTGCCGAGCACAAAGTTCAATATATTTAAGATCAGCAGCCATGCCCTTTCCTAGACCATAAGTTTTGGTAGGAGTATTTACAGATATAAAGATCATATCTGCAATTTTAATGGCCTCATTGACTTCGGTAGAAAAAAACAGGTTCTTTCCCCTGTTGTTTTTCACAAGTTCAGAAAGACCTGGTTCATATATGGGAAGGTTATCGAGATCGGTATCGTTCCACGCATCGATACGGGATTGATTTAAATCTACCACATGAACATTAATATCTGGACATTGATCGGCAATTACCGTCATGGTAGGACCTCCTACATAACCCGCGCCTATGCAGCATATATTTTTAATAGTCATCTTTCGCATTAATTGATGGATTGGATTTCAATAATTGAAGGCACAAATATATGATCTTAAAAACTACCTAAAAAGTTTAATCAGGTTTATAGCGCAACACGGAAACCTAGATTATCAACATCAAAAAATGTCATAAGGTCTTTGAATTATAAATTTTATGGAGTTACCAACCATAAACTATGCTATCATAGCTTTGATTACAACGTGTACACATAGGCTAATTGTGTGCAACATCATAATTCAAAATGCTGTTAATAAGCATTTATAGGGATGAATTAGTTTCAAAATAGACCAGTCCAAAGCAGTTGAAAATGTAAATGTTATTATAATATGCAATGATTAAGGAAAAAAAACTATTTTGCGTATCGTAATATTTATATATTTGCCTCTTAATTAGGATCAATCATCAAATTATGAAAAAAATTGTTACTTTAAGTTTTATGTTCTGCGCGGCACTAGGTTTTGCCCAGGAAGATAACATGACTTCAGACAGCTTGGAAACAACATCCATAACTAAAAAATACAACCACTGGTCTATAGATCTAGGTGTGGGTGTTCAAAAACCTACAAGACCATTTACCGAAGGTGCCTACACCAACACGCCCTCTTTCACACAAGCAGACTTGGGGATTAGGTATATGATCAATAATAAATTTGGTTTGAATCTTGACTTAGGCTTCAATTATTTAGAGTCTGATGATGATAGCGATTTTGATTTTCAAAGCAACTATTACCGCGCCACACTGGAAGGAGTTGCAAATCTCGGTGAGATCATGGGTTTCAGAGAATGGACGGATAATGTAAATCTATTGTTCCACGCAGGTGCTGGTGTTTCCGGTCTTAAAGTTCAAGAACCTATCGAGGGTGAGGATACTGATATGACTTTGAATTTTGTAGCTGGTATAACTCCGCAGTTAAGGTTATCTGATAAGATCGCACTGTTCGCAGATCTATCTGCTATTGGTCACGTGAGACAAACCCTAACTTGGGACGGTTTGAGCCTTGCTCCCAATCAAAGAGGTTTTGATAGTTTCTTGGTAAATGCTTCAATAGGTATCAATTTTTATCTTGGAGGTAAAGAACAACACGCTGACTGGTACTCAGAAAATGTATTGCAAAAACTGTCTGACCTAGAAATGGAAATGGACAAAATGATTTCTGATTTGGGTGATGATGATCAGGATGGTGTTCCAAATTACCTAGATAGAGATAACACCACAGAAAGTGGAGTACGTGTAGATAATAAAGGTAGAGCGATAGATCTTAATAAGAACGGTATTCCAGATGATATGGAATCTGCACTACAAGCTCAATATACCAGTAAGGCAGACATGAAAGCGGCAGTTGATGGAATGAATGGATCAGGCGATGCAGGAACAACTATTAAACAATTGATTAATGGTGGTTATGTGAATGTTTATTTTGACTTCAACAGCACTAAACCTGCTACATATTCCCTTAATGCTATCAACACCATTATTAAGTACATGAAAGCAAATAATTCTGCAAATGCAACCTTAACTGGATATGCCGATGAATTAGGAAATACTGAGTACAATAAACAACTTTCAGAAAGAAGAGCAAAAATGGTACATGATGTACTGGTTGCTGCTGGTATAAACAGTTCTAGATTAACTGTTGTAGGTGGCGGTGAAGATGCTTCAGTTGAGAAAAGTAGTGGTCAGGCAAGACAAATCGTAAGAAGAGTTACTTTCCAAGTTGACTAATAATTTCAAATAGATTTTAGAATTAGAGCGGTAGCATTAATGTTACCGCTTTTTTTTGTTTATTAGTGACGTGCACTCATCCTTCAACAACTTCACGAATATGTAAAGAAGTAACTATATACCTTAATTTCAAATATGATCTTATGGTCAAACGTTCGATCAATTGAAAGGAGAACATACCGCGATAAAGCTAAAAAATTAGCAATTGAGAACTTCAATATGAAAAGATAGTTGCTTTACTCTGTAATTTTGGTACGTGATATCAAACATTTAAACCATATACCTTTACCTACCTACATTAAAACTTAGCAGCTGAAAATTGAAGAGTTTCTAAACAGTTTTTTCTTCAACTTATCCGTCCTCGCCATTGTACTGAGTTATTATTAACTCTCTGTACCTGTATAAATCCCTTGAATTTTTGGTGATACCCATTGCATCAAGATAACATCTATAACTCTGAAATAAAATATCCTAACAAAAAAAGCCCACTTTTCAAGTGGGCTTTTTTTGAAATAACTTAGAAATCAAACTCTATCGGAGTCTTCTAAATAGATGTATTATTTGCTCAGATACATTCTCCTGCGGGAATACAGATCATAAAATTCGTCGTCTTTCAAGCTATCGATAAACAAAATACTCTCCCCAGTAGATTTCATTTCTGGCCCCAGGCGTTTGTCAACGTTAGGAAATTTATTAAATGAAAAAACGGGTTGTTTAATCGCATAGCCTTCCAACTGTGGGTTGAAGGTAAAATCTGTCACTTTGTTAACACCCAGCATAACCTTAGTTGCATAATTTACATAGGGCTCTCCATAGGCCTTAGCTATAAAAGGAACGGTTCTCGAGGCACGAGGGTTTGCCTCAATGATATATACCGTATCATCCTTGATTGCAAATTGGATATTTATCAATCCTACAGTCTCTAATGCCAAGGCAATATTTTTAGTATGATCCTTAATCTGTTGCATCACAAGATCACCCAGTGTAAAAGGAGGCAACAGGGCATTTGAGTCTCCAGAATGAATACCACAGGGCTCAATATGTTCCATAATACCAATTATATAGACATTCTCACCATCACATATAGCATCGGCCTCTGCCTCTATCGCACCATCCAGATAATGATCTAGGAGCAATACATTATTGGGGATTTTCCGTAAGATATCAACCACGTGTTCCTCCAGTTCATCCTTGTTTATGACGATCTTCATACCCTGACCACCCAAAACGTAGGAAGGCCTAACAAGAATGGGGAAATCCAATTCCTCGGCTACTTGTAATGCTTCACTGGGCGTAGTTGCCGTACCAAATTCAGGATATGGAATGTTTATTTTTTGCAGTAATCTTGAAAACTCACCACGGTCTTCAGCAAGATCTAGCGCTTTGTAGCTAGTTCCCATAATTTTTATACCGTATCGATCTAGCTTTTCAGCCAATTTCAACGCGGTCTGACCGCCCAGTTGTACGATCACTCCTTCTGGTTTCTCATGTCTTATAATGTCATATATGTGCTCCCAAAAAACGGGCTCAAAATATAATTTGTCAGCGGTATCAAAATCAGTGGAAACGGTCTCTGGATTACAGTTGATCATAATGGTTTCATAACCACATTCCTGCGCCGCATAAACTCCATGCACGCAACAGTAGTCAAACTCTATCCCCTGTCCTATGCGATTGGGGCCAGATCCCAATACAATCACCTTTTTCTTATCGGTTACAACACTTTCATTCTGTGAGAAACGCTCACCGCCAGGCAATTGCATATCTGCCTCAAATGTGGAATAATAATAGGGAGTTTGAGCTGCAAACTCGGCAGCACAAGTATCTACTAGTTTATATACTCGATTCACTTGAAGTTCTTCACGCAATTTATAAACCTCGGACTCCAGACAGCCCAGCATGTGGGCAATCTGACGGTCTGCAAATCCTTTTTGTTTTGCTTCAAGTAGTAGCTTTCGCGAAAGCGTGCCAACCTTAAACTTCCCGATCTCTTTTTCCAGCTGGTACAGTTCTTCAAACTGCCATAAATACCACATATCTATCTTTGTGATCTCATGGATGCGGGATAATGATATTCCCATTGCAATAGCATCATAAAGCGCAAAAACACGATCCCAACTTGCGTTGGTCAGCTTCTCAATAACCTGATTATAATCGGTATAGCCCTTGCCGTCGGCACCCAGACCGTTTCTTTTGATCTCTAAAGACTGTGTTGCCTTGTGCAAAGCTTCTTGAAAGGAACGGCCTATTCCCATAACCTCTCCCACAGACTTCATCTGCAAGCCCAGCGTGCGATCTGCTCCCTCAAACTTGTCAAAGTTCCAGCGTGGTATCTTAACAATCACATAATCCAGCGTGGGCTCAAAAAGTGCACTCGTAGATTTGGTGATCTGGTTATATAATTCATCCAGTGTGTAACCTATGGCTAGTTTTGAAGCGATTTTTGCGATAGGATATCCAGTAGCTTTTGATGCCAGTGCGCTAGACCTACTTACTCTGGGATTGATCTCAATAGCTATTATATCCTCATTCTCATCTGGACTGACGGCAAACTGCACGTTGCAACCACCAGCAAATTCACCGATGCTGCGCATCATGTGAATAGCCATGTCCCGCATCTTTTGATACGTACGATCAGAAAGCGTCATGGCGGGCGCGACCGTTATTGAATCACCGGTATGGATTCCCATGGGATCCATGTTTTCTATCGTACAGATAATAACAACGTTATCATTATCATCACGTAACAACTCCAATTCATATTCTTTCCAGCCCAACAAGGCTTTATCAATTAATACTTCATGAATGGGCGATGCCTCAAGTCCTCGAGTAAGCAATTCTTCAAACTGATCCTCGGTATGAACAAAACTTGCTCCATAACCTCCCAGTGTAAATGATGGACGGATCACCAGAGGAAAACCAAATTCCTGGGCAACCTCCTTACCTTTTAGAAACGATTTGGCAGTTGATGCAGGAGCAACTGGAATCCCTATTTTATGCATCAGGCCCTTAAACTTGTCCCGATCTTCGGTGATATTGATCGCGTCTATGTCAACTCCTATAATTTCTACATGGTTATCTTCCCACAGACCTTTCTCATCAGCCTCGATACATAGATTAAGTGCGGTCTGTCCTCCCATTGTGGGCAATACCGCATCTATTTGTGGATGCTCGGCAAGTATGGTGCGCAACGACTTTGTAGTTAAGGGAAGTAGATAAACATGATCTGCCATGGAAGGGTCGGTCATGATGGTGGCGGGATTAGAATTGATCAGGATCGTTTCAATTCCCTCTTCCCGCAATGAGCGCAATGCCTGGGAGCCGGCGTAGTCAAATTCGCAGGCCTGTCCTATTATAATGGGACCACTTCCTATGAGCAATATGGATTTTAAATCGGTTCTTTTTGGCATGTTAATCTTTTTTAAGTCGATGGTTTAAATATCGCGATTTTTAGAAAAACCGCATAAAAAAAGGCGTCAATTCTATAAAATTGACGCCTTTTAATTTATACAATAAAAATCATTATCTCTTGTGTCTTCTCTCGGTTGATACAGATAGTTTCTTACGACCCTTAGCTCTACGACGAGCAAGAACCTTACGACCGCTTACAGAAGCCATACGCTCTCTGAAACCGTGCTTGTTTCTTCTTTTTCTCTTACTTGGTTGGTATGTTCTCTTTTGTGCCATAGCTTTAAATCTATATCTAAATAAATAACAGGAGCCTTCCCCCATTTTTAACGGCTGCAAATATAAGAAGTCCATTCATTAATACAACGGCTTGTTAGTTATTTTTCAATTATTTTTTAAATTGGTTCAACTGCCTTAAAAATTTATCTTTTATTCCCGATGTCGCCATTAATAGGTTCAGTTCCACAATCAGCTGTGGATAAGTGTTGCTGAACAGCAGATCTACATATCCAGAAAAAAGTGAACAGCCAAAATCATAATGGCTAGATTAACTTATTCACCCTTATAATTTGAGAAATGGCAACTAGAAATACATCGGGTTTATGCCCTATAAAATCGCAGGCTATTCCCTAAATCCACTATCTTTGCCGACTTAAATTAAAATCATGTTTAATAAGAACATAAAGCTGGTACTTGCAGGTCTAGTTGTAGCATTGGGAATTTATTTTATAACGAGAAATGAGATTATGACCGGCATTTTCTTGATCTTGTTTTCTGGAATCTTCATACTTCTCTATTTTAAGAACGAGATGATATTGCTTGCTTTTATGCGATTGAGAAAGCAGGATTTTGAAGGAGCAAGTAAATGGCTGGATCGCATCAAAGATCCAGAAGCCGCGCTGGTTACAAAGCAACAGGGTTACTACAATTACCTGCGCGGATTGATGATTTCCCAGACCAGTATGACCAAGGCAGAGAAATTCTTCAAAAAGGCAATTTCTTTGGGACTTAACATGGATCAGGATCTAGCCGTTGCCAAAATGAATCTAGCCGGCATCGCCATGATGAAACGACGCAAGCGTGAGGCCACTACCCTACTTACCGAAGCAAAAAAGCTAGACAAGCACAACATGCTCACCGACCAGATCAAGAGCATGAAACAACAAATGAAAAAAATCTAGCAAGGTTACGAGAGTTCACACCCATCAAAAATCAAATTCCCTGCCATCCGCGGCAAGCTCCACATTTGGAAAGATGGCCTTTGCCTCTTCCCTAAAAAGCTCGTAATCACGATATCGGGAGCTGAAATGCCCTAGAATTAATGTTCCCACATTTGCTTTGAGTGCTATTGTAGCCGCCTGTGCAGCCGTGCTGTGTTTGGTCTTCCCACAAAGCGACTCGTCCTGCTTGAGAAACGTGCTTTCGTGGTACAGCGCGGTGACCCCAGTAATTTGCGGTATCAGATCTTCTTTATAGATGGTATCGCTACAAAAGGCATAGCCCACAGGTTTCTGCCCCTCAAAGGTTAGGTCTTCGTTAGCTATTACACGACCGTCCTCCATGGTCATATCTGCTCCCTTCTTGATCTTGCGGTAATACGCCTTATCAATTCCGGCCTCTTCACAGGCAACAATATCCAGCTTGCGGTCCCATGCCTTTTCCTGAAATAAAAACCCGTGAGTAAATATGCGATGTTCCAGCGGGATGGTTGTAACACTCAACAATTCATCTTGAAATAGTAATTGTGGTGTATTTTCCACGCTTTCGCGAAAGCGTAACCCAAAACTAGTTCTAGAACCCGATAATTTGAGCTGTAACAAGATCAACTCTTTGATTCCCTTGGGTCCATAAACGGTAAGATCTGACTCACGTCCCAAAAGGCAAAAAGTGGAAATAAGGCCGATAAGTCCATAAACGTGGTCGCCGTGAAGGTGTGAAATAAAAATATGCTTGATGCGCGAAAACTTAACACCGCTCTTGCGCAATGCCATCTGCGTGCCCTCGCCACAATCTATGAGAAATACATGTCCTCTCATTTCCAAAATCTGAGCGGTGGGACGGGCGCTATCTTTGGGAGTTGCGCTATGGCAACCTAAAATGGTTAATTTCAAAAAGGATTTTTTAGTGCGATTATAACTGGGATTCTATTCAATAATACAGGATCAAAAACCCAGATCACGTTCTATTTCTTCCATCTGGATCACGTCCACCGCTTCCTGCACGGTGGGAACTACCATAAGTTCTTCGGGAATCTCATCCATGCCCAAGGACGCGTTGACGATAACAAATGAGTGTTGGGTAGCGCGGTGCGCATTGCTCAACTCCAGATAACAAAGCAGATCGCTTAATTGTGCCCTATCATATTTTAACAGATCCACAATCACGTTCTGCGAGCTGAACTGCTCAAAAATTTTGTTTAAAAAACCAGCAAATCCGCATATATCATCATGTTCATCGCTTAAGAGAACGTAGTTTTCCTTGATTTCACTATTCATCGTGTTTTATTTTTGAAGCTACTAGGTAGAGTACCGCCATACGTATGGCGACCCCATTTTCTACTTGGTTTAAGATTATTGCCTGGTCAGAGTCTGCCACGTCGCTGGTAATTTCCACACCTCTATTGATAGGGCCGGGATGCATGATCACGATCTTTTTTTCCAGACCGTCCAGCAGCTCCTGATTTACTCCATATTGCTGGACATATTCCCTAACGCTGGGAAAATAAGAAATGTCCATGCGCTCGTTCTGGACACGCAGCATGTTTGCAACATCGCACCATTCCAGGGCTTTTTTCAAATTATGCTCTACCGTTACTCCCAGTGAAGTAATAAATCTGGGAATGAGCGTTGCAGGACCGCATACCATGACCTCCGCTCCCAGTTTTTGCAGACAGTAAATATTAGATAATGCCACCCGGCTGTGTAATATATCTCCTACGATTACAATTTTTTTGCCTGCTATACTTCCCAGTTTTTCCTTGATGGAATAACTGTCCAGTAGTGCTTGTGTGGGATGCTCGTGAGCGCCGTCGCCGGCATTCACGATTTTTGCATTGATATGCTTGCTTAAAAATACGCCTGCTCCCGGGTTGGGATGGCGCATTACCACGATGTCCACCTTCATCGCCAGTATATTCTGTACGGTGTCAATAAGTGTTTCTCCCTTTGCCACAGAGCTTTGGGACGCGCTGAAATTTACTACATCAGCGCTCAGTCTTTTCTCGGCAAGTTCAAAGGAAAGCTTGGTACGTGTGGAGTTTTCAAAAAATAGATTGGCTATGGTAATGTCTCTCAGGGAAGGCACTTTTTTTATGGGCCTATTGATCACCTCCTTGAACTGGCTCGCGGTGGTATGGATCAATTCAATGTCTTCTTTGGTCAGATCCTTGATCCCCAGAACATGATCAACGCTTAATGAACTCATGAATTATGTTTTAAGAGATAGACCGCATCCTCACCGTCGTTTTCCTTCCAGTTGACCTTCACCCGTTGTCCATCGATGGAATCCACCTGTCTGCCGCGATAATCTGGTTGAATGGGCAGATGGCGTGAAAACCTACGATCGATGAGCGTGAGTAGTTCTACTTTCTCTGGTCTGCCAAACGATTGCAACGCGGTAAGCGCCGCTCTTATACTGCGTCCCGTGTAGAGCACGTCATCGATGATCACGACCTTTTTATTCTCTACCAGAAAATCGATCTGTGTAGAATTGGCCCGCAATGGTTCATCACCTCGTCTAAAATCGTCCCGGTAAAATGTAATATCCAGCAGTCCCGTATTCAGATCTTGGATATTATGTTCATTCTCCAAGATTACCTGTAAACGCCGTAGTAGAAAACTTCCACGCGGTTGCAGACCTATCAGTGCCGTATTGGAAAAATCCCTATGGTTTTCAATCAGCTGACAAGCCAGTCTGTGTAGCGTAAAATGTAGGGATGTCTCGTCGAGAAGCAGTTTTTGATCTTTCAAAGGTCTTTGTCGCTCAATTATAGTTCAAATATATCAATTATACTTGTGTTAGATGAACAATACAGACTCTGTTTAGAATATTGCATGCAACTTTATCCGATTAACACCATCATTCTTGTAAATTTGATCCTGATCAGTCGCGATACTGCCATAATTTTTAAACGATGAAGATCAAACTTATAGCACGCTGCATTCTCCTGGGCATACCTATAGCAATGATATGCTGGCAGGTCTATGCTTCTAATTATGAACACCTTTCCCGATGGAGGGGCGGCGGGTACGGTATGTACACGGACAGCCATCCCGAGCACCGCAGTCTGGTACTCAAAACTGCCGATACCAGCATTGTCATCTATCCCATTTACTTCCCGACTACCGACTCGCTTTCCATAGGCGATCAGAAATTGTATAATTCATCTTTGAAATTATTGAAATTTGCAGCTTTCTATCCAGAATTTTATGAAAAACAAGTTTTACAAAGCGCGTGGATAAAACATTACCGCATTGAAAATCCAAAGGTGGAAGTTTATGAAACCTTTGTAGATCTTGAAAACCGAAGAGTTTATCCCCATAAAATATACGATTTTGAATAGGCTCAACCGCATGGTAGATCAAGTGTCGCTTATGAAGATCTATCATTTTATGATATTTGTCTTCTTTCTGACCAGCCTTTATGCGGGAACTATCTATAAGCTACCCATCGTACTACTAGCCCTGGGAAACGTAATTTACACCAATGAAAAATTGGAAAAATGGAGCTTGATATTCTATTCCCTTAACTTTTTGGGGCTTGCCTATTCCAGTTATTACATACTTGCCAATCATTTTTTTCTGCTGGGAATATTCTCTTTATATATGGTTTACAGATCGTGGTTAAAGGATTACCAATGGAATTTCAGCTTTTATATATTGGCACTGGTCATAAGCGTCGCGACACTGCAAAAACTGGGAAGCACCTATTTTTTGGAAGGCAATCTTATGGCGCAATTTTTATTGAACGGGAAGGGACTGTCACTGCTAGGTCATTTTTTTGATCCTGACTATGCAATCAACTCTGTAGATTTCTATAATTCATACAACGGGATTGCCTATAACCAAAAGTCTGTGGCCTTTCTAACTACTGATTCGTTATCCGCTTTCGCGAAAGCGTTTACCTATACCATACTTATCAGCGAGATAGTATTGAGTCTTGCATTTATCTTTTTAAAGCCAAAGTGGAAGTACTGGGCGTTGTTTTTATTCTTGATCGCAACATCCATCACCCGCAGCGAGTTCGGCTTCTTCAGCATTCTGGTGACTATTTCAATTTTTGACACTAATATTCAAAACACAAAGATCCAGCGGTTTCTTAAATATGTTTTCCCTGTATTTATTGTGGGGTTCTGTTATATGCATTTATTGAAAATGCTGCATTACTTTGAAGCCCAGTTTTAAAACGAGAGGTGAGTCCATCGTGCTTTAAACCCGTAACTTTGTAGCCTGCACTATGGAACAAAGAGATCTATTACTCATAACACCGCCTTTTACACAGCTCAACACGCCCTACCCGGCGACGGCCTATATCAAAGGATTTTTGAATACCAAGGAAATTAGTTCCTATCAAATGGACTTGGGGATTGAGGTGATTTTAGAGCTATTTTCCAGTGCAAATATGTCTCAACTCTTTGAGCATGCGCTGGATCAAAACACCATTTTGAGCGAAAACAGCCAGCGTATCTATGCCCTAAAAGAATATTATTTAAAGCCGCTGGATGCTATTATTCTATTTCTACAAGGCCACAACAACACCTTCGCAAGACAGATTTGTACGGATAATTTCCTACCTCAAGCCTCTCGATTTGACCAAGTGGATGATCTCGATTGGGCGTTTGGGAATATGGGAATGCAGGACAAAGCAAAACATCTTGCCACGCTTTTTTTAGAAGACCTTTCGGACTTTATCGTGGATTGTGTGGATGATAATTTTGGGTTCAGTCGGTATGCAGAACGTTTGGGACGCAGTGCCAACTCTTTTGATGAGCTTTATCTGGAATTAAATAAGCCTCTCACGTACATCGATCAGATTAGCATCGCTATTTTAGAAGAGCAGTTGCAGCGCACGCAACCTAAACTGGTTGTGATTTCGGTTCCTTTTCCTGGGAATCTATACAGCGGCTTGCGTGCCGGTCAATTCATTAAAAAGCACTTTCCAAGCGTTAAAATTGCGATGGGCGGCGGTTTTCCCAATACGGAATTGAGATCCTTAAAAGATCCACGTGTATTTGAATTTGTTGATTTTATAAGTCTAGACGATGGTGAATTGCCATTAGAATTAATTACGGATTATGTACTTCATAACTCTCATCAAGCCATTGAAGAACAAGAGTTTAAAAGAACTTTTATCTTAGAAAACGGACTCGTTACCTATAAAAACAACACAAAAAAAGCAGATTACAAACAACTGCAAGTCGGCACACCCGATTATTCTGATTTGCTCCTCGATAAATACATTTCAGTAATAGAAGTTGCAAATCCCATGCACAGTCTTTGGAGCGACGGCCGGTGGAATAAGCTGACCATGGCGCACGGTTGCTACTGGGGCAAATGTACCTTTTGCGATATCTCTTTGGATTACATCAGTTTATACGAGCCTATTGCAGCAACTGTTCTGGTAGATCGCATGGAACAATTGATTGCGCAAACTGGTGAACGCGGATTTCATTTTGTGGACGAGGCCGCACCACCAGCATTAATGCGATCGGTAGCTCTGGAGATTTTAAAGCGAAAACTGACCGTAACCTGGTGGACGAATATTAGGTTTGAGAAAAACTTTACCCAAGACCTGTGTCATTTATTGAAAGCGAGCGGTTGCATCGCGGTATCTGGTGGCCTAGAAGTAGCCTCAGACCGATTGCTCAAATTAATTGATAAAGGCGTCACGGTAGAACAAGTAGCCCAAGTGACAAGAAACTTTACCGCTGCGGGCATCATGGTTCACTCCTATTTAATGTACGGTTATCCTACCCAAACCATTCAAGAAACGGTGGACAGTCTAGAAATGACCCGACAATTATTTGAATTGGGAATTATTCAAAGTGGTTTCTGGCATCAATTTGCCCTGACCGCGCACAGTCCCGTAGGAATGAATACTGGCGATTATGGAATAACTCCGCATCTTGAAGAAATAAGCTTTGCAAATAATGATGTTCAGTTTACGCGACGCTACGGGTATCGATCACGGTATTTTTAGTGCGGGTTTAAAAAAGTCACTCTTTAATTTTATGCACGGGATAGGTTTTGATATGTCTTTGCAAGAGTGGTTTGATTTTGAAATACCACCGACAACCATTGCTCCTTTTTATATTGAAGATTGCTTGAATAAAGAGTCCTTTAAAGCTATTAAAAGCAACTCCAAAGTGATTTGGCTAGGAACTTTTCCTTTAATTGGCACTTTTCAAAAAACCAAAAAAGGAAAGCAAGTCACCTATCTGGATTTGGTTTTCCACGATAAATCAGGCTCGTTCCATACTAGAATTACCAGAAGATCAGGCCAACTGGCTGCTGGATCAATTAGAGCTGTGGCAACCGGATCAAAAACCCACCACATTTGCTCAAATTAAAACCTCTTACGAAACTATTGTTTAATGCCTTTGAACCATTTTGGTATTCTGAAGAGATGGAAACTTTGCGAGCCAATGGATTGTTAGTGTTGTAGGGAGTTTTGTGGGAGTTTTTGATTTTCGCGATCTGTGCTAGGCCGTGTCAAAGTAATGTGGAGGTTCATAGCACCGGAAAAAACAATATAAAATACATTATGCCATTTAAAAGGTTTTATAAAATTTCTTGGGTCTAAGACACGGAATTCATCGCTTCGCTAAGAGTAAGATTTTAATTCCGATGAAGTCATAATAGAATTACACCTTATAATCCTGCCTATTATCAATAATTGCAATTACTTTAATATGCTCTGTGACTTGATAATAAATAGTAGTTCGTTTTCTAAAAACCAGTTTTCTAAGGTTTCTTTTTTTGCTAGCCATCGGAAAACCTTCTGGTTGAGACTCAACGACATGACGAATGTGACTAAAATCGCCAAAGTAATTTTCGGCAAATTTATAACCAAACTCGTCTCTCAAATATTCAAGAATGGAATTTAAACCAGACTTAGCATCACTAGATAATTTAGAATCCAAATTTCCTTTTTAAACTATCTAATGCTTCATCCATCGGTATCATCCTGCCCGCAGCCGCATCAGCAAGACCTCTTTCTATCGCAGCTAGATGGTGCGATGGGATATTCTCGTAATCGCTGGCTGGCTCATCTACATTTTCTTCGGTTTCTTCTGTACCTGCTTTTTTATCCAGCACGTTTTCTTTGTACCATGCGTAATCAAAATCCGTCAGTCGCTCTAGGGTTTCTCTTTCTTGTTTTGTCATGGTGTTTTTT